>JBBPIE010000040.1:0-51117 GCA_038040485.1 Candidatus Onstottus arcticum
GTTTCATTCTCACATCAGCTCGTATTCGAGCATAGTTGCTCCGTGGCCGCCCCTTCTCACAAAAATAACCGCACGCCTTATGAAGCCGCCCGTACAGGGGCTCAACGGGCACGGCGACGCGCGATGACCCTGGCCACCCACCACGCCGCTGCCGCCAACAACGCGCCTGCTAGCAGGTCGACAATGTAATGTTGATTCAACACAACCGTCGCCGCCCACATCGCGAAACCATACACTGCGATCCCAACGCAAACCCGCCGGCTTTGTCTCCACGGAGTGAGCAGCAACAACAGCACCGGATAGCCGCCGTGCAACGATGGCACAGCCGCAAACCACTGTGAAGCGTTGCTGATCATTCCCTGAATCAACGCTCCGTGCATAGCCGCGGCCATGTTTGCCTGACCGACCAGTTCCCTTGTCGGCTGCGCATATCCGTTCAAACTCACCCACCATGGAGGTGCAACCGGCAACAGCACATAGATGGCGATCGCGCTGAAGTTCAAGACCGTGAATGCAAGGACGTGCTGACGGAACGCCGCGCGGTATCGCTCTCTCGAAGCGCCCAACCTCCACATTGCGAGAATGACCAGCGGCGCGACAAACAGATGTGAAAAGTAGACGATCTGCGCGGCCCACTCAACGGCCAGCGATACGGCCCCCGGCTGCGCAGCCAGCCACGAGTGCGCCGCGTGCGCAGGAACTTCTCCTCTTGCGAGCCAGCCAAACGCCGCGCGCTCGATCAGGAAGGGATCCTCGACGGCTACTCGAGAATAGAGCAGCGGCTGAATCAATCGAAGCCGGTCGTACACAAGCCAAAACGCGAAGAGCGGCGACCAATCGACAAAGAATCGCTTGCCTCGTTCGGCGGACAGCAACACGGCCGGCATCCCGGCCAGCATCAACCAGTGATAACCACGAACGCTGTTTGTCGCCGCGCCTAGCACTAGATATGTCGAGATTCCCAGGCAGACCGCCGCTTGCCAGGGCTGAACGCGATTCCTGATAGACACGACCGACGACAAGTGTTGGTTTACCCTCGCTGCAAGACTCAGATACTCCATAGCAGTGAGCGACTTCCGTGCCACCTCGCCTCAACGAGAAAGCTCGCGTTTATCGCCGACCTGCTGGCCTGGTCCTTACCCTGCGTAACACTTTCACCCGACACATGTCGATTGAAAGCTGCGCTCGCAGTCTGCCCACGAACCCGGAGAAAGTAGCATAGACTTTAGCCTGTGCCAGCAGCGCCGATAGAACTTGCCTCAATCGGACCCAGACTGAAGTAGCATAGACTTTGGTCTGTGCCAGCAGCCCCAACAGAAGGGGTCTAGTCGGACACGGTCTGAAGTAGCATAGACTTTAGTCTGTGTCAGCAGCGCCGATAGAAGGGGTCTAGTCGGGCACAGACTAAAGTCTATGCTACGTCGGTTTGAGTTTGCCGAGGTGATGAGATAAAAGGGTGCCTTATGCCGAACGTCTACGGAGTGCTGCCGGTGCTGGAAGCGTTGCGGGCGGGAGGCCGCCGGATCGAGCGAATCGTGATTGCAGACGGCGCAAAACACGATCGGCTGCGCGAGGTCACGGAAGCGGCCCGCCGAGCGGGAGTGCCGGTGAGACACGAGCCTCGTGCTTCGCTTGATCGGTTGAGCAATCGCGCCAATCATCAAGGCGTGATCGCGATCGCTTCGGCAACCAGCTACGCCGGCGAAGAGGAGATTCTGGCGGGGATCAAGAGCGATTCGCTGCTGGTGCTGCTGGACGGGGTCGAAGATCCGCACAACCTCGGCGCAATTATTCGCACTGCCGAGTGCGCGGGAGCTACCGCCGTCGTGATTCCCGAACGCCGCGCCGCGCACGTCACCGAAGTCGTCACGAAAACGTCCGCGGGCGCGACCGAATACTTGCCCATCGCTAAAGTGACGAACCTCGCTCAGTTCATCGAACAGCTCAAGCTGCGAAACGTCTGGGTCGTCGGGGTCGAGCAGTCCGGACAGATGCCGTACACGCAGTACGACTACGCGGGCGCGGTCGCGTTGGTGTTCGGAGGCGAAGGCGCAGGGCTTCACAGGCTGGTGCGCGACCGCTGCGATGTCGTCGTGGCGATACCGCTGAGCGGGCGGATCAGCTCGTTGAACGTCTCGGTTGCGGCGGGGGTGGTGCTATTCGAGGCTCTCCGGCAGCGTCTCGCCCGCCGATAATTGGAAGGCCAGCCTCACGCGGCAGATTCTCAACCCGGCCAGCTTCGTTCAATGCGGTACCCGCGTCTGTGTCAAATACTCCAGTCGCCTTGATCGGGCCGGGACTCCGACGTAGTATTCCGCCTGCAGAGCGTCCATTGCGCTTTCGGCCACAGAAAACACGTTTCACAGAAGGCGATTGACTGAGCGAAGAACCTGGATGTGCATGAACTCGGGACTCTCTGGCGGCGGTGACCCGGATGATCTGATTAACCCAGAAAAGGAGAAGAACATGAAAAAACTAATGATGGGTTTTTTGACGTTTGCGATTGTGACGACCTTGGCAAACCAACTGCTTGCTCAAGCCCCTCAATTCAGATGCACGTTGACGGAAGCCACTGCGCCAACCGTTCGGGGCCTTAAACTAGGCATGACCACCCAACAAGTTGTGGATCTGTTTCCTGCCGTCATTAAGAGACGAGAGATGAAGGACGACATTGAGAAAGCAAAAGCGGGCGGCAGTGAGGTTGTGTACCTGGCGTTCGAGCCCGCAGGTGACGGCGGTGGGGACAGATTTGCCGGCGTTGCGTCGGTAGTGACGGGTCTGCAGAAGAACAAGGTTGTGGATTTCAGTGTCACCTATGTCGGCCCGACGTGGAGTAGCATTGATGAGTGGGTCGCCAGGCTGGCCGAAGCGTTCAAGCTGCCGAACGCGCTGTGGGTGGCTGGTCCGAGCGAGAACCCCAACAAAGTGCTTAGGTGCAGCGGGATTGAAATTGAAGCCGGAATACAGGGAGGCGGCTCCTCCGTAAGAATCCGAACTACGGACTCGATCAAAGGACCTTCAAGCTCTGGCGAGGACAACAAACGGTTCAAACCGTAAACGCCACGACACGTTCCCATCGGCACCGAGCGTGACCCATGATCAGGTGCTCTTGAATCAGTCGCGGACGAGTACGGCTCAAGGAGAAAGCACGGGCAGACGCCTCAAGAAGCTTTCGTCTGCCCGTGCCGTTGCCTCCGGGATTACTCCCGTTGGACTTTTGAGAAGTCATCAATTCCTAGCCGGAGAATCCGCCTTCTGGCTTAACTTCAGGACCGAATTGCTGGCAGCGCTCGCGACCCAGATGTTGCGGCCATCGAAGAGAACTGCTGATGGTCCTCTACCAACCGAAAGGCTGCTGACTAGCGATCCATCACGCGGCTCTATCTTGGAAATGGTGCTGGTTCCGTAATTGGATACCCAGATATACCCTCCGGCGAAGGTCACGCCGGTCGGGCCGTCCTCGACGGGGAAGGTATCGATGATGGCTCCGTCCCTTGGCTGTAGCTTAGTTACATTACTGCCGTAGAAGTTCGCCACCCATATGTTTTCCCCATCGAAGGCGATACCGATGGGCCTGCTGCCTGCGGTGAAGGTGCCGAGCACCTCTCCGTTGCTTGCGCGGAGCTTCGTCACACTGGCTGCGCCGTTATTAGTTACCCAGATATTAGTTCCATCGAAGGCAAGAGCCATTGGCCGGGACCCAACGGGGATGGTGGCCACCCTTGCGCCATCGCTGGCACGCAACCTTGTCACGCTGTTGCTCCTGCTATTGACCACCCAGACGCTGGATCCGTCGAAGAGTAACGCCGTGGGCTCCTTACCCACTCGAAACGTTCCCAGCACGGCCCCATCCGTCCCTCGAAGTTTCATCACGCTATCCTCAAGCAGATTCGCAACCCAGATGTTGCGTCCATCATATGCGAGAGCAACCGGGCGTTGACCAACGTCGAACTTGCCTAGCTGGACACCGTCCTTAGCTCTGAGTCTTGTGACGGTATTGCTCATGCGGCTTGCGACCCAGATGCTGTCACCGTCAAAAGCTATTGCCTCCGGGCCTCCAACAACACGAAAGCTTTTCGACGATCGGGGCGCTCCCATCTGAACGCCATCGCCATTGGTCTGCCCAGCCCGCGAGATTGCAATGCCCGGCCCGAACACACCAGCAACCACCAGAACCAGAGCAACGAATAATCCTCTCGTCACATCAGGATTCTCTTTCATTTTCGTCCTCCTTTGCTTCAAAGTATCTCACGGTTCATTCCTTCTGGTTAGGCTCCGGGCTTCCCTTTGCTGTCATCCATCCAGAGGATAGACTCAACGATCCAGGTAGGCTTGGCTTTTCCGGGGCACATCCCCCACCACTCGCGACGCTCGTTCCCGTACTTCACCATGCCGATGTGGTTCGCCTTGTCTTTGTCGAGCTTCAGGTTGCCGGTAGAGAATCCCAGGCTGCGCCGCAACCCCTCAATGTCGTCGGGCTTGCCGGTGAGAAACAGCCAGCCGGGCTTCACACCATGCATCTTCGCGTAGTGTTTGAGGTCGGCCGGCGTGTCCTTCTCCGGGCTGAGCGTCAACGAGTACATGAATATGTCCCGCCCTATCCGCGCTCCGAGAATTTTCTGGGCCTTCACCAGGTTAGCTGTGATGGTGGGGCAGATGCCCTCACAATCTGCATACATGAAGTTGATGACCACGATTTTGTCTTTGAGCAGGTCATCGTAGAACCGGACCTTCTTTCCTTCGTGCGTAGTCAGCTCGACGTTCGGGAAATAACGCGCCCTTGTCACCTCGCGCGATTTATCATCGCGGCTGGATGCCCGCGCCACAACCCCGCCCGCAAGGGGAGCTGCGGCCAACGCCGCAAGCAAACTTCTTCTATTCATACGTGCCATAGTTATCTCCTTTCTTACATCTCACGTTGCGGTCCATACACGACTCGTAAAGCCATGCCGAGGAAACGCGAAGCCTAGCGGCGACCACAATCATTAGACTCGCCGCTGTTCCCCACATCATCGATGTCGAACCTCAGCATCATCGCGTGGTCCTCGTGAATCGTGTTGTGGCAGTGCATCGGGTAGCGCCCGACGAAGTCTCGGAAGCGGAAGAAGAGCTCGACATCGTCGTTCTCACCCAGCCTCGTGACGTCCTTGCGGCCCCTCTCGATCAACGTCGGCGTGTTCCCGTTTCGCTTCACGATCTGGTGCTCCTCGAAGTGAATGTGGATTGGGTGTTGCCAGTTAAAGCCGCCCTCGAGCTTCCAGATCTCCGCGTTGTTGCGCTTCACTTTGAAGCGGACATCGTCGCAAGCAAAGAACTTGTCATTGATGACCCACTGGCCATTCTGCCTGTCGAATTTGAAGCATCGAGTGATATCTTCCTGCTCCCTCGCCGGAACAGCGTAGAAGCTAGGATTGGTGGCGGGGTTTACGCTGCCATCGCTCACAGCGTCGGAAGTGACTCGGAATTCGAGCACCTTGTTCCCAAGGTTCGCGCCCACAATATTATCGCTCGGTCCCGCCCCGTCGCATTGCTCCAGGCGGTTGTTGATATACAACTTGGTCCCCGCGGCGAACGACGAGAAATCAACGATCACATCCATGCGCTCGGCCACAGCGATGCGGACGCCGTTTGATGTCAGGACAGGGTTCGGCAACAGATTGCCGTCATTGGCAATCACGTAGAAGGGATGGTTCGTGTTGTCCTGTTTGGTGACGTAGAACTGGTAGAAACGGGAAGGCCCGCCGTTGAGCCAGCGGAAACGATACCTGCGCCGTTTGACGTTGAAGAACGGCTGAATCTTCCCATTGACAAGAAACTTGTCTCCCAGGATGCCGTCCCGGTTAGCCAGGTCGAAGACCAGCAAGCCGGTAGTAGGATCGAAATTCTTGTCATTGAACATCATCGGTATATCGAAGTCGGGGAAGGTGGGCAGACGAAAGCCAGTCGTCTCGTTGCCGGTGTCGAACTGGTTGAACAGCAGGTAGAAACCGGCCAGTCCCTTGTAGACGTTCTGGGCTGTGAAATCGACGCGGTGGTCGTGATACCACAGGGTGCTCATCGACTCGTTTATGTCGCCGGTGGGCGGGTGCGTCGAGGCGAAACCGGCCAGCACATTCGGATAGTGCTGGTCATACCACTTCGTTACTCCAAAAAAGTCGCAGGGGAAGCCGTCACTCTCAGACGGGGTATGGCCGTTGTGAAGGTGAGTCGAGACGGACTGTATTCCGAAGCCGCCATTGTTGGCCGGCAAATCGTTGAAGTTGCGAACGAGATTCGGCTGCCCATACTGGGAAACATAAGTCTGACCCGGCACAGTGCCGTTGAACGTCCACAGTTTTTGCACCGGAAGCTGCGGGTGCATAGAGATGTTGGCTTCTATTTGGTGGACTTCATAGTACTTTTGCGGCGGAAGTGTGGTGAAAGCCTGATGTGTGCGAGTCCGACCCTCACCGGCAGCAGTGTTTGGTGCCGCCTGGGGCAAGGGCCCGGTCAAGGCATCTGCATTTAGAACAGGCTGCGCGATAGGCGGGATGGGCATCGCTTCGAGGTAGGGCGTGGTCGGCGGGCTTACGGGCGTGCCTCCCTGACCGTAGAAACCGAAGCAGTTGCCGCCGAACCCGCCACCGCCGAATTGGGGGGCGCGGGCGCTCAACCCATTCTTAGGTATCAGAAACCCGGCGCTCGTCAGCAGTCCCATCTTCATCAGGTCGCGCCTGCTAAGCTGGGCCTTTATTATCTCGCGCCTGTTCTTCTGAGCATCTAGAACTTCTTTCTCTCTCCTTCTATTCCGTTTCGAGATATTCGCCATCTCAATCCTCCTTTATCGGTAGAGACAACTAGCCTCAGCCGGCAGTTGTCGGGGAAAACGGTGAGGTTGCTCTTATTCGCTCGGTCTTTTGTGCCGAGCGCGCGTGGTTGATGTCGAGTCCGCGCCCGTGCGCGGCTGATTGTGGAATCACCCAGAGACGCCGACCGCACCCCGTTCGGCGCGCGGACTAGCTCACAAAAGCGTCAGTGGATTCGGGACCCGGACGCACAAAATACTTGCGACCTTAAGAACAGGTCATTAGGGATTATTGCCACTGAGAATTTCTAAACGTAAGAAGAGAGCACCGTGTATATAATCCTACTGGTTGGTGGATGTCAAGAAAAAACGTATGATGATGCAAACAAAACCGCAGGAGCGAGAAATGTCTCATTCAGAGACCGAGGCGCAACGACGATCCAACTCCTCACCCGCGCACCAGGCGTACCGAGACATACAACACCAGAATTGCAACCAGCGTCGCGAGCGCGGCGGCTCGCGATCCCATCCGATTGCCGGGCGCGCTGTCGGGTGAGCCTTTATGGCGTTTTGCGGCCTGGATACTCGTGATGTCGTGAAAGGCCATCAACCCGATCATCACAAGCACCAGCATCAGCTTCCACGGAAGCCAGATCGCGATTAGCTGTTCCACCTTCGCAGGATCAAACACATCGCCATTGAATATTTGCGAAAGCTTGATCGGCGTCAGTCGCAGCACGAGATTCCCAACGCCTGTCACAATCGAGACGACGATCGAGCCCCAGGCTATCCACCGAAACCTCCGCGCCACCCCGCGCAAGATTCGCTGTCGCTCTTCAACCGGATGCGACAGTGCATACGGAACGACTACCGCGGCGGTGTAGATGAGCCCGCCCGTCCATACGGCTGCCGCCAGAATGTGAAGCCAGACATTGATGAAGTACATCGGTTTCTCCAATCTGAATTCAAGGGGTCAGGTCAGTTTGGGTTCCCTGGGAGCACAGGCATCCGTTCCTGCTGCTTGGGCGTTGTGCGAAAGCTTGCAGGCAGGGATGCCTGCGCTCCCGGGGACATTGCGAACCGCTCCCTAAACACGTTCGGTCTCGCTCTTGACCGAACCCGGTTCCGCGCGAGCTACGCTGGCTCGAACGCTCACCGCAAGCCCAAACGCGATCAGCATTATCGCCGCGCTCGTCCAGTAAGGCGTGCGCCCGTAGTGCGCGCCTGCGTCCGAGTCGCGCATCAAAAGCCAGCCGCCAAGCACCGGCCCAATGATTCTCGCGAGGCTCGCTACTGAAGCCATCACGCCGAGCACTCGTCCCTGCAGCGCCGCGCTTACACTCTTTGACGCGAGCGCGTTCAACGTCGGCGTCATCAAGCTGTTGCCGATCGCGACTCCGGTGCTCGCCAGGACCAGAGAGATCACTGCCTGGCTGAGCGGAAAAACGAACACGCTCGCGGCAAAGATCGCCGTGCCGGCAACAGCTAGCGACTTGTCGCCGAACATCTTGACCAAACGCCCAAGCAAGCCGCCTTGAATCACCGCTCCGATCACGCCGACGTAACCAAAGAGCAACCCCGTATGCCACGCGTCGAACCCGAATCGGTGAGCAGCAAACAACGCAAATGTGGCAGTCATCATTGCAAAGGCGACGGTCGAGAAAAAGTAAGTCGCGGTCACGGCGCGGAGGTGCCACTCGGACTGCTGCAGGACTTCGACGAGCCCGCCGCGACGAGCCTCGCTTCGATGCTCGGCCGAAAGACTCTCGGGCAAGAGGAAGTAGAGCGCTGTCGCATTTGCGGCCGCCATCGCCGCTGCAAAGAAAAACGGAGCCTCCGGCGAGATGTAACTCAGCACTCCGCCAATCATCGGTCCGAAGACAAAACCCAATCCGAACGCTGCGCCAATCAAACCCATGCCCTTGGATCGCTCTTCGGGCGAAGTGACGTCGGCGATGTAAGCCTGAGCCGTTGAAATGTTTCCGCCGCTGACGCCGTCGATTATTCGAGCGACGAACAACCAGACCAGAGTTGGCGCCAAACCAAACAGCGCAAACCCAACCGGCATCGACGGAGCAAAACCCATAAGCAAAAAGCCGAGTGAGGTTCCGATCAAACTGACCAGCAGTACCGGACGCCGGCCGACTCGATCCGAGAGCTTGCCTAGTATTGGCGCAAATACAAACTGCATCGCCGAGTAGATCGCCAGCAGCACTCCGACCGTCGCTTCAGACGCGCCGTAGCGCTCCGCATAGAGCGGCAGCACCGGAATGACGATGCCGAACCCGACGAGGTCTATGAAAATAGTGATGAAGATGATGACGAGAGGTGATCGAGGCTTTGCCATTGACCGCGCGCGGTTCCTTTCACGAAGCTCGACAGCGGACTACAAAAGGAAGATCGAGTTTATCAGGTTGATTAGAGTTCGCAAGTTTGCGACTTTGGCGGTGGAGTCCTGATTTGAAAATCTCTCTGCGTAAACCTCTGCGTCTCGGCGCCTCTGCGGTTAGATAGTTGTCCCGCGTGTCGGGCTAACCGCAGAGCCTACGCTGAGAATTGAAGTTATGACACTACTATTTAGCGGGTGGTCTGGACTCGTTCATTATCCTCAAAACACCCGAAGCGCGTTTCGCAACAGGTCGCGCTTGAGAGTAAGGTAGCTCTGATCGCCGGTTATCGCCCGACCAAGCACAGTACGGACACCGCGATGATGTCGAGCAAACCTGATCATCGCGTCGGTGAAAACCTGGCCGAAGAAGAACCCTCGATAGAAGCGAGGCAACCGGCCCGAGGCGTTCTCCAGCTCGCGGCCGAACGACTTCCGCCAGTGCGCGTCGTATGCCTCATTCGCTCGAGCATAGGGCTCCGCTATCGAGGGCGCCAACTCATGCTTTAAGCTCTTCGCGGGAACCTGCGAGCCGTTCGACTTCACGCGCACCGTTTGCGCCGCCGACGCGAGCGCATCTGCAAGAAGGTCCGCCGACTTGAACGCATAGTAGATTCCCTCGCCGGTGATCGGATCGCAAAAACCGGCGGCGTCGCCTATCAGAGCCCACTGCTCGCCTGTCGCTTGAAGCCCCTTCCAGGTCGCGAAGTCGAGCGTCGGAATCTTCGCGCCGAAGAAACTCAGGCGGTCAGGTTCGGGCATTCGGCCGTCGTAGTAGTCGCAAACAAATCTGGACAGCAACGCGCGCAGCTCCTCGGAGGTTCGCTCGCCGAGCTTCGAGGCTACGCCGAAGTTCATCACGCCGGGCCGCGGAAACGCCCAAAGGTAGCCGGTGAAGTCTTTGGGAAAGCGGACAATCACTTCGTCGTTTCCGGAGCCGTCGCTGCGATCGCCGTCTGTTCGCGCGCCGTCCGCTTCGTCTTTCACGTTGTATCCGAACGCGAGGGCGAGGTCTCGCTTCGAGAAGATGCCAAGAAGCCGCCTCCGAATAAAGCTCGCGGCGCCGTCGGCGCCTACAAGAAATCGGGCACTCCACGTCTCGCCTTTATCCGTCCGGATTTTCCACGCGTCCCGGTCGCGCGCGAAGTCACTGACGCCGGCTCTCTCAAACCTCGCGCCGGCCGCGATCGCTCGATCCAACACCAAGCCGTTGAGAACCTGGCGAGAGTAGATCGCGAACGGCTCATCGACTGTCAGCGACACGCGACGATCGAGCGGCGAAAACAGCGTGATGTGGCGGACAAGCTTGCACGGATAATCTGAACTCTCGAGCAAGTAGGCGAACTCGCGGATCGCTCGAGTCGGGACGCCGCCGCCGCAAGGCTTCTCCCACGCGCCCTTCGGATCGAAGAGCACGACGTCGCGGCCTTCGGCCGCAAGACGTGAAGCGAGATGGGCTCCCGCGGGTCCCGCGCCGGCGATGGCTATCTCGGTGGACATCTCACTCATAGAGAGTCGAGTCTAGCGGCGGCGCCTTGCGGTTATCAAGCAATGAGCCCTCAGCTCACGCCGGATAGAAGAGTTCGCCACTAAGGCACCAAAACAAGCAGGTCCACAAAGGCTGTCTTTGTGTAGCTTCGCGACTTAGCGCCTTTGTGGCAGGGCATCATGCGCAGCCCTCAGACTTTCCCGACTTTCCAACCGGCGCCCGCCTCTAACCTGGTGAGAATCAATCCACCAAGGAATAAACCGTATGCACAGACTTTCAGCTTTCGCACTCTTTCTGACCATCGCAGTACTCGCGGTTCCGGCCTTCCCTCAGACCGAATCACCTGGCCAGCGCAGTCGCCAGCACAAGGGCCAGCGTCTAAAGCGGGCCGACGTCAACGGTGACGGACAGATTTCTCGTGATGAGTGGAAAGGAAAGGGTCGAGCCTTTGAACACCTCGACCGCAATCACGATGGAAATGTCTCGCTCGAAGAAGCGCAGCAGGCGAGGCGCGACCGGGCGGAACACCGGCAGAAGGCGCTCGAGCGAATTGACAGGAACAGCGACGGCCAGATCAGCAAGGCCGAATGGCCGCGCGCGTCAGAGGCATTCGATCGACTCGATCAAAACCACGATGGCGTGGTAACCAGAGAAGAACTTGCGTCGGGCCGCCACAAGCGACAACGGTAGCCTGATACGACTTTGCGCCTGGCGCCACGGTGTTGACCCCGCGTCAATCAACGCTTGGACCGGCAGCCGCTTTAGATTCGGCCGCGCGTTTGATGGAGCGCAATGCCTCCATCCTGATCAAGCCGCTAAACGGAGCTACCAGAGTCCAGTAGAGCCTAAATCTCCGTCGGCTCAAATTGTCGAGGCAGAGGACTCTAGTCTCGGTCGTCAGTTCAGTTACCGCGTCCGGGGTTTCGCGCAAGGAGAAGTTCCACGCGGCCTTCGCGTAACCCGGCGACGAGAAGGCGAAAAAAGCTTTCGCGTCCACTCGCTTGATGCCGCCGCTTGCCGTCCAAAAGCGGCCCACCAATCCCAGGACGATTTCTTCCTCCGATCTTTCACCCAGCACAACGAAGCCGCTTGCTAACAGGTCTTCCAATGTGAGCCCGAGCCGCTGGGCTCGCGAATGTCTCGATCGGCACCAGCCTGGGATCTCGCGTAATCGGAATAGCGCGCGCACGATTCTCGAGTCGCTTAGGTCCAAGTTCCGCGCGGCGTCATAAACAAGATTCGAAGGCGCGTTGACTTCAATCCGATGCCGTTCGACCACGTCATAGCTGGGAAAATACTCGTCGATCAGCATGTGAGACCTGTAGGGGCGTCATCCTTAGCGTGGCTCACCAAGCGCCAGTTTACATAATCAAACCTGTGAGTCGGGCGAAGAGTCGGAAGCCTTCCCTTCCCGCTCGACTTCCGGGTCTGCGGCCGGTTCAGTGGCAGTCGGAGGAGTAGGGGAAGCGCTCTTCAAACTTATCAAGAACTCCACAAATGACATGAGCAGCAGCGTCGCGCCCAGAATCTCGAGCCCTTCTTCGATCGCCCCTTCCAACTGTCTCGACATTCCAAATTGCCGCGAAGTCTCCTCTATCGATTCGGCATAGATCGAGCCGATCCAACATACGAGGCCCGCGACCGCAAACGCAAGAGAGAGCTTCCGATGAGCCGCGAAGACCGCAAAGAACAGAATCATCACCACCGGCACGCCGATTATCAGCGGCATTAAGAATGGAATCCAATCGCCCGCCCCAAGCTGCGCCGGCGGCGAAAAGGGGCCCCGGTTTGACTCATACAGCGTCGCGATTTGCTCGTGAACCTGACACACCTCGTCGGCGCTGATCCCAACGAAAATGAACGCTATGAATAACCACCCGCCGCTGTACAAGAACCTGAGCTTGGACACAAAGGCATTGTGGCGGGCGTTGACGATCGCGATCATGCCGGCGGCAAAAAGCTGAACGCTTGAGTACCATGTCGCAAGATTCGACTCCAGCTTCAGGTCGAGTTGACGATTAAGGATGTCGCCCGGCGACTGTATGCTTATGATCCCCAGGTTGGCGGCGAGAAAAAACAGATCGATTCCGAGCACTACCAGGTAGCACAGCCTGAGGTCTTTTGCTCTGAATTCAATTCTGACCATGAAGCTTAGGAAGAGAATCTTCAGGGTACGCAGATACTGCTAAGCAGGATAAGACGGAGGCCGCCCAAGAATAAATATCTAACGTTCCAGCCCGTGCTCTGGCTTGAGCGCCTCCGTCTTTGATTGAACGGGCGGCCGGCGCACCTTTGCCAGTTTTTTTCTTCGCTGTGCCAAAACGCTGGAACCTTCACCGGGGCTTCTCAACTGCGGGCGCCGAACTTAGCCAGGCGGTGTACCAAAGATTCGCCAGCATCTGCGAGCCAGCGGCAAGCCTCGCGGAAACGAACTGCTTAGACTCTGGCCGCGTGTTGGCCGCATCCCACCGGGCAATTTTCTCCATTCGATAAAGCTCGGGCGCAAGCTTCGAGGTCTCGATCAGATAGTTGACGATGTCCGCAAACGCATCCTGAAGCGGCCGAGCCGTTCTCACCAGCCCGCTGAAGTCTTCGGCCTTGATCTTAGCTTTCACGTATTCGCTCTCGAAGCGCCCATGCAACGGCTCCCGAGTAAACATGTCCGGATTCGAGCTTGTGCTCCAGCCGTTGAAATGGATCGTCGCGTGGAGAGGCTGCGAGCCGTCTCCGACGTAGTGCCCAAGCACGCCCGCATAGTAGACGATGTTCTGCTCGATCTGCTCGCGATCCGCCGCGTGCTTTGGGTCGCGCCACAACCGAAACAGAACCTGGACTTTCTGATAGCCTTCAAGCATCGAGTAAGGCAGATAGCCGATGTCCTTCGGGTCCTTCCCCTGGGCGCGCAGCCAATCAGCATAAAGGTAGCGATCGTTTGGCAGTGCCTCGAAGTTCTCGGGCTTGTCGATGTCAAGGAAGTGATCCGGCCCATTCACTTCGGACAGTGCCTTGAAGAGTTCTCGGCTGTCGCGCCACCGGTCGGGCTCGGGACCAAGAAACGAAAGCCGAGCCGACGCACTTCGAAAGAATGCAGGCATATCGTCGGGCAGGTGTTGCGCGGCGACCAAATTGATAAAGCGATGCCCTTCTTCTCCCCACGCGTTGGCGGTTGGCGCGCTGCCGGTCATTAGAATAATTGCTGCACAAACAGTCGCCGTGAACAGCCTCAACTTGTTCATCGATTCTCCTTGGGTTGGCGAGTTCGATTGAAAGACGATACGCGTGAAACGGCGGGAAATCCAGAAGCGATCAACCTGGTAGCCTGCTAATTCGAATGCCTTCTCAGCGTAAACCTCTTCGTCTCGGCGTCTCCGTGGTTAGTAGACGCCGCAACACTGACTAACCGCGAAGACACAGACGGGTTTTCGCAGAGAATGAACGCTGGCAAGCACCCTCAACCTTCATCGTGTTCGGCGCCGTCGTAGCTCAAGACCAGCGGCTCTTCGTCGACAATGGTTTCGAGATGCACGTCGCGACCCCACAACTTGTGCACGTATTCGAGAGTCTTGCGGGCGTACTTCATGTCCATCTCGACGCCTTCGTATCGATGCATCAAGTAAAGCTCGCGATTGCCGTCGTAATCGCCGTCCACGACCTCGATGTACGGAAATCCGAAGTTGGTCATGTTCGAGACAAGCTGATCGCGCACTCGCTCCCATCTCTTCTCGGTGATCGTCCATTCTTCTTCATCCACGAGCTGATAAACAAACAGGTCAAGCTCTTCGCAAAGCTCTTCGGTCAGGTAGTTGCGAAGAAACGAAATGTCGTTCTCGATCTCGCGAACCTCGAACATCTTTTCGCGGCCCTCGCCTCCGCGGCGTCCAAACTTCTCGCGTTCTTCAGCAGAAGGATTGTCCCAGCGTTTTTCGATATCCTCGAAGATCTTAAAGCCGAGATAATAGGGATTGAGCTGGCCCTTGTGCGGCGAAACAACGCCGGAGTGAAGTTCGGCGAACTCGACATAGTCATTGGTGGGCAGGTCCAGCTCGCGCATTATTCGCGAATGCCAGATGCTTGCCCAGCCTTCGTTCATTGTCTTGGTTTGCATCTGAGGAACGAAGTACTCCATCTCCTGATGAAGCATGGCCATCACGTCGCGCTGCCAGGTCTCGAGCACCGGCGAGTTCTTCATTATGAAGTACACCAGATCCTTCTCGGGCGACTCGATGCTCGGTTTGCGCTTGTCGTCGTCGATGTGTTTCTCCCACGGCGACTCTCTCTTCGTGATCTCTTCGCGAGTAAACAGGTCGTCGTAACGCCCTTCATGCCTCGAAGGCTTTACGCTCCCCTCTTCCGCGTTCTTTACTTCGCGCTTGATAAAGAAGTTCGGATCGATGTGCTCCTCGATTGAAAGCACCGCGTCGAGCAGTTCCTCGACCACCTTGCGGCCGTATTTGAACTCGTACTCACCCATGCGCCGCGCGTGAATCGCCGCTTCGTCGATCATTCGGCGGTTGGTCCTCGAGAAGTAAACGCTGTTCTTGAAGAAGTCCACGTGGCCAAGCACGTGAGCAATTACCATCTTGTTTTGGATCGGTGAGTTTGTCTCGAGAAGAAATGCGTACGACGGATTCGAGTTGATGACGACTTCGTAAATCTTCGAGAGGCCGAAGTCGTACATCGTCTTCATTCGATGATAAGCCTTGCCGAAAGTCCAGTGCGAATATCGTCCCGGCAACGCGTACGAGCCTACTTCGTACATCACGGCGGATGGCACGATCTCGAAACGAACCGGAAACGGGTCGAGACCGAACTTGGACGTAGCAACATCCCAGATCTGCTCGACCGCCTTCTCCAGTTCTTTGACTTCTTTATCCACCATGTTGTCGATTTTGGATTTTAGATTTTGGATTTTGGATTGTCGGAAGCTTGGAACATCATCGGTGACCTTGGTCAATCCAAAATCCAAAATCTAAAATCCAAAATCCCTCACGCTTGTTCGCCTCGTTTGCCGAAGAAATCCTTTAAAGCTGGATAGACGTCTTCCTTGTCGTCGATTCGCACGCCCACGAACCGCCCCTGGTCCTTGAGCCGGTCTTTGAAGATCGACAGCAACGCGCCCGACGATCGCCTGTAGCTGGACGCACCCTCTTCACCTATCTCGCCGTAGCCAAACAGATTGCACATAGCGATCAACTCATCCGCCAGCCTCACCGCTTCATCGTTGTCCGAGTAGTAGTTGTCGCCATCCGAAAAGTGAAACGGGTAGATGTTCCAATCCTTCGGCTGGTACAGCTTACTGATGATGTCCAACGCCAGCCGGTAAGCCGAGGAAACGACCGTTCCGCCGGATTCTCCCTGCGTGAAGAACTGCGACTCACTCACTTCTTTAGCCTCAGTGTGGTGGCTGATGAAAACGATCTTGACGTGATCGTACTTGGTTTTGAGAAACCGGACCATCCAGAAATAGAACGACCGCGCGATGTACTTCTTGAACTCGCCCATGCTTCCGGAAACGTCCATCATCGCGATGACAACCGCGTTTGACTCGTAAGTCATTTGCTCCTGCCAGGTCTTGTATCGCAGGTCCTCCTTCTTGAAAGGACCCAGCTCCGCGTGGCCAGTTTCGCGCGCCTGACGTTTGATGTTCTCGAGAAGGCTTCGGCGCTTGTCGAGGTTTGAAAGAATTCCTGAGCGTCGAATCTCGGTGAACTTCGTTTTAGTCGATTCGACGGCCTGTTTGGCTTTGTCTTCGAGGTACGGGAGATGAAGATCTTCGAAGATCAGCTTTGCGATCTCGTCGATGTCTACTTCCGCTTCGTAGTATTCCTGGCCGGGTTGGTCGCCCGCGCCCGGGCCCTGTCCCGGACCTTGCCCGGGCTCGCCCTCACGCGCGATTACGTCGCCGACCTTGGTGTTGCCGTCGCCGGTCGCGATGTGTTTTTTCTTGCGATAGTCGTAGCGAAACTTGTACTCGTCCAGCGAGCGAATCGGCACCTTCACGACGCGCTTGCCGTCGGAGAGGATAATCGATTCGTTTGACACGATCGAGCCGAGGTTCTTCTTGATCGCCTCGCGGACTCTTTCCTTGTGCCGGTCCTGATCGATCTGACCTTTGCGCTGAAGTGACCAGTCGTTTCGTTGAACTGACATACGCTCTTACCTTGCACGCCTCACCCGAGCAAATAGACGCGTCCTTTGCCAAAGTCAATGTCCAAACGGTGATTGGCGAATGCATTAACTCCGAGCAACAAGTCGAGCCCGTGCTTCAACGGATTCAGATTGCCTATGACTGCTTTGCAAGAGACGATTTCAAACTCGGCGATGCCGGTTGGAGGCAGAATAACAACATCTCTGATTTGAACATCTCCGTGAACCGAGATCACCGGTTGAAGGCCTTGTTTCGCTAAACCCAGTCGAATTGTTAGTTCAGGCGAGATCATACTGATGAATGCGCCTGTATCAATCATCGCTTCATAACGACGCGCTCCGATCCGAACAGAAACGACGGGGACTGCATTTCGTTTGAATGAGAGCCAATTGCGCGGCATGAATAACCTCGCGAGACTCACTCCGGCAATTCTGTTCCCAGCGAAAATACAGGAGGAAGAGGGATTGGTCGCGGATCAAGGGGATTGCCATAGGCCGTTAGATTGACCACGCCTTTTTGTTGATACTCTTTGTCCAGATCGAGGAATTCAACCGAGTTTTCTGCAGTGGCAATCAATTTACCCTCTTCGACTTCGTAGCCGTCCTCTTTCGTCACCTCGATGAAAAGCGCCAGCCCCGGATAGGCGTCTTTCCAATCTTGAATGCGACGTGCTTCTGGCGCGTTGACGATCTGCAACGTCGGTTTCTCCGCGGCGCGCCGTAGCAACTCGGCGCGCTCGCTCTCAAAGTCAGGATCAACGGACTCCGAGTCGATTAGGTTGGACATCGTTCCCTCCCGCTTACTGATCCGTCGCAAACCGATGCACGTAAGACGTCATCGTTTCCCCGCCCCGCTACCTCGACAGCAGCGTCCCAACATAAGTCAACAACTCATTGGCGCAAACCGCGCAGTAGCCGTTCTGCGACACCAGCCTGTCCACCACTTCGTTGATCCTCCGAAGCTGATCCGCGTCGGGCGTCTTGGTCGAAGTCGTTATTTTCACGACGTCTTTCAAGTCAGAGAAGATTTTCTTCTCGATCGCTTCTTTCAGCCGCTCGTGCGAGCGGTACTCGAACGGCTTGCCCTTTCGAGCGTAGCTCGAAATCCGAATCAAGATTTCTTGCCTGAACGTGTTCTTCGCGTTTTCGCTGATTCCGATCTGCTCTTCGATCGAGCGCATCAGCTTCTCGTCCGGTTCGATCTCCTCTTCGGTGATCGCGTCCTTCATCTTCTCCTTGTTGCAGTAGGCCTCGACGTTGTCGAGATAGTTGTCGCAGATGCCCTTGGCCATCTCCTCGAACGAGTAAACGAAAGCACGCTGGATTTCGTTCTTGGCGATGTTGTCGTACTCGCGCCGCGCCGTTGCTACCAGGTTCAGATAGCGATCGCGTTGGTCTGCAGAAATCCCGGTGTGTTGCTCGAACCCGTCCTTGATCGCCCGCAATGCGTCGATCGGGTTTATGCAGGTGATGTTGTCTTTGACAAGCGCGCCGGACAAGCGATTGATGATATAGCGCGGCGAGATGCCGTCCATTCCCTCTCGCACGGTTTCCTCTTGAAGCTCGCGCACGTCCTTTGACTTGAAGCCCTCGACGTCCTCGCCGTCGTAAAGCTTCATTTTTTTGACGATGTCGATGTTCTGTTTCTTGGGATCTTCCAGCCGGGTCATCACCGAGAACATCGCCGCGACCTTCAACGTGTTGGGCGCGATGTGAATTGCGCGCAGTGCCTCCGATTGCTTCAGCAGCTTGTCGTAGATTCGTTCCTCCTGCGAAGCCTTCAAGTTGTAGGGCACCTTGATCATGATGATCCGGTCCTGAAGCGCCTCGCTCTTTCGGTTGGCCACAAACGCGCTGTATTCGTTCTCGTTTGTGTGCGAGATGATTGCTTCATCGGCGTAAATCAAAGCAAAGCGCCCGGTCTTGATGTTTTGCTCCTGGCTCAAGGTGAGCAAGCTGTAGAGGAACTTCTCATCGACCTTCAACATCTCGACAAATTCCATCAGGCCCCGGTTGGCGATGTTCAACTCGCCGTCAAACCGATAGGCGCGCGGGTCGGACTCGACTCCCACTTCGCCGATCGTGGAAAGATCGATCGAGCCGGTCAGCTCGGTTATGTCCTGCGATTTCGGGTCCGAAGGCGCAAAGGTGCCGATGCCGATCCGGTCCTTCTCAGAAAAGACCAGGCGGTGCACAAGCACATCTTCGTGGCGGCCCTTGTAGACGTGCTCGAGGTTATAGCGGCATTGCGGGCAAAGCTCGCCTTCGATGTACAAGCCATAATGTTTTTCGATTTCGGGTCTAAGCTCGGGCGGGATCAGATGCAGCGGCTCTTCGTGCATCGGACAGTCTTTGATCGAGTAGACTGCGCCGTCCGGAGTGCGCGACCAACGTTCGAGTCCGCGCTTGAGCATCGTTACGAGGGTTGACTTGCCGCCGCCGACGGGGCCCATCAACAACAGAATTCGCTTGCGGACTTCAAGCCGCTGGCCGGCTGACTTGAAGTACTCGACGATCTTCGAAACCGGACCCTCGATCCCGAACAGCTCGTCAGCGAAAAAGTTGTACCGTATTATTTCGTCGCGCGAGCCCTCGTTGACCTTGTCCATGCCCGCTGCAAGGACCATGTCGCAGATGCGAGCGTGTGAGAGCTTTGAGACATTCGGGTTCTGAGAAACCAGTTCGAAGTAATCGCGGAACGTGCCTTCCCAGGCTAACCGCTCGCGGTCGCGGCGGTGCGTCTCGAGAAGATCGCTGATGTTGAATTTGTCCTCTCCCATCTTTTTACCTCCGAAATCGACTGGGCATTCCGACCGGCGAACTAGGCGAATCGCGTCTCACCGCGCATGCCGTTCAATCGGCAAGCCCGCGGTGCAAGCTCCAAACCGTTCGTGCGCGAAGGCAATCAAATCTCCGTCTCAATCACGGCGAGAGTTAGGACGACACTCAGTCTACGCCCTTGCGGGCGGACAGTCGGAGGTAGAAGTCCGGCTGCTCGTGGCTCGACTGGATGCATGCTTAACCTCGGGAACTCACAAGCGAAGCATCGTGTCAAACAAGCATTGAAGTTCAATGATCTGTTGCGATTGTGATTTCTGGCAAAAGTATAGCACGGAGCGCAAGCGTCGCGGTTTTCGCGAAAAACCGTTCTCGCATCAGCCTTTCCCATCCAACACAACCCGGGGCTTCACCAGTCGCGTCACCGCCTCATAAGCACCAACTGCAAGCAGCGCGCCCGACTCGTCGCACAACCGAACGAATCGCTCCTCGCCTTCAATGCCAGGCGGCGGCGGCGACTCTATCGATCGCCCGGTCATCACGCGGCTAACGCCTTCTCGATCCAGGGTGAGCGCAGGCAAGTGCACAAGCATCGCCGAGGAACTGATCAGAGCGCGCTCTATCGCTTCATCGCGGGGCATGTTCTCTAACGCCTCAAGCGTAACTGACTGTTCGATCTTGAAGTGCCCAACCGCAGTTCTCCTCAACGCTGCCAGATGCGCACCGACTCCCAGTCGCTCGCCAATATCATTCGCCAGCGTTCGCACATACGTCCCCGAAGAACAGCGAACTGCCATACCCACATCCATCGTCCCGTCAGCGTTCTCTCGCAACAGCATATCCTCAGTCTCGATCAGCTCCACCGAATGAATCGTGATCGGCACCGGCGCACGCGCAATCTCTCGACCTTCGCGAGCAGCCTTGTACAACCTTTCGCCTCCGACTTTCTTAGCCGAGAACATCGGCGGCGTTTGAAGCTGAGGCCCAACAAAGTCACTCACTACTCGCCGCACTTCTTCGAGACTCGTTTCCTTTGATGACTTGAATGGCGCGATCTGTTTCCCGGATAGATCCTGAGTGTCGGTCGCGAACCCGAGTCTCACCGTGGCGTGGTATTCCTTGTCGAGCCCTACGAGGAACTGGACAAGCCTCGTCGCTCTTCCAACGCACACAACAAGAACGCCCGTCGCGAACGGATCAAGCGTTCCCGCGTGACCGACTCGCCGAGTGCCGGCCACACGGCGAACACGAGCGACCACGTCGTGCGAAGTGATGCCTGCGGGTTTGTCGATGATGAGAGCTCCGAGCATAAACGTCCTTCCGACTTGTGGTGAATCATAGCAAACCCGATTGGAGCGCGTAGTCGGCAATCCCAACGGGATTGCGTCCTACAGCCCAAGGTTGCTGTACTCGGCTACCTTGGGTCGCAGATCGCGATAGGTCCCAACCCCAAAGGGGTTGCGCCTCTCGCGCCCATGATGATGATGGACAACAGAATCTGGCGGCGCTGCAAAACAGTTCACCAGGGCGCAACCCCTTTGGGGTTGGTACGAATCACCGACACGACCTAGGCTAACCACAGTCCCAGGGTAGCCGAGTACGGCAACCCTGGGCTAAAAGATACAACCCCTTCGGGGTTGCAGGACCAAGTGCGCTGGTGAGATTCGCCTTCGCGCGGAGAGTGAACTTGCATCGAGACCATGTGTGGGATCAATTCTCTTGCAGGGTTTTGAGCTTCAAGATCAGTGTCGTAACACCGATGCCCACAATGATCAACGTGCAGTCCAACCAAAACGGATCAATTCGGTAGATCGAATACAGCAGCGATACCCACAGAACACCTATCGTGACGATCTTGGCCCGACGGGGCATGCCTCTCTTATCTTTGATGTTCGTTATGTAAGGGCCCAGATACCGATGGTTCATCAACCAGGTGTGAAGAGTTTCAGACCCTCTCAGGTAGCAAGCCGAGGCCAGCAGCAGAAACGGCGTCGCCGGGAGTAACGGCAAGATCACTCCCAGTACGCCAATAAACAGGAACACTGTACCGAGTATGTTTAAGACAACCTTGCTGAACATGTTTCGATCACCTGGCTAGTCACCGCGAGGCCAATCAGAAGGCTGGGCTTCAATCTAGTGCCCAGCCCCGAATATCTCGCATCACCAGAGGCCGCGCGAAGGATCAAATAAGAATGAGAAGTCGCTTCGCGGCCTTGCCTGCATATGATATTGGACTCGCCAAACTGTGCAAGTGCTCACTGGGCATTTAGTGCAATCACGGTAAGCACTTTGGAAAGAGCTTTATCGCCGTACTCTAATCCCTTTGCCGCCTTAGTCATCCCAAAGCACTCAGCATAAGATATTGATGCCTTAACGTAATAGCGAATCCCAGTGTAAATTAATAGCCGGCTAAAATTAATTGTTTCCAGAGCAGCCTTGTTGAGCAACTCCTTATCGCCCAGCGAGACAAAAAAGAAGTAGTTGAGCAAGTCTTCTGCATCATTGTGTGTTTGTGAGCACATCGCGGCATAAATGGTTCGATGATCTAGTTCAAGGCCTAAGATCCTAAATCTTTCTGTGATATTCGGCCATTTTCCGTTCCCCAATACTTTCACCCCTAGCTCTGAGTTTGCTCTCTCAATGAAGTCTTGAAGAAGTTTCAGCGCAGTTCGCTTCTTCTGAGCAGCAGATCGCTGGACCTCGGCATCAGCTTCATCCATAGACGACGTGACCGCAAGCCATCGAGCAATTTCCTTTTCTTCATTCTCAAAATAGTGCGTAAAGTATTGGTTGAGGCGGCTAATGCGGTCGCCTTGAAGAATGTACATGATGTTAAGAGCTGCTTCGACTGTCGTTCGAGCGATCACTTCTGATGATGCAGGTGATCCTGTTAGATATGAAACTATCGAAGCTTCTGCATGCTCAAATGTACGGTCAAGCATTGAGCGCAACAGCCCCCAAGTAGGTTCATTCTGTGGATTAGAATTGCTGGCGTACAAACCAAGCGCTTGATCGATCTCCAACTTTGTGCGAGCAGTCCAGTAGATCGCCAAGAGCTCTTGCTGAACAATCCCAGTCATTACGAGACTATGACGTTGTACAAACTCTTCACATATTGTTTCCGAGTCATTCAAACGTCAGTCTCTTATGATTTCATTCTCGTTACTCGAACGAGGTCCGAGGTTTTGACTAGTAGATGAGCCGCTTGCCGGGCACTCCCACTGACACCACAAGCATACAGCTCTTCCCCTCGGCGTGTGGAGAGAAGAACTCGGTCACATCGTCATCAAAGAATGTCAGTCCGGTTGCTCCTCGCCCTAGCGAGTATGCCGCCACGTAGATCTTCCCGCCGATGATCCCGGCTTCCAACTGAGCTGTCCGATAACCGCGATTGCCCAACCTCGCAAGCACCGATTCGAGATCGGCCATGAAGAATATCGTCACGCTCGCATCCCCGCCCAGCTCTTGCTCGAGCACCAAGTAAGAAGCCTTCTCACTGAAGTCCCCAGGTTTCAGCTGCTCGAGCGCTCTTTCGTCTCGCCGATAGAAGTACGCGCCCGGCTCAAGCCCTTCAACTCGATTGACGATCATGTAAAGCTCGTTGAGGTGCGCTGTTTGGTCTACGCAATCGAACGGTATGTCTCGTGTTGCACGATCGAGAATGATCGAAAGATGAGCAAACGAAATCTGCTTGCGCGCGAACCGGCGCGTTGAGCCTCGGCGCTCGATGACCGCTTCAAGCGAAGCCTCGGGAAGCTGGTCATCGCTAGGCATCAACAGCGGCGTGAGCCTGGGCTCCGCAATGGACGCTGCTCGATTGGAGGCCGCCTCCGGGCCTCCGCTCTCTCGCCACAATCTGACTTCGTTTTCATCCACCAGCGACGAGGCCTCTTGCATCTCGCGCATTGACGGGTAGTCCACGGGTGACGGCGAAGGCGGGATCACTTCAAGATTCAACTCAGCCAACTCGCTTGCGGGACGCGCGGCAGGCGAGCCGGCTTCAGTATGACCAAGCGCCAACAAGCTCAGCGGAAGCTCGCTCTGTCCATCAATCCCGATGAGCCGGTTCACTTCAGAGTCTACAAATCCCAACACGACTTCCGCCGGAAGGTTGTGAGCCGTAGCCATTGCAAGCGCGTTTGCCAGGATCATCCCGTTGTCCCAGAAATGATACCGATACGCGCGGTCGCGATACTTCCAGGTGCTTCGAAAGCTAATGGCCGAATAGATCAGCGTCACCGGCGCCGCAGCGACGGCAGGCTCCGACGCCGTTGCGTGAGTCAACACGCCACGATGGTCGCCGCCGCGCAATTGCCTCAACGAAAAGTCACCCGGGTTGAAGTGGTACACGCCTGCTGCGAGCCCCTCGATGTCTCTGCATACTACGTAGACTTCGGTCGGATACAGCGCGCCCGCGCACGCCGCCGCGCGAAAGTAGAACGAGCCGCCCGCGTACTTTTTTTCTTTGGTCACACCGGCCGAATGAAGGAGCACGCTCGCAAGCTGTTCGACGGTAGGAGTGGCTTCGCCGGTCGCGACGATGCCGGGCGACGCAATCGCATCGAGCGCTCTCACGCCGGTCAATGGAAACTCGACCGGAAGCTTTATTGGATCAATCGAAGGATAGATCTTGAAAGGCGCAGGCTGATTCGACCAGTCAAGATAGTGCGGCGAAGTCCTGATGCTCCAGTAAGAGTGCTTGGTCAGGTCGTGATAGCGCCACGCCAGGCCGGTCTCGCGGTTGAAGGTCATCGTCGCTTCAGCTTCTCTTCCAGCCCGGCAAGCGAGCCGTTCAGCTTTTTGTAGAGCGCTTCGATCTGCGCGCGACGCACTGATGCAGTCGACATTTCCGGATCGTAGCTCGATATGTACAGGTTCAGCGCGCGATGCTCGTCGCCGGTCTCTTCCATCGCAACCGCCAGGTGCCAGACCGCTGTCTTGCGTTCGAGATTCGGGGGATAACTTTCAACTGCCTTCAACAGATTCTCCAGCGCGCCGCGCGAATCGCCATTCTTGAACTGAGCCCAACCCAACGCGTCGTAAGCCCGGCCGAGAAAGACGAGCCGGCGTCCTTCTCGATCCAGCAGCGGCGCGTCGCGCATCGAACCGGATGGCCCCGTGGCTTCTTCTGCCATCGGGATCGCCCGCTGACTGAGCTGCACTGCCGCGTCCAGCGCGATGCCTCGGTCAGCAAGCTTGCGAGCCGCCCAAATCATTCGAAACGCTTGCCGCCCGTCGTCGAGCGTCGCGAAGTTTGTGACGGCACGCATAAGCTCGGGTATTCCCGGCAAGCTCGCATCTTTCCCCGCCGACAGCTCGCCGCCGGCGGGAGCGCTTGCGCCCACCCTCCGCGGTCTCGAAGGCGACTGCGGCTCATCGTCTTCGCCGCGGGCCGCCGCCTTCGACTTGCCCGTCTGGCCGCGCGCTGGAGCCCGCGATTGAACGGGTTTGCGCGACGCGGCCGCGATCTTCGAATAGTAGTCGATCTTAGCCAACGCCTCGGCGAGGCGGTACTGGAGCGTCGTCGTCGGATGATCGCTCGAAAACAGGGCTGCTTGCCGCTCTCGCTCCAGCAGCAGATCAAGCCTCGGCGACCGGGCCTTGACCGCGCCCCCCAGCAGAGTATCAAACTCGCCGTCCTGATTCAGCTTCAATGACCGGCTCATCACTTCGGCCGCCTGATCGTAGCCGTCGACCGACATAAACGACTTCGCCAGCTCGAAGGTCAGCGTCGCGAAGCTCGCCTGATTCTGAGCGGCCAGCATCCCCGACAACGCATCCCCGTATCTGTTCTCCAGGAGATCTATCTCAGCTTTTGTGATGAGCGCCCACGCATACCGAGGGTCGATGCCGATCGCTTTTTCGATAAGCGGCCGCGCAAGCGCGGTCTTCTTCCGAGTCGTGTAGAAGAACGCAAGCTGAGTCAGGAACCGGTGGTCTCGAGGGGCAAGCTTTGTCGCGCGTTTGATTTCCGGCTCGGCTTCCTCATCGCGGCCCGAAGCCAGCAGAGCGATCGCGAGCCCACCGTGCGCCTCCGCATCGTCCGGGCTCAGCGCAAGATGCTTGCGATAGTAAGCAACCGCGCGCTCGTAGTCGCCTGCCGCACGCGTCAGATGCCCGAGGTTCAGATTGGCGTACTCGTCCTTCGCATCGAGATCGAGCGCCTTCTGGAATTCCGTTGCTGCATCGTCGAGCCTCAGGCTTATCAAGTAAGCCGTGCCAAGACTGTTGTGCGCGCGATGGTCGTCGGGCGCCAGTTTTGTGGCTCGCTCCAGCACACGCACGGCTTCAAACGGAGCTTCGATCTGAACGTAGAAGAACCCGATTTCGACCAGCCGGTTCGGCTGATCCTGGAAGCGGGCTTCGAACGCTCGCATCAGATCGGCCGACTCGGCGCGGTAGCCAAACGCGTTCATCGCGATCGGCAGCGGAAAAATGTACTGGCTGAAAATCTTATCGGTGATGATGGCCGGTGTGTTGCGAAAGACCGACTTGAATGCTCTCGCGGCCTCCTGCGGGTTAGCTTCGCGAAGCGCTTGCTCGCCCTTGAGCGCGTACTCGCGCATCAACAACTCCCGCGCTTCAGGTTCAAGCTCGGAGCTTCGGTGCAAGACCAGGAACTTCTCGAGCAGGGTTATTCGTTCGTCCTGCGTTGCCGCCGAGCGTGCGCGGTCCAGGGCTTCGCGTGGCGGCGTTGTATCGGGAGCCTCAGCGGGAGGAGCAGGTTTTTTCGGAGCAGAGTTCTTCGGCGCCGTAGGCTTTCGCTTTGAAACTTGAGGCCATCGAGCTGAAGCGCCGGCTGGTGCGATGATCGACAGAGCGACGATCGCCAGGAGCGCGAGCGGGACGACTAGCTTTCTCGTCAATTCAATCCTGATTATTCGGTTGCAAACTTCCATACTGCTTCTTGCTGCTCGATCAATGAGCCGAGGCCGGTTTAGCTCTTTCGGCTATCGCTTCGACCAACACGCGGCCAACTCGATTCGACGGCTGTTCGACGCCGAGCAGCGCCGCAAGCGTCGGCGCGATGTCCGACGGCGTGCACTCACCATTGTAGCGGCCGGCACGCACCCCCGCGCCGAAGAAGAGCACCGGCACGTGTGTGTCGTAGCCGTAGCCGCTGGCGTGCCTCGCCGGTAGATCGAACTCGTTTACGAAGTAGAAAGGCCTAGTGATAATCCAAACGTCGCCAGATCGCTCCCGATTGAATCCGTTCATGACCCGCCGCGAGAGCGGGGCTGCCGGCAGCCGGCCTTCCAGGATTTGAGTGCGCGTGAAATAGTCCGTTATTCCTGGCACCTTAAGCGAAGCCTCTCCGGCTACACGTTCGACTTCGGCGGGATCGGCTTTGCGCTCAGCCATCACTCTCCGATCCAGGTATAGCTGCTCGTTTTCAAATCTCAAAACCCACTTCTTTCCACCGAACCGATCCGCGAGCGCCTTTTCCACGGCCGAGGTCAGTTGTTCATCGGAGATTCGCATGGCGTCAATGCCCCGCAAACGCGCGTACTCCGGTATGGGAGCCACACCGTGATCTCCCGACATCGCAACAATCGTATTTGCAAGCCCAATCTGCCGATCGATGTAGTCCAGCAAGTCCGCAATCGTCCTATCAAGGCGAATGTAAATATCCTCGACCTCCTGACTGTCAGGGCCGTAATAGTGGCCGACCAGGTCCGGCGCTGAAAAACTGATGGCAAGCAGATCAGGAAACTGGTCAGCTCCGAGTGACTCCGCATCTATCGCAGCCTTTGCGAGGCTGGCCAGGTAATCGGAGGCGAACGGCGTGTATTCAAAGTCGCGGTAGAACGTCGGTCCGGGCTTCGCTTCGCCGCCCGTTATCGTATAAGGGAACTTCTGGCCAATGACCGATCTCATCTCCGGGATGTACTCGGATTGCGCGCGTCTATAAGCTTCGTCGGGAAGCGCCCTTTCCCATTTCGCGCCAAAATACTTGTCCGCCATTTTCGCAGAGTTGAACTTCTTAACCCAGGCCGGCAGCTCCTTGACGTAGTAATCGCTGGACACGATCTGGCCCGTATCGTTGGCATACCAGAAAGCGCCGGTTGCAAGGTGTCCGCCAGGAAGCACCGCCGCGCGTTCCTTCTGAGACACCGCGATGACCTTCGATTGGAAGTTATTGGCCATTCGCATTTGATCGCCGATAGTTGTGCCTTGCAAGACTCGCGGGCTGCCTGCGCCCGGCTGCGAAGCCGATCCCGCATTCGAAATGATGTGATAGGAATTATCAGAAACTATCGGAAGCCTCTTGCCCGTCTCGCGATCGACGAGGTAGTTGCCGACTATGCCGTTTCTCGCCGGAACTGATCCGGTGAATATTGCGGCGTGGCCCGCGGCAGTCACAGTCGGAACATAGTCATAGTTCGCGTTGGTGAACAAAGCTCCTTGATTCATCAAACGCCGGAAGCCGCCCGCGCCAAAAAGATCTCCAAAGCGTTCGAGATAGTCGTACCGGAACTGGTCCACTACGATGACTACCACCAGCTTGGGGCTACGCGTTGCGCGCGATTCGGCCCGGCTCGCGGACGAAGAGCGTTGGCTCCGCGCAAGGCCCACAACCGGAAACGAGGCTAAGATCAAGCAAAGCAGAATGATCGCTGTTTGCAAGGATCGCGGCCGTTGGTGAGTCATTGCTGTCATGGTCCTCGAAGCCTTCCTTTAGAGAGACGAACACCGTAGACGACCCGCAAGCGCAGTGTCAACCTGAGGCCCGTCGCGCTCCAAGCAAGTATCCAGAACCACCTGTCCAGGCGTCACTCCGCTAGACTTCCGATTGTCGATTTCCGATTGGCGAACTGCGATTCCAGTAACGGAATCGAATTGGCAATTCGAAACCGGCAATCGGAAATCAAGCGGAGGGACGCACGTACAGGCTTTCAACAGGATAATCGTTGACTGAGGACCTAAGGCTCGGCTAGTTGAACGATGTCGGCCCGTTGCCGCACGGTGGTCAGCCAGCGGTCGATTTCTTGGTTGATCTTCTCCTGCTTTAGCAGTGCGCCGATGTCATCGCTGACCTTGGCAAGCGCCGGGGGCACCTGGCCGGCCGCGCGAATCCTGGGCGCGAGCGTTTCATCAAAGTATTTTTGAATCTCGGGCTCGGTCACCAACACAAAAGACCGAAACCGAAAGTCGACGAATCGGTCAATCAAGATACGCTCGCGAATCAGGTCGTCTATTCGATCGGGAGTCAGGCCGACCGATTCGACTCGCTGCCGAAAGTCGGCTTCGGACTTGAAGCTCTTGACCACCTCTGTGCGCTTTTTGTCCACTTCGTCTCGAGTCAATTCGGCTGACGGCAGGCGCGCGGCTTCCTGAGCAATGAGCCGCTGGTCGACCATCACTTCGAGTTTTTGCTTGAGCAGGTCGGAGCTGACCGGGCCGGCGGGACTCGGCGCTCTCGGGTCGAGAGCAATGCTCCACAGCAAATCAGTCCTCGTTACTACGTCGTCGTTGACCTGCGCGAGGATTTGATCGACCACCGTTTGAGCAGAAACTGCGGGCGAATAACCGAACAAGAAGCCTGCGACCACCAGGCCGCAAAGCACGAAGGTTCTTTTTCTCGCTCCGCTCAATGCTCCTCCTCGTCAGAATGTTGGGCCGACAGAGAAATGCAAGTGCGAGCCCTTCACACCGGCCGGCTTGTTCGCGACCAGCACGCCATACTCGAGCCGGACCGGACCTATCGGCGTCTTGATCCTGAACCCGAATCCAACGCTCTCGGTCAGGTTCCCGAACTTCATATCGCGGACTCGAGCGAACACGTTGCCCGTGTCCGAAAACACCGTTCCAGCGAGCGGTCCAAACAACGGAAACCTCAACTCGTTGTTTATCACCAGCACCGCGTTTCCCCCAAGCGGACTCAACACGGGAATCGAGTTGCCGTTCGAGTCGGTTATCCTGTTCCCGTTAGAGTCGCGCTTGGGAACAAAGATGTGCGGGCCGGCCTCTTCGAAGCCAAACCCCCGCAGGTCGCGCGCGCCGCCCGCAAAGAACCTTTCAGAGATTGGAAGGCTCTGGTTGCCGGCAAACGGTACCGCCAGCCCCAATCGCCCGGAAACCGAATACACCGTGTCCCGAAACCGCGAGATCGGATGGTAGCGGTTGTGCTCGATCAGCATTTTGACAAACTCTTCGTTGCCGCCCAGCCACCGCGACGCAAAGTCAAAACTCCCGAGCGTTCTCGTGCCCGAAGTCGGATCGAACCTATTGTTGGTCTTGTCGATCGCGAAGCGCGGGCCAATTCGCCCCAGCCGTATGGGCCGGGCGTTCCGCTGGATCTCCTCGAGGGTGAGTCCCTGGCAATCGGCACTTGGCTGCGCGCAGGGAAGATCGAAAACGCTTACGCGCTCGAAGGTGTAGGCAGCGTACACAATGAAGTCAGGCGACAACCTGCGCTCGGCTTGCACAACCGCGGTGTATCGGTCGGAGCGAAACGCCTTCTCTGCCAGCCTGCGCGCGAATACCGAGATCAACATCGGGAACTTTGTTCCGAACGGCCGAGGATTCTGAAAAGACAACTGGCCAAACAGCTCGCTTTCGCTGACTCTGAGCTGAGTGCTGCCGGTGTAGAGCTTGCCGAACATGTTGGTCTGGGTTAGTTGGACCAGTCCCCTGACGCCGTGCAAAACACTCAGACCGGGGACGGTGAGATTGCTCTTGTTCGTCTGGTAGCCCAGGCCGGTGATCACATCATACCGCTTGGCTTCGAGCAGGTTTACAGTTATGTCGCGCTGCTCGATCCCGTCGGGCGTTTGGCCGACCACCTCCGAAGTAATCGAGACCGAGCTGAAAGCCGCCGTGTCGTAAAGCTGCCGCTCGGTCTCCTGCAGCGTCTCGGCTCGCAGCTCGCTGCCCTTCTTGAACTCATAGAAGTCGCGCTCGACTCTGCCGAGGTCGGTGATCGCCGTCCCGCGAGTGGTGACAACCCGTATTCGCGCGCGATTGCCCTCGGTCACATTGAACACCAATCGCGCTCGCTCATTACCGTCCGCGTTTCCGAGGTCTACGACTTCGGGTGCAACCTCGGCAGCCGCGTATCCTCGCGAGGTGTACGCCGTCATCAATTGATCCGCGTTCCTGTTTACGGTGGCAGCGGTCAGCGGATCGCCCGATTCGATCGAAAGCCCCTCGCCCAGCTCGAGGCGCGTCAGCACGTTGTTGCCGCGCATCGCCACTTCATCGATGTAAGTGCGCGGTCCCTGCTGAACGTCGAAAGTGATGATCAGCTTTTCTCCTTTGACAGAGACGCCGCGCCGCGTTTCCACGCGCGCCCTTCGATAGCCCGCTTCGCGCAGGCGCTTGGAAATCATGTTCGAGTCCTGACGCAGCATGTCGTCGCTTGTGATTCCCCGCCCGAGCCCGAACAACGGAAGAGGCGAGGAAGTCTTTGACTTCATCTGGTCCTGTAGATCGCGGTCAGCGATTGCATCGACGCCGTGGATCTCAAGACTGCTCAATCTGTACCGGGCGCCTGCCTCGACTTCAAAGACAAGCTTCACAGATTTCTGCGCGAGGTCAGGCGCATCCGGCCGGGCAACTTGAGCGAAGAAATAGCCCTGCTTTTGCGCGAAGTCCTGCAAGCGACGCCGGGCTTCCTCGAGCGAGAAGTCGTCGATACCGCCCTGCCGGTAGAACGGCAGCGTCTTTATCTTTTCTTTCTCTTTGATCTTCAAGCCCCGAATTTCCACTTCGACCTGGGGTCCCGACTCGACGACGATCTCAACCGCAACCTTGTTGTTTTCTATGTCGGGCGATACGTTGCTGGTCATCCGAACCGCAAGGTAGTTCTGCTTGAGGTAGGCATCGCGAATGCTGTCGATCGTTTCGCCAACCGCGGCCTGAGTAAACGGCTGACCTTCGGTAAGAGTCTTCGGCAGCTTTGACAGATCGAGCGGCGTTCCCTTGAAGTCCAGCTTATAGCTCGAGAGCCGGGCTTGTTCGCCGGGCGTGATCGTGTAGACGACAACCGCCCGCGTGTTGCTGGGATCGAATCTGACTTCGGACACGACTCGCGCCTGAAAGTAGCCGCGCGACGAGTAGTACGCCGTGAGATCGCCGAGACCGCGCGCGATCGCGCCTGCCGAAAGCCGGCCGCCTGCGTCCAGTTGGTTCAGTCTCGCTCGCAGCTCGGCGACCGGAAACACCGAAGCGCCTTCGAAGACTACGCTGTCAATACGCGCTTGCGGCTTGATCACGAAACGAAGCGCCACGCCGTTGCTTGCGTCCGGCACGCCTTCGACTCGCGCGCCCGATATCAGCCCGGAGTGATGGAGTCGAATAAGCGAGTCGTGAACCCTGACCGGCGAGTAGTCCTGGCCGGTCGCAACGTCGAGCAACGAGCGCATCTCGGCAATGACGGTCCCAGGCGAGTCTTCGATGACGACCTCGACGCTGGTGACTCGCCGTCCAAGAAAGTCACCCGTGTCGCTCGCCCGCGCAACCGTTGAGAGCAGGAGGAACAGAGGAAGAAGAAAGAGAGCAAGAATGAACCGGCGACGCCGTGCTGCATACGCGAACTCCGCGCGAGCGGCCTGTTCCGCGTGGCCGGCGATCATCGACGTCACCGTGACGATCTCGCGCCCGAACTCGGAACATGTCGTTCGTATGGAACTGACGAGCCGTTTGACTCTTGCTGCTACAAACATTCCGCTCCTCGGGAGCCGCCGAACGACCTCTCGCGACTCACCTAAGCCTGCTGACTTCTGCTCTGACTTCTGACCTCTGACCTCTGACTTCTGACCTCTGACTTCTGTCCCCTCAGAACTTTCTCCTCAGCCGAACGTCGAATCCGACCTCGTCGCGTTCGTTCCGAAACCCAACCACCGACAGTCGATTGCTTATTCGGTACTCGACCAAGACCACTCGCTCGATTCCCGAAGGACCCGACGTGAGGTTCTGCGAATAAGTAACGGTAAGGTCTTTGGTGATGCGTTGGCCCACGGTTATGCGGGCGGTCGGGTCGTTGCTGCGGCCGACCAGTAACGGATCGATCGAGAACCGGCTCAAACCGAACAGCCGCTGAGTGCCTCGCTCGAGTTGCTCCGACAACGAAGCAGATAGGATCGACTGCGCGAGTCCCAACCCGCTCTGCGAAGTAGCTGCGACAGCCGATCGGTCGCCGGAGACCGTCCCGGTCAGGATCAGTGAAACGATGTCGGCTTCAGGAAGCTCGGGCTCCGACCGCACGGTGGTTTGAAGCCTCGCGACCGGCCCGTTGAACCCTATCGTGATGTGATAGCCTCGGATGTCGGCTTCGGTTTGAAAGTCTATCGTCGGATCGGCGCCGCGCCGCCCCGGAATAGTTATCAAGCCACGGGTCAGGTCATAGCGGCCGTTGCGAAACTCGAGCGTTCCCCGGCTCAACAGCACTCGGCCCGAAGGCACCGGCTGGTCGATTGACCCGCGAACGCTCAAGAACGCGCTGCCAACAGCGTCGGCCAGATTATTTTTTATCAGTAGCGTGTTGTCCGCGGTTATTCGCAAATCCAGCGTCGTTTGAAGCTCCGATGTTTCGCCTCGGCCTCCGGGTCCCGCGTCCAGAAAGTCCGGACTGAACGGTCCTCCGGTCGTGATCAGCTCTTCGAGAGTTAGATCTCGAGTATACGAAGCGCGCCGCACGGCTATGTTGCCGCTCAGCACCTGAAGCTTTCGATTGCCCTGCAAAGTAAGCGCGGCGTCGACAATTGTCTGCGTGTCACGCGGGTACTCGGCGGCTACCTGGTCGGCGTCGATCTCGAGCCGCCATCGATCTGGCATCAGCCCCGAATGCGAAGCTCCGCCCCTGATCGAGAGCTTTCCTCCGCCCGGCGTTCCTGCGACAAAGTTCTCGATCACAGCCTGATTCGAAGTAAAGCGAATTTGTCCGTTGCCGTGCGCCGCCGCCAGCGGGAAATTGACGACTCGGACACCAACGTCCTCAAGGTTCACCAGCCCGAGCAACTCGGGCGCTTCGAGCGTCCCCACTATCGAGGCATGCAGCCGCGCGATTCCAGTTGCGAACACGACATCGGTGAACGAATTCAGAAACCGCAGGTTGAGAGAGCCGTCGATCGTCAGGTTTGAATTCGCCGAAGTCTCGCGTGAGATTGCGCCGCCCAGTGTCAGACTCGTCGCCTCGCCGGTGAATGTGACCTTCGACAGCTTGATCTCCTTCGGCGTCGCAATCAGAAGTATGTGCTCTTCGTTCTTGATCGTGTAGCGCTGCCCGTTGGAGATCGCGCCGGCCAACTCGAGCTTGCTCAGGTCCGCGACCGCCTGAATTTGATCGGTGTCCTGAAGCGGTCCGCTCAGCTTGATCGAGCCGCTCGCCTTCCCGTCGATGTTCGACAGCTCCGGCGCCATCAAACCGAGGTAAGGACCGATGTCCGCGTCGGTGAATTCGATGCTCGCGTTGATCGGATAGTTCTTGCGGTCGCGAAGATCGATCGTTGCGTCGAGCGTTCGCGGTTCGTCCAGCAAAACGCCGGCCGCTCGAAGCTTCACGATTCCGTTCTCGGTGACTGCGGTCAGCGTCGCATCGCCAAGGTCGCGCCCGCCAATGGTTACGCTGTGCCCTTCGATCGTTGCGTTCAGATTAGTTTCGGACCAGTCATCGGTGTTGCCCCACTTGCCTTCCCCAACCACCGTCACATCCGCCGTCCCGGTTAGCTTCACTGTCTCAGCCGCCTCCGAGAGCTTGCCGAGGTCGAGGTTCTTGCCGCGCGCGTCAACCGAGTAAGCATACGTGTCGAGGTTGTAGTTCCCGTGCCCTGCGATGTCGCTATCCCCAACCCGCATTCTCAGGTTGTCGACGCTCACCACGCTGTTGGCCAACGTCACATCGCCCGCGAATTCAGGAACCGAGATCTTTCGGTCTTCCTTGCCGTCCTCGGTGGCAGGGACTGTGAACTCGCCGGCGGTAAATGAGACCTTCGCAGTACCTTCAATGGTTCGCGGACCGGGCAAGCCTTTCAAGTCGAAGTTCCCGCTGATCGCGCCGCGCCCGACAAAGTCCGACAGCTTGGGCTCAATCGCGCGAACGATTATCGCGAGATCGAAGCCTTGCACGCTCGCCTTCACCGAGAGACTGTCTTTTGTTTCGAGCGGCGCGTTGATCGTGAAGTCGGCGCGCGAGCCGTCCGGCCGCACCAGCGATGCGTTGGCGACGCTGATCAACGAGGGCGAGTAGGAAATGTCGCCCTCGAAAGCGCCGGCTTCTTCAGCGTGCAACTGGATGCCTTCGAGCTTCAAGTGGCCGGTGACCTTCGGATCGGAGAACGAGCCGTCGAAGCGTCCTTTGAACACGCCACTGCCGGTCAGGCCTATCTCGTACTGCTCCTTCATTTCGTCGGAAATTACACCGAACGCTTCGATCGCGCGCCACACTTCGGACATGTCTTCGGACCGGAACGCAACGTCGAGCGACGCGGAGCCATCTCTGGTGATCGGTCCGGTCGCGTTCAACTCGCTGTGTTGCGTATGAATCGCCGCGCGCTCGAGCCTGAAAGCTCCTGCGGTGGCGACCAGGGTAACCTGACCCGTGCCTGACACGCCCTCGCGGTCGGGGGACGATGGCGAGACCGTCGCGTCAAACGCCGCTTCGACTCTTCCCGTCGCGGCTTTGAAGTTAAGGCCGGGGAACGAGAACTTAGCCGTTCCGGTGGCAGCCCCGCGCACGTCTAAATCCTTCGCGGAAGCTAGCTCTGCCGCCGCTCTTGTGAGATCCACGCCCTCTGACTGAAGATCGATCTTCTTTCGCGCGCGCCTCGATGTAAGCAAAAGCCCACTTGTGATATCCACGCCCTTGAACTGAAGATCGATCTCAGACGAGCCTCCCGAATGCGCGACCGACGCAGAGCCCGCAACCGTTCCGCCCATCGTCTGGCCAGTGAACTGAGAAAGAGTCACCTTCCTGGGATCAGCCGAAAGCTCTCCGCGAACGCCGCTCACCTCGATTGTTCCGCTCTTGAGCGAGGCAAGCGCCAGCGCTCCCGTCACATCGAAGTCCTCGCCCTTCCCTTTCACGCGCGTGTTGCCAAGGGTGATCGTCTGTATCGTGAAGTCTCGCCCGGTGACGCTGCTTGAAGATAGGGAAGCAGTCGCTTGGTACTCATCGCCGCTTCCGTCGGCGCTCGTCTTCAATCGCAGACCGGCAACGCGAACTCCTTCAACGCTGAGCGCCGCCGAATCAAGGCTGCCTTGAGCGTGGTAGTCGGCGTCGGTTCCCTCAATTCGCCCGCTGAAGCCGACGCTTCCGCCCATGTGAGTGTCTGGCGCGAAGACTCGCGAGACTTGATCGAGCGCGGCGTCTATCCGCACGTCGGAGGCCGAGTACTTGATCGGCTTGAAGCTCTCGACCTTGCCGCTCAACGCCGCTTTGCCAAGATCGGAGACAAGCTCGAACTGTGCAAGCTCGGCGTTCTTCTCAGTAACCGAGCCCGCAGCGTGCAGCGAAATCTTTTGGATCTTTCGGCCTTCGTAGTTGCCCGTTCCAGTTTCGGTAACAAGGGTGAACTGGTGATTGAGACTGTCGCCCACGGCCTGATCGTCAAGCGGCTTCAAGGTAAGGCTCAGATCCGGCAGCTCGATGGTAGTATCGTGCCTGATGTCGACGAAGCTTATCCGGCCTTTCGTTACTTCAAACACGGTAGCGGCAATGTTGACTCCGCTTCCTTTGCGTTCTTTCTTTGGCGCAGAGCCTTGCAGATCCGCGAGGTTCAGCCGGCCTTGCTTGTCGAACTCGATCCAAACCTGCGGGCCGGTGATTTCAATCCGCTTGATGCTGATCTCTTGCCGCCAGTACGAGACGATCGAGAAATCCGCCGAGATCGATTCAATCTCACCGATCGCCTTCTTTCCGTCGCGCGAGAAGAGTTTGATGTCGTTGAGCGTTACCTTGTAGCCGCTTAGATCGAGATGGGTGCTGCCGATCTCGGCGCGTATGCCCGCGTCCTGAAGCTCGGCGATGACTTGTTCCCGAAGGTAGAGGTCGAGACGTCCGCTTCGTACGTAGAGGATCGCAGATATGACAAGCAACAGAAGGAGGCTCAGAAGGATGGTTGCGCCGATGAGGACTTTTCTGCGCATAAGACTCTTTGGATTTTAGATTTTGGATTTTGGATTTTGGATTCCGGCCTCACACAGCGCGCGAACATCGCGGACTGGCTGCCAATCCAAAATCTAAAATCCAAAATCCAAAATCGTTTCACACTTTCGTCAGCAAGTGGCCGAGCTTTTCTTTTCTGGCTCTAAGCACCTTTTCGTTCGACTCGTTAGGCTCGATCTCGATCGGGACCCGGTCGGTTATCTCCAGTCCGAAGCCTTCGATGGCTGCGCGCTTTACCGGGTGATTGGTCATCAGCCGCATCTTGCGCACACCAAGCTCGTGCAATATCTGCGCGCCGATGCCGTAGTCGCGCGGGTCCATTCGTTGGACTCCGACAACCTCGCGCTCGGCATCAACCGCGTCTTTGTTCTGTTCGTCCATAACACCGTACGCGCGAAGCTGATTTACAAGCCCGACTCCCCTGCTCTCTTGTTTCAAGTACAACAGCACGCCTCGTCCTTCGCCCGCGATCAACTCCAACGAGCGATGCAACTGCCAGCCGGTGTCGTCTCGCAAGGAGCCGAACACGTCGCCCAGCACGCATTGCGAGTGGACCCTCACCAACATGCTTTCGTCCGCGTTGATTTCGCCCATCACTAGCGCCAGGTGCGTGTCCGGGTTGATGTCGTTGGTAAACGCCACAGCCCGAAACTCGCCATAGACCGTCGGCACTCGCGCTTCCACCGTCCTATGCACCAGGACTTCGTTCGACATTCGATAGCCGACTATATCCGCCACCGAGATGATCTTGATGCCGTGCTCTCGAGCAAACTCTCTCAACTCCGGCAGGCGCGACATCGTGCCGTCATCATTCATGATCTCGCAGATCACACCGCCAGGCGTCATGCCGGAAATCCGAGCCAGATCGACGACCGCTTCCGTCTGCCCCGGCCGGACAAGCACTCCGCCGTTGCGCGCGCGCAGCGGGAAGATGTGGCCGGGCCGCGCCAGATCACCGGGCTTGGTCCTCGGGTCTACAGCAACCAGGATCGTTGTCGCGCGGTCCGCTGCGGATATTCCAGTAGTCACGCCACGGCGGGCCTCAATAGAGACGCAGAAGGCAGTGCCTCGCGTTGCCGTGTTGTCAGCATCCGAGACTTGAAGCGGAATCTGTAGCTCGTCTAGCCGCTCTTCAGTGAGCGACAGGCAGATCAAGCCGCGACCGTAGCGAGCCATGAAGTTGATGATTTCGGGCGTGATCTTCTCAGCCGCGCACGCAAGATCCCCTTCGTTCTCGCGATCTTCGTCGTCGACGATGATGACCATCCGCCCCGCGCGAAAGTCTTCGACTGCTTCTTTGATTGTCGCAAACGGCATGCTCTCGTCCTCTGTCATTGGTCCCTTGTCCCTTGTCATTAGCGGCGATCTTCAGCTCCAAGCAAATGACCAGGGACAAGGGACAAGTGACGTCAGTAGCCTTTCTCAGTCAGATACTCAATCGTCAGCTTGCTCGAAGCCGCCCGCAAATCCTCGTCCTTCGTCATCAACCGCTCGACGTACTTTGCGAGCACATCGACTTCGAGATTTACCGGGTCGCCGTTTTTCAACTCGCTCAGAATCGTCTCGCGCCAGGTGTGAGGAATAATTGCGACTTCAAACCAATCATCGCCCAACCCGGCAACCGTCAAGCTGATGCCATCGACCGTGATCGATCCCTTCATCGCGATGTAGCGTCCAAGCTCTCGAGGAAATCCGAAGCGCATTCTGTATGCGTTGCCTTCGGGCGTGACTGAGAGCAACTCGCCGGTACCATCGACGTGACCTTGCACCATGTGCCCGCCCAATCGCTCCCCGACCGCAAGCGCGCGTTCCAGATTCACTCGACTCCCGATACGCAGTCCGCCGAGCGTCGAGCGCTTCAAGGTCTCAAGCGACGCGTCCGAGCTAAAAGAATCCGAGCCCATCTCGATCACCGTCAGGTCAACGCCGTTGATCGAAATCGAATCGCCGATGCGAGTGCCTTCCAGCACCTTGTTGGCTTCAATGACCAGGTAGGCTCCGTCAGCGCGCCGATCAACGCGGCGCACCAGGCCTACCTCAATTATCAGTCCGGTGAAAATGCCCATCGCAAGAACTCAAGTGTGCGAGGCGCGCTCGAGTTAACTCGTTTCCACCTCGGCTTGGGGCGAGCGCGAACGTCGGAGTGAAACGCTGGCGAGCTCTGCTTCCAATTCGAATCGATTCAAACAAAACATCACGCTGATTAAGGAGTTTAGCTTCGAGAGTTCACAATTTCAAGCACCCGTTCAATCACTGCATCGAGCGACAATTCGGAGGTGTCCAGCAACACCGCGTCGGGAGCTTTGACGAGTGGAGTTGCCAGTCGGCCGGTGTCGCGGCTGTCGCGTTCTTCGAGCTCCGCCCTCACGGTTTCAACCGAGACTTCGCGTCCGCGCTCGCGATCTTCTTCGCAGCGCCGTCGCGCTCGCACGTCGAGCGTTGCATCGAGGAACAGCTTTACCTGAGCGTGAGGAAACACTTTCGTTCCGATGTCGCGGCCGTCCATAACCACACCGCCATCGCGGCTCATGTCTCTCAGCTTTTGGACGACGGCTTCGCGGACTTCGGGGATCGTCGCGACGATCGATGAAGCTCGGCTCGCCTCAGGCGAACGAATCTTTGAGGTGACGTCCTGGCCGTCGAGCGTGACTCGCAGATGATCGGGATCGCCGTGAAGGTTGACGACTGCGTCTCTGGCGATCGCCGCTACTGCTTCGGCGTCTTCAGCAGAGACTCCGTCGTCGAGAGCTTTCACCCCAACCGCACGATAGACGGCCCCCGAGTCGATGTAGAGATAACCGAGCCTGCGTGCGACAGCTTTGCCGAGTGCGCTCTTGCCCGAGCCCGAAGGCCCATCGATTGCTATGACGAGTTTTGTCATGAATACAATGTACGGGCGGCCCTCCGTGGCCGCCCCTCGATCAAAAGCCAATAGAGTTGCTGCGAGGGGCGGCCACGGAGGGCCGCCCGTACAAGTTTAAGTCAGCACCTCACGAATGGCTTCCAGAGCCGTTTCGCAGGCGGCGCGGGAAACATCCTTGTGAGTCACCATTCGCATCACGCGAGCGTTGATACTGCTCGCAAGCACACCGCGCTCTTTCAGCTTCGCAGTGAACTCCGCCGTTGTCTGCCCCGTGCCGCTTATGTCAAACACGAGGATGTTGGTTTGAACTCTCTCAGGATCGATCTTGAGTCCGCGAATTTCAACGAGTCCCCTCGCGAGGAACTGCGCGTTCGCGTGATCCTCTTCCAAACGCCCGGTCATCTTTTCGAGCGCGACCAACCCCGCAGCCGCCAACACCCCCACCTGCCGCATTCCGCCTCCGAGCATTCGGCGAACAGGCACCGCGCGATCTATAAACTCCCGCGAGCCTGCGATCATCGAGCCAACCGGAGCACAAAGCCCCTTCGACAAGCAAAACATCACCGAGTCAAACATCGAAGCGATCTCGGCAACATCACGCTTTAGCACAATCGCCGCGTTGAAGATTCGTGCGCCGTCCAGATGAACCGGCAACCCCGCTCGGTGAGCGCGCTCGGCGATGTCCTGCATTCGATCGAACGACATCACGGTGCCGCCTGCCAGGTTCTGCGTGTTCTCGACGGCGATCATACCGGTCTGAGCGAAGTAAGAACTCCGAGGCCTGATTGCCGCTTCAATCGAGTCCCAATCCATCATTCCGTCCGGACTCCGAACCGGATGCGCGAGCGCGCCGCTGATGACAGCCATGCCGGCCATCTCCATGTTGAACATGTGACTGCGCTCTTCGATGATGACTTCCTGACCGGGCTGAGTGTGAAGCCTCACCGCAATCTGATTGCCCATGCTGCCCGACGGGACGAACAAAGCGGCTTCCTTGCCAAACACTTCAGCGGCTCGTTCCTGTAGACGGCGGGCAGTCGGGTCTTCGCCATAGACGTCGTCGCCGACCTCGGCTCGAGCCATCGCCTCTCTCATCTCATCAGTTGGTTTGGTGACAGTGTCGCTACGCAGATCGATGTAGTTCACTGGTTCGCTTCCTTCGGTTGAACTGAGACTTCGGCAGTCGAAGAGAATAAGCTATCCGGCAAGCAATGCTCAAGCAGCACAAGTCTCTAGCTGGCTGCCGAAAAACCAATTCATCGCCACTAAGCCACGAAGGACATGAAGGAGCACAAAGTCCACAACCCAAGCATTCACTGCCTTGGTGCAGCTTTGTGCCTGTGTGTCTTGGTGGCGAAATCCTATTTTTCAGCAGGCTGCTAGTACTCGCGAAGCAACAAGACCGCGTTTGCAATGCACTTTGACCTTGTAGATAATCAGCGCGTCGAAGGTAGCAAAAGACATTCGGCGTCTTCCGGCTTGAGAATCAAAACCAATGATCAACCTATCACCGCAAGTCTTTCAGGAAGCAAAAGCCCGGGTAAGTCCTCACGTGTATCACACGCCGCTCCTCACATCGCGGCTGCTGAGCGAACAGAGCGGCTTCGATATCCGGCTCAAAGCCGAGATCTTTCAGCGTACGGGTTCCTACAAGATTCGCGGGCCGCTCAACAAGTTCGCGCATCTCTCAGACGAACAGCGCAACCGCGGAGTGCTTTGTTCATCGGCAGGCAATCACGCGCAAGGCGTCGCGCTCGCGGCGAAGATCAACGGTATGCGCGCGGTCGTCGTGATGGCTGAGAACGCAACACCTTCGAAGATCGAAGCAACTCGCGCTTATGGCGCCGAAGTCGTCCTCCACGGAACGATCTGGGACGAGGCCAACGAGAAGGCCAAGCAGCTTTGCGAAGAGCGCAGCCTCACTTACATCCATCCCTTCGACGATCCGCATTTGATAGCAGGACAGGGAACGCTCGGGCTGGAAATCTACGAAGACTTTCCGGAAGCCGACGTGGTCGTTGTTCCGATCGGCGGCGGCGGCTTGATCTCCGGCGTGTCGATGGCGCTCAAAGGCTTGAACCCGAAGATCCGCATCATCGGAGTCGAATCGTCCGGCGCGCCCGCTATGAAGTTGAGTGTCGAAAAAGGCGAGCTGGTCACGCTCGATTCGGTTGACTGCATAATCGACGGACTGCGGGTCAAGCGAGTCGGCGAGCACACCTTCGAAGCGGTCCAACAATTCGTTGACGAAGTTGTCGCGCTGCCTGATTCGCAGATCTTCGAAGCGCTGATCTGGATAATGTCTCACTGCAAGCTTGTAGTCGAAGGCGCCGCCGCCGCATCAGTCGCCGCAGTATTGAACGGCTTGATCAAAGCAGCTCCCGGCACAAAGGTCGTATGCGTGCTGAGCGGTGGCAACGTGAACCTGCAACAACTCAAGGGATTGAAGTGGAATTGATGAAACGCTGCAGAGCCACGAACTGCGTTTAAGAATGATGTTGATTGCGATGGGTGACGGCCATTAGAATGCGGGGAGATCAATGTCGACTTTAGCAGTCACAACAGTCTTGGAAGCCAGGGCCGCCGCAAACGAGTGGCTTATTTCCCGCATGCCAGACCGCTTTGCCGCTGGAATCCCCGCGTACGATCAAGACCTTGCTGGTTGGCGCATTCCCGTATGGCTCTCCTATCCCGGGCTAGAGCCGTTCGGTCCGCTTGGGGAACTAATCGTCGATGAGAGCGGAACAGTCGGGAAACATACACCGCTTGATGAGATGAAGGATCGGGCGACCAAGCTCTACGAACAGCATCGTGATCAGATCGAAGCCCCTCTTCTTTAAACAAGAAACGCGCTATTCGTGCGGTCCGGCGTGTCTACGCATGGTCCTGAGCGCTTTGGGCGTAGACATCGAAGAAGACAAGCTGAGGGAACTGGCCGATTGTACTCCATTCGGGACTGACGCATTCCGGTTGGTCGAGGCGGCTCGAACGCTGGGCTTCGCGTCTTCTCGCAAACACACGTTCGCATCCATCGATGATCTTGCTCGCCTAATCGATGAAGGCTTGTTCCCGATCGTCTATGTTGACTTGTGGCCGATACGCGGCGGCCTGAGTGGACAGTATCATTCATTGGTAGCTCAGGAAGTCACTCAGGAGAGCATTCTCGTCCTGGACCCCTTGAGAGGTGAGCGCGCCATCCCAACAGATGACTTCAGGACAGCGTGGGAAGCGATGCACTACCTTACAATCGTAATCGAATAGAGACTACCAGTTATTTGACTCTCTTCGCCCTCATCCCTTATAGTCCGAGCCGCAGTTACTTGAGCGCTTCGATCACTCCCCTATGACCCATCTCGCGAAGTTCGTCTTACAATATCCGAAGCTCATCATAGCCGTGACACTCGCGATCACGATCGGTTTCATCGCGGTGCTTGTCACTCGAGGTATCGGCTTCAACGGATCGCCGGAGACCCTTGCGCGAAAGGACAGCGAGCTCGAGTTCTATCACCAAACTCGCGAGACCTTCGGCGACGATCGAGTGATTGTGGCTGCGTTCACCACGAGCGACGTTTTCACCGGCGAGTTCATCACCCGGCTCGACCAGTTGACTCGGCGGCTTGCGACACTCGACGGCGTAGCCGAAACCATCAGCCTCACCAATATCAAAGCCATTCGCAGCGAAGATCGAAACGTCAGCGTCGATAAGCTGATTCCCTCCGATCTCCTTTCCAGCCCGAACGCCGATGAACGCCTCGCGAAGCTACGAGAGGAGATCACGCGCGATCCGCTCTATGTGAAACAGTACATATCCGCCGACGGCCGCACCGCGGCGATCAACGTCTTTCTCAAATCGTTGGACGAAGCCCAGGGGCGCGCTACCGCCGAAGCCGTCGAGCGACTGGTCAAGTCCGAAGCCGGCGGCGACGAAGTCTTGCTCTCAGGAGTCCCGATCATCGACGCGCGCGGAATCAAGAGCATGTTTCGCGACATGAATGTGTTGTCGCCGGCAGCCGGAGTGTTGTGCTTTCTTGTTTTTCTTTTTTCGTTTCGGACCTTCTGGGGCGCGGTGTTGCCGATGACCGCGTTGATAATCGGGCTCATCTGGTCGATAGGCTTGATGAGCCTTCTGGATCGGCCAATTACGCTCGCCACGCTGTCGTTGCCGACAACTCTGATAGCGGTCGGCAGCTCGTACATCTTCCACGTCCTGAACCAGTATCGAGTTTCGATGGCGTCGTTTGACTTTGGTCCAAGCATCAAAACCAAGCACCTCGCATGGTTTGATGGATTGAGCTTTATCGCTCCGGCGGTGATCGTATCGGGAACGGCCACGATGGCCGGATTCGGCGCGCTCGCTTCAAGCTCTGTGCCAACCGCTCGGGATATGGGAATCTTCGAAGCGCTCGGGGTAGCCGGAATGCTCCTGCTGACTCTCCTGTTTGTCCCTGCGACGCTCGTTCTACTGCCGAGCGATGCGATGGGACGGGGTCAACGGAATGACTATGCAACGTGGCTTAACAACTCGCTGCGAAACGTGACCGCATTGATTCTCTTTAGAAGACGCGCCGTATTGATTGTGTCTCTCGCAGCCACGGTTGTGATTGGCGCCGGCGCGATCTTTCTGAGAGTAAACACCGACTACTTGAAGATATTTCCTGAGAAGAGTGAAACCGTTCAGGCGGCTCAAAAGCTTCACGAGCGATTAGCCGGCGCGGCGACGGTTCAACTCGTCGTGAGCAACTCCGAGCGCGACACCGGAACTCTTCTGACTGCGCTCGACAAACTCGAACAGCGAGTGCTCAAGCTTCCGGGCGTTGATGCCGGTATTTCGATCGCGGACATCGTCAAGCGCATGAACCGCGTCTTGCCCGGCAAGCCCGGAGAGACCGTGGAAGAAATCCCGCGCGACGCCGGCAGGCTTCGCCTGATCATGCGCGACTACCTGTCGCAGGACGAGTCGCTGTCGCGGCTTATCACCGCCGACGGATCGCAAGCGATGCTTGTGCTTCGCACGAATCTGTTCGGTTCGAACGACCTTCGCGAGCTGACCCGATCGATTGATGAATGGTCGGCATCGAATCTGCCAGCCGGAGTGACGCAGCGCGCGACGGGCTCGATCATCCTCCTCAACGACGCCTCGGACGCGGTAGCCGCTTCGCAGTCGTCGAGCCTCGCGATCGCGATCGTATCGATCTACCTGATGATGGTGGTGACGTTTCGCTCGTTCGCGACCGCCTTGCTGGCGCTCATTCCCAACCTGCTCCCAATCGTTGCGTATTTCGGGTTCCTCGGCTGGTCGGGAACTCCGCTGGACATAACGACTAGTCTCGTTGCAAGCGCGGTCCTGGGACTCGCCGTGGACAACGCGGTCCACATGATCCGGCGTTATCGCCAGTCTGTCGCCGAGCGCTCGAGTCCGAATCCGGAAACGGCAACACTGGATGAAGGATGGGTGATGTGGCTGACTATGCTTCGAACAGGCAAGCCGATGGTGCTTGCAAACCTGATGCTCATCGCCGCGTTTCTGATCTTCGTGCTATCTTCGTTTGTGCCGGTTCGCACGGCGGGAGTGCTGTGGGCGGTGACGATTCTTGCGTGTCTGGCGGCGGACTTGATCTTCTTGCCGGCGCTGATGAAGACAAAGCCTTTCGCGGGCATCGCATCGGACGGGCTGGCGAAACAAAGCGAATCAACGCAACGCGAGTACATCGAAAGGGTGAGTAACGAACGATGATGCTAGCAAGGGATTTGGTAAACAGGCTAGGAGCTAAGCCCGGAGGCAATTCGCCCCGGGGAGAGCGGGTGGGACGGCCACGCTCCGTCCCACGCGCGCTGATACTGGTGTTGGCGTCCGCACTATTGATCGCGGTAACTGGGTGCGAAAAGAGCAGCGACAAGCCCGCCGCCCAACCGGCCAGCGTTTCGGGACCCGATGCGTCAGAAATAATCAAGCGATACCTCGCGACCACGGATAGTAGAGACAGCACAATCAAGATGCGAGCGCGAATAACGGACTCGGATGCAGCGTCAGATTCGCCGGCCCAGGTCGAGCTTACGATACACCGAAAGCGGGCAGCTGACGGCGGTCAGATGATGCTCGTCGAGTTCAACGGCGAGGAACGCGACCGCTCTACGCTGGTCACGATCACTCCGCAAGGCGAAGTCGAAGGCGTTCGCTATGCGCAGAGCAACGACACGTTCGTGACAAGCAAAGGCGTGACCAGTGAGGAATCACTGTTCGGGATGACGATGCAAGAACTCGCCGACGGGCAGCCGGAGAAATACGATTTCAGGCTGACCGGCGAAGTCCCGTTCCTCGCCTGGCAAGCGTACCGGCTGGAAGGAAGACTCAAAGAGGGCGTCGATTCAAAATTCCCGCGCGTCGTCTTGCTCATCTCAAAGGAGAGCAATGGGGCGTTGGCCGCAGAGTTCTACGACAATCACGACGAGCTCGCGCGACGAGTTGCTGTCGATCAAGGTGAGATAAGGGCGGGTTACTGGACGCGGCTCAGGTGGAAGCTCGAGAACCTTGCGCGCAAGAAGACTACCCACTTCGAAACAATCGACGCTAAGTACGATCAGAACCTTAGCGATTCGCTTTTTACCCGTCAGCACTTGAAGGAAATCGCGACTAGGAATTGATGCGGGGATTCGTGATTCGTGATTCGTGATGATTGATGCGGGATTCGTGACGTTTGATTCGTCATTGGTGATCGGGATTGTCGCTGACGGAATCACACCTCACGCATCACGCCTCACGCATCACGCCTGACTCATCACTTCTTCTCTTATGCCTACCGAAGACCTTCTCACAGCCGTGAGCCGGGCCGACGAGTTGTTCAACCAGCGCGCGAGGCCCGAAACCGTTCGCGAGTCAGTGATGATACTGAGCGGCGCACGCGGCGGCGCGAACCTCTACGAAGTGCAATGGCGGCTTTCGCGCGCGATGTTCTTTCTCGGCCAGCAAGCCGAGTCGGCGAAGGAGAAGCTCCAGCTCCACAGCTCCGCCGGCGATGCGGGCGCGCTTGCGGTTGCACTGAACCCCGCGCGCGTCGAGGGTCACTTCTGGACCGGCGTGAACCTGGCGCTTTACGCTGAAAGCGCACGCGCACCGAGGGGAATCCGAGCCATTCTGCGCGCCGGATCCGAACTGAAACGCGCTGTCGAGATTTCGGAGGGCTATCACGGCGCGGGCCCGTTGCGAGTGCTGGCAAGGCTGGAGCACAAAGCCCCGAGGTTTCTCGGCGGCAACCGCGAGCGAAGCCGCGCTCACTTCGATCGCGCGCTCTCGATCGCGCCGTACAATACCGTGACTTTGCTCTACGCCGCCGAGCTTGCGCTTGATGACGGCGACGGCGAGCGCGCGGCCGGCTTGCTCCAACAAGTCATCGCTTCGCCGGCGGACCCCGAATGGGAATTCGAGAACTTGCGCGACCGCGAGACCGCAAGATCGCTACTGGAACGGATTTCCAATAGTCAGTAGTCCGTTGCTCGTGTTCTTGAGATCGAGTCGAATCTCGAAGCACGGGCTACGGACTACGGACTACTGACTCCTCGGCGAATGGAAGAAGCGCCGTTCTTGGCGTAGAATGAACGACTCACTAACAGAATCCATTGACCGGCGATTGTGGGAGGTTCCAGGAATGAGCTTGAGGCGTGTGGTTGTGACAGGGATGGGCGCAGTAAGCCCTAACGGCATCGGCCGCGAAACCTACTGGGAGGCTACGCGCAACGGCGTCAGCGGCACTGGGCCGATCACTTTGTTTGACGCGTCAAAGCTAACCTGCCGCGTTGCCGCCGAAGTAAAAGACTTCGACTTCGATCGATACATCTCGAAGAAAGACAAGGACCGCGTGCAGCGGGCGGTGCCGATGGCTTTCTTCGCTGCCGAAGAGGCGGCTCAGGATGCAGGATTGAACTTCGAGGATCTGACCTCAACCGAGCGCGAGAACATCGGTGTGGTGCTGGGCACAGGAGCCGGAGGGATCGAGTTCGCCGAGCGCCAGTACAAGCAATATTACGACAAGGGCGATCACGTCGCGGCTTACCGCAAGGTTAGTCCTTACTCGATCGTCGCGTCGTTCGTCGGCATGCTTTCAAGCGAAGTGAACATGGCGTTTCGGCTTCACGGCATGAGCCACGTCGTCTCGACCGGGTGCACAAGCTCGACCGACGCGATGGGCTACGCCTGGAACGCGATTCGACTAGGCCAGATCGACACGATCGTTTCTGGCGGCGTCGAAGCTTGCATTACTTTCGGATTAATGACCGCGTTCTGCCGAATGGGAACGGTCACGACAAAACACAACGACGATTCGGATCGAGCTTCGAGGCCGTTCAACGCAGACCGCGACGGCTTCGTGCTCGGCGAAGGCGCGTGGATCGTGATACTCGAAGAACTCGAACACGCGCGCCGGCGCGGGGCTCCAATCTACGCGGAAATCGGCGGCTACGCTTCGACTTGCGACGCATATCATCGCGTGCAGATCGCGCCGACTGGCCACGACGCGGCGCGCGCTATGCGAATGGCGGTTGCGGGCGCGGGGCTTACGATGGAGGAGATTGACTACTTGAACCTGCACGGCACGGCTACGCGAATCAACGATCGGACGGAATCGTCCGCGATGCGAATCGCGTTTGGCGATCGGGCTCGGAAGATCCCGGCAAGCTCGGTCAAGTCGATGGTCGGTCATCCGCAAGGCGCCTCGGGCGCGGCGGGAGTCGTCGCCACGCTGATGGCGATGAAGCACAACTATGCTCCGCCGACTATCAACCTCGAGACGCCCGACCCCGAGTGCGATCTTGACTATGTGCCGAACACCGGGCGGGAAGTTCGGATCGACACCGCACTGTGCAACTGCATTGCTTTTGGATCAAAGAACTCTGCTCTTGTCTTCAAGAGATACAATGAATCGGAAGCGTAACTCACAGCCAAACCCGGCAAAGGAACAAGGACGGAAGGGACGCAAAGGACGCAAAGCACGCAAAGGACTTAAGTCCCTTGAGTCCTTTAAGTCCCTTGAGTCCTTTGTCCCTGACGGGGTGACTCGGACAACTTGAAAGAGACTCGAAGGAGACATTCTTTTTGGAGATCGCGATTCTTCTTTATGACCGCTTCACTGCGCTCGACGCAGTGGGACCTTACGAAGTACTCCGCTCTGTTCCCGGAGCGCGCGTCAGCTTTGCCGCCAAAACGAAAGGTCCGGTGCGAACCGACGCCGGCAGCCTCGCAATCGTTGCTGACTTCGAGATTGAAGAAATCACCGCGCCCGACATACTCGTCATCCCCGGAGGACCTGGGCAGGCGGCGCTTATGGACGACCGTCGAGTTCTCGACTGGGTGCGCACCGTACACTCAGCGACACGGTGGACGACGTCGGTGTGCACCGGTTCGCTGGTGCTCGCGGCCGCCGGGTTATTGAACGGCTTGCGAGCCACCAGTCACTGGCTCGCACTCGATATCTTGCGCAAGTACGGAGCCGAGCCGACAGCCGAGCGAGTTGTTACTCAAGGCAAAATCATCACCGCGGCTGGCGTTTCGGCCGGCATTGATATGGCGTTGACGCTTGTTGCGCTCGAGTGCGGCGACGTCGTCGCGCAATCGATACAGCTTGGAATCGAGTACGACCCGCAACCGCTATTCAACGCGGGCTCACCCGAGAAGGCGCCGCCGGCAATCGTCGAAGCGATGCGCAACCGCAGCCGATTTCTCGTACAGAGCCTTGCAGGCAACGCGAGCAAGGCTGAATCAAACTAGGCTCTTTCGCAAACAGTTTCCTGAGAATCCGGTGTCAGGTGTAGAATCAGCGCACAACTTTCCAACGAGAAGAAGGAGAACCCGATGAAGGTCTTACTGATCAACCCGCAATTCCCAACTACGTATTGGAGTTTTAGGCACGCGCTCCAGTTCGACGGCAAGCGGTCAGCGTTTCCGCCGCTCGGACTGATGACGATCTCCTCAATGCTGCCTCGCTCGTGGGAACGCCGGCTGGTTGATATGGAGGTGCGGCAGTTGAAGCGCGCCGACATCGAGTGGGCCGACATCGTCTTTGCCACAGCGATGCTGGTTCAGAAGGACTCGCTGAAAAAAGTCGTCAAGCAGTGCAAGGCGATGGGCAAGACGGTAGTCATCGGCGGACCATACATCACGACCAGTATCGAAGCTCTTCCCGAAGCCGACCACATCTTTCTCGGCGAAGCGGAGACGACGCTTCCGGAGTTCCTCGAAGATCTGGAACGCGGCGACGCGAAAAAGTTTTACAAAGCTCCCGAGCGGCCGCCGCTCTCCACGACGCCAGTCGCCGACTTCGGGCTAGCCGACCTCAAACGCTACAGCGCTATGTCGGTACAGTTCTCGCGAGGGTGTCCGTTTCAATGCGAGTTCTGCGACATCATCGAGATCTACGGCCGCAATCCCCGAACCAAGAGCAACGAGCAGATGCTTGCCGAACTCGACGCCCTGAAGCGCGTCGGCTGGCGCGGCTCGGTCTTTATTGTCGATGACAACTTCATCGGCAACAAACGAAACGTCAAGAAATTGATGCCCGCGCTGATCGAGTGGCAGGAGAAGAACGGCCGTCCGTTTTTCTTTTTCACCGAAGCGAGCGTCAACCTCGCCGATGACGATGAGTTGCTGGACAGCATGAGACAAGCGGGGTTCAGGCGGGTCTTTCTGGGGATTGAAACGCCGGTCGAAGCAAGTCTGAAGGAAGCTTTGAAGATGCAGAACACGCGCGGCAACCTGCTCGATCAGGTGAAAAAGATTCAGAGCTACGGTATGGAAGTGATGGCCGGGTTTATCGTCGGCTTCGACAACGATCCGGAAGACATCTTCCAACGTCAGATAAATTTCATACGCGATAGCGCGATCCCGCTGGCGATGGTTGGGCTGCTCAATGCGCTGCCTGATACTCAGCTTTGGCGACGGCTCGAAAAAGAGGGCCGCTTGCTGGGTGAGAGCACGGGAAACAACACGGCCTACTCGCTGAACTTCGTGCCCAAGATGGATCCCACGCGTTTGGTCGAAGGCTATCAGTCGATCATGAAAACGATCTACAGCTCGAGGGAGTACTACGAACGCGCGCTCGAATGTATGAGACGCGTGACCTATCGCCCGTTGCCGCGACACACCAGCGTGTTGCATGATCTCGCGTCGTTGACGCGAATCACCTTGAAGCTGGGGATTTTGGACCGCGAGCGCTGGGAGTTCTGGCGCTTTATCAGAGAAGCGACGGCTAAACATCGCGACAAGCTTGCGGATTCGCTGAGGCTCGCGGCGATGGGTTATCACTTCCGAAAGCTAACCGAAGCAGAGAGCGAGTGAACCCCAAGCGCGATCCGCTGTATCTACTCCAACGGCGGCGAGCAAGCTTGCCGCCGTTTTCCGCTTGCTATGATATGACGATCGTCATATCATAAGCGCCGAGCGTTACCCGGAAAATCAGAAGGCAGAGACTCGCAAGAGGATACTGGACGCGGCGGCGAGGCTGTTCCGCGAGTCCGGCTACGACGGAGCAACTATGCTCGAATACGAGCTGATGTGAGAATGAAACCCAATGTGTCG
>JBBPIE010000041.1:0-49754 GCA_038040485.1 Candidatus Onstottus arcticum
TCAGCGGGATCGACGAGATTCGAACTCGCGTAGTCTTGATCGACAATCAAGTGCCTGAGCCTCTCGGCCACGACCCCGTTAGCGGCGATGGCGAGACTCGAACTCGCTACGACTGAGTTGAGAACCCAGGTGCTCGACCGCTTTGCATTCATCGCCGTGTATGCCGCCTCCAGGAGTTGAACCTGGACTCTTCCGCTAATCGGGCGGACGTGTTGCCAATTACACCAAGGCGGCGCAGCTTCGCTCGGACGTGGCGCATGCCGCCTGGCTTGCGTGTTGGTTCTTGATCTCGGCCCTCCGGAGGCAAGCCGCCGGCGTGCGCTACATTTGTGTTTCAAAGACCTGGCTCCGGGAGAAGGGCTCGAACCTTCACTCTCCGATTTCAAAGACCGGCGTGTTGCCAGTTACACCATCCCGGACCTCGGGAGCGCAGGCGTCCCCGCCTGCTTCTTTCGCATTCATAGATCCCGGAGCGGCGAGAAGCCTGCGCTCCCAAACTAAAAGGTGACTGGAGAGAGTCGAACTCTCTAATAACGGTTCCACAGACCGTCCCCGCGCCGTTTGGGTTCAGCCACCACAGGCAGGGATGGAGAGACTCGAACTCTCTAGGTCAGGTTTGAAAAACCTGTCGCTCGTCCGCTTTGCATTCATCCCCGTTTCAAACATCGATGCGGGAGAAGGGAATCGAACCCCCAAGACGCTCGGTTTAAGCGAGCGATGTCTGCCTGTTGCATCACTCCCGCACAATTCTCTTAGTCACGCATCACGTCTCGCGCATCGTTAACTGGTAGCGGAGTCCGGAGTCGCACCGGATGATTTGCCGATTATGAGCCGGCCGAGCCTGATTCCTGCTCCATCTCCGCATCAAAGAGCACGCGGTGAGAGTCGAACTCACGATGACCGGTTTTGCAGACCGGCGCCTTAACCAACTTGGCTACGCGTGCGACAAGAATCTCGAATCTCGAATTGCGAATTGCGAATCGTGAATTCATAATCCGGAATCTCGCGAACTTTGCTCCAATTCGAGATTCGCAATTCGCAATTCGAGATTCATTTGGTGCTGGCGGAAGGATTCGAACCTTCACCAAACCGGGTTTGAGCCGGCCACCTCTACCGATTGGGTCACGCCAGCAAGAACGGATTTCGAATTGCGAATCTCGAATTGCGAATCACCTCGTCCCCAGATTCGCAATTCGCAATTCGACATTCGAAATTCTTTGGTACCGGCGGAGGGATTCGAACCCCCATCGACTGGTTTCTAAGACCAGCGCCTCTGCCAGGTTGGGCCACGCCGGTACATTCGAGTATCGAGAATTGAGGATCGAGAATGACAGCCTCCATCTTCGATCCCCTAACTTCTGGCGGAGGCGGCAGGAGTCGAACCTGCACAGGCTCTCACCCGGCGATTTAGCAAACCGCTGCCATACCGTTAGGCGACGCCTCCCCGGATCGAGAATTGAAAATCGAAGATCGAACGATGAGCTCGGTCGCGATCCTCTATGCTCGATCCTCAATTCTTTGGCGGAGGGTGAGAGAGTCGAACTCTCACAGGCCGAAGCCCGCCGGTTTTCGGGACCGGTGCACTGCCAGTTATGCGAACCCTCCGCGAAGCGGGAGCAGGAGGAGTTGAACCCCCATCAACGGTTTTGGAGACCGCCATGTTGCCGGTTACACCATGCTCCCGTAGTAGCATAGACTTCAGTCTGTGCAGCTAACTTGATGGGAAACCCCCAAGACTAAAGGCTATGCTACGTCTATGCTGAGGGAGGGAATCGAACCCCCTGTGACCGCTTGGGTCTCCTGATCTACAGTCAGACGCAATCCCACTCTGCCACCTCAGCAAGCAGCGCGGTTCCAGCCTGTCAGCTCCAGGCAAAGACCTGCGCCGCGAACATTCCGATTCGTGCGGCTATTCAGTTTTCAAACAACAAAAGGAGCGGCCCTTCCGCGCTCACAACGCAGAAGCGGTTCGCTCCCTAAGTCTCTTCGGAATCAGCTTTTGAGATTTCGGGAGCGGGAGTCCGCTCCCGCTGGATCAACGATGGCGATAATCGGAGAACTGTCGTTCCGCCGATTTGCTAAAGCCTATGAGGCTCTCGCCGATGGGTTGAATATTCAGATGTAATGACGGCGTGGCCGGACAGGCGGTGCGCCCAAACGACACGCTCGCACTGGGACACCACGTGACCTTCGGGTGGTCCGCGCGTCCTGTGCTTGTTGCGTTGTGTCGTCTGAGCATCATTTTCTTTCGGTCTCCTTCGTTCATTGACGAAAAGGAATCGGCATTGTGCCTGAGGTTCCTTTCATAAGTCAACAACTTTCTTTTGATGCATAGCGCTTTCTCCAAATGATGCGTCAATCGTGATCATACTTTTCTTGTACGGGCGTCGCTCCGTGGGCGCCCTCTTCCGGTAGCCTACTCTTGAATCGCAATGAGGGGGCGCCCACGGAGGGACGCCCGTACAGGTCAGTAGTGCTTGCTCGTCTTTCGGTTCCCGCGCTTGCTTTTTCTCCCGCGAGAACCCTCAGTCCCCTTCAACGAAGCCAGCGGCCAGAGCTTGTGCTCGACCGTCGCAAGCCCCGCTCCGACTACCGCCGCCACCACTTCCTCAGACGCCTTGTAGCACGGCGCCGCTTCGTCCAACGGAACTCGCCCGTCGGTGTTCACCACGATCCCGGCAGCAGCGTACTCGTCGTCGATGGCGCGCTGGTTCAACGTTCGCCCGGCTTCGCTTCGTGACATTCGCCGGCCCGCTCCGTGATTCACCGAGTAGCCGCTGGAAACGGCTCCAGCAGCCGGTCTCAGGATGTAGCTCCAGTCTTTGTTCGAGCCGGGAATCAGTACCGGATGTCCGGTTGTTTCCCAGATCGTTCCTTCGAGCGCAGCGTGTCCCGCCGGAAACGCGCGAGTCGCTCCCTTGCGATGCACCAGCACGTCGCCAAACTCCGGATGCTGCTCCCTCTGGACAAGATTGTGGGAAATTTCATAGATGAGTTCCAGCTCGCCGCCAAAGACTTCTCTGAAAGCCTCAGCCACCTGTTCGAAGATCACCAGCCGGTTGATGATCGCAAAGTTCCCTCCCGCCGCTACCGCGTTCAAGTAGTCGCGATAGTGATTCGAGTCAGGCGTGAAGTAACCAAGGTCGATGTCCGTGATGACCTCGGGCTTTTCGGCTCTCGCCATCTCGAAGTAGTTAGTCGCAAGCCCGTGGCCCCATCCGCGCGAACCGGTGTGGGCTTGCACGAAGAGCGTGTGAGTTTCTTCGCAGCGCTGCAGCTCGATGAAGTGGTTGCCTCCGCCAAGCGAGCCAAGCTGAGACATCCCGCGTTCGGGTCTGCCTTTTCCACCAAGCGGCGGCTGCCAGTCGTCATCAACCGGCAAGCGATGACGCTCAGCACGGCTGCGATCAAACGAGGCCCCGTATTTCTCTACGTAGTACTCAGCACCTCCATGGACAAGCTCATCGAACTCGCTGCGTTCGACTGTGCCGAGCTTGATGCTCTTGCCGCCGACGCCCATGTCCACAAGCTTCATCACCGCGCGATTGAACGCGAGTCTCCGCTCAGCAGTAGCCGCATCAACCGGAACATCGCTCTTCGCGCTCACCATTCCGCAACCGATGTCGTAGCCCACGGGACCCATCGCCACGGCTCCCTCGTCGGCATCAGTGAGGATCACGCAGCCGACCGGCACGCCGTAGCCGTAATGAGTATCGGGCGTGATGGCTACGAGCCTGACGCCCGGGAAGCGAGTCGCGTTGACGATCTGACGATAGATGATGTCCTCAGTTGCCTCGAGAAGCTTTGGGGTAAGAAAGAGTCTCACCGGAACATCGCCGATGTCGTCAGTGCGCAGGTCGTAGTAGCCCTCGCCATTCCACCTCGCGAGATGCTTCCAGTTGTGCGCGTTCGCCCACTCTCGGCGATTTGGTTTGATCTTGGCCACAATTACTCTCTGAAAGAAGCATCTCCCCGTTGGGCTTTGCTACCTAGAGGACAAGTTCGTGAGCCGAGAGTGCGGCACTGATCGGAGGTGCGCTGCGAGATACAGTCTGTTGCTCACGATGTTTGAACGCTCTCGTTCGGTCCCGTAGACAGGTTCTGCGTCAAACCAACCAACTATAGACGAACCACGAGGTTCGAGATTTCCCACGAATGTCCGGACGCCCTTCGCTATCTTGATTAACCAATCGAAACCTGATAGTCCGCTCTACTGCTTCGGATTCTTCTTCATAGACGAGACTTACTTCAATCTCAGTGATAGCCGGAGCATTGTCTTTGATATCTGTGAACTCATATGTTTTCAGCTCCCTCGAAGCATAGTGCTCCCTAACCATTCCGGGTAACTCTCTCTCAGAATAACCTAAGTTCGGTGGGAGGCACTTAGCCATATGGCCGTAGTTTCGTTTCTTCCAACATGTCAAGAACTCAGCCAGTTTTTGCTCAGGTGTTCCGCTCTCAAAGGCCTCTGAATCGCCAGTCGTCAGCACGTCTCGCGCAAGTTCGAGAATTCGCGGCTTCCATGCTTCCAAGCGTGCTTTGTCATCAGCGTCTTCCAGGAGCGGCCGAATAAGCTCTCGCCACGTCGTGGTCGGCTTTGGTGCCGGAGCGGAAAGCAATCCTTGTTCGGCCTTCAGCGCCCACTCCCGCGCTGCAAACAAGGCGGCCCAAGCTTTTGCCGCCACTAACTTGTTGTCGTACCCCAGATCCATCCCATGCAAGATTCCATTTCGATACGGAAGGGTTATTTCCTCAGTTCTGGTTCTGTAACGTCCCTTTTGAAAGATGCGAACAATCACATTCAGCCCCTTGCTGTGTCCGGCTATTGAATCCCAAGCTTCCAGTTTTACATCCTCGGCGAAAAACCCTCGCCTCTGCTCATGAAGCTCGCTTACCAGTCCATCAAGCAAAGCGAGAATAACCGGAATGCATGCATGATATCGCCCTTCGGAATAGTCGATTAAGGCAAGGCGGGCTAGGCGCATTCTCGGACGGAAGGCATCCACTGCCACCATCATCTGTAGATACCGTTCCAACCTATCTGGGTTGTAGTAATCCACAAGAAGCGCTTCCGCGCCGTCAATATCGCCAGACTCAGCTCGCTCGATAGCTGCTTTTGCAGCGTCGATATTCATCGAGTCATAGATGATCCAGCCCCTAGGGGCAAATAGATCATTAAAACGGTCTGGTATCATTGCCAACTCCTCCGCCATTTTCTCAAGTTCGTCTATCTTGGTCTTGGTCATGGACTCGTCAATGGGTCTCATGTCTGCGCCCAAAAGCTTGAAGAGGGGGCGCCAAATCCACTTGGCCCTTCTGAACGCCTTGAAGTATCGGAGATCATCTAGGGTCTTCTTAATTCTCGGGATGTCTTTGATGGAAGGCTCGTTCACAATGGGATTATATCTCTCTTGTCCTTGGCCATTCTCTTAAAGTGTCTTAAACTCATCCCCCAAAGGAGCAACGCTATGAGCACCCAAGAAGAGACCATCGAAGAAGAGAACGTCGAAACAACAGTTCCTCTGACCTTGGCCGACCGGCTCGCCTTCATGAAACTGCCGCTCGAGGAACGCCGACGAATTCTCGCGGAACAGGCCGAAGCAATGATCGCCCACTACGAACTTGAAGAGAACCGCCGCGAACGCGAGCTTTGGCAGGGTGGCGACATTGTCGAGTACTAATCCGCCGCGACGTGGCGAAGTCTGGCTGGTCGACCTCGACCCGACCGTAGGCGCCGAACTCAAGAAGATTCGTCCCGCCGTGGTGATCAGCTCCGATGCTGTTGGCCGCCTGCCTATCAAGCTTGTCGCTCCCATCACCGACTGGAAAGATCACTTCGCCAGAAACATCTGGCACGTTTACATCGAACCTGATGCAACGAACGGTCTCTCAAAGCCATCCGCTGTCGACGCGTTGCAGCTTCGGGGTCTTGACTATCAGCGCTTCGTCCGCAAACTCGGCAGAGTCTCTTCCACAATGTTTGATGATATCGGTCTCGCAGTTTGCTCGATCATAGAATACCCCTGACACGAACTGTCTGCTGAATAAAACCTGCTTATTCATTAAACCGACCGAGGACGCTACACTCGCGCGTGCATTACGGGATGCGCAGGTGTAGGATCGAACCAGATGTAAAAGCTTCGAGCGCCGTGATCGAAGCGAGTAGTGCCCCTCGAAGGAGGGTTTATGGAAGCGATAACCCAACAACCGTCACGCCTCACTCGATTGAATAACGAACGCAGCATCACTTACGGTCAACGCGATGTCGATGCTATCAGAGAGCAGATTGAGCAAACCGAGTCTTCCAAGCGCAGAGGCTTGTTGTGCGCTCTTGGTCTCAGCATCTTAGCGCTGGTTGCGTCGATTGTCTGGCTATCGACGGCTTACGCACTGTATTCCGCGAGCGAATCGGACAAGCAAAAACTTACTCGCGAGAATGCCGCGCTGCGCTTGCGAGCCGATCAGACACAGGCGCAACTCGATGCCGCAAACGCCACGCTGGCAACACACTCGCAGCACAAAGCCGACGCGCAGGCCAAATTCGATAAGCTTCTGCCGGAAGTGATGAGGGGAAACGCAAGCCCCGGCGAGGTGGCAAACTTTGCGCAAATGGTTCACAGCGAGGCAAGCGGCCGGCTTGAACTGGACCAGAAGCCTCCGGACAAATTGTTCCGGAACTGGAGGTCTTCCGGCGGCGAGTCCCCGGGGACCTACACGCTCGTAGGCGGGTTCGTGGATGGCAAGTGGGTTGTCTACTCGAACCTGGTCGCGAGACGGGCCACCGGCTAGTAGCTTGTCGGAATAACGAAGGATTGTTCCGACAGATTCCAGCGCGTCGGATGCCGGCTACTCTCAGCTCAGCTTGAAGACTCGGAGCGCGTTGTCGCGCAAGAACGCGGCGCGCACGTCGTCTGCCAAATCGAGCGCGCGGACTTGCTCCATGCACTTCTCGAAAGACAACTGCGGGAAGTTTGTCCCGAACAACACTTTCTCCCGGCCATAGCTTTTCATGAAGTGAATCAGTTGCGGCGGGTAGTATCGCGGCAGATGTGCCGACGTGTCGATGAATACGTTCTCGTGTTTCCACGCGAGGCCGATCATCTCATCGGTCCAAGGATAGCCGATGTGGCCGCCGACTATCCTCAGCTCGGGAAACGTCAGCGCGACTTCGTCGAGGTATGGCACCGGGCGGCCGGGCTCGGAAGGCATCAGCGGCCCGGTGTGCCCGACTTGCGTGCAGAACGGAATATCAAGCTCGATGCATTTGACGTAAAGCGGATAGTAGAGCTTGTCGTTGGGGGGCCGATTCCACAGCCACGGGATGACGCGCAGTGCTTTGAAGCCAAGCTGGTTCACCGCTCGATCCAACTCGCGGACGGCTTCGACGGGCTTCTCGAGATTCACCGCCGCGACACCGACAAAGCGATCGGGGAAACGCGCGACTATCTCAGCTATTTCGTCATTGGTGGTCAACGATTTGCCTGGGCGATGCCACGCGCAGAGCATCGCTCGCTCGACGCCGGCCGAGTCCATTGAAGCGACCATCTGTTCTGTGGTGATGCCGGACTCGATGATGTGAGACGTATGCGATTGCTTGAAGAGACGTGCGGCTTCTGGAACGTCTTCGATGAAATGCTTGAGAGCGGGCTGCGCCCACGCGTCAATCGCCCGCTCGTTGTTCGTTGCTGGCATCGTCGGCTCCGTAGATCTGTTGTTCAAGCAAGGGCGCGGCGATCGAAGCTTCGCCTTCCATGCCGAGCCTGTGGCGCGCCGAGAACATACTGCCTCGCGCAGGCTTTATGGGAGCGAAAGCGGTGAAACCAACAGGCGTGTGAATGTCAGCGTAGATGGATTCCATTCCGCCGCGGATGAAGTAGCTCTCGTGCCAGAAGCCGGTGCCTCCCGAGTCGCGGAGAAAGTTCTGCCACCATTCGCGATGCGGCTCCGAACGCGTCCATCGTTCGAGCGATTCAAAGTCGCGCCAGTATTGCCGCATTCCGACGTGAGCAGGAAACAACGAGTAGAGGATTGGCTCGTGCAGCAGCAGTCCATCGGGTTTGGCGTCGGCTGACTTGGAGATCCTCGGCCCGAAGCCGATGAGAGTCTTGATGCCGGTCAGCGCGTTGACTCGCATCCCGAGGTAGATGACTACGAGGTCGGGAAAGCCGGATAGATCGACCGTCTGGCGTGTGACTTTGCTGTTCACGTCTTGCCTCGTTTTCAGCCTTGTAGGGGTGGACCTCCGCGGCCACCCCTCTCCACGCAGGTCTAAGGAGCCTCAGCCAGCGAGGGGTGGCCACGGAGGGCCACCCGTACATGCTTGTCACTTGCCGACTACTACTTAAGGAAGCTTGGCCGCGAGAACATCGACCATCTCGATCGCGGGCGGTTGCGAGAGCAGATCGGCAGCTTTTGCCATGAGCGCCGCAGCTACACGTCCGGAGAGATGCGCTTGCCGTCCCGCGTCGTCCGGGAAGGCGTCGAAGATTCCGAACGTCGATGGTCCAAGACGGATTGCGAACCAAGCTATCGTGGCCGGCTCCTCTTCGACAATCGCCAGCCCGCTCTTGAGGAAGCTCTCAACCTCCGCTTCTTTTCCGGGCTTTGCCTCGAGTCTAACGAGTAGAGCTGTAGTAACCATGTTTTGTCTCCTTCGATTCGAAGTGCTCGTGAGTTTCTCCGGACTGCCTGCGATCGCCCCTAAACCTTCGGCGCCTCTGTTACCACCTTTTGTTTTCGCTCGTCGAAGTACAACACGCGGCCTTCGCGATACGACTGCACGCTCATGCCGATCGTGACCATCGCCTTGTAAGCCGTCAACGCATCCAGCACCGGCTTCTCGCGCGTGCGCACGCATCGGAGGAAGTTCTGCATGTGATCCTCACGAGGTTCACAGCTCAGCTTGATCTCGGTCGCGCCGTACTTCTCTTCCCACTTCAGCTTGACGATCCGCTGAGGAGTGACCGAGATGGAATCGACCTTATCCTCGAAGCGTCCGTTCGGGACCATCATGATTGTTCCTTCGTGCCCGCGAATCAGCCCCGGTATGTGAGTCTCGTTGGCCATCGACGCGCTCAGCACGACCGAGTGGCCTTGCGCGTAGTCAGCGACGAGATTGAACGTGTCGGGCACTTCGCGTTCGTCCTTGAAAACGTAGATCCCGCCCGAGGCCATCACTCGATAAGGGAACTGAGCTTCACCCCAGCAGATGTTCATCGGCGCCATCACGTGATAGAAGAGATCGGTCGCGATCCCGCCCGAGTAGTCCCAGTACTTGCGAAAGCGAAAGAAGCGATCGGCGTTGTACGCACGTTTGGGTGCGTCGCCCAGCCACATCTTCCAGTCGATGAAGTCGTCACCTTTGCCGTTCGGACCTGCCGTAGCGTCAATGTCCCAGTTCCATTCGCCTTTAGTCGAGTTGCGATGATAAGAGCCCTGACTCATTATCAACCGGCCGATCATCCCGTCCTCAATAGCTTTGCGAGCCTTCCACCATTGATCCGAGCTTGTGGTCTGCGAGCCGACCTGCAAGACGCGATTCTTCTCGGTCACCTTTTCGTAGACGCGCTTTGCTTCTTCGACGGTGTGAGTCATCGGCTTTTCGAGATAGACGTCTTTGCCTCGGTCGAGGGCTTCGATCGCCATTTGCGCGTGCCAGTGATCGGGCGTCGCGATGATGACCGCGTCGATGTCTTTGCGTTCGAGGATCTCGTGATAGTCGAGGTACGCCTCGCACGCCGCTTTTTCTTTAGCCTCTCTCAACCGTTTGGCGTAGACATCCGAGACAGCGACAAGCTTTGCCGCAGTCGCGGGCTGCTCGCCGGTCTTCATCACCCAATCCAGCAAGCCCCTTCCGCGTCCTCCGACGCCGATCAGGCCAACATTGATCTGGTCGTTAGCACTGACGACTGTGGCTGAAGCTGCGCCGGGCCGGCCGATAGCGCCAATCGCAGCGCCAGCGGTGACCGCCGTCTTAATAAAGTCTCGCCGATTGATCTTTGAGTCCGACATGGCTTGAGTCTCCTGGCTGATTGTATGTGCTCGGTCAGAGCGATCTTCGCCGCCAGGCCGCCGCGTTGAGCGTCAATCCCTGGCAAGTCGGGCTCACTATACTGCGATTCCGTGGCTGGGGAAAGGGCAAGCCTTCAACAAGGTTTCGTTTGGGTAAGGGCCGGCGGCGCCCCATGGCCGCGGTGCGCGTTGGATCTTTCGCGTGCAAGCGCGCGCGGGCCGCGTAGCGGTCTCCTGTCGATAGTACCGGGCAACAAGATCCAGGCGGGCCGCGTAGCGGCTACCTTCCGATAACCGGATTTGCGAAGCTCGGTCCTTCTTGCATAGTGCACCACGGATTCAGGTAGCCGCTATGCGGCCCGGCAGATCCCTGTTGCCGGTACCCATCGACAGGAGACCGCGGCCCGGCAGATCTTGTTGTCCGGTACTATCGACAGGAGACCGCTACGCGGTCTGCACCTCCATGCAATAACCCGACGCGCACCTCCGCGGCCGGCTGGCTTGCTTGGGTGGAAAGCCGAGCCTATAGTTTTCCCGCCATTTGTTCACGGGTTTACCAGACCGGCGCATTTTTTCTCTACCGCTTGTTAATCATCCACCGCGAGGCTCGTTTTATGACTGACGACGAGAAGGAGGCTAACGTGCAAGCAGCTAAACACCTCAGGCCAGTGCCTAGTCCGGCCGAAGAGGTCGAACTCCTGTTCCGGCAGCATCATGACCAGATCTATCGCACAGCTTACCGGGTAACCGGGAGCAGTGCGGACGCAGAAGACGTGCTGCAAACTGTTTTTCTTCGCCTTGTCAAAAGAGATGCCCGCCGGGATAACCGGAACGTGGGCCCTGTTGACCTGTCCCCAAGCCCCGGCAGCTACTTGCACCGCGCCGCAGTGAACGCCTCGCTCGACCTCATTCGAAGCCGAACTCGTTCAAACTCGGTCCCGATCGAAGAGGTCGCGCCCATGCTCGAAGATAGACGCAGCCTTAACCCGGAAAACGAACGAGCCAGCCGCGAAATGCAAGGACAGGTTCGAGCGGCGCTCGGGGGGCTTGGAACAAAGGCAGCCGAGGTTGTCGTGCTCAAGTATTTCGAGGGGCACAGCAACGTCGAGATAGCCCGTCTGCTGGGAACGTCGCAGATGGTCGTTGGAGTCACATTACATCGCGCTCGCACCAAACTTCGCAAAGAATTAGGAAAGGTACTGGAGGGAACTCATGAAACCGTCTAACAATGAACTAAACGAAATGATCGAGCGGACAACCGGTGAGATTCGCAATCAAGCGATCGACCCATCGGTTGTGTCCGGCGCGGCGGATCGCGTTTGGATGCAGCTAAGCGAGCGGGCTGCTGACGCGACCGCCGTGCAAGTTGATCACATCCGCAACTGCGGCGACTTTCAGACGCTGATGCCGTCATATTTGAACGGCAGCCTGTCGCCCGCTCGCGCGCTGTTGCTGGAAGACCACACTCACGAATGCGTGCCTTGCCGCAAGGCGCTCAAGGAAGCGCGCTTTGGCGTGGCGCCGGCGGCCCCGCAGCAGAAACCCGCAAAGCCGTTCGCTTCGCGGCGCACGGTTGTGCGCTGGGCGGTAGCGGCAGCGGTCATCATCGGCGTGTTGTCAGTCGGCGGCTACGAGAAGTTCTTCCGCGCGACTGACGCGTTCAACATGGTTGTGCACGCGATGGACGGCCAGGTTTATCTGGTCTCCGACAACGCGACTGAAGCGCTCACCGTGGGCGAGCAGTTCAAGCAAGGCGAAAAGGTTCGCACCGCGAAGGACGCGGGCGCGGTGGTCAAGCTGCCCGACGGCTCGCTGATCGAGATGCGAGAGCGGTCGGAGTTTTCAGTAACCGACAGCCCGCAGGGAACAGTTATTCAGCTCGACCGCGGCAACATCATCGTTCAGGCCGCCAAGCAGCGAGAGCGTCGCCTGTACGTAGCGACCGGTGATTGCAAGGTTGCGGTGACCGGGACGATCTTCGCGGTCAACGCGGGCACCAAAGGCTCGCGCGTTTCGGTCGTCGAAGGCGAAGTGCACGTCGATCATTCGGGAAAGGAAGACGTGCTTCATCCGGGCGATCAAGTGACGACAAGCGAGACGATTGCGAACGTTCCGGTCTCGGACGAGATCGCCTGGAGCAAGGACGCCGTCAGATACAAGACGATGCTTGCCGAAGTAGCGGCGCTTCGCAAAGAGATCGACCAGAACGTCTCCGGCCCGGGGGTGCGTTATTCGACGCGTTTGCTCGAGATGACGCCGGACGACACGGTGTTCTATGTAGCAATTCCAAACCTCAGCGAGACGATCGCGGAGTCGAACAAGATCATCGAGCAGCGGCTTGCGGAGAACCCCGAGCTTCGGCAGTGGTGGGACAAGGAGCAGGCTTCTTCGCGCGGTGGTCAGGACTGGAATGAGGCCATCTCGAAGATCAGCGAGTTCGGCGCGCAGCTTGGCGACGAGATCGTTGTGACGGCGCAGATGTCAGCCAACAGTAAGGAGCCCGACGGACCGCTGGTGTTCACCACGCTGAAGGACGCGGCAGGCTTCCGCGCTTACGCAGAGAGACAGTTGGGCATTCTCACTGCCGGATCGAAGAAACGGGCGGACGTTCGCTTCATCGATGACCCGATGAGCGCGGGCGAGACGAGCGCCGCGAAATCCGATCTGTTCGTGTGGATCAACGGTGATGTGTTAGCCGCGTCGCCGAAGCTCGAAGTGCTTCAGCGGATAGCGTCGAACATGAAGAGCGCCAGCGCGGCTCAGTTCGCGGACGGTTCGTTCCGCTCGCGTATCGCCGAGGTCTATCACGAAGGCGCGGGCTTTATCGTGGCCGCCGACCTCGAGAGGATCATCGCCAGCTCGCGGAATCCGAACGAGAAAGAAGACGTAGCGTTCCGGCAGCTTGGCATAACCAGCCTGAGACATTTCATCGCCGAGGTGAAGGAGGACCACGGCAAGTCTTACAACCGCGCGGTGCTGACGTTCAGACCTGAAGATCACGGCATCGTGTCGTGGCTTGCAGCGCCGGGGCCGATGGGAGCGCTTCAGTTCATCTCGCCTGATGCAAACGTCGTCGCGGCCTTCGTGGTTAAGAAGCCTGTTGCGCTTGTGGATGATCTGCTCGCTGCCCTGAACACGGTTGATCCGAAGTTCAGCGAAAACCTGGATCAGTTCCAGCGGGAGAGCGGGCTGGACATTCGCAACGACTTCGCCGCGCCGCTTGGTGGTGAGTTCGCGTTCGCGATCGACGGACCGGTGCTTCCGACGCCGTCCTGGAAGATGGTTTTCGAAGTTTACGACCCGACTCACCTGCAGCAGACCTTTGAACGAGTCGTGGACTTGATGAACCAGCAGGCTCAGAAAGCGGGCAAGCAGGGTTTCGCGTGGGAGCAGACCGAATCGGGCGGGCGCACTTTCTACACGCTGAAGTCGCTGGATTTCGGGTTGGGAGTGAGCTACACGTATGCGAACGGTTACCTGGTCGCTGGGCCGAGCCGGGCGCTTGTGGATCGCTCGGTGAAGTATCGCGAGACGGGCTACACCATACTGCACTCGACGAAGTTCATCGCGGCGTTGCCCGAAGACAAGCAGGCTAACTTCTCGGCGTTGCTCTATCACAACCTGGGTTCGGTGATCGCGCCGATCGCGGGCCAGGTGAAGAGCGCTGCTGGGAGTTTGCCTCCCGAAGGGCAACGAGCTTTGAAGTCGTTGGGCGCGCCGATGCTTGCGTACGCGTATGCGCAAGGCGACCGAATCTCGTTTGCGGTTAACGGTGAAGAAGGACCACTCGGGTTGAAGCCTTCGAGCTTGCTGGGCATGCCGGGCGGGTTTGGACTCGATAGCATCATCAAGCAGTCGATGCGCTGAGCCGGTTTCATCGCGCGATTGAAAAAGACGCCAGCCGGTTGGAACTGGTTTCCACCGGCTGGCGTAATGTTTGTGGGCTTGCACGACAAAGCAGAAAGTAATTCATTTGGTCCTGCCACTCACGTAGGAGTGATATGTTTATAGAATGCGGCGGACGCGTGGTCCTCACTCCTTTAGGAGTGATATGTCATAATGCCGGTGGCGCGATTTCAGATTGCTCACACGCAAACGCTCACATACAACTCCTAACGGAGTTGTACCTGCTGCCAAGGAAGTGAAGAACGAGGAGCGTCCGGTTCTATAAACATTCCATTCCTACGGAGTGGCGCTGACACCGGGGAAGCACACATTGCACGAGGCAAATGATGGAAAACCCGCTAGCAAGAACTCCTGAGCCTGTTGAGACGGTAGACGCTTCGCCTAAAACGCCCGAGCTTGTTCCGGCGGCGCCTGTAATTCGTCTCGACGGCTTGAGCGTCACGTTTGGCAAGCGGCCGATACTGATAGATCTGAGGGGCGAGTTTCGCGGCCGGGCGATAGGCCTGTTGGGTCCGAACGGCGCCGGCAAGACTACGCTGATACATGCGTTGCTCGGGTTTCACCCACCTTCATCGGGAACCGCGCACATCTTCGGCCGCGACATAAGAACAGACGCGAAACAGATACGCGGACGAATCGGCTACATGCCGGAGCGGGATTCGTTCATCGCCAACATGACGTGCGTTCATTTCGTAAGGCTGATGGCCGAGCTCTCGGGGCTCCCGCCGGACGCGGCGCTCGAACGCGCTCACGAAGCTTTGTTCTATGTCGGGCTTGGCGAAGCGCGTTATCGCAAGCTTGGAACCTACTCACTCGGGATGAAGCAGCTTGCCAAGCTCGCCCAGGCCCTTGTACACGGGCCGCGGCTCATCTTCCTGGACGAACCGACCAACGGGCTCGATCCACCCGCGCGCCAGCGAATGCTCGAGCTGATTCGGCAGATTCGCGACAGCGGTCAGGCCAGCATCGTTCTGTCTTCTCACCTGCTGCGCGACGTCGAGGAGTGTTGTGAAGAGATATTGATCGTCAAGCAAGGGCGCATCGCGGTCTACTGCAACCTCGAAGAAGAACGAAGAGCGAATCGCAAGTTCCTGGAGATCGAGACACGCGGCCCGCGCGAACCGTTTGCGGAAGCGATTGCCGCGCTCGGCTGCGAGTACGCGCTGACCACCGAGCATCGGTTGAAGGTGGTGTTGCAGGACGGCGTCGAGATCCGCGATCTCTACCGGATAGCCGCCGAGCAGCAGGTTCAGATTCGCCGGCTGAACTTCAAACGCGATTCGTTGGAAGACATCTTCCTGAAAGCAATGGAGGACGGCAATGGCAGTCTATGAACACACCTACAAGCCGTACGCCGGACCGCTGACTCCGGAGTGGTCGCGTTTCCTGATCATCCCGCGCCACGCTTATCGTGACGTATTCAAGTCGAAACTGTTCACGGGCTTCTTCGCGCTGTGTTTTGTGTGCCCGCTGGTGATGGCGATTCTCGTCTACCTTCGGCACAACGTTGCCGCGCTGGCCGTGCTTAATCTTAAGCCGGGCGACATGGTTTCGATAAACTCGGGGTTCTTCCAGTTCTATTCTGCATTTCAAAGCGGGCTAGGCTTCCTGTTGACAGTGCTAATCGGGCCGGTATTGATCTCGCGCGATCTGGCTAACAACGCGTTGCCGCTTTACCTCTGCCGGCCGTTCTCGCGCGCCGAGTATGTGATCGGCAAGATGAGCGTGCTGATGATTTTGATCTCGGCCATCACCTGGGTGCCGGGTCTGCTGTTGTTCACGTTTGAGGCGTACCTTGAAGGCGGAAGCTGGATAGCGAGCAACTATTGGATTGCAGGGTCGATCTTTGCGGTGAGCTGGGTGTGGATCATTCTGCTGTCGCTGTTGTCGGTTACGATGTCGGCTTGGGTGAAGTGGCGAATGGCCGCAAGCGCCGGGCTGTTCGGGTTGTTCATCATCTCGAACGTTATGGGCCTAACGATTAACGGCGTCTTGCGGACGCGGTGGGGAAGCCTCATAAACCTGACCGTCATTATGAAGACGATAGAAGACAGCCTGTTTAGGGACGTGAACACGATGGACTTGCCGCAGTGGATGGTGCTTCCGACCAGCGCGGCGTGGATCATGCTCGGATTGTTCCTGGCGTTCTGCTTGTTTCTGCTTACGCGAAAGGTTCGGGCCTACGAGGTGGTGCGCTGATGGACAAACTCTCCGATCATTTGATCGTCTTTGAGGACGTCTCGAAGTTCTACGGCGAGATACTCGGCGTGAATCGAGTCACCTTGTCGATCGAGCCTGGGATCACCAGTCTGGTCGGGCCGAACGGTTCGGGCAAGACTACGTTGATGAATCTGATGACCGGGTTGATCCAACCTACGCGCGGGCGGGTGACGGTTCTCGACTATCGCGCCGATCATCCCGAGCTGTTCTTCCGCAAGGTCGGCTACTGCTCGCAATTCGATTCGTTTCCGGCGGGATTGACCGGCTTCGAGTTCATTCGCTCTTATCTCCTCGTTCATGGATACACAAAGCAACAGGCTCAGGACTTGGCGTGGCGCGCGCTTCATCGCGTAGATCTGATCGAAGCGGCTCATCGCAAGGTCGCGGCCTACAGCAAAGGAATGCGGCAGCGGATACGGCTGGCGCAGGCGATCGCGCATGGGCCTTCGGTGATGATCCTGGACGAACCGCTCAACGGTCTTGACCCGATGGCGCGATCCGAAACGATTCGGCTCTTCCGTCAGCTTGCGGCTGAAGGGCTTCACCTGATCATCTCGAGCCACATTCTTCACGAAGTGGATATGATGAGCGACCGGGTGATCCTGCTGAACAACGGCTACGTCGTCGCGGAAGGCGACATACGCGGCGTGCGCGACGAGATGGAAGAGCACCCGATGCAGATACTGATTCGCTGCGACCGGCCGGGCGTGCTTGCGGCGCGTGTCTTCGAGCAGGACTCGGTTGTCGAAGCTCGCATTCACAAAGATCGTCACGGCTTGTTCATCAAGACTCGCGACGCCGACGCGTTTTACCTGCTGTTGAATCGCGTGGTGCTGGACGACGGCTTGAACGTGGAATCGGTGTCGCCGGTCGATGACAATCTGGACGCGGTCTATCAGTACCTGATCGGTTCGAGCGGGGAGGCAGCGTGAGCACACCAACTGAAGCTTTGAATTTTGAAGCGCCGCAAATGGGCAGCCGCGCGTTGTGGCTTCGTCAGGTCGGCGCGATCCTGAGGCTCGAGGTGCGCAAGAACTTCATGGGTAAGCGCGCGATCCTGCTCTATTTGATTGCAGCGTTTCCGGTCCTCCTGATGGCAGCGCTGTCGGTCGAGTTGGGCTCGCGCGTAGGCAGCCCAGGCAATATCGGTGAAGCTAACATCATCTTCGCAAATCTGTATGAAGGCTTGATACTTCGAACGATCGTGTTCTTCGGCTGCGCGTGGACTTTCATGAATCTGTTTCGCGGAGAAGTCGTCGATCGCAGTCTTCACTACTACTTCCTCGCGCCGGTGCGCCGCGAGGTGCTGGTGTTCGGCAAGTACTTCTCTGGCATCGTTGCCACTATGATTCTGTTCACGATCACGACGGCGGGTTCGCTGATGTTCTTGTACATCGGACTAGGCTCATCAGGGATGGGCTATCTAGGGAACGGTCCTGGTAAGGGCCAGGCGCTGGCCTATCTTGGGATCACGTGGCTGGCGTGTGTGGGCTACGGCGCGGTGTTTCTGGTGATAGGTTTGTTCTTTCGCAACCCGATGATTCCTGCGTTGCTCGCATACGGATGGGAGTTTATCAACTTCCTGCTGCCGCCGGTGCTGAAGAAGATCAGCGTGATTCACTATCTTCACTCGCTTGCGCCGGTCCCGGTTCCTGAAGGCCCGTTCGCAATGGTAGCCGAACCGACTCCCGCCTATCTGTCCATACCGGGGCTGCTGATATTTACCGCCGTGGTGTTGGCGCTTGCGAGCTACCGGATTCGACGGATGCAGATCACCTACGGCGGGGAGTGAGAGGTGCCCGTCCCACCCGTATTGGCGCGTCTCATTAGAGCTTCTTCGTGGTATACTCGGCCATCAACGCCAAACTGGTTTGGAGCCACTATGGCAAACGCGATGACCGAACGAATAACGAGAACCCCCGGAGTCTGTGGGGGAAAGGCTTGCATAGCCGGGCATCGCGTGCGAGTTATGGACATCGCCATCTGGTACGAACAGATGGGAATGAGTCCAGATGAGATCGTTTCACAGATCCCCACCATTGCCTTGAGCGACGTGCACGCCGCCCTGGCCTACTATTACGACCACCTAGATGAAATCAGAGAAGACATTCGCCTGAACGATCAGATCGCGGAGCAATTCCGCAAACAGTACCCGTCAAAAGTGAGAGAGAGGCTTCTTGGCGGAGCAGGTTAAGTTCTACTTCGACGAACACGTTCCGCGCGCGGTTACTAGAGGGCTGGAACGTCGAGGCGTTGACGTCATCACCGCACAGGCGTCAGGAAGGCAAAGCATCAGCGATCGTGAGCAACTTGGATTTGCTTTTCTACGAGGGCGAGTGCTTGTGACCATGGATTCCGATTATCTCGCGCTTGGAGCCGAGGGCGTCTCACACGCGGGAATAGCCTACGCGTCGCATGGTCGAACCATCGGCGACTTGATCCAAGCTTTGATGCTGATCTACGAGACGATCACGCCTGCAGATATGGTCGATCACGTGGAGTATCTGTAAGAACAACTTCCGCTAGCGGCCTCTTAACTTCTTCAGCATCTCAACCGCGTTTGCGTTTCCCGCGTCGAGCTTCAACGATTTCTCGTAGTTCTCGATCGCAAGCTCCTTGTCGCCGTTCTTCATAAAAGCTTCACCCAGACTGTCGTAGACGTTGCCCGATTGCGGGTAGGCCTCGACGTTCAATTGAAGCACTCGGATCGCTTCTTTGATCTTGCCCTGTTGCATAAGCCTGTAGCCCAAGGCGTTCAACTGCGGCTCTGAGAAGTCGTAACCCTGCGGCTGATTCTTCTTCAAGTCTCGATACTGAGCGACTGCGGGGTCGAGGCCGCTTGTCGCGATCGTTCGGCTAAGAATCCTTGCGATAGGCTGCCTGATGACGAGCGGCGCGGGCTTTAAGCCTAGCGCGATGTCCAAGGCTGCGGTCGTAAGTTGGCCGAGAGACGCGCCGCCGTCAAAGTTGCTCATCATAACAACCGCGATCTTTTTGTCCGGGATCATCAGCAGATTGCTGACAAAACCCGTGTCGCCGCCCGAGTGGCCGATAGTCTGATAATCCCGGTGCTTGCCCAGAAACCAACTGATGCCGACCCTTGTGAAGTTTTCGCCCGCCGGCTTCCACATCACGTCGTAAGTCGAGGCTTTCAAGATTCGCTTCCCATCAAGCTCGCCTCGATTCATGTTCACCATCGCCCATCGACTCATATCCACAACGTTGGAGTAGAGCGTGGAGCTTGGCGAGTGCATACGGTTGTACGGGAACACCTTGCTCACCGTGGGAGAGTACGAGGCGTCCAACACGTGCGGGCTTGTGAGTAGTCGCGGGATGGCTTGCTTTACCAGCAATGTGCTGCTGTTCATTTGGAGCGGCTTGAGGATGTGCTTCTGCACATAGCCCTCGAACGTTTCGCCCGAAACTTTTGCGATCAGATCGCCGAGCACTTCAAAGGCCATGTTGCTGTAAGCGAACTTCGTCCCCGGCTCCGCAATCAACGACTGGTCCGCCACGCTTCGCACGTAGCGCTCGAGCGCCCCGTCGTCGTACACGGGCTTGTCCCATTCGTAGTCCTGCACGTCGGGCATTCCCGAGATGTGCCCGAGCATCTGGCGGACGGTGATCGTCTTGTACCGCTCATCTTTCAATCGGAAGTAAGGAAGGTATTTCACAACTGGAGAGTCGAGCTCGACTTTGCCTTGCTCGACAAGCTGCATGACCGACGTTGCAACAAACGGCTTGGTGATCGAAGCCATGTGAAACAACGAGTGAGGTGTGATCTTTTCGCTCTTACGGTCAAGGTTCTTCACGCCGAAGCCCTCGGCGTAGATGATCGTCTGATCGCGGACTACTGCAATGGCGAAGCCTGGAACTTCTTGCTCCTTCATCACCTGTTGGATCATCGGCTGAAGCTGGAAGGGATCTTCAGCGCGGGCGAGCGGCGCTTCAGGGAAAGCTGCTGACACAAAGGCGACAACGACGATAGCTATGGAGATGGTCTTTCTCATTGGAGTCCTCCGGGGTTGCAATCCTCGACCTAGAATACGGATGGAACGACCGAGCGGTCGTATATTAACAAAGGTTCCACAAGCAGCGTGGGAGTCTCTAGCCTTCAGCGTGAACCGGTATTCGGCTCGCTTCCTTGCCGCGCTTCTCGTCCACAAAACTCAGCAAAATCATTCCCACGATAAAGAACGCGCCTACCGAGAGCATCGCTGGGCGCTGACTGCCGGTCGCCTGCCTCACTGTGGCGAAAACAAGTGGCCCAAGAAACGCCAGAGCCTTGCCGGCGATTCCAAGAAAGCCGAAAAACTCGGCGGCGTTTTCCTTCGGCGTGAACAACGCAAGCAGACTGCGAGTGACCGATTGCGCCGATCCCATTCCTAAGCCTGCAAGCGTCGCGACTACATAGAAGCTGCCTTTCGAGTATGAGAAGTAAGCGACGACCACCGCAGCGATCCAGATGCTAAGCGAAATAAAGATCGTGCGCTTCTGACCAATTCGGTCTGCTATCCAGCCGAACGAAAGCGCCCCTGCCGCAGCCACGACGTTCATCGCGATGAACATGATCGCGATCTCTTCGGTCGTGAAACCGATCGTCACGCTGGCATAGAGCGCCGCGAAGTAAATAACAGTGACGACTCCGTCGTTGTAGACAAGGAATGCAATCAGCAGCTTGAACAACTCGCGATAACGTCGAATGTGTTTGAGCGTTTGCTTCAACTGCCGAAAACCCACACTGAAGTAATTTTGTCCCGGAGGAAGCTGTTGTTTGACGCTTCTATCACGCAGGAAGAGGAACGTCGGTATCACCGTCACCGCGTAATAGACCGCGACGACCACCGGTATCAGCCTGGCCTTGGACAGTTGATCCGGCGTCGGGTTATCGACAACGTTCTTTGCCAGCGGCAGGCACAACACCGTCGCAATCAACCCGCTTGTGTATCCCATTCCCCACTTCAGCCCGGAGATTTTTCCCGCGTTCGAGTTGTTTGAAATGCCCGGAAGGAAGCTGTCAATGAAAACGCCGCCTCCCGCGAAGCCGATGTTCGCAAGGATGTATAGCAGCAGACCGAGGGTCGTCATTCCAGGCCCGACGAAATAGAGCGACGCGGTGAAGAAGACGATTGCGACCGCGCAAACGCCGAGGAACTTTTTGCGGCTGCCTGAGAAATCGGCAATCGCACCGAGTATTGGCGCGAGGAGCGCAACTACCAACTCCGAAACCGAAGCCGCGATTCCCCATAACAAATCAGCCCGTTGCGGATCGCCCACAACTATCTTGCTGAAGTAGGGCGCGTACAGTGCAGTCACGATGACTGTGGTGAACGCCGAATCCGCGACGTCGTACATGCACCAGCCGAGAATCTCTTTTTTAGTGACCGGAGAAGCTGCAACATCTTCGAAGGCGGTTGCCATCTGATTGACCTCCGCGCCCAGGATCAAGCGGGCGAGCCCGCATAGTAAATGTTGCCCGAAAACAAGACAAGCTCAGATGGGCCTGCTGCCGCACCTGAGCTTGCCAAAAAAAGAGCCAGGAAGCTCGAGGCTCTCTGCTTATTTGGAAGGAGCGTAAAACGGATTTTGTCCCGAGCCGTGATCGGTTGTGTCCAGAATCTCGCGAACCTGAGGCACGTTCTCGCGAATCAATCTTTCGATGCCCTGCTTTAGAGTGACATCCGCGGCGCCGCAGCCCTGACACCCGCCACCCATTCGAATGAACACGTTGTCGTCCTGCACGTCGAGCAGCTCGACAAAGCCGCCGTGCGAAGCTACTCCCGGGTTGATCATATCGTCGAGCACCTGCTGAACTCGCGTCCGGATGTGGTCTGGAGGCAACCGGTCGCCTTCCGGGATCTCCGGTGGCGGGTTTAAGAGGTTGCGAATGGCCGAACCAATTCGCTTTCCGAGTTGCCGCCAATCCTCGGCGCCCGTCTGAGTCACCGCGACATTGTAGCCATCCAGCTCGACGCGGCTGATGCCCGGAACCAGAAACAGCTTCGTCGCCAGTTCGTTGTCTTTAGCTTCTTCGGCTGAGTTGAAAGCAGCCGACCCCGAATGCACCGGGCGATCGACTGTGAACCGGCATATCTTGATGTCCTGCTTGTCTACTTCGGCTTTGATTTGAATTTGAAGCGGTGAACTCATTGTTTGACTCCAGTTGACTAGGTGCGTCTGTTATTTGAAGGCTCATTATAGCCGCGCGCCTCGGATAAAGGAAGTGATGCGTGATGAGTGATCCGTGATTCGTGATGAGTGATGCGTGATTCGTGATCCGTGATCCGTGATGCGTGATTCGTGATGAGTGATTCGTGACTATAAGTGCTAGGTTCGCTCACGGATCACGCATCACGAATCACTCACGAATCACGCATCACGCATCACTTCCTTCCCAGAGTAACGAACTGCTCGCGGGTTGGCTCGGCGCAGCAGAACCATGCTTCGGTGAGCCTTGGCGGGCGTGGTCTCAGCGAGTTCGTCTCCCGTTTTCTTTCTGGCGCAGCCTCGCCCTTTGCGGCATAAGCCACGCCGCGGATTCGGTCAAACGTCGATACTGCGTCCTCGCCTACGTTAGCCGCTTGTTCCACCAGCACGGTGACCCGCCGTTGCAACTCATCCATACGTCGATCAGGGTGGGTCCATTCGTAAGTGAACGACTCTTGAACGAGCGGTCCGAGCCACCGTCCTGCATCGGGACTTGCGAGAAGCAGCGAGCCGGGCGGAACCAGCAGCCGGATGCTGTATTGGACCGGGTCGACGTAGTGGATCAGGTTCCGCGAGTCCACAAACTCCGTCACGTCGATGAAGTCGTCAATCGTTGTCCAGGGCGTGAACGACACGAATGATGGACGAAGCGTGATTCCGGCGGCGGAGAGCAACTCAAACGCCTCCGACACATCGTCCCGCGTGTGCCCCTTCTGAAGTCGGTCAAGAACGGTCTCGCTAAGCGATTCAACCGCCGACACGACGAACACGCAGCCGAGCCGCGCCAGCTCGGGCATGAACCCACGGTGCTTTAAGATGTGTTCGATCTTGGCGGTGAAGTCGAAAGTTAGCTCAGGAAACTCCTCGTGCACGGCTCGCGCGATACTGAGCGAATGCCCGGGCCCGTTTAGAAAATCCGGATCGCCGAAAGTGATGTGCCGCGCGCCCGAAGCAACCTGGCGGCGGATGTCTTCGAGGACGACTTGTTCAGGAACCACAAAGAAGCGCCCCTCGTAGACCGGCGGAATCGGGCAGTGAGTGCACAAATGCAAGCAGCCCCGGCTCGCTTCCACATAACCCGCCAACCGCTGTTCGCCTTGGTGCTCGAGCTTTGCGTAGCTGTCGAGCGACACTAACTGGCTCCGTTCCGGAACCGGGAAGCTGAGGCGCGCAAGAACCGGCCTTGCACCAGCCTCAAATCCTCTCTTTTGGTTCGCGTCGCCACAAACCGCTTTGACCAGTTCGACCAGCTCTTCTTCGTACTCCCCGCCGATGATCGAGTCGGCTACGCCTTTCAGCAAGTAGTCCGCGTTGAGCGATGCGTACAAACCGTAAAAGCAAATGTGGCATTCGGAGTTGAGCTTGCGAATTTCGCGTGCGACTTGCACTCCCAGCCGAAGCGCAGTGTGCATCGGGACTGATATGCCGGCAAACACTGCGCGCTTCGCCTTCGCAGGGTCGAACTCTTCGACCGACATATCCATAGTCTCGGCCGTGAAGCCCGCGCGCTGCAGGAACGCGAGCGGCATCGCCAGACCAACGGGCTGGTGGCCAAGCTCATAACACGAAACAAGCAAGATCGACTTCGCGCCGTGTCCCTGTTCGTTCATTTCAAAATGATTGTAGAACTGAGGCGAGACTTTAGCCAACTACCGGCTATGAGATGGGGAGTTGGGGAAAGGGGAAAGTGATGGATAGACGGCTCAATCCACCATCGTGTGAAAGGCTAAGCGCCTTGAACATGTCTCTTCGCCAACCCTGTAAGTCGCCGGGGTAACTTTTCTATCCGGCCACAACTGATCTTACTCGCCTTAGCACATAGGTCTGTAACTCCATTGGCCCGCCAATTCCCGCGGGAGACGTCTTTCACTCGGCAAGCGCGGCAGGACCCGAGAAACTCCGTTGGTCTAATGGAGAAAGGCGTGACGGGATCAAGGTTGCGGCGCTACTATTCTCGCGCATTGCGCAGAGCGGTCGTTTTGAAATGGGCCTGACGCTCGACGCTGGCCCTTGCGCTAGAGCCCTTCTAGGGCCGCCTCGCGGGCGCGATCCTGTTACTGTGGAGATGTGAGTCTATGAGAACTGAACAACTCGTGCTAATCCTGATGGCGCTTCAGACACTTATCTTCGGTCTTACCTTTGTTGGGTTGGTGCGGCAACTTAGACGTATCAATCAGAGCATGCGCAATGACGCTTACTCGAAAGCTATTGATGATTATTACCGCATTACCCAATTACTGCTTGAAAAACCCAGTCTTAATAGGATCTTTTACTCAGCTAATGCCAGCTTCAAGAGTCTGGATAGCGACCAGCAGGATTTCTACAATTATCTTGCCCTGTCGGTGGGTTTTTTGGAGCGCATATATTTGCTTTTCAAACAGGGATTGGTTGATCGCGGGACCTGGGAGTCTTGGGAAAGATGGTTAACGCTGCATTGGTTCCAATTTGAGCTGTTCGATCTCTTCTGGAAAAACGAACGCACCTTCTTCAGCGCCGATTTCTGCCAGTATGTTGACGATCAGCAGAAAGACTTCGCCACACACCGCACCGCATAGTCAGACTATTCTGCTTAACAAGATCGCCAACATGTTACTTAGGGGCAGGATTAACTCGCAAACAAGATCGATTTTGGTCAACTCGTCTCATGGCCATTCGGCGAGAGAGAGCTTACCGCGTTCCCCAAATAGTCGTGATGTTCTTACCCTGGTTACCCACTCCGCGGCGGCACTGATCCCGGCGTGCGGCTTTTGTCGAGTAGATCAGCCGTTGCTGGCTTCTATCCTCACATATCCCATCGCGCGGCGCTTACCGCATTAGGCTCTTCTGAGCGTTCACTTGTTTCATCCGTGCCTCCATAAGCTCATATTCTCCGAGGTGCGCGGGCATCAGGCTTTTCCATGGTTTCTCATCTCCCGCCACGTCGTTTTCGTCGGGCTTTCAGCGATAGATTTCTTCGAGGCGGTGCGTAAGCCGGCGAGCTTCGGCCCAGCCAGCTTCTACGAAGAGGTCGAGAACCTCCAAAAGCGCTGAGAGGCATTCGGATTCTTCGTCAGTGTCGTTTTGGAACAGGTCGCGATAGTCGGCGAGGACGCGCTCAATGAGTTTCACTACGTCTCCAACGGCGAGAGACTCGTGCTGAAAGCCCGCCACCGCGCTGCTCCGGATGGTTTGGGCGGCGAGCAGGAAAACTTCGTTGGGCGCGCACGGCAGCAGGTGGTGGAGCGTTTGAATGATTTGATACGCAGTGTGCGGATGAAGCTCGGCAGCAAGATCTGTGAAAAGCGGAGCAGCCTCAACCCAGAACCGGCGCAACTGTGCCGGAGACAGCTCTTTGCCGCTGTTGCTCTTCTCGTGGTAGGCACCGCAGGCGAAGTAGAGTTGCGTGGCGACGCCGTCCACCAAACCCGCGACACGGTCTAAGTTCTCGCGCACCGGCTTGACGGCTTCAATGTCCGGATCGCCGTGCTCGTAGAGGTGGTGCAATGCATCACGATGCAGCTGCAACTTCGTCTGAGCGGCACTCAGCAGTCTGGAAAAAAAGCTCCACGTCCTTGCTCGAAACGCATCAGTCTGCGCGTCCGGCTTTACAGTGTCGCCTGCAGTCAGTTATCCGCCGGCTCGGCAGGCATGTAGCTGCGGACTAAGAGCTTTACTTGCTCGTCGGCTGTCGCACTCTGCGATGAGGTTGACGATGAAGGCCTCGCACTCCGGGTCGCCCGTTCGCAGGAAATGGAACAGGTGGGTGTGCGCGAGATTCTCGTGGATGCGGTTGTCGGCGGGAGCACCCTGTACTGCACGGTTGGCAATCAGGCGGAGCCGCGGCATCACTTTTTCGGGTACGCTTACCCAAAGTCGATTCATCGAGTGCAACAAGGCATCGAGCACTGAAAACCTTCGCTCGTTGGCGATGAACCTGTCCATCAGTTTCCAAATCAGGTCCGGCGAAGAATGCTCCAACACTGCAAGCTCGCCGGCGAGGTTGAATCGCAGAGCGTGCGATTTATCGAGGCAGAGCCGACGAAGCGCGGCGGCGACGCCTTTGTCCGCATGTCCGAGGCGATATGCAAGGAACGGCAAACCACGCGCGGAATCGATGCGCGGCGAAGGGGAGCTCCAGCTTGGCCAACCGTCTATCTCAGTGTCTCCGTCATCACCCGCATTAGGCATTGGGTCTTTCGCCGCTTTCAGGAGGATTCGCCGAACAGTTATCCAGCGGCCGCTCGTCTTGTGCCACGTGGCGTGGCGAGCAATGTTCGCGCAAGCTTCGACGAGATGGCCCCAAACGTCCTCCGCCATTTTTGTCTGACGCTTGGCATGCGGCTTCAACTTGCGCTCGCATCTATGAATCACCGCCCAATGGCGCTCGACTTCCTTTACATCGAACTTGTTGTTGTCACGTTCTCTGAATGGCTTCAGCGCTTCAAGCAGGCTAGACTTTTCTTCGTCGACAGGTTCCTTGAGATCAAACTCCTCATCATCAAAGGTGAGTGAAGTGACTCGCGGTCCTTCGGGCTTGCGATTCGACGGAAGCGCTTCTGCCTCTTGCCGCTCTCGCCACAAGTTGCGAACAGGGCCGACCACGATGTTTTGTTCCTCCAGTGCACCAAGGAGCCGAGTCTGAGCATATTCGACCCGAGATGGCATTGGCTTTCGGCGTTCTCCTTTTCGTAGCCGCACCTGCTTGGGTAAGTTAAGGACCAGCTTCTCCAACCGTTCGCGCTGCGCGGGATCTCCCGCTTTATGCAGCGCGCCGAGCAAGGAAATGCCGCCATAGTCGTAATCTGGATGCATGAGGAATAGCGACTCATTCAAGACGCCTTCAAGCAGCACTCCCAACGTGGAAGGATGCTCGACGCCGGCTTCCATCAGTACTGTCCACATGAGTGAGGTGCGATTGCGCGCCGCGAAGCGGTCGAGTGCCACATTCAGACGGGCAGTATCGTTTACCGTAGACCATTCGCGCAGCAGTTTCTCGAAATGGGAAACTATGCGGTCCTCCTCGTGCTCAAAGTCGCGTCCCCAGATGTGAGAGTAATCCTCGACCAGTTCGCATGGCACGCCGCGAAACTGGATCGTCGCCAAGGTGTGCCGCTCGTTGTTCTGCCTGTCTCCGCGTCGCCGCACGACAGCGTTCCACGCGATGCACGCAGCCTCGGTCATCAGTGCCGCGTTCGCGCCGGCGTGGGCTTCGTAATAGTCGGCCAGTGCGTAGTGGATGCCGTTCCATTGGTCGCTGCTCTGGATGCGCATCGGAAGGATTGCCGTTCCGAATGGCTCCCATTGACCGGTTTGCGGTTCTGCGGCAAATGCCGCCTCGAACAACCGGAGCACAATGGCATCGCCTTCAACACCAAGGTGTTTGATATTATGCGAAAGATCGAACAGGTCGTCGTGTGGAAACTGGGCAAGCCGTTCCGGCGTGAGCAAGGTGAGCAAAGCACGTTCAGTGTCAGCCGGGGCTGCGGTGAAGGTGCGGCAGAGTGTTTCGATTGCAATGAGTGAAGCATAGCGCCAGCCCTTCGACACTTCTTTCGCAACGTGGCTGGCCAGAAGGCCGCGCCCAGCGGCGTTCAAAGCAAGACATTGGGCAGCGTCGTTCGCGCCGGCCACCCCGTTCAATCGAGCGAGGATGTGAACGAGTGGCTCTGCGATGGACGCACTACCCGGCAACAACCCCGCCAGTTGTTCGGCCAAACACGCACCAGCCCGCTGCCCCCGCGCGTATGGCATCCGCGCTCGCGTCCTGGAGTCCGGTGGCAAGGTGTCGCAAGGCTTTCTGGCCCGGGGAGTCAGCGCTGCTGGCGGCACTGACAGCCATCAGCAGCGGCTGCAAGTCGTTGAGCGATTCGACGCGGCGAGCGGCTAGAATCGGCGCAAGGATGCGCGTGATCCCGTGCAACTTCGTCACGCTCTCCAGGCGGAGGGCGGATTCCCAATACCCCTCGCGCCTCTCGTCACCATCCCAAAGCTCTTCCAACGCGAACATGAAGCTCTGCCGGTAGAAGATGGGCAGAAGGGGTTCGCGCACGGCAAACTCGCAGAAGCGGGCTCGTGTGGTTGGAATCAGTGTCCGCGCGATGGCGTAGTCGTGTAGGAGATGATGAGTGAAGCGGATTTCATCGTCGCCAACACGCGTGCTATGCCGGAGCGGCGGTGCTTGGAGAATACCGCGGCTGCGAAGGTCGCGGACGGCCGTGCGTTCTGGGGCACCTAATGAAAGCTCCTTTACCGAAAGCGACATACTGCGAGCATCCACCATGTGACGACAAATGGCCTTTAGCGTGACATCACGTTCGTCCGCCCCCTCACCTTCCTCTACGCGAGCGCCCCAGAATTTCCGCAGCAACACTGCCGGGCTGTTCCAGTCCGCCAGCCGCGAGGGATTCACACCGTCGCGTAACAACTCGGCCGCGAGCCGCAGGTAAAACGGTGAGCGATGGATTGCGCCGGACTTCGCGCTCTTTCGCGCGCCTTCGACGAATGGACTGATTTCCGCGCGCCGTGACACTAGGCCGTCCAACTGGGCTTCGGACAAACCAGTGAGATGAAAATGCGCGACTCCGGCGAAATCGTTCGAGGAGTGGCCGGCGAACCCGCTGCCGGGAAATGCCTCGCGAAGTTCCCGCCCGTGCTTCAAGTCGAATTCGCGAACGCTCGCGATAACGGTCCAGCCGCACTGTCCTTCCTGCACGTCGCGGAGCAGGCGACGGAGCATTTTCTGAGTCTCAACGTTGCGCACGGCGTCGAGTGCATCCGTGATGAGAAAACCGTGCGAGCCGTCCGGCCAGTTGGCGAGGACTTCATCGAGCGAATGAGCAAAGTCAGGTAGGTTGGCCGATGCTTTCCAATTTCCTCCGCTAGGAGCAACGCCACGGGGAAACCATCCCTCTGCAATGCCTCGACGAGCGGATGAATCAACCCACTCTTTCCGCAGCCCGGTTCGCCAGTGATGAGGAGATGGCCAGACTTCGCCGCCCCAAGCAGGGCGCAGAGTTCGTCGGTGCGCGGAATGTGAACCGCGTCGGCGGGCCTCGGCCCAAAGGGAAGCGTGGTGTGCTCTTTTAAGCGTGTCAGGTTGCGGCTCGTCAACTCTCGGAGGCGTGCGATGTCCTCGGAGTAGTCGGGCGGTGATTTGAGCGTCAGGCCATCGGCAGTCAGCGCGCGGCGCAACGACTTCGGCGTGACGCGAACACCGCGCTGGTCAACTCTTGCGAAGAATAGTTCCAGCTTATCCCAAAGGTGCCGCGCCTGCTTGGGGTCTGCAACGACATGGCTGCGAATGTCACTTTCTGCCTGACCGACGAACGGCTGGCCGGACCCAAAATCATAAACTTCCACATACACCTGCCGGAGGAAGCGCCGCAGTTCATCCTCTGCTGGCGAACTACCCGATTGTTTCTTCCATACTTTCCTTGCCACCGACAGCAGCGCTATCAGCGCCTCCCTCTCTTTCGCCCCGCGAGCCTTTAAGAACTTGGAAAGAGAAACGTCCCCTGCGTCATCGCGGTGCACCTCGAGGGCTTCCGCCAAGTGGTGGGTCACTGCCCGACCAACACATGCAGGAACCGCCCATAGGAGCCGGGTCTTTGCGCGGGCGACACTGGATAGCTTCAGGAACTGCCGGACGAAGGAGTCTACCGTGTCCGCGAATGCCGGGCTCTTTGCCGTGAGCGCGATGGTTGCGCTCCGTTCCTTCGCAGAGATAAAGACGGAAGCCTCTGCGTCGCCGCGCAGATCAACGACAACATCGTCCACCGGCTCAGCTGCTTGCATGGTGATGGCCGATACGTCCGCTCCATCGATTCCGTCCCAAACGGCGCATCGGTTTCCCGAGAGCATTCTCACTGCGATAAATGCACCGATGCGGACTTCGTAGTTCACGCCGCCGGCGTTGGCTCGACCGCCGAAGCGATGCGTTCCTTTCTTCACACGGGTAGGGACAGGCGGTCCTTTCTCCCTCTGTTTCATGCAAGCAAGAGTTGGTTTGGAGCGCTCAACGACGAAGTTCGCGAGTTCGGAGTCGACGAGGGCGTGGCCTCTTGGGGCTTTGGGGGCCTTCTTGTTCGTCATAGTCCAATCCGAACCAGCATGTCCTTAAAGCTCAGCATCAGTGAACTTGGGTGTAGCCTTCGCGGGGCAAATTGAGGAGGCGGCGTTCAAGATCCAAGACTCAAGAGTTATCGCTACCATTGTTTCGGCCCTTCGGACGTGGTCATTGTAGTCTTACGCATAACATGGTTTCAATTGCTCACCTGTCGAACCATCGTACGCATCTTGGCGCTAGTGAGAATACGATTTGCATTTGTGGGTGACGTGATCCGGATAGCTCGATCTCGATAGAAAGTAAGCAAAGCCTTGAGAGGTAAAGTATTCACTCGATAATGAACTCAAGCCTCGAATGTGCCTTGCGTAGCGCGGCCTCAACTCGATCAGGAGTCTCTGCCCGGCTGAAGATGAAACCGAGGAAGCTCGCTCCCTCGGGCGGTGGCAAGATTTCTTGAGTGATGTGCGCGGTGATGATAACGTCTTCAACGTCCTGTGTCGCTTTGGCTGCGTCAACTCCTCTCACCTCTCTCAGAGTTCCCGCGCGCGGGATCGGTATCATCATCACCCCCGCTGCTCGCTCCTCACGATCGATCCCGGAAACGTCTTCGCCGAACGCGTGCCGAATGATCAACTCCTCCAGCGAAGCCCCGCCGCCAAATCGCAACGCGCGCGCGCACAAACCGCCGATGGCCCGGGCCGCGACTTCGATGACCCACGCGCCGTGTTCGTTCACTCGCAGCTCCGCGTGAATCGGACCGCGCGTCAGTCCCATAGCGTGAGCCGCAGCCGCCGTCGTCGCGACGATCTCGTCTTGAACATCTTTGGCTAGACGCGAGGGTGTGACGTAGATCGTCTCTTCGAAGAACGGTCCGTCGAGCGGATCGGGTTTGTCGAAGATCGCCAGCGCGCGAAACTCACCACTGGTCAGCAGGCCTTCTACTGCAACTTCAAAACCGGGGACAAACTCTTCGGCAAGCCCCTCGCGCGCTGCTGCGCCTCCTCGACGCTGAAGATCGGGACGGCTCAACAACGCCGAGAGCCGTTTGACTGCGGCGGCAAACTGCTCTTGATTGTCGGCGCGCATCACACCCCGGCTGGTCGAGAGGAACACCGGCTTGATCACGCACGGGTAAAAGACTTCACGCGCGACCGCGGCGTAGTCTGCGTCGAGATCAAACGGCCAGAACCGCGGCACGCGCACCCCCGCATCCTTCAGTACCCGCCGCATTTGGTGCTTGTGTTTTGCTGCGTAAGCCGACTCGACGCTGTTGTGCCGAAGGTTTAGCGCACGAGCTATGTGAGCTGCTACGACTGCGGTGTCTTCGTCGACGGGTATCACGGCGTCGATCGGAAACCGCCGGGCAAACTCGGCGGCTTGTTGAGCGGCTCGTTGCGGGTCTGCAAAATCGAGAGACAAAAGGCCCGATGGATTCTGAGCTTCGAGCGTGCTCGGCCGTTCCGAGGCAGCTACAACCTCGGCGCCGATCTTCAGTGCGGCGTCAAGAAAAGCCTTCGTGCGATAAGTCGTAGTCGGCAACAGCAACAGGACTCGTGCCATGTCCAAGAAGGTATGGTGTGAGTGAGCGCGTGTCCAGCTTCGACCGGCGGCTTTGGACTGCGGCGGCTTGTCGCTTTTCCGGGCGCCGACGAGAGATCGGCGAAACCTGGAAGGGACACTCTCTTAATGCGGCACGGGAAAGCGGTGACAAGTCACCGCACTCCAAAATAGAAATTGACAACCTGCGCGCGCCGGTGCCACGCTTCGGGAGCATTGTTATGTGAATAGGAGAACGGAATGCGTTTGACGGAAATGGTTTCGTGCGCGGGTTGAGCGGCTAAGCTTGCGCCAAGCGCGCTCGCCAAGGTTTTGAGCGAGCTACCAAAACAACCTTTTGACGACCGCGTCCTCGTCGGCTTCGATCTTGCCGACGACGCGGGAGTTTTCCGTCTGCGCGACGATCTTGCGCTCGTGCAGACGCTCGACTTCTTCACCCCGATCGTTGACGACCCGTTTGACTACGGCCGGATCGCGGCGCTCAACTCGATCAATGATGTGTGGGCGATGGGCGGCACTCCGCTGACTGCGCTGGCGATCACGTGCTTTCCAAAGAAGGGCGACTTTTCAATTCTCGGCGAGATCATGCGCGGGGGACTACACGTGTTGACCGAGAACAGCGTCGCGTTGCTCGGAGGTCACAGCGTAGACAATGACCAGATAATGTTCGGCTACTCGGTTACCGGAGTGATCGACCCGCGCAAGGTTGCTACCAACGCCGGCGCCCGTCCGGGCGACGCGATCATCCTGACCAAGCCGATAGGAACCGGCGTCATTTCCACTGCCATCAAGTTCGCCAAAGCGAGCGCTGACGTCGCAGCCGATTCAATCGCCACGATGCTGACTCCGGGTCGGGACGCGGCTGCCGCGATGAACGAGTTCGAGGTGCGCGGCGCAACCGACGTGACTGGGTTCGCTTTGATGGGGCACGCGTGGGAGCTTGCGCGGGCAAGCCGCGTGACTATCGAGATCGAATCCTCGCGTGTGCCGTTGATCGAAGGCGCGCTCGATCTTGCGGCTGCGGGGATGCTCACAAGCGGCGACAAGACGAATCGCGAATACGTTGGCGAAGACATCCAGATTGCTGACGGCGTGAACAAGCAAATGCGGAGCTTGCTGTTCGATCCGCAGACAGCGGGCGGCTTGCTGATTGCGATCGCAGCGAACCGCGCTGAAGCATTGCTGGCGCGCCTGCGTGGAAACTACTCGCGCGCCGAGATCATCGGCGGCGCCATCGAGCGCGGCCCTCATTCCATAGTCGTGAAGTAGTACGCCTGACGAGCCGCGTTGACAAACGGAAGAGGCGGTTCGTAGAATGCAAACCATTCGGGCCGTTAGCTCAGTTGGTAGAGCAGCTGACTCTTAATCAGCGGGTCGCTGGTTCGAGCCCAGCACGGCTCATTCAAAATCAATACTTTACAGCCGCTGTCAGAGCGGCTTTTCTCTTGTCTAGACTTTCATCTACACTTCCGTTTCAAAATGACCGAAGAACTCTGTCGAGGAGTCTGGCTATTAATCTGTTGGTGAGGATTTTTGTGGAGGCGATCATGGCAAATGCAGAAGAAATAAAGGAGCGTGGGAGACAGGCGTTTGAAAGCTATATCCGTGAGCACCTAGTGGCTATCGATCAGTATGATTCGGTTTGGCGGTAAGTACATCGGGTCAGGAACTTGTGTTGGAATTGGCGGGCGGGTCTTTTTTGTGCACCGCCGCGCATCACTTTCAAGACATTCCCAAGCAGGGCGGAGTTGAACTTTATTCGAGTGTATGCCGAGAAGCACCGGGCGGCAGATCAGCTCTGGAGTTTGACCGATGAAATACTCGACCGTCTCGAGATGACCAGGAACAAACTCTCCGCTGTGAAGTGAGGCTGCGAATGCCAGAAAGAAAATAGAAGAAGGAATCAACATCGCTCCGAACGCCACAGCCCAAGAAACTTGGTCTTTCTGTACCGCCACTGCTGCGGTGTTCCGTTGATATTCGTCCCTACAAATCCTGCCCCCTTACCCCGGTTCGATTCTCCCTTTGTTCAAAACAGACCTTCATAGCGGCTTGAGACTATCCAGACCGATATACTGCGAGCAAAAGAAGATTAACGGACGCTGAGATTCGTCCGCGTGGATGGCGACGACACTACCCAGGAACAGATTGTGGGTATCGCAATCGAAGGTTTTCCGCAGCATGCAATCCAAATAGGCTTGGCTGCCTTTCAGAATTGGAGCACCAGTGACCGCCGGCGCCCATTCCACAGCTTGGAAGCGATTCTCTTCCTGATCGGGGTGCCGGCCAGCAAAGCGGTCTGAAAGCCAAGTCTGAGACTCGCTGAGCACGTTGACCGCGAATACGCCGCCTGCCGTGATCATTCTTTCCGTCCGAGTATCCCTTGCGAGGCTGACAAGAACGGTCATAGGCGAGATCGACACTGAGCAGAAAGCATTGCACGTCATGCCGTGGACTTCATCACCAGCGCGGCTGGTCACAATAGCCACTCCAGTGGCGAAACGCGACATTACTTTCCTGAATTGCTCTTTGCTCAGTGACAGGTCCATCACTTTCCTGTTTCCCCAGCCTCGCTGGTCCTTCCAAACATCAGCGACGGATGTTCCCCCAGTTGGCATGGTCAAGAGACTAGAATTTTAGTCTTTCTCTATCGTGCGTCAATAGCACCTTATGCCGGCGTTGAACGAATGGGACCAATTTCATAGTCCAATAACATTGAAGACATTTCCGCTCATATGCCGAAATGCAAGTTAATGCTTGGAAAAAAAACAACCAGTAGAGCAGCCACATCGACCCGGCAATGCTCAAGGGAACTATAAAGTTGTCATCGATCACTTCCACGGGGGGTCAGCTCAGTCACAGTCCCGGCCAGTACTGCAACAACGGCGGAGCGAGTTTCGGCTTCGATTCGTTTGTTGCGCGCGGAAGGATCCCGCCACACCGCAGGATCACTAACCTTTCGCATTACCGTCGGAGTCTGTAAACTTAGGAGTCTGCGGTCGTTTGGTAGTGTGATATTCCGGCGTTGCTCAATATCACACTACCGGTCGTTTTCAGTAATGACAGTGGGCGGAAAGTTCCCGTATAATGATCGCTGGTCTTGCGGAATCAGTAAGTCGCGAGAGCCACTTGGCCGGGCTGGCGGACGCTCTGGTTCTTCGTTAGTCTTAAAGGAGTCAGCCACAGCATCAGTTACACAATTATGATTTCACGATTTCTGCAATACTCGCTGAATTATCGATACCGGGGCCACAATCAGGCTTTGGTTTCGTCGGCAGGAACCCGGATTTTCGTGAGAGTGGATCCTTCTTAGCACGATTTCTGCGTAGGGGCGGAGTCTTCCTGGTCTCACCTTACATTCTTTATAGGAGGAAGCAAAATGAGTTGGGACGATCCTGACAGAGAAGACAACACTATCTATAAGGTTGTAATGAATCACGAAGAGCAGTACTCAATTTGGCCCGCCGGCCGTGAGAATCCATCTGGCTGGAGGGACGTGGGTAAGGAAGGGCCGAAAGCTGAGTGCCTAGCTTACATAAAAGAGGTATGGACCGATATGAGACCTCTTAGCTTACGGCTGAAGATGGAAGAGATGGCCAAGAATCCGCCGCCACCTCCTCCAACGCCTTCAGACCGACCAAAGGGCGAAAGTCTCGTTGACAAGTTGTCACGAGGAGAACACCCTGTAGAAGCGAGCGTTCGGCCTGATAGAACAGTCAATCTGTTCAAAGAGGCAATTGATCGCGGGTATGTCCACATTACGTTCACTGCTACTCAGGGGAAGACCGAACTCGGTGTGAGGCTTGATCGCGATCAGTGTGATTTTACCAACTCGGATTTTGAGAAAGGTGCTGGGACGGTTCGTATAGTTGGAGGTCTAACACTGGATTACGTCAAGGTCAGGTGCATTGCTGAAATAAACCTGGAAACGTTAACAGGCACAGGTCACCTGGAGAAAATGGAAGCTCAAGCATGAACGGGATCACTAAGAGGCCCGCACCTGCGATACTGCCTGGTCATCTGCGTTAGAACCTGTTACCCGGGCCGATATGCATTGAGAGAGCTTTCGGTGAGTCAAGAAAACTGCGTTCGCCGGATCAGCCCATGACTGACGGCAAGTCCTCACTTCGCGTTGCTCAAACAAACTAGCTGGGTACTGGTTCAGTTTATTGCGACTTTAGTGCCGTTCAAAGAAGCAAATGTAGACTTTTTCAGATCATCTCGCCGGCGCAGAATTCAAGTTGACTAACACTCTACTCAGTAGGTAAGAAGCGAGAGTATTGCCGCAGGCAAGAAGAATTGAGTGAAAGATAAGATGCTGACACCTCTTCAGCCAATATATCTGCTTGCCGACAGCGAACTCCTTTTCTGGAGAAACAAGCGCGGACTGTTCCTGTCTCAGGTCAGATGTCGCCTCGGCAAGGAACGCCCCGCGGCCGCATACGTGGGTGCGTCCAATGGCGACAAACCGGAGTTCTATTCCATTTTCACGGCAGCCATGGCCAACATCGGCGTCACTGATTGCAAGATGATCAAGTCCTCCTTCTCCTGGGAAGACAAGCTGTTCTTTGAGAGCGCCGACATCATCCTGCTTGCCGGGGGCGATGTGCAAAGAGGCTGGGATGTGATCGATCAGGTTGGTATCAAGGAAGCGCTGATCAGACGCTATCACGCCGGGGCGGCCTTGTTAGGACTCTCCGCAGGAGCGGTCCAACTTGGTCTGTATGGGTTTCGAGACGGAGATCAGCCGTCGGTGAGCCTGTTCGACACGCTCAAGCTGGTGCCGTTTGCGGTCGATGTGCATGAAGAACGGTCAGAATGGGAGAGACTGAGCACGTTAATAGAACTCCTAAACTCCAGTGTAAAGGGTATCGGCTTACCGTCAAGAGGAGGAATGATCTTTCATCCGGATTACACCGTTGAGCCGCTGAGGTTTCCCGTGCATGAGTTCTCGATCTACCACCAAAAGTTGACGCACAGATTGTTGATTCCAGAGGACCACAATGAACACGTTGCTTTAGCACCTTAAGCGTTGTAAATGATACAAGAATCCCATGGAACTCTCCATCACCATAGTGATAGAAATGACAACGCGGAGGCGGATGGGAGAATCGTATACCCGAGGCGCCGGCGCACTGGACATTACAATGTCACGTTCGGAGAATAGTTCCCAGCGTGGACGCCTGCGATAGCAGAAGCTCCGCGTGGCTAAGCTTCCTAAGAGGGTTCTTAGGCTATGCTAGACCCGTCTTATCCGTGGTTCCGGAGGCCGTATGCAGGCGAACGGGCGCAGCTCAGACTGTTCTGTTTTCCATACGCGGGCGGAACGGCCCATATCTACAGGGACTGGCAGCAGTACTTGCCTCCCACGATCGAAGTCCTACCTGCCCAACTCCCCGGGAGAGGGCCGCGACTGCGAGAGCCTAGCTTCGTAAGCCTGCCGGATCTGGTGACAGCTCTTACGACCGCCATCACCCCGTTGCTGGACAGACCATTTGCGTTCTTCGGACATAGCATGGGAGCAGTAATCGCGTTTGAGCTGGCTCGAAGTGTACGGCAAGGTCTCGCCTGCGAACCCGAGGTACTCTGTGTCTCAGGCCGGCAAGCGCCGCAGGTTCCGAGTGACAAGCCGCCCTCATACAACCTGCCGAATGACGAGTTCATATCGGAACTACAGCAGATGGATGGAACGCCAAGAGAGATATTGGAGCACACGGAACTGATGGAGCTGGTCGCACCCGCGCTCAGGGCCGATTTTCAACTGATTCAAACGTACCACTTCGAGGCTGGTGCTCCGCTTGCCTGCCCTATTGATGCCTACGGTGGGTTAGAGGACAATGAGGTGCCCCGCGAGCTGCTGTCGATGTGGCGAAGTCAAACCACATCCCGTTTCTCCTTGTATATGTTGCCAGGGGATCACTTTTTTCTACGATCATCCCAAACCCTCTTGCTTGAAATGCTCGCCCGACAGCTTCAGGAGGCCCTGGCAGGCCGTCGCATCAACACGGAAAGCAGAACAAAGCAGTGACCCGAGGAGAATTTAGCGAGCAGGTTCTGGGACGCCTTGCAGTCGCATCAAGGCTGCAGAGTTCGAAGAGCTGAAAGAAAAGAAGTACGACACGTGCTTGTAATTCGGGGAGCCGTCTTCGGCAGGCGGCTCAAGGAGGCACTATCATCTGAGTAATACAAGAAGGATAGACCACTCGAACTACTTTGAGACTCCGTCTCCGGGCCCTAAGCTGGGCAGCGACGAGGTTCAGGTGTGGCTGGCGAATCAGGATCAACGGGCAGAGCAAATCAAGGCGTTTTTTCAGACCCTTTCCCCCGACGAGCAGCAAAGGGCTCTACGATTCCACTTTGAGAGGGACCGCGTGCGCTTCATAGCTGCACGCGGAATACTTCGGCGATGTCTGGGAGCCTTTCTTGAGATGACTCCTGATCGGGTGCGCTTCAGATATACCGAATACGGGAAGCCTTCGCTCTCGATTGAGTTTAGTTCGGCCCGCATCAACTTTAACATTTCTCACTCCGGTTCAAGCGTATTGCTCGCGTTCTCTATTGGCCGTCAGCTGGGCGTCGACATCGAGGAGATCCGGCCGGACTTCGCGACCGGGCAAATCGCGAAGAGATACTTCTCAGCCCTTGAGGTGCAGACGCTGAGGTCGCTGCCGAACGGTGTTCAAGCGGAAGCGTTTTTCAACTGCTGGACCCGCAAAGAGGCGTACATCAAGGCGATGGGTGAGGGGCTTTCGTGCCCCCTCGATAAGTTTGACGTAACGCTGGTTCCAGGAGAACCGGCACGACTGCTGGAGACGAGAGGACACGGGTTGCCGGCATCCAGATGGGCGATGCGGAGTTTGGATGTTGGGCGGGGCTACAAAGCTGCACTAGTCGTCGAGGGACATGAGTGGGGACTGAAATGCTTACACTGGCCCGGGTCGGGCGAGATTTAAATAAGTAACAAGTAGTCGAGAACGAGTTTCAGCAATGTACCTGCCGATGATGTGAACGTAGGGCAGAGGTCCTAAGATCGAAGCGAGGGAAAGATATGTCAGCAACTAGCGAAGAGCGTCAGTTTCAGGCAGAAACCAAACAGCTTCTTGATTTGGTGATTCATTCGCTCTATACCAACAGGGAAATATTCCTAAGGGAACTCATTTCAAATGCTTCCGACGCGCTGGATAGGCTCCGGTTTGAAGCCCTTACCAATCCGGAGTTGCTTTTGGGAGATGACAAATACGAGATCCGCCTGGAACCCGACGGAGAGGCCAGGACGCTATCGATCTGCGATTCTGGAATCGGGATGAGCCGCGAAGAAGTGGTCGCTAACATTGGAACGATCGCGAGATCGGGGACCCGAGAGTTGCGCGAGAGAATGAAAGAGGAACAATCGAACCAGGCGCTGGCAGAATTCATAGGGCAGTTCGGAGTCGGTTTCTACGCGTCATTCATGGTAGCGGAAAAAGTCACGCTGGTTACTCGCAGAGCGGGAGAAGCGGCCGCCACAAAATGGGAATCGAGCGGCGACGGCACTTATAAATTGGCAGCAGCGAGGCGTGAGACGCACGGCACAACCGTTACTCTGCACCTCAAGCCAGTTGAACCAGAAAATGGGATTGAGGACTATACGGATCAATGGGTTCTGTCTCGAATAGTCACGAAGCATTCGGATTTCGTTGGATACCCAATTGTGTGCAAGTTCGCGCGGGAGACAATTGAGCGGGACGAGGGCGTGACGGCGATTCCAGCAGACAAGTCCGCCTACGTTGCCGAAGATCGAACCCTGAATTCGATGCGACCCATTTGGAACCGCCCACAGGCGGAGATTACCGACAGTGAGTATGAGGAGTTCTACCGCCACATCTCTCACGATTGGAACGCGCCACTAAAGACCATCGCGCTCAAGGCTGAGGGCAGTGTGGAATATCAGGCGCTCCTGTTCATACCATCGAGGGCGCCTCACGACCTGTTTTACCATAGCACCGAATGCGGGCTCCGCTTGTATGCCAAGAGAGTCATGGTCGCGGAGCGCTGCGAGGAGCTGTTGCCGAGTTATTTGCGATTCATAAAAGGGGTGGTCGATTCCGCAGATCTGCCACTGAATGTCTCTCGCCAAATGTTACAGCAGGATCGTCATATCACCCAGATTCGAAGATGGCTCACCAAGAAGGTCCTTGAGGTGCTTGAAGACCTTAGCGAGCAAGATCACGACAAGTTTCTTGAGTTCTGGGAGCAATTCGGCCGGGTGCTCAAGGAGGGAGTCTCATCCGATTATGATTACAAACAGCGAATCCTCCGGCTATTGCTGTTTCAATCTTCCAATGATCCCGAGAAGCTGACGAGCATCAAAGGTTATGTCGAACGATTAAAGGACGGGCAGGACGAGATCTACTATCTAACCGGTGAGTCTCGCGACGTTGTGGAGAATTCGCCGCACCTGGAAGTGTTCAAGAAAAACGGTTACGAAGTGCTTTACCTTACCGAGCCGGTGGACGAGTTGCTGGTGCAATCTTTGCTGGACTACGAAGGAAAGAGGCTTCAGTCGGCTGGCAAGGGCACCGTCAAGGTCGGAAGCGCCGAAGAGAAGAAAAAGGTCGAGCAGTATCTCAAGCAGAGGGAAGAGGAATCTTCAGAGCTATTGCAGTTTCTCCAAAAGATCCTCGATGAGCACGTTAAACAGGTGCATTTTTCGAGTCGGCTGGTATCATCACCCGCGTGTCTGGTTGGGACCGAGTCTGACTATAGCCCTCAGTTGGAGCGGTTACTACAGAAGGGAAAGGGCGGAGGACCGAAGCAGCGTCGTATTCTGGAGTTGAACCCGCGTCATGAGATATTTCTGAAGATGCAGGAACGATTCAACAGAAACAGGCAAGATAATTCGCTCGCCGTCCATGCAGAATTGTTGCTGGGCTATGCACTACTTGCCGAAGGCTCGGACCTTCCGAATCCCGCCAAGTTCAACGACGCGGTCGCCCGACTTATGCTCCAGACGCTATGACGCGTTTTCAAGGCCATTAATAATGACCAAGTGCCCGAGCGCCGTCGGTACCCCCAGCCGGCACGCGACTGTTTCGTTTTGCCTGAGTCTAGATTCGACACGCGCGCGATCCAGGCCGGAGAGCTTCAACACCTGTCTCCTTGAAACGCCAGACCATCGGTTTGCAGTCGGACGGGTTCAGATCAAGCAGCCGAGTCACAGTAGCGGTCAAATGTAATATCGAGTGAGTTTCTCATCAGGTCCTCTGAAATGCTGTGCGGATCAATTCTGTGCCCGCCGGTTATTACGCTTCCAGCCGCGGTTGCCTTCTCCTCAAGGCTTATGGCCGCCTCAGATGTTCGCTAAAAGAGTACCTCACGATAGGCCTGACAGCCTCCGTCTCGGTCCCCAGAAACGTGTGCAGCATCAGCGAGACTTGGAGGTCTTCACAAGTCTTTATCATTGAAAGGCAGCAAATAGACAGAGTTCTGGATTGCAATTGCGCCGAGCTTTTGAAGCTTGCGCCAGCGGGCGAACGCGCAGATTCGTTGGTTTCGGCGGCAACTGGTGAATCAGCGGAATCCAATCTTGTTTTAAAGCTGACCGAAGCATAAAATAGTAATAACTGATACATCTTAACAAGTGTTTATGAATTTCAGCAAAACAAATTGGACCTGTCTCATGATTGCGTGGTTGGAGAGAGGAGAATCGAAAGGAACCGAGCAAGAAACAAAAAAGGGTTCTACTGGCGCACGACGTTAGGACGAATCCGGATAAGCGAACAAGTCTACAGGCGAGCGGGTAGACAAATACGGCCGTTTTGTTGGCAGCCGGAGTGACCTGCCGCGGATACTCGCGACGATTGCAACGAGCGATCGGAGCGGACGAGTCCTTTGGCGAGGCTGCTAAGAAATCAAAGAGCACTATGGGATCGAGGTGCCGGTCAGCACGCGAACAGTGACTCAAGGGCACGGTGAGGCGATGCTTCGAGAGGAGCCCGAGAGCGAGCTAAGGAAGCAAGGCGCAAGGTTAGTGATAGCAGGAATGGACGGGAGCATGGTCCCGATCGTGAGCATGAAAACCGACGAAAAAGGCCGGAAATCAAGAGTGACAGACGCAAACATCGTGAGTTGAGCTGGAGACACGCGTGCCGATGTGTGGCTCGCGATCCGAGGTCTGTCACGGGGCATTATCGATCTCTGCGCCGGTATGTGGTTCATTTTCCACCAAGCTCCAGCTATCTTCATTGGAAGATGCGGCATCTGAAAGGAGGAGGCCATTTATGAAGTCTGGGATTTTGTCTCTTGTAGGTCATACACCTATTATCGAGTTGAATCAGTTTTCCAGGAATTCTCGCTTTCGCCTCTTTGCCAAACTGGAAGCCTTTAATCCGGGCGGCAGTATTAAAGACAGACCAGCGCTCAATATGATCGAAACTGCTTTGGGAAGAGGCGACATTGCGCCTGGGGGTACGATCATCGAGTCCAGCTCCGGCAATATGGGCATAGGTCTGGCTCAAGCCTGCCGATACTATGGTATGCGGTTGGTATGTGTGGTGGACACAAAAACAACCGCGCAAAACATCAGCATTTTGAAAGCTTATGGGGCTGAAATAGATATGGTCTCCAGCCCCGACCCGGCCACAGGTGAATTTCTTCAAGCTCGGATCAATCGGGTGCAGAGCCTTCTGCAATCGATACCCAATAGTTTTTGGCCGGATCAATACTCCAACATTCAAAATGCGATTTCGCACGAACAGACAATGCATGAGATTGCGACAGAATTGGATGGCAAAGTTGACTATCTGTTCTGTTCCACAAGCACGTGCGGGACTATAAGAGGTTGCGCCACCTACGCACGGAATCATAAATTACAAACAAAAGTGCTGGCTGTCGATGCCATAGGAAGCGTGCTTTTTGGCGACAAGCCGGCAAAGCGACTTATACCGGGCCATGGCGCTGCGGTAGTCCCAAAGCTGCTTAAACGCGATCTGATAGACGGAGTCATACACGTATCAGATTTAGAATGCGTTGTCGGCTGCCGCCGTCTAGTGAGAGAAGAAGCGATTCTGGTCGGCGGATCATCGGGAGCGGTGATTATGGCTATAGAGCGTATGAGAGACATTATTGCTGCCGGCGCGACCTGTGTAGCCATTTTCCCTGATCGCGGAGAGCGCTATCTCGACAGCATCTACTCGGATGGATGGGTAGAACAGCATTTTGGAGATGTGTCCCATCTTTGGCAACAAGTCAACGGAGGCTAAACCATGCACAATGGCGACATATTGATTTTGAAGGGACGGGAAGTAGCTTCGCTACTGGCAGGCCGCGAGAGCGAATTGCTTCAAATCGTGAAGACTGCTTATGAGGTACACTCCAAGGGACACAGCTCGCTGCCTCATTCCTTGTTCTTGCGTTTTCCTGACAATCCTCGAAATAGAATAATCGCTCTACCCGCATACCTGGGCGACGACTTTGGAGTTGCGGGCATAAAGTGGGTGTCGTCATTTCCGGCAAACCTGGAGAAGGGACAGGACCGGGCCTCGGCGGTTGTGATTTTGAATTCACATGAAACCGGGAGGCCGCAAGCAATCCTGGAAGGCTCTATCATCAGCGCCAAAAGGACGGCTGCAAGCGCGGCCCTGGCCGCAACCTATTTGCAGGGTGATAATACAAACTGCGCGGGAATAATTGGCTGCGGGTTAATCAGCTTTGAAATAGTTCGATTCCTTCCAGTGGCTTGTCCGGAAATAAAGACGCTCTATGTCTTTGACATATACTCAAGCAATGCCCAACAGTTCAAGGATAAGTGTCGAGAAATCTCAGGCCGAATCGAAGTCATCGTTGCCGGCGACGTAAATACTGTCATAAGCAAATGTAAATTGATATCGCTGGCAACGACGGCTGCAAAACCTCATATTATGGATATTTCGGCCGCGGCTCCGGGCAGTACGATTCTGCACATATCATTGCGAGACCTTTCGCCTGAAGTAATTTTATCCTGCAATAATATCGTAGATGATGCAGATCATGTTTGCCGCGCAGAAACATCAATTCATTTGACGGAGCAGGTAGTGGGGCATCGAGATTTCATTCGAGGCACTTTGGCCGATGTGACCACAGGGGCAATCGCCGCTAGAGAGAATCCTAATGAAAATGTCATTTTCAGCCCTTTCGGTTTGGGAATACTGGATCTGGCTTTAAGCAAATTTGCGTTTGAGCTTGCGCTCAAAGCAGGGCTTGGAACAACCTTCGAATCTTTCTTGCCGGATCGCTGGATTGAAAGGAGCGAGAAGAACGCCGCTTCATAAATGCCATCTGCATAAATGCCCGGCAAGATTATAATATGCCTTATGCAAAAAAAGGATCCCACTCTGCGGAGGCCGCTTGAAGCGGCGTTCCATAATGCGCTTTCATACCTGGAAAACTTGGATAAAAACCCGGTCGCAGCTACAGCCGACCTGCTCACTTTACGAAACCGACTGAACAAACCTCTGACGAGTGAAGGCGTTGATCCTGAGCAGATCATTGATGAACTGGTCAGCGATGTACATGGAGGCCTGCTCGGATCGGCAGGTGGCCGTTTCTTTGGATGGGTAGTCGGCGGGTCGCTGTCGGCTGCTCTGGCCGCCGATTGGCTGACCGCAACCTGGGACCAGAACGCCGCGCTTTACGCCTGCAGCCCAGCTTCGGCTATCGTCGAAGAAGTCGTGGGTTTCTGGCTGAAAGATATTCTGGGGCTGCCTGCCGATGCCACTTTCGCGCTCGTCACCGGTTGCCAAATGGCGCATGTCACCTGCCTTGCAGCCGCTCGCCATTCGCTCCTTGCCGGACGCGGATGGGATGTCGAACAGCAGGGGTTGTTTGGCGCTCCGCCCATTCGAATCTTAACAAGCAGCGAGCGTCATGGCTCTATCGAACGCGCGGTACGTTTGCTGGGACTTGGCGATGCACACGTGATCGACCTTCAACCTGACTTTGGTGGCCGTCTTCAGCCCGAAACAATCGAGCAAGCTTTACAAAGCGAACCTTCGGCTCTCACTATTCTTCTTTTGCAGGCTGGCGATCTTAACATAGGTGCTTACGATCCATTTGAAACGCTCATTCCAATCGCCAAGCGCTATGGTGCGTGGGTTCATGTAGATGGCGCGTTTGGCTTATGGGTGGCTGCCAGTCCACATTACAAACGTCTGGTGCGAGGCTTTGAGGCAGCAGATTCCTGGGCTACGGATGGTCACAAATGGCTCAACGTTCCTTATGAGTGCGGCTATGCGTTCATTGCTGATGCCAAATCCCATCGCGCTTCTATGTCTCACCGCGCAGCCTATCTGGTTCACGACGAAGATGCGCGAGACCAAATGGATTGGAATCCGGAATGGTCGCGGCGCGGGCGTGGCTTTCCGACTTACGCTGCGCTACGCCAGCTTGGACGCGATGGAGTAACAAATCTAGTAGAGCGCTGTTGTAAGCATGCTCATTCCATTGTGATGAGGATTGGCGATTTGGCGGGCGCGGAAGTATTGTGGGAGCCGACAATAAATCAAGGACTGGTGCGATTTCTTGACCCTCGGCCTAACGCCTCCGAAAAAGACCATGACCATTGGACCGACAAAGTGATAGCGGCAATTCTCACGGCCGGCGAAGCGTTCTTCGGAGGAACGACTTGGCGCGGCCGTCGCGCAATGCGGGTCAGTGTGTGCAACTGGCAGACCAGCGACGAAGATGTCGAGCGCGTTGTAGCCTCTGTCGCCCAGGTAATGAAGTCGTTAAAGACTGCCTAAACCTTAAATAGCCATAGGACACGCTCTCTGACAGGACTTTTTACTTAGCCGATCAAAAGTAAAATAATCTTGTCACGCTTGAACCGGCGCAGACAAACCAAAGATTGCTCGCCCCGCAGTGGCTGCTTCGATCTTTCCCCTCTGGAAATAGATTAGCTGATTATAGAATCCATCTACTGGCCGTTCGGATTTTTGGAATAGATTCCTGACGCTCTCTACGATGTCATTTATGCGATCCGGCTGCATTTCGAGGCGCTGCTCTAAATCGGTTTGCAGAATGCGCAAAACGCCGTCCAGCGTATCGGGTGCCCGATCGACGTATGCGAATGTGTCAAAGCCATCCTTCTTCATTCCTGCTCCGATTGATTGCATTAAATAGGTGGATGACTGATGGCCAATCGCTCGCCAGGTGCCTAAAATTCCACAGCTGCGTTCGGACAGGTGATGTTGCAGTTCTCTGAGCAGCCGCAACAAGACGCTGTTGCCGATTTCTTCCAAAGAGGACGGAGCGCCCGGTCCTTCAATAACGGGCGCATAAGGAGTGTTGCACACTACGAAATCGAAACGCTCTCCTTTCTCTAACGAAGCCAGCACGTTGGATTGGCGGAACTCCACTCTGCCCTCGACTCCGTTTAAGATAGCGTTGGCGCGAGAAGCGATGACCGCCTCTTCATGCAGTTCCAGCCCAAGCACCTGAGTAGCCCCGCGCACGGCGCACAAAAGAGACTGCAAACCGCTGCCGGAGCAAACGTCCAGCACTCGCTTGTCCCCTAAGTACGTGGGCAGCGCCTTTGCTACGAAATAGGAGGACATATCAAACCACACATTACATGGTTTGTTTGCGGTGGGATAAGAGGGTGGAATGTTCACTAGCAGCAACAAGCCTTCGGCGGGAACTATGAGCAGGCTCGGAGTTCTCCACCCGCCCGCCTCGTCCTTGATCAACACTTCGGTTTCGGTCAATGCCGTAAAAATCCTGTCCGGCATCGATTCTTTCGCTAATGCATCGTCAACTGTCTCACCCAATCGAAACAGCCGGAACAATACTTGATGCGCCGGGTCCAGCCGGTTCACGATTTGTTGGAGCGATTGAAACTTTGGAAATCCGGTGGGACTCAGCCCAATCTCAAAGGACAAACGAAGATCGACCAGAGAGTACATCATCTCGTTTAGGTAATCACGAATCGCTGCAAGTGAAGAACTATGAATTTTCATCATCATCACCTTTCTCTGGCTTTGTTATACGTTAATCTACCGGCTCAAGCTCTGAATCTGCTCACGCTCTGATAGTTGAAGATATAATTTCAGCCGCTCTGCGACCAATGATACGTTAGGCCGCCTCAGCATGCTGTAATGATCGCCGGGCGTCAGGCATAGTTCGACGCCGCCCGCCGCCCAGCGCCTCCACTGTTGCGCTAGTTGTTCCGGCGCATTGGCTTCGGCGGCTCTGAAGAGGATTATGCGTTGCTCGCCCGGTTGCAAACAATATCGGTCAACTGCCATCGCGTTTCGTGTGAACACGTTCAATAGGTCATCCATTTCTTCCCCGGGCGCTTCTTCAGCCAATACCCCATCGCGCTTAAGCGCATCCAACAACATGGCTCGTTGTTGATTTATGTCAAGGCTACAAAACTGCTCTTGCAAATCGCCTTGATCCTTACCTATCAATCGGCTCATATCCGCAGCAAATCGGATTAGAATCGGCAATTCATCGCGCTCATCTATGGCTTCGCGGTTCTGTGGCGGAAGATGTGTATCAAACAAAACAAGCATACCCACCCTTTCTCCCAGCTGATTCAATTGTCGCGCCATCTCGAAGGCTATAAGCCCTCCCATAGACCAGCCGCCTAGAAGGTAAGGGCCACCGGACCGCACGCGCTGAATATCGCGGATATACAAAGCGGCGAGTTGTTCGATGGTCGTGCCCGATTTGTGAAGCGCATCTTCAGAAAACACGCCCGGGGCAGGCGCCTGCAATCCATAGAAGGGACGATCGCGTCCGAGCACCCTTGCAAGGTCCGTATAACAAAAGACGCTGCCTCCGACCGGATGCACGCAAAAGAAGGGAACTTCGTCACCTTCCGGTTGTATTTCAACGAGAACCGATGATGCCGACCTATCCGATGGTAGCGCCAACAATTTTGCGAGATTGGCAATAGTCGGATTTCTGAACAGGCTTGCCAATGGTATCGTTCGTTTGAGCCGATTTCGTATCATCGTCATCATTCGCACAGCCAACAGCGAATGGCCTCCAATCTGAAAGAAATCATCTGTGATACCAATCGGACTGGTGTTTAGCACCTCTTCCCATATTTCCACCAGCCGCGCTTGCAGCAAGGTGCGCGGCATTTCCAGGCTGTCGTGCGGCATCACCTCTATCGATGGATCAGGCAAGGCGCGCAGATTCACCTTACCTTGCGGGCTAAGCGGCATGGCATCGAGGACAACTATATTTGACGGAATCATGTATTCGGGCAATTGCCCTTTCAGGAAATCGCGGAGGCGAAGGGGCAAGTTTTTCGCATCAAAAGCGCTTACTTCCCTTGAGCTGTTGCCTGTTCGCTTCGGCACCACATAAGCTACGATATGCTTGTCGGCGGCCCCATTTTCACGAGCAATCGTGATCGCTGTTTCTACAGCAGCATGCTGATTTAGCATCGCATCAATTTCGTTGAGTTCGATTCGGAAGCCGCGAATCTTCACCTGATAATCGGTTCGCCCCAGGAACTCGATTTCTCCTCCGGGCAGCCAGCGCGCCAGGTCGCCGGTGCGGTAGAGGCGGGCGCCGGGATTATTGCTGAAAGCGTCGGGCGTAAATCGCTCCGCCGTCAATTCCGGACGATTCAAATAGCCGCGAGCTACGCAGTCGCCGCCGATGTATATTTCTCCGGCGACTCCGATGGGCACGGGTTGTATGGCGTGGTTCAGTATGTACACTCGCGTGTTTGGGAGCGAATAGCCGAGCGGAACGAGCGTGCCGCGTCGCGGCGAATCGGGTTGGATGCGATAGGTCAGCATTCCCACTGTGGTTTCCGTCGGGCCATAATGGATGAACATCTTGGATGTTGGCAGGGCAAGCGGCTGCAAAGTGCCGCGAACCCAATCCCAGTGAGAGGCCTCGCCGCCAAGAGCTAATACATCGTGCGGCAACAAGTCTCCGGTTGGGCAGGCGTCAACCAGAGCCGATAAATGAGACGGCGCTATTTTTAGAACTTCCATGCGATTGTGCCGGAAGTATTCGAGAACCGCGTAAGGGTCCGCCGCTTGATCGTGCGGCATAACGTGCAGCGTGCCTCCTGCGCATAGCGACGGAATGAAAACCGTATTGCAGGAATCCACTGCCAGCGGTTGCAGCATTGCATACTGCGCGCCGGGCTTGAGTTCAAATCGATTCAGAATGGCATACAAGTAATTGAGTATCTGACGCTGCTCTACCACGACACCTTTGGGCCGTCCGGTTGAACCTGATGTATAGATCGTGTAGGCCTGATTTTCAATCGTCACGTTGCTTTGAAGGTTCACATCGTCATATGCCGTAAGCAACTTCGCATCTTCATCCATGCAGAAAACGTTGATGCCGGATGCTGTCAAACGTTCCTTTATAGCGTTGCGCGTGAGCAGCACGCTTACGCCGGAATCCTCGAGGATGAACTCGATTCGATCCTTGGGAAATGAGGGATCGATGGGAACATAGCCTCCACCGGCTTTCAGGATGCCAAGCACCCCAAGCACCATTTCAATAGAAGGTTCTAGTAAGATTCCGACGGCAACTTCCGGGCCGATGCCGAGGCAGCGAAGATGAGCCGCCAGCCTGTTGGCCTGACTGTTCAATTCCGAATACTTCAGCCGCCCCTCACTACTTGCGACGGCAATCGCATCAGGCATACGCTCCGCATATTCTTCGAAGAGTTCATGCAGGCACTTTCTTGACGGTAAAGGTCGGCTTACGCCGCTCCCTTGTTCAATCAATTGCTTGCGCTCAACGTCAGTCAACAGTGGCAGATCGTCTATGGACGCTTGCTGATTGTCTGCTATCGCCTCAATGAGCACCT
>JBBPIE010000042.1:0-49542 GCA_038040485.1 Candidatus Onstottus arcticum
AGCCTTCAGTCTCCGTAATGCCGAGTTTTGCAAGAGGCTCTAAAGTCTATGCTACTTCTCAAACTCACCCTCTACCCAACCCTACAGCTTCTCGGAAACAACCTTGGCTTGCGTGAACAACGCCAGATAATCCCGGCCGCCCGCCTTTGAGTCCGTGCCCGACATGTTGAAGCCGCCGAACGGATGCACGCCCACGAACGCGCCCGTGCACTTGCGATTCAGGTACAGGTTCCCGACATGAAAGTCGTGCCGCGCCTGTTCAAGCCTCGCACGCTCGCGAGTGTAGACCGCGCCTGTCAAGCCGAACTCTGTGTTGTTAGCGATATCGAGCGCGTTGTCATAGTCCTTTGCCCGAAACGCCGCAAGCACCGGCCCGAACACTTCTTCCTGCGAGACCCTCGCCATCGGATCGACCTCGCCGATTACCGTAGGCTTTATGAACCACCCGTGTTGGCCATCGCTCAGAGGTTCGCCGCCGGTGAGGAGACTGCCCTCGTTCTTTCCGATCTTGATGTAGTTTGAGATCGACTCGTAAGCGCTCTTGCTCGAAACCGGTCCCATCCAGTTCTCTTGTTCCTTCACCGGTCCGACCTTTAGCTTGTTGGTGCGATCCACCACTCTTCCCAGAACCTCGTCATAGACCTGATCGACCACGACCACCCTCGAACACGCGGAGCACTTCTGACCCGAGAAGCCAAACGCAGCGGCGACAATTCCTTCAGCCGCTGATTCGAGATCAGCGGTCTCATCCACAACAATCGTGTCCTTGCCGCCCATCTCCGCGACTACGCGTTTGATCCACAACTGACCTTCGGCCGTCTTCGCCGCAAGCTCGTTGATGTGCAGCCCGACTTCCTTCGAGCCGGTGAACGCGATAAACCGAGTGCGGGGGCTGCCCACAAGATAGTCGCCGATGCGGCTGCCGCTGCCCGGCACGAAGTTCACGACTCCCGGCGGGAGCCCAATTTCTTCAAGCAGCTCGACGAACTTGGCGGCGATGATCGGGCTGTCGCTTGAAGGCTTGAGCACAACCGTGTTGCCGGTGACAACCGAAGCCAACGTCATCCCAGCCATGATCGCGAGCGGGAAGTTCCATGGCGGAACGACTACGCCGACGCCGAGCGGGATGTAATAGAGTTCGTTCTGTTCGCCGGGAAGCGCGGTGAGCGGTTGCTCCTGGCTGTACCGAATCATCTCGCGCGCATAGAACTCGGCGAAGTCGATAGCTTCGGCAACGTCGGCGTCGGCTTCAGGCCAGGACTTCCCGACTTCGAGCACCATCAGCGCGGTGAATTCGGCTTTGCGTTTGCGCAGGAGAGCTGCGGCTCTGAGCAGGTGCCGAGCGCGAACTTCGGGCGCGACTCTCTTCCATTCCTGAAACGTCGCGGAAGCTTCGTCGAGCGCTTTGTCGGCCAGCTTGGTGTCGGCTTTGTGAACGAGTCCGACGATCTCGTCGAAGTTGGAAGGATTGGGAGAGGCGAGCATATCGCCGGTTGTGTATCGCTTCCCGCCGATGATAAGCGGGTACTCGCGGCCGAACTGGGATTCGACGTTGGCGATGGCTTCGCGCATAACGGCTGCATTGCGCTCGTTGCTGAAGTCGGTGAACGGTTCGTTTTGAAATGGAGGGAGCATATGAGTTCCTTTCGTGATGGGTTGATTGAAAAAGCTATCAACTGCGTCCGGCGCTAGTCAACTTAGTGGCAGGCCAGAATTGGTTCGAGAGATCTTCTCCGCGTAACCTCAGCGTCTCCGCGTCTCTGCGGTTAGAGAGCACTCTCAGGTTTGCCAGTTCGCGAGCCCTCTAACCGCAGAGACGCAAAGACGCTGAGCAAAACGCAGAGAGCGACCCAATTCTATCTTGCCGGTTGGGCGCGGCCCGCCTTCGGCAAGCTCACGAGGTTCGCTATCAACCGATAGGCGCCGGGCACGCCTTTTGGTAATTGTCTGAACCATGCGTAAGCCGTGTACACGTACAAACCCTTGCCGTACTCGGCGATCACTTCCCCTCCCTTCAAGTCGGGCTCGCCCGCGTCGTGACTCGACATCAACGGTTTGAAGCGCGAATCCCAGTCACCGAGGAAGTAAGCTCCTCGCTCTTGCACCCAGCCATCGAAGTCGCGCTCGGTGATCTTGTTCGGAAAGTTGAATCGCGGGTGATCAGGTTCGAGTATCGTCACCTTAGCCGTCTCGTCAGTCACGCGGAACGGCCGAGCTTCGGGCCTCGGGAACGTCGGAAAATCGCCGCGTATGAACTGTGCTCGAGTGTAAGTCAGTACCACCAGCTTCTTCCGCGCATAGTCGAGCAAACTTGCATTGTGCTCTGACAACTCGGGCCGCGATCCGGCGCTCGAGCCGACAACAATAACGTCAATCTGAGAAAGATCGCCTGCCAGTTCGCCTGGCTCAAGCGCGCGAACATCAACACCGGAGCTGCGTAGAACCTCGATCGTCTTGTCGCGTGCGCTTCCAACAAACCCTACCCTGGGATTGCCCGCAACCTTTGCGATCAGGGCGCCCACGAGGTCGGCTTCGTTAAGATAAATCAGCCGCGGCCCCCGGTCGGCTTCCCCTCCTGGTTGCGCGGGCAATTCCTTCCCCATTCGATAAGGCGCGAAGCCCCCCGTCTCAAAGTTCCCCCTGCTGTACTGCACGATGTAGGTTCCGCCCCGATTCACGTAGTCCATCAGCCTCGCGTTGTTCGCGATAACGTCGGGCCTCACTTCATAGACTCGAACGCCCGTTACAATCGCGTCATAGCCGTTCAGATCGCCCGAAGCCAGTTCCTTCGAGTCGATGGTTTTCACATCGACTCCGATGCGCTTCAACGCATTCCCAAAGTCATCTCCCGCTCCTTCGATAAAGCCGACTTTCAAACCGGGCGCGACCTTGACGTCGATCACCTCAGCATCAGTCCGAGCCTCGTGATAGACATATCTTGGTTGGATATGTGAATAGGAGACCAGCTCATTTCCGGAACGGTATTCCTTACCGCCAATAGTAGCGACGGCTCGGATCGGTAGCGGACCTGCGAATGGTCCGGGACGAATCGTCACGACTATTTGCTGAGTTACGCGCTCACCCTTACGCTTGAGCTCGAACCTGGTTTCAGAGGGCTTTCCATTCACTGCGATGGATTCAAGGGACGTTATGCCAGGGGGCGTATCGAGATGGATCGAACCCTTTTGCGGTTCTCTTGAATTACTTGTTATTGAAACATCGACCCCGCGATAGACGGTTTCGAGTCCGAGCGGCACCACAACAATTCCAGGCGAAAGTGTTACTGAAACTGCGGGAGCAACCTTTAGCTCACGCCTCACCTCTCCTACCGCTCGGTCAGCGAAACGATACTCTGACTGTTGGGAGACTTCGACACTCTCCCCAACTATCTCGACCGCAACTTGAGCGCTTACTACTGGCTTTGCGTTCGGCTCGATCCCCGTCTGGCCGCTTGCTGGTACGAACATATCGCCGGCTCGAGGGTTCTTCAGCCAATAGGGCGACGTGATATCGGCATCGCCGGGGACCGTTACCTTGAACTCGGTCTGCGACACAAGCCGCCCGTTCGTTTCCGCGCTGGTTTGCTTTTGCAGGAGGACCAACCAACCCGCTGGCGCGGAAAGCGAGACGCGTGTGACTTTCGCTCCGGCGCCGGCATAGGCGGTCACCGTCACCCCTATTGTCTGACCAGGAGTAGCGACCTCGTCATCGGTGAGACAATCCACGATTACGCCCTGGGATTTTGCAAGAGCATCGACAAAGTCCGATTCCTTGAGCTTCAAAAGAAACTCAGTCTCCGAGAGGTCTCCACCGGTCAGGCCCAGGCCGGCCAGAGACGCGCGAAGCTCGCGGAGTTTCTTCAAGCCACGCGCTACAACCGGGCTTATCGAAGCCGGCGACAGCGGGTTGTATTTCTCTCGAGCTTCGATTGCCGCGTTCTGCACCTCCGCCAACGGCTCCTTCAGCCGGGCTGAAGCCTGACCAGCGAATTCGGCGATGCCGGCCAGCGTCACATCCACGTCATCGAAGATATCGTTTTCCCTCTTGATTGGCCCAACCTTTGAGTCGATCAAACGAAGCCGCGAAAAACGCGGACCGCGAGCTTCGATGGCCCCTGCATCCTGCGAGCGGTGCTGGCTCCGTCCTCGCGCAGCAATCTCGTAGTAGCTGCAACCAAGCAACGGATCAAACTCGCCGGTGTTCAGCGAAAGCGTCGAAAGCGACGGCAGAAACTCGCGCGGGCTCGCGGTGCCGTCAAAAGATCGAGTGTAGAGTTTCTTTGCTTGCCAGGGCCGCAAGCCTTCTCTTATTTGTTCGGGGTAGCGATTCGGATCAGCAGCCGCGCGATACGCTTCCTGAGTTAGCAGCCCCGCCGCCTGGTGATGCCCGTGTCCGTCGTTTGGAGTTCCCGACCACGCCGACGCAATGACAAGAGGTCGAAACACCCTGATCACTCGAACCATATCGGCAAGGACTTGCTCGCGGTCCCACTTCGCAAGCGTTTCCGTTCGCGACTTGCTGAAGCCAAAATCGAACGCGCGAGAAAAGAACTGGGAGGCGCCGTCGATCCTTCGCGCGGCAAGCAGTTCTTCGGTTCGAATCACGCCCAGCGATTCATATAACTCGGGCCCGATCACGTTCTGTCCGCCATCGCCGCGAGTCAGCGAGAGATAGGCCGTGCGTGCTTGTCTTCCTCGCGCAAGATAAGCAAGCAACCCGCTGTCTTCGTCGTCGGGATGGGCGCCGGTGTGAAGCACGCTTGCAACGACACCGAGCCGCTTGATCGCCTGGCCAAGCCCGGCCGCGCCGCGATCTTCGGCAGGCCGGTTGTCGGCGACGGCTCGCGGCGAATTGAGAAAGGCTTGCTGCGAAAGAACAGCTGAAAAGACTATGAAGCTGATGATGGCTTTGAACGTTCGAGAATTGAACTTCACTGCAACCTCCCCATCGAAGACCTGGCAGACAGCCCGCCGATAAAACGTCGCTACCTCTGTGCTTCCGCGACAAACTCGTTGCCACTTTTCACTGTACGGGCGTCCCTCCGTGGGCGCCCCTTGATGGCGCAACGCTCCTAGGCGGCGAAAGGGGCGCCCACGGAGGGACGCCCGTACAAGTTAGTCACTTCACCGTCACACTGCACTCTCAGACTGAGCATCGCCGAAGGGCCATTCACGTCTCCGCCACGATCTAACCAGATAGATGGCCGAACCGATCACGATAAGCGCGAGCGCCAGCCAGATCGGCTGCGTCGACTTCGGCCGCATCACCAACACATAGACGAATCCGAAGAAGGCCAGCACTGCGGGAATCGGATACAGCCACATCCGAAACGGCCGCGGCATATCGGGCCGCCGAATGCGAAGAACCACGACTCCGACGATCTGCGCCAGGAACTGAACCGTTATACGTATGACTACGAGAGCCGTAATCACATCTCTGAGCTTGAGAAAACAGAACGCCGCCGCGACCAGCCCCATTGCCAGAAGCGAGACATAAGGAAACCTGTGTTTCGGATGCACTCGGGCAAATGCTTTGAAGTAGTTCCCATCCACCGCCGCGGCGTACGGCACTCGCGAATAACCAAGCATCAGCGAAAAGACCGATGCGAACGCGGTCCACATTATCAGCGCGCTTGCCAGCACTCCGGCCCAGTTGCCGTAAAGCCGCTCCATCAACGTCGAGATGATATGGCTCCGCACGGCTTCATTCTCGGGCTTGCCGGTCTCGGCTAGCTCCTGCCACGGAATCACACCAAGTATGCTGATGTTCATCACTATGTAAATCGCTGCCACGGCAAGGATCGAGTAGATGATTGCGCGAGGGATCACGCGACCCGGCTCTTTCACCTCTCCGCCGAAGAAGCAGACGTTGTAGTAGCCCCAATAGTCGTAGACCGACACCAGCATTGCGGCTCCCAGCCCTTGAAAGAACCCGAGCGACGGAGTGAAAGCGTTGGGCGGAAAGTCCAGCGCGCGGGCTTTGTCGAAGTTCGAGATGCCCGCAACAATCACCCACAACACCGTCACGAGCACACCTACCCACAAGAACCCCGCGAGACGCCCGATGATCGTGATCTTGCGATAAAGCAAAAAGACCGCAACTGCGACTGTGCCAATCGCGACCAGAGTTCCGGCGGTCATCGCTACGCTGACGTCGAGCGCACCGACAACTGGAAGCTGTATTTGCCCGGCTCGCGCGAAGAAGCTTGTGTTCAGTCCGGGCCAGATAAACGCCGCGTACTGCGACAGACCTATGCAGCCCGAGGCGATAGAAAGCGGAGCGCTAAAGGTGAGTTGCCAGATGAACAAAAACGAGATCATCCGTCCGAGCTTGTTTGGATTGTAGATTTCCTTCAGATAGCGATACGACCCACCTGAGCGAGGCATCGCCGCTCCAAGCTCCGCCCACACAAGCCCGTCGCACATCACCAGCAACGCCCCAAAGATCCAGCCCAACATCGCTTGAGGCCCACCCATCGCCGCGACGATCAGCGGGATTGTAATGAACGGGCCCACACCGATCATGTCGATCATGTTGAGCGTGGTTGCGCTTGCAAGGCCGACTCCACGAATCAGCCGCGGGTTCTTGCCGTCTTGGGGTTCACCGGCGTCTGTGGTTAGCGGTTCGCCTTTTTGCGGATCAGTTGTGGTTGCCATAGCGAGCTGTTGAAGTTCTCTCGGATTGTGGTGGCCGCGTTATCGCAGTCAGCCTCGGCCGTATCAAAACGACGGGGCGAGCGATGATAATTCGGGGCGGCGGAGAGAGTCTAAACCAAGAACAGCGCGGGAGAGAAACGGATTTGAAGGCGGATTGATGCGGAAAGGTTCCGGGTCCTCGCTACTGACTTACTCTTGATCCCGGATTGATCGGCCGAATCGGTCCCTGCTGACTCATATCCGGTACGTACATGAAGATCCAATCCTCATATCGCTCCAACCCGTACAGCGGCCGCAGCGCCTTGCCCTTAACGCGCGGGGCGACCGCGACTATCGGAACATTGCTTGAGCCCGGCCCGGCGCTCTCGAACAGATCTTTGAGCGGGTCGTCCCTCTCCGCGTCGTCGTCATCGTCCGGGTCGGGGTCGGGGTCGGAACCAGGCTGGCGCGGTGTGCCTTCGGGCGGTTTAGGCTGTTCGCCGCTCGCGGGCGGATCAGTGGGCTTGGCTTTCGCAAACGCCTGGGGCGGGCCCGCCATGTCCAGGTACTGCGTTGGGATCACAGTCTGAGTTTCAGCGGCAAACGCTTGCAGATACTTCATAATGCGCGGGTCGCGCGCGCGCACCGGCTCCCATTCCTGGCTGCTCATCGGATCGATCATCTCCGAAGACCGCACGAACTTATACTCTTTGACATTCAGCTTGACGCCGTCTCGGAGCTTCTTAAGTTCCGTCAGGTAGCCATACGGCGGTGGCACGCTTAGTTGAAACCCCGGAAGGCGTGAGGTCTCTCTATCAAACACAATGTAGTAGCGCGCGATGCCGCGGGCCATACGCTCGCCGCGGTAGATCATCTCCGCTTCCTTGTCGCGTTGCACTGCAACCTTGACGTTCGGAACGATCGCCGAAGACATCACTATGCTCAGCACGCCGAGAGCGAGCAGCAAGCCAAGCAACGCCCAGCCGCCCTCGCCGCCCGGCGCGCTCTTCAACGCCGCGGGCCTGGCATGCGAGTCTTTTCGAAGCCCCATTGCGTTGGCCTCTATCATTTGGGTTTCTCTTGCAAGGGAATCCGCCGCTTTATGTCGTACTGTGTGTGAGTGAGGTCGACCGAGTCTGCGTTTATCGCGTCGATGCGCCAAACTCCCTGAAGCATTTCGCCTTTCCTGAAGCGCTTGATCTCCCTCGTGCCCTGAACCTCAAAGACCGCAAAGCTCGACTGCGGCTGCGCGAGGTCGCCGAGCCGCGCTTTGAAAACGACGCCTGGCTCGGGAGGTGCCTGCGCCACAAACTGAATGACGTTCGAGTTCATGTGTGCTGGGTCGGCAGGCGATTTGACCTCAACGTTGTACGAACGCGCAACGCTGTACTCGCCAGGCTCGAGCTCGATCGAGAGTTGTGTCTCGTTGATGCGCTTGGTCGGTTTAGCCAAGCCCTCGTAATAGACCTGCGCGTCCGGAGGAATCTTGCTGCCGACCACGGTCACTGTGACTTTCTGTGGCGCGCTGGCAATCGCGCTTTGCGGGCTGAGCCCAGTGAGTACGATCGGAGGCGGAGGCGGTGGCGGCGGAGCCGGCTTCGGAGGCTCCACAAAGAACCCGAAGATGTTGCCTCGCTCGCCTGGCTTCGAGCCCCCAATCGCATGCGACAGCACGGCAAGGTTAAGTGGTGTTGTGTCGGCTAGCATTGCTTGCACCAACGCATCCTGAACTGCCGAGGCCGAAAGCGCCTTTTGCGGTGCGGCCGCAGAGGGCGATTGAGAAGGCGCAGGTTTTGGCGCCGGGGATGTGTTTGCGTTTCGCGTCCCAAGCGTCGGCTTCGGCGTCGGTCCGCTGAACAGGAATTGATACACCAGCACGATCACCATCGCGCCGCCCAACACAGCCGCCGCGATCTTCTTGATATTGTCGGATGAATTTCCGCTGCCTGCCATGCGATTTCCTGGTTCCCGCTTCTACACCGGTCGAAAATACGCGGTCATCTCGATTGACAGCACCAGTCCGCCGGCGGCCTCGGCGCGGCCTCTTCTGCCCGTCGTCTGGCCCTCTTGACTGATGATTGAGATCGTCTTGACCACGAGAAACTGTTTGCTGCTTTCCAGTTCGCTGATAAAGCTTCGGAGGTTTGCGTACTCACCGGAAACGCTGAGGCGTGTCACCAGCGCCGGGAAGACATTCAGCACGTCTTCCTGTTTTTTCGCCTTTGTGGCTTTCTTCTCGTCGGTCGAATCTTCGGTCTGTCCCGGCATCCTGGGAGTCGTGTCGATCCCACTGGCCAACTGAACGCCGGTCCGCTTTGCCAGCGCGTTCAAGTCTCGCAGCAGCTCGATTTCGCCGGATCGCAGTGGTCTCAAATGAGCCGCCTTGAATCGTTCCAGGCTCTCGAGCGCATCTCTTGCAACGTCGTTCGGTGACGCTGTACTCGCAGTGCCAACCGTCATCGGAACCAACTCGCGCTGCTGATCCGCGAGCTGTTGTTCGAGTTGACGCAGCCGCACCTGCTCGGGCTTCAGTGCCGTCCAGTAACGACTCACAGCGAATGCCAGGAACGCCACTGTTATGATCGCCGCCAGTATCTCGACCCAGCTTAAGCCGAACGGCAGCGTCTGGACGCGCGGCGCACCGACGTCGAGTCGCGACACTCGTTCTCGCACTTGCATCACTGCGCGTCACCCCTCGTTGGTTTGTAGGTAAGGTCCAGCGTAAACGGGGTCTCGCCGGTCTCGCTCATCGCTTCTTGGTCGGCCTGACTGGTGACAAAAACCCCGCCCGACTTCTCGATGTTTGTCATCATCTCGGTCATTTGCGCCGGCGTCGCGCCCAGTGCCTTCACTTGAACCCTGGCGAGCCCGCCTTCAGTGTTGGAGATTCCGTCAACCTTAATTGCGGAGATGCGCACCTGATGCGGCACGAGATGTTCGAGGTCTGTGATCAATTGGTTCCAAATGAAGTTCTTCTGAAGTATCAACATCCGCGCCGACGCCATCTCGATCGCTTCCCGTTCCGTGATGAGTATTTGCCGTTGCTCGCTTTCCTTGCGCTCGCGCTCTGCTTTGGCGGTCGCGGCCAGGACTTTTTGGCTTTCGATGCGGACCAGGACCGCGTCGGCCTGCGCGCTGACCTGAGTCTGCTCGGCCGTCACCCAAAGAAAGAACCAGAGGCTTGCAAAGAAGACAGAGGCTATCGCGATCCAGAATGGGCGACGATTGGTGAATGGGCGGCTCGAGAGGTTAAGACGTGTTCGCATCGCTTGAAGAATAACTGAAAACCGGGACCTGTTGCTAGGGGTCAATCGTGCCCGTGCGAGGCCTGACGTTACCCCTGCGCTCGGAACCCGGCGAGATCGATTTTCTCAACTTAACCTCTCCGCGGCGCATTTCTTGGGGCAACTCCCGTCTGAGGCAAACGCATCTGTCCATTGGAAGTTCCGCAGTTCAAGTAAACAAAGCATGATATCGAGCGAGCCCAAACGAGTTCTGGAGGTGGTGATGAAAAACTGTCCTGTCTGTGGACTCGATGTCGGAGACTCCTATATGTTTTGCCCGGACGACGGATCGAGCCTGGTCGAGGCTCAAGCGCACGGATCATCATTCACCGGTGCGCCCGTTGATGGTGGGCCAACAATGGAAGCCAGAGCGCCAGGCAACGACGCCGTCGTCTTATATTGCGGCGAATGCGCGGCTGAGTATCCGATGACCTTTGTCGAGTGCCCGGTTCATCACGCCTTGCTGACGAGAACCCCGCTTCCAACGATTGCTCCTCGAATGGTCAAACCGGCGGAGCCAGTTTCGATCGAACCGAGCCCTGAAAGCGAAGCCGATGAGTGCGCCCAAGTGTCCGGCGGTACTTCCTCGAGCGACCCTTGCCCTCAACCCGCGGAGCCCCTCGCCTTGGGTTGGAATGAGCAAGAAGAGCGTGTTTCATCTCCGGCGGCTTTCCCCCTTTTGTTCCAGAGCTTCGGCACAAAGCGTAAGTCCAGGTCGTGGTCGCCTTCGATCCTCGCCGTGGACAACCTCGCGCGGGGGCACGAAGCTAACGCGCGCGGCGACTCCGTATCTCAGAACGACGCTCCGAGCTTTCGCATCGTAGCTGCGGCGATCGTGGTGGGGTTGGTTCTCTTTTGCGTCGCGGCCGTCTTTATTTTCTTCTCGGCCGGCGGTAGAACGCAGACTGTCGCACGCGCGTCTCGAGCTCCCGAGAGCGACGCTGTCCAAGAGCCACCGTTCGTTTCAACACCCGACTCTGCACGCGACTATGAGGAGGAACAGCCTCAGCAGCCGCCCAATGACGTTACCCCGGAGGCTAGCCCGGCGCCTTCGATGCCTCACGAGGAGAAAACAGGAACGGAGCCCCGCAACAAAGCTGAAACTGGAAGCCCAAAACCAACACCGGTTTCGATGTACCGGGCGTCCAGCGTGGGAAGCGCGGGCACTTCAACCGGTATGCGCACTCCCTCGCCCGACAGTGAGTCTTCGCCGCGTCTCGACCCGGGCAACGTTGATGCGAGGCTAATTCGAGTGCGTTCGATGAGAACCGGATCAGGCGTGCGCTACGATTTGACGTTCGATCTGAAAGACGAGTCAGGGCGTCACTCTCAATGGGAAAGAATGCTGGTGTCTTCCCGATCAGGTAGCGGTGTCAGTCATACACAGACGGTTCCGTTTGTGCATCGTCTCGGTGCCAATGGAGCGCTGACCTTCACCGTGAGCGTCGAGATGCGAGGAAATTCCGACCGGGACTGGCGCGGCAGAGTCGTGTGCACAACCTCCGGCGCGGACATCGACGGGCGGCCGCTGCGCGCAAGCTTCGGCGCAAACGTCACTCCCTGACAAACCCCTGACGACTCATTTGCAGCGTCTCTAGCAGGCTGCTGAAAAAACCAAAACAGTATCATGCAGACGAGCTGACAATCCCACCAACGCAGTTGGTGGTGCGTTCATACTCGGCCTACAAACAAGAACGCCCCAGGCTCGTGTTGAATCCCACCAACGCAGTTGGTGGTTCGTTCATACCCAGCCTAACTCCCGGCTCGAACTCACTTTCCGGCCGATCAGGGCAAGGTCGGATATGAACGATCCACCAACTGCGTTGGTGGGATTCGAGCCTCCGCGCCCAGTGTCTCGCGTAGGCCGAGTATGAACGCACCACCAACTGCGTTGGTGGGATTGCACCTGAATTCTTTTGGGTCGTCGACTTTTTCAGCAGCCTGCGAGGTCCACGAATTCATTCACTCCAGTTCGCACTTGATTGCGCGTGCCGATGGCTGTACCATCCCGCCGCTTCCATCAATTGATCCAAGGTTGAGGGCATCTCCGAATGAAGATACAGCTCTTCAAATCACCGGCCGATTTTCGGAAATGGCTCGAGAAGCACCACGCGACCACGCAGGAACTGTTGGTAGGTTTCTACAAGAAGAGTTCAGGAAAGCCGAGCATCACCTGGCCCGAGTCCGTGGATGAAGCGCTATGTTTCGGCTGGATCGATGGGATTCGAAAGAGTGTGGATGAGGTCAGCTATACGATTCGCTTTACACCTCGCAAGCCGCGCAGCATCTGGAGCAACGTCAACATCAAACGCGTCAAGGAACTCAGCGATAAGGGACTGATGCTACCTGCGGGCGAACGGGCCTTCCAGGCTCGGCTTGAGAACAAGTCAGGCACTTATTCATACGAGCAAAGGAGCGTCAAGCTCGCGCCGCCTTACGAGAAAAGACTCCGGCTGAACAAAACGGCGTGGGAGTTCTTTTATGCTCAACCGCCCTCTTATCGAAAAGCCGCCGGTTGGTGGGTAGTGGCTGCCAAGAAAGAAGAGACCAGGCTCAAGCGGCTTGAGCAGCTCATTGAGCACTCGGCCCACGGACGAAGAATACCGCAGTTTCTTCGATCGAAGGGCACAGAGTGAAACCGCCCCATCTCAAGTCAAGAAGGAGAAAGCCATGAAACCAACGCCACCCGGCTGGCCGCGAATATCATCGGGTGTCTGGTACGAAGACCCCGCCAAAGCGATTGACTGGCTCTGCGCCGCGTTCGGGTTCGAGGTCCGTCTCAGAATCGAGGGCGACGATGGCAGCATCATGCATTCCGAGCTCGTGTTCGGCGAGGGCGTCATCATGGTCGCGGGACCAAAAAAGAATCCCAGTCCCACAGATAGCTTTCGCCAGAGCCCGCGAGCCCTCGGCGGAGCAAACACTCAGAACATGATGATCTATGTTGATGACGTTGAAGCCCACTGCAAGCGAGCGCGAGAAGCTGGCGCAAAGATTGTGTCGGAGCTAACGACCACAGACTACGGTGAAGACTACTGGTCCGATCGGGGCTACCTGGCTGAGGACATCGACGGGCATCATTGGTGGTTTTTCCAACGCTTGCGTGATCCTGTTGTGAAGTGACGATGTCGCAATAAGGCGCTGAAGGTTCCTTCCTGCCTCGTGGCTGCGCGGCGGGAGCACATCGACGGCTATCAAATCTCTTGAGAGCGGAAAATCGGTGGCAACTCAGTTCTTGATCTTCGCGAGCCATCCCCTGATCTGTTTTGCAACTTGCTCGGCGCTCGGCGGGTCGTAGTTCGACATAACGACCAGCGTGTAGCCGCCCGCCGATTTCACTTCCAGCACTGCATTGATGCCCGGCGCGCCTCCGGCGATACCAAGCCCGCCAAAGCTCGTTCCCTTCCCGCCCGGAGAGGGTTGTTTCGCGGCTCCAGCCGGTTCTCTGAAGTTGAGAATCCGGAGCTTACCCGTCTGCAAGGCGATCGAATACTTGAGCAGGTCTTCCGCCGTGGCATACCCGCCGCCTGCTGAAGTGCCTCTCGCCGGACGCGTGTAGATGTTGTTCAGGCGAGAACCCGCTGCCGCGCCTTCACGCGTGTAGCCGCTCGCCATGTTCATCGTAGGCTTGTCCGATTCATACCAATCGGCGTTCTGCATCCCCGCGGGTTTGAAGATATGCTCGCGAACATAATCGTAGTAGTCCTGGCCGGAGACCTTTTCGATAATTGCACCAAGCACGATGTACCCTCCGTTCGAGTACTGATGCTTGGTTCCTGGCTCGAAGCGGAGAGGCTGGCTTGCGAAGAGCGGGAGAAAATCTTTGAGCGTGCGAAATTGGCTCTTCAACGACGCTTCGAACTGCGGCCCGAAGAAGTCTCCGATACCCGATGACATATCGAGCAGATGCCGGATCGTGACTTTTTCCGCCGCGTCGCGATTGGGATAGTCGGGCAGGTGCCGGCCGAGCTTATCGTCAAACGAGAGCTTGCCCTGCTCGACCAACTGACCGATGGCCATCTGCGTAAAGGTCTTGTTGATCGATCCGAGGTTGAACTTGGTATCGATGCGGTTTGGAACGTTGTATTCCTTGCTGGCCAGACCACATGCCTTTTGGAAGATCGGCTTGTCGTTTTTGGCGAGCAACACGGCGCCGGAGAACTCATCGGCGGCGGCGAGTTCATTGAGACGGCTTTCGATCAGCGCAAGAACCTGCGCTTCAGTCAGCGAGTCCGGAGACTTGTCTTCCGGGACATCTTGCCGCGATTCGACGTCCTCGACGTGCAGGCCAAGGAATCTGTGCGGCGGCTGAGGCTCGAATTCAAATCCAATCTCAACCAGCCCTCCTTTTGTTGTTTGAAGATGTACGGTTATCGAGCTGTCGCTTGCTTTCGTAACGCGGCGAAGCTGAAGCGCGCCCAGGTTGCCGCGCATCTGTTTGTAAATTCCGACTCGCACATCGACGGGTCGTTGCTCGAGCGCTGCCGCCGAAACGTTCTCCGTGAAGAACTGCCGGATGGCCTGCTCATCACCCGAGTTGAAGGCTTTGATGTAGGCGGCAACGCGCTTACCCGCAATCGTATCGGGCAACGCCGGCGAGTCGCCGGTTTGCGCTTTGAATGACGCCGTCAGCGAGAGAACAACAAGCCACATCAGCACGAATTTCTTTTGAATCATTTCACCCTTGGACAGCTTTCTTGGATTTCGAATGTGGGCACAATCGACACTTGATATTGCACGAGGCCGAGTCTTTGGTTCCAAAAGTACGAGCCGCGCAGATCGACGACCCTCTTAGAGTCATTGACTCATCCCACCATTTATCATAGAAGTAGCTCGCACAAACCATTAACGAGGAGGAGCTTGATTTTGTCATCAACAACGATGCGCCTTGTGGGGCTCATATGTGTGGTCGCCGCGGCAGTGCTAATGATATTGAATCTCAAGCGAGTGGCCGACTTAGGCACGTTCTGGGTAGCCTTGCCGCTACTTCTAATAGGAGTTGTTCTGGTCGCTCGCTCGAAGAAGGCTACTTAGGAGCGAGAGGATCAATCCACAAGACCTCACGCATAAAGAATGCGCATGGCGCGCGTTTTGTTTCCAAACCACCTCTTTCATAAGCCCAATTCAACCCAAGCGCTGGACGAACATCGCAGGAGTTACGACAGTCCACCGATGCCGTTTCTGTTGACGCTTTGAGCGATTCGGGAACAGCGCCCGCCGGCAAACGTTTGAACCCACAAAATACTGGAACTGTTACGCAAGCTCGAGAGAATTCTTAATAGCCGCGCCCAAGGAGAACCAATGACTGCCAGAAGATTGATGATCCTGATCCTTGTTCTCATCTGCGGAGTTGCTACGACGCCGGCCGTGAGCGTGCCCGCTTCCGTAGTGCCGGCGGACAATGCTCCAACCGTAATTCCTTTCGAGCTTATCGCCAGGCACATCTTCGTGAAGATTAAAGTCAACAATTCCGAGCCGCTTTCGGTCATATTTGATACGGGCGACAAGTTCGCCATCATCGACCTCGACCGCGCGAAGTCGCTTGGGTTGAAACTCGAGGGAGAGATCAACGTCGGCGGCGCCGGTGCGGGCGTGCTCAAGGGCGCTTACGTGAAGGAGAGTTCTTTTACCGTGCCCGGGCTTGAAGGGTTTACGCAGCCGGTGACACTGGCTCTTCCCCTGGATATGCTCGAGCCCAATTTCGGCCACGATGTAGACGGCATCATCGGGGCCGACTTCATCAAACAGTTTGTGGTGGAGGTAGACTATCCTGCCCGCTTGCTCAGACTCCATGACAAGCAGAAGTTTTCGTACTCAGGACCCGGCGAGATCATTTCGATAAGGTTTGACCAGGGAGGCCACCCGATCATTCATGGCGAGGTAATGCTACGTGGGCGTGATCCAATAAAGGGAGAGTTCGTTATCGATCTCGGGTCTGGCGGATCGTTGGCACTTCATCGGCCATTTGTAGAAGAGCAGCATCTCCCCTCCCCGGATCAAAAGACGATCAGGGCGATGGGAGGGGGCGGTACGGGTGGAGAAATCACCGGACGAGTGGGACGAATAGCCGGGTTCAGGATCGGCAAGTTCACGATAGATAACCCCATCACTATGTTTTCCACGGATGCGAAGGGCGCGCTTGCCAATGCTTCGATCCAAGGGAACATAGGCGAACAGATAATGAGCAGATTCAAGATCCTACTCGACTATGATCGAAACAGAATCATTCTCGAGCCAAACGCCAAATTCAAGGAGCCGATGGACCGCGCCTCAAGTGGACTGAAGATCCTGGCTGAAGGAAAAGACTACCGGACGTTCCGGATCAAGGAAGTGCTTGAGGATTCTCCGGCGACTGAGGCGGGGCTGCAAAAAGCGGATCTAATAACCGCAATCAACGAGCGGCCGACTGCTGAACTGACCCTGACGCAATTGCTCGAACAGTTCGAACGGGCGGTTCCCTACAGGCTAACCGTGCGCCGCGAAGAGCAAACCCTTCGAGTAACGATAACCCCGAGAAAAATGGTCTAAGGCAGGCGGGATCGCCTTAGGAGTCATATGGGAGAGGACCGAGACTCGGTTGCGCAAGTCTGGTCATCAATAGGCTAGATTGCAGCCGTCACTATCAGAACCGACGACCAGTGCGTTCAGCTCGGGCTCGAGGCGCGCGATCTCTTTTTCCAATGTCGACAACTCATCTTCCGCGGACTGTAACTGAGATTCTCGCCCCATCTGTTCCAACCGAGTAGCGGCTTGGATCGCAGCGGCGGTAAGGAAGGTCGAAGCCGCGCCTCTGAGAGTATGAGCGGCGAGTTTGAGCGCATCGCAATCGCCCTTTGCAACGGCGGCACGGATTTGTGTTACGAGAGCGGGGCAGTTTTTGAGATACACGCCAATAATAGCTCGGAGCAGCTCCTGATTGCCGCCGACACTGTCAAGCATGGTTGAGCGATCCAATCCACACATGGTTGACGGCAGATCAGGCACGCCAGGCGCCGTTTCGGCTAAACCCGACATCAGGTTTTCGATGCTCTTAAGCAGTTCTCTCGCACGGATTGGTTTCGCCAGATATCTGTCCATTCCGGCATCGAGACAGCGCTGGCGGTCTCCGTCCATGGCGTGGGCGGTGATGGCGATGACGGGGATGTGAGCACGCGTCGCGCGCTCTTGCTCTCGGATTGCCGCCACGGCCTCTAATCCCGTCATCACCGGCATCTGCACATCCATCAGCACGAGATCAAACCGTTCCCTCTCCAGCGCGCTCAGCGCAAGTTTGCCGTTGGCTGCAACAGTAACGGAGTGGCCCTCTTGTTCCAGAATGCCAACAGCAACTCTCTGATTGATCTCGTTGTCTTCAGCCAGCAAGATGCGGAGCGGTGAGCGGGAGGAAAGGAATGTGCTGAAGGGAACCACTGCCGATTGTCCTTCGTGCTCTGGAGCCCAATCAAAAACTGCCATAATGGCATCGAGCAAGTCAGACGGTCTGATAGGTTTTGTCAGACTTACGGCAATCCTCAGATCCTCAGGACTGGAACGGCCGAGGTTGTCCGGACGCAGCATTGGAATAACATGTCGTGCGAGTCCAGGATGCAGGTTGATTTGTTCGGCAACGCGGAGACCATCTAAATCGCTTATGTTGACATCAAGCAGCACAAGCTCGAACGGCTCTCCCCGGTCCTTGGCAAGTTTTAGAGTAGCGAGTGCAGCGTGGCCGCTGTCGACTGTAGAGGCATTCATGTGCCATTGCGAGAGCAAATCCTGTAGTAGTTGCCGATTTGTTCTGTTGTCGTCGACGACCAATACGGACAAATCCCGCAATCTGGCGAGGACCGGCGGTGCTAACGCCGGCTTCACCCCGCCCTGTACTTTGAACTTCGCGGTGAAATGGAAAGTGCTGCCCTGGTCAAGCTGGCTGTCCATCCAAACACGCCCGCGCAGTTTCTCGATCAGGCGCGATGAGATGCTCAATCCTAAACCTGTGCCCCCATACTGCCGCACCGTGGAGCCGTCAGCCTAGACGAATGGCTCGAAGATCAGTTTCTGGTCCTCGGGTGAAATGCCGATGCCCGTGTCGCTCACGGAAAAGTGCAGAAGAGCCTCGTCGTTCTCGCAAGACATCTTTTCAACACGGAGGACAACTTCGCCGCGCTCGGTAAACTTAATGGCGTTGCTAACCAGATTGATAATTATCTGGCGCAGGCGGCCCGGATCTCCAATAAGCGCTTCGGGTACGTCCGGGGAGACGTAATAGACGAGTTCGAGTCCCTTGGCACAAGCGCGAACAGCGAGAGGGTTAATAATCTCGCTGAGGGTTTCGCGCAGGCCGAAATCGATCGAAGAAAACACCAGCATACCGGCTTCGATCTTCGAGAAGTCAAGGATGTCATCAATAATCACAAGGAGCGACTCGGCGCTCGCCAATATGGCTTCACAGGAGGCTCTCTGGTTGGCGGCCAAATCGGTACTAAGCAGGAGTTCGGTCATGCCTATGACGCCATTCATAGGCGTTCGAATCTCATGGCTCATGTTAGCGAGGAACTCCGATTTCAATCTGACGGATTCCAGTGCGCTGTCGCGCGTCCGGTGAAGTTCGGCTTCCATGAGCTTTCGCTCAGAGATGTCGTGAAAGATTCCCCGTGCTGATGTGGGCTTTCCGTCCTTGAAACTGCAGGTAATGTTTCCCTCCACAGTGATCGCCCGGCCGTCTTTGGTTACGAATGTGGCTTCAAAGTAATCAATCTTTTCCCCGCTGACCGCACGAGCAAACACCTCGAGGCATTTTGCCCGGCTGTCGGGTGTTACTATGTCGAAGACGGAAAAGTGCGTTACTTCCTCATCGTCATATCCCATGGCCCGCTTCCAGACGTTGTTGACATATACAATCAGGCCATCAGGTTGAGCGATCTGAATAAGATCGCTGGAGTTTTCGAACAGATCACGATATCGCTCTTCGCTTTCCCTAAGCGCCTTCTCGAACCGCTTGCTTTCGGTAACGTCGTGCGCGTAGCCGAGCACGTAAGAGGGTTTTCCTGATTCCACCTGCAGAGAATTAGTGTATTCCCAGATGGATTCTCCACCATCCCTTCTCAAGACACGCATCAGGCCGGTGCTCACCCCGTCTTGCTGAATAAGTACGAGGTAATGGCCATACAGGGAGTGAGCAGTAGAAGGCAGGAACTCGCTTAAGTTCCTTCCGATCACGTTGTCAGGTTCGTAGCCGAGCGCTTGCGCGGCCGCGGGATTGACGCTCAGCAACATGCCGTCGAGATCATGTGTGCAGATAAGGCCCAGGCTGTCGTCCACGAGCGCCCGGTACCGCGCTTCGGATAGTTGCAGCTCCTCCGCTGCCCGCTTCCGATCGAGTGCATTGCGAATGGACCGTTCCAACCCTGCGGATGTGATAAGCCCTTTGATAAGGTAATCGGCCGCACCCGCTCTCGTCGCCTCAATATCAACTCGCCGGTCTCCGGTCAGCATGATCACTGGCGCCTTGCAGCCACTCTCGACTACCAGGCGCACCAGATCCACTCCATTGTGTTCCCCAAGTCGATAGTCTATGAGATAGACATCGTGCCGACATGCTTTGATTGTCTCAACCGCGGCGGCGTAACTGCCCTCCCACTCGAGATCAAAGTTGCCGCTTTCGATCTTCGCAAGCAGGTTACGGGTGATCACATAGTCATCCTCGTCATCCTCGACGAGGAGAACTTTGACGGTTTGGCTGTTCATCTCATGCTCCATTCTCTGGCGGCAAATCGACAATTTCGATCCAGTATCTCCCCAGAACTTGAAGCACATCGACAAGCGCTCCAAAGGTCACCGGCTTTGTGATGTAGGAGTTCGCTCCAAGGTCGTAACTGCGACAGATATCTTCCTCGGCCTTCGAAGTTGTGAGTACAATGATGGGTATTCTGCGCAGTTCAGGATCGGTCCTAATCTCTCGAAGCGCCTCCCGTCCGTCCTTCTTGGGCATGTTCAGATCGAGCAATATCACAGCCGGGCGTGGCGCTGAAGCGGGGTCACTGTACCTGCAAGAATGATTGAGATACTCGGTCAACTCCTCGCCGTCCCTCACAAAGCGGAGCTCATTAACCGCGCGGCTTTTCTCCCAGGCTTTCCTGATATAGCCCCGGTCATCCTCATCGTCATCTGCCACCAGGACAATCAGAGATTTTCGACTGGCATTCATATCGTTCTCCTTGATTCAATTTCGTTGGAATCGCACCGTAAAGTGGAGCCCGACACGTATGCTCCACGTGATAATGTTGCCTTCACGGTGCTCTCCTATCGTGCGGGAGGGTGCAAATCGACAATCTCAATCCAGTACATCCTCAGGACTTGAAGCACGTCGACCAGCGCTTCAAAGGTTACCGGTTTCGTGATGTAGGAGTTCGCGCCAAGATCGTAACTGCGCAAGATATCTGCCTCGACTTTTGAACCTGTGAGTACAATGACGGGTATTTGGCGCAGTTCAGGATCGGCCTTGATCTCTCGAAGGGCCTCTCGTCCGTCCTTCTTGGGCATGTTCAGATCGAGCAATATCACAGCCGGGCGCGGCGCTGAAGCGGGGTCACTGTACCTGCCTGCATGCTTGAGATACTCGGTCAACTCCTCGCCGTCCCCCACAAAGCGGAGGTCATTCGACACGCGACTCTTCTCCCAGGCTCTTCTTAGAAAGCCCCGGTCAATTTCATCGTCATCCGCCACCAGGATGGTCAGAGCTTCTTTCCTGGGATTCATACTGCTTTCTCCTTAATTCGCGTCGTCGGCAGCGTCACAGTAAACGTGGAGCCGGTGCCAAGTATGCTTTGCGCCGTAATGTTGCCTCCATGGTGCTCCGCTATCCTGCGGCAGATTGCAAGCCCCATCCCCGTTCCTTCGTATTCGTTTCGGCCGTGCAAGCGCTGGAACATAGCGAAGATGCGATCGACGTATTTCTCATCAAACCCGATACCGTTGTCTTCAAAGGTGATTTGACAGAGTTGTTGCGCCTGAGCCTCACTACTACTGCCAGCCAGCCCCTCCTTGCCACCGATAAGCTCACCATGAACGCTCACAATCGGAGTCCTGCCAGTCGAGTTAAACTTAAGGGCATTTCCTACGAGGTTCTGGAACAGTTGGCGCATCTGTAAGGGTTCAGCTTCTATCGTGGGAATCTCACCCAGGTCCACGCGCCCGCCAGTCTCGTTGATGCGCACTTCCAGGTCGGACAGCACCTCGCGCGCGACGTTGTTGAGATCGACTTGGACGAACGGCTGGGCTCCGCTCGATATGCGCGACAACAAAAGCAAATCGTTGATCAGCCGCTGCATTCGTCCCGCGGCATTCTGGATGCGCTTGAGAGTACCGCGGTTTTCATCGCTCAGCGTTGATGCGCTGTTCTCAGCCAGGTCGTCCGCAAACGTTTGAATCTTCCGAAGTGGCTCTTGAAGATCGTGCGAGGCCACTGAGGCGAAGTCCTGGAGCTCACGATTACTGTGCAGCAAGTCGGCCGTCAGGGCTTTCAACTTTGCCTCCGCCTGCTTCTGTTCAGTAATGTCGCGAGCAATCGTCGAAGCGCCGATGACGGCGCCGTCACCGTCTTTGATTGGGGATACGGTTACCGACACATCAATTCCCTTTCCCTCCCTATTCAGGCGCACGGTTTCATAGTTTTCCGTGCTTTCCGACCTCCCGATCCTTTCAAGAATCTGCGGAACTTCATCTTTGCGATCAGCCGGAATCAAGATACTGATGTGCCGGCCTATGGCCTCACCAGCCGAGTAACCAAACAGCTTCCCTGCCCCTGGGTTCCACGCGAAGATGGTCCCATCCAGAGTTTTACCGATGATGGCGTCACTGGAGGATTCCACAATGGCGGCCAGTCGCAGGAGCGACTCCTGGGCCTGCTTGCGCTCGGTGATGTCGCGAACGATACACGTGAAAACATGCTTGTCGTTCTTTGTGAACCTACTGACCGAGAGCTCCACGGGAATCTCCCAGCCGCCTTCTTTCAACCCTGTTAATTCTATGCACTCCCAGTACTCCAATTGCCGATCTCCAGTGGTGATGTAGGTCTTCAACGAAGCTTGATGAACATGCCGCAGGTATTCCGGCATCAGCGCCGTGAGCTTCTGACCCAGGAGGTCCTCGGACCTGTGTCCGAATATTCTCTCGGCGGCGCGATTGACAGAAGTGATCGCGCTTTCTTCATCGGTCGTTATAATCGCGTCCGTCGCGGTCTCGGCGACGTTGCGATAGTGTTCCTCGCTCTCGCGAAGTTTCTCCTCCGCTCTCTTCTGCTCGCCGATGTCCCGGGCAATTGTGGAAGCGCCAATGATCCTCCCCGCGGAGTCCTGAATCGGAGATACCGTTATAGAAACATCTATCCGCATTCCGTCTTTGTTCAAGCGCACGGTTTCATAGTGTGCGACGCTGTCCCCCCTGCCGATTTTTTCGAGAAGCCGCGGCACCTCATCTGCACGACCAGCCGGAACCACGATCGTGAGGTGGCGGCCTATTGCCTCGTCAGCCGAATAACCGAACAGCCTCGCCGCTCCCGGGTTCCATGTGATTATGGTGCCGTCCAAGGTGTTGCCAATGATGGCTTCACTGGAGGATTCGACAATCGCCGCCAGTCGCAAAAGCGACTCCTGGGCCTGCTTGCGCTCGGTGATGTCGCGAACGATGCAGGTGAAAACATGCTTGGCGTTCTTCGTGAATCTACTGACCGAGAGCTCGACGGGAATCTCCAGGCCGCCTTTCTTCAACCCAATTAAATCTATGCACTCCCAGTATTCCAGCTGCCGATCACCAGTGGTGATGTAGGTCTTCAATGAAGCTTGATGAACATGCCGCAGGTATCCGGGCATCAGCGCCGTGAGCTTCTGACCCAGGAGGTCCTCGGACCTATGTCCGAATATTCTCTCGGCGGCGCGATTGACAGAAGTGATCGCGCTTTCTTCATCGGTCGTTATAATCGCGTCCGTCGCGGTCTCGGCGACGTTGCGATAGTGTTCCTCGCTCTCGCGAAGTTTCTCCTCCGCTCTCTTCTGCTCGCCGATGTCCCGGGCAATTGTGGAAGCGCCAACGATCTTCCCCGCGGAGTCCTGGATCGGCGATACCGTTATGGAAACATCTATCCGCGTTCCGTCTCTGTTCACGCGCACGGTTTCATAGTGTGCGGCGCCGTCTCCCCTGCCGATTTTTTCGAGAAGGCGTGGCACCTCATCTGCACGATCAGCCGGAACCACGATCGTGAGGTGGCGGCCTATTGCCTCGTCAGCCGTATAACCGAACAGCCTTTCCGCTCCGGGGTTCCATGTGACTATGGCGCCGTCCAAAGTATTGCCGATGATGGCGTCACTGGAGGATTCGACAATGGCCGCCAGCCGCAAAAGCGACTCCTCGGCCTGTTTGCGCTCGGTGATGTCGCGCATTGTGACGGTGTAGAGTTTTTGTTCGCTGGATTCAACCTGTGAGATCGAAGCTTCCAGAGGGAACTCTTCGCCGTCGGCTCGAAGTCCATAAATCGCCCTCGCTCCGGCCATGGCGCGAGTCGTGATGCCGGTCTGGCCGAAGGATCGGATGTGCGCCGAGTGCATCGGCCGAAAGCGTTCGGGGATGAAGCGATCGAGCGCCTGCCCAATGGCCTCACCGGCGGAGCAGCGGAACATTCTTTCGGCTGCCGTATTGAACAACAGGATGCGCTGCTCGCTGTCAACAGTGATGATGGCGTCCATCGCGGCATTAACGATACCGGCCAGTCGGGCCTGACTCTTACGCAGGGCTTCTTCAGCGCGCTTTCGCTCGATCAGTTGGGTTACTTTGGTAAGCAAGCGCATCGGGTCGTAGGGTGCTTCCAGATAATCATCTGCTCCGGCCTTTAACCCCTCAATCACGCTTTCGCTATCCTTGTGACCGGCGCTGACCAGAAGAACAGGAGTCGCACGCAGGTCGGGGTCCTCGCGTATTAAACGGCACATCTCGATGCCACCCATACGAGGCATCGAGACACCACTGATAACTACATCGGGAGATTCTCGCCGCGCAGTTTCAAAGCCTTCGCGACCATCGCATGCGGTTATGACGCTATAACCGGATTGACCGAGCAAGAGACTCGTCATCTCCAGTTGATCCGGGTGGTCATTAACCAACAGAACTCTGTTTTCAGTTTTGCTGCCCATCCCTGTGGTTTTCATGTTGATCGCCTAACCTCCTCAATCGGATCTTTCAAAAGAGATTTTCCTGGTGAATGTTTTCGAGATGTTCCAAAACTATCGATGGGGAACCGAGAGACTAAAACGATATTTCCATGTCTGGTTTGATCAGTTGTCGCGCTCTCGTCAGGCTGTCCAGGATATTTGTTAGGTCGAACGGCTTACTCATCGCAATGTCAGCCTGGCCGCTCGAATCCATCACGCCTCCGTCTAGCTGTTCCAGTACCGTCCACAAGATGACTGGTATATCCGAGGTGGTGGGGTTCGATTTGATCGACGTGATTAGGCTAGAGCCGCTGTCGCCAGGCATCATCGCATCGGTAATGACGATGTCCGGCGGATACGATGAGCATATTACTTTCATTGCCTCATCAACATTCGCGGCGGACACTAGAGAATAGTCAGTGTTTTCGAGGGCGAATCCCATCATCTCGTGCATGGTCTTCTCATCATCAACTAGCAACACCCTTATCGGTCTTCCGTTTGTTTGTTTTGCGTTGTTCCCATTTTCCTTGTCAAAGTCAGCGTGCATGATTTCCTCTCCTTGATCAGAATCTCGATAGACGTGCGATCCAGCAGCCGGTGTGGGATCTCTTATTGCCTGAAAAGATCAAGCTCCAACCGGCCTCACCGTTCAGGCAGGCGAGCTCCGAGCGCTCATGAAGCATCCAGAACTTCACGCACCTTGCGTGCGAGGGTCGCTGGAGTGAACGGCTTTTGCAGGAAAGCTATGCTTGCGCCCGACACTCCGTGCTGAAGATTCGCATCGTCCGTATAACCGGACATGCAGACCACTTTCATATCGGGTCTGACGGACCACACTCGCCTCGCAAGCTCGGCGCCGCCGATGTTTGGCATCACCACGTCGGTCAGCATCAGGTCAATCGTCCGGTCGCGTTGCTCGAAGATCGAAAGCGCCTCCATTCCGTCCCGCGCCTCCAAAACCGTATAGCCCTGGGTTTTCAAGACCTCACGAGTGAGCCTGCGCACGATCTCTTCGTCTTCAACCAGCAGGATTGTCTCGGAACTCTGGTGCACGCCAAGCGAGGCTGCGGCTGGCTTAGCCGTCTCGGCCGCATCATCGACTCTGGGAAGGTAGATTTTGAAGGTCGTGCCCCGACCCGGTTCGCTGTCGACCCAGATATCCCCGCCACTTTGTTTCACTATTCCGTAAACCGTCGACAAACCAAGCCCCGTGCCCTTGCCCGCCTCCTTTGTAGTAAAGAAAGGCTCAAAGATGCGCGCCTGCGTTTCCCTGTCCATCCCGACGCCGCTGTCGCTGACCGATAGCAACACGTATGGACCAGGCGCAGTCAGGAGTTCGCGGTCGGCAATTCGCGCGTCGACCTCGATGACTGAGGTCTGGATAGTCAGCTTGCCGCCCCGAGGCATCGCGTCTCGAGCATTGACAACGAGGTTCATTATTATTTGCTCGATATGCCCGGGGTCCGCTTTCACGCACGCCGATTCAGGAGCCGGGAGATTGATCAGGTCGATGTCCTCGCCGATGACTCGGGTGAGCATCTTGGCCAGATCGGAGATCACGGCGCGGAGGTCCAGCACCTTGGGCTGAACGACTTGTTTGCGGCTGAAGGAAAGAAGCTGGCTTGTCAGAGATGCCGCGCGTTTGCCGGCCTTCTCGATCTCCTCGACTTCCATTTTCATCGGGTCGTCGTCATCGATGCGGCCGAGCAACAACTGGCTGTATCCGATTATGGCCGTGAGCAGGTTGTTGAAGTCGTGGGCGATGCCTCCGGCCAGCCTGCCGATTGCTTCCATCTTCTGCGACTGGCGAAGCTGATCCTCCAGATGCGTGCGTTCCTTCTGCGCCAGGGATTCATCGAGCGCCCGGCGGACCGACGGAGCCAGGCGCGACAAGCGATGCTTGAGCACGTAGTCGGTCGCGCCTCGCTTGAGCGTCTCAATCGCCACCTCTTCACCGATGGACCCGCTGATGAAGATGAAGGGGATCTCTGGGCGCTTCTCCTGAGCTATTTCCAATGCGGACATGCCGCCAAAGCCGGGGAGGTTGTAGTCGGAAAGAACCAGATCAAAGTTGCCGTCTTCAAGAGCGCTGACGAACTGCGCAAGAGTCTCAACCCGCAGCGCTTCAGCCTTAATACCCTCGGTATCGAGAGTCGCTTGCACAAGCTCGGCATCGAGCGCGCAATCCTCCAGGTAGAGAACACTTAAAGGCTCTTTCATGGGTTTATTCCTCCTGAGCGACGCAGCTGGGAAGGGCTTCCGCTACCGCCGCCGGCATCGGGAGGCGCGACGTTTGTAACGCTCCAGAAAAGACCGACCTTCTTGATTGCGTCAACGAACTCATGGAAGTCAACGGGCTTGACGACGTACGCGTTCACACCGAGGTTATAGCCCTCAGCGACATCGCTCTCCTCGTCCGAAGAGGTCAACAGGACTATCGGGATCAACTTGAGTTCCGGATCAGATCGGACCTCTCGGAGCACCGAGAGCCCATCGACTCTTGGCATCTTGAGATCGAGCAGCACAACTGTAGGATTCCCCTTTTCGCGACTCTCAAACGCTCCCCGGCGATGCAGGTAGTCGAGCGCTTCCTCGCCGTCGCGAGCCACCACCACTTCGTTGGAGAGGTTGTGCTCGGCGAGCGCCATCAGCGTCAGTTCAATGTCGTTTGCGCTGTCCTCCACCAACAGGATTCGCTTCATTGGAGTTTCTTCCTTTCACTTCGTTGTCTCGCCTTTTGTCCGTGGCAACGTGAAGTAGAACGTAGCGCCGCCGTCGACCACTCCTTCGCCCCAGGTTCGTCCCCCGTGGCGGTGAATGATGCGTTGGACGTTAGCGAGGCCGATTCCCGTTCCTTCGAACTCATCCGAGCGGTGCAGCCGTTGGAATACGCCGAAGAGTTTATCGGCGTATTGCATATCGAAACCAACGCCATTGTCGCGCACGAAGAAGACGATTTCCTCTTGATGCGCTTTGCTTCCTATCTCGATGCGCGCCTCACTGCGGGTGCCGGTGTACTTGACTGCGTTTGACAGGAGGTTGACCCACACCAGGCGCAGCATCGCGGCGTCGCCTTCAACATCGGGTAGAGGGTCTAGCTGCCACACTATGTTTTGCCGGCCGGTGCCTTCTTCCAACTCTTGAATGACCTCTCGTGCGAGATGGCTGAGATTGACGGCAGTCGTTCTCACGTCGGAGCGGCTCATGTGTGAGAAGGTCAACAGATCATCGATCAACCGGCCCATTTGCTTCGCGGAGTCGCTGATCGTTTTCACATAGTGGCGTCCGATCTCATCAAGAGATGTGGCGCTGTGTTTTTGCAGCAAATCGGCAAAGCCGTGTATGTGCCGGAGCGGGGCGCGCAGGTCATGCGAGACAGAGTAGCTGAATGCCTCCAGTTCTCGATTAGCGGTGGCAAGGTGATCCGCATGGCGTTTCAGCGTACTGTTCAAAGATCGGATTTCATTGTCTGCCTGCTTGCGCAGGCTGATGTCACGCAACATGACCGTGAAGATTTTCTCGCCTCCCTGTTCGAACTTGGAGATCGACGCCTCGCCTGGAAATTCCGATCCATCCTTCCGCCGTCCGCAAACCTCTCGCCGCTCTCCTATCTTGCGTGACACATCTCCGGACTCCCCAAACACCACGATATGGCTCGAGTGAATTTCACTGAAGCGCTCGGGTAGAAGCAAATCGAGCGGTTGTCCAATCGCCTCGTGAGAAGCATAGCCAAAGATTCCTTCAGCACCCTGGTTGAACGTCGTGATGCGATGAGCTTCGTCCACGGAGATAACGGCGTCTTCGGCCAGACTCAGAATTCCTGCAAAGCGTGCTTCTGAGGAGCGCAACGCCTCGTCTGCTCGCTTGCGCTCGGTGACGTCGCGGACCATGACAGTGAAAATCTTCTCTTCTCCCAGGTCGAGATCCGAGATTGATACCTCGGCGGGAAACTCGGATCGGTCTTTCCGCCGTCCATAAGTCTCCTGGCGCTCTCCCACGTTCGTTGACCCATCCTCGGACTCCCCGACCTCCGCGACATGTAACCGGTGCGTTTCCCAAAAATATTCGGGGAGAACCAAGTCGAGCGGCTGTCCAAGCACCTCCTGGGATGAATAGCCAAAAACCCTCTCCCCACCCTGGTTGAACATCGTGATGCGGTAAGTTTCATCCACCGAGATGACGGCGTCTTCGGCTATCCCCAGAATTCCGGCAACGAGCTCGAGGATTGCATAACCTGTCGTGTTCCCCGCCGGTCGCATCGGCGCAGTGTCAGAGCCCAATGGCTTCCTCCTTTTTCTCCGGGCTCGAGAGCCGCTCGATCTGCGGTACAACGATCGTCTCGTAGCATTGAGGACAGATGCTGTGGCTGAACTGCACTTCCGTATGCGCGCTGATGTAGCCTTCGACTTGCTGCCAGTAGTCGTGATCGTCGCGCACTTTCTTGCAGTGAGCGCAGATCGGTAAGATCCCCTGCAGTTGTTTGACCTGCGAGAGCGCCTCCACAAGCTCCCTGACGCGGTGCGACAAGCTCTGTTGTAACTCGACCATGCGCACGCCGACCTGCACTCGCGCGCGAAGCTCCGCTCGGTCGAATGGTTTCGCGACATAGTCATTCGCTCCGGCCTCAAGCCCCGCAATGATGTCGTCCTTCTCGCCCTTGGCGGTAAGCAGCAGAATGTAAACCCCACGGGTGGCCGCGGTTTGACGCGCCCTTCGGCACACTTGAACACCGTCCATGCCGGGCATCATCCAGTCGAGAATCGCCAACTGGGGCGTGTCCTCCTGCTGTAGCGCATCCCAGGCCTCGCGGCCATTGGTTGTAACGAGCACTTCGTAACCCCACCTCTTCAGGCTGGCTTCGAGCATGAAGCGCGATATTGGATCATCCTCTGCAATAAGAACCTTCACTGTCTGGAGACTCCTTTCTGCCACGTTCAGACCACCGTCGAACGGTCCGCTTCAATGGGCCGCAGAGGGTCGTCTGCAAGCTGAAGCGCGGAGAGGGGCTCGCTTGGGCTATGGCTCAACTCGCAATCCTTAATGTCCGCCGGGGTTGCCACGGTTACACGATTCCGGCCCGTCCTTTTCGACCGGTACAATGCGGCGTCCGCAGCCCGGATCAAGGCGTTTGGATCAAGCTTACGGCTTCCGTCGCCCACTGCCACGCCGAGACTAATACTGATGTCCAACTCTCCTTCCAGAGTTTTCACGGACTGGCTGCCTATTTCTTCACGGATTCGCTCGGCGATGTGTTGAGCTTCTGCGTTATCGCATCCGGGCAGCACGATCAAGAACTCCTCTCCGCCATATCTCCCGATCGTGTCGTAGTGCCGCATCAGACTTCGCATTCTGCGGCATACTTCACGAAGGGCCGCATCTCCCGCCAGATGACCGTACGTGTCGTTGATGAGCTTGAAGTGATCGATGTCCGCCATGATCAAAGCGACGGGCTTTGCTTCACGATAAGAGCGATGCAGTTCTTTCTCAAAGCTCTGTATGGCGGCGCCGCGGTTCCAGACTCCGGTGAGGGGGTCATGCGTCGCCTGGATGCGAAGCGCTTCGCGCGATCTTAGCAGCCCGCCTTCCAGGTCCAGAATGCGCCTCCCTATTCGCAGACGCACATCAAGCTCGTGCGAATCAAACGGTTTGCTGAGGAAGTCATCTGCGCCGGCGCTCAACCCGGTAAGGATGTCTTCCTTTCGGTCTCTTCCTGTAAGCAACAGAATGTAGGTATAGGGCACAGGCGTTTGCTCGCGGACGCTGCGGCAAATCTCTAGACCGTCCATTCCCGGCATCATCCAGTCGATGATTGCCAGTTGGGGCGCGCCCTCGGTTCGGAGAACTTCCCACGCGCCGAGCCCATCCGAACAGACCATCACTTCATATCCCCAGTGGATCAGCTTCGATTCGAGAATACGGGAAGAGATAGGATCGTCATCAGCGATCAGAACCCTCATAGATTAATTGCTCCTTTCCAAGCGCTATGAGCGCCGGCCTTAGGCGCTCGACTTCGCGTTCCAACATGGCCATTGTCTTTTTTGCCCCGGTCAAACTGCCCTCCCGGCCCATCGTCTCAAGACCCAGCGCAAGCTCGACGACGCCGCCGGCATGGAAATTCCCAACCGAGCCTCTCAGCGTGTGTGCCGCCCGTTCCAGCGCGTCACTATCTTCCAGCATGACCGCGTCGCGCACCTGCGACATCAGTCGCGGAAGCTCTTCGAGGAACAGCTCGACTATGTACCTCAGCAGTTCCGTGTCTCCATCTAGCCGCGCCAGCAGCGCTGCTGCGTCAAAGACTTCATCAAGCGTTCGCTCAGGCTTTTCCGCGAAAGCCGCATTGGAAACTCCAACCTGGTTTTCGATGGCCTTTGCAAGCTCATCAGCTCGGATCGGCTTGGAGACATAGTCGTCCATCCCGGCAGCGAGGCATCGCTCGCGATCTCCCTTTAGCGCGTGTGCGGTCATCGCGATTATTGGTACGTGGCCGCCGGTCAGCTTTTCCTTTTCCCGGATTCCGGTGGTGGCCTCGAAACCATTCACCTCCGGCATCTGTACATCCATCAACACGACGTCGAAGATCCCTCCCTCGAAAGCTGCAATGGCCTCTCTGCCGTTTTCTGCAAGCACTACTGTGTGGCCTTGCTTCTCCAGCAATCGCATCGCAAGTTTTTGATTGACCGTGTTGTCCTCGGCCAGGAGGATATGCAGGCACTGTCGGCTACTATCGGCCGGTGTGCTCGGTGCCGGGAACGCGGCCTCTTCGGCCGGTGCAGGAGCCCCCATCGCTGTCATGATGGCGTCAAACAAGTTCGACTGCATGACGGGTTTGATAAGGAAGGCCGCCACGCCTAACTCCCGGCAGCGGGCCGCATCATTGCGCTGATCGTTCGAGGTCAGCATCATGATCGTGGTACCCGCCAGCTCTCGAGTTTCTTTGATCCTCGCGGCCACGCTGAAGCCATCCATCCCCGGCATGTAGGCATCCAGCAGCACAAGAGGAAATGGCTTTCCAGCATCGGCAGCCCGCTTCAATATGCTGAGGGCCGCTTCACCACCCTCCACCGCGCTGGGTTTCATGTTCCAGTGCGTTAGCACCTGTTCTAGGATCCGCCGGTTCGTGGCGTTATCGTCAACGATCAACACACGCAGATTCCACAGGTTCGCGGGATTAACCGGGATATGCGCGGGAGTGAGGTCCTTTTGCAGGCCGAATTGAGCCGTGAAGTGGAATGTGCTGCCGTGTCCCGCCTCGCTCTCGACCCACATTTCGCCGCCCATCATTCCCACGAATCGAGTTGAGATCGCCAACCCCAACCCGGTTCCGCCATAGGTGCGAGAGGTAGAGCCGTCCGCCTGCGTGAAGGGGCTGAAGATCAGTTGTTGCTTTTCGGGCGGAATACCAATCCCCGTATCCCTGACTGAAAAGTGTAACCAGACCCCGTCATCGGTTTCCCACTTCGTTTCGACGGAAACTACTATCTCGCCGTCTTCGGTAAACTTGATGGCGTTGCCAACCAAATTGACCAGGATCTGACGCAGACGGCCCTGGTCTCCGACCAGCGCGTCCGGTACATCAGGAGGAATCTCAACCGCCAGTTCAAGCTTCTTCTGGTGAGCACGGATTGCAAGCGGTCTCATGGTTTCGGCAAAGCTGTCCCTGAGCCTGAAATCGACAGCATCGAGATCGAGTTTGCCTGCTTCAATCTTGGAAAAGTCGAGAATGTCGTTGATCACGGTGAGCAACGAGCCAGCCGAGGTCTTCACCATTCCCAGATACTCGCGTTGCTCGGGGCTGAGATCGGTATCGAGAGCGAGTTCGGTCATGCCGATGATTCCGTTCATCGGCGTGCGAATCTCGTGGCTCATATTGGCGAGGAACTCGCTCTTGGCGCGGCTGGCGCTTTCGGCGGCTTCTTTGGCATTCTTCAACTCCTCGATCGCGCGCTTTCGTTCGGTGATGTCCTGCGAAACACCCACCAGAGCGATGGCTCGCCCGCTGTCGTCTTGAATCTCAGATGCAGAAAGGTAAGTGGGGAATTCGGTCCCGTCTTTTCGCCGGCTGAGCTTCTCACCCTCCCAGCCGCCAGCCCTCGCCGATCTCAGTATTTTGTTTACGAACTCCGGGGCGTTTCGCGTCGAGTGCAACATGGTCACGTTATGGCCGATCGCTTCTTCGCGTTCGTAACCAAATCCCTTAACCGCGGCCTCGTTGACAAAGATGATGGTTCCATCCAGGTCGGCGATCACTATGAATTCGTTTATGCTCCGCATCGCGTGCGCGAGCATGGTCACCTCTTTCTCAATCTTTTTGCGCTCGGTGATATCCTGAGAGACTCCCGCCAGCGCGATCGTTCGACCCGAGTCGTCGTGAATCGGCGAGACAGTAAGATGTATTGTGAAGTGGGTTCCGTCCTTCCTCCGATTAAGCAACTCGCCTTCCCAACCCTCCGACGGCGGCCCCGGCCCCAGCGGGTCGCCGTTATTAAATGATCTGTCCACGCGGACCAAGTCGATAAGTTTTTTCCCGACCACTTCGTCCCGCTCAAAGCCGTAGGTCCGCACGAAGGCGTCGTTGACAAAGAGAACGACATGGTCGTTATCGGTGATGGACACGCACTCCTGTATGCTGCGGACTGCGTGCGCAAGCATGGCCATCTCCTTCTCGATTTGTTTACGCTGTGTGAGGTCGCGGGCAAAACTCAAGATAAAGCGTTTGCCTCCAAGCATAAGAAGGCCGGCGTTGACCTCGATGGGAAACGTCGTGCCGTCTTTTCGACGCCTGAGAAGCTCAGAAGTAACGTGTTCGCCCGGGAGTATCTGGTGACGATCCTGTGCGGCAAGCTCGGCTTGTTCGGGCGGCTGCAAGTCGTCGATGGTGAGACCCATCAGCTCCTCCACCGTGTAGCCGGTGTTTTCAGCCGCAGCCGGGTTCGCTGCCACGATGCGGCCGGCTTGCTCACCTTCCGCCTCAAAAATCATGATACCGTCGGTGGCCGACTCGAAGAGCGTCTTATAGCGCTCTTCGCTCTCTCGTAGGGCCTGCTCTGCCTGCTTGCGTTCAATTGCCTGCGAGATGATGTCCGAGATGGAACCCAGCGAGTTGAGGGTGTCTTCCGTCAACTTGTGCCTGCCAAACATCGCCATCACCCCAACCAGCTTGTGTCCAACTACCAAAGGGTAGCCGGCGAACGCGATCATTCCCTCACGCTTCGCCCACTCCTTATCACCAACACGAGGATCGCTTTGAACATCATTGCTGATATGCGGCTGGCGCTCTTGAGCAATGAGGCCGATCTTGAAAGCTCCGACGGGGATTCGAGCATGGGCGCCGTTGATATGGGTATACATCCCGGCGCTCGCTTGCAGTTCCAGAACATTCAATTCACTGTTGAGCGTCCAAATGCGGGCAAACGCCGCGTCGAGGTGCCGTACAACGGCTTGCGTGCAGTAATCCAGGGTTTGGCGCAAGTCTGCGCTTCTGTCGGCAAGGGCAGAACCCACGTCAGCACGCAGGGCTATTTGGCGAGTTCGCCGTACGTTCATCTCCTCGATCTGCTTGTGCTCGGTGATGTCGCGAATCAGCGATATGACCTCGTCGTTTCCGCACACCACTATGCGCGCCTCGCGGACGCGCCGCTGATCGCCAACTAACACTTCGAATTCCAGGCTCTGCATCTCGCCGGTTGCCAATGCGCGCTTGATGCCTTCGAGTGACTTATCCGCGACTTCGCGCGAGAGCACGTCGGATAGGGACAGCCCCACCGCTTCCTGCGCCTTCGCGTCTCTGGGGAAGCCTGTTGGTATGCGGACATCAAGATAGACGCCCTCGCGACTAAGCCGCGCCATGGCATCCGGCATAGCGTCCACCAACGCGCGGTTTCGCTCTTCACTCCGGCGCAGCGCCTCCTCCGCGCGTTTGCGTTCGGTAATGTCGCGAATAATGCCGCGAAAGCCCGATATCTGTCCTGTTGAATTTCGCCTGAGCAGGATTGAACTCTCCAGGAACTTCTCTACGCCTTCCTGCGTGACAATCTGATTGTGGAATTCTTCAAGCGGCTCCCCGGTGCGAAATACCTGATTAAATGCCGCATACAGGTTGCGGGCTGACTCGGCATCGGCGTATTCGCGATTGTTGAGCCCCATTAGTCTCTCCCGCGGAGACCCGACAATCCTGCATAGTGAATCATTAAAGAAGGTAAGGTTGCCTCTTAGATCTACTTCATAGTAACCCTCCTGAATGCTTTCGAGGATGGTCCGATACTTCTCTTCGCTTTCACGAAGCGCGTCTTCCCATCCTCTGCGCTCGGTAATATCGAATGCGGTTGCCAGAACGGCCGGTTCGCCATTAAATCGAATCAAACTTGCGCTAAGGTCAAGCCATCGCGGCTCGCCGTTCTTGGTAAGGATCTTAAACTCCGTACGGGATGGGACCTCTTCACCATTTAAGCGCAACTCGGTGCGCGCTTTGATCTGTTCCCGGAAGTCCGGGTGAACTATGTCCCCGGGCTCCATCTCCATCAATTCATCACGAGTGTAGCCGGTGATCAGCTCGGCTGCGGCATTGAGATAAACATATCTTCCCTCGCGGTAGATGTAGATCGCCGCAGAGACACTTTCGGCAAGCGAACGAAAGAGCTCTTCGCTCTCTCGCAGGGTCTCTTCGGCCTGCTTTCGTTCGCCAATTTCCTGTTGTAGCTCGGCGGTGCGCTCCTCAACTCTCCTTTCCAACTGGTCACGAGCGTTCTGTAACTCGACGTCGCGTTCCTGGATCTGAGTCAACATCTCGTTGAAGCCATCGATGAGCATCCCCAATTCGTCGCGGCTGGTTTTGACCGCACGGATGTTGTAGTCCTTCTCGAGCGAAACGGCTCTGACTGTCTTCGCTAAATGCGAGATCGGCCCCGAGATCGTCCGTTGAAGCCTCGAGGAAATGACAAGCACGACCAGGAGCGACCCAAGTAACACCATTGCCAATGCGCGTGCATTCTGGCCGACTCGATGGTTGAGGGCATTCAAGTCGGACACGATGCGAATCATGCCGACGGTTTCTCCATCAAGGACGATCGGCTCGCAGGCGACCAGATATTCGCCCTCGAAGCGGCTGCCGGACACTGAGTGTTCGAACTCGGGCAGCGCGGGGTCGAGGGCGGCATTGCGCAAGTATTCCGCAAACACCGTGTCGTCGGGCAAAAAGAGTCGTGCTCGAACTACCGGCTGCTTGGCACTGAGAGCCGAGAGCACCTCCCTTGCAGAGTCGTTGTCGCCGAAGGCGAGCGCGGCCGTGCTGTTCGCACCGATGACCTTCGCCAGCGTGGAAAGATCGCTTGCCATGGATTGTCGGGTCAAGATCAGATCGTAAGTCACGAATGCCGCGCAGGCGACGAGCAACGCGACACTGCTGGTGATCACTATGATGATCTTTAGCTTGCCATTGATCGATATGTCTCGTAACAGGTGCATACTCGGTCCGTGAACCTAGTTCCGTATCACCCGAGCCAGGCTAAGCAGCTTGGCGCTGATCCTTAATCCAGCTCTCTCCGCCGCCGCCTGATTGATTTCGAACCGGAGCTTGTTATCGATGATTGTGAAGTTGATGATTCCACCCATCTGCGCGAACCGCTCGGTCTCGCCGACAGTCAGCACGGCGGACCCTGCTGCAGCAAGAATCTGGGGGAGATTGTCCCTTTGCGAGGAGCTGATGAAGAGGACGTGGCAGCGAGTTATCGCCCGGAAATTCGAGAAGCGTTTTATCAGCAAGCGCCTTCCATTTGCGATCTTGCCGCTGATCGTGTGATCGATTGCGCTGGTGGTGGAATCTTCACCCACTACTCCGACGATGATCGGCGCGCCGCTATCGCTAAAGGCCTCGGAAGGCCAATCGACGAACTTCACGAAGTTATACAGAAAAGCGGCTTTGACCTGAGACTCAGTCGTCTCCTGAGCAGGTGCCCTCGCGCCGCGTGTTCCGCTCGCCAGGGTAAGCAATAGGACAAGGACAGCGACCTTCATGACTAGCTGTTTCTGCGCCGCGCGCCATCCCTGTCTTCTCCTAGATGAGACCGCAATTGACATGGTTCATATCGCTAGAACTTCCAGGTGAATTCTCCATATGCATTGTGTTGGACATAACCCGAGCGAACGCCGACGTCGTTGCCTGTGATTTCCAAGTGACGGCGTTCCAACAGATTCTGGCCCACTGCGCTAATCTCGAGGCGCTCTCCCAAACGCCATCCGAACCGGACGTCCAGGCGTGCATAGCTCGGCACCTGCGAGACGAGGAGGCGCGATGCATGGTAGAGAGCAGCGTCCAGATCGAAGCTTCGCGGCAATCTGAGATAAGAGTGAAGCTGGAACTGGTGTCGCGGGCTATTTCCTTCGGCCCCCTCCGAGGCAGACAACACAGAGAACGCTCTTTGCCAAACACTGACTCTGTTTCATACTGCATTGCTCCTCCGACTTGCGTTATCGCCAAGACCGGCTAAAACCTCCATGCCGCTTTTCCATAAATGCTGCGTCTGACTTGGCTCGTGATTGCACCTACGTCAAAACCGCTAAATTCCGGGTGCCGATTGTCGAGCAAATTTTGCAGGCCCAGGCTCAATTCGACGCCCTCCGTTACGTGCCAGCCGGTGCGCGCGTCGAGCCGCGTGTAGGCGGGGACTTGTCGGCCCGCCAGCCGCGAGACGTGGTAGAGCGCCGCATCCAATTCAAAGTTGCGTGACAGCTTGAAGTAAGAATGAAGTTGGGCTTGATGCCGCGGGTTGTCGCCTTCGGCTCCTCCCGACGCGGTATCGCGGCTCTGCGCGTCGAGGTGTAACTGCATGCGCAGGAATGAATAGCTGCCCTGAAGTTTCCAACGGTTGGTGACGTCGAAATTGATGGATGCTTCCAGGCCGCAGGTTTCGCCGCGCAGCAGGTTGTCGTAGTGGACAGGGATGACCAGATGCGCCGGCAGCGGGTCAGTCTCGAAAAACGGCAGACCAGGCTCAAACGATGTCAGGCGGCTATAGATATTGTAGAACGTCGAGAGGTCGAGCGAGAGCTTGCGTGCTGGTTGAGCACGATAGCCGAGCTCGTAAGCGCGCAAACCTTCGGACTTCGCATTCGCGCTGCCAAAAACGGCACCTATGATCGGCGTGCCGTCAGCGCCGGGGAAGGCCTGAAAGTTGACCCGGATGTCCTGCTGGGTGCGCGCCGGCGTTCGGACGGCGCGCGAGATGGCCGCCCACAGCGTCTGCCGTTCGCTTGGCGTCCACGACAGCCGAACACTGGGCTGTAGTTCAAAACCTGAGAAGTAATTATGCTCAAGCTTGGCGCCGAGCATCAGCCGAAGCCGGTCTTTTACCAGCCTGATCTCGTCCTGCGCGAAACCGCTGAAGAGTTGAACGGTCCTCTCCTTCGGAAAGAACTGAATTGGACTGCTGCTGGTGGTCTCGGTCTGATGCGAGATCAACCGGTAGCCAAGCCCCCAGACGATGTTTTGCCGCTGGCCCAATGCGACGTGATGCTGAAAGTCCACGTCGAACGTATTGATGTGGTCTGCAATGTCAAAGATGTCACGGCTGAAGTGGTCGTAATAAACTTGCAGCGCCATATCAGAGCGCCCCGAAAAGGTGCGCGTCCAACGCCCCAGCAAGCTGCTGCCGTTGAATTCTCCGCGTGCGTTGGCGGGCGGCGCAAAAGGCGCGGCGGCAGAGAGATTCAATGAGGTTTCTCGCAAATTGGTGTGATAGCTATCGCCTTCTAGCGTCAGCGTATCGCGGCCGGTCGCCTGCCAATCCAGGCGCCCGCCTCCGCGCAGCGCCTGCTGGCCGTCGTTGTTGTCGCGGCCAGACGCATCTACCAGACCGCTCCGCTTGAAATACTTCGCGTAGACCCGGTAGAAAGCCTTCTCACTAACCTTCCCGCCATAGCGGATGCTGCCGAAGCCGCGCTCTTCAGAGCCGCCGCCTGCGGTAACCATTCCTCCCTGCGTGTCCTGGGTCCGCTTGGTGATGATGTTGATGACGCCGTTGACCGCGTTCGCGCCCCACAACGTGCCGCCGGGGCCGCGGATGACTTCGATCCGCTCGATGTTTTCGAGCGGCAGATCCTGCACTTCCCAGTAAACGCCAGATGTTTCAGGCGAGTAGACGCTACGGCCATCAATCAAGACCAACAGTTTGTTTGCGACTCGTCCATTGAATCCGCGCGCGCTGATCGCCCATTTCGTGCCGTCAATCCGCGCAACATCCAACCCAGGCGCCATCCGCAGAAGTTCCGGAATGCTGGTCAGCCCGGAGCGCCGTATGTCTTGCTGCGTGATGACATAGACGGCTGCCGCGGTCTGAAACAGTCTCTCTTCTTTTTTCGACACCGAGGTGACCTCGATGTTCATCAAGTCTTCAAGACTCCTCGAAGTTAAATCGGCCCCGGATATCTGAGCGAAACCCGTGGCGGTCATCGAGAAACAACAAAAAACGCAAACGGCTTCCCGTGCCCGGCGCAGAACTGCTCTATGACAACTCGGAGCTGTGCTCTTGTCGCGTCGTCCGATCGAATGTGCATGTCCAAGTAGGCTCGCTCCCCGAGGACTACGCCTGTGCCAGGATAGTCTCATTTGTTCCTCCTCAGACCGCTCCGTCCGAAGGGCTGCGCTGATACTCTCCGGAACGAGCCGCAACGACGGCTCACCACTGAACGATGGAGTGAAGCGGGATCACGTCCGTTCGGAAAGGCGTTACCAAGCATCTCTACCGGGCGCTCCCGACCAACTCGTCCGCCGGCTGGCCTGCCGAGATGCTGAACCCCTTCTCTGAATCGCGGGGGCGGTTCTCGAGCGGCGAGGGAGTACCTTCCGCGACGATCGGAGACTTGATCCCTCTCTCGCGTTCGAGCTCGGAGAGTAGTCTCTCGATGGAAGCCAACAGCCTGTCTCTTTCAAAGGGCTTGCTCAACAACTCGTCAGCAAGATGTTCGCTCTTGGCTTCCCAAGTGGGCTTGGTGTATATCCCGGTGAGCAGAATGACTTTGGGCGGCCCGGAGAATTGTTTGATTGTCTTGCAGGCAAGAAAGCCATGCATCTTCGACATCAAGCCATCCATCAGCACCAGGTCCGGCTGCTCGGTTGACGCCTTTTCGACAGCGTCGACCCCGTCCTGGGCAAAGATCACGTTGTAGCCGGTCTTTGTGAGTATTCCTCCCAGCAGTTCCCGCATGACCCTGTCGTCATCCGCTACGAGTATCTTTTTCCGTGTGTGCATTCGCGACCCTCACCTCGAAGGCGATGCCTTCGTTTCCATACTGGTCAAGCCGGCATCCTGGACGTTGAGGGGCACCCGAAGCGGGCCAGTCGCTCCGCGATGGCTCTTGAGCGAGACGATAAACGCGCGTATCTCGTGCTTGTCGATTATCTGTTCCAGATAGTCGCGCGATACCGCAGTGCGGCATATCTCCGCCCATTCGCTCTCAGGTACGCGAAGAAACCCCTTCACAACCTGGGGGTCAAAGTGAGAGTCGGCACAGGCTATGATCTCGTCGCGAGCCTCGGCATACGATCGGGCCTGGCGGTAGGGCCGGTCGCTTGTTATTGCGTCGAACGCATCCGCCACTGCAAAAATCCGCGCGTTGACGTGTATGGCATTGCCGCGGAGCCCTGCCGGATAACCGCTGCCGTCAAACTTCTCGTGGTGTTGCCCGACGACCGGGCGAGCGCCCGACAGGAAGTCGATGCGATCGATTATGCGCAGCCCGTGCGCAATGTGTAGCCGCATCTCGGTCCACTCTTCGTCGCTTAGTCCGCCGCGCTTTAGAAGGATCGCGTCCGGCACTCCGATCTTTCCGATGTCATGAAGCAACGCACCCTGCTCCAGCCTGATCAAGTCGCTGTGCGCCAGCCCCAACTCTCTTCCGAGTCTCAGGCAATAAGCGACCACGCGATCCGAATGCCCGCGCGTCTCGCAGTCCCGCGCTTCGAGGGCCTCGGCAAGCGCGCGCAGCGTTGCCCGGTAATTTGAATATAGAACTTCGAGCGTCTGATTGAGATCTTGATTGACCGACCGAAGCTGCTGGGTTCGTTGAAAAACGGTCTCCTCCAAAGATGCTTCGTAGCGGCGCTTGGCAACCACAAGCTCCTGGAAGCGCAGCGCCCGCTCGACCGACACCGTCACCTGTTGAAGGTCGAACGGCTTAGTAATGTAGTCGAACGCCCCGTGTCTCATCGCTTTGATCGCAGAATCGATCTCGGTATTGCCCGACATCATAATGACTACGGCTTCCGGATGTGCCTGCTGAATGCTTTCGCAGAGCTCAAGCCCGGAAGCGCCAGGCATGCTGATGTCCGTCAACACCAGATTGGCCGGACCCAACGCCAGTATTCGAGTCGCTTCTTCAGCGCTCGACGCCGCAATGCAAAGGTGCTTGCGCCCAAGAAAGTCGACAAGCATCTTGCGTATCGGCTGTTCGTCGTCCACGACCAGAATCGATGTTTGTTTGTTATTCACCATCCGCTTCCAGATTCATTCTCGCTATCCCCAGGATTCTCACAGGCTCACCCCCAGGCCTCGCCCCGTTTTGTGTTTCGACTGCGTGTTTGCACCTGGCTTGAACTGCGCATCTATTGACAAGGCCGGCTGGTGCCGATATCGCGCGGCCGGCCGGAATAATTCCAGATCGCAATGTTGTTGAGCTCCCACTGCGCGCCACCGAAGACTTCGACCAGCGCCGCGTTGGCCGGATCCGAGAACCAGCGCTGAAACGAGAGATTCACTATGTGCGCGCTGGTCTTGCTCATTGCGACACCGGCCGACATCACTCCGGTGTCCGGGTTGGGAAGTATCGTGTCGCGGACAGTGATCGTCACTCCGGACCAATCGAAGCTTCGGATGAAGCCGGCATACTTTCCCCCGCAACCGTTCCATTGCACGACTACCCAGTCGACCGCTTCGTCGATCAGCGAAGGCATGACCGAGGGCTCGGTTACGCCCGTCAGCTTGCGCGCGTACTCTTGCGCGGTGCGCACCATGTTTTCGCTAAGCCCCTGCTTTCGCAGCAGCTTGGGAAGTTTTTTCTCGATGATCTTCGGATGCGGCAGATCGAAGCCCCCCGTAAAAACGCGTACGTGATATTTCGGCGTTACGATCACGACGGTAGGGTCCGCATCCCGCAAAAACTTTGGCCACGTTTGCGCCTCCGCCATGCTTGCGAGCGCCCCTCCAACAAGAAGCGCCAGCGCCGCGGAGGTAATTCGACCTTTTGGTTTCACCTGTTCCCCTTTCTTCCTGCGCCTCTACGTCGAGTAGGCGCGAGTCGTCAGTCCGTTTGGGGACAGGCTTACCAATCTGAACCTGGGCGCTGACGCGCCGGCTCTGCCGAAGTATGAATTCTTCCCTGATCTCCTTCTCGACCGGATCTCGGCAGGCCGTCGTGATCGCCGCCGACGTCCCCGGTTCATTGGTCGTCAATGAACAGACACGTAAGTTTCTGGCTCCACGATTTCATATCGTGGATCGACTGCGCCGCCGGCGCCGTCGAAAGGCACGCAGTCAGCAAAATTGAGCGGTTGTCCATTTCCAATGACGGACGCGGGCTGCTGGCCATCTTCGCCACGACGCCTTCCAAGCAAACGAGCCAGGCGCCGTCTTGGTGAACGTGGCTTTGCTACCGGGGGTGCTTCTGCGGTCGCAGGTCCTGGCAGGAGCGGTTGGACGGTGTCCAGCAGGTATCGCCCGATCGCGTTGTCCACCTCGCTGAAGTCAGGCCGGCACAGTTCTCGCGCAAGCTCGGCGACTTGCTGGAGCGCCAACAGAATAGCGGTTTCCGATTGTTGCGATTGATTCGAACTTTGTATGGTCTTCATGCGCGCTTGCCTGCTTGAAGCCGAAGGCTCCAATCCGAGGCGGCCGGCCGCGGCAGGCCGACTCCGTTCGGAGGGAATGGTGGTCTGGCACTTCCAGCCACGGTCGGTCTCGACGAGAGAATGAAGGAACAGATCTCGTTCTTGTCCATTATCTGGTCGATGTAGGCGTGAGACTCGGCGGCGCTCCTTATGTTGGCCCACTCCATTTCGCCAATGTTCAAAAAGGCATCTACGACCACCGGGTCAAAATGCGTGCCGGAACCGGCTACGATTTCATCGCGCGCCTGCGCGTATGACTGAGCCGGACGGTAGGGCCGGTCGCTGGTGATAGCATCGAAGGCGTCCGCTGCGGCGAAGATGCGGGCATTGATGTGAATCTGTTCGCCTCGCAGACCGCAAGGGTAGCCGCTGCCGTCAAACTTCTCGTGGTGCTGGCCTACGACAAACCGGGCGCCGGATAGAAACTGGATCCCATCGATGATGCGAAGGCCCTGGTGCACGTGCGCAATCATCTTGGTCCACTCGTATGGGGTCAGAGTGCCCGGCTTGAGCAGAACGGAATCGGGCACACCGATTTTGCCGATGTCGTGAAGCAGCGCTCCCTGTTCGAGAGCGATCAAATCGTTGACCGACAATCCCCTTTCCTTACCAAGCCTCAGACAGTACGCGACGACCCGCTCCGAGTGGCTGCTGGTCTCGACATCTCGCGCCTGCAGCGCGGCCGCAAGGGCGCGAAGCGTGGCTCGGTAGTTTGCATACAGAGCGTCAACAGTGCCGGTCAGAGTCTCGTTGAGTTTCCGAAGCTCGTTAGTGCCGGCCGGGGCCGTTCCTTCGATCATACGATCGTAGTGCTGTTCCGCCGCGACCAGCGCCTGCCGGCGCAAGGCCCGCTGCACCGAAAGCAACACCTGCTGACGATTGAACGGCTTTACCACATAGTCGTAGGCGCCCTGCCTCATCGATTCGATGACGTATTGGATCTCGGTCTTCCGCGAGATCACTATCAGTACCGCTTCCGGGCACATCTCCCGAACGAGCTGGCTCACATCAAGCCCGGACGCGGTCGAGGTTTGACGGTCGGTCATAACCAGCTTGAACGACGTCGAGGCCAGCAGCACTGCCGCCTCATCAGAACTCTCAGCCGTGAGACACGGGTAGTAGAAACCCAGATAGTCAGCTAGCAGTCTCCGCATGGACTCCTCAGCATCGACAATCAATATCGAGCCCTCTTTCTTGGCCACGATTCCCTGTCCCTTTCCAATTCGCGTGCGTTCCGGCTTCACGTTACGGAATTGGTACGCGCTCCAAACTGGGCTGTGTAGGTGTAAGAATGCATTCTCGTGAGATCCTCAACTACGCTTTGAATCGCTACCCGATCGTCAGCGCCCAGGTCGAGGAAATGGACGCCCATTCCAATCTTGGGCATCGAATACCGCACTTCACCGTTCACCCGAATCTCTTTGTCTGGAACTCTGAATCTGAGCGAGAAGTTCGAACCCACCGGGAACGGGCTGGCGGCGTCGATAAACACGCCTCCCGTGCTCAGGTCGTTGATGTGCGAGATCACGCCGCCATAGTCAAGACCTACACACTCCACCTCGCAGAGATATGGCACGCGAACTGATGCCCGCCGATTTGCACCTTTGGTCGCGCCGCCCGGAGTTCTTTGCGCGCTGAAAGCCGAGTTGCTTTCGCTGCGCTGGGCCGAGAGCTGACTGCGCACGACCGCGGCTGCCCGCGTGCGTTCCAACACATGCTCAACTGAATGCAGCATCTGCGATAGATCGATTGGCTTCAGCACGTAGTCGCACACGCCTTTTACAAGCGCCTGGAGCCCTCGCACGACATCGGCTGCGTCCGACATGATCAAGACGGCTGTGTCGGGCCATTTCCGGTTTACGAGCTGGCAGAGCTCGAGCCCTGATGCCCCGCTCATTCTGATTTCCGTGATCACAAGGTCGAACCTCGTGGTCGTCAACATCTCGGTCGCTTCATCCACGCTGCCGGTGGTTGCGCAGGTGTAATAGCAGCTCAGACACTTCGCCAGAAGCCAGCGCAACGGCTCGTCGTTATCGACGATCAGTACCGAGACATCTTTGTTGACCATGGTTCGCCTTTGCTGTTCCGACACGACGGCGAGGGCACCTCGCTGTTCGAGCGCTGAGTAGCATTGCGTTTGTTACGCTCGATGCGTGCGCGGATTCTAGTCGCCAAAGCAGGCCAGTCTCCTCGAGAGGAAAGGTGGCGCTTCGGCTGCCGCTGGTGAATGGCAGAGTGAGTGCAGGTCGCGAACAGTCGGGCCGCAACTCAGTGCATGCGCAACCGACCGAGTTACCTGCACAACATCGAACGGCTCAGTGATGAATTCGAATGCTCCCTGTCTAATCGCCTCGATCGTGCATTCCGGGGTGTCGACTCTCGAGGCTGCCACTACAACCGTACGAGGAAAGTTTTCACGGATGAGTTTGCAGAGCGGAAGGCCCGACGCGCCAACCATCGTTATGTCGGCTATTGCCACGTTAAACCGAGCAGCTTCCAATTGCACGATCGCTTCGCGCGCGCTTTTAACTGTCACGCACGAGTAGTCGCCACCCAGACACTCGGCCAGAGACGCGCGAGCTGTCTCCTGATGGGCAGCTATCAGCACTGAGATACTCCGGGTTTCCACTAGCCTCCTTCGCCGCTGATGCGACTTCCGATGCCGTGCTTGAACACTAGTATTGTCAGTTAGCCAACTTGGGGGAGCCCGATTCGTTGATTCGACCTGGTTAGCGACAGGCAACCTTTATACGCCGCTTTACCGAATGGGTCTATCCGTACATCTACGTATATCGAAGTCTGAGATTCCCGTTATTTCCATCGGAGTGGACGTATTTTCGTCCGCAAAAGCCCTCCGCTTATGAACTCCGGGTGCCGGAAACAAGCGTTCATTCTTCATATCTTCGAGATATGCTAAGAAGGGCGGTTTTACTGACGTTAGTCTTGCCGGTGCTCGTGTTTTCGGTGGATACAGTCCGTGGACAGAACCTGATCAAGTTCCTCGGCCCGCAATACAGTGCTGAGATAAAGTTCTCCCCACAATACCGAATCCCGTACAGGGACAACGGGTTTAGTGACCCGCTTAAGCGCCAATGGAAAAAGGCGAAAAAGCGCGGCGCGCCTCAGCCTGTGATCAATGAGATCAAAGAGTTTCCCGGTTCAACTGATGCTATTGGCCATTGGATCGATGAAGCGTTCGACCAGGCAACGGCATCTTTCAGAACCTGCGGAGGATCGCTCGCCCGCTTCGCGTCCCTTATCTCACCTTCCAGTTTGTCGGGCGGCGTAATCATCGAGCCAACGATTTGGTTCGAGCCTGCTCTCCAGTCATATCTAGCCGGCGGATACTACCCATCTACTCGTTCAATAAGAGTCGTGAACATCTATTATAGTTCAGCCGGCGACTACCGCCACGCGAGGACGCTATTGGTATGGGAAATGAAGAACCACTTCGCGACGCTTGCCGGAATCGAAAGCGAGCCGTTCTCGCCGGATTGGCCATGCAGAGCGAAATGAGCGCAACCCCAATGAGCGCAAACCCGTTGGCAGCAGTTCCAGATAGCGGGTTTGATCGGAAGGCGGGAGTGTCGAGACCGAAAAAAAAACAGCGCCCTCGGGTCAAAGGAAGATTGATCCCGAGGGCGCCTATGCGTCCTGACGGAGAGAGAGTACGAGTCAGGACGGCTGAGCCAGCGGTACGTAACAGGTTGGTTCAACGCTTTTCAAGGGCGCCGAAACATCAATGGACCGCCGGCAAAGTTTTGTTATGGCACGACCGTACTTGGCCTCGGAAGGGCCTCACTGCTGCCGCTATCGCTGCGGTTGGATAACACGACGCCGGTAGCTGCTGCAGCTACGCCGGCAAGCGCCACCATTCCAACCGCCCCGGCCGAAACATAGCCGCCCTTACGCGCGCTTGAAGCCCTGGCCGAGCCATCATCAATCGTGAAGGCGACATTGCCATTCGCAAGGAGTTCGCCGGCCGGACTGACCGAACTCTCGTCACCGGCGCCAAGCGTTCGCTGATCGCTTCCCGACTTTACTTCGACCTGGCCCAGCGACACCGCCAATCGCGCCTTGCCGCCCTCAATCCTCGTGTGCCCCCTCACTCCCGACGGAAGCGATTGGACCACCCGCCCGACGCGGATGATCTTCACCGCAACCATGTCCGGAGCGAGAGTCACCAGGACGGTCGTATTCGGCTGAAGCTCGATTCGGCCCAGCGCGCCGAGTTCAATCGTGGCATTGCCGTCCGCCCCGGTAGCAACCGTGCTACCGCTTAAGACGGTAACCCCGCTTTGTGCTTCACTACCATCGACGGTGATCTGACCTGTTCCGATGAGCCTCCCGGAAGGCAGGCCGAGAATTCCCTTCCCTTCGTGGTTGGTGCTGCTCACTCCCGGCGTCGGTTCCCTCGGCTTTGATGCGGCAAACGAGCTGATAGCGAACACGCTCGCAACCGCCGACGCCAGCAGCAGGCTCAGCGCCGGTTTGTACTTTGATCTACTCATGTTCCCTCCAAGTGATGGGACTAAACGCAGGGCTGTCCGTGCGTCGAGCCTTCATCATGTTGGCGACCCTTGGACACGGGGGCAGACGAGAGAAAAGAAAACTGAATCGTATGCAAACCTGGCAAGTCCCGGTTTCTGAGCTCACGCCGTCTTGAAGCCGAAGTGCGACACGCGCTCATCTGCTAGGACCGCAACCACACTTGGCATCGCTTCGCTTTTAATCTGCGTGGGTTGCCAGGCGATGCGCACAAGCGCGTCGGCAAGTGCGCGGTTGAGTCCGGCGGTCAGCAAGTTCAAATCAACCAGCAACGCCTGGTCGCTGTGCTGTCGATATAAAGACAGTTGTCCGCAGCTTTCATGGCTGCTGGTTTCCACCTCCAGCGTAAGCGTCCATTCGGGCGTCAGGCTGGCGCCCTGTGTCGCGCTTGTCGGCGGACGATGCCAGGCGACGCGTCGTTCGCCGGTGTGAGGTTCGTCGGCTGTCAGCCAGTCGCGCCGCGCGCTCGCGTAATACAGCGTCAGTTGACAACCATCCAGGCCGCTGGCCTCCAATGCTCCCTGCAACATGCAGAGGACATCGAGCAGCGAGCGCGCCTCGCCCAACTGATGGGTCGCGCGCCGCACGATGAGATTGTTGCTGATCACGCGTTTCTGCCTGATGGCGCGCTGTGCGGCGCAACCCAATTCGTGGAACTCGTGATAACCGAGACGTTTGACACCCAGCCAAATCAACAATGCGAGCACGAACCAGACAAGAAACATGACGCCGCTCTCGCGTCGAAGCAGCAGCAAGCTGAGCAGCCCGCAGACTGCCGACACGCCGTAGAGCGTACTCACAGCCTGGCGTTGTGTCAGGCCCCGCTCCAACAGTTTGTGATGAATGTGTTCGCGGTCAGCTCTGAACAGTGGGCGGCCGCTCAGGAATCTGCGCACGACCGACAGCAGGGTTTCGGCGAGCGGCAGGCCGAATAGGACGATCGGCAGCCCCACTGCAACGATGGCCGGCGTCTTCTCTGAGCTTTCCAGCGCCAGCGCCGCCAGCAGAAAGCCGAGAAAAAGACTGCCGCTATCGCCTAAGAAGATGGTCGCCGGATAAAAGTTGTAACGCAAGAAGCCCAGCGTCGCGCCCGCCATCGTAATCGTCAGCACGGCGACTAGATGGTGGCCGTACACCAGCGCGACGATAAACATTGTGGCCGTCGAAAAAAGGCTCGACCCGGCAGCCAGCCCGTCCAGCCCATCAATCAGATTGAAAGCGTTTGTAACGAATAGTATGAACAGGATGGTCAGAGGCAGCGACATCCACTGGGCGCCCGGAAGCCCCAACAGCGCGGGCAGCTCAAACCTGCCAACGCCTTCCGAGTAGAGCAGCAGCGCCGCCAAAGCCTGCACGCTGAACTTTACGCGCGCCGAGAGCGGCCTAAAATCATCATACAGACCGAGCGCGAAGATCAGCAGCGTCGGAATGAAAAGTTTTCGCATTACCTGCGGGTCCGAGCCTAAAGGTACGTTGAACAACGGCAGCGTCAACTGGGCCAGCCCGGCTACCAGAACCACGGTCAAGAAGATCGCCACGCCGCCCAGTCGCGGCACCGCCTGGCGATGGATGTGGTGCGCCGACAACCTCAGCGTCCAGCCACGTCTGAGTGCCAGGTTGCGCAAAGTCCGCGTGAGGATCAAAGATCCCAGCAACGCCGCGACGAAAGAAGCAAGATAGACCGTTCCCATTTTTGTTTGCTCTAGTGACCTATCGTCGGGTTATGTGGCAGAAGCTTGCTCAGGGGCAACTTGCGTGGCGCTTGAGATGCGGCCGGCGCGCTGTGTGGCGGCATAGCCGACCTGCTCAGCAACAGCGACAACTGGTAGACATAGAAGGTACGGCTGATGACCAGTTCTTCGGCAAACTCCTCGCAGGCCAACTGCCGCGAATGTTTGCCGAGACGTGTGCAGCGAATGTCATCCGGCAGAATCTCGGCGATGGCGTGCGCTAGAGCCTTGCTGTCGTGCGGCGGCACGAGCAAACCGTTTTCGTCGTGATGAACAATTTCGGTGCAACCGGGCATCCGTGTCGCGACCAGTGGTTTGCCGCAGGCGGCTGCTTCGAGCAAAATGCGCGGCACGCCTTCGCCGTAGTAGGTCGGCAGGGCGACGAGGTCAACGGTTCCGATCAACTCGCGCATATCGTCGCAATGACCCAGCAGGATGACGTTGCCTTCACGCTTCCACCGCGCGATGACGCTGGCGGGGACCGTATCAGGATTTCCTGCGTCGCTTTCGCCGGCGATCAGGAAGACGGCTTCCGGGAACTCCATGGACACGAGCCTCGCCGCTTCGACGTATTCGGCTACACCCTTCGCCCACAACAACCGTGAGGCGAGAAGCACGTAACGCTTATTGGTTTTGCGGACTATGCGGCGCGGTTTGAAGCGCTCCGTGTCAACGCCGGAGCCGCGAATCAAGTGGCTGGCGCTATCGGCGACGAGCCTGTGTTGGCGAAACGCGCCCTGATCTTCTGGATTTTGAAAGATTACTTGGGTGCGAAGCAGCACGAGCCGGCACATAAGACTAATGATCCAGCTCAGCACACGCATACGCAGGCGAGGGTCGCTGAAGGTGAGACCAAGCCCGGTGAGTGCGTTGACTACGGCGCCGATGCTCGCAATCCGCGCCGCAATAGAGCCGTATACCACACACTTGACTGTGAAGTGATGCACGAGTTCGGGCCGCTCGCATCGATAGACTTTGACAAGCTCGACGATGGTCTTCAACTCGGCAAGCGGATTCAGCCTGCGTCTTTCGAGTCGAAACCCGACGCAGCGAAACCCCGCGCGCTCCAATCGCTCCGTATACTTTCCGGGAGGAGACAGCAGGACGACGTCGTGGCCCTGCGCTCTCAATGCCTCGGCCAGCGACATTCTGAAGTTGTAGAGATACCAATCGGTGTTGGCAAAAAGTAGTATTTTCATGTCTACCCTTCCCCTTGCTCGTTCGGCTTTTAGAACTGATCCGTGATGCGTGATCCGTGATGCGTGATCCGTGATGCGTGATCCGTGATGC
>JBBPIE010000009.1:0-7229 GCA_038040485.1 Candidatus Onstottus arcticum
AGAAACCAGAAACCAGAAACCAGAAACCAGAAACCAGAAACCAGAAACCAGAAACCAGAAACTAGAAACCAGAAACCAGAAACTTTATGGCAATCCCTCTCAAATACAATCTCCGCAACCTGGTCGTCAGACGCGTCAATACGCTGATGACCATCGGAACAGTCGCGCTGGTAGTCGCCGTATTCGTGGCGTTGATGGCGCTGGCAAACGGTTTGAACAGCGCGCTGATCGCGACCGGCTCGCCCGAGAACATCATCGTCATCCGCGAAGGCTCGCAGGTCGAGATGCAGAGCTTTGTGACCAAGGAGGCCTTTCAGATAATTCAATCGCTTCCCGGTATCGCGCGCGATCCGCAAGGCAAACCCATGGCCTCAGGTGAGATTGCCGTCATAGTAAACCTTCCGCGACGCGAGAGCGGACAGTCTTCAAACGTGACTCTCCGCGGCGTGTCGGAGACCGGGCTGGCGATGCGGCCACAAATCAAGATCGTTGAAGGCAGGATGTTTCATCCGGAAGTCGGCGAAGCGATTGTCAGCCGCAAGATCTCAGATCGCTTTAGCGGCGCGAGTCTCGGGCAGACGCTTCAGCTTGGACGCCGGAACCTGACGGTCGTAGGTGTGTTCGATGCCGGCGGCACGGGATTCGATTCCGAGATCTGGTCGCACGTGACCGATGTCGCCGACGCCTTCGACAGAAGCGGGTACTCTTCCGCCTTGGTGCGCGCCGAAAGCGTCGCGACCCGCGATCAGCTTGCGAATCGTATTGCGGCTGAACAACGCTTGAAGCTCGAAGCAAAGCCGGAGTTGAAGTACTACGAAGAGCAAACCGACACGAGCGCGCCCATCAAGGGGTTGGGCATCTTTGTCGCAATCATACTCGGAATCGGGGCATGCTTTGGCGGGATGAACACGATGTACGCGGCCGTCGCCTACCGTACCCGCGAGATCGGCACGCTGCGGGCTCTCGGATTTTCTAAGGCGAGCATAATGCTAAGCTTCGTGATCGAATCAATGGTTATAGCCTTGATCGGCGGCGTGGTTGGTTGTCTCCTTGCTTTACCCGTGAACGGGATCGCGACCGGTACGATGAACTTTCGGACCTTCAGCGAAGTAGCTTTCAGCTTCAGGATAACGCCGGACCTTTTTATCTCAGCGTTGATCTTCGCGGCGGTTCTTGGATTGTTGGGAGGCTTGCTGCCTTCCCGAATGGCCGCTCGAATGCCGATCACTAAGGCGTTGCGCGAGATCTGAAACTGCGACCCGGCCTCCGGCACTCGATAGACAATCTCCGAAGTTCCGCGACTTCTTCCCTACAGTGGCGTTTCAGATCCAAGGCCGATTTCGTTTCCTGGTTCGTGATAGGAGGTATTCAGATGGTCAGAAGCATTGCCGTGTTCTTCGCGGCTCTCTTCTTCGTGGCGACTCTTTGGGTTGGTGCGCGATTAGGTGGGCTTTCGCTAATACACCCAGCTCAAGCCCAGTCGACAAAGTCCGCAGAAGCGCGGAAGTGGGAGTACTGCACCATAGTCGGTGTCAATTACGACCGCAAGTGGAACACGTCGTCGGCGACAATCGGGTTTCTCACCTCGACCGGTCGGCGGGTCGAAACCCTGGACTGTGGCTCAACCAGCGATCCTCTGGCAGTTGCTTTTGCAAAACTGGGGTCGGAAGGATGGGAGTTGATCGGTCAGATGCTGTACAACAACAGAGGTCCTGCATCTTCTGTTGATAATCCGGCACGGATTCAATTCGGCGATGAACCTCCTCGGCATCCATTTCTTGGTGGCGCAGGTACTCTTCTACCTGTTCACGATGATTGAGGTAGTAAGTAATAGCAGCGTAAATATCCTCGATTCGAAGCGAAGCAAAACTGATGGCGATCTCTTCCGGCGTCGCTCCCTGCTCATACTCGTGAACGACAGAGTCCAGGCTTACGCGCGTGCCTGTCATCCGTATGGTCCCGTCCTCGGTTAGCGGCAGGGGCAAAACAATCGTTGTTTCCAAGGTAGCGATGCCCGCCGATCATATACTCTCAGCCGCACTAGCAACGGAAGTTGGTGGGATTGTTCAGACTCCTACAGCCAAAGAGACTGCTATTTCGATTCGCGCTTTCTATTCCCAGCTCGTGTTAGAATCTCGCGAAAAGGAGCAGCACGATGTCCGAACGAGCTGAAAAGATCTTCGAAGAAGCTTTGCAGTTGCCTACCTCCGAACGAGCAGACCTCGCCGAGCGGTTGCTCGACAGTCTTGCATTCGGAACTGACGAACGCGTCGATGCGCTGTGGGCTGCGGAGGCGGAGAGTCGCATTGCTGCTTTTCGGCGCGGCGAGTTGTCCGCGGTACCCGCGGAAGACGTCTTTGCTGAGATCGAAGCCGAGGCTAATTGAACGTTCAATTCCTGCATATCATCGAGCGCGAGCCCATGCAACATTCCTCGAAACCGCAAAGCTGAGTTGAGGGAAGCAGTCCGCTACTACAATCGCCAGAGAGAAGGGCTCGGCCGCGAATTCGCCGCTGAGGTCAGAAAGGCAACTCAGCGAATCGCAAAACTCCCAAACGCCTGGCCGGGTTCTCCTATCAAACGTTCGTAGTCCCGCGTTCAGTCAGGCGGAGGTAGCATAGACTTTAGTCTGTGTCCGGTAGCGATCTCTTCTATCGGGGGGTTGCAGACACAGACTAAAGTCTATGCTACTTGCAGCCGGTTTTGTATTGAGCAGCAGGTGTGCCCGCGCTACAATCACGTTCGTACTCTGCCCCCCCCGAGTTCGACTCACTCGATTGACACTCTGGTAGACAACTGACCGGTCACAATAGATCGGCGATTCCTCACCTTCTCTCTCGCCCATATCAGAGCCTCACAGAAAGACGAGCACCGTACACATGAAAGCTCTCAGGCTAATGCTGATGTCAGTTGCGGCGGGGGTTGTCCTGGCGGCGTCGGCGGCGGCGAATACTTACTTCGTTGCGAACTCCGGACTCGATACGAACGCGGGGTCGCAGGCGGCGCCGTGGCTCACGATTCAACACGCGGTCACGACTATTGTCCCGGGCGATACGATCATGGTTCAACCGGGAACGTACGCGGGGTGTCGAATAGGAAAGTCGGGGACGGCGGGGGCGGTCTGCACTCTCAAAGCTTCAACACCCGGAACCGTGCTCATCAACTCTCTGAGTCCGGCGAACCGGCATCAGAGCTTGATTGAGGTCGAGAACTTCGACGCGACTGTGCGCTACTGGGTCATCGACGGGTTCGAGTGCTCGGGAGCGCAGCGATACGGGATCGATCTCCGAGACACCGATTTCATCACGGTGCAGAACTGCGTTGTGCACAACAGCACGGTCACAGGGATCTTCCTGGCGTTTGGATATCATCCGCTGATTCAAAACAACGAGTCGTATATGAACGGCGAGCACGGAATCTATCAAAGTAACAGCGGGGACTTTCCGACCATCCGCGGCAACAAGCTTCATCACAACTTCTCAGCCGGGCTCCATATGAACGGCGACCGGAACTTCATTCCCGGTGACGGAATCATTTCGTTTGCGCTGGTCGAGAAGAACATGGTGTGGGAGAACGGAGCGCCTCCCGGCGGCGCGTCGGGGATCAATTGCGACGGCGTGTCGGACAGTGTCATTCGCAACAATCTGCTTTACAACAACCATGCGAGCGGGATCTCGTTTTATGGAATTGATGGGGCGGAGGGCTCGAGCCGAAACAAGGTCTACAACAACACGATCGTGATGGCTGGCGACGGGCGCTGGTGCATAAACATCCCGCCGGCCGCCGAAGGTCAACCCGATCCGGTTGGCAACGAAGTGAGGAACAACATTCTGTACACGCCTCATACGTTCCGTGGCTCGGTCAGCACGTATGGCGACGCGGTCGCGGGCTTCTCGTGCGACTACAACGTTGTGGTGAACCGCTTCAGCACGGATGATGGCGGCTCGAATATGTCGCTTACAGCGTGGCGGTTGTTGGGCTACGATCAGCATTCGATCATCGCGACTCCCGCGCAGTTGTTCACCAACCCCGCGCTCAACGACTACACTCTGAAGGCAGGTTCGCCGGCTATTGATATTGGTCTCGCGCTTGGAAGCAGTGTGCCGGACGACATACGAGGGCTGGCTCGGCCTCAGCGACTCGGCTACGACATTGGCTGTTATGAAGCTGCGGCGCCGTCGGCGGTTCCGCTGGTCGATTTCGCGGGAGACCCGCGCACGGGAGCGGTCCCGCTTGTGGTGCAGTTCGCGGATCTGTCGGCGGGAGACCCTGTCTCGTGGTTGTGGGACTTCGGCGACGGAGTGACCTCGGCCGAGCGCGACCCTTCGCATACATACAACAGCGCCGGCTCGTTTGCGGTGAAGCTCACGGCGGCGAACGTCGATGGGGAGGCAAGTCGAACGAGAAGCGGGTACACCACGGTCACGCCTGCTTCGGCGACAGATTACTTTTGTCTCTCGGCTAGCGTTGAAGTCGGCAAGTTGGTGAAGGGCAATCCCGCAAAGGTTCGTTCGTCAGATGACTCGTATTTGAAGATCAAGGCGGCCAAGCTCGAGGGCAAGTTCAGTGACGTGGTCACCTATGTCTTCGAGACCGGACTGGCAAGCCTATCCAGCCTGACGGTCACTTCTGAGTCGCGTTCATCAGACTCGCCTGTGAGGCAACAGATCTTCCTGCTCAACCAATTGACGGGCGAGTGGGAGACGGTCGACGACCAAACCTTCGCGAGTGATAACGACACGACTACGGTGAGCGCGGTTTCAAATCCTGCCCGCTACCTGGCGGCTTCGGGCAAGGTTCAGGTGAGGATTCGCACCGAAGCAGCCGGCGGCAAGTGGAAGCACTTCGTTGATCTCGTGAAGATCACGGCGGCACGGTAGCGTGTGCGACTCGTCGTCAAGTCTGAGCATTCCAACCTTGCGGTTTGGGTCGGGACTTTGGACATTTGCCCGCCGGAACTCCGTTAGGAGTTCGATGTTTGTAGTAACGAGACGAGAGCTGGGCGAACTCCGTCAGGAGTTCAATTTGCCAGCTCGCCGTCAAGCACATTTCACTCCTAACGGAGTGAGAATCCGCGCGGCCCCGCTTGCTATAAACATTCAACCACTACGTGGTTGTAAGGCGCTTGATCCAACCCTCTCGTGATCTGCTAGTATCGTGGCCTCAACCGCTTCACCCGGAGGACACCGATGCGAATTGCCACGCTGCTTGTCGCTCTCTCGCTGATGACTGTCAGTCTCGGAGCGAACCCGCGACTTGCTGAACCAGCCGATACGGTCTTCATCAACGGCAACGTCTACACTGTCAATGAACGCCAGCCTCGCGCCGAAGCCGTTGCCGTCAAATCCGGCAAGATCATCTTCGTCGGATCGAACAGGGACGCGAAGGCCTATCAGGGCAAGGACACTCGAGTCGTCGATCTCAAAGGCAACACGGTCGTGCCCGGCTTGACCGACTCGCACTATCACTTGTCTGGAGTAGGCGCGCGCGAAATCACTCTCAACCTCGAAGGCGTCTCCAGCCTCGAAGAGTTTCTCGCAAAGGTGAAAGAGCGAGTCGATCGCGCGAAGCCCGGCGAATGGGTCGCCGGCCGCGGATGGATCGAAACTCACTGGAAGCCGCCGGTGTTCCCGACCCGCTGGGATCTGGACAAGATCTCACCAAACAACCCGGTTGCGCTCGACCGCGCCGACGGCCACGGACTTGTCGTCAACAGCGCGGCGCTCAAGGTGGCGCGCGTTGACAAAGACACCGCGAGCCCGTTCGGCGGCGAGATAATGAAGAACAAGCAGACAGGCGAGCCGAATGGAATGCTGCTGGACGCCGCGCAGGGATTGATTGAAAGGCATATTCCCAACGACGGCCGCGGCGAAGAGGCGATCCTTCTTGGGGTGAAGCGCAGCATCGAGCTGGGCTGGTGCGAGATCCAGGACGCCGGCGGAAGCTACCGCGACGTGACAGCTATGAGAAAGCTGTACGGCGAAGGCAAGATCAAGCTGCGAATCTACAAGGCGGTGCACGGGCCGGGTCCCGCTTCGGCAAAGCTACTGAGTGACGGCTCAAGCACGGGTGAGTTTGACGGCCGGTTCACGCTTCGCACCATCAAGGTTGTGTTCGATGGCGCGCTTGGCTCCAAAGGCGCGGCGCTGCTCGAGAAGTATTCCGACTACGACACCGCGGGTTTTCTTACGCACAAAGAAGAAGAGCTGCTGCCGATGTTGACCCAGGCGCTCAAGAGCGGTATCCAGGTCGAGACTCACGCGATCGGCGACCGCGCGAACCGCGTCATCCTCGATTTGTATGAGAAAGCTTTCAACGCCGTGCCGCCGGATCAACGCAAGGTTCGCGAGCCACGCTGGCGCGTCGAACACGCACAGATCGTCACAGCGGAGGACATCCCGCGATTCAAGAAGCTCGGTGTGATTCCGTCGATGCAGCCTTCGCATGCGATCGGCGATCTCTACTTCGCGCCAAGCAGGCTTGGGATGAAGCGGCTCGAGGGCGCTTACGCGTGGCAGAGCTTTATCAAGTCGGGCTCGATCATCGCTGGTGGATCGGATGCGCCGGTTGAACGCGGCGAACCGATGATCGAGTTCTACGCCGCGGTCTCGCGAAAGAGCCAGGACGGCTTCAGCGGCGAAGGCTGGCATCCGGAGCAAGCCGTCTCGCGCGAGCAGGCTTTGAAGATGTTCACGATTTGGGCGGCTTACGCTGCATTTGAAGAGAAGGTGAAAGGCTCGATTGAAGTCGGGAAGCTCGCGGACCTGACAGTCTTGTCGGCGGATATTATGAAGATAGCCGAGCCTGAGATACTCAAGACACGCTGCGTGATGACTGCTATTGGCGGGGAAGTAGTCTTTCAGAAATGATGCGTGATGCGTGAGTCTGATACCCACGCATCACGAACTCACACGCTTACTTCTTTTTGGTTGCTTCCCACTTTCCAGTCATCTGGCCGGCAAAGTCGAACTCGCCGACGATCTTGCCGTCTTTGATCATACCGGTCATGCCGATCGCACCGTTGGGCGTATCGAGCGAGAAGCTCAGCTTGCCGGCGATATACGTCCCTTTGCTCAGCGGCGCGTCTCCCTGAGGCGACGCTGAAGTGCCAGTCACCTTGTCGCCTTCCAGTTTGAGCTTGAGCGTAAAAGGGATCGCAGTGCCTTGCGCGTCAGCCGAAGCGTCCCATTCGCCGGATACCGGGTCGCCTGCCGCGGGGACGCTACCAG
>JBBPIE010000009.1:7329-209072 GCA_038040485.1 Candidatus Onstottus arcticum
CGCTCGGGGGAGCGCTCGGGGGAGCGCTCGGGGGAGCGCTCGGGGGAGCGCTCGGGGGAGCGCTCGGAGGAGCGCTCGGGGGAGCCGCCATGGCTGCGCCGGCCTTCTTGAGCTCGAGAGCGCCGCCCTGGCCTGCAAGTTCCCACTTGCCGCTGATCTTGTCGCCGGTGACTGTGGCGGTGACGGTGCCTTCATTTCCGCCGGCGTCAAATTTCATCGAGACTTTTCCGTCCGCGTACGTGCCGCTGGTGATCGCCGCCGGGCCTTGAGGCGTATCGATCTTGCCGGAGAGCTTGCCGTTGTCGTTCTTGATCTCGACGGTAAGCGGGATGTCGCCAAGCTGTTCGCTCTTTGCCACTCCCTCGTACTTACCGGAAATGTTGTCCTTGTCTTGATTAGCTGCAGTGCTAAACGCGAGCGCCGATGTGACCGAAGAGAAGGTCACCAACAGCGCAACTGAGAGCAGGGTCATGATCATTCGTGCGCGCATTTTTTGTCTCCTGATAAACGGGGTTAGTGATCGGAACTCAAGCCAGTCTACGCGTGCAGAATGACGAAAGTTCTAGAGCCAGTCATTTATACCGCAGCGAAGAACCATTTGCCAACAGCTCGGCGGCGGTTAGTTGTCGGATCGAAAACAAGTAGGCGATTACATTCAATGATCGCAAGCCGAACCGAGGCTTCGGCGTATCGTCGCCGCCGGGTTTCGGAGTACATCGCCCGTCGCTTTGCTCGAGTCAGGTCCTCCACCGGACACAGACTAAAGTCTATGCTACTTCCTCGGTCAGCGCTTAATTCTGGTGGTTGGATCACCAAAGAGAATCCAGGTGCGACGCACATCAGAATCGTAGACGGCAGCCTTTGCTCGCGAGGTTATCTCTCCCAACGTCAGAGTTTCACCGTCGCTACCATTGAAGAGCGTTGTGAATGCCTGCCGGGTCATCGCGGATTGGGCCGATGGTATTGTCAAACCTGACGACGCCCAGACCGCGATCGCTCCTCCGCGCTCCGCTTTCATCAGTGACTCGGCCAGGCTATCCTGCGAAACGTCGTGAAAATAGCCGTTCAGGCAAGTCATCATCACGAACAACGGCAGCTCGCGGTTTGTCAGCCCGCGAGCTTCAGCCGACGACAGCAGGTTTCCTCGCCAGCCATCCAGCGAACCATGCCCCGCATAATTAACGACCTTCTGTCCGCGCGAGAGCCCGGAAAGGAGCGCTTTCTTTGCGACGGCGTCATCCATCCTTCCGCGATAAATCTGTTCGACGCTGGTATCGGGAGGAACTATTTCCCTCAAGGCGTCGCTTGCGGCTTCGAAGTTAAATCCGTCATTGATATCGGAGACGAGCAGCACTCCATTTGATCCTGTTGACCGCTCGTAGCCGATGATCTTCGAGATCATCCTTATTGCCTCGTCCTCGGCTCGGACAGGCAAGCGGCCCACGGACATTTTTGCTAGTCCGTTCGAATCCATATCGGCAAACCAATCATCGGAAGCGGTCTCCATGTACTGCGTGTCAAGCAGCCTCGTCGGAACCAGGTCGGAGTCACCCCTTCCGAGATAGTTCTTCGGATCCAGGCTCGCGTCACCCACCAGCAAGACGAATCGAGGAGCGCGCTGCCAGTTTGCTTTCGCGAATGCAAGAAAGTCTTTTAAGGCGTAGGGGCTCTTGTTGCCAAAGGCAAACTCGTCGTAGACGTCTTCGATGTCAACGAGGGCGACTCGGAGTCCCTGGCTTTCCCTGTAAGCCTGGAGAACCCTGGCGCTCGCAAGCAAGCTGGTGTGTGTGACTATCACAAGGTCAGCCGATTGATTCGACTGTCGCCAAGTTGAAGGCAGATTGGCTTCGATGGACGATGGTCGCTGCGCCTGATCGTTTGTTATCGCTAGCAACGTCCTCGAACCGCTGCCAGGAACTGCAACCGTGACGGCAAATCCGTTCTTTTGCAGTTTCACCAGGCCGGCGACTTCCTGTACAGCATCGGGACTGGTCACGTCAAAGACGCGGATTGAGCTGCCGGTAAAGCCGTCAACGGTGACTTGTTGTTTGCTTGCGGCGGTAAATCGCAGCGTATTGTTACTAGCGGTGAAGCTGCGCTGGTAGGTCAAACGAATGTAATCAATGAGACTCACATCGGATTCCGGACCTTGGGCCACTAATCTAACGACATTCTCTCCTTCCCTCAGCAGCGCTTGAGAGATCGGCAGTTTGGCGATATGCGAATTCTGCCTATCGAACGACGCCGCGCCGACTACAGATCCGTTCAGAAACACTTTGACTATGTGCGCGTTTTGAGTGACACCTTGCAGGGCGACTTCGAGGAGCGCGCTGCCGGCAGACTTTGAATCGACTCGTAAAAGCGTGATCGATTGATCTGTCGGCGCGCCCGCCACAACCGCGCCGAAGAAGTTCTCCTTGTCGCCGTTTCTCAAGGATGAAAAATAGATTGTTCTGTCTTTTCGCTCGACAGCATAAGGGAAGCTTGCGGCTGAGACCTGTCCGCCCGCGCCCTTCACTTGCGGTATGCGCAGGCCGGGTTGCGAGCCTGCGACCACCCAGTAGACTCGCGAGTTGGTCGATGCCGTGTCGAGTCCGATGCCATAAAACTCTATGACGTCCGAGGGACCGAAACCCGCGCCATTCTTTCCGGTGATGAAAAGGGGCTGCTCCTTGCCATCAACATAGAGTTGAAGCGTTCGAGGATCCACCTTCGGATCTATCCCCGCGCGGACCAGCTCCGGTTGTGTGACTCTGTACCAACCTTCGCGGTTGACTGAGACCTTTACGGCGTTTTGCGTGGCGAGGTTCAAGCCCGACTGGAACTGCGCCGCCGATAATCGAACTATTTCTGCCGGGTGAACTATTTCTGCCGCAGGCTCGACAGGTCGAGTGACGCCATATTGGATTTGATCTCTTCCAAGCATGCTGAGCATCACAGCCTGGCGCTCTTTGATCGCAGATCGGGGTTTGCCATTCGCATACGGGACCTTCGCAGGGCCGTGCCAAACGCTATCGCCGTTAAGGTCTATCTCTTCGAGCCAGTACTGAACGTCCTGACAATCCGCAATCCGCAATCCGCAATCCGCAATTCCTTTGTCCCACCACGCGTACGAGCGGCCTGCCTTAAGCTCGATTCCAGTTCCTGCGAGGAGGGCAGACCCTGCCAGTATCTGTGGGGTCAAACGAACGCGCTTGCCGCTCTCTTCGCGATGGATGTTAAACCCTAGATTGTCGACTTCTTCGCCGGTCTGCCACTGTAGCAATACTTGATCGCCATAGGCTTCGGCTTCAAACCTGTTGAGTTTTGAAGCCGTCGGCGCAAACGTAAACCGCGCGACTGAAGGATCATGATCGCTTGATTGGCTTGCGAACTCCGAATTGATATGGACTACGTCATACACAAAAGGAACATTGGTGAAGAGATTGTTGCTCGCCATAATATGGTCGAGCACCTGCGCGTTTCCTTCAAAGTTGTAACTGTAACGTTCATTCTGTGGTAAGGATTCGATCAGCGCGTTGAGCACGCCGCCCTTTAACGCATCGACTGCCGGAGAGAACTCGAAATCGTTGATATCACCCAGCACCACGATGTCGGCATTCGCATCGAGTGCGAGGATCGAGTCAGCGAAGGCGTTGACTATCTGCGCTTGCTGAATGCGTTGAGTCTCAGAGGAGCGAATTGGTGGCTGGCGATGACCGTAGAGAGGATCGTCGCCGCCCTTGGAATTGAAATGGTTTCCGATGAGAAACAACTTGTGGCCATTGAACGTGAACTCGCCCGCCAGGGGTTTTCTGCTCGAGTTGAACGCAGTATTGGCCGGGTCAATCCGCCCCGGACTGGAGGACAGTTCAGGCCCGCTCCCGCCGCTTACGACAGTTGTAGAAGTTGTGGGCCCGCCTCCAGGCCTATCAACGAAGGCGACGCCTCGGTCCGTTCGGAACATAAAGATTTGGCGAATATTGCCGCCTGGTTCACCCCCATCCTGATCGTCTACGGGGTTGATCTGTTTGACTTGATAAGTTGGGCCGCCGGCGCCTTGTACAGCAGAGATCAGCATGCCGAAAGTAGTCGAGGCATCAACAGTGCTGCTGCTTGTGGCGCCGTCATTGTCCTGAACCTCCTCGACACAGATGATGTCAGGCGACTTGAGATTGTTGACGATCAAACTCGCCAGCGTATTGAACTTCGTGGCGCCGTCGCTCGGGTCGAGGTTTTCGACATTGAAGGTCGCAATGGCAACTTGATTAGTTGCCGCAATAGTTGTGGTTTCGAGAGCTAAGCCCCCCGGCACAACGCTTGGCATTGACACGACCTGGAGCTTAAAGTTCCCAAACGCATAGTCAATCACACCAACGATCGCTCCGGGGACACTGTCTGCGACATTTACCGAAGGCAAGTCCGGAACGCCAGTCATGAGATCGTTAAGTATTATGCGCTCCGGGTTAAAGTCATTTGCGCGTATCACAATACCGCCCCGCGCAGTGCGAACGCTTGAGCTAGCGCCATTGTCAACGACGACAGCTATCTCGCGGTTGGTGCCGAAATCCAGCGTAGGCCCAACAGCTACTGCATTGTTCACCTGCACCAGCATTCCCTCAAGGCTCTCGTAGAAATCAATCCCATCAGAGGCAGGGTCAAACACGCCGCTGGTTTCCACGTCGCCCGTCGCGTCATCTTCAATTACGGTCGTAGGTGGAATTCGTCCGCCGGTGCCAATGACAACCGGCGCGGGCAGAGAGTTGCCGGTTGAAGTAACCACGATTGATAATGACGGTGCTGCTATCTCCGTATTAGTCAGGCTCGTGGCACTCGCCCGAAACTCCGAGACGGTGCCGCCAGCGGTTATCGCATCTCCCACGCTGACGGTGGGAGCCGAACTGGTGAATACAAAAATGCCTTCAGATGTGGCGTCATCACTATCCGGCGCGGGGTCTTGCATGAAGAAGCCATTCGATTTCAACCCCGTCACGATGCCGACGATACCCGACACCAAATTGCCTGCTACAGGCGATATATGGCTCGCGCCCTCAATATCATGGATTCGCAACGGGGTGGCGGATGTTACAGTAAGCTGGATCGTTGTGTTCCCCGTTCGTGTTTGAGCGTCGGTGATAGTAATCGGCAGGCTCTTCATGCCGATCGTCGTGGCTGGAGCGACAGTCGCTTGAAACGAGAATACGTTATTGCCGATAGTCACATCGCCATTCGTTCCGTCATCAAAGAATGGCTGCGTCGCGCTTCCGCCGATGGCGCCGAGGTCGCCGGTGACGGCAAGCCCCGTGCTGAGCGGACCGGTTCCGGGCGTAACCGTGACCGTCAGCAGCGTCATTCCTCCAGGCACAACTGAGCTTGGATTAGCCGCGCCGACGCCCGACGGGTTGCTCGAACCGCCGCACGGATTGACTGGAGAGCTGCTGTTGCGCGGGTTTGGCGCACCAGTCGTGAAGTCGGCCGAGTTACTGTCCGTATCCGTGCAGCCACCCATGTTCCTCAAAGCCGCAGTTGTATTGGCGAGTACAGGCGTAGCCCCGCTGCCTTCAAAACAATTGGCGCTGCCGAAGCCTACAAAATCAATAATGTTGGCTCCGGCGGGACATGCCCCGCTCAGCATTGTTGAGTTATTGACGAGCGCAACTTTGCCATTGGTCGCGCTCATGGCGATGGCTCCAGTCGCATCAGGTGTGGGCAAAGGCGTAGTCCCTCCCATGCCTTGTGCCTCCTGCACAAGGTAATAACCTCCCGGCGGAATTAAGCCTGAGAGAGCAGTCGTCGCCCAGGTAGTTCCAGCAGTGGATGCGTATTGCACTGTCCATCCCGTTACGCTAACAGTGGCGTTGCCTCGATTAAAAAGCTCGACGAAGTCGTTGGTATAGGTTGCTCCAGTGTTGCCTCCGCCGCCGTAAACCTGGCTGATGACAATAGTGCTCGATATGCCTTGAACGGATAGAGGCGATATTAGCTGGTAGCCTGCGAAGGAGAGAGTCAGAAGAAGCACGGCGGCGTTACGCACGAGGCGCATAGATAGCTGGGGTCTTGTATTTTTCATGAATTATTCAAAAGCCCGGCTCTGGCCCCACCCACCAAGGTACGATGGGAGTCAACACCTGCGGGCACACTACGCAGAGGTTGGAGCATTCCTTTCAATTGAGGAGCGTAATCGGGTTCTTGCTTTATGGAAACTATCCGCTTGAACAGAGATTCTAGCTCGCAAGACTTCCTGGCAGCAACAAGAAAAGTGATTCAAGTCTTGGGTAGTTTTCTTAAGTCCGTGTTAAGGACTAACACGTCCTTAAGATAACACCAAGTCTTGTCGACGAACTCGCCAACCCGATGATCGAAGCAGCTCCGTATCTCGGCAGGAACGGGGATCCTTCGTGCATACGAAGCGCGCCTTCAGCGCACGTTTGCCTGTAGCTCGATAGGGCCGCGGATTTTTGAGAGTCTTTTCACTCGGGCCGTCTCTGAACCAGGACATCGAAGATCCGTGCGAGATCATCGCTGGACGAGAACTTTATTTCGATCACGCCTCCGGCTCTCAAGAACTTGATCTTGACTTGCGCGCCAAGCTTTCTGCTCAGCCGGGCTTCGGCCGCGACGACGTTCGCGGTTTCTGGGTCGTGGGCTGGACTGGTCTTAACGCTCTTCTGTTGGCGGGGCGAATCGATGATCAGTTCAGTCTTTACCAGACGCTCGGCTTCCCTTACAGAAAGGAGTTTGGATACGATCTCGTCGGCCAATAGATTTTGCCGGTCTGGCGAATCGATGGACAGCAAGGCTCGGGCATGACCCATTGAAAGCTTACCGTCTACGAGCAGTCTTTGAACGTGATCGGGGAGCCGAAGAAGGCGAAGCGAATTGGCAACCGACGACCGATCCTTTCCGACACGCAGAGCAACAGCTTCCTGGGTGATACCCAACTGCTCCTGGAGCTTTCGATAGGCGTTGGCCTCTTCTATGGCGTTGAGCTCTTGTCGCTGTATGTTTTCTATCAGCGACAACTCAAGAACACGTTCGTCAGGTACCTCGCGAACCACGCTGGGTATCCTCTTGAGCCCGACCTTCTTAGCCGCCCGCCATCGTCGTTCGCCAGCTATGATTTGGAAGCGTTCTCCGACCCGGCGCACCACTATCGGCTGGATGACGCCGTTGGTCTCGATCGAGTTTGCCAACTCCGCAAGTTTGGTCTCGTTGAAGTCGTGCCGAGGTTGCTCGATACCCGGGTCTATGCTCTCCACATTCAATTCAACAAGGTCGTTACCAGGAGAGTTTACCTGCGGGAAGAGTGCATCAAGCCCCCTGCCCAAAGCCCGTCTTGACATTGTCTATGACCTCCCGCGCCAATCGAAGGTAGCTTTCAGCGCCCTTGGAGCGGATATCGTACAAAACAATTGGCTTGCCATGGCTCGGTGCCTCAGCTAGCCGAACGTTCCTCGGTATTATCGTCGAGAAAACTTGAAGCCCTAAGAACCCTCTTAAATCCGAGACGACCTGATTGCAGAGGTTTGTCCTTTCGTCAAACATCGTCAATAGAAACCCTTCAACTGCAAGGGTTGGGTTCACCGACCGCCGAACTTTTATCAGAGTGTCCCAAAGCTCAGAGACCCCTTCGAGTGCGAAGTACTCACACTGAATGGGAACGAGGACCGAATTCGCGGCGGCCAATGAATTCAACGTTAAGAGCCCCAGGCTTGGAGGACAGTCGATCAAAACGAAATCGTAGTTCGCAGCGATCGGTCGAAGGGCTTTCTTGAGCTTGAACTCGCGTTCCTCCTCCCCAACCAGTTCTATCTCAGCCGCGACGAGTACTTTTTCGGAAGGCACGACCCAGAGTCCCGGTAGCTCAGTTGCCAACACCATCGACTCGATCGGGTCGTTCAGAACCATCGAGTGATACAAGCTGCGCTCAAAGGTACCCCTCAAGCCCAAACCGCTGGTGCTGTTCCCCTGTGGATCAGCATCTACCAGCAAGACACGTTTGTCGGCTACCGCTAAGCTTGCAGCCAGGTTGATGGCAGTTGTCGTCTTACCGACACCGCCTTTCTGGTTAGCGACGGCTATTATTCTTGCCACGAGTCCGTACCATACCACAAACCGAACCGCCATCAACAGCCGCAATAATCCATGAACCGGTCCCGGCATACTAGCCCCCGGTGTCCCTTCAAGCAGGTTGTTTCACGTGAAACATCGGCCATACGTCATCAATGCGTCGGCTTCTGCAAGGTGTAAGGCAAAAACAACAGGCTGTCATATTGAAACCTCTCACCGGTTGTGATACTGTTCGCGGGTTTCATCGGCGCTGTTTTCCTTGGTTGTTTGCCTGCTCAATCAAAAAGCCGAAGTCGGGTTGGGGTGACTGACCGATTCTCGATTATTGGCGAACCTCTGCGCGGTGTCGCCAGGGGACAGGAGTCTTTTAAGATGTCGACGGGTGTCCAGACTGACCTACTGTCTTCGGTGCTAACGGCAATCTCAAAGCGACTGAATCACGAAAGCTTTGATACCTGGTTCAAACCAATTTCGCGGGCGTCGAAAGATTCTTCCACTCTGTATCTAACCGTTCCAAACGAGGTCTTTCGGGATTGGATCGGCACGAACTACTTCGATGTGATTGAGGAGTCGTTAGAGGAACTGCACTTAACTGGCTACAAAGTTGACTTTTTGCTCGAGGACCGTTGGGGCCAGGCCCAAACGGGCGTTGACGTCAGCCGGACTCCTGCAGCATCAGGCCATGATAGGCCGCTACCGGAAACGATTCGACCTTCTCAGGGTCCCGGAATGGCAGGGCCGGCTGGAACCGCCCCGTCAGAACTCCCTCTTAATCCAAAATACAAGTTTGACACGTTCGTGGTGGGCTCCTGCAATCAATTCGCCCACGCCGCGTCCCTGGCAGTCGTCGATATGCCGGCTAAGACCTATAATCCGCTGTACCTCTACGGCGGAGTTGGCCTCGGAAAGACCCATCTGATGCATGCCATCGGTCACGCGATCAAGTCAAGGAATGGCGCACTACGCCTGACATACATCTCATCGGAGAGATTCATGAATGAGCTGATCAATGCGATCAGATACGACCAAACTATCAGGTTTCGCGACAGATATCGAAATATCGACGTCTTGTTGATTGATGATATTCAATTTCTAGCCGGAAAGGAGCGTACTCAGGAGGAATTCTTTCACACGTTTAACGCTCTCTATGACTCCCAGAAGCAAATAATCATCTCTAGTGATTGTCCGCCGCGGGAAATCCCAACGCTCGAGGAACGGCTGCACTCCAGATTCGAATGGGGGCTCATAGCAGATATTCAGCCGCCTGATCTGGAAACAAAGGTCGCGATTCTCAAGCGAAAAGCGGAACTGGAGAGACTCGACCTCCCGGATGATGTTGCCATGTTTATCGCCGGCAAAATCAAATCGAACATACGAGAATTGGAAGGCTCTCTGGTAAGGCTCCTTGCTTATGCGTCGCTCAAAGGTCTCCCGATCGACATCGAGTTGGCCAAAGACATCCTTCGAAACATCGTTGAGGATGAGTCCGACGCTCCGTCGATCGAGCTTATCCAGAGAATCGTCGCCGGACACTACGGGCTGAAAACGGTCGATCTAAAGTCGAAGAGCAACGCCAGGGTCATTTCGTTCCCGCGCCAAATCGCTATGTACCTCTGTAAGACTCTCACGTCTGCAAGCTTGCAAGAGATAGGAAGGGAGTTCGGAGGAAAGCACCACAGCACGGTTTTGCACAGCATCAATAAGATAGCAAAACTGCAAGAGAAAGACCGAGTTTTCCACAACATCATTGACACCCTAATTTCTAGCACGAAGTGAGTTATGGCTTTTTTCCACAGTGTGTACACCAAGCATGACTGTGGAGCATTCAGCCTTCTGGCGCTTATCGCTCTCTGGTGTTGTTTCTACAACCGAATGAATCTTTTTTCAACGGGCTCTTTCGACGCAACCTGATACTGGAATCAGCACATTGTGGATGTTATCGAGTTTTGCACAGCATACTACTACTACTAGTTTAACTATGACGGTTGTTGTTATAGTAGCGCTAAGAACCGTCATCGAAAGGTAATAACCAAATGAAATTCCGCCTGAACCGCGCAACACTGCTCAAGGAACTGAATCTCCTCCAGGGAATTGTAGAAAAAAAGACAACGATTCCGGTTCTGTCCAGCGTTTTGATAGAAGCTGTAAGTGAGTCTTTGGTCTCACTGGTGGCCACTGACCTTGACGTTTCCCTTCAAACTGAATGCGCTGCGGACGTTTCAGAAGTGGGTTCCGTCGTGTTGCAGGCGAGGAGATTATTCGACCTTGTGCGATACCTGCCGGATGCCGAGATCGAGTTCGCCAAAGAGGCTAACGACTGGACCAGGATTACTTGTGCCGCTTCGGAGTTCCGGCTGGCGGGACAGGCCAAAGAACATTTCCCTTCCACACCAAAGCCCGGCAAAGCCGAGATGTCGATTCCGCCAACCGCGCTTCATAGCCTCATCAGCAAGACTGTGTATGCAATAACTCAGGAGGAGTCGCGCTACGCACTAAGCGGAGCCCTTCTCACTTTCTCGGAAGGCAAGCTCAGGATGGTTGCAACGGATGGACACAGACTCGCGCTTGCTGACTGCGAAATCGGAGCGCCGCCGGCGAGTGAAAAAGAGCAGTTGAGGGTTATCATACCAAAGAAGGCTCTGACCGAGGTCTTGAAACTGACGGCAGCCGGCGACGAGGATATTGAGTTCTCGACTGATGCTAATCACTTGTATTTCAAACAAGGGCAGCGTCATCTTACGTCAAGAATGTTGGCCGGGCAGTTTCCGAACTATGATCTTGTGCTGCCAAAAGGCAATGACAAGGCCGTTACTCTTAACACAGAAAAGATCGCGCAAGCTGTTAGACGCGCTGCCCTGATGGCTGATGAGAGGAGTCATGGGATCAAGTACGAACTTGGTCAAGGAAGATTGAACATCAGCTCTCAAAGCGCGGATGTTGGAGAATCGAGAGAATCGATCGCCGTCGATTATACAGGAGCTGATTTGACGATCGGTTTCAATGCGCAATATTTGTTGGATTTTCTGGGTGTGGTAGCCACGGAAGAAATAGTGTTCGAGCTAAAGGACGAGCAAAGCCCGGCGCTTATGAAACCGGCCGGAGAACACAGCGATAGCTACAGGTACGTTGTCATGCCGATGCGGCTTCTCTAAGCCAACACCCCATAAGCTAAGTGGTAATTCCTACTTTTGGATCAAATGTTGGATAACAACGGCAAGTTAGTTCTCGTAGTAGATGACAACACGTCGATTCGCGCGATAGTCCGAGGCTACTTAAGCGACAGGGGATACTCAGTCATGGAGGCCGCGGATGGCGTTCGTGGTCTGGAAATGGCTCTCTCGGCGCAGCCGGGCGTAATAGTTCTTGATGTAGTGATGCCCGGCATGGATGGTCTTACGGTTTGTCACTTGCTGCGCGAGAAGGGCGTGACTACCCCGGTTATTATGCTGACTGAGAAAATCGAAATCGAAGACAAGATAGCTGGATTCTCAGGCGGCGTTGATGACTATCTTGGCAAACCCTTCAACCCAGTTGAATTGGAACTCAGAATAGAGGCATTGTTACGGCGGTCAAGCGGTTCAGTCAAGAGTGCGGAACCAGTCATAACGCGAGGAGATTTGACGGTTGATCCCAACCGGCACCTGGTTACAATTAGTGATCGAGAAGTGGTCCTTACGCCAATGGAGTTCAGCATTCTCAAGTTTCTCGCCTCGAATCCCGGACATGTCTACTCGCGCCAGGACATTTTGACGGCCATCTGGGAAACGGCATACGAGGGCTACAAACGTAATATCGACCCGCATGTGAACCGGCTAAGAACGAAGATCGAAGACGACCCAAAAAGTCCGAAATATGTCCTAACGGTGTGGGGTGTTGGGTATAAGTTTAATGAGTCTCTTTAGTTGCAACATCTTTCGCCTGCTCCGATGACGCCATCTCTGTGACTGACCACTAAGGACGAGATTCTGCGAGTCGCCACAAGCAATCTGAGCAAGTCTTCTCACCATATAGTTCCAAGCCCCGCATTGCTGTTCAATAATTCAATACTGTATTCTTAACCAGATCGTTTGTGGCCCCAGGAGCGAAGTGCGAATGTACGACCTGATCATCGTTGGAAGCGGTCCGGCCGGATTGGCGGGGGCGCTCAGGGCTCGGGACCGCGGACTCGACTATGTCGTACTCGAGCGTGGCGCTCTGGCAAACACGGTGTACAGTTATCCGATCGGAGACGTGCTGTTTTCCAGCTCAGACGAGGTTGAAATAGACTCGGGCTCCCTCCCAATAGACCGCAAGCCTACTCGCGAAGAACTGCTTGATCACTATCGCCTGCTGGTAATCCGCCGCAGGATCGAAGTGCGAGTCGGAGAAGAAGCGCGGAGCCTCACTAGCGGAGATGGTCATCTCCTGGTACGCACGACGAGCGGAGTATTCCGAGCACAAGCGGTGCTCGCAGCGATTGGCGGATTCGGCCGTCGTCGGCTTCTCAATGTGCCGGGCGAAGTAGTGTCGCGAGTCTCCTATCGCTTTATCGAAGCGCACCCTTTCGCTCTCAAACAAGTATTGGTGATCGGCGGCGGAAACTCAGCAGCCGAAGCGGCGCTGTTTCTAGCGAAAGCCGGCGCCGATGTAACTCTAGCCATTCGGCGCGCCGATATAAGGCGCGGAGTCGAACCCCAAGACAATGTAAACTCGGAGCGCGGTAGCCTACGTGCTACGATCAAACCATGGGTCCTCGATCCGCTCGAGACAGCCGCCAGGGAGGGCGGACTACGAATACTGACCTCAACCGAGATACTCGAAGTACTGTCCGGATCCGCGCTTCTTCGGACAACTCATAACGGAGTCGTGAGCACGTTTGAAGTGAAGTGCGATCACATCTTCGCGCTCCTCGGCGCGGACCCTGACACCTCACTACTTGAAACCGCCGGCGCGAGGATGGCCGATGATGGCCGACCCGTGTATTCTCAAGAGACGTTTGAAACTACGATTCCTGGATTGTTTGTTGCGGGGCATGTAACGCGGGATGTTCACATCAAGAACGCCATACGCGCTGCGAGGCGAGTGGTAGACTACATCGCGGAGAGCGTTGAACAGAGAATGGCTTGCAGAGCTTGACGGGGAGCGGTAACGATTCAGGCGACTAAAAATGGTGGAAGACGATCAAGATTCGAGCCCTTCCGGCAGGCGTGATACTGACTCGATTGTCGAGCAGTTGAGCCCGGCTACCGGACTCGAGACTGACTCGCCCAAGGATTCTGCGCCGACATACGCTGGCGTTGAAAACGTGGAGTCGGCGGCGAACGCGGATGTCGCTCCGTCTGTTTCCCCCGCTCCGCATAGGGCGGATTCTCGTTGGAGAGTGCTGGCCGCCATCTCTGCGGTGCTGCTCACCGCGTTGACTATCGCAGCCGTTTACTTACTCACCAGGAAGCCTTCCACCGTCGATCAAGTTGTAATCCTCACTGTGCCATCCGGGGCAGAGATCAAACTTGACGCCAAGGACTACGGACATTCTCCGGTTAAACTGGAGCAGCTTCCGATCGGAACTTATACGATTACGATAACAAAGGAAGGGTTTGAGCCGATCATCAGCCAGGAGACGATTTTCGAATCTAGGCCATACGAGTACAAGCTCAAGCCCCTGCCGCCATCGGGCTTCGCCAATCTACCGCCGGACGAAGCGATAAGAACATATCAGCAGCAGGCGGAAGACGCGTTTGCGCGCGGTTACTACGGGATCGTCTATGAGGGGAGTGCTCTCAGTTATGCGATGCTCATCCTGGATCTCGACGGGTCTAACGCGTTCGCGCTCGAGATGCAGGAGCGCATACGCAAGACCGCGCACCAGTCCGGCCAAGGGGCGATTTCGCGCGGCGACCTGGCGCAGGCGCAGGAGATTTATGGCTTCCTGACCGAATACTTTCCTAAGGATGAGGAAGCGCGAGCCGCTTTGGTGAAGGTCGAGAGCCAGCTATCCAACCGTCGAGGCGAACTTCGAGGGCTGGTACGCAAAGCCGAGGAAGCGCTCAAGGCTGGAAATCTGATAGAGCCCAAAGACGCCAGCGCCTATTATTACTCGAACCAGGCGCTCGCAATCAATCGCCAGGATGCCGACGCGCGAAGGGTCCGCAATCAGGTGAGAGAAAAGCTTGCTGCGCACAGCGAACAGGCGTTCGGCCGCGGCGACGCCGAAGCCGCGATCAAACAACTTGAGCATCTCACGCAGCTGTTTCCCGAGGACAAACCGCTCCGCGCGCGCCTTCGCGAGATGTTCTCAGTGCGAAACGCCGAAGCGGCCAAGGCGAACGAACCCAGCTCTCGTCGAGTTCGCGGGCTCGATCTGTATCGCAACGAGCGATACAGTGACGCGATTCCCGACCTTCAGTTTGCGATGCTTAACGGGCTCGGCAAAACTGACGTCGTGTTCGCGCTGGCACGCTCGTACATGATGACCGGTGATCTTGACAAGGCGACATTCTTCTTTCGCAAGGTGCCTGAATCCGGCGATGACTCATACCGCTCGGGCATCGCCGCCCTTGGTGAAATAGCAAGGTTACAGGGCGACACGCCAACGGCTCTCGAAAGGTTCAAGGAAGCACGACGATTGGGCGGCAGTCTCATCTATCCGATCGCAACGCTTGACGACAAGATCGAGAAGATAGAGAGACGGGAAAGGGAGAAGGCGGCGGAACCGACTCCGTTGACGCTCCAGGTAAGACATCTTCACGGCGGGTTGCTTGGCGGTTCCTGTGGCGGACCGCTCTCGGTCAATTCTACTGGTGTCCGCTACGACGGAAGCGAGCATCAGTTTTCGGCGAACCTCGTGGGTGTGGGCGTTGAGATTTCCAGGGACGAGATGAGCGTGAAGTTCCAGAAGAGTGTGCAAAAGTTCAAAGTCGCAAGATCCGAGGGGGAGCGCTTCAGAGAAGCGCTCTCACGATTCCAGCAGACCTACTCCAGCAAATAGAGAGTCACGAATCGACTCAATCTTTGCTTGCTGATCAAGAAGCGTCCCTGCAACCCCTACCCGCGCAGGGAATTCCCAAGCCGCTGGCTTTGCCCTATAGTCATGGCGTCATCGAGTAAAAGGTGACGAACGAGCGAAATCGAACAAGGCTCTCAAGCTTCCGCTAAATTAACGAAGAGCCAGTCGTGTTTGGGGGAGTGAGTCTCTCAAGAAGCAGTCTTGGCCCGGCCTTCGTGTTCAGTCATTAGGGCTGACATCTGATCGGCAACTTCAACCGGAAAGCAGACCCGATCGATTCTGTAGCCGCGCATTCCCCGAACAACCTCCGATATTTCGCTGATCTCGCGAATAGGCGAGCCAGTCTCACCCGCTTCGACATAGATCAGCCCGCTCGGGTCAATGCTCGCCGGAGAGTAATACCCGTAGTACGGAGTGTCCGCCGCCCGGTCCATAAGGAGGTAGTATTCCGGATCAAAGCCTGCGCGTTCAACCGCCTCGTGAGCCCGCTTCCAGAACTGATCAAACGAGTCGCCCGACAGATGCACATCGACAGCCTTGAAAAGCCTTCTGGCCATAAACCTCCCGGCCAGGTCGGCGAGCATTGGATCCGGATCCCGCGACCATTGCTTCAGATGAAAAGTCAGGTCGGTATCGTCGAGTTGAAGGTACTCGGAAGTGCTTATTGCTTCGCCCGTCAGCAACCTCTCGAAAGCGGAGTCGGGCATTCGAAAGCGAAGGTGTCCAAGCTGCAACAAAGCGCGAGCACGGTTGAGCGTCGCAACCAGCACCGCTTCTGCCGACCTCAGCGTGCGATGAAAGTAAACCTGCCGGAACATGTAGTACCTGGCTTGCAAGTATTCTTCGACCGCGTAGAGCCCTTTCGCCTCGACGTAGACCCGCTGAGACTCGTCAATCTTGAGCGCGTGCAACACCCACTCTGAGTCGAACATTCCATACTTCGCGCCGGTCATCAGGCTGTCGCGCATCAGGTAGTCCATCCGATCGCAATCAAGCTGCGACGAAACGAGTTGGGAAACAAAAGCCGGCGAGTAGCTGTGCTTGTAGAGCGAGGCGAGCTTATCGGGAAGCGAGGCTTCGAACGACCGCAGCTTGCGATTGACCTCGGTGTTCTCGTCCAGCACGACGCGGCAAGTCCAGTCCTCGTGATGAAAGCCAAACACCTTTTCTATGACGTGCGAGAAGGGGCCGTGACCTAGGTCGTGAAGCAGCGCCCCGGCGCGGCCGACAACGCGATCCTCGTCGCTGATCTTGTGATGCGAACCTAATAAATCAAGCGCGCGTGTCATCAGATGCATCACCCCGAGCGAGTGAGTGAATCGGCTGTGCTCGGCGCCTTGATAGGTGAACATAGCCAGCCCAAGCTGCTTGATCCGACGCAGCCGCTGGAACTCGAGCGAGTCGATGAGTTCGACAATCAGCCGGTCGTCGGGCCGCGCTTCGTCGAGCGAGATGATGTTGTGGAGTGGGTCTCGATAATTTCGTTGAGGCAAGATGAACCTCGCGCTGCGCCGTCTTTCGCAGTTCCGATACTATCACGGCTCAAGCACGAGGGCATCTTGCGAAACAGCGATTTGCTCGACGCTAATCATCGGCCTTCTGTCCGCCAGAACTCGCCGCAACCGATGCTCGCCCGCCATCTCTTCGAGAAGCATCTTCAACGGTTTCTTCGCGAATAATTGATTGGCCATCTTCTGAACCTCCGCGGTCAATCCGGCTTTCGGGAGCGTGCGGCGAGTATAGGAGGGTTTGCAGTGGCGCAGAATCAGTTTGTCACGAAGCGTTTGGTGACGGCCCGGATGGTTGGGAGTCGTCGCCGTTCCGATAGTCGATCAGGCATCGGAACACATGGCCCCACAGAATGTCATTCGAAGCTGACTCGGCCGCGACTATGACGTTAAAAGTCTTGATGTCGTTGGCTGTCGCCAGAGTCAGGGTACCGCCGTACGCACCCAACTCGCCTTTGTAGACCTAGGCTTCTTCCGGCGTAGCGCCTTCAAACGGTGGATCGGGAACGCCTGTGGCTCCGCGCGGCTCCGGACGAGCACACGCGTAGAATGCCAGCAGCAGGGCTAAGGCTACAGCGGCGATACATCCCTTCATTGGATCTCCTTCAGGTAACAACGCCGGCTATGGAAAGGAGCGTTCTGGTCCCATGCGTAGTAAGCAGTCAGATCAGACTAGCAGGCGCTATCCTACTACCCCACTTAGAAGAGCGGTACCGAAGCCGATCAGAAGGTTATTGCTGTTGCTTGCAGGCGTGGGCGAGACCGATGAAAGGATTGTTGGAATCAACGTGTGCCGTCGGTAAAACCTGCGAGGACGCTCAGCCTGGGTGAGACGAGTGTCAACGCGCCGACCAGTTCAGCGGCTGCGTCTGTATTCAGCTGCTTGCAGAGGAGCGTACTGCGACGATCAAGGCACCAGGAACACGTCCCAAGCCCATCTGCCCACTTGCGCACCCTGGGCATCTCTTACTTTAGCTCGATATCTGAACCTGTTGCCGTACTGATCAACTCGCCTTGATTCCCGATAATAAAGCTCGATGGACCTTAACCCTAACGCGGGCAGTGCGTGAAGCTCCGCCGACTCTGATGATCCGTTGTGATTCGTATCCTGCCACAGCAGGAGGCTCGAGAATATGGCATCACGCGCATCGATTACGCCGTCACGATTACCGCCGTTAGCGCGCTTGTCAAATTCAGCTAGCGCTAGAAACCCATTTCGATCCGGCGACGGCGGCTGGGGAGTGAAGTTGCCGAACAACTCTTTGCCGTCGTCGATAATTCCATTGCCGTTTCGATCGAGCGCGAGCCACGCGTTATCTGAATTTGCCGGCGTCCACGATGGATGGTCGACTCTTCCATCACCGTTGATGTCAAACTGCACGCCGTTAATACCGTTGGTCAGGTTTAAGCCATTGCCACTAATATCAATCAGAATGGGACAGGAAGTGCAGCAGCAAGTCTGCCAAGCGAAGGCCGGGGAGGGACATCCTGTTTGTGGGTAGGCGCAAAAGTCTGCTCCCCCGTAACCGCATCCTGATTCGAGCGGAGGCGTACAAGGCTCAGGGCATGAGCCGCCGCAATTGTTAAGTGGGTCGTAGTTGCTGTCATTGCAATCGGTACAGCTATTCCAGCCATCTCCGTCGGCGTCTATGGATTCGCAACCACCGCCGCCACCGCCGCCACTTCCGTATTGACCCACCGCATTCGTCTTGGTGTTGTCACATGTAGTGGGGCCCTGCGGGGAACTCAATTGCCCTTGGCCACAGTTGGTGGACATAACTGATGCATCCGGCGTAGAACCCTGCGGGTTACCGCAGGTGCAGTTTGTGCAATTATCGAGGCCAAATGTATGCCCGACCTCGTGGGCCATGATGTTCGCTATCTGCCATGAAGACAGATTGTTAGCTTGGTTTCCATTAAGGCTTATCAAGGCATTTTTGCGACTGGCCCCGGTCGTATCGCCATCCGCAGTACCTGGACAAGTTGGACAGGTAGGTGGCGGTTGATTGGTCACCTGCATTGTGTTGGTTCCACTCAAAGGCGTTGAGTTATATGTTGGGGGGAGGAACGTCACACCAGAGTTATTCCCGCTAGCACCGTTCGCACTGTTCCAGTTGGCGAGAGCCGTCGCTATACCTTGCTTCTGAGCGGAACTGAAACTTGAGTCTATGTTGACCTGAACTTGCGCGTCTTTAGGCCAAGCATACTGTGCGGAAATGGCAGGCGGCTGGCAGTTGGTTTGTAGAACCGCCGTTTGTGGACAGAGCAGCAGCCAGAGACTCAACACAACGATAAAGGAAATGGTCTGAGGTTGAATGCGGCTACTTGTCATTGCTTCAACCGCCTTTTCTCACGTGCAGCGCTATAGCCTCGCGCACTGCGTTCAAGAAAGCGCTTTCACTGTATGTCTCATAGATGGCAAATTGTTGTGGCTGATCCAAGGGGAAGACCCGATTCTCGCGCAATTCATATCCAGTCAGGATGGTATAGTCATTCCCCTGCTCGTTGTGCTTAAGAAAAAGCACATATTGCCGACCTGTGAGTGGCATACCCTGGTGGAGGATTTCGTATCGGATTATGCGCCCAGATGGAAGCTGGACATCCGCACCCTCGCGCACCGCAATGATTGACTGGACTGATTGACTACCATCGTCCTTAAGGACCTCATTGATCTGGACTGTAAACTCGGAATAAGCGCCGGTTCTATCATTTGATAGGTAGCCAATGGCGCTAGTAACCTGGCCTATTACCACAAGATCGCTTTGGGCTGCTGGAAGTGCGGAGATTTGCAGATACCAGTCATTGATTGAACTTCGCCCCGTCGTGTCAGGAGACGCTTCATCGAATGGCACCGTGAATCTCTTATCAAAGCGGCCACTCCTGGCGAGTCTTATGGCACGCTCTGCCGGCTCGCTGGGTAATTGCGCCGAGTAGACCGCGAGAGGCTTCTTATTCCCGTCTTCGCCCTCTGTAGTCTTTTTCTGACTAGCGAAAGCTGACTCGGCGGGGTCTCGGCCCGGCAATGCCGCCAGCACGGTCAGCACAGCAACGATCAATGCCCCGAGCACCACAAGTTTGAACAGAATCTTTTCGCTTACCATACCCAGTTCCTCCTTGTCCCACAGTTGAGAATTCCAAGTGTTGAGGATTAGAAGCGCTCCGTTCTGACCGCAATCCCAGCGATGGAAGCGCGCACCTGAATCACAAACGATGTCACGTCCTCAATTTCTCTATCGACGCGAAGCGTTTGTTCTGTCAGTTTAGACACCCTTTGGTCGCCCAGCTCAAAACTGCCGAGACTACTAACCGCTTTATATGCACGCGTCGTCGGAATACGATGAAGGAAAAGCAGGTGGCGCCCTCCTTCAATCAAGGGCTTGAAAGAAACATCTACTGTCTCGACTACTTTCCCCTCAATCTGAATTCTTCCCCCAGGTCTGGTGACAACGATTTCAGTTCGAGGAATGATGCGGTCAGAGGCGTAGTCCTTCAAAACCTCGTCAACAGTCACTTCATAATCGGTGAAGACGAAATCTTCGCTTTCTGTCATCTGAGATGAGCTACTCTTTACTCTCCCGATAACCACTGCGTCTGCAGCGCACGCGAGTTCTCTCAGAAAAGAGGCAAGACTAATGGGCGATGGGTTTCGGGTTGAACCTTCCCACGGCGGGCCCACCTTGATCAGTACACCCGGCATACCGGATAACTGCTCTGGGATACTCTTTAGTCCTGTCGAGTATTCCCCATAAAGCTTACTATGTTCCTTCTGCTGTGCACTCATTATTCCTTTTTGAACCCGCGTCGGCTGGTCTTGTAGTGAGGAGCCTCCGGAGCTACTAAAGGCTTGATTGATCCCTAGACCAGCGACTACTACGATTGCCACAATGATGATTGGCTTCACGATAATTAGCTTCACGATTTGTACCTCCGATCCTGAGTATTCAATTGCCCTTAAAAGTTGGCTCGACCAATGAAGAGAACCGAAACACACCCAACCAAACGGTTACTTCAATAAGCCAATTAGATTGTTGGCAGAAACAAAGGCTTCCGGTCAAGCGGTCGAACCTATGCGAGCCGAATCACCCTTCGCTCCGTTCTAACTCAACTTGTCGTGCACTGCAAGTGTGGTGCCTTCTCAGTTCACCGAAGCTCACTCTCATAACAATCTTCAGATGCAGTCAGATCCAATGTAGCAGTTGATCTTACTGTCCGAATGAAGCTGTATATCTTACACAATCGTGCAGGTAGAAAGCTCACGGTAATGAGCGCCCGAAAGTAGAACAGTCAATGTAGTCCCGGAGAATCGCTGTGATATGAAGCGTTAGACTAACGGCCCAGGGTTTGATTCTTGGAAGGAAAGAGTGGTGTGTGACTACCCGCGAGGACGAGGACTCAGCCTGCTGTGAGGAGCTTATTCAACTCGTCCACCTGCTCACGAGCAACGCGAACGTCGACCTTCCTTATGAAAACAGCGTCGACTAGCGAACTATACGCACCTTGCAGGTTGCGCTCGGCTTCATTGACCGGAGCGAGCCGGACGTTTAGTTGAAGCGCGTTCAAGTCCGCGGGAACTCCGAGAGCGCGTCCGTCGAGCGGCGCAAGCTTGAAGTAAAGCACTCCGCAGAACGAAAGGGCGCCGGTGCTTTCGACGATCGGTAAGTCTGGCCGGACGGGCGCGAGGTCAGCGGGCATCTTCTGGCGCGGCGGAGCGGTTCCGATTCCGCTTTGCGCGCTGATGAGCGTAGCTTCCACGTTGTCGATGCCGTGACGAATCGCCGGGAGGCCGGGGCGTTGGACGACCACGGTGAGATTGCCCGAAAGCATGGCTACCACATTCCGAAATGAGCCTGAACTCAACATCCGAGTGGAGGCCAGGCGGCGTCGGCCGGCCAGTGCGGCTGTCGAAACGCCTACCAACCCGAGCACTGCCTTCGCGTGAGAGTAGGTGAATTCGTAGTTCACGCCGGCGACTTCGAAGCTGCCGACGAAGTTCCGCCCGCGCATCACCGCCGCGATCGAGTGCAGCTTCGGTGCTTTCGCCGCCGTTCTTGCCCTTGCACGCTTCTGTATTATTCCGAACATTGCTCCCTCAATCAGCAATTCGAAATCCGCGATCCGGAGATACTAAAGACCGCCCCGCTTGTACTCATCCTCGATCTTATCGCAAGCCCGCATGGTTAGCGCCAGTATCGTCAGAGTCGGATTCTGATTCGCGCTCGTGACGAAGCTCGCTCCGTCGATCACGAACAGGTTCTTCACGTCCCAGCTTTGATTGAATTTGTTCAACACCGAAGTCTTCCTGTCGGTTCCCATCCGAGCCGTGCCTAACTCGTGAATGATCCTCCCCGGAGCACTCATGCGCGTGCCCATCGAAACAACTTCGGCGCCCGCAGCTTTCATGGTCTCCTGCATCGTCTCGATCGAATCCCGCGCCATCTCGCGTTCGTTGTCCGAGTACTGGCAGCGAATCTTCAACACCGGAATGCCCCACGCATCGACTACTCCGTCCGGGTCGATCTCGGCGTAGTTCTCGAAGCGCGGCAGCATCTCAGCTCGAACCGTCATGCTGACCGGCGTCGAGTAGTAGTGGCGCACTCGCTTCTTGTACTCCGAGCCGAAGCCCGGCGTCATCTGCGCGTTCTTGGCGAAGGCCGGATTCTGACGCGAGCCCGAGCCGCACTCGAATCCGTAGCCGCGAACAAATCGCTGCTGCTTTGTCTCCTTGCTGATGTTCCTGAAGCGCGGGACCAACAATCCTGACGTCTTGCCGTCTTCGTTAACCGGATCGCGGCCGGCCAGCACGTTAAAGTACCCGCTGATGAAGATCCCGCCGAAGTGATCCATCAAGTAGTGCCCAAGCTTGCCGGAGGAATTGCCGAGCCCGTTCGGATGCTGGCGCGACTTCGAGTTCAGCAGTATTCGAGTCGACTCGAGCGTCGAAGCACCCAGCACGATCACCTTCGCAAACTCTTCGCGCTCCTGACGAGTCACACGGTCGACCAGGGCGACTCCCTTCGCTTTGCCGGTGTTTGGATCGACGATTATGTGGCGAACTATCGAGTTTGTCCGCAGCGTCATTCGGCCGGTCGCTTCCGCAACAGGCAGAGTCGAAGAAAGCGAGTTGAACATTGCCCCCACGTCGCAGCCGTCTCCGCAGTTGCCGCAGTAGTGACACCGCGCGCGCTTCTTCATCCACGGTTTGGGCGGCGCGGTCAGCATCGCGACTCGCATCGGAATGCCGTGACGCCCGATCTTCTGTGCGCCCCGGCGAAGCATCTGCTCGCCGCAGTTCAGCTTCATTGGCGGTTGGAAGTTTCCATCCGGTAAGTTGGGTAATCCGTCTCGCGAGCCGCTTACGCCGATAAACTCTTCGGCTTTGTCGTAGTAGGGCGCAAGCTCTTCGTAGCTGATCGGCCAATCGTCGCCGAAGCCGTCGTGGGTCGCTGCTTTGAAATCGAGATCCGAAAGTCGATACGACATTCGACCCCAATGCAGCGTCTTGCCGCCGACTATACGCGCGCGCACCCAGAGGAACGGTTTGCCAGGTTCGGTTGTGTAAGGGTGTTCGGTGTCTTTTACATAGAACTGGCGGCTGAACTCGCCGGCGGTGGCTTGCATCCACTGGTCCTGGTCTTTCCAACCGGGAGCGCCGAAGCCTCGATACATCGACTCGTAAGGCCAGCGGTGCGAGCTGAGGTCGCGTTCGGGATTCACGGGAGGGCCGGCTTCGAGCACGAGCACTTCCATGCCTCGCTCGGTCAATTCCTTGGCGGCCATGCCTCCGGAGGCGCCCGACCCGATGATGATTGCGTCGTAGATTTTCTGCTTCGCCACTCGCCCTCCGAGCTAACATCACAAGCTGGCAGCTTGTGCCACGTCGACGCGCGGAAGCTATCATGGCGTTCCGCAGCGAAGCAAGATCGTACCCTTGTCACACTCTGAGGTTGTGGGTATGATGCGACCCGGCCGAGGTAGCATAGGCTTTAGCCTGTGCGGCGCGCTTCGGGCGAACCTGGCACAGACTAAAGTCTATGCTACGTCTGCGGTGAGGGACTATGAACGATCGTCTAACCAGAAGACAGTTCAGCAAAGGCGCGGTCGCGGGCGCGGCAGCGCTTTCACTGAGAGGCACAATGCGTAGCCAGCCGTTCGACAAGCTGAAGCCATCCGTGTTCGGCGGCATTCAAGTCGGAGTGCAGAGCTACACGTTTCGCACTTTCAGCGTCGACAAGATGATCGAAGCGATGGTCTCGATTGGCTTGAGCAGCATCGAGCTGTGGGATGGACACCTCAACCCGATGAAGGCTTCTGAAGCCGATTTCAAGACGGCTAAGAAAAAGTTCGACGACGCCGGGATCAAGGTCAACGCCTACTGTGTCAACTTCCCAATCACCTCCACGGACGAGCATCTGGATCGCGGTTTCAACGGGGCCTTGCTGCTTGGGACTAGCGTGATGACCGCGTCGGTCAAAAAGCCAATCGTGCCGAGGCTCGATCAGTGGTGCCAGAAGTACAAGATCAAACTCGGGCTTCACAATCACTGGTTTGGCTACGCTGGATTCAAGGGCGACAAGACTCAGGAGTTTGAAACGCCTGATGACTTCGCCGGCGCATTGAAGGGCGCGTCGAAGTATATGAGCATCAACCTCGACATCGGGCATTTTTTTGCGGCGGGGTTCGATCCGGTCGAGTACATCCGCGAGCATCACGATCGCATCGTCAGCCTGCACATCAAGGACAGAGACAAAGACGCGGACCACACGCAGCGCCGTTTCGGCGAAGCGGCAACGCCGATAGCCGAGACAATGAAGCTAATCAAGGAGATCAAGTTCAAGTACGCGGCCAATATCGAATACGAGCCTGAAGCGGCGAACCCGGTCGAAGGAACGCGAACGGCATTTGAGTATATGAAGCGCACGCTGTCGTGAGCGGTTCGTAGTTCCGCCTTCAGGCGGAAGTTTGTTGCATCTCTCTGCGTAACCCTCTCCGTCTTTGCGTCTCCGCGGTTAGAGGGTTCGCAAATTGGTAAACCTTGAAGTGCTCTCTAACCGCAGAGACACAGAGACGCGGAGGTTTACGCAGAGAGGACCATCATCCGACGGGACTCAGAATAGACGGACTGAAGCGATGATCAAACGGAGGCACTTTCTCAAACAGGCAGCAGGCGCGTCGGCGTTTGTCGCCGCTACGCCCTGGCTCGCCCGATCGCAGCCGCAATCGAAACCCAACCCGGTAAGGCTCTCGGTCTGCATCGACATGATCCTGACCGAGGTCCCGTTCCTCGAGCGAATGGAGCGAATCAAAAAGCTCGGCTACCCCGCGTTCGAGTTCTGGGAGTGGAAGAACAAAGACGTCGAGGCAATCCTCAAAAAGAAGAATGAGCTTGGTCTCGAAATCGCTACGATTATGGGATCTGGTTGGAAGCACATGAACTCCGAGGACGCGCGCAAGAACTTCGTGTCGGAGATCCAAGCGTCACTCGCAACCGCAAAGCGATTGGGAGTAAAGACGCTGATCGTGACTACCGGGTTTGAAGACAAGAAGATGCCGCGCTCGGAGCAGCACGCGAACTATGTCGCGGCTTTGAAGGCTGCCGTGCTGTTTGCCGAACAGGCTCAAGTAACACTGGTGCTCGAGCCGCTCAACATCAAAGTCGATCACCCGGGCTACTACTTGCAGACCGCGAAAGAGGGATTCGAGATGATCGATGAAGTCGGCAGCCCCGCGCTCAAGATGTTGTTCGACATTTATCACCACCAGATCATGGAAGGCAACGTGATTGCGGACATTACAAAGAACATCGCGAAGATCGCGCACTTTCACGTAGCCGACGTCCCGGGGCGTCACGAACCCGGCTCGGGAGAGATCAACTACGCGAACGTGTTCCGATCGATCGCGGCGTCGGGGTACCAGGGGTTCGTCGGTTTGGAGTACAAGCCTTCGCGCGCGGCTGATGAAACACTTCGGGAAGTGCTGAAGATCGCGGCGTCGTAGCATAGACTTTAGTCTGTGTGCCTTCGCCTTCGATCGACTACCTTCACAGACTAAAGTCTATGCTACTTCCGTTATGAGGCCTCTATGGCAAAGGACGAAATCTACGACGCAATCATCGTCGGCTCGGGCGCGACAGGCGGGTGGGCGGCCAAGCAGCTCACCGAAAAAGGCATGCGAGTGATCGTGCTCGAAGCCGGACGCAAGCTTGACCCCAACAAAGACTTCAACGAGCACACCTGGCCTTACGAAGTTAAGTACCGTGGCACGCTGGGCAACCGCGAAATCTTCCGCGCGCGCCAACCCATTCAGTCGAAGTGCTACGCGTGCAACGAGTACGGCCATCACCTCTTCGTGGACGACATCGACAATCCCTACACCACGCCCGATCGCAAACAGTTCGACTGGATTCGCGGCCGCCAGGTCGGAGGCCGCACGCTCACCTGGGGACGACAGACCTATCGGCTTTCGGATTACGAGTTGAAGGCAGCGAGCCGCGACGGCTTTGGCGAAGACTGGCCGATCAGCTACGCCGAGCTTGCGCCCTACTACGACAAGGTCGAAGAGTTCATCGGCGTGAGCGGTTCTCACGAAGGAGTTGCGAATCTTCCCGATGGAAAGTTCTTACCGCCGATGAAGATGACTTGCGGTGAGTGGCTCCTCAAGAAGAGCGTCGAGCGCCGATGGAAGGACCGCCGTGTGATGATCGGCCGCGCCGCGATCCTGACTCAGCGGCACAACGGGCGAGCCGCGTGTCACTGGTGCGGACACTGCGATCGCGGGTGCACTACGTCGTCATACTTCAGCAGTCCCGGCTCAACGCTTCCGGCTGCGGCGAAGACCGGCCGCCTCACGATGCGAACAAACGCAGTCGCGAGCCACGTCATCGTTGACACCAAGACCGGCAAAGCCAAAGGCGTTGCATGCATCGATCAGGTGACAAAGAAAGGCTTCGAAGTCTTTGGCAGAGTCGTGATGTTGTGCGCTTCGACGATTGAATCGACGCGCCTGCTGATGAACAGCTCGACTCGCCAGCATCCGGCGGGGTTGGGGAACTCATCGGGCGTGCTGGGCCACTACTTGATGGACCACATCTTTCAGATCGCCGTTGGAGGAGTGGTTCCGGCCGTCGCAAACTACCGGTACAACTTTGACGATGGGCGCGCCAACGGCATCTACATCCCAAAGTTTCGCAACGTCAACGATCGCCACCCGAACTTCATCCGCGGCTACGGCATGCAAGGCGGCGTTCAGCGAGGCATGCTGCCGACTACGCTCAAGGCGATACCGGGTTTCGGATCGGAGTACAAGAAGCGAGTGCGTGAAGAGAAAGACCCCGCGCCGTTTTGGCTCGGTGCGTGGGGCGAGATGCTGCCTCGCAAGGAAAACCGCGTGACGATCAACAAAGAAGTGAAAGACGCGTGGGGAATTCCAGCGGCGCACATCGACTGCAGTCACGGCGACAACGAGAAGGCGATGGCTCGCGACATGCTCGAGAATCTGAACGAGATGGTTCACGAAGCGAAGTTCCAGGTCACCTTCGGCAACCCGTTTCTCGCGTCACCCGGCTTGTGCATTCACGAGGTCGGCACCGCGCGAATGGGGAACGACAAGAAAACTTCGGTGCTCAACAGGTTCAATCAGAGTTGGGACGTCAAGAATCTGTTTGTGACCGACGGCGCGTGCTTTGTTTCGATCGGCTGTCAGAATCCTACGCTGACGATGATGGCGCTGACGGTCAGGGCGTGTGAGTACATTGTGGATGAGCAAAAACGAGGGAACCTGTAGGGATTTTGGATTTGCGATTTTGGATTTTGGATTGATGGGAAGGTCGGCTGCTTGAAAGGCTGGGCGCAATTGAGAAAGAGAATACTAATAGTGGCTGGGTTGATCGCGTTTCTTTCGCTTACTGCGGTCGCGATGGCGCCTAAGAAGAGCGGGAAGTGGATCGACCTGTTCAATGGCAAGGACATGACCGGCTGGCGAATGGCCGGCAAAGGCAACTTCACCGTTGAAGACGGCGCGCTGGTGACTCACGGCGGAATGGGAATGCTCTGGTATGAAGGGCGCAAGTTTGGCAACTTCACGCTGCAAGTCGAGTGGAAGGTGAACAACAAGTGCAACAACTCGGGCGTGTTTGTTCGCTTCCCCGAAAAGAGCGACGACCCATGGCACGCCGTCAACAACGGCTATGAGATTCAAATCGACGACTGCGACAAGAAGGGGCTGATGTTTCAAACCGGCTCCTTCTACAGTTTTCATCCAGCGGAGAAGCTTGCCTCGAAGCCCGCGGGCGAGTGGAACCTGTTTGAGATAACGGTCGTGGGACAGCGGTACACCGTGAAGTTGAATGGCAAGAAAGTGAACGAGTTCGAAGGTACTCGCGGCAGCGAAGGGTACGTTGGCTTGCAGAACCACGATCTGATCTCGCGCGTGTCGTTCCGCCGCGTGCGAGTCAAAGAGATCAAATAACGTTCGTAGCACCAGGTAGCATAGACTTTAGTCTGTGTCGGCAGCCCGCCAGATGCGACTTCAATCGGACACAGACTAAAAGTCTATGCTACAGAAAGCGGTACTACGAACCTGGAGACCGTAAATGGATTCGAAAACCTACACTCGACTGAGCGTGATGATGTTTCTCGAGTTCTTTGTATGGGGCGCGTGGTTTGTGACACTTGGCACGTACCTTGGGAAGGGTATTGACTTCACAAACGGTCAAATCGGGTACGCGTTCCTGATGAACAACATAGCGGCCATTATTTCACCCTTCTTCATCGGCATGATCGCGGACCGATTTTTCGCCTCGCAAAAAGTGATGGGTGTGCTGCATCTGCTCGGCGCAATCATCCTCTACGTGTTCGCCGGCGTCTCAACGGTCGGCTCGCTGATCTTCGGCCTGTTGCTGTACAACCTCACCTACATGCCGACGCTGGCGCTGGTCAACAATATTTCATTTCATCAAATGGAAAAGCCGGACGCACAATTTCCCAAAGTCCGTGTCTGGGGAACAATCGGATGGATCGCCGCCGGTCTGAGCATCTCGTTTGTTCTAGGCAAGTTCTATCCTAACGTCGAAGAGACTGCTGTGCCGATGAAGATGGCCGCGATCGCTTCTATTGTGATGGGGCTCTATTCGTTCACGCTGCCAAACACGCCGCCTCAAAACGTCGGCAAGAGGGTCAGCGTCGGCGAAGTGCTGGGCCTCAAAGCGATCAGGTTGCTAAAGGAGAGATCGTTCTTCGTCTTCGTGCTCTGCTCATTGCTCATCTCCATCCCGTTGGCTTTCTACTACAATTTCACCAATCCGTTTTTGAACTATCTGAAGATGGAAAACGCAGCTGCCAAACAGAGCATTGGGCAGATGTCGGAAGTCATCTTCATGGTTCTCATGCCGTTCTTCTTCATCCGCCTCGGCGTGAAAAAGATGCTGCTGGTCGGGATGCTGGCGTGGGCGGCCCGGTATGCGCTGTTCGCCTATGGCAACCTCGACTCGGCCGCGTGGATGATCTATGGCGGACTGCTTCTACACGGCATCTGCTATGACTTCTTCTTCGTCACCGGACAGATTTATGTAGACAAGAAAGCGCCGCGGGAGATTCGCGCAAGCGCCCAGGGGTTCATCGCGCTGATTACGTATGGCGTCGGCATCGGGCTTGGCTCCATCGTTTCCGGGAAGGTCGGCGACGCGGTGACAACTAACGGCGTCACCGATTGGCGGGTGTTCTGGTTGATCCCCTGCATATTCGCCGCGGTGATCACATTGTTCTTCGCTCTGACCTTCAAGGATCGGACATCGGATAAGGTGGCCGATTCTCGTTGATTCTTTTCGCGAGGCCCAAACACTGGTCAGCATGAGTTCAGACGACGGAAATTCATGTGATGCTTGTAGCGACAACCGAATAACTTCGATTTCCGAAATCACTCGATACAAGGCCCGGCTCCGTTGATTGGATACCCACTCCCGACTACACTGTGATTTGCCGATCCGGAGGAGAACAAATGAGCAAGCAAGCCTCGATAGAACAGCAGTTCGTGCGCGAGATCCGTGGCATCCCGGATGAGTACTTGCCCAACCTGTTGCAGATTGTTCGTCTTTATCGCGACAGCATTTCGTTGAAGCCCGCCGCAGAGAGCTTTCGTGAAGCCTGGCGGGACGCGCTGCATGGCGAGACATTCCCCGTGTCTGAGTTGTGGGACGGCATAGATGCTGAATGAATCGTCCGAGGTTTCAATCAAGTTCGCACGCACGTTCAAACGTCACCTCAGAGCGCTGTCAAAGAAATACCATCATATTCGCTCGGACGTACAGCCGGTCATTGAGACAATCCACAGCGGTGAGTTTCCTGGTGACCGGATTCAGGGAATCGAATATGCCGTATTCAAGGTGCGAGTAAGAAATCGAGATGCTCAGAAAGGTAAGAGCTCTGGTTATCGGCTTATCTACCACCTCAAGAACCCCAGGGCGTGTTGCTGGTTGAAATCTATTCGAAGCTCGACCAGGGAGACATTTCACCAAATCAAATTCGAAAAATAATTGGCGAGGAGGAATAATGCGACTCGGACTCAATTTCGGCTATTGGGGTTCCGGCCCTTCTGACAACATCGCGATAGCTCAGGAGGCTGAGCGGCTTGGTTATCACTCGTTGTGGACCGCTGAAGCTTACGGGTCGGACGCAGTGACTCCGCTCGTGTGGCTGGCAGCTCATACCCAGCGAATCAATGTCGGCACCGCGATCATGCAGATGCCGGCTCGAACGCCCGCGATGACCGCGATGACCGCTGCGACTATCGACCTGCTTACAGGCGGGCGGTTCCTGCTGGGCATCGGCGCGTCCGGCCCTCAAGTAGTCGAAGGCTGGCACGGGGTCGTCTACGGCAAGCTGCTCACACGAACTCGCGAATACGTTGAGATACTGCGCACGATCTTGAAGCGAGAACGGGCGCTCGATTATCACGGCGAGTACTACGACATCCCGGTTCACGGCGGGACAGGATTGGGCAAGCCGCTCAAGCTGATCGTGCATCCGCTGCGTTCGGAGATCCCGATCTACATCGCCGCGATCGGACCAAAGAACGTTGCGCTTGCGGCCGAGATCGCCGACGGGTGGCTGCCGGTTTTCTTCTCGCCGAAACGAGTCAGCGTGTTTCGTCAGTCGCTGGATGAGGGGTTCGGGCGTCGCAAAGATGGCAAGACGATCTCCGGCTTCGACATCGCGCCGACGGTGGCGGTGGTGCTGGGCGATGACGTGGACGCGTGCCGAATGCGAGTGAAGCCGAACCTCGCGCTGTACATCGGAGGGATGGGAGCGCGCGGAAAGAATTTTTACAACGACCTCGCCTGCCGCTACGGCTACGAAGAGGCGGCAAAAACGATTCAAGATTTCTACCTCGCCGGCAAGAAGGACGAAGCCATCGCCGCGGTGCCCGACGAACTCGTGGATGAAGTCGCGCTGTGCGGCCCCCGCGAGCGAATCAAGGATCAACTTGCCGCGTGGTCCGAGAGCGGCGTGACCACGTTGATCTGCGGCGCTTCGAGCATCGACTCGGTTCGCGCGATGGCGGAAATCCTGGCGTAGCCGAGCGATTTGGCGCGCAACCACACTCACGAGGGTCGAAGGCCGATGCGTATGACTACGTTCCTGTTCTGGAACCTCAACAAGAAGAGAATCGAGCGGCTCGTTGCGGACCTGGCGGAGCTTCACAAAGTTGACGTGCTGATACTGACCGAGTGCGAAATACCAGCACAGGTAATGTTGGAAGCTCTTAATGGCAGCGCTAGTCCAATGTTTCATCTAACTGTCGGCCAGCGCCAAGAAATAGTGATCTACACAAGGTTCTCCAGTGAGTTCCTTCAAAAGAAGTTCGACTCCACGCGGCTGACGGTCCGTCGGCTGAGGTTACCCGGCAGCGCCGAGATACTTCTGGCAGCGGTTCACTCGCCAAGCAAGGTCAATTGGAGCAATGCGAGCCAGAGTGCCGAGTGTCACGAGTTATCGTCGAGTATACGCTCAATAGAAGAAGAGGTAGGCCACCGCAGAACGGTATTGGTGGGCGATTTCAACATGAATCCCTTTGAACATGGCATGGTCGCTGCAAATGGATTGAATGCGGTTATGGCCCGGACGGTCGCGGCCCGCGAGACACGAACTGTACAAGCACGCGAGTACCCGTTTTTCTATAACCCTATGTGGGGTCATTTCGGCGACGTTACCGACGGTCCCTCTGGTACCTTCTACTATGGGAGTTCGGAGCACGTAGCCTACTTCTGGAATATGTTCGATCAGGTGTTGATTCGACCGGAATTGCTGAGTATCTTTAGAAACGAAGGATTGAAGATCCTAAGCGATAACGGTGAGCGATCGTTTCTGACAGTCAAGGGCTTGCCGGATGCGTCGGTGGCGTCGGATCACCTGCCGATTCTGTTCCGACTTGACTTGCAGTGAAAGGAGTCTGATATGAGCATTTCGCCCCGGAATCTGTGGCCGGAGGACATAGCGGTCACCCAAATCGTGGCACCCGTGGCCATTCTAAAGGAGCAGGCGGCGCTGTTAGGAGAACGCACGAAGAATCTCGTTGAGGGCCGCGTGACGCAACGCAAGCGTGACTTCATGGATTTCTCAAAGTTGACCTACGACTTTGATCTGGTAGCACCGGCCCTCGACCATTATCAATATCGCTTGTTCTCCATTTCACACAATGTCGAATTCTATCCATTGACTATTGATAATAGTGACGCTCTCAATGATAGCCAGCTTCACGTAAACGACGAAGAGGAGTTCCTTCACGCGCTGGGGCAAATCTTCTCGTCGGAGAAGACCAAAGGGGTTATCAAATCGCTAGTCGCCCAGAGCCGGGCGTGATCATGGTGGGTAAACGACTTGTTGAATCGGTGAACTCGCGGTCGCGCCTTCGCCGGAAGTCGCTTGTCGCGATCCAGGCCAGCCGAGTCTATGGCAGAAGCTCCACAGATCAAGCCGGATAGCGTACCTGATTTCACGAAGAGAGCGGCCTGAGATGAACATTGAGCCGCATTCGTTTGACTCCGACCCCGAGCAGCTCGTGGCGGCTCTTCTAGCCGGGTTTCGAGCGAGCAAGTCCTACCCGCGGGAGCGCGTCGCGCGGCTCGTAAAGCTCGCGGCTTCAGAAGAGACACGAGTCGCAGAGCGGGCCTCCAGAGCCTTTTTCACGTCGCTTGTTGAAACACTCGCCGACTCATTCGAACCAGCCGCCGTGTCGTTCTACAATCAAGCCTTCGCTCAACTGATTCAAGCCTGCCGCAAGACAGAGCGGGGTCAGCCGCTCGATAAGAAGCTGAGAGAGTTTGGGCTGCTCACCGAAGCCGACGTGCTCGCTCGCGCAGATCGACTCCGCGCCGCTGCTGGGGAGCACGAGCCTCGTGACCGGCCTGCCGTTAAGAGCGGGAAGCGCGTTGAAATCGTTGGCTACCAGCCAGACCGCGTGATCGTGCTCTCGCGGGTAACGCTTGGAGCAGACATCGCGATAACGAGCGTGATAGTCGAGCGGCTGAAGACCACGTTTCCGCAAGCCGAGATCGTGTTAGTCGGAGGACGGAAAGCGTCGGAGCTTTTCGGCGGCGACCCGCGGCTGACCTTTGAAGAGATCAACTATCCGGGCGCGGCAGACATTCTCGATAGACTTCTAGCCTGGGGTTCGCTTGTTGATTGTGTGCGAGAGTTGACTCGCGATGCCGAAGCGGCGGCCGCGCTCCCAGGAGATCATTGGTTGATCGTTGATCCCGACTCGCGGCTGACCCAACTCGGATTGTTGCCGTTGGCTTCGGGAGGTGTCGGCGACCCGGACGCCGCCAGTGGACCGCGCTACTTGTTCTTTCCGAGCCGGGAGTATCACCCCGACTCATCAGCTTCGCTCGCGGAGCTGACGTCTGGCTGGCTGGACGAGGTGCTTGGCTCTGCACCGTCGATCCATCCCAACGTGAGGCTTAACCGCGCCGACCTCGAGGCCGGACGTTCGCTCATCGACAGACTAAAGCGCGAGGGGCATCCCGTCATAACGGTCAACTTCGGAGTTGGCGGCAACCCATCGAAGCGAGTGGGCGATGACTTCGAACGCCGGCTGGTGAGCAGCCTGCTCGAGGACGGCGCAACGATCGTGCTCGACAAAGGCGCGGGCCCCGAGGAAGCCCGGAGCGCGGACGAGGTCATCGAGTTCGCAAGGCACGTCTCGAAAGGCCCGCTTAGCATAGTCGAAATCGATGAAGAGAGTTTGTCTCGAGCGTCGAGCTCCTTTCGAATCGAAGCCGAGCTTTTGGTGTGGAGCGGGCGGATCGGGTTGCTTGCCGCGCTGATCGGAGCGAGCGATCTCTACATAGGCTACGATTCCGCGGGACAGCACATCGCGGCCGCGCTCGGCGTGCCGTGCGTCGATGTGTTTGCCGGGTTCAGCTCTCGGCGGATGCTGGACCGATGGCGGCCCACTGGAAGAGCGGAGACGCGTGTGGTGGTAGTTGAGCAATCGATGACCGAGGACGAGGTTCTCGCCGAGACGCTCCGCCACGCGCGAGAGCTGAAGATCAGAGCGCTGACTCCCTAACATTGGGTGGTGCGTGACAGTGTATAATGTGAGTTCTCAGACAGCCGCGCGCCACAACACGAAATGTTGGATCTTTACGAGGAATTCAAATCGATCGTGTCCGCTCTCGAAGACCGAGGGATAGAGTACGCGGTGTGCGGCGGGCTCGCGATGGCTGTTCACGGACTGCCGCGCGCTACGATAGATATCGACCTGCTCATACTGGCCGAGAGCTTGGAAGGAGCTAAGTTGGTATTGCGCGGTCTCGGTTATACTATCGAGGCGCAACCGATGACCTTTCACAAAGGCGCGATCGAGATCCGACGATTGTCTAAGATCGATCCGAGCGATGGCGATTTGCTGATGGTTGACTTCTTGTTGGTAACACCCGCAGTTGAGGTCGCGTGGAACGATCGGATCAAAGTCGCCTCACCCAAAGGAAGTGTTTCCGTAGTATCTCGCGAGGGGTTGATCGTACTCAAGTCGTTTCGGAGAAGCGGTCAGGATATGGACGACATTGAGCGTTTGAAGGGTGCGAAAGATGAAAGTTGATATGTCACCTGAGGCTGTAACGAATCGATTGAAACGAGCCTCGCAGTTGCGCAGGTTGTGTCTCGAATTGGGTAAGATGAAGCCAGTTGTTTCAACCAAGACAACCGCCGCCGATAACTGCGCAGATGATTCGCAAACGCCAGTGGAGTCTCGTGACCATAGCGACCTCGCAAATTCGGGCCGCTCTTAGCGAGTTGATTCGGGTTAGTTCGCCAAAAGCATTTCGATGTCCTGCTTGTAGAATTGGAATCAGTTATGTTGATCAAGAAGCCGGACGACATCAAATTCAGCGAGGTCACACCGCAGAGCGTTTATCTGAATCGACGGACTTTCATGCGCGGCGTTGTGTTGGCCGCGTCCACTACAGCCACGGGCCTCTTGTATCGAAGCTTCACCCGAACAAGCGAGAGCGGAGAACCGGGTGAGTCTTCGGGCGAGAAGATAGCCGACGTTCAATCCGCGCCCGGTGTTGCTCAACTCGACGAGAAGAAGACTTCATTCGAGGACATCACTCACTACAACAACTTCTACGAGTTCTCGACCGACAAGCGCGCTGTTGCCGATAAGGCCAAGGGTTTCGTCACGCGTCCGTGGACCGTGTCGGTCGAGGGCATGGTCGACAAGCCGAAGGTCTTCGACATAGATGATCTGATCAAACTTGCGCCGCCCGAGGAACGCGTCTACCGCCATCGCTGCGTGGAAGGCTGGTCGATGGTGATTCCGTGGGTGGGCTTCCCGCTGGCAAAGCTTTTGGATGCAGTTCAGCCAAACTCTCAAGCGAGGTATGTCGCGTTCGAAACGCTGGCCGATGCGGCAAGGATGCCAAACATTCGCTCGAATGTTTTGGATTGGCCTTACGTCGAAGGGTTGAGGCTCGATGAAGCGCTGCACCCGCTGACGATCCTCGCATCGGGGCTCTACGGCGAGACGCTTCCGCCTCAGAACGGAGCGCCGCTCAAACTGGTCGTGCCGTGGAAATACGGCTTCAAGGGAATCAAGTCGATCGTAAGAATTCGATTGGTTGATAGCGAACCGCCAGCTACGTGGAACCTGGCCGCGCCAAACGAATATGGGTTTTATTCAAACGTGAACCCGAACGTAAATCATCCGCGATGGAGCCAGGCGCGCGAACGCAGGATCGGCGAGTTCGCGATGCGAGACACTCTGTTGTTCAACGGCTATGCCGATCAGGTCGCGCAGCTTTATGAGGGTATGGATCTCAGGAAGTCCTTCTGAGGGTTGGTAGTCCTGCCTTCCTTCAGGCGGAAGGTGGTTGCTTCTTCTCTGCGTAAGCCTCTGCGTCTTCGCGTCTCTGCGGTTAGAGAGCACTTCCAGGTTTACAAGTTTGCGAACCCTCTAACCGCAGAGACGCGAAGACGCAGAGGCTTACGCAGAGAAGACCAGGACTACGAAGATAACAAATGAAAGACACACGGTTTGCACAGCTTGTGATCTTCGTTAACAGCGCGGTGCCCCTCTCACTGCTTGGGTGGGATTGGTATCATCAACGCCTCGGAGCGAACCCGATCGAGTTTGCGACTCGCACGACGGGCGTGCTGACGCTGTTGTTTCTGCTGCTGTCCCTCGCGGTGACGCCTCTCAGAAAAGCGCTGGGGCTTCCGTGGATGATCAAGTTCCGAAGGCTGCTTGGGCTATACGGGTTTTTCTATGGGGCAGTTCATCTGCTGACCTACGTCTGGTTCGACAAGTTTTTCGGCTTCAGGGCGATAGGCGAAGACATCGTCAAGCGCCCGTTTATCACCGTAGGCATGGCGAGCTTCGTTATGCTGGTTCCCCTCGCGCTGACCTCAACCCAAAAGAGCATCAAGCGGATTGGCGGCAAGCGGTGGAACTGGCTGCACAGGCTTGTTTACCTGTCAGCAGCGGGCGGAGTGATCCACTACTACATGCTTGTGAAGGCAGACACTCGCGAGCCGATCCTCTTTGGAGTGGCTCTGGCCCTGCTCTTGGCGTATCGAATCTTGAACCGCTACCTGCCTGACTACACTCAACGCACACCCGCAAGAGGCAGAGCTCGAGCCGAGTGAGATGCAGTTGCTGCGACAGTTTTTTGTCGAGAGCCGAGCCGGTTCGGCGAGACGGTTAGCGACTTAAGGTGCTCTCATACCCTTCGTCAATGGCAAGGTCGTGTTGTTTGGCGGCAGCTACTGAAAGCTCATCACATCGTTCGTTCTCTTTGACACCCGAGTGGCCGCGGACCCAGACCATTTTCACTTCGTGCTTGTCGCACAGGTCGAGCAACTGCTCCCACAAGTCCGCGTTGACCGCCTTCTCTTTTTTGTTTCGCTTCCAATTGTTCGCCCTCCACTTCACGGCCCATCCCTCGTCGATGGTGCGAACGACGTATTGCGAGTCGCTGCAGACAGTCGCCGAACAATGCTCTTTCAAAGCTTGCAAACCGACGATCACCGCCATCATCTCCATTCGGTTGTTAGTCGTGAGCCGGAATCCGCCTGAGAGTTCTTTGCGAAGTCCGCCGTACAACAGCACCACGCCGTAGCCGCCTGGACCGGGATTTCCCAGACAGGCTCCGTCTGTGTAGATTGTCACTTTCTTGGGTTCGCTCATTGATTATTCACGCTGCCTGATTCTCGCAGGCTCAACCTCAAGCACGAGAGCGTAGTCGCTTCAAACCATGAAATGCAAAGCGACCTCAGCACCAGCGGAGATATGGTCAGTTTGAACAATGTGGCAGTAGCTCGACCGTCAGGGAGAGCCTGGGACCGCAGGCGTCTCGCCTGCATGGCTTCGCAGTGCGCACGATTCGCAAGTATGCAGGCGAGACGTCAGCGCTCCCAGGCTCTCCCTGACGGTCGAGCTACTGACATGCGAACTGAACCACTACTCAACGGCGAACTGCTATAATCGCGGCATTCGCAGTGAGGCTCATCGATCGGTCGCCCGCTCGCGTTTCTGGCGAATCTCGGAATGCCCAAAGACCAAGAGATATCGGGTAAGCGAAGCTTCCAGGCGAGTGATGCCGACGCCGGTCAGCGGCTGGATGTGTTCCTGGCGGCACGCGTTGGCGATCTGAGCCGGATGCGTATCGCGAACCTGATCGCCGCTGGAGAAACCTCGGTCAACGGCGAAGTCGCGCGCGCGGGCCAGCGCGTGGTTGCCGGTGACTCGGTCGTGCTCACCGTTGAAGAAGACACGGTAACCGCGATGTCTCCGGATGACATCCCGCTCGAAATCCTTTTCGAAGACGAGCATCTTATTGTGCTCGTTAAGCCCGCCGGGATGCTGGTGCATCCTACGTTGAGCGTCAAGCGCGGCACTCTTGCAAACGCGCTCGCCCACCACTTGAATGAAGGTTTAGGGTTCGGAGTTCCGGGTTCAGGGTTTGATGACTCGGCGCCGCGAGAACCCGGAACGCGGAACTCTGAACTCAGAACCCGGAACTCTGAACCCGGTTCGGCCGTCCGGCCGGGCATCGTGCACCGCCTTGATCGCGCGACTTCCGGAGTGATGGTGGTGGCCAAGACCCAACGTGCGCTAAGCGTGCTGTCGCGGCACTTTCACAGGAGGCTTGTCAAAAAGCGCTATCTTGCGCTCGTTCACGGCAGCATCAACGAAGATGAAGGGACCATCGTCGCGCCGATCGGACGAGACGAGGAGCGCCGCCCGCGCTGGTGGGTGATGGAAACCGGCAAGCCTGCCGAGACTCGCTTTCAAGTTGTCGAGAGGTTGAAACGCGCAACGCTTGTCGAGCTCGAGCCGGTAACGGGCCGAACGAATCAGCTACGAATTCACTGCGCCTACTATGGACATCCGATTGTCGGTGATGAGCTGTATGAAGAAGTGGTCAGAGGTCAGTGGCCAGTGGTCAGTGAAGAAGAGGTCAGAGGTCAGAGGTCAGTGGTCGGTGAAGAAGTGGTCGGTGGTCAGTGGCCAATGGTCAGTGAAGAAGTGGTCAGTGGTCAGTGGTCAGTGGTCAATGAAGGAGTTCGTGTGGAGGAAGATACGGAGAACTTTGGCAAATCATCTGACCACCGGCCACTGACCACTGACCACTATTCACTCTGCTTGCACGCCTGCAGCCTCGCCTTTCATCATCCTGCGAACGGTGAGTGGAAAGAGTTCACGTCGCCGCTGCCCGCAGCATTTCTCGCTCGTCTGGAAACGAGCCGGTCTGAGACCTAGCCGGCATGTGCCCGGTCGCCAACGTGATCAGCCTTTTCGCGGTTGCGACCGGTGATGTACCATAACGTCTCCGGCAAATCGCAGTGAATCCAAACAAGCCGGACTGTAGCGCGAGTTTCTCGCATCGTTCACCAGGCGAGTAACATTGCCGCTACATTATTTGTTTTTGAGGAGACCGCAATGGGGGACGAGTTTCAAAGCGATCAGGATTTCGCGCTGGGTGTCGATGCTTTCCCTTCCGAGCGCGACTACAAGCTGCACTGCCTTCGCCATTCGACTTCGCACATTATGGCGTCGGCCGTTCAGCAGATATTCCCAGAGGCCAGGTTCGGCATCGGTCCGCCGATCAAGAACGGTTTCTACTACGACATGATGTTGCCGCGCCCGCTGACGCCCGACGACCTCGAAGAGATCGAGCGGCGCATGCGCGAGATCGTCAAGGCGGGGCTTCAGTTTGCGCGCGAGACCTGGGACAAGCCAAAAGCGCTCGAGTTCTTTGGCTCGCACGATCAGAACTTCAAGATCGAACTGATCAACGGCATACCCGGCGACACCGTATCCACGTACGCGATCGGCGACTTCACCGATCTGTGCGCGGGCCCGCACGTGCGCCGCACAAGCGAGTGCAAACACTTCAAGCTGACTTCGATTGCCGGCGCGTACTGGCGCGGCAGCGAGAAGAACCCGATGCTTCAGCGGATCTACGGCACGGTGTGGCCTACCAAGGTCGAGCTTGACGAGTATCTGCACAACGTTGAAGAAGCGAAGCGGCGCGATCATCGCAAGCTCGGCCGCGAGCTCGAATTGTTTATGACGCACGAGTGGGCGCCAGGCGCGCCATTCTGGCTGCCCAAGGGGACTGTGATCTATCACATGCTTCAGGAAACAGTCAGGCGGCTGCTCGCGCACAACGGCTACGTAGAGGTGAAAGCTCCGCTGCTGTTCAGCGAGAACCTGTTCAAGACTTCCGGGCACTGGGCGCACTACAAAGAGAACATGTTCATCGTCCACGAAGACGAGCAGGACTTCGCGCTGAAGCCCATGAACTGTCCGGGTCACATGCTGATCTTCGGAGCGAGACGGCGCAGCTATCGCGAGCTTCCATTGCGGATCTCCGAGCAAAGCGTGCTTCATCGCAACGAGCGCACTGGCGCGCTGGCGGGACTTACTCGCGTTCGCCAGTTCCAGCAGGATGACGCGCATCTGTTCATCACCGAGGACCAGATCGGCGAAGAGGTGAACCGGCTGCTCGCTCTGGTAGCCCGAGTCTACAATGCGTTCGGCATGGGTTATCGCTTTGTGCTGAGCGTGCGCGGCGAGGATATGTCCAAGCACATGGGCGATCCCGAGGTGTGGGACCGGGCCGAGAAATTGCTTGCCGAGGCGCTCGAGGGGAATCATCTCGAGTACACCGTCGAGAAAGGCGAGGCGAACTTCTACGGCCCAAAGATCGACCAGATGGTTCAGGACTCGTTGAAACGCGAGCACCAGCTCGGGACGATCCAGTTGGACTTCCAGCTTCCGCGCAACTTCGGTTTGACCTATGTCAACGAGCACAACGGCGAATCGATACCGGTCGTGATCCACCGAGCGATCTATGGTTCGCTGGAGCGCTTCGTCGGCATCCTGATCGAGCACTACGCGGGTGCGTTTCCAGTGTGGCTCGCGCCGGTTCAGGCAAAGGTGCTGTCAATCTCCGAGAAGACGACGGACTATGCGCGAGAGGTCTACGAGCGATTGCTCGCTGAAGATATTCGCGTCGAGCTGGACGCGCGTGACGACAAGATCGGCGCGAAGATCCGCGATGCGCAGCTTGAGAAAGTTCCGTATATGCTGGTGACCGGCCCGAAGGAAGCCGAGTCGCGCGCGGTGGCCGTTCGCTCGCGTGAGAAAGGCGACGAAGGCGCAGTGTCGCTCGATGACTTCGTCGCGCGTATCAAGGCCGAAGCGAGTTTCGAATATTGAGCGGGATTCAACTACTTAATTGCGTGAGGGCTAGCTAACCGCAGAGACGCCGAGACGCCGAGGTTTACGCAGAGAGTCTCTGCGTCCGGCTCTGCGTCTCAGCGTCTCCGCGGTTAGTTGCCCTCCAGCATACGACCCTCTCCGAAACCACTAACCTACCTATGACCCTGGTCCTCAAACTCGACGCCGAACACCCGCAACTCGAAGTCATCGAGCAAGCCGCTTCAATCATTCGAAACGGCGGACTCGTCGCCTTCCCGACTGAAACAGTCTACGGCCTCGGCGCGGACGCGATGAACAAGCAGGCGGTTCAGAGGATCTTCGAAGCTAAAGGCCGACCCGCTGACAACCCGCTGATCGTTCACGTTTGCGACCGGGCGATGCTTGATCTTGTAGCGGACCAGGTCAGCGCAAGAGCCGAAGCGTTGATCGCCGCGTTTTGGCCCGGACCGTTGACGCTCGTTTTGAAACGAAGGCATTTAGTCGCAAAGTCCGTGTCAGCGGGACTATCCACAGTTGCAGTGCGAATGCCTCGCAGCCAGTCCGCGCTCGAGTTGATCCGGAGGGCGGCAACGCCAATTGCCGCGCCGAGCGCGAACCGCTCAGGCCGGCCGAGTCCGACTACCGCGGCCCACGTCGCACGCGATCTCGACGGGCGAATCGACATGATTTTAGACGGCGGCGGAACCAACATCGGGATCGAATCTACCGTGTTGGATCTTACGAGTGAGCCGCCGGTGATACTGCGGCCGGGATGGGTCACGCGCGAGCAGCTTATGGATGCGATCGGACAAGTCGAGCTTGCAGAGGCCGGCGAAGAACTGAAGCGTTCGCCCGGGACGCGGCATAAGCACTACAGTCCTCGGGCTCGAGTGCTTCTGGTGGAACTCAACTCGTCCGCTTCGATTCACCAGATCTGCAGCGATCTCTTGAAAGAGGGTCCGGTCGGATTCATCGGGCACACGCGAGTTGCGATCGACAATTCCGTGTTCAGCGCGATCGTTCTCAAAGACAGAGCTGAAGACTACGCGCGGTCGATCTATTCGGCGCTTCGCGAGCTTGATGAGCGAGGCGCGAGCGTCATCGTAGTCGAAGGAATAAGCGACCAGGGCGAGGGTGCGGCGGTTATGGACCGCTTGCGAAGAGCGGCTTCCGAGGCTCAGTAGCGCACTCTCGATGCCGTCGAGGCATGCGGGCAGGATGCCCGCGCGCCCAGGATTCATATGATAAGATGCTCCCAACTAGTGAGCTCGCCAATGAGCGTGGAGGCGTTATGACGACACAGATTCAACCGGTGCTTACCGTAGCCGATTTGGACTGCACTCCGGACGACGGCAACAAATATGAGCTTATCGAGGGGGAGATTTATATGTCCCGAGCGCCAGGCCTCACTCACCAGATTACGCTTCAGAACTTCCAGATGGCTCTCGGCTCATATCTGACAAACAACCCGATAGGGATCGTTGTGCCGGGTCCCGGGGTAATCTTTGATGACTTTAACGGGGTGATTCCCGACATCGTCTTCTTTCGAAACGAACGGCGCGCGGAGATCGCGTCCGGAGAGCGAATGAACGGCGCGCCCGACCTGGTCATCGAGATCATTTCACCCGGAACGGAGAACGAGCGGCGCGATCGTGTGCTGAAGCGGCGTCTCTATGGCCGATTCGGCGTCAAGGAATACTGGCTTGTGGATCTGGCAGGCATGACTGTAGAAGTTTGCCGGCTGGGCGAGGAAGGATTGGAGTTAGCCGCCGTCTTTGCCGGTGAAGACGAGATGACTTCGTCGGTGTTGCCCGGCTTCTCGGTGAGGGTGAGCGACTTGTTCCGGCTGTGAGTTTGCTCGCTGAAGTGCAGAATCACTCGAAGCTATCTTCCTATGAACATCGACTCAGTTCGAAGCTACTGCTTAACGCTGCCTCACGCCACCGAAGATGTTCAGTGGGGCAATGACTTGTTGTTTCGGATCGCCGGGAAAATATTCGCCGGCATGAGCCTCGAGCCGCCTCACTCGCTCTCTTTCAAATGCACGCCGGAAAAATTCAACGAGTTGATCGAACTTGAAGGCATCATTCCCGCGCCTTACATGGCTCGCAACAAGTGGGTGATGCTTGAACGGCTGGACGCACTCAGCGATCGCGAGATCAAGAGCTTGATCCAGAACTCCTACGATATGATCTTCGCGAAGTTGACGAAGAAGGCTCAAGCGGAACTTGGCGGGACTAAGAAACCCAGCGCGTCAAAAACTCGAAGCAAGAAGTAGATCCCTCACGTCGACCAAAGCGGCAGGATCTTTCGGGCGAGATAGACCTTCACCATGATTCACAGAAGAGTTTGAAGGAACGCCGCGTTTTCTTCCTCCAACGAACTGCAGCTTCCCAGTAACTCTCCCGCCAACGGATCTGAAGCGCCTGCCGCGTAAGCTTTCCAAGCCGCCGCACCGGCCATCTCACCCTGAGCTTGCATCGCGAACTGAACCTTGAAAGGCCGGCCCTCGAACAACGTCCGATTCAAATTCAGCAAGTCTGGATTGTCGGACAGGAGCTTGTCCTGCACCGCCGAAGCGTTCGGGTCAAGCGACTCCACCCGCCGTGCTATTTCCTCCTCGCGATCCGCGCAAGCCAACAGGCCTTGTTTAACCGACGTGTCGTCAAACTCGTCTGCCCAGCTTCGATAGCGCTCGGCCGCGAGTCGCTCAAGCCTGGCGAGGAGCACCGGCTGAAGGTGAGGATCTATCCGTCGGAGCGCTTGACCCAGTATCTCCGGAATGTTCGGAATCGAGTTTTCGGCAACAGGCATGTTTCAATCCTCCGCTTCAATGGAAGTTCAACACGGGGTTCGACCTGGCGCGGATGGCGCCGGTGAACTCCGGTATCTTTGCGTTGTCAGTTGGTTTCGTCAACCGAGCGGCTCAACTTTTGGCCTTACGCTTGATCCACGACAGTGGTTCAGCGCCGTCCAAGATTCGTGTTGCCTGTTTGACAGCGAAACGACTAGCCGCCAAGCCGCCAAGAGCGCCAAGAGTTTCATTAACTTGTTGCCGAGCTTGGCGCTCTTGGCGGCTTGGCGGTTTTCCCGTCCAGCGACACACGAGGGACGGCACCGACAGCGTCGAACGCCTTCGAGGCGCCTTACGCTTGATCCACGACAGTGGTTCAGCGCCGTCCAAGATTCGTGTTGCCTGTTTGACAGCGAAACGACTAGCCGCCAAGCCGCCAAGAGCGCCAAGAGTTTCATTAACTTGTTGCCGAGCTTGGCGCTCTTGGCGGCTTGGCGGTTTTCCCGTCCAGCGACACACGAGGGACGGCACCGACAGCGTCGAACGCCTTCGAGGCGCCTTCGTGCTATAATCGCGCCGCTCGCTTAGGTGCTATAGTCAACCTTGGAGTCACACCGATGCAATCGCCTCAGCCAGGCTACGCAAACATGCATATCAAAGGCGGACTGCTCAGAGCCCGTATGTTGTTCGTAGTCCTGGACCACGGCGCTGAGGTGTGGGCGAACGTGCTTGCGGCGCTGCCAGAAGAAGATCGCCGGGTCTTTCAAGAGGTCGATATAGACAGTTGGTATCCGCTTAGCGCCCTCGACCACATAGACCAAGCGATCGCGAGGGTATTGGGTGGCGACGAGGAGAAGGTCTTCGACAGCCTCGGCGAGTTCTCGGCGACTTCCGCGCTGTCCGGGCCTTACAGCAGCCTGCTCAACCCCGACATTCACAGCTTCCTTTCGCAATCCGCCTTAATTCATCACGCCTATCAGGATTTCGGTTCGGCTGCGTACGGACCCTTGAGCGACACGAGCGGCCTGCTGACCATCAACTACGAGACTGCTCCGCCGCCAAGCTTCTGCCCGAGCGGTTCGGCTTACTTTCGCCGCGCGGTCGAGCTATGCGGCGCGCGCTCGGCTCGCATCACCCACACTCGCTGCCGCGCTCGCGGCGACGCGGTCTGCGAGTTCTACGTCACCTGGCAGCCGTGACCAACCTTTCGGATCGGAGAACAATGAGCACATCAAGCACAGCTATGAGTAACAACGGTGAACCCTTGTTCGAAGCTTTCTTAAACAAGCACGACGAACACGCCTGGGAGGAAGTAGTCCGCTCGATCGAGCCCTCCATCCACGAAGTAGATCGTTCCGCCACGCGAATCTGGTTCTATTTTTTTCCGCTCACTGTTGCTCGAGCATTACAGCAAGCTGAAGATCCCGGGCAGCTCGCGCGCAAGCTCATACTGAAGGGCCGCTACCTTCTGAAGGACCAGATCGACTCATCGCACCAGTTCCTTTACGGGACGCGTTACTGGCCTGAAGTCAAATCTGCGGTCGCGGCGCTGGCCGCTTCGTCGAGCGCGCCTGCAAGTCTCGACCTCGCCACGCAGATTCGCGACGTCGCCCGTGAAGTTGCCAATCGGATCAAAGTCGATGAATCGTTGTTGGTTGGCATCACCGCCATCGCGTTCATGACACTGCAACAGGTCGGCGCTGCAGGATTCAAGGCTTCAACCGCCGTTGGTAAGAAGCCCACGGCTAAGACGCCGGAACAAATACTTCGCGATCGTGCACGCGACGACAAGCAGGGCCTGTTGGGGTTTTTAAATCCCGACAAGATATTCACCATCACGTTCGACGAGAACGATCCGGATGCGCGCTTCAAGCTGATCAACACGCAGCACCTGACGACGGCCGCAGCCGCGGACAAGCGCGAGTATCACTCACGCGAGCCGCGTTGCATCGTCGATGAAGGCCCGATCCCCGTCGAATGCCGCTCGGCATCCTGTGGCACCTGTTGGGTGGGCGTGCTCGGCGGAGCTGAAAAACTTTCAGACGTGCGAGAGCTGGAGTGGCGGCGAATCAAAGAGTTCGGCTACATCGACACCGAAGATCCGAAGCCGGTAGTCAGACTCGCGTGTCAGGCTCAAGCTTACGGCGCGGTTTCGATTGTGATCCCGCCGTGGAACGGCGTGTTCGGCAGATTCCTTCGCGGTTATCGCAGCTTGCTTGAAGAAACCGAACAACCCTCGGGCAGTTGAGAGTCGCTCCGCCGGGCTTGTCGCTATGTTACGCTCAAGATGATGGACCTGTATGGGCGTCCCTCCGTGGGCGCCCCTCGTTGGTAGTTAAAAGCATTGCAGCGAGGGGCGCCCACGGAGGGACGCCCATACAGGTTTTCATCAAGATCATCGAAGAATGTTGCTTCTCACCAAACCTTCGAAGGCTCGCATCGGGCTGTTCATCGACACTCAAAGCGGCTTCGATTTTTCTGATCCAAACGCGCGCGACGACTTGATGCAAGCGTCGCGGGGCTACACTGTGGACTGCAATCGCATCGAGCTCGGCCGGGGCGCACAGGTCTTTGCGCGTGCGGCCGCGGGCCTAGCTCGATGGGAGATGTTCAAGCTGGGGTGGCTCGAGCTGCTACCCGCGGAGGCTCCGATCGAGAAGGGCACGACGGTGGCGGTGCTCGTTCATCACCTTGGCTTTTGGTCTCTCAATGCGTGCAGGATAGCTCGAGTCATCGATGAGGATGGAATGGTACAAAAGTACGGATTCGTTTATGGCACGCTGCCTGATCACGCCGAGCAAGGCCGAGAACGGTTCACCGTAGAATGGAATCGCGACTCGGATAGAGTCTTCTACGACATCGTTGCCTGTTCGCGGCCGAACAAACTGATAGCGAAGCTCGGATACCCATTCACGCGAGCACTTCAGAAGCGTTTCGCCCGCGACTCGATGCAAGCGATGGTTCGAGCGGTGTCGGTAGCTCGACCGTGAGGGAGAGCTCTCCCTTACAGTCGAGCTACGGACCGAGGACCTGACCCGCGGTTTACCTCGGCTCGCGGCACGTCATATAATCGGCGCTCATCATTCGAGAGTGGAAACCAAAGCGTGGAGTTAGTAGTACCGCCTTCAGGCGGAAGTTCTTGAGGGCAGTCCGAGACCAACCGTCCGCTTAGAAACTTCCGCCTGAAGGCGGCACTACTAACTCCATGCTCTTCACCAATCCCACGGAGGACGCGATGAGACCGAAGCTTACCGCTCTTACGCTGTGCGTGACTCTTCTCGCAGCCATGCCCGCAGGCGCGCAGCAAACCGCCGCCGACATAAACGCCAGGATTCGCAAAGAGGGAACAGACAATTGCCAGATCATGAAAACGATGCACGTCCTGACCGACATCTACGGCCCGAGGCTGACCGGTTCGCCCAATCACAAAGCGGCGGCCGAGTGGGCGGTGAAACAGATGACGGCGTGGGGCTTCGACAACGGCCATCTCGAACCGTGGAATTTCGGTCACCCTGGTTGGCTGAACGAACGCTTCTCGGGTTTCATCAACTCGCCGGTCAAGGACACACTGGCCTTCGAGGTGCTGGCCTGGACGCCGGGAACCGGCGGACCGGTGACGTCGCACGCCTATCAAATGATGCTTCCCGAGAAGCCGACTCAAGAAGAGCTTAGCGCTTATCTTGCAACGCAGAAGGACAAGCTCAAGGGCAAGATCGTGCTCGCGGGGAAACATCAGGTCGTGCCGGTCACTCTCACTCCGCCCGCGCGGCGTCAGGAAGCTAAGGATGCGAAGGAGCGCTACGACCCTAACAATCCAAACGCGGGCCAGGGTGGCCGGCCCGGCGGTCCGCGCGAAGAAGAGGAACCGGGCAAGCTGACCACACGCCAGATCAACGAACAGCTCGATCCGTTTCTGGTTGCCAGCGGCGCGTTGATAAGAGTCAACGACGCAGGGCGCGAGCACCGGCAGATCCGCGCTTTCAACAACCGCACGTTCGACGCATCAAAGGCGCTTCCGACCGTCGTGATGAGCAACGAAGACTATGGCCGCATCTCACGCATTCTGGCCGATGGCACGCCGGTCCAGCTCGAATTCAACATAGTCAACCGCTGGTATCCCGAAGGCAAGACTTCTTACAACGCGATCGCTGAGATAACCGGCACCGACAAAAAAGACGAAGTGGTGATGCTTGGCGGGCACCTTGATTCATGGCACGCGGCAACCGGGGCTACGGATAACGCGATCGGCTGCGCGACGATGATGGAGGCAGCCCGCATACTCAAAACGATTGGAGTAAAGCCCCGCCGAACGATTCGCGTCGCATTGTGGAGCGGCGAAGAGCAAGGCTTGCTCGGTTCGCTGGCTTATGTGAAAGAGCACTTCGGGTCATTCGAAGAGCCGAAGCCCGAGTTCAACAAACTTGTCGCATACTTCAACATCGATTCAGGCACGGGCCGCGCGCGCGGCGCGAGAGTGTTCGGTCCGCCGGAAGCCGCGACGGTCCTCCGAGAGGCGCTCGCGCCGTTCGAAGACATCGGTGTTGTTGGCGCGATCGCTACTAAAGGGCGGGCGCTTGGCGGGTCGGACAACACTTCGTTCAGCCAGGCGGGACTCGCGGCGATCGGGATGGGTCAGGACCCGATCGAGTACAACTCGGCTACGTGGCACACGAACCTTGACACCTACGAGCGCATCATCGAAGACGATGTTAAGAAATCGGCCGTCGCGATAGCGGCGGCCGTGTATGTGTTAGCGATGCGCGACGAGATGTTGCCTCGCTTTACAAAGGAGAGCATGCCGCCGCTTCCACCGAAACCCGCCCCTGCAGGTCAGACTCCGACACCGCAGGCGAGGCCCGGAAACGGCCAAGATTAGCGCAGGTTCGGGGTTCAGGGTTCCGGGTTCTGAGTTCTCGGTTCAGTGTTCAAGTTGATCGGGCGAACCCTGAACCACAAACCCTAAACCCAGAACCGTTTCGCGGAGCGAAATACTATGAGTGAGATCAAGCGAATCAAGAGTCAGCTTCGCCGCGCGTTTGAAGGCGAAGCGTGGCACGGACCTTCGGTGATGGAGCTGCTCGAGGATGTGACGGCCCAACAAGCCGCGGCGCATCCTGTCGCGGGCGCTCACAGCATCTGGGAGCTGGCGCTGCACATCGCGACCTGGGAGCGATACGCGCGTATGAGGATCGTCGAAGCGGCGGCGCTCGAACCTTCCGACGAAGAGAACTTTCCAGCGGTCGTGGATACAAGCGACGTGGCGTGGCGCGCAGCGCTCGAAGCGATCAAACGCAATCACGCGGAGTTGCTGGAAACCGTAGCCGGACTGGATGACGAAAAGCTTTCAGAGATTGTACCGGGGAAGCCGTACTCGATTTACTTCATGCTTCATGGAGTGATCCAGCACGACTTGTATCACGCGGGTCAAATCGCGCTTCTGAAGAAGGCGTGATCGAAGTTGGTTCCTAGGGATCCGGTTGCTGCGCGCGTCGCGAGTAAATGGTAAGCTCAGCCCTGCATGCTCGGGACGCGGACAACTCAAAACGTCGAGCGCCGGCCAATCTCCGAAGCGCGCTGGGCGATTGTGACACCAGCCGTGCTGATCCTGCTTGGGATCGCAAGCGCCGGGCTCTACTGGTGGGGCCGCGACCTTCACCGATTCATTCAATGGCTCGCCGCATACACCTGGCTGTTTATCGGGCAGCTCGCGATGTACGTCGTGGCGTGCTTCCTGATCGTGCGCAGCGATACTCGCTCGGCGACTCGAACTATCAGGCTGCTCACCATCGGCGCGGTGCTTGTTTTCGCCGCCGTGTTCAGAGCCGAGCTAGTAGCCGAGCGGCCTTTCTTGTCGTCGGACGTCTATCGATATGTGTGGGATGGCCGAGTGCAAGCCGCCGGCGTCAACCCTTACCGATACTCCCCCGGTGCCGATGAACTCCGGGAGCTTCGAGACGACCGGATTTTTGCCAACATCCCAGCGGAAGATAAAAGCTGGCTCTCGGCTTACCCGCCCGCCGCGCAGATTGTTTTCCTGACCGTAGACAAGCTGTTCCCAACCGTCACCGGATTCAAACTCGCGATGTCGGCGTTCGACCTGATAGCGGTCGTGCTGATCATGCTGACGCTAGCCCGCTGTGGATTGGATCCGGCGCGCGCGATCATCTTTGCGTGGCACCCGCTTGTGATTTTTGAAACAGCTCACAGCGGGCACGTTGAATCGGTGTACATCGCTTTTATCGCGCTTGCGCTGTGGTCGTGGTCTCGGCGAAGTCATGCGTTCAGCGGAGCAGCGCTGGCGCTTGCAACAGCGGTCAAGTTCTATCCCGCTCTGCTGTTGCCGATCTTCCTAACCATGTCATTGTCTCGCGAGGATCGGGTCGACACTGACTCCGGGCCGCAAGCTGGCAGCGTGCGCCACGTTGGCCAGACTTTTCAAGTTTGGCTTAGCGTGCGTTCGCTTGCGAGGCTTTGGAGCGCGCCGAACCTCAAACTGCTTGGTGCATTCGTCGCTACGATTGTTGCCGTTTATCTTCCTTACCTCGGAGCGGGCAGCAATATGTTTGGGTTTCTTGGCGGTTACTTCAGCGAAGAAGGCTTTGGCGACAGCGGCGAGCGATACTTTCTCCTCGCGCTCTTGCGAAGAGTCGTTCCAATCCCGACCACCGCGTTCTTGATTGTCGCCGCGATCATGCTCTTAGCCCTGGCCGTGAGTTGGATGGTCAGGGAAAAGCGCGACGCGACTGACGTGGCGCGCGGCGCTCTCGTGCTGATAGGCGGGTACTTGCTTGTGACGACGCCACGCTATGCGTGGTACTACGTATGGCTGCTGCCGTTTTTGTGCTTCGCGCCGCGGCTTGGATGGTTGTATCTGACAGGCGCCGCGTCGTTGTTGTATCTGGTGTGGTACACGCCGCTGGTGTACCCGGAAGTGCCGTTGTGGCTTGGCTCAGCGGTTTATCTTCCGACGATCGCGCTGTTGTTGTGGGAGAACACGGGCCCCCGGCGTGCCGCACTCGCAAGACGCGACGGCAGCGGGATGAAGGACGAGACGGTTCAGATTGGAGGAGAAATGGGAGTCCCCTCACGTGGCGATCGGCTCTGAGAACTCAGGGCATTAACGACGCGCTCTCCGCTTACGCTGGGCGAGCCGCCTTCGCTTTCGCGCTTCAGCTTTGATTTCTTCCATGTCTAGTGGCGCAGACTCTCCGCTGTCCAGTCCCTCCTGAATGTCATTGCGAGCCCGGACTAGTTTGAGCTGCTTCAGGCGATCGTGGTCGTCAAGCAACCGCAGAGCTTCACCAACCACTTCGCTGGCTGAATGATACAGGCCGGACGCCACTTTCTCCTTCACTATCTTTTCGAGTCGTGGCGTCAACGATATGTCCACAGGGCTATCCTTTTATCTGAGGTTTCAATCCACTTGGATCGTGTAGTGATGACGCTGGCTCAGCATACAGACAACGCTGCGGGCCTGGTCAACCATTACCGCAAACAAACCCGTGACGTCGCGGCCGAGCACACACGTGTCGAGCGATGCGACCTCGGTGACCGCTGCATACTGGCCACGGAACACTACCTTGGAGGAATTCTCGCGAGAGAGTCGGATTTGAGTTTCAACTACAACTGACTCAGCCCTGCCACCCAAACCACTGATGCCATCATCAGAGGTGATCGGTCGAAGGCCGAGTTGCCCGAGAGCTGCTGCAGTAAGAACCGTGCGATCCGCGCCAGTATCGACCAGGAAAGGACACTTGACCCAGGAACCATCGGCAGCCGAGATCTCGCCAAACACAATGGGCCTAATCACGCCGTCATCAAACAGCGCCCATTCTCCGTCGATGCGCATAGATGTGGGCTACCTTGTCTTTTGGTATGCAATGAACGAAGCCGCCATTGTCTTCGGGGTGTGCTGCTTTGGCTTGGGCGATGACTTCCTCAGGGGTGTCACCGACGAATAGCTCCTCGCCCGCAATGTAGATGCACTTGCCGCGATAGCGCGTGAAAATCTCCGTTGCGTGTTCCTGAAACCAGCGGAAGTTGCGCTCAAAGCGCTCATCCTGTGCCCGCGCTTGAGCCATCTCCTCGAGGTCGGTCACCTCTTCCATTACTATTGGGTTCAGCGAGTCTGCCATATTTATTTTTAGTGCGAAGATTCGTGAAGCGCCATTCTAACTTCAGCGAGTCGCCTGTGGCAATACTGCTCAAAAGGCCTCTTCCTCACGCTCCAGCAGAACAAGGCTCGGCAGTACACGGTTACCGAAGATGCGCTTGGCTCGGGCTTCCACGTCCGGCCATTTCACCGGCTTGGTGTTCGTTGCAAGACGCGCTGCCTCCTCGTCTTCGAGTGCGAGGACCGCGCTCAGGAATTTCCGCCGCTCACGTGGTGGCAGTGCCTTGACTTGCTTGATGAGCTCGCCGGTGTTCATGCCGTGAAGAATAGCCTTGAGAGAGTTCTAGCTGCGAGCATTGCGCGACGTGGGTGCGCGACGTGCTATGTGTCCGAGCCCGGCCGAATATCGAAGGGTCCGCCTACCTTGTCGAGTTCTGCTTTGACCTGTTCCTCGGTGTGGCCCATCTGCCGAAGCAGAGCGGTGTAGTTCGCGATTGCGCTTTGTAAATGTGGGTGCTCGTGGCCGGTGGCAATGGTGAACCGGGAGAGAATCTCCAAATCACGCCGCATCAACGGCTCGGCCTCCGCCAGCCGGTTTGTGGCCGTGAGTAACAAAGCTAGGTTGTTGAGGCGGATGGCGACCGTGGGATTGTCAGGGCCGAAACTGTGCTCGTCAATTGCCAGCGAACGGCGCATCAACGGCTCCGCCTCCAAAAGGCGATTCGTGGCCGTGAGCAACAAAGCCAGGTTGTTGAGGCGGATGCCGATCTTGGGATGGTCAGGGCCGAAGCTCTGCTCGTCAATGTCAGCCGCACGCCGCATGAACGACTCCGCCTCTGCCAGCCGGTTCGTGGCCTGGAGTAGCAGCGCCAGGTTGTTGAGGTCTCTGGCGACATCGGGGTGGTCAGCGCCGAGGCTCTGCTCGTCAATCTCAAGCGCCCGCCGCATCAACGGCTCGGCCTCCGCCAGCCGGTTCGTGTCCTTGAGCAACGAAGCCAGGTTGTTGAGGCGGATGGCGACCGTGGGATGGTCAGGGCCGAAGCTCAGCTCATCAATTGCAAGCGCTCTCTTCATTGGCGGCTCAGCTTCCGCCAGCCGGTTCGTGTCCTTGAGCAACAGCGCGAGGTTGTTGAGGTCTGTCGCAACGTCGGGATGGTCAGGGCCGAAGCTCCGCTCGTCAATCTCAAGCGCCCGTCGCATCAACGGCTCGGCCTCCGCCAGCCGGTTTGTGGCCTGGAGGAGCTGGGCCAGGTTGTTTAGGGCTGAGGCCACGTTCGGGTGATCCTTGCCTAAGCTTTTCTCGAAGATCTCAACCACGCGGCACATCAACGATTCCGCCTCTGGCATCCGGTTCGTGGTCTGGAGCAGCGTGGCCAGGTTGTTGAGGTCTGTCGCAACGTCGGGATGGTCGGGGCCGAAACACTTTTCGTCAATCTGAAGCGCCCGCCGCATCAATGGTTCGGCCTCCCGGAGCCGGTTCGTTGCCTGAAGCAACTGCGCCAGGTTGTTGAGGCCTCTGGCACCGACAGGATGGTCAGGGCCGAAGTTCTGCTCGTCAATCTGAAGCGCCCGGCGCATCAACGGCTCGGCCTCCGGCAGCCGGTTCGTCCCCTGGAGCAACTGCGCTAGGTTGTTGAGGTCTATGGCGACATCGGGATGGTCAGCGCCGAAGCTCTGCTCGTCAATCTCAAGCGCCCTGCGTATCAACGGCTCCGCCTCCGCCAAGCGGTTCGTGTCCTGGAGCAACAGCGCGAGGTTGTTGAGGTCTCTAGCAACGACGGGATGATCAGGGCCGCAGGTCTGCTCGTCAATCTCGAGCGCCCGTCGCATCAACGGCTCCGCGTCCGCGAACCGGTTCGTGGCCTGGAGGAACAGCGCTAGGTTGTTGAGGTCTCTGGCAACGACAGGATGCTCAGGCCCAGAGCTTTGCTCGTCAAGCTCAAGCGCTCGCCGCATCAACGGCTCGGCCTCCGGCAGCCGGTTCGTCGCCTGGAGCAACTGCGCCAGGTTGTTGAGATCCCTGGCAACAACAGGATGGTCAGGGCCGAAGGTTCGCTTGTCAATCTCAAGCGCTCGCCGCATCAACGGCTCGGCCTCCGACAGCCGCTTCGTTGCTTGGAGCAACTGCGCCAGGTTATTGAGGGCTGTGGCAACGCCGCGATGGTAAGGCCCGAAGCTTCGCTCGTCAATCTCAAGCGCCCGTCGAACCAGTGCCTCCGCTTCCGCGAAACTACCGAGGTGATGGAGCGGCCCGCATGCCTGATTGGCAACGTATATTCCAAGCGGGCGCCCTCGTTCCATCAACTGCCAGGCAAACGCTACGACCGGCCTCAACTCCCAGCGGTGTTCGTGTCGCACCCATCCTTCCCAAAGAAAATCAGCCCGTGTCTTGACCTGCGCGAAGAGAGCCGGTTCAAGTGTCCCCGCGTGGTCACCAGCGCGTTGCATTAATTCCTGAAGCAAGCGGTGCATGCGTGCGACTAGCGGTTGGCTATCGTCATCCACGACTCCAGTTGCTTTCAGAAGGCGCAGGCTGAAGAGTCGGCGCAGGAGGTTTTGCCACGGGTCTGGATGGCCCGGTGCCGCATCCTGACCGAGTTCCGGAAACTGCTCTGCAACAAGCGCTCGGATCCAAGGCAAAGCAATTTGATCTGCTGGAAGAAGCGCGGCGTAGCTGAGCGCCAGCTTCTCGTGTTCACTCAGACGCTCCAACGTCGGCTGGAGCGTAGCGGTGAGTCGCTTCTCGCCATGCCGCACGCCTTCGGTGGTCTGGCTGGCGGCGCTCTCGAGTCCTTCCAGTCCTTCTCGCTTCAGCCGTTCAAGAAAGCTGGCGCACGTTACGTCATCCGCAAACTGCCCGAGAAAAACCGCTGCAGTCTCGATCGCGAGCGTGAAGCAGCCCAGCAGCCTGACGATTCCCTGGGCAGCTTCGCGCTCCACAGCATCTTCGCCTTTGTAGTTGCGCGCAAATCTTCCGGCTGGCTGGTAAGTCTCAATCAGATCGAGCGCATCAGCCTCCGGCATTTCATCCACCGCCAGAAACGCCCGGTCTTGATGCCGCGCAAACAGATCGTTCTCTCCAAGCCGCGTCGTTGCGATGACGTGAAGCCAATCGGCAGCGGGCAGGCGCTGAGTCTGCGCCGGTTCGAGGAGCGCAGGCCGATCGACGTTGTCCAGAATGAGCAGGCATCGGTGCGGCTCGCGAGCATCGGCCAGGCGGCGCAACTCGGTCAGCACCCTCTCCCATTGAAGCTCGGTGTCTATCTTTTCGGCGTCGGTAAACTCGACACCGAGCGCAGGCCCCAGTGTCGTGATGGCGACGACGAGGTCTTCGCGGCCTTCGCAGCGGACCTGCCAGCGACCGCCACCGTAGTCGTGAGCGAAGGCGTGGGCGTACTCGTTAGCAAGAGCGGTCTTGCCCATCCCGCCCAAGCCATGCACCGCCGTGAGCACGCCGATCTTTTTCAACGCAACGGTTTCGCGAAGGCGGCGGAGCTCTTCTGTGCGGCCGGTGAAGTGCGCGTTGTGCGCGTCAACGTTGCCGAGGCGTTGCTCGGCGCGTTCCCCGCGCTGGATGCGCTCGGCAATCCGCTGGTTGAGTTTTGCCAGGCGCCGTTGGACTTCAACTTCACGAAGCGCCTCCTCGCCCTCGTGAAACCACGGGCGCAAATCGAAGTGCTGGCGGCGGCGCAACTCCGCAACCCATTCGGCCGAACGTCGGTCGAAGTCCTTGTCCTGCCAGCCGGGCACTTCGACGAAGTAAATAGGCGCTACGCCTTCGCCAACTAAAGCTCGGGCTACTTCGTTCTTGACGTACTCATTAAACTCCCATTCGCAATACTCGCTCTGAAGGTAATCAGGCGAGATACAGGCGAGCATCAGACGCGACTCGCGCAAGCCTTGGAGGATGCGGTGACGCCAGTCGTCCATGCCTTGAATATCGGTAACGTCGAAGAACGGACGGAGCGGGCGGCCTGAGAACGACTCGAAGTCGCGGCTGATACGTTCGACAAACTCGGTGATGCGTTTTTGCTCGTTGTCGCGTCGCGAGTAAGAGATGAAGAGATCGTAGGGCATTGTGTGGTGCTCTGCGAGCTTCGCCTCCGATCAATACCGGCCGCTGAAGGTGCTGCGCTTGAGGAACTGGCCGTCGCCCGGTTTGCCGACGTACTTGCCGTCTTCGATCACTACTCGACCGCGAGAGAGAACCGTCTTTGTCACGCCTTTGACCTTCATCCCTTCGTAAGCACTGTAGTCCACGTTCATATGATGAGTGTCCACCGAGATCGTCATCTCTTCGTTCGGATCGAAGATCACAATGTCGGCGTCTGAGCCAACGGCGATCGTGCCCTTTCGAGGGAACAGCCCGAAGAGTTTTGCAGCCGAGGTCGAAGTCAGCTCGACGAAGCGGTTGAGGCTTATTCGTCCGCCGGCGACGCCGCCGTTGTAGATCAAGCTCATTCGATGTTCGACTCCCGGGCCGCCGTTTGGGATCTTGGTGAAGTCGTCGCGCCCGAGTTCCTTCTGTTCCTTCATGCAAAACGGGCAGTGATCAGTCGAGATGACTTGCAGGTCGTTGCCTTGAAGCCCCTGCCACAACTTGTCCTGATTCCACTTCTCGCGCAACGGCGGAGTCATCACCCACTTGGCGCCTTCGAAGCCTTCCTTTTCATAGAGTGAATAGTCGAGGAACAGATACTGCGGGCAGGTCTCGGCATAAGCTGGCAGCCCGTTGTCGCGAGCTTCGCGAACTTCTTCCAACGCGTCGGCGCAGCTCAAGTGAACGATGTAAACGGGAGCTTCGGCCATCTCGGCAATCGCGATCGCGCGGTGCACGCCTTCGGCTTCAGCCTTGGTCGGGCGAGTAAGCGCATGGTACTTCGGCGCGGTTTTGCCTTCGGCGAGAGCGTGCTTGATGATCTCGTTGATGACGATTCCGTTCTCGGCGTGCATGCAGACCAGGCCGCCCCAGTTGGCGGCGTTCTTCATCGCGCGAAAGATCGTCGCGTCGTCAGCGAGAAAGACTCCCGGATAGGCCATGAACAGTTTGAAGCTCATAACGCCTTCGTTGATGAGCTGGCGCATCTCGGGCACACGCTCGTCTGGAAGATCGGTCGTGATCAGATGAAAACCGTAGTCGATCGCAGTCTTGCCTTCCGCTTTCTTGTGCCAGTTGTCTACAGCTTGAATAAGCGACTCGCCGTGGTACTGAACGGCAAAGTCGATGATCGTCGTTGTGCCGCCGTGAGCCGCGGCAACCGTGCCGGTACGGAAGTCATCGGATGCCGACGTGCCTCCGAACGGCAATTCCATGTGAGTATGCGGATCGATGCCGCCGGGAATGACGAGCTTGCCGGAAGCGTCGATGACCTTGTCGGCGTCCATCGAGAGGGCCGCGCCGATGACTGAGACTTTGCCGTCTTCGACGAGGACATCCGCGAAGTAGTTATCGACCGCGGTGACGACGTTGCCGTGCTTGATTAGAACTTTCATTGCTAAGACCTCTTAGTGACATCGGGCTGTTTAGGGGTAACACTTAGGCAGGCCAATTAAACAACGCTCGTTAATGTAGCGTCAATCAACAGGAGAGGCTGGCGACAGCCTGTTTCATTGGTATCATCTCATCTCGACCGCCGAAAAAGACCCTAGGTTGACAAACCTCAGATTGTGAGCAATAAACACCACTGGTTGAAATCCCTGACATAAACCGGACGGCTGGACAGACATTCGACAAAGCTATCCGTGTCGAATCAGCTTTGCCGGAATCATTACTCACGCAGTTGGAAAGTCATTCAAAGCAGAGCACTTTCATCAAGTTCAAATCCGCATCAGCAGGGATTCATACAAAAGCGCCCATTCTGAGGACAGGCGGAATAGCATGACACCGAGCAAGCCCCTGAGAGACAACCACGCTCGGGACGCACTTTCGGCTGGGGAGACTGCGCTCGAAGAGAGCCGTTACCAGGAAGCATCCGAACATTTCAAAAGAGCGCTGCGAATGGGCGCGCCCGCGCCTGAACACGAAGCGCACCTGCGTTGCTTGTTGAGCGAATCATTCGAAAGGCGCGGCCTCTACCGCGAGGCGCTGGACGCTGTCGGCAAGTACGAGAAGATGCCCGAATTTGTCCGGCTTTCCGATCGCGCCCAGATGTCAATCCTGATCCGGCTGGGATGGTCTTACATCTTCCTCAGTAATATTCCTCGTTCAATCGCCTTCTTCAATCAGGCAATGACGGTCGCCCAACAGCTTAACGACGACGCGGGTAGTGGTGCGTGCTGCTTTGGGTTGGGCCGCGCTTACAGGGGCCTCAACGAACTCGCAATTGCCAGGGACCAGTATGAAACAGGGCTGGACCACTACAGGCGTCTTGGCGATTGGCGCAGGCTCGCCGAGTCGTACATCTTCATTGGTCAGATTAGCGCGCATGAAGGCGATTACCGAGGTTCCCTCTATTCACTCAAGCAGGCACTGGCCATCATAGGCGACCACGATGAGCAGAACCTTAGTGGCCGCGTGTATACCTACCTCGCGGTCTTTTACGATCATCAAGGTCAAACGGGCAAAGCACTGGCAAGCTGGGAGAGGGCCATAGAGCATTTTCGCATTTCAAACAACCAGCCGCTTCTCGCACTGAATTACAATAACCTCGCCGACAAGCTGGTTTATCTGGGGGAGTGGGCGCGCGCGGAAGAGTTACTGAAAGCGGCAATTGAGATTGCCAAAGAGACATTGGGAGTGACGACTGTAGGCGGCTCGCTCGACACGCTCGCGCAATTGTTTTTGCTAAGGGGTCAGATCGGGGAAGCAGACCGGCTGCTTGAAGAATCGCTCCAGGTGCTGTTGTCCATCAAGAGCGGTGAGTGGGCAGAGGTCAGCACTCTGATCACGATTGGCCGCAGCCACTTGATGAAGCAGCAAGTAGACCAGGCCGAAGAAGTGCTGTCGCGTGCAGTAGAGATGTGCGAGCGATCGGGCGACAACCAATACCTGTCTGAAGCCCGGCTTTGGCTTTCCGACGCGTGTCTCAGGCAAGGCGATATCTCGCGGGCGAGCTCACTTGTCGAAACCGTCAGGTCATACCTGGTCGAAGCCGCGCACATCAAGTGGTGGGGATTGATGATGAGGATGGCTGCAAAGATCGAGGCTTCAAAAGGCCACATCGCTGCCGCAATTCAATCCCTCGGTCAGAGCACTTCCATCTTTGAAATCAGAGGCAGCGTATACGATGTCGCGGTCAACCGCGTCGCCCTTGCTGAGATGCTGGAAAGGCAAAATCAAATCGCGGCCGCGACACGCGAAATCGAGATGGCGCTCGAAGTCTTCCAGCGACTCGGCGCGGCCTCCGACGAGCAAAACGCGAGAAGCCGCCTGGCAGCTTTGAAGCGGGCACTTGTGACCCAGATCCAAGCGTCCACGATTGGAGACGACTCATCTCGGGCGCTTCCGGCTTCTTTCCAGGCGGGTCCCGACCTGGTTTCGATGATTGATGGTTTCACGACGCGCCGTCTGGTTCAGGCAGCCGTCTTTCGCGACTTGTTGCTGCACGAGCTTGCGTCAATCATTCGCGAACAAGCAAACAGTAGGGCTGCCCTGGTTGCCGAAGTTGACGGCGATCGTTTGAAGCTCAGCACTTCGGTGGGTCTCGACAAGAATGAAAAAGCAGAAGCCATTCGATTCCTGGGGACCCTTTTGCCTGAAGAGCGAGGCAAACATTTCGTCTATCCCTTCAATGACAGACGCAGAACGAACTACTTGCTCTACGTCATTGCTCCCAGGTCTGAGCGCTTCGTGACAGGAACGATTAGCCTTGAGCCGTTGCTTGATCTGGTCAAGTTAAGCCTGGAGGTGGAGTCGCAGAGAAGCAAGAGCCGTCGCCCTCAAGTCTTCGACCCTGCCCGCCTCCTCAGCCAGGTCGCTCTTCCCGGCTTCATCTGCGCCTCACGCGCCATAAGTCTGGTACTCGAGCAGATTCACAAAATCCGCTCGTCCGATGTCACCGTTCTCATCACCGGCGAATCAGGCAGCGGAAAAGAACTCATCGCTCGCGCTGTTCACGCTAGCTCCTCGCGCCGATTCAACACCTTTCTCCCCTTTAATTGCTCTGCCGCTCCCAGAGACATGATCGAAAGCCAATTGTTCGGGCACAAGAAGGGCGCTTTTACCGGCGCTATCGCAAACAACGAAGGCCTGGCCCGGGCTGCTGAACGAGGCACTCTGTTTCTGGACGAGATCGGCGACCTCCCGCTCGAGCTTCAGCCCAAACTTCTGCGCTTTCTTCAGGAAGGCGAGGTTCACCCCATTGGCGAGTCCAAGCCTCAAAAGGTCGACGTGCGAGTGGTCGCGGCGACCAACTCCGAACTTGAGCGAGCCGTGAGCGAAGGAAGATTCAGAGAAGATTTGTTTCACCGGCTAAACGTCATACGGATACACGTGCCGCCGTTGCGCCAGCGAAGAGAAGAGATACCGGCGCTGATAAACTACTATTTGACGCTGTACCAGAAGGAAGCAGCGAAAAGCGGAATCATGTTATCCGAAGAAGCGATGGACCTGCTGGTTGTTTATGATTGGCCCGGTAACGTGCGTCAGCTATGCAACGAGGTGCGCCGTATCGTTGCCTACAGTGAATCCGGGGCGATAGTGACGGAAGAAGCACTCTCGGAGGAAATCGTCAAAGCGACGCGCGAGCTTGAGGCCGCCTCCACGGTTGGGACGAAAAAGGGCTCGGAGCCTCAGGCGCCGTTATCGGCAGGCAGGACGCTCGCCGATGCCATCAACGAAGTCGAGCGACAAATGATCCAGGATGCGCTCCGGCGTTCATCAGGTAACATCGCTCGCGCAGCGAAAGAGCTCGGCCTTACTCGCAGAGGGCTCTATATGAAAATGGATCGGCTGCACTTCAAAGCGTAACGCCCTGTTCGATCACCGACGCGCCAGGCAGGGCTCATCAGAACATCTGGCCGCACATTGAACGACCTCTCAATCTCTGACCGTTGAATCAGCCATTAGAGGTGTATACCTGGTAAACACGTGTTTATCCAGTATGCATATCGAGTAACTCACTCATCCTTTGGCGTTTAGAAGAATCCGCCCGTCAGATGATTAGCTGATATACACAACCTCTAACCCCTCTTGCTTCCTTCGTTTTGCGTTAACTGTTCCATCTGCGAGAGGGCTCGCCAAGGCTTCGGCCATCTGGACTGAGGCACGAACGTTGCTCAGTCAATGGACGCAGTAAGCGCAGCAAGAAATCAATCTAACAACTAACTCAGAATCGAAAAGGAGACGACCATGAACCTGTTTAGCGACGGAATGACTTTGTCCGAGGGCCAACTGATTTGTGACGGAGTCACGTTGTCCGAAGGCATCGTGATCACCGACTGAATATCTGGCGGCTGAGCGTAGTTGCCGGCTAAGCGACGGCGGACAGCTCTTGTCCTGCACCGGGCAAGAGATCAATCGTAAGACAAACGCAGAAACGAAAAAGGAGACGACCATGAACCTGTTTAGCGACGGAATCGTTCTTGGCGACTAAGCGTTGTTGCCGAGCAAGCGACGCCTGCAATTCTCGTCTTTGCCAACACCGGTAAGAGACCAATCTCGTAAGAAAAACGCAGAAACGAAAAAGGAGAATGTCATGAAACAGTTTAGCAACGAAATCACTTTGTCCAAGGGAATAATGCTGGCCGACGGAGTCGTTCTTGGCGACGGGATACTTGTTAGCGACGGAATGCTTCTTGGCGACGGAATGCTTCTTGGCGACTAAGTGTCGTTCGCCGAAATGAGTAACGCTGGCACTCTCGCGAGTTCGCCAGCACTGATGAGATTCAATCTCATGAACCAACGCAAAATCGAAAAGGAGACCACCATGTACAGCGACGGCATAATGATCACTGACTGAATTGTTCTTGGCCACCGAGCATCGTTGGGCCGAATGAGTGACTCCGGACAAACCTGCTCGAGCTTGCTTGCACCTGGCCTTGATGGAATCTTCGACCGCCTCATTGAGCACATCTAAGGCGAGAGGAGGTTGCATCAAGGCCTGATGACGTTAGGATCGGAAGTTTGCAAAAGCTACCTTGGTCCCAACACACTTGAGTCGCGCTCTTCCTGCCTTCAGACCGTATCCGGCCTTCGAGATTGAAAGAGAAACAGCAAAGGCGAACCACGTGCGAGAGCACTGGAGGTCCGTCTCGAATCGTCAACATAGCCACGTCAACTGACCATATGTTTCATGGAGGTCGCGTCCTCCCGCGGCTTTCAGGCGAGATTAGTTCAAAACAAACCCATAGTCTGCTTCCCGGGTCGGCGCCATAAAGAAGCCGCCCTCGGCTATCCCTCCTTCGCCTCGCGGCTTGGTTGCTGGACACGCTTCAAACCACGCTGCTAGAATCTGCGACTTCAAACACTGCTACAAGAATCGGGGTTGGATGACTGTTTTGGATAGTGCGCCTTTTAGCCAGGAAGAACCTCTGCCGTTCACGCAGCCCCAATTCGTCGAGCGCAGGGTGTGGGTCAACATCTTCGCCGTCATCATCATCGGAGTCGCGGTTTCGGCTCTGGCAGCCGATTCTAGGTTCACGCTAGGGCTGGCGCTCGGCGGTGGGCTCGCGATTTTGAACTATCGCTGGCTGCAGTCGTCGCTTCGAGACGTGCTCGGAGCGGGTTTGGCGAAGACCCCGCCCGGGACGATCCTCAAGTTCGTCGTCCGCTGGCTTGTCGTCGCGGCCATCGGCTGGGCCGCCAACGAGACCGGTTACTTTGAAGGAGCCGGTATACTCGCTGGGCTCTTCACCCCTGCGATTGCAATTATGATCGAGGCAGGTTACGTCACCGCCCGGACAATAGCCGCGCGCAACGGAGAACGATAACTGATGCTAGCTCTTATTCTGGCGCTGTTACAGGAAGGTCACCAGGCAGCCGGCGAGACGGCCGCCGCCGGGCAAACCGTCGCCGAGCACGCGGCTGAATCTGCTCACGAAGCGGAGCCATGGCTTGTCGAACAGGCCAATCACATCTTCGGACCGGTAGTGCTAAAGCTCGAGCAAGTGATGATGCCCTCGATCTACGGATTGTTCGGTAAGGAATGGCACGAACCCGCCGCGGGCGAGATGATCATCCCCGAGCACATGGTGTGGGTCGTCCTGCTGTTCGTGATTTGCGTGGCAGGCGTGCTTCTGCTGCGGGGCCGTCTCTCGGTCGACCGCCCGTCGAAAGGCCAGCAGTTGCTCGAAGTGATGGTCGAGCAGCTTCGCGGATTGCTCGACCAGGTGATCGGCCCGTACGGAAACCGCTACTTACCGGTCATCGGTTCGTTTGCGGTCTTTATTCTTATCGGCAACCTGATGGGATTCATACCGGGGCTGGGAGCGCCGACCGAAAGCATCAATGTGACGGGCGCGCTCGGGTTGACCGCGTTTCTCTACTACATCGTGATGGGATTCCGTCAGCAGGGGATCAGATATCTGAAACACTTCACCGGCGGGCTGTCCGGCGTGATGCTGATAGTGCTTGGGTGGCTGATCTTTATGGTTGAGATACTGTCGAATTGCGTGCGTCCAGTGACGCTTTCGCTGCGCTTGTTCGTGAACATGTTCGCCGACCACCAGATCGGCGGAACGTTCTACAGACTCGCGCCGGTGCTAGTCCCGATCTTTACGATCGTGCTCGGGCTGTTTGTTGCGTTTGTGCAGACGTTCATATTCATAATGCTGTCGATGGTCTACCTCTCGGAAACCGTGCCGCACGAAGAGCACGATACCGAAGAGCACGGCCGCGAGGCGACAGCGGAGGCGCACTGACAAGAATGCATGATTCGTGATCCGTGATACGTGATTCGTGAAGCGTGACAATCATGAATCACGCATCACGAATCACGCATCACGAATCACGTATGAGGCTTTATTGTAAACGTGGGTTAGAGGTGGTTGAGAGTCGGGCTCTTTCATAGAAGTTGATCGCACGCCGCTGCTGGAGCCTTGCAGTAAGAGGGGCAAGCGAATACCGGGCGCGTGGAAATTATCCCAGGCCTGACTGTCACCTCCTCTGATTGATAATCCCGGCTTCGAGTGCGACTGTCTGGGCCGCGAGCGTATTGTGAATCATCAGCGGTGGCCGGACAGCTTCTCACGCGAGCTTCCAACCCGCCGGTGTGCTGCCGGCGTTCGAGGCGTTCGGCCTCGGGAGGATGATGATGCTGAAATTGAAACTGTTTGGGATGTCGGCGCTGATGATGTTGTTTGTAGTAGCCACGGCGATGGCGCAAGCGCCCGGCCCGACCGGCGCGGCTGACCACAGCGCGGGGAACTCGTGGTTCTTCCCGGCTATGGGCTCGTTCGCTGTAGGGCTTGCGGCAATCGGCGGCGCGCTCGGCGACGGGCGCGCGATCTCGGCGGCTTGCGAAGGCACCGCGCGCAATCCTGGCGCAGGGCCCCGCATATTCACCATGCTGCTGCTCGGACTTGCGCTGATCGAGACGCTGGTTCTGTTCACGTTCCTGGCCGCTTACCTCAAGCTCTGATCGGGCGTGGCCGGACTTACGACAGGGGGGCTTCGCGGCTCCCCTTTTTCTTTTTCTCCAGCACGCGATAGACTGACCACCACGGGGGAGAAACAGTCATGCAATCATTAAAAGACAGCATCATCAAACTGATCACCGAAACTTCAACAAACCTGCCTCCGGACGTGCGAAACGCGATGGCCCAGGCGGTCGGCGCGGAGGACCCGTCGTCGCGAGCGGGCACTGCGCTCGCCGTCATAGCTACAAACATCGATATGGCTTCCGATGGCGAAGGCCCGATCTGCCAGGACACCGGCATGCCGACCTTCGAGATCAAGACGCCGGTCGGCGCTAACCAGATCGAGATGAAACGCAGTATTCGCGAAGCCATCGCCGAAGCTACACGGCTCGGCAAGCTGAGGCCCAACTCTGTTGACTCGATCACCGGCGCGAACTCCGGCGACAATCTGGGACCCGGCACTCCCGTCATGCATTTCGATCAGTGGGAGAATAATGGCGAGATCGAGGTCAAGCTTCTGCTAAAGGGCGGCGGTTGCGAGAACAAGAACATTCAATACTCGGTGCCGACTGAGCTTCCGCATCTTGGACGCGCCGGCCGTGATTTGGACGGCGTGCGCAAGTGCATCCTGCACGCGGTCTGGCAAGCTCAAGGGCATGGCTGCAGCGCCGGCGCGCTCGGCGTCTGCGTTGGCGGCGACCGCACGTCCGGCTATCAGCACGCGAAGGAGCAACTTTTCCGCTTGCTCGACGACACGAATCCAGATCCGAAGCTCGCCGCGCTTGAAGACTACGTGATGCAGGCAGCCAACACATTGGGCATTGGCACGATGGGATTTGCGGGAGGCGTGACGCTGATCGGCTGCAAGGTCGGCGTGCTGAACCGGCTGCCCGCGAGTTTCTTTGTCTCGGTGGCTTACGACTGCTGGGCGTTTAGAAGGCTTGGCGTAGTGCTTGATGCGAATACCGGCGAGATTAAACGATGGCTCTACCGCGACGAGAAGCAGCCGCCGAAACGAATGTCCGCGGGCGAGGGTTTCAAGCTGACCGGGAAAGAAAAACCGCTCACCGCGCCGGTCACTGAGGAACAGATTCGCGAGCTAAAGGTCGGGGACGTCGTGATGGTTTCCGGCGAGATGTACACCGGCCGCGACGCGGTTCACTCGTACCTGATGAAGCACGAACCGCCCGTCAGCCTTCAAGGTTCAGTGCTTTATCACTGCGGCCCGGTTGTGATGAAAGACAACGGCAGCTACAGGATCACCGCAGCGGGTCCGACCACCAGCATTCGCGAAGAGCCTTATCAGGCGGACATCATCAAGCGTTACGGCGTTCGCGCGGTGATGGGCAAAGGCGGAATGGGCAAACGCACGCTCGACGCGATGGCCGAAGCGGGCGCGGTTTATCTGAACGCAATCGGCGGCGCCGCGCAGTATTACGCGCGCTGCATCGAGAAGGTCCTGGACGTAAGCCTGATGGAGTTCGGGATACCGGAAGCGATGTGGCATCTTCGCGTAAAGGATTTTCCGGCGATCGTGACTATGGACGCGCACGGCAACTCGCTGCACGCGGATGTGGAGAAGGCTTCGGCGACGATGCTTGCGAAGCTTGCCGACCCGGTGTTTTGAAATGTAAGGGCGGCTCTCCGTGGCCACCCCTGGTTGGCCCGATCTATGTTGGGCCGCGAGAAGGGACGACCACGGAGGGTCGCCCCTACAATTGGAGGATTCGAATGACTCGATGCTTGTTCCCGCTCGTTCTAGTCGTGTTACTCGCGTCGTCAGCTCCGGCTCAGACCGCTGACATCGTCAGCACGCGCGACATGAGCGACATCAACTGGATGGAATTCAAGGAGCTCGTGCCTTCGAAGATCAACACCGTGCTGCTGCCAACCGGGACGCTCGAGCCGCACGGCGTGATCAACAACGGCGCGGACATCACCGCTCCAGTGGCGATCGCCCGCAAGATCGCGCGCGACACAAACGCTCTGATCGCGCCGGTCATACCTTACGGCATAACCGGCAGCATGGACGCTTACCCTGGGGCCTTCTCGATTTCGGAGGCTGCTTATCGAGCTTACGTGCGCGACGTGATGTTGGGGCTTGCGAAGAACGGGTTTCGGAACATCATTGTGATAAACGGGCACGGCGGTCCGCAGACTTCCGTGCTGAACTCAGTCGCGATGGAAGTCGGGCAAGAGAAAAAAGTCCGCACGCTGGTGATCAATTGGTGGAGCTACTGTTCGGACGTGACGATGCAAGTGTTTGGCGAAGAAGGAGGCCACGCGGGTTGGAACGAGAACGCGTTTATTCAGGCGATCGATCCAAAGCTCGTGCACAAGGAGCGATACTCGGACGAGCTCGCGACGCCGAATGCCGCGCCGGGGACGTATTCGGCTTATCCGGCGCCGTCATCGATCGGGCTGTACAAGGAGGGACAGGGCTACGTGAAGTTCGACCAGGCGAAGGCCGATGAGTATTTTGCAAAGGTGACTCAGAAGCTTGCGAAGTTGATTCTCGAGACTCGCCGCAAGTGGGACGCAGCCGGGTTGTGACGACGTGCCCCATCTCGAATGTCTTCTGGGCGTAACCTCCGCGGCTTCGCGTCATTGTGGTTAGTCAGCACTGAAGCCCCTGCTAACCGCAGAGTCGCTGAGACACTGAGACATCGCAGAGAAATTGAAGGTAGGATGGTTCTCCTGTTTCACTTTTGTTGACACGGGGGCGCTGACGAACTAGTCTGCAATACGCTCTGGCCCAGACGGCAGCAAAGGAGAATGGAGTCTATGCAGTGTCCCGCGTGCGGCGCTGATAACCGTGAAGGTTCAAACTACTGCCGTCTCTGTTCCGCCCCGCTGACTGCCGAGGCGTCGCGCCCGGACTCCGGGTACATCCCTTCGGTGCCGCCACCGGATCAAAGAGCGCAAAACCGTTACTCCCCGCCTCAGAACTACCAGCAAGCACCGCCACTTCCGGTGGCCAGACCCGCGCGTCAGGCCGTGCCGCTAAGGCTGTGCCCGCGATGCAACTCGGCGAGCGTAATCAAAGGGACAATCCCGTTGTGGGCGATACTGGTCGCGGTGATCGGGGCGCCGTTCACCTGCCTTCTCACATTGTTTTTTCTACTTGTGAAAGAGCCTCATCGCTGCGTGGGCTGCGGACTCGAGTTCAAATAGCTGGCGGCCTGCGTGACGCAAACGTCATCGTCCCCGCTTGCGGCGTCGAGAGCTGCGCGACTTGTAAGCCTTGGGGGGCGTCGGTTCATCCGACGCGTTGTAGTGAAACTGGTCGCCGTCCAGCCGCAGAACTATGAATAAGACGTCCTGGGTGGGGTCGTAATCACGAATCAGCTCCGCCACCTCTTCGCTCGGCCAACCCCCGCGCTCACGAAGCCGCTCGCTTCCGTCCGCTACATAGAAAGTTGGGACTTGAAATCGCGATCCGCTCTTTGTCGCGCGCTTCAAATCGATGACGACCGCACCGCGCCCCTCGGCTTGATACTTCTCCCAGGCGAATGCGGCAAACTCCGCCCACTGCGAGCGCATGAAGGTCATGTGCTCGTCGGGCGTATCGAGCGCTTCGATTGTTTTGGCTGGAGAAGAATCGCTCATGTCAAATGCATCAGAGAGCCGATCGATGCCGCTCAGCGCGGAAGCGGCTCAGCAAGACTCGCGATCGTGTAAGCCAGCAGCGCAACCACCGCTGCATTCTCGGCAAGCTCGCGAGGCACGATCTTGTCCAGTGTGTCGGCAGCGGTGTGATGGTAGTTGAAATAAACGCGAGCATCCTGAATCGGCGCAAACGTCGGCACGCCTGCGGTATCCAGCGGAGAAATATCCGCTCCCTCTGAGTTCGCGCTTTGCCGCGTCACCCCGGCACCCGAAGCTTGCAGGATCGGTGCCAACGGCGCGAGCAGCAAATGCGCCTTCGAGCTTGCGTGCCCCGAAAAACCTACTGGATGCCCCGCGCCAAGATCACTCTCGATAGCCGCGACGTGATTCGCAATTTCAGCCGCGTGGTTCGCCGCGTAGGTCGTCCCGCCCACCAGCCCGTTTTCTTCGTTCATCCAGGCGATCACGCGAATGGTTCGCTTGGGACGAAGCCCGAGCTGTTTGCACAACTGCGCGACTTGCATCGCGACCGCGACTCCGGCTGCGTCGTCGATCGCACCGGTGCCGAGGTCCCACGAATCAAGATGACCCGATACGATCACAATCTGCTCGGGATGCTCGGACCCCTTAAGATCGGCAATTACGTTGTAGCTCGGCTCGTCGGGCAAAGTCTGCGGCGTAAGAGTGAGACGCATTCGCACTCTGCCCTGCGCAGTGAGATAAGCGATAAGGTCGGCGTCCTCGGCAGTTACAGCAGCGGCTGGGATCTTCGGCGCGTCATCCGTGTAGCGCAGCCCGCCAGTGTGAGGCAGGCGATAGTCGGCGCCTCCAACCGAGCGCACAAGCGAAGCTACCGCTCCGTGCTTCGCCGCTTCGCTGGCGCCAAAGCCGCGATAGACGACCGCCTGCCCGTATGCGTCACCGGCGAAGCCTTGCGACGCGAGTCGCTGGTCGAATTTCACATTGAACAATACGATCTTACCGCTGACAGCGGCACGCCCCGCGGATTGAAGTTGCTCGAAGCTCTCGACCACGACAACCTCAGCCAGGAGTCCCTCCGCCGGAGTCGCCGTGCTCCCGCCAAGCGCGGTGAGCACGATCTTCTGCGTCGTCCTCGGCGCTTGCCCTTTGAACTCGGTTAGCTCGCCGGTTTCGACTCCGCGAACCCAATGTGGAACCATCAGCTTCTCGAGCTGAACCTCCAAACCGAGCCGCCGCATCTCCGCGGCGACATACTCCACGGCTTGCGCAGCTTGAGGCGAGCCGCTGAGCCGGGCGCCGATGTTGTTGCAAAGGTGTGCGACCTGCCGGTATGCGTAGTCGCTTGCGAGTGCGGCTTGCTGCAAACGCTTCAGCTCCGAGGTCAACTTCGCCGGGAACGGTTCGGCTTTCGCTTCGGTCTGCCCGGCGGCTGAGCTCTGAATCAAAGTGGCTGCCGAAAGAAAGACCGCGATTGCGGTAAAAGCGACAACTTTCTTGTGGGTTTGCATGGGTTTGAATTATACGAAACGAGGAGCGGCATTAATAGTTGGCGCCGCAATCGAGTCATAAAAAAAGCGGCCGCTTCGCAAGCGGCCGCTTTAGTGGTTCGCGAGTGTTCGTTTGATCAATCCAGAGTCAGTGACACAAACGTGAGCTGGCCGTTGCGCTCGATCTGCATCGCAATTTCTTTTTCGCCTTTCAGCGACGCCATGGCGTTGACCAGATCTTGCCGGCCGGCAATCGGGATCCGATTGATGCGATGAATCACGTCGCCACGTAGAAGACCCGCCTCGGCCGCTGGACTGTCAGGCTGCACGCTTTGAATCACGACACCCATCGCAACCTTAAGCTTGAGCTGCCGAACTAACTCAGGCGTGACGTTTGAAGTCGAGATACCAAGCTTGCCCGAGTCTTCTTCGTCCTCGCCTTTCTCCTCTGGTTCAACAGCTCCTGCGCGTGCCGGACGCTCGCCCAGACTCACTGCCGCGGTCTGAACTCGGCCCTCACGTACGTACTTGAGCTGAGCGACCTTGCCCACCGCCGAGTCAGCGACGTACTCCGTAAGCTGCTTGGGGGTCTTCACCGGTTTGCCGTCGAACTCGACGATCACGTCGCCGCTTCGCAGACCCGCTTTGGCGGCAGGGCTGTCCGCTTTGGCAAAATCCGCGACGATCGCGCCTTCGGTGCCTTCGAAGCCGACGCTCTTCGCCAGAACGGGTGAGACTGGCTGCAATGTCACTCCGAGGAAGCCACGCGTCACCTTGCCGCTCTTGACGAGCTGCGCGTAGATCTTGTTCGCCAGGCTCGACGGTATTGCGAAACCGATTCCCGCGCTCGTCCCGGTCTGCGAAAAGATCAGCGTGTTGATTCCGACTACTTCGCCCTGCATATTCACTAGAGGCCCACCCGAGTTCCCGGGGTTGATCGAAGCGTCGGTCTGTATGAAGTTCGTAAACTGTCCCGCGCCAACCCCAAGGTCACGGCCGGTTGCCGAGACAATCCCGGCCGTCATCGTTTGCGAGAGCCCGAACGGGCTGCCCAGCGCAATCACCCACTCACCCTGCTCAAGCGTGTCCGAGTCAGCCAGACGCGCGACGGGCAGGTTTGAGGCTTCGATCTTGATGACCGCCAGGTCGGTGTCGGGGTCAGTGCCGACCCGCTTCGCTTTGAATTCGCGGCCATCGGCAAGCTTCACGTTGATCTGCTCGGCTTCGGCGGCTACGTGGTTGTTGGTCAGGATATAGCCATCGGCGCTTATGATCACGCCGGATCCGGTCCCGCGCTGACGGCGGGGTTGGCCCTCAAAGGGTAAGCCCGGTATCTGGGGGAACCCTTCGGGCAAGCGCATCGTCGACCGCTTGGACTTCTCCACCACGTCGATGTTCACCACCGCGGGCTTGACCTGTTTGGCTACGTTGATAAAAGTGCGCGAAAGATCAGCCGGTGAAGGCAACTGCGCTTGTTGCGCCGCGGCCCGTCGCTGAACTTCAAAGCCCAGCCCCGACGCCGCCGCGAGAGCCAGTGCCAATACGACAAGCCTTGCCCCTCGCCATCCGTTCTTCACCTTCCCTAGATTCGTTTCCATCTGCTCAACCTCCAATTAATCGTCGTCTTGCTCTCTTTTATAGACTGAAGTGCGGCGAGTGACAAGAGAGAGCAACTCGTCACCCGCCGCAGATGTTTCTCAAACGACTACCATGCTTCCGAGCGATTAAACGCCCGGCGAGAACCGTCGGTTCATTTATCGCATGTGCTCGCGGGTTGTTTCAGCTTCCACTTGCGACCCGCAGGTTGTTGGTCACCGAAAACACTCCGGACACGCCTCGGGCAGCCATGTATGCGAGCTGGCTGTCCATCTTATTGGACACGACGCCTTCGAGTGTGACGTGACCTCGATTGACAATGAGGTGAATCGACGGATTCGCGCCCATCGAATAGCGATAGTTGCTTCCGCTGCGGAAGACCGCTCGATAAGCGCGCACACGAATCGAGTCGTCAAACTGAGAGACCGGCAACACCTCGATGTTGTTGATCACCCGGTCCACGCCTTCGATCCCGGCGATGCGGCGCTCCGCATCTTTGCGAGTCGAAGGCCGCACGACCTGACCTGATAGCGTTACGGTATCTCCATTAACCTCGTATGCGAGGTTGTCGAAGACCCCGTAGTACGGCAGGGTCACCAGTTCCTTGCGGATCTTGTTGTTGGTTTGCGCATCGCCGTCAGCTCCCGGCGAGGCACTTGCCGGCGACGCAAGAGCCATAGAGGCTGCGGTCGCCAACGAGATTGCGAGCACCATAAGTTTCGATTTGAAAGTCTTCATGTCTGGCCTTGAACCTCCTATTTTCAGTCCCATTCCATTCTGATTCTCTTTGCCACGGGTACCGGTTTCGCTCCAGCCGTCACGTTGGATGCTTCGGCGGGACGATCGGGTGCCTCAGCCGCGACGGATGGCTCGTCCGCTTTGGTGGACGTTGCCGCCCCCAGCGCCCATGAAATCTTCTTTAATGCCTCGACGACCTCCGTTCGGTCGCGCTGGTTCAGATGCCCCATCGCTTCGCCGAATACGTCGTTGCGATGCCGTCTGAACCCATCGACGAGAGCCTTCCCAGACACGGTCAGCGAGAGCAACACCATCCGGCGATCGCCTTCAACCGGCTTGCGGTCGATGAGCGACTTGCGCGTAAGCCGATCCGTCAACTGGGTGACTGCCGGGGCGGAAACTCGCAGCTCGACCGCCAGCTTGCCGGTCGAGAGCGGCGCGCGCCTCAAAATCCTCAAGATCTGCGCTTGCGCTAGCGTGAGATCCAGCTCGGCCGCTCTCCGGTGATGATGCTCGATAATCAGCCTGGATACCACTTCAACAAACTCATCCAGAGCCAACCGCGTCTCATCCATCCCCATCGAACCTCCTCAATTCACATAAGCATTCTTTATATTTAATGCCTCTTAACTATAATCGTCTAGCTGTATCACGTCAAGCGCCAATCCGCTATACTCGATCGCGACCTGACCGGGATATTCAAGAACTCGAAGCGATTGACGCGTCGCAAGGAGACCGATGGCCTTAAGACACCTGCCGGAGAACCCTAGACAGCAGGCCCGGGCATGGAATCTGCAGCTCGGCGTGCCGGGATTCAAGTACGCCGATCTCAATCGCGTCCGAAGGGTCGAAGCCCTCGACCGCGCGTTTATCGCCGAGCTCCAAAGCGCCGACTCCGCACTTGCGGCAGATTTCATCCGTTATCGAGGCTCAGGCGGCAAGGATCGTGATCGTCTCCAGGAATCAAGCCTGTTGATCAAAGTTGCGCCGCACATCGGGAGCTTCATTGCCCGGCTCTTTCACATCGAAAAAGAACACAACTCGCTCTGCGAACAGGTGCGCGCCGATCAAGTCGTCTTCAGATGGAAGCGCAACTTCGTCGAACGGCACGTTCTAAAGAACCCGCCCTTGTCCGAAGAACTAGCGCGGATGGACGGGGTCGAGCTCGAGTTCGCTTACCGCGAAGTAGTTGGCGATCTGATGCCCGACGCGTCTTTAACATCGGACCCGGAACGCGAGCTTGCGGTCATCTGCACTATGCTGCAGGAGACAACAGAAAACGCCGGCGCCAGTCAGGAAGCCCGCGAGATTGCTCAGATAAGACTGAACAACGTGTATGCCTGGGTGCGTGCCCTCGCTTTTCATCCTGCGCTTGCACAGCGACGCAAACAGATCGCCTCGCTTCACCTGGTTCACAAGACTGACTATGGCCACCTTGTTCCGCTCATAAGGCCGCGAGCCGATCTGCCCGAGTACTTCATGGGCCCTCCCGAGACTCGCCGGCATCGAGACGGATTCGACCTGACCGATTCGCGGTACACTCCTCGCGAGAACCTTCGAGAGGCGCACTATTGCCTCACGTGTCACGACCGCGGCAAGGATTCGTGCTCGACCGGTCTTCACAAGAAAGACGGATCGATTGACCGCAACCCGCTGGGCATCGCCCTTGAAGGCTGTCCGCTTGACGAGAAAATCTCCGAGATGATCGAGCTGTACCGCGACGGGCATCCCATCGGTGCGCTGGCCGTGATAATGATCGACAACCCGATGGTTGCGGGCACCGGCCATCGCATATGCAATGACTGCATGAAGTCATGCATCTTCCAAAAGCAGGACCCGGTCAATATCCCACAGATCGAAACCGGAATTCTCACGGAAGTGCTGCGGCTGCCTTACGGATTCGAGATAGTCTCGCTGCTCACCAGGTGGAACCCGATCAACGCGCGCAGGCCGTACCCGCTACGTTACAACGGCAAGAACGTGCTGGTGGTGGGAATGGGACCGGCAGGCTACACGTTGGCGCAGCATCTTCTGAACGAAGGGTTCGGCGTCGTGGGAGTCGAAGGTCTGAAGGTCGAACCACTCGCAATCCAGCTTCGAGGTTCGAAGCGCCGCGTGCCGCAGCCCATCCGCGACATTCACGAGATAGCGGGTCCGCTCTCGGAACGTCCGACGCTTGGGTTTGGCGGAGTCGCCGAGTACGGCATCACCGTTCGCTGGGACAAGAATTTTCTCGACATCAACTACGTGATTCTGATGCGACGGAAGAAGTTTCGCTTACTGGATGGCGTTCGCTTCGGAGGGACTTTGACGATCGAAGACGCGTGGGCGCTTGGATTCGATCACATCGCGATCGCTGCAGGGGCGGGCCGGCCGACGCTCGTGTCTATGCAGAATAACCTCGCGCGGGGCGTGCGGATGGCTTCGGACTTCCTCATGGGCTTGCAAGGCCAGGGCGCCTATCGAAAGAACTCGCTGACCAACGTTCAAGTCGAGTTGCCGGCTGTAGTGATTGGAGGCGGCCTGACAGCGATCGACACCGCGACCGAGCTGCAAGCCTACTACGTGACTCAAGTCGAGAAGGCTCTCGAACGATTCGAGCGGTTGAAGCGCCGGATCGACGAAGATGCGATCTGGGCCAAGCTCGACGAAGAAGAGGCCAAAACCCTCCGAACGTGGCTCGATCACGGGCGCATGGTTCATGCCGAGCGCGCGGCCGCCGCAGCCGCTGGACGCTCGCCCGACTTCGCCCGGCTGGTTCGATCGTGGGGCGGGGTCACGATTGCCTACCGCAAGAGTTTGCAAGACTCACCCGCTTACCGTCTCAATCACGAAGAAGTGATCAAGTCGCTCGAAGAAGGCATCGGCTTCGTCGAGTGCATGAGTCCGGTAGCTTGCCTGCTCGACGAGCACAACCACGTGCGCGCGCTCGAATGCACGCGCATGTCGATGGCCGACGGCAAGTGGACAGACACTGGCGAAAAGGTGGTCCTTCCAGCGCGCGCCGTGATGGTAGCGGCGGGCACAAATCCAAACGTCGTCTACGTAAAGGAACATCCCGGCACATTGGCGCTCGACGAGAAGGAGTCGTGCTTCGCGATGCACCGCGCGGTCGAGCAAGCTAACGGTACGTTCAAACTCGAAAAGGTGAAGCCGGGAGAGACCGGGTTTTTCACCTCATACCAGGAGGGTGGCCGCTTCGTCACGTTCTACGGCGACGCACATCCGGTCTTTGCCGGCAACGTAGTAAAAGCGATGGCTTCGGCGCTGCACGGCTACAAAGAAATCGCCCGGCTGTTCGAACGCGAGACCGGGGCGCAAGACCTGGAAGAGCAGGCCGAGCGCGAGAACGCCTGGGTCCGATTCGCTGAAGTGATCGAGGACGGTATGCGCGCCACCGTCGTTGACGCTATTCGCTTAGCCAACCGCATAGTCGAGGTGATCGTTCGAGCGCCGATGGCCGCGCGCAACTTCAAGCCGGGCCAGTTCTACCGGCTTCAAAACTACGAAGGAACGGCGGAAGTTGTCGAAGGGATTCGACTAACAATGGAAGGCCTTGCCCTGACCGGCGCGTGGACCGATGCCGAGCGTGGCCTGATCTCGATAATCGTTCTCGAGATGGGCGGCTCTTCCAGGTTGTGCTCGACGCTGGAACCCGGCGAAGAGATCGTGTTGATGGGGCCGACCGGCACGCCTACAGAGATACCAAAAGACGAAACCGTGTTGCTGGCGGGCGGCGGACTTGGCAACGCCGTGCTGTTCTCGATCGCGGCGGCAATGAAGAAGGCGGGCAATCGAGTGATCTACTTTGCCGGCTTCAAGCGCCCGAGCGACCTGTTCAAGCGCCGCGCAATAGAGGAAGCGTGCGACACAGTCGTTTGGAGCGTCGATGAAGGTCCGCCCATCGCTGCTCATCGTCCACAGGATCGCAGCATCGTCGGCAACATCGTTCAAGCGATGGACCGTTACGCTCGCGGCGACTTAGGCGTACCGGACATTTCGCTTCAAGAGGTGGACAGGCTGATAGCGATCGGCTCAGACAGGATGATGGACGCGGTTCGGCTGGCGCGTCACGGCTTGTTGAGTGACGTTCTTGGTGATCACATCGCGATCGGGTCGATCAACTCGCCGATGCAATGCATGATGAAGGAAGTCTGTTCGCAGTGCTTGCAGCGGCAAGTTGATCCGGCGACCGGTAAAGAACAACTGGTGTTTAGCTGCTTCAATCAAGACCAGAAACTGGACGAAGTAGATTTTCAGTTTTTGGGGCAGCGCCTTCGACAGAACTCGGCTGCAGAGAAGCTGACTTCGTTGTGGCTGGATCATTTGTTTGAGCAGCGAGAAGTGCAGGTGGTTTAGGGTTACGAACCTCGAGGATCACCGGGTCAGGCGTGAGCGGTCGCGTTGAAGCTCGGCTAGAGTTTCTTCGAGACGCAGCCGGTCGGCTCGTAACTCGGAAGCCGAGATCTGATCCTTGAGCTTCGCTCGCACTCTTGCGACTCCGAGGAGAGTCACAAGCGCCAATGCTGCGTAAAACACCCAACCGCCTACCAAGCTTCGGCCTATCAGCATGAAGACGACTAGCACCGTCAGCACTAAACCAAAGACTCCGAACGCGGCGCAGCCCAACTGAAGCGGGCCGCTTTGCTCGCGAGCGCGCACCGCCTCGATGTCCGATTCGATCTCGGCTATCAACTCGTCCAGTTCGGTGAGCGAGGCGTCATCAATGCTGTCCGGTGATTCGACGCTGGACGCAGCGTCTCGGGCGTGAGCCCGGTCCTCCCAATCGATAGGCCCGCTGCGAACGACTCGCAGGCTGATCGAGCCGTTGTGGTCTCTGACTTGATGAGTAGCGCCGCAGCCGGAACAGACTACGTTATCGAAGTCCGCCGGAAATTCGAGCGGCGCTTCACACTTGGGGCAGACTGTCTTGACTATGTTCATCGAATCGTTCGGGAAGACTATCGTCGCACGGCGGTTTGATTCAGCCAAGTAGCCAAGCACCTGCGTTGTCGCGTGAGGCTGCATTATCCATTGCAGGTAGCCGCTTCGCGGCCAGGGTCTCATCGACGCGCGTTACCTATCGACAGGTGACCGCGACGGTCGCTCTGCTCGGCGATTCTCATCGACCACTCCAGCCAAAGCTGCTCTGGCGAAGCCTCGACCGCGTGAGTCATTGTGCTTTAAGGGTGCGCGTCAGGTTTTCGCGCATACCCACCTCGTGAGAGGTGGGTCCTGATGTTGCGGCCTACAACGAAGCGCGTCTGGCGCTCCATACCCACTTCGTGAGAAGTGGGTACGTGATGTTGTAGCCTACTATCTGGCCCGAGACAGTCCAATGCGCACAATACAGGCTACAACATCAAACATACCCACTTCTCACGAAGTGGGTATGTGCAAAAACGCGAGACGTTGACGCACATCTGATCTGTTGTAGGCTGCAGCATCACCGACCCACCTCTCACGAGGTGGGTATGCGCGAAAATCTGACGCGCACCCGTGCTTTAAGCGCGCCTTTCAAATCGCTTCGGCCGTGTTGTATATTTCGTGACTCACTCTGAGCGGGTTTTCTCAACAGTAAAGGGCGCAGCAATCTGATGACGGACATCGAAACTATCACAAGCCTGGCCAAGAGGCGCGGGTTTGCTTTTCAGTCGAGCGAGATTTACGGCGGGCTGGGCTCGGTGTGGGACTACGGCCCGCTGGGCGTCGAGCTGAAAAACAACATCAAGCGCGCGTGGTGGCGCTCTGTGGTTTACGAGCGCGACGATATGGTCGGCCTGGACGCGGGCATCCTGATGAACAGGCTGGCGTGGAAATACTCGGGGCACGAAGCGACTTTTTCCGACCCGCTCGTAGATTGCCGCAAGTGCAAGGCTCGGCTTCGAGCTGACAAGATCGAGGGAGACAAGTGCCCGGTTTGCGGTTCGACCGACCTGACCGAGCAGCGCCAGTTCAATCTGATGTTTCGCACGACCGTCGGCCCGGTCGAAGACGAATCCGGTCTCACGTATCTGAGGCCCGAAACGGCGCAGGGAATCTTCGTCAACTTCAAGAACGTGCTCGACTCGACGAATCGCAAGCTGCCGTTTGGCATCGCGCAAATCGGCAAAGCGTTTCGCAACGAAATAACGCCGGGCAACTTTATCTTTCGAACTCGCGAGTTCGAGCAGATGGAAGTCGAATACTTCGTCAAACCGCCGCAAGTCCTCAAGCCGGGAGAGCCGAACGATGAAGAGTGGCACGACCGCTGGATCGCCGAGCGTTACGACTGGCACCTCAAGCTCGGGATGCGCGCTGAAAACCTGCGGAAGTACGAACAGGCTCGCGAAGAACTGGCGCACTATGCGAAGCGGTGTGTCGATCTGCAGTACCGGTTTTTCCCCGACCGCGAGGATGAAGAAAAGCAATGGGACGAGCTTGAGGGAATCGCCAACCGGACGGACTTCGATCTAAAGGCTCATTCAAAGAAAGCCGTCGATGCGGAAGGGAATCGACTCAACACAGATTCAACAACCGATCTAACTTACTTCGACCACGAGAGCAATCAACACGTGTTTCCTTACGTGATCGAGCCGTCGGCCGGCGTCGACCGTAAGGTGCTCGCGTTCATGATGGACGCTTATGTGGAAGAGCAAGTGCGGGACGAGAAGCGCGTGGTTTTGAAGCTTCACCCGGATCTGGCGCCGATCAAAGTTGCGGTGCTGCCACTGGCGAAGAACAAAGAAGGAATAGTCGCTCTGGCTAAAGAGATCAAGTCGCGTTTGCAACGAACTGGTGCGATGCGCGCGGTCTACGATGACACGGCAGGGATCGGCAAGCTCTATCGCCGCCAGGACGAGGTCGGAACGCCGCTGTGCGTCACAGTGGATCATCAGTCGCTCGAAGACAATCAAGTCACGATTCGCGACCGGGACACGATGCAACAAGAGCGCGTCGCGATCGCTGAAATCGAGCCGGTCATCGGCAAGAGACTTGGTGTAGGTAGCTGATGCTCGACGGATCAAAAGCCTACAGGAGCCTATCGGATCAACAGTCTTCTCTGCGTAAACCTCTGCGTCTTTGCGTCTCTGCGGTTAGAGGGTTCGCAAACTTGTAAACCCGGAAGTGCTCTCTAACCGCAGAGACGCAAAGACGCAGAGGTTTCCGCAGAGAAACCGTTTACTCGACAGGGCTCCTGAACGCAGAACTCTAAACTCAATCGAAAGGAGAGACTCAATGAGAGTCCTCAAGACTGCTTTAGTCATTTCATCCGCAGTTCTTTTCTCTATCGCTTGCAGCACGTCAGAGACAACCAACCACAACGCTAACCAGAGCGCTCCTACAGCGGCGGCGAACACAAATACGGCGCCCGCTTCGGCGAGCGCGAATGTGAACTCGGGCGCCGTCAGCCCGGCTTCAGCCACCGCGAACACAAGCCAACCGGCGAAGACCGCTGACGAAAAGAAGAAGGACGACAAAGCAAGCACGGCTAAACCTGCTTCGAACATCGACGCGGCCGCGCTCTTCACCTCAAACAAATGCGCGACCTGTCACGGCGCGGACGGCAAGGGCAAGATAAAAGGCGCGCGGGATTTCACCGATGCCGCGTGGCAGAAGAAAGAGAGCGACGCCGAGCTGGCCGCTGTCATCAAGAATGGCAAGAAGCCCATGCCTCCATACGGCGACAAGCTGAAGGAGGACGAGATCAGGGCGCTTGTCGCTTACGTTCGCTCGTTCGCAAAGAAGTAGCTCCGCGCCAAAGCTACGAGAGGACCAGTGATACGTCGCACGCGCATCACTGGTCCTTGTTGATTGAGCGTGCCACGTCATCCCTTTCGCAGCCCGGCGTTCCTCGCTATCCTTAGCCCGTAAATGAATCAAGAGGTGCTGAAGATTTGCGAAGCTGTGCGCGAGGCCGGCGGCCGGGCAGTGCTGGTCGGCGGTTGGGTGCGCGACCGGCTTCGCGGATTCGAGTCGAAGGACTTTGATATCGAAGTCTACGGACTCGATGCTGCGCGCTTGCGCTCCGTCTTGGAGACGATCGCCAGGGTGAACACGGTAGGCGAGCACTTCGCGGTTTATAAGCTTTCGTTCCGGGAAAAAGCAGAAGGCACCGCGCCCGACTCGGCTCACGTAGATCGAAACGACGCGCGCATCGAGATAGACGTGTCGATTCCACGCCGCGAGTCGAAGTCCGGGCGAGGTCATCGGGCGTTTGTCATCGAGGGTGATCCTTCGATGACCCCTGAGGAAGCAGCGCGCCGCCGCGACTTTACCATCAACGCCGTAATGTACGACCCGCTGAGCGATGAAACGATCGACCCGTACGGCGGCGTGCAAGACTTGAAGCGGCGCGTGTTGCGAGCCGTGGCGGCGGATACGTTTGTGGAGGACAGCCTCCGTGTTCTGAGGACGGTTCAACTTGCTGCGAGATTCGAGATGACCGTCGAGCCCGGCACCGCCGAGCTTTGCCGAAATGTAGATCTCTCAGATCTTCCCGCGGAGCGGATCTGGGGTGAGGTTGAAAAGCTGCTTTTGCTTGCGGAGCGGCCGTCGATCGGGTTGCGGACTTCGCTCGAACTCGGCGCGCTCGACAAGCTGTTCCCCGAACTGGGCGCGCTCGCGGGTGTCGAGACGGATCGGCGGGCTCAATCGGACCGCGATGCCTTTACGCACACTGCGCTTAGTCTCGACAAAGCGGTAGTGCTCGCCCGCAACCTTTCAAAGCCCGAGCGCATAACCGTGATGCTTGCGACTCTGTGTCACGACCTTGAAAAGCCGGTAGGAGCGAAGCCTGGCGGCGCATCGGAAGGCCTCGAACAGGTGTCCGCGGAGCAAGCCCGCGCGGTGCTGAAGACACTTGGGGTGCACACGATTGCAGGCTATGACGTGCGCTCGCAGGTGCTGGCGATCGTCCGTGAACAACGGAAGCCAACTCAGTTCTACGAGTCGCGCGACAATGTGTATGACGGAGACTTTCGCAGGCTTGCGCAGAGGGTTGACATCGATCTGCTGTACCGGGTAGCGAAGGCGTGCGCTCTTGCGCGGGGCGGTGAGTCGCCGATCGCGGAAGATTGGTTTATCGAGCGCGCGCGCAGGCTTGGCGTCCAGCACGGTCCACCGGAGCCAGTGTTGCTCGGCCGCCACTTGCTCGAGGCCGGATACGAACCGGGCCCGCAGATGGGTCGTAGACTTCGTGAGGTATACGAGCTTCAACTTGACGGGAAGGTAACGACTCTGGACGAAGCCCTCGCGTGCGCGCGCGACCTTGCCGGGGGATCCTGAACTTAGAGACGCCGGTTCTGGAGTCGATGATTTGAAGTTCCCAGAGTCCCACCCCGCGGATCAAGCTTAGGGCTGCATTGCAGGCGACAGATTGGCAATGAGAGAAGCTGACAAGGAGACGGAACAAGACATCAAGGCGTTGCAGAGCGGACTAAAAAGGCGCCCGGCATCCACTGTTGAGTTGATCAGTGGGCCGGGCGCCTTGCTGCTAAGCTTGACGGGTCCTTACAGATTCTGCAGGTTGAGAATCGTCTGAAGAACGCCGGTCAGAATGTTGAACGCTCCGTTTGAGTTGCTACCGTAGCGAGAGCGACCGTAGTAGCCGTCCTCATAGCCTCGACGGAAGCCTTCGCGGAAATAGTAGCGGTAGTCGCTCAAACCAACGTAGTAACCATTGTACCCGTAGCTTGCGTCCTGGTAGCCATAGGAGTCCTGGTAATTGGATCTCCAGCGGTCCTCGCGGTCCGATAGTCCGGCCCGGACGCCTTCCTCATACCCGTTCCTTACCGCTTGCCTGAGCATGTCTGCGGAGTACCGATTCGCCTGGTAGTATCTGCCACCGCGATAATAGCGATACTGTGGGGGCGCGTAAGAGTATTGCCAGCTTTGCAGACGTAGCTGGTCCTGACGTAGATTGTCGAGATAGCGTTGCTGATATCTCAACTGCGCTACACGTCGTTGTCGCTCCAGTAACGATCTTCTCTGCCACTCGAGGCGCTGTAGCTGTTCGCGTTGTTGACTATACTGGGACAAGCGCTGTTGCTGGATCTGTTGCTCCTGCAGTGCCCGCTGCTGCGACCATCGTTGCTGCGACGCGAAGCGCTGAATCTGTTCCTGCTGTTGCCGGCGCTGCTGTTCTATCTGTTGCTGCGCCGCTCTCTGCTGCTCTTGTTGCTGTTGGCGCTGCTGATTCTGGATCTGATTCTGCCGTTGCTGCTCTAACTGTTGCTGCGCCGCCCTCTGCTGCTCTTGCTGCTGCTGATTCTGGCGCTGCTGCTCCAACCGCTGTTGAGCTGCCTGACGCTCCTGCGGCTGCTGTTGTTGATTCTTGGCAGCCTGCTGCTCTTGCTGAACCTGTTGCTGTCGTTGAGCCTCTTGCCTAGCCTGCTCCTTTTGCGCCCTGGCAGCCTGTTGCGCTTGCTGATCCGGCTGTTGCTGCTGGCGCTGAGCCTGTTGCTGCTGCTCTTGCTGCGGCTGAGCCTGCCGCTGTTGCGCCTGCCGTTCCTGCTTTTTAGCCTGCTGTTGCTGAGCCTGCTGCTGCTGCGGCTGAGCCTGCCGCTGTTGAGGTTGCTGCTTTTCCTGCTTCTTGGCCGGCTGCTCCTGTTGCTGAGGAGCCTGCTGCTCTTGCTTCTTGGCCTGTCTCTGTTGCTTCTTCTCAGCCTTCTGCTGCTGGCGCTGCGGGTCTTCCTGCTGCGCGGCCGCTTGACCGCTCATCGCTAGAAGTAGTGCCGCGCCAATAACTGACGCCATCGTCTTTTGCATAAACAGATTTGCTTTCATCATGCCCTCCCTTGTATGAGGCGCTTGCGTGCGCCCATATTGATCCGCTAAGGATGAAAGGCAATTACCATGCCGAGCCGTAACTCACGTCAATACGAGGACTCTTAGCTGAGGATGGCCTGATTGCAGACACCGTTTCGTCGCCTTTCAGACCGTATGGGCTAGGAGGATTAGTGACTCAGGCTATGCCTGGAACAAGAACGACCTCGTAGGGAGAGTGTGATCTGGGCGATCAACAACTCACTCTCTCACGTTTCGCCATTTTCGCGTGCGACCCTCTAGTCGGGTCTCCTGAAGAAGAACAAGTTCGAGCGCTTGCCGTTCGCGTTCTCGACTTGAATTTGGATCGTCTTACCGGGCTTGGCCTTCTTGCCGGCCTGTTTGGAGTGCAGAATCTGAGATGGGTCCTGGCCACCGTTGGTCGTTTTCGCCGAGTCGTTCACTAGCACGAAAGCACCATTGCTGAAGTTTTGCCCGAACACCCTCAACTGCTTTCCGATCAGCACCACATTGTAGATCAACGGACCATTTGGATCGGTGTTTGGGTCGATCTTGGCGACAAACAGGTCCGTTCCTCCGGCGTTCTCGGTTCTTACCGCCTCGCTGGTGAGAAGGTCTTCAGAATCCGTCGAGCCGGTAACGTAAATACTGCCCGCCGGGTCTACGGAAATTGCCAATCCGGTTTCGTCACCGCTTCCGCCCAGATACGTTGAGAAGTTGACCGTGCCGGTCGAGCTCAGCCTCGCTACGAGCACGTCATCGCCGCCCGTGAAGTAAGACTGAACGGATTTCACGGTCGCAAGCCCGTTACCTGCGCTGCCTGCTACGTATGCGTTGCCGGAAGCATCGACTACGATGGCGTTAGCAGACTCGTCTCCATTTGCAGCCCCGATGAACGTGAGATAACTGACGGTTGAGCCCGCCGCGTTGAGCTTTGAAACGAAAGCGTCAGCCGTCCCTACCAAGGGGCGGGTCGAACTTGAACCGGTAAAGCTGGTCGACTTGGTCCTCCCTGCGATGTAGGCACTCCCGGACGAATCGGCCGCGATGCCGAACCCGAAGTCGTCTTCATCGCCGCCAAAATAAGTTGAATATACGAAGGCAGAACCCGTTGGGTCGATCTTTGAAACGTACGCGTCGAGACTCGATGCGCTGCCGGACTTGCTTGATCGAAGTGCGTTGCTGAGCGGGAAATCACCTGACTGCGTGTCACCCGCGACGTAGGCATTTCCCGCTGAGTCAACGGCGACGCCGCACCTGCCTGCAAGATTCTCAGTGCCGGTTCCTCCAAGGTATGTAGAATAGACCAGCGACTTTCCATCGAGGGAGATCTTCGAAATAAACGCATCCGAGTCTCCGCCGCCGTACGAGGGTTGAATAGCGTTGGCGGTTGGAAAATCTGTCGATGTCGTCTTCCCGGATATGTATGCGTTGCCGGGAGCGTCGATGGCAATACTGACGGCGCTCTCATCCCCGGAGCCGCCGACGAGCGTCAAGTAGAAGAACGCACCGCTAGCCGGATTCAGCTTGGCGACAAAGGCGTCGCTCGCGCCCAACAATACCGGGTTGATTGAGCCAGGTGCCGCAAAATTCTCAGACTGCGTTGAGCCGCTAATGTAGGCGTTGCCGGCCGCATCGATCGCAAGCCCGGTCGCGACTTCGTCCTTCGGGCCGCCAAAGAAAGCGTAGGCGAAGGCGCCGCCGCCCGGCGTAAACTTGCCAATGAAGATGTTCGCATTCGCACCGTCGGCCGTGTCATTAGTGAAATCCGGGGATCGCGAATCTCCTAGGACATAGGCGTTCCCTCCAGAATCTACGAAGATTCCTCTTCCAACATCAGCTTCGCTCCCCCCAAGGTAAGTGGAAAAGACGAGCACCGGATCGATCACCAGTTCCCTCGACGGGTCATAAGCTCCCAGCTCAAAACCAGCCGAGCCATCGGCGAACAAGCTGAAAGCCACCGGAACCTCACTGCGCTCTCCATCGGCTTCTTGATAGGCCACCGGCTTCTCATGCCTGACCTCGGTGCCGCCCGCTAGAACGATCAGATTCCCTTCCGGGTCTAGGACGGTTTTTTGGGCGCCTTCGAAACGGAGTTTTATGCGGTCAGGATCGGCGCCCGGCGCGACGACGAAATCGTACTCAAGCTGTCTCTGGTTCCCGTAGTAGATCAGATCCACGCCCGGATAAACCTTCTCGCAGATCACGCGGGCAAAAGTCGGGATGTTCGTGTGCCAGTCGTCACGGTTGTTGCCAATGAAATAGTGGGCCCGCGTCGGCAGCAAGTCGAGACCGTGAATCTGGGCGGCCGGATCGGCGTTCACAAGATGCATCCTCAGGTCCTCGGGTCCCGCGGAGTTGGATTGCCGAAGCTCAAGCGTCGCTTCGATGGGATTGAGAAGCAGCCTGCGTCCTGCAGACGCAGAAACGAATTGCGCACTTTCGGGGGCCTGTCCCTGATTTGCTTCGAAGCACATGGGTATTCGCGCGAAGTCTTCGTTCAGCCTTCGCCTAGTGGCGGGATCAGGTTGCGAGAGGGTCTCAAGTATAGATGCGACCGAGATTTGTTGTGCAAGGGAGGCTCGCGAACCGGTCACGCGGGCCTGGTCTCTCCCGCCGACCTGGTAAAACGGATGCGTGCCAGAAGTCACACAAACCATGCTTAACACAAGGATCGCAATTCGAATTGTTCTTTCCCGCAGTGACCTGAATTTCATCGTCTCTCCTCCCACCGCCGCGAAGCCATCGCGCCGCGAGACAAAGATACCGCAAACTACGCCGCTAGTCACTACGCAAAGCACGAATGGGTTTTTCTTGCTCACTGCCAGCGCCTTGATCGTCGTTCGGCGCGAGCGAGGAGCAATCGGCCCCGCGCCTCAGAACAAGTAGTCGAGCCTGACCTTTTGTGTTGACACTCGATGCCAGAGGCACTATTCTTGACGCTCCTAAATGAAAATGATTTTCATTTTGCTATATCCCGAGATTGGAAGGGCCGATTTGCGAGAGTGAGTATGAGTCTTCTGGATGCACCTCAAAACGAATGGCGCCGTATAGAAAGCGTCAACGGACCTGAAGATGAGCGCCGGCGGCTGCTCGACCTTGGGCTGACTCCGGGCGAAGAGCTGGCTGTAGTCCAGTCGGTACCCTTCGGTGATCCTCTTGTCGTCCTCGTTCGCGGAATGCGTCTGGCCCTTCGCAGACGAGAAGCGGCCTGGATACGAGTAGTGTAGTGGAAACCAGCCCGGTACAAACCGTCCCGCTCGAAGCTCTCACACAAGCCGAAGGATTAGAAACCCGCTCCGGCCCGCTGACCGTTTGCCTAGCTGGAGTCCCCAACGCAGGCAAAACGGCGCTGATGAACGCTCTCACAGGAGGAGGCTTTCAAACCGCGAACTACCCCGGAGTGACAGTCACCCTCTCGCGTGGCAGAAGCCGCCCCGAGTTCGGTCCACCGCTCAATCTTGTAGACTTGCCAGGCGTTCATAGCACAGTGGCTCCTTCTCCCGAGGAAGAACTCGCGTGCCGGGTGATCGAAGGCCGTCATCCCACAATCATGCCTGACGCGCTGATAGTCGTAGTGGACGCCACTCAGTTGGAGCGGCACTTGAAATTCGCGGCCTACGCCGCGCGACAGGGCAAACCGGTCGTCATCGCGCTGACCATGATGGACCTGCTCGCCAAAAGCAGCTTGTCGATCAACTCCAACAAACTGGCCCGGGCTTTGGGCGTGCCGGTCATTCCAGTAGACGGACGAACGAGTTGGGGTCTAGAGGAGCTGACGACCGCACTCGCAAGCGTCGCGCTGCAGCCGGTGGATCATTACAACAACGAGCTCGCTCGATTGCCTGAAGAGGCGGTCGCGGCATATGCCGAGTTGCGCGAGTTGCTCGGGCGAAGCGCCGCGTTGCGGCAAGGCAGTTCGCTGATGCTTGCGCAAGACTCGTTCACTGCGCGCGTCGATCGAGTCGTGTTGCACAAATATCTTGGATTTCCAATTTTCTTTCTGCTGTTGGGAACACTTTTCGCTTCCATCTTCTGGGCCGCGCATCCGTTCATGAATCTGATCGACTGGGGCTTTAAGGAAGCGGGGCAGATGGTGCTGGCCATTCTGCCAGCGGGGGTCGTCTCGCGTTTTCTCGCCGAGGGCATCGTGGGCGGCGTCGGCGCTGTTGCGATCTTTTTTCCGCAAATCGTTATCCTCTTTTTCTTGATGACCTTGCTTGAAGATTCGGGCTATCTGGCGCGGGGCGCGGCGCTCGTGGACCGGCCGCTGTCTTATCTCGGTCTTCATGGCAGGTCATTTGTTCCGATGCTGTCGGGGTATGCGTGCGCGATTCCGGCGGTTCTGGCGGCGCGCACGATCCCGACGAAGCGCGAGAGGCTGTTGACGATCTGGATAATCCCGTTGATGAGCTGCAGCGCGCGGCTGCCGGTCTACGCCTTGTTGCTCGCAGCGTTGTTGCCGGGCTCGGCCGGAAGGGCCGGGCTTGTGTTGGCGTCGATTTATCTGGCGAGCTTGCTGATAGGGGCGCTCACCGCCGGACTAATAAGCCGGTTCATCCTCGGTAAGCGATCGGCGTCGATGCTGGCGATGGAGATGCCGGTGTATCGCAGGCCGCTCATCAAGACCACCTTGAGAATGACCTGGGTTCGGTCATCCGCATACCTCAAGAAAGCCGGCACGCCGATCATCGTGATCTCGTCGTGTTTGTGGCTGCTGTCGAATTTTGGATTTGGATCGCGCCAGCCCCAGCATCAAGACAAACCGGCGCCGGTCATCGCTCAGAGCGAACTCGATAGCTCCTTTGCCGCGCAGCTCGGGCAGCAGATCGAGCCGTTGCTTCATCCGATGGGCGTCGACTGGCGAGTTGGCGTGGGACTGATCTCGGCGTTTGCCGCCCGCGAAGTCTTCGTCAGCACAATGGCAATTGTCTTCCACGTGGCGGGCGACGAGGCGAGGCAGCAGGAAGGTCTGCTTGAAAGCATGAGCGCGGCGACGTTCGCCGGGACATCGCAGCGCGTGTTCACCACTTCAAGCATCATCGGCCTCATCGTTTTCTTTTTCTTCTCACTCCAATGCCTTTCCACCGTCGCGGTCGTCAAAAGCGAAACAAACTCCTGGCGCATGGCAGGTCTCCAGCTTCTGTTCTACACCGGGCTCGGTTACATCCTGTCGGTGGCAGTGGTGCAGGGGCTTCGCCTGTCATGGTTAAGCTAGACGATCCTTACCTCTTTTTTTGACACCCTCACATGCCAGGTCTAACATAGCGAGAGGTAAGTTGCGCACCGGGGATCTTTCGAGCGCTACGGTAAAAAGACTAATCCAGCATCCGAATGTGACGACTCGCGCCAGGAGGGCTTCGAAATGAGGGATCGAATAAAGTGGGTTTTGGTAGGGCTCGGTTTCACGTTTGGGCTTCAGGTCCTCATCTCGTTGGCCTACACAGCCATCGCATACAGCGCGGCAAGGGGCTCGGCCGCGCCGCAAGACATGATCGTAATAACCGCATTCGGGTTCATGCTCGGTGCATTCCTGATCGGCGGCTTCGTCGTGGGATGGATGAGCGACGAAATGCGGTTGTTGGATTCGGTACTAGCCGCAGCATTGACGCTGATTCTCACTCTGCTCGTCTACCTGAGGCTGCCGTCAGGCAACAAAGGCCAGTTTGTGAGTGGCTATCTGCTCAACAACGTCAATCGAGCCGCGCTGTTCGTTGGGCTGGCCTTGATCGCGACTGTGATCGGGTCCTACTGGGGCTCGCACGTCAAGGTTCCACAGGAAGGCAGGCTGGATCGCGTATTCCTGTTGCTCGGGTTGGTTGGGGCCGTGGTTCTGCCATTTGTCTTGCTGGCAGTCGGCGGGAACGATCCAACAAACCCGAACCAGTCGAATCTGCCGTGGTATTTCCTGGTTGTCGTGATCCTGGTCGTCCTGGCGATCGTCGGCGTCGGGTTTGTTTTGTTTACTCGCGAGTCACATCACGATGACGAGATTTCCATCAGCCCCGAGCACCGCAAAAGAGATCAAGGTTGATACCGGCCGGCTTCATTTCCAGTGGCTTCTCTCTTGATCAACAAATCACGTCCTTCAAGTCTCGCGCTACATCTGCCGCCGATTGGTGGCGCTCTGCCGGTGACTTCTTCAGCAGGCGGTCGATCACCGCGATCAGCCCGTTGGGAGCATCTTTGCGGTAGCGCTTAACCGGCGGGTGGGCGCGCTTGCTGATCGCACCGATCGTTTGAAAATAAGTATCACCCTCGAACGGCAGCCGCCCAGTTGTCACTTCGTAGAGCACAACGCCTAACGAGAAGATGTCCGAGAGATGGGTTACCTCGCCGCGGCCCGTGGCCTGCTCAGGCGACATGTAACTCACCGTCCCCAGCAGCACTCCCGACTCGGTCAGCCGGGTTTTGCTCGCCCGAGTCAAGGTAGGCAGCGGCTTGGCCAAACCGAAGTCGAGCACCTTAACTTTGCCTCGCGGGGTGATCATTATGTTCGCGGACTTGATGTCGCGGTGCACAACGCCGCGCTCGTGAGCCTCCGCCAGAGCCTCGGCCGCCTGGAGTCCGATCTCGACGATCTCCTTCAAATCGAGCGGGCCGCCGCCCAGCCTGTCCGACAACGTCTCTCCTTCGACATACTCCATCACGATGTACGGATTGCCGGACGCCTCGCCGATCTCGTAGATGGTCGCGATGTTTGGATGGTTGAGCTGCGACGCCATTCGCGCCTCTCTTAAAAACCGCTGCTTCATCGTTTCGTCTTCGATATGCTTCGAGGCCAGGACCTTGATCGCGACCGAGCGCTGAAGCTCGGTGTCGCGCGCTTCAAAAATGTCGCCCATCCCGCCTGACCCAAGCGAACGCAATATGTCGAAGCGGCCGATGTGACCTTCGGGCTCGATCAGCGGAGGGGCGGCGACCTTCTCGGTTCTGCCGTCGTGAACCGCCATCGCCGCGCGATCGGTCTCGCGAAGCTCGGTGGTGATGATGCGCGGCCGCGAGACCACCGTCGCAAATAAGCTTGAAAACACGCGCGGCCCGCGATCTTCCTCGATAAAGTAGCCGCTGCGTTTCAAGTCTTCGTAGATGTGCTCGTGCTCTTTTCCAACGCTGCCGGACTGGATGAACTCGCGAATCACGCCGCGATTGCTGTCGCTCATGTGGTCCCAGATAAATCGAAACTGCCCCTTCGCTTCATCCAGGAACGTCGCTTCGACCTCTCCACGCACAAGCTTGCTGCTCTCGGAAAGATGATCGAAATAGGCCGAGCAGGCGATTTGCAAGAAGTAAGGGAAATGCCCCCCAGTTTCCATTATCCGGCGGGAGTAACCTTCCAGCGAAAGACCGGCCTCCGCCGATGGAATCGTGATCAAATCGACTGCTTCACTTCGAGTGAACGCGCGCAAAAATACGTTGGTGAAGATATTGAAGAACGGCGAGTCCGCAATAAGCTGAGTGTGGCAAAGCTCTTGAAGATCGCGGGCCGAGCTTGTCACATAAGCCACGTCGTAGTTGTTGGCGACCGACCGAAGAAACGAGTAGAACTCGAGGTCGAATGCGCGGTTGGCGGTGATGGCGTCGAACTCGTCGAACAACACGACCAGCTTGCGGCCGTCGCGGCGAAAGCCCTCGAGCACGTCGCGCAGCGAATCAAAAGCCGGCTCGAGTTTCGTGAAGGAAGGGTCGCCGGTCTCCTTAGACAGCAGCGTGAACAGTTCTTTGAAAAACTCGGTGAGCGTCAGCCGCCGCTTTTGCTGCAGGTCGATCAACGCAAACGCAAACGACTCGGGCCGGTCAAGAAAGCGCTTGCGAACCTCGGAGTTGTTGATGAAGTAAAGCAGCGAGGACTTGCCGATGCGGCGCTCGCCCACAACCGAGATGGATTGCGGCCGCGACGCTCCGATGCGCGAGAAGATCTTAGCGACCTCTTTGGTCCGCCCAAAAAACTGCGCGGGATCCTTGATTGCCACTCGGTTGAGATATGGATTGTTGCGCATCGGGTCACGCTTTCAAACGGAGTCTAGAGCGTCCTGACTTCCTTGACCACCTGCCAGATCGAATGCGAGCGGCGAATCCACAAGCGGAACAGATCTATTTTGAATCTGAATCCGTCACCGGTGTCTTTATCCAGAAGCTCGCGCCGGAACATCTCCTCGAGTGTGAGCCTCATCGTGTTCTCGGAAAGATTCACAGGGTAGTCGCCACCCTTAACCGCATCGCATAACTTATCAGCGCCGGAGTAATCGATTCCGTCGGGCAACGTCTCAGCCAGCAGCGACAAGACGATCTTCTCATCATCCGAAAACGCATCCCAAGTGTAGATCATCTGCGGCAACGGATTGTCTATGATGTCCGCGATAACGTGAGTCAAATCTGCAAGCGTCACCCAGTTCTGCTCCTGCTGATTCAGGTAATCAACCGTGTTCTGGCAAACCATCTGCGCATAGAACGGCTGGCCGGCGGTGAGGCGGCAAATCACATCGACAACTCCGCGCCCGTAGACCACTCGGCCCTCGACTGGCTCCGTGATCAATCGAACCGCGTCGTTCTCCGAGAGAAACCCGACTTTGCGAAACAGAGAGCGCCTCAGCAGCTCGCGCCAGTATTTCTTGTCGCGTTCTTCCAGCCGGCGTGACCCGGTGAAGATCAGGGCAAGCCGCTCTTTGTTATCCATCAGCCCGGCAAGAAACGTAAACAACTCCGGTGAGAGCTTGCCTTCATCGACCTTGCCTTCCATCAACTCGTACTCGTCCATCAGGATCAGCAGCGTGCGATCGCCAAGCGAGTGAATCGCTTCGTCGAGAAAGTCGAGAAACAGCGGGTAAGGATTACCGCCATCGAAGCGAGGAGCGACCAATCTTGCGACTGTTGCTCCGCGCGCGCGAGTCATCAGCGAAGCCGCGGCCCCGGTCATCGCTTCGCTTTGGGCATTGCCTTCTACGGCATTCTCTTGCGCCCGCTGCGGACCGTCCGCGCGAGCTACGGCCTCAGCTATGAGCCGAGACATTCGCGCGAACAACTCGGCGTCCGACGCAACTACCATCTCTTGAAGATCGACAAACACCGGCACGAATCTGTCGCCCAGCCGCCCGTTCAGCACCTGATACAGGATCGAGCTCTTCCCCACTCGCCGGTCGCCGCAGAAAACAATGACCACACCCTGACTCGCTCCTTCGAGTTTGGTGCGCACATAGCGGAAGTCGTCCTCACGCCCAAAAAACATTTGCTCGTTGCGGATCGGGTTTCCGACGATGTACGGATTCGGCTCGATCGGCACGAAGCTGCGAAGCTCGCGCGGCAGGACGTACTCGCGTTCGCGCAAACGGTGCGCCGCGAAAACGGCTCCTGCAGCCAATGCTGCGACTGTCATCAGGACTGCGTAGAACCACCAGCGCTTCCAAAACGGCGCGCCGACGCGCAACACCAGGCGCGCCGCCGGCTCCGACGAGCCGTACAGATCGCGATTGAGCGCGACCAGCTCAAACGTGTGCGCGCCTTCGTTCAGGTCGAGAACGGAAACTTCGCGTTCGGCGCCTTGCTGAACCGGAAGCGACTCCCAGCGCGCGTCGCCGCCTTCCGGATTTACCCGGTACAAGTAGCGAACCTGACCGCTCATGCTAATTCCCGCGAAGTGGAAAGTGAGCCGGTGCCGCCCGTATGGAATCCCGTACGAGTCCCCTTCTGGAGCGTCTTGCAATCGGCCGTCTACTTCGATCGATACATGCGCGGGCGGAGCGCCAGTCACCGGAATGTGGCGCACAGCGCCTTTGTCGCTCGCGATCCAGATTCGGCCCTGGCTGTCCTGGTTGAAGGAATTGATCCGGCTTGCTGTGAGTGCATGGACTTCGCCTGAGTAGACCATCTGCAATGCGTGGCCGCCGAACTCGACGAACTTCTTGACCTGCCCATCATCGGTCCCGGCCCAAAGAAAGCCGTCGCGATCCACAAACACAGTGCTCGCCGGCTCGCCGTCCAGCGTTCGAAAGTCCGTGCCGCCGCTGTAAAACTGAACGCCTCCGCGCGTCGCAATCAACAGTCTCTCGCCAAAGCGAGTGATCCAGCGGGCGTCATTGTCCGCAAGCCCGTGTGCTGAGTCGATCGACTGCGTCTCGCCGGACTTCTCATCGAAGCTAACAACTCCGCGCGCGGTCGAAAACCACAAGCGGCCGTCCCAGTCCTCAAACACGTGACGCACGTCGTGGCCCGCAAGCGCGTCGATGCTTTTGAGCTGGCCGTTTCTGAAGACGCTCGCGCCGCGTGAAGTCGCGAACACGACCGACGAGCCATCCGAGGCAGACGCAACCCACCTGACATTGTTGCCGGCCAGTCCGCTGCCTTCGTTGAACTGAGTGAGCGTCTGTCCGGTCAGCCGCAGCGCGCCCTGTTCCGTCGCAAACCACGCGTTGCCGGCCCGGTCAAAAGCGGCTGCGCGCACGCTGACGTTCGCGCGAAAGCCTTCCAGCGGCGCGAATCGCTCGCCTTCAGAGCGAGACACCCCTGATGCTGTCAGCAGCCAGAGCCGGCCCTGATCGGCGGGAGGCTCGACAACCGACAGCACGTCGTTGTCCGCGAGGCCGCGGCTGGTCGTAAAGTCGACAAAGCTGTAGAGGTCGGTGTTGACTGCTCCGTTGTCGGTTCCGCACCAGATATGTCCTTCCCGGCCTGACCAGAGTGACGCCACGTGATCGCGATCAAGCGAAGCTAGTCGTTGCCGCTCGCCGCTCGCCGGATCGTAGACCAGCGCGCCGCCCGACTCCAGTGCAAACCACATCCGGCCATTCCGATCTTCGGTGATAGCTCGCACGCCAACGTCGCCGGCGGGCATCGGCACGGTCCGAATGCGATTCGAGTCGAACACCACGACGCCCTTCGCCGCTGCAACCCATACCGCTCCGTGCTTGTCTACGAACACGCACCTGGCATCGGCAGTCGAAGTCGCGCTCGATCCGGTCACTTGCGGTTGAGGCGGTTCCGCTGACGTAGCCGAACCGGCGGTGTTGGGGTTCGCGGTGGCCGCGCCCTCGCGTTGGTCTGGCGGCCTTATCTTGTTCCCTTCGAGAATCACGACGCCGCCCAGGGTTGCGATCCACACTCTTTCGCTCTTATCCGCAGCAGCAGCTCTCACATCGTCCGAAGGCAAACCCTGCGCGCGAGTGAACCTCGAGTACTCTCTGCCGTCGAACTTGAAGAATCCGCCGTCCGTCGCTAACCAAACGTTGCCGTGCGCGTCAACCGAGACGTGCCGCGCCTCATGACCAGCGAGATCCGGCGTAAGCGCGACGCCGTTCTTTGTGATTCGCCGCGCACCCGTCGCAGTCGCAAGCCATATCGCGCCGCTGTGGTCTTCCGCTATCGAGCGCACGTCTTCGCCGGCCAGTTGTTCAAAGCCCGAACCCGCGGTTGCCGACGATTTGAAGTCGGCGCCGTTGAACCGGGCGAGGCCCTTGTCCGTGCCGAACCATAGCCACGCTTCGCTGTCTTGAAAGACGCATTGAACGTTCTTCGAGGGCAGGTTTGGCAGGCCGTAGCGCGAAATCGCTTTTTCATTCATCGGAATGACCGGCGCCACCATAAGCTGAAGCGGAAACTCGGTCGTGATGCCCGACGAGATGAAAACGTCGTTACGGTACTCATCATAACCACGCAGCGTCGCGGTTAGCTGATACGAGCCTTGCGTCAGCCGGCCAAAGAAGGCGTCGCCGGCTTCATCGGTGGTTCTGCGTTCAGCCAAAGCCCGTTCAGCGCCGCGCTCCTTGAAGTACAGAGTAACGGTCACGCCACCCAGCGGCTGATTGCTCGCGTCCAGCACTGCGACGTGCAGCGATGAGGGAGCAAGCTTGATCGCCGGCTGCGTCACGGTTTCGTCGGCCCTCGTGATCGTGATGGTGAGAGTCTCTTTGCGAAACCTTGCGGCCGAAGCGGTGAGCCGGTACTTGCCGGGTTTCAGTTTCTTGAACTCGAACTTGCCGTCCGCTTGCGTCTGCGTTGACGCCTCGAAGTCCTGTGTGGTGATTCGAACCGTCGCGTTTGCCACCGACGCGCCCTGCTCGTCTTGCACCACTCCGACGATGGACGCGGCTTCACTCTGAGCAGAGTTGTGGTTGACCCAAAGAGTCGCCGAGAACCCGGCGGCGAGTGCTGCGATGACAAGAAACCGGACTGCGCGCCTGGTAGCTTTAAGGCTGAAACGAAGGTTGATTGGCAGAGAATTTGACACTGCTAAACGGCGCGAGCCGTTCGGGCTTGCTCGCACGAGCGAGTATACACGCCGCTAAAAATAGCTAGCAAGAACAGGCGGCGTTAAGTTCGGTCCTACTCGTGGACCGGGAGAACCGCCAAGCCGCCAAGAACGCCAAGATCAGCAACAATAACTGGATGAGAATCTTGGCGTTCTTTGCGGCTTGGCGGTTAGTCGTGTCCCCGTCAGAACAGTCACCACGGATCTAGGACATCGTCCGTCAGTTTGTCGGTCCAAAGACCCGTTTTATAACCGCATGGCCGACGTTTCGTCCTTGCGCGATACCCTGAGTCTTGTCAAACCCAAAATGGATACCGAGGTAGATTCGACTCTGACCGTTTTCTTCTTCGGCCTGGGACAACGACGAGAAGCTGCGTGGGATGAGCGGGCGAATGTTGCCGCCATTGTCCTTCGTTATCCCGTTGAACTCGTCTGACACGAAAGTAAAGGGGATGTTGTCGGTGCCATAGAACTCACGCAGAATCTGGAACAGCGCGCCTCCAAACCCAGCGTGCCCCGACGGGTAGGCAGGGAAAGGCGGAGAGAAGTTCGGCCCCATAAGGTTGCTGGCCGGCGCCCCCATCGGCGCGCATGTGAGGTCGCCGATGGTATCAGGATTGCCGTCGCCGGTACCGCTTGGGCCAGTCCCCGGGTCGGCTTCACGAATGGCGGTGACCGGACGCCAGACCTGATAGAAGTACTTCGACTCCCAGATTGCGATGCCGGCGTCGGACATCGCCATATTCGCGAGCGCCAAAAGCCGCGCGAGATTGATCCCGCTCGTACCCATCTGTAAGGCGATGTGCACCGCTAGCTGGTTGTAGAGCCTCGGTGGCGCGCACATGCTCGGCGTCCCGTCGTAAGCCCAGTAGATGCCGATCTCGGATTGCTCCGGCGTGCGAACTGTCGGCGTGATAATCCCGTCGCCGCCCAGGATCTTCACCTCGTGGTAAGCGTCGAAATACGCCGGGCTGTTCATCGGAGGGGGCGGCGGGACTCGGAACTGATGCGCTGAGGCCAGCACGAACGGCGTGACCTCCTTCCAACGCGCGCCCAGCGCCAGCGGGTGATGACTGATCGGATCCTGGCGCCATTTTCCGGCCGCATTACTTGTGATGAAATCGATCCCGACGCGGGGTTCAGCGTGCTGTGAGCCATCGTTGGCTCGGAGCGCCAGAATCGCAAGGGCTGCCTTCTGACCGATATTGACCCCGTTGTTCCTTGCTTGTCCGGCTGGGATCGCCGCCAGGTCTGCAGCTAGCTTCTGATCGAAGGCTGGCTTCTGCGATGGCCAAAGGGCAGCCAGTGTATCGTGCGCAGACTGCGCGATCGCCGCGTCCGACGATGCCGGCGCCTTCGTCCGGAGAAAACCCACATAGCTCTTAAAGCCGCCGACGATGCTGTTGAGCGACTCGAACATCGCTATGTGAACGATCGCGATCGCGCGGGCCGCCCGGCAAGGCCCGACTTGCTCGCCGAATACTCGGTTCTCGCCAGGCGCAACGGGTGTATGGTCGAGCCCGCTGGCGTCGATCGAAATCCCGTTCCATCGAAGGAGCATGCTGTTAGCTGGGCTTACGGCCTGCGCTGTATCAGCCCGCGCCGAGACTGTATCAGCCTGCGCTGAGGTTTTGGAATCCTCCGGCTGGGCACCGTAGAGCGGCCCCCAGAAGTCGCCAAAACCGCGCCCGGACTGAAGCGTTCCCGCCGTCACTGCCGCGCCCAGAACGAGCACGCCCAGTACCAGAGCTAGAATCTTCCGCTTTCGATTGATTGTCATGTGCTTTCCTCCATTTGTCATAAGCGAACTCGGGCGCGTTGCCTTTGTTCGGCTAGCTGATTTTAGAATGAGAATAATTCGCTTCGGATGGGCGCTTCACAGCGCGCCTCTCGTTCGCACCAATTGAACTTTCCCTATGAGGCCATCATGGGCTCCGGCAGTATATATCAGCCGGCCACAACTGTGTAGTTGGTTTGTCACTTCACTCTGGTTCCCTGTTCAATCGGCCTGTGCTATAGTCAACACCCTTCGAGGAGAAACGCGATGGCAGCGCGTATGACAGCTACTAACCCAGTTGCCAAACCCGAAAGAGGCTCCACGCAAACCGGCTGCCCAACATCAACCGCCTGTCCGACGCGTTCGATCTCTATAAACGAGGAGCAAGTCCCAAGAGCAAAGTAACCACAGATGAACACGGATGAACACAGATCGATGAGGGCGAGGCGGGCGTTTCGCCCCCTTCGATCCGTGTTCATCTGTGTTCATCTGTGGCCCAATTTAGCTCGGGTGACTAGATGACCGAAGCGGCACTCAACCCTGACATACTCGCAGCGCTGGACATCGTAGCGATGGAGCGGATCGAGGATGGCCAGTTCAAACTGCTCGGCGCGCCGCCCGCCTGGTTCACCCAGTTCTACTCACCGTCGGACGTGGAGACCAGCCTGCGGCCTCAACAAACATTTCTTTTTCTGGAACAGTTCTTGACCGAAGCGGAAGCTTTCTGGGCATCGTCCAGCACTCAACCTTTGAGGTCGGGCGTGTGGAGCGAGGCTTATGCGTCGGCGAGACAGTACAGGCTCGAAGCATCGGCGCTGCGAATCGGAGATCGAAAGCTGCTTGTGATCGAGCGGCTCAGATCGGCTTATGGAGACATACAGGCGCTGGCTCAGAAGGCCAGAGACCGAAACCTCGACTACGATCGTCTTCGCCAAACCGAGGAGGCACTCCGGAAAAGCGAGGAGCGTTACCGCGACCTCTTCGAAAACGCGACCGATCTGATTCAGAGTTGCTCGGCAGAGGGCAAGCTGATCTATGTCAATCGCGCGTGGCGGGAGGCGCTGGGCTACAGTGCGGAAGAAGTTCCCGCGCTGTCGATCTTCGACATCATCCATCCCAGCAGCAGGTCCCACTGTCAGGAGATGTTCGGGCGCGTAATGTCGGGCGAGAAGGTCGATCAGATCGACGCAATGTTTGTGACGAAAGATGGCAGGACAATCGCCGTCGAGGGCAGCTCGAGTTGCCGATTCAAAGACGGCAAGCCCATCGCGACCCGCAGCATATTCCGCGACATCACCGAGCGAAAACGCGCCGAGGACGCCCTCAAGAAAAGCCAGCAGCAGCTCCAGGCAATACTCGACAATTCAACAGCGGTCATCTATCTGAAGGACTACTGGGGCCGGTACATCCTGATCAACAGCAGGTTCGAAACACTATTCCATGTGAGCAAGGCACAGGTAGTCGGAAAAACCGATCAGGATTTCTTCCCTCGCGAAATGGCCGACGCCTTTCAGGCGAACGACCGAAAGGTTCTCGAAGCCAGGACGGCGCTCGAGTCGGAAGAGATCGCGCCTCACGACGACGGGCCTCACATTTATCTCTCGGTCAAGTTTCCCATCTACGACGCAAATGGCGAACCTTACGCGCTCTGCGGAATCTCGACCGACATCACCGACCGCAAGCGAATGGAAGCGGACCTTGCCGAGGCACGAGACGCGGCGCTGGAATCTGCGCGGCTCAAAGCCGAGTTCCTTGCGAACATGAGCCACGAGATTCGGACCCCGATCAACGCAGTCATCGGGATGACCGGCCTGCTGCTCGATACTAAACTTTCGGCCGAGCAGCGTGATTACGCGGCGACGGTACGGACCAGCGCCGAGGCGCTGCTGACGATCATCAACGACATACTCGACTTCTCGAAGATCGAAGCGGGCAAGCTGACGTTTGAGACGATGGACTTTGATCTGCGGACTGCGGTCGAAGGCGCGGTCGAGCTTCTGGCGGAAGCGGGGCAGTCGAAAGGCGTCGAGCTGTTCTCGCTGGTCTATGATGATGTGCCGACCTTGTTGCGCGGCGACTCGGGCCGGCTTCGTCAGGTGCTGACCAATCTGGTGAGCAACGCGGTCAAGTTCACAGAACGCGGCGAAGTCGTCGTGCGGGTTACACGGGAAAGCGAGACAGCAGACGCCGCGCATTTGCGATTCTCGGTGAGCGACACCGGCATCGGTATTCCAGAGGAAGCGCGCCGGCTAATCTTTGAAGCGTTCTCGCAGGCCGATGGCTCGACAACGCGCAAGTACGGCGGCACCGGTTTGGGACTGGCGATCTCAAAGCAGCTTGTGGAGCGGATGCAAGGCGAGATCGGCGTCAATAGCGCGCCGGGCAGAGGTTCGACCTTCTGGTTCACCGCGAGGTTCGGCCGCCAGCCGCACAAGACTTCTGAGTTGGAGGGGAAACGACAGCTTGAAGGCTTGAGAGTGCTCGTGGTCGATGACAACGAAACCAACCGGACGCTTGTGCACCATCAGATAACTTCGTGGGGAATGCGAAACGGGAGCGCTGCCGGCGGCGCCGAAGCTCTCGAGCTTCTGAGGCGCGAAGCCGCGGCCGGCGATGCTTACGCCATCGCCATACTCGATATGCAGATGCCCGAAATGGACGGGCTGATGCTCGCCCGCGAGATCAAAGCCGACCAATCGATAGCCGCCACTCGGCTGGTGATGATGACTTCGCTGGGTCCGCGCGATGACAATCTGCTGAGCGAATCGGGCATCGAGGCTTGTCTTCGAAAGCCGGTCAAGCAATCGCAACTCTTCGATTGCCTGGCCACTGTTGCGGCGAGCCGGTCGCCCGAAACCGCCTCGTCCGTGCCGGGCCAGTTGAACGGGATCGCCTCGGCGCAGGAACCGGCAGGTTCCGCCGGGCTGGCGCACGTTCGTGTGCTGGTAGCCGAAGACAACGTGGTAAATCAGCGAGTCGCGCTGCGTCAGCTTCAGAAAATGGGCTACTCGGCTGAGGGCGTGGCCAACGGATTGGAGGTGCTCGAGGCGTTGGAACGGATAAGCTATGACGTGGTTCTGATGGACTGCCAGATGCCTGAGATGGATGGCTTTGAGGCGACGGCTGAGATCCGGAGTCGGGAGGGAAGCTCGCGGCACACGATCGTAGTCGCGATGACTGCCAACGCGCTGGACGGCGAGCGCGAGCGGTGCGTGGCCGCGGGGATGGACGACTACATAAGCAAACCGGTGAGGCCGTAGGTGGTGTCCGCCATCATCGGCCGCTGGACCAATACCCCAAACGCCTCTGCGAACCTGGCGCCGCCGCCGGGAACTAGCACGGTCGGAGAGCGCGCGCCAATCGACGCAAGCATCATCTCGAATCTCCGCGCGTTGCAGTCACAGGCCGAGCCGAATCTTCTAGCTGACTTGATCGATTCCTTCCTCGACGACTCGGTGAAAAGGATAGCGCTGATGAAGGGCGCCGCGGCGGCCGGCAACGCGGGGGCTCTCACCCGAGCGGCGCACGCGCTCAAGGGCGCCAGCGGCATCGTGGGCGCGAACCGGATGGCAGCGCTTTGCGACACAATCGAAGAACTCGCGCTTGCGGGTTCGGTTGAAGGCACGACGGCGTTGATCACTGCTCTCGAAGGCGAGTTCGAGCGAGTCCGGCGCGCGCTGCAAGCGGAGAAGTCCAGCGCAGCCGAGAAGAGTTCGTGAGCAGCGGAGTCTTATGCGATTTGGAGTGCGGCGACTTGTCGCCGCTTTTCGTGATCCACGTAAGACCCAAAGCGGCGACAAGTCGCCGCACTCCAAAACAGGTGACGTCCCGACTAAGCTAAGGGACCACCGTGACCCGATTCTTCCCAAACAACGCCCCTTCTGTGCTAGCATTGGGTTCGCCTCTAACTATTCCGACCAGCGTCAAAACCGAGAGCGAGCGCCTGGGGAAATCATGACTGTTGAGGAGTTCCAACAAGCCTTCAAAAAGGAAATCGAGGAAGTCCTTGCGCGAGTCGCGCGTCGCTACAGCGTTGCCGATCACGAGATGGCTGCAGCTCTGCACTCGTCCGCCAGGAAGTATCTGGGCGAAATCCTCGATCAGACGACAGCAAATCCGGGCCCGACGCCGGCGGCGCGCAAAGCGGTAAGCGAATATTCCGCCTCGCTCAATTGCGACGACCTGTGCCTTGCGGTTGCGTGTGCAAAGGGCGACGATGCGGCGTGGGAAGACTTCTATCGCGAGTATCGCAGCTACATGATCAACATCTCGCGAACGATGACCCAGGATGCAGGAGCCGCCGAACAGCTTGCGGACTCGACGTTCGCCGAGCTGTACGGGTTGCGCGAATCGGCCGGCGCGCGAGTGAGCAAGTTCTCTTTTTACTCTGGCCGCGGTTCGTTGCGCGGGTGGCTTCGCGCGGTGGTCTTTCAGCTTTCAGCAGATCATCACCGCCAGACTAGCCGCCTTGTCCAGACCGAAGAGCCGGAGGACATGGACCGGCTGGTTCGCGCTGGGCCCGAACCCGAGCGCGCTGACCCGAGCGATTTGGAATTCGTGCGCGAGCGCTACAGCGCGGCCGTCACTGCGGCGCTTCGGCATGCGATCGGCGAGCTTGAGACTCGCGAGCGCTTGCTGCTGGCTTATTACTATTACGACGATATGACGCTTCGCGAGATCGGCCAGGTGTTTGGAGTTCACGAAGCAACGATCAGCCGCTGGCTAACAAAGGTTCAGAAGCGCGCGCGCAAGCTCGTGGAAAAGAGCCTCGCGCGTGACCACCGATTCAACCGCCGGGAGGTGAGCGAAGCTATCGACCTGGCGGCGGAGCGAATGGACATAAATGTCCGTGAGTATCTGTTCGAATCCGACGGTGAGCGGGACCGCCCGGCTCCCAGCGCCGACGGCGCGATGGCTCAAAGATGACGAAGAATCCGCGCAAGCCCCGAGACGGGCGGCGTTCTCATTCAGGAGATGAAGCAGCAGAATGAAGTCACTTTTGAAAACTGAAGATGGGCCTATGGACCGATTGCTGCGCGGACACCTGGCGCCGCAGCCCGGTCCCAAGCAGATCTGCAAGCAGTTCGACCCCGACCTGGCAAACGCATACATCGAACACAGCTTGACCGCAACCGAGCGCGAGGGATTCGACCGGCACTTGTCGCTTTGCGGCGACTGCCGATCGGCTACGGTCGTGCTCGTGCGGCTTGCGGCGTCCGAAGCCCCGGCATCGCCGGCCACGGCGGGACACCAGGCGACTGAAGGGTGGCTCGAGAGACTGGGCGCATTGGCGGCGGCAATGAAGACGCCTCGCTGGGCGATGGCAGCCACTGCCGTCCTGGTGGCGGCGATCAGCATTCCTATCTTCATGTCGCAAGTGAGCAATCGTGCCGATAGAGCTTCAGTTGCGGCCCCACAATTCGCCGCCGAAGCCCCGTCCACCAATCGGGCCAGCGAGACCGAGAAGCAACCCGAAAGCAAACCTGCCGTGGCGGCAGGCGCGGCCGAACTATCCAGTGCTACCGGTCGTGTAGCGCAGAACCCGGCACCGCGAAGCAATCAGACGCCCATAGCTGCCGGCGCGTCAGGCGGGGTTGGATCGCAGCAGCCCACAACTGGCGACACGGACCGTCAGGCCGCGGAAAAGCCCGCTGTAGCGGCCGCTAAGAATTCGGGCGAACAAGACCAGAAGAAAGAGCAGGCGGCAGCAAGTGCTGTCGCGACCACGATCCCATCGCGAGATCAACTGGATCAGGTTGCTCCTGGTTCGCAGCAGGCTCCTTCGCAACAGCAACAGCAAACCGCCGGCGTCGACCAACTAGCTAAAGTCGATAGGGAAGGACCTCGCCCCGCGTCGGAAGCCGCGAAGGACTCCGCGCACGTTAGCGTCCTCAAGTCTGGCAGACCCGACGGTGAGGAACGCGCTGCCGGCGGCACCAAGATCAGACCTGAAGACAACAACGCTCCGGCTTCCCCGATCGCTGGCGCGGAATCCGGAGCGCGAAGGGCGCTCTCGCAGCCATCGGCCAGCTCGCTGCGGGACGGCAAGTTGAACGTGTCCGGACGCTCGCGCGGCACTGCCGAACGAAAGATCGGCAAGAAGAGATTTTGGCTTCGAGACGAGGTCTGGACCGACAACGACTACAAACCTGAAAAAGAGATGCCGATGGTGACGCTCGTGCGAGACAGCGACGTGTTCAAAGAAGTGATTGGCAAGCGGCCCACTCTGAAGGGATACCTGACGAGTTTCACTGAAACTGAACGCGCGATAGTTGTCTACAAGGGAACGATCTACAAACTCATCCCTCAAGACGGCAGTAAGTGAGAATAGAGGATCGAAGATAGAGGATAGAGGATAGAGGATAGAGGATAGAGGATCGACTCTTTCTCATCCACCTCAATCCTCAATCCTCGATCTTCAATCCTCGATCCTCACCTCCCTAAACCCTTCAACCCATCTGCGACGTATGCTGCGGTTCGATCTTGTACATCACACGAACCTCGCCCGGCTTCCGCCAGGGGTACTTATCGGCATCAATGTATTTTTTCGCCATCTTGTCGATATGCTGATCGGCGCCGTCTTCGGTGATTTCGGCGACGCGGCCCCGGACTTCGAGGTACCGATATGGATTGTCAGGATCCATGATCGACAGCGACACGGCGGCGTTCTGAGTCATATTCTTGTCCTTGCGCCGGCCCCGCGCCGAATTTACAATGACGCTCGTGCCGTCAAAGTCGACCCAGACGGGCGTCACTTGCGGCGTGCCGTCGGAATTAACCGTAGCAAGACTCGCGAACGCTTTCTTTTCGAACAGGTCCGCATATTTTTCCGGAATGACTTGTGACATTGTTCCTCCTGTTTCAACATTGGTCTTCGGCTAATTTGCTTCTTCAATCACCTCGTGAGCGACTGAATCACAGACTAAAGTCTATGCTACTTTGGCGTCAACTCCACCGGAAGCCCATCGCCCCAGTCGTACTTCTCCCTCGCAAGCGCCTGAGCCGTGAGCCAAACGTTCCGGTCTCGGTTGTAGTCCAGCACTCGCGCAATAGCTTCGAAGGTTCGATCTCCGAGACGAACACGCACGCGGCCATCGTGTTTGATGTTCTTCACCCACTGAGTGTCGTCGAGATGCTCGGCGAGTATGTAAAACTTCCCCCCATGTTCAACGAACCAGATCTCGATCTCGCGCGGCTTGCCGGTGATGCGACCGGTCGTCGTGAGATATAGATACTTGATTGGCATTGCTAACTCCGGTCTTCGGTTTCTGGTTTGTGGTTTCTAGTTTGTGCTGCCAATACGGTCAGGTAATTTGAAACGCCGATCCAGAACCCATGAACCATAAACCAGAAACTACAAACCAGAAACCAGATTCCCCTTGCTTGACTAGCTCGGTTGCGCGCTCGTACGCTCAGCGAAGAGGTCAAGCAGATGAGTGAAGTTGTGAAACTTGACGCGCTCGCGGTTGGCGCGCATCCGGACGACGTTGAGTTCTCGTGCGGCGGGACCTTGATAAAGTTGGCATCGCTCGGCTATCGAGTCGGCGTGCTGGACATGGCTCGAGGCGAGCTAGGCACCCGCGGGACGGCCGAGATTCGCGCCCAGGAAGCGCTGACCGCCGCCGAAGCGATGGGGCTCGCGATTCGTGACAACCTCGAACTGCCCGACGGCCACATCTGGCTGACCGAGGAGTCCCGCGTGAAGATGGTGCGCAAGATTCGCCGCTACCGCCCGAAGGTTATCTTTACTCATTACTGGGAAGACCCGCATCCCGACCACGTCCATACTTGCCAGATAGTTCGAGAAGCGGCACACGTCGCCGGTCTCGCCAAGTACGACGGCGAGGGCGGCCAGGAACGCTTCCGCCCGCAGACCGTTGCGCATTTCATGTTCCCTCGCACCGTCGCGCCGACTTTTGTAGTCGACATCAGCACCTTCATCGAGCAAAAGCAAAAGGCGGTTGCCTCGTACCGCTCTCAACTCTACGACCCTCAGAGCAAGGAACCGGAAACTGCTCTAAGCTCTGAGGCGTTCTTGCGCCGGCTTGAAGCGCGACAACGATTCTTCGGTTCTCTGATCGGAGTGGACAGCGCCGAGGCCTTCGTGGTCCGCGAAGCCCTGAACGTCCACGACCCAATCGAGCTGCTGTCGCGCAAGATGAACATGTACTCGTGAGGAGTCCGTAGTCCGTAGTCAGTAGTCAGTACTGGTATCCAGGAGAGCCAGTCATTCAACCACGGACTACTGACTACGGACTACGGACTACCGCCCTATGAAAATCGGAATCACATGCTATCCATCGTACGGCGGGAGCGGCATAGTCGGCGCCGAGTTGGGAATCGAACTCGCCCGGCGCGGACACGAAGTCCACTTCATCAGCTATGCGCCGCCAATGCGGTTGGGCGACGGCGCGCCTCGCGAGCGAATAAAATTTCACGCGGTCGATATGCTGAGCTACCCGCTCTTCGAATACCCGCCCTACACTGATGCTCTTGCGTCGAGGATCTTCGAAGTTGCCAACCGCGAGAAGTTGGATTTGATCCACGTGCACTATGCGATACCGCATGCGGTGAGCGCCTACCTCGCGCGCGAGATGCTCAAACCCGAGCGGTATCTGCCGGTAGTAACGACGTTGCACGGAACGGACATAACGCTGGTTGGGCGCGACGCTTCGTTTCTGCCGATCACCCGGTTTGGAATCGAGCAATCGGACGGAGTGACAGCGATCTCGAACTATCTGCGGGACGCTACGCACTCAATGTTTTGCACGGAATGTGACATTCAAGTGATCTACAACTTCATCGACTACAGTTACTATCGGCGCTCGCCGGACGAAGCGTTACGTCGCAGCATCGCGCCAGGAGGCGAGAAGATCGTGCTGCACATTTCGACTTTTCGGCCGATCAAACGAATCACCGACTGCATTGAGGTAGTCGCCAGAATGCGCGAGTTTGGCGGCCCTGCTGTGAAGCTTGTTATGTGCGGTGACGGCCCCGAACGTGCGGGCGCCGAAGCGCTAGCCGAGAGACTGGGCGTCGCGGATTGCGTCAGCTTTGTCGGCAAGAAGCCTCAGTCAGACATACTCGGTTACCTGTCGGCCGCCGATCTGTTTTTGCTGCCGAGCCAATCGGAGTCGTTCGGGTTATCGGCGCTTGAAGCGATGGCTTGTGAGGTTCCGGTGATCGGGACTCGCGTAGGCGGCTTGCCCGAAGTGATAGAAGAAGGCGGCTGCGGGTACTTGTTTGAAGTCGGCGACACGCGGGGAATGGCCGACGCCGCGATTCGAGTGCTGAGCGATGATCACGCAAGAGAAAGGATGGGAAGGCGCGGCCGCGAGATCGCAGTGTCGCGCTTCGGGACGGAAAGAATCATCCCGCAATACGAAGCGCTTTATCGGTCCGTGATCGAGGAGAGCAAAAGACTGTAGCGACGAACTTAGGCTAACCTGAATATCTGGTATCCGCGCAAATCCGTCAGATCAGTGTCATCCGTGGTCTATTCAGCACTAGCAAATCGAGTCTTCCGAAGACATAGGACCACCGATGAAACGGATTCGACTGATTTGCACGGATTGCTTGCCGATCTGATCGCTACCGAAATGCCCGGTTCGAGTCACTGGCTCTCGAATCCGATGAACACAGGCTCGGGGGTGAGCGCGACGCCGAACGTATCAAGCACGCAAGACTGAATGAGTTCCTTCAACTCGATGACCTCCCTAGCGGTTCCTCCGCCACGGTTGATGATCGCAAGCGCGTGCTTTGTTGAAGTACCGACGTTGCCGTGCGCGTAGCCTCGCTTGATTCCCGCGCGCTCGATCAGCCACGCAGCCGATAGCTTTACGCGATCATCCGCCGTAGGAAACGCGGGCGTCTCTTCGGCGAAGCTGCCGGCTCGCTTCCTGATTTGTTCGCTCTCTTCGCGAGTCACCACCGGGTTCACGAAGAACGATCCCACGCTCCGCGAATCCGGATCTTGAAAATCAATCACCATCGCCTTTCGCCGCCGCAACGCGAGCACTGCCTCGCGCACTTTTGCAAGCGTCGGCTCCTTTGTGTCCTGCTCTGCCATGTAACGCTGAAGCTCCACGTAACGCATAGCCGGACTGCCGTTGACTTCGAGCCGATAGGTCACGCTCGTGATGATGAAGCGATCCCGGCTGGAGGTTTTGAATCGGCTGGTCCGATATCCAAACTCACACTCAGCGGCGTTGATCTCTTCAAGCTTGCCCGTCGCGAGGTTAAGAGCTTTTAGCGACCCAAGCGTCTCGCTCGTCTCTTGACCATAAGCTCCGACATTCTGAATCGGGGTAGCTCCGACGCGGCCCGGTATCCCCGACAGACACTCGAGACCCGCCCAGTTGCGAGCCACGCACGCCGCTACAAATCCGTCCCAATCTTCGCCCGCCGCCGCCGTGACCACAGCGCGTTTGCCTTCGACTCGGGTTATCATTCCGCGCATCGACACGCGAAGAACCAACCCCGGAAACCCGCTGTCGGCCACTACTATGTTGCTGCCGCTGCCCAGCACGAACAACGGAAGCGTTTGCGAGCGGGCCCATTCGACGCCCGCTATCAATGCGTCAACACCCGAAGCATCGGCGAAGTAGCGCGCTCGTCCCCCGATGCCAAGCGTCGTCATCGGCGCCAACAGCACGTCGCTCCTTAAGCTCAGTTTGAATTCGGCCTCGCCTGTTTGCGTCGGCAATCGTCTCTCCACGCAGCGGTTTTGGTTAGTGCACGCGCGCGTTCCATTTTCAGCCGTGAGCCTACATTGCCTCGTCCGGCGAGTCCAGTTATGATGACACGCGAATTTCATGAGGCGGTGATCTGACGGAGGACTTATGAAGACGACAATGATGATCCTGGTTTGCACGATGCTTTTGGCGGGCGCGGCAGGAGCCGTGACAACCCCGGCTGCGGGTGACGGCATGCTGACCCCGGAAGAAAGAGCAAAGACCATAAAAGCGCTGCACGACTCGCGGAATGAACTTCTGGGGTACATCGAAAAGCTAACCGACCAGCAGTGGAACTCCAGGCCGGTCCCGTTCAAGTGGACGGTCGGTGAAACCGCCGAGCACATCGCTCTGTCGGAAGGGCTCTTGTTTGGCGCGATGGAGCGAGCGATTGCATCGCCGATCAATCCCGACTGGGAAACAAAGACCGCGAACAAGGAAGCCATTCTCGACAACCTGCTGGCCGGGCGAAAGGGTAAGGCGAACGCCCCCGAACCGATCCAGCCGCTCAAGAGGAAAATGTCGCGCGCCGAGATCATGACGCTCTTGAAGGACGGACGAGCAAAAACGCTGAAGTTCGCCGAACAGACGGATGTGCCGTTGAAGGCGCACACCCTTGAGCATCCCTTCCCGGTGTTCGGAACGTTGAACGCTTATCAGTGGCTGCTTTACATACCGGCGCACAATCTCCGGCACAACAAGCAGGTCGCCGAGATCATGAGCAACCCGGCGTTCCCGAAGTGATCTGCCGCGCGCATGGCTGAAGAATTCAAAGTAGAGATCGACGCTAGTCAAAGCGTCACGGCGACCCTCTATCCTGCGAGCGCGAAGAACCGCGCGCACGTCACGCTGGTGCTTGGGCACGGCGCAGGCGCCGGACAGACCAGCGGCTTTATGGTCCTCTTTGCAAGCGAGCTTGCGAAGCGCGGCATCGACGCTGTCACGTTCAACTTTTCCTACATCGAGCGCGGACGTCATGCGCCTGACCCCGGTGACAAACTGGAAGCCTGCTACCGGGCGGTGATCGTTGCCGCGCGAGCTCACAAAAAGCTCAAGCGAAACAAGCTGGCGATTGGCGGCAAGTCGATGGGCGGGCGCATAGCCTCACAGGTGGCGGCCAAAGGCCTGGACGATTTGCTGGGGCTTGTGTTTGTGGGTTACCCGCTGCATCCGCCGGGCAAACCCGAGCAGCTTCGCTCAAAGCACCTGCCGAACATCACGGCGCCGATGTTGTTTGTTCAAGGCTCGCGCGATTCGTTCGGGACGCCGGAAGAGCTGCGAACGATCGTCAAAAACCTCAAGACACCTTGCAAGCTTTACGAAGTGGAAGGCGGCGATCATTCTCTAAAGGTCCCGAAGAAGGCAGGATCGCAGGAGCAGGTCTACGCCACCGTGCAAGACGAGATCGCTCGCTGGCTTCGATCGGTCCACGAATAACGCCAATCATCGCTAAGAGGAAGGACGAAGGATCAGGTTTACGGCTGCCGTGCAAGATGAGAATGCGCGCTGCTCTCGCTCTGGCACAGTACTCGACCAGTCAAGAGTCATAATCGTCAACAGGCATTCGCGGAGGCAGTCAGGTCCAGGTTTCGTCGTGGCTTGCCGCGCTCGCGAGGTGTGTACTATCGTTCTCGAACCAACATTGACCTGGCAAGGAGAACCAAGGTGAGGAGACTGAAGATCGCCGTAGCATTCGTTTTCGCGATAGCAATCATTGCCGCGCTCGCAACCGAGTCCGTCGCATTTCCGCCCTTCGTGGCCAAGTCGCGGAAGTTCGGCGCCAAGGACTGCACGTTTTGCCACATCGAACCCGAAGGCGGTCCGCCCTGGAACGATCGCGGCAAGTGGCTCATTGCTGAGAAGGACCGACGCGGCGCCGAAGTTGTGGACGTCGAGTGGCTTGCGGACTACAAACCAGGAGCGGTGGTAGACCAGAAACCGAATGAGCCCGCTAAGACAGACGACAAGAAACCTGCGACGCCCGCGGCTGCTCAAACCGCCAAGGCCGATCCAAAAACCTTCGACGACTATGTGGGCGAGTACGAGTTGCCGATTTTCACTCTGGCGATAACTCGCGAAGGCGATAAGTTGTTCGGTCAGCCAGCGGGCGACACCAAAGAAGAGCTGATACCAGAATCGGACGGGACCTTCTCAGTCACGAACGTCAGCGCGAAGCTCAAGTTCGTGAGAGACGACAAAGGCAAGATCGTTGAGCTGCAGGTGAGTCTGGAAGGGCAGGAAATGAAGGGAAAGAAGATTAAGTGAATCAGGAGATCAACGTGGACGAGAAAGCTTTGTTTTTGAAGTTCTGGGAGAGGGAAGCGCCGGCGACTCGCAAAGTCATCTCGCGAATCCCGCAAGACAAGTCGGACTACAAGCCTGAACCCAAATCGCGAACCGCTCGCGAAATCGCGTGGGTGATCGTCATGGAGGAGAAGGTGCTGGGGGAGGGCTTGGAGAATGGGACGATCGAATGGAAGGACTTCCCCACGCCGGAGACGGTCGAAGAAATCCTGGGTACCTACGATCGCAATCACGATGACATCACAAAGCGGCTTCACGCGATCGATTCGTCCGTGTGGGAGAAAGAGTTCAAGTTTATGTACGGCGAGTACGAGATCTCAAAAGGGACGGGTTACCACTTTGCCTGGGAGTTCTTGTTCGACGCAGTGCATCACCGGGGACAGCTCTCGACTTATCTAAGGCCGATGGGTTCGACGGTGCCTTCGATCTACGGCCCAAGCGCGGATGAGCAGTCTTAGCTGCGAATCAAATCCGCTGGAACAGATGCCACCGCTGAGAAATAAGCCGTTCTGGCACAATAATAGTGCCTTGACGGCACCGCGTGGCTGCTCTTATAATCGCCGTTCGGCGGGAAACAAAAACCGATTGTTCGTTTTTGTTAGCATATGCGGCCCGCCGAACGGCGATTATAAGAGCGATTATAAGAGCAGCCACGCGGTGCCGTCATCTGGTATAGCGAACAAAGGCTAAGCTTTAAACGTCTAAGGTTAAAGGGGGCATTATGGCGGAAAAACAAAATCAATCCCAGACTACTCAAGAGAAGCCCATTGTCCGTGGAACTGAGAACGGCGGCCAATATATCAGCGCGAAAGAGCTATTTACTACGAAGGTTGGTCGACAGAATATGGAACGGCTCGTGAAGAGTTCCATAAAGACCTCTGCCGCTTAGCCACATGCCCTTCAATTTCCTCCTGCTCGCCCTGTTAGGAGGCTTCAGCTTCATACACCGGTGTAACCTATATAAATTTGAGGCACTGCGCTTGGATGGTTATCGGTTGCTCCTTCAAGCTTCAATGGCTGGTGTTGTTCTACTAGGCATCGCGCAATTGCTAGTTTTCGTTCTTCAGACAAAGCTCGCTTGGATTAACAACTACTGGCACGAAGTATTTCCGTTCAAGATGTCCGGCGTTTCCGCTTTGGCCTTGTTGCTTGGTTTGGCAGCCGCCCCACTTGCCAATCTCATCTTTGGGGCAGACAAACAAATTGATCGGGTTATTCAAAAGAAGGGCGATCCCCTTGAATTGCTTTTAAGGAAGGCCTTGCGCGAAAGCAAACCCATCTTGCTTACAGTTAAAAATGGAAAGATTTATTTGGGGTTTGTCACCATGAATTCAAGCCCAGCAGTCGCAGTAGAATCAATGAAGCTCCTCCCCCTCAGGAGCGGATATAGAGACGGAGCTGATAGAAGAATACATTTCACTACTGACTACAGGGATGTCTATAGCAAAATCCTTGCTGGTGATCCTTCGGTTGCAGAAATTGATCCAGTGGATTTTGAGATCGTTATTCCGCTCCGAGAGGTTGAATCTGCGAATCTCTTTAATCCCTCAGTGTACGAACAGTTTTTTTCTAAGTCAGAACCTATCCTAGATGAAACGGGGTCGGGCAAAGTGTCACTACCCCCAGGTGCGGAAGACTAGAATTGGACGCCCCGTAGCGACTGTCACGCAGTCTCCGACTCTTTGGGCAAACGCCCTATCTTCCATCAATCGAAAACGCGTACAGCTTGTTGTTGCCTTTTCCGACGCGCAGGAACTTGTAGCCCGACCCGACATACAAGACTCCGTCAACAATTGTCGGACCGCCGCCGACCGCGCCGCCGGTGTCGAACTCCCAAAGTACCTTTCCATCCTTGCCGTCATAAGCTCGCATCGCGCCGCCGTTCGTCCCAGCCCAGACGAGCTTGTTCGCTCTCGAGCCGCTTACCGATAGCGGGCCGAAGTTCGACTTGTTGTCAGGCGCTGGCGTTTTCCAAAGGATCTTCCCGGTAGCCCCGTCCATCGCCGCAATCGCGCCCTGCCTCGGGAAATTCGACAGCGCTGCGTACACAATCTCGCCGTCACTCGCGTCGCCGAACTCGATGCCGCCGAGCTTGCCGCCCGGTCCGACCTCAGTCTTCCACACGGTCTTTCCGTCGGCGGGATCGACCCCCCAGAACCAGCCGCTCTTCTGGCCTGCTCCGATCAGCATCTTTCCGCCCGGCCCCTTGAAGCTGACAGGCGTCGTGCCAAAGTCCACGTCGAGATCGCTGCAGTCCGGATTGTCTCTACACCCAAAAGTCCAGATGTCCCCCGGGGTGGCTTGGTTCGACCAGACAACTTTGCCGGTGCCGAGTTCCAAAGCAACGATCGCATTCGGGAACTTCGACGCCGGGCCTGTGTACTGGTTGCCGGTTGAAACGTACAATCGGTTGGCTTGCGGATGAATCGAAACCGTCGACCACACCGCGCCTCCCGCCGGACCGATCATCGGCACGCCCTTCTTGTCTTTACCTTGCGGCACAGGAGCATCGGGTATCGTATACCACCGCCAGATCTGCTCTCCGGTTTTCGCGTCATAAGCCGCCACACCGCCCCGAAACGTACAGCACTCGTATTTCGGAGTGGCCATCATCGCGCCTTCCTCGTGCGACGCGACTCCGATGTAGACTCGCCCGTTGTGATAGATCGGTGAGCTTGTCGCTATCGTGTTCTTGTGCGGATCGATCTTGACCTTCCACTTCTGTTCGCCAGTCTTTGAGTCCAGCGCGAACAGTCGGCCGCCAAAGTCGCCGAAGAACAACATGCCATCTCCGTAGGCCGCTCCGCTGCGCGAGGCCGTGCCGCAATCGAACTCCCAGAGCTTCTTCCCGGTCTTCGCGTCCAATGCGTACTCCTTGCCGTCCCACGATCCGAAGTAGAGAACGCCGTTGACGACGATCGGCTGACTCGAGACGTCATCGCCGGCTTCAAAGATCCACTTCACTTTGAGCCGCGCAACGGTAGCCGGCGTTATCTGTTTCTCCGTCGGATTGTAGTGCGAGCCGGCGAGGTCCCGTCCGTACATCGGCCAATCGGAAGCTGAGACTCCGTTTGCTGCGGCGGCGCTTCGCTTTTCTTTGGAGTTCGGTCGAAGCGATTGCGCAAATGAGGGCACGGCGGCTTGCAGCAAGATCGCGCAGACTATGAGCCAGATCCTGAAACGCATTGTTGTTCCTCTCGTTTCCACTGAAGTTGATGAAGAATGAGCCTGCCAGATTCTATTGGATGGGCTTGGGGCTTGCAAAGCGAACGCGCGAGCTTGCGCGCGTGCCGCATCGCAACCTGTACGGGCGGCCCTCCGCGGCTGCCCCTCGACTAAGCCCGATATGCTTCTGTGCGGGAAGCAAGGAGCGGCCACGGAGGGCCGCCCTTACAAGCAATCCCAGATTCAGTTTCGATTTGACGTTCACTCGGGCACCGGCGAAACTCTTCCTCGCGTAAGCGGAGTGCCAGGCCCTTTGCGCCGTAGCACCGCCGCGCGGGAAGAGAGAAGGAGCATTTCGATGATGAAAAGATTCATAAGGATCAGGGCATCTGAAAACTCGCTGGTTCCTGGAGCAATCGCCGCAGCCGCCCTGGCTGTGCTGGTTGTGACGCCGTTACTGCTTTGCATCGCCGCACCGGCGCAGGGTCGCGGCAGTGGAAGCGGTGAAGTCACCGGCACGCTCAAGCTGCAGATTGGGAAAGAGACTAGAACCGCCGAGCTGAAGTATGTCTATGCAGAAGCCTACAAGAGAACTGGCGGATTATTTATAACATTCACGGATCAGCCGCTCCCCGACGATCCTGTCGAAAGATGGAGATACGTGGAGTTGATGTCGGCAGAAGGAAAGCTTCACGCGGTAAGGTTGTATCTCAAGCCGAGTTGGGCCCTGGCAGCGAGCGCGGTTTATCGCCCTATCACTACGTCGCCTTATTTCGACTCCGGCCGATTCTTAGATGACACCGCAAACGAGGAGTACGATCCCAAGGCAGGACAGATGAAGCCGGGGAAGAATGAGTATGAGGAAGTCAAACTGCGCGTCGTCCCTAACCAGACCGTAGAAGGAACGATCCGCTCGAGGTTACTGGGAGATGACGGGCCAGCGTACGCGGACACAAAGTTTCAGTATCAAGTCAAATTCAAAGCTCCGATCACGCCGGAGTCGGCATCGGCGGCAAAGACTCTACCCGAAGGCGGCGGTGAGCCAGGCAAAGCCTATCTGGCTTTCTATGGCGCGGTCATGACAGGGGATCTTGAGAAGATCAAGAAAGCCGTCACGGTGGAACAAGCAAAAATGTTTGAGGGAGCGAATGCCAGGAAGCGTGTGACCAAACTCAAGGCTTTATTGCTGCCGTTGAAGCAGGTCGTTGGATCGTCCTACGCAACTTTTGTTTCCAACTCCGGCCGTTTTGCACGGGTGACGATCACCGAAGACGTGCAGTTCGTCAAAAAGTACTGGACGGAGGCGAAGCTGAACCACACTCCCCCGGCGCCGCTTACCACATTTGCACTTTCAGAACTGCCCTGGGATCCGCAGAATCACATGCCTGCGCCCAGAGGGTTTAATCGCATGCCGCAAACAGCATACGCTCGACTGATTCTGGATGGCGGACAATGGAAGATCGATTGGTTGCTACTTTACTGCGAACCGGTAAACCTGTTCTGGCATCTGGACGACTATCAAACGATGGAAGAGAGATATGAGGCTTATGAAAAGAATAGACCCGTTGACGAGGCCGCTGAGAGCGAATCAGACGCGGAGATGTTCGAGATCGAAAACGGCGCGCCTCTGACCGCAGGTGGCGGCGAGGCCGGCAAAGCCTATCTCGAGTTTTGCGCAGCGGAAAAAGCCGGCAACAAGCAAGCGGTTCTAAAGTATCTGCGCGGCGAACAGGCAGCCTTCTATGCCGACCCAGCCTTGACCATCACCAGAGGCGCATTCATCTGGAAGGAGAGTTCGTCGCTGGATTATGTAGGAATCAGAGTTGTCAGTGGAGCTTCTGACGGAGCCAGAGCAGTGCTCAACGTTCAAGCAGTTCGACAAGGCCGCAACTCCACTGGAAAAGTGTTGATGGTGTTGGAAGCCCGGCAATGGAAAGTCGATATTGAAAAATGGCAGACTGACGCCGCCACTAAACCGGCTCCGCGAAATCGCAGGTGACAGGTTCGCGCTCTGTAGCCGTTGGCTGGAACATCGATTCTTACCAGCCGCTCTGGACAAAAGCAGAGTAACTACAAGGAAACCCTTGAGCATCTTGAAGGAGGATGCCGACTGTGCGAGCAACTGTTGGAGATAGCCAGCCTCGTCTTGCATTTTTTATTGCCTTGCTGAGCCTCGCAGCCTTCTTGATTCTTTCCGGTGGGTGTTCCCAGAAGCCGAACGCCCCGGAAAAATCCGGAACCGCTGTGAGCGACAAAGTCGGTGGGCTCACATTCGAAATGATCGAGATAAAAGGCGGTACGTTTTTGATGGGCGATAGCCCGGGTGAGCCGCCTCACGACGATCCCTTATTAGGCGCCTCTATGAGCGCGGGCCCGCGGCACAAGGTGACGCTATCGGACTTCTACCTGGGCAAGTACGAAGTAACCCAGGCGCTCTGGAGAGAAGTAGCCGCGTTGCCGAAAGTGAAGATCGATCTGGAAAAGGACCCGTCAAGAAACTTCGAGGGCAACGACCTCCCGGTACATCAGGTGTCCTGGCAGGAGGCGGTAGAGTTTTGCGACAGACTGTCGCGCGCAACCGGCAATGTTTATAGACTGCCCACCGAAGCCGAATGGGAGTACTCTTGCCGAGCCGGGACAACAAGCGTTTACGCCGGCAACCTCGACGAGATGTGCTGGTACGGACTGAACTCAGGTGTGAAGCCGTTGACTAACAAGATGGTCGATGATGCTCTCAACTCAAAAGACCGGGGTGCATATTCAAGCCTGATTGACGACAACAAGGGCCGTCCGCATCCGGTTGGGCAGAAACAACCAAACGCGTGGGGGTTGTACGATATGCACGGAAACATCTCGGAGTGGTGTCAGGACTGGCTGGACAGCTACTCTGCAAGCGATCAGAAGAATCCGATGGGGCCAGCCGGCGGTTCGCACATCTTCAAGGTGTTTAGAGGCGGCGATTATTTCGGAACCGCCGACCGTTGTACCTCAGCTAATCGCGAAGAGGCTCAAGTAGATGACCGCAGCGATGGCATAGGGTTTCGACTGGCGCGGGTCAAGAAGTGAACAGCGCGGACCTCACGATCAACCAACACGGCGCGAACGTTTGACAGCCTTACAACAGAGGGGATTTCAAGTAATGAAAGTATGTGAAAAGCTTGGCCAATCGCGGAGCCGAATCCGCCTCAATTCGATCAGCGGTCTTGGTTGCCTTGTTCTTATCGCGGTGCCAGTGCTGTTTTTGGAGGCACCCGCGGCTGCTCAAACCAGGCGTCCACCAAAGGCCCAACCTGCTCCTCAAGCAAAGGACTCCAGGCAACCGGCAAGCAGCGATAAGGTCGGTGTGCTTGTCGGCGATGTAAAAGATTCGAGAACGACGGGCACCTTCTTCGCGGGAATGGAAGTGGAGTTGAAGATCGTCGGCGACGTTCTCGCGGACGCCAAGGGTATGCGCCTATCGGTTGAAGTGGCGGTCGATGACCTGGGCAGAAACCTCATTGGCGAGAAGACCGAGTCGTCCGAGTTCAAAGAGATCGACTCGTCAGGCAAGACATCCGCAAGCGCGAAGGTTGAGCTCAAGAATCCGGTCAGACAGGCGACCACGATTCGAGAGCTGTCCGGCTCGATCGAGCTCTTTACTCCTCGAAGAGATGCGGATTCAACAGCGACCATAACTCATCTGAGCCGAACTCTCGGCGTTCCCATCTCGGCGCCGGCTTTGAAAGCCGCAGGCATCGAACTGATGGTGTGGAACAAAGTCCAGTTCGAAGCGCGCAAGAAAGCCGAAGAGGACAAACTCAAAAAGGAGATGGCCGCGAAGAGCAAGAAAGACGGAGAGGGCGAAGATCTGGGCGAGTCGCTGGCTTCGGGATTGCAGAAAATGTTCGGGGGCTTGTTTAGCAGCTTCGCCCAGATGGAAGAGAACAGCCTCGCGTTTCAAATCACCGATCCTCAATCGAAGCTCGTAGGCATCGAGTTTGAAGACGAGCGCGGAAAACCGATCAGCAACAACGGCCGAATGACGATCGGTGGCGGAAAAGAGAAAACGACAATCTACGAGTTCCGCGAGAAATTGCCGGAGACTGCGCGAGTCAAGCTGCTGGTCCTGACGCCTAAGGCGACGATCAAGGTGCCTTTCAAAATAGCCGATGTGCCGTTGCCGTAATCGAATAAAGCTGAAAACCTCGGCTCATCGCCACCAAGCCAGGAAGACTCAAAGGAACACAAAGGGCGCAACTGAAAGATTCATTGCCTTGGTGCAGCTTCGTGTCTCAGTGGCGACTTCCTGTTTCCCAGCAGCCTGCTAGAGCCAGAAAATCATTCCGCTGCGGCGCGCGGCTTCTGAAGCATTTCCAAAAAATCCAGCTGCGCTTTCAGCAAATGGTTGCGCACCTGAACCACATCACCCAGGTCCATGTACGGCTCATCCTTCGTGTTGTACGGAGTCCACTTCGGCAGCCCTTTGCGGTTAGGATCGCCGGTCTTCGCGAAGTTCACCCAATAAGCCGACATCGTTTCCGCCAGCTTGTGATCGGCCTCCTGAATCAACGCGTTCTGCGGGTTGAGATTGTTAAACACATAAGCGATCTCGCCCGCATGGTAAGCCCCGAGGTATTTGCTGTTCGGGTTGGGCGGCACGTGGCTGAACTGGTAGAGATAAGCTTTCGAACGTCCTGTAGAAGTCATGCGCGCCCAGGTGCGCATCTGCAAAGTGAACGCCACGTCCCGCATAACGCCAAGATACGCACCCCCTGCATCCGCATCGCCCTTGACCGGATAGACCGCGTCGAACTCTTTAGCCATCTCGCCATACTGAGTCGCGATGCGTTTGTGATAGTCCTCGATTGTCTTTGGGATTGTCGCGGGCACGGTCAACGTCGTCATCTCGTTGGCGTTTGAACCGACGATCACCGGCACGTCGTTCTGTTTGCCTTTTGCGAAGATGTTGCGAATCTCATCGGGCAACACCCAGCCGTCCACGTTCGGCGCGGTCCTGAATTTCTTTCCTTCCGCGTCGTTGTTGAAGATGTCGATGATCTTCTCTGCGGGGATTGCTCGCAACGCTTTGATTGAATCGGCTCCGGCAGCTTTAGCGAAAGCCGAGCCCCCTTTTTCAGCGGCAGTCATTTTGGCTCGATCCTCTTTCAAATAAGTCATCGGACCGAACGTGCCTCCGCTCTCACCGATGGCTCGATGAAACAAGCCCTTTGCAAGCGGCGTTGCGACGAGCACGTTGACGCTCCACGAACCGGCCGATTCACCAAAGATGGTCACTGTCTTCGGGTCGCCTCCAAACGCGGCGATGTTCTTCTGCACCCATTTCAAAGCCGCGATCTGGTCCAGCACTCCGTAGTTGCCTGACGCGTGTTGCTGTGATTCGGCGGTCAGCTCCGGATGCGCAAGATAACCGAGCGGCCCCAGTCGATAGTTGATCGTCACCAGCACGACGCCCTTCTTCGCGAAGGCCGTGCCGTCATATGTGCGAGTTGCTCCCGAACCGCGCGTCAGCGCGCCGCCGTGTATCCAAACCATGACCGGTCGCTTGTCGCCGGATTTTGCAGCGGTCCAAACATTCAGGTAGAGACAATCTTCGCTCTGCTTCTGCGGGGGCGAGTAGAACATTGATCCCGCGGGGTAAGACGCTTGCGGGCACTCGGGTCCAAAGGATTCGCACTTGCGGACGCCTTCCCATCCGACGACTGGCTGCGGAGCTTTCCAGCGCAGCTCGCCCACCGGAGGCGCGGCGAAAGGAATTCCTTTGAAGGTACGGACGCCTTCTGCCGCCGTGCCCGAGATGAGACCGCCATCTATTTTGATTGTGTCGTCAGCCGCAAAGGCAAGGCCGGAAAGAGCGACGGCAAACGCGAAGGCAAGAAGAGTCAGATTACGGCGCATTGAAAGTCCCTCCAGTATCAGGTTTGATCTGCGGCCACTGTCCCGCGTGATGTCAGGATCGACGAAGTATATTCACCTGAAACGCCGATGTCTAACCGCAAGAGCGGCGCGCACGCTGGAACTCATCACGGATTTCGATTCTTCCTCTTGGTGCTCGCGTGGTATAAGACAACCGGCCGATCATTTGCCTTACGCGCTCACAAAGTTTCAAACGCGAGGCGGAGTATGTCCATCTCTCTGGACACCGAAGAAACGAAATACATGCGAGTCGAGTACGAGAGAAGGTTTCTCGTTTCACCGAACGCAGACTGGATGAGCGCGGTCGAGTCTTACTCGAAGACCCTCGAGGACAAGTATCTTCGGGACTCAAGGCTTCGGCTAAGAATCCTGACGGACTCGGACACCGGCCGGCGCGTTTTCAAGCTGAACAAGAAACTCGACTCGCCATCGCGCTATTTCCGGACGATCAGCCGTATTCTCCTGTCGCCGAGCGAGTACGAACTCCTCGACGGCCTTGAAGGAGACCGCCTCAAAAAGACTCGCTACTATCACAATTATCGAGGCCGGGTGTTCTCGATCGACGTTTTCGACGACGAACTCACCGGGCTCGTTCTGTGTGAGACCGAAGCAGAGGGACTCGAAGCCTTGATGTTGGCCGATCCTCCTTATCATACGCAGCTAGAAGTAACTGATGACCCGTTCTTTGAGGGTGGAAACCTATGCGGGACAACACGCGCCGCCTTGATGCGTAAGCTTACCGGGTTCGAGTAAGGGTCACATACGGCCCTTCGACCTGGCTCTAATACTTGTCCTCCCAACTATTGGCGAACTGGGCTGATCGCGTATCGTAGTGAGTGGAGAGGTGAAATCACCATGTACTGTCCATCTTGCGGCACATTACTGACACCAGGGTTGAGCTACTGCAACCGTTGCGGAGCTAACCAGAGCGTCAATAAAGGAAGCGCGGCGGACGAGTCGCCTGAGAAAGCGGCCTTGCTTATGGTGTGGGCAATCGTTGGTGTGACGCTATCGATGGCCGCCATCATGCTCGGAGCAATGCCTGTGATGAAAACGATTGGGTTGAGTGAGGGGGCGATTCTCATCTTCGTGGGGCTGCTCTTTCTAACGATGCTGGCGGTTGATGGCATATTGACCTGGCAATTGTTTCGTCTTGGTAGTCGGGGCAAAGAATCACGCGGCGCGCTTCACGTGGGATCGTTGGATACGAGTGATTTTGACCTTAAGCGCGAGCAGCCGCTTCTGGAACCCAGGATGAGCGTCACAGAAAACACAACCCGAAACTTCGAGCCTGTCTACGACGAGAGAAGAAACAACGAATGACCAGTCCGCTCCCGCCGCTATATTTGAGGAGTGCGCGAAGCCGGCGCTCTTTCACTTCTTCGGGTCGTTGGCGTTGATAAACTTCACGAGGCTCTCCGGATATTCCTTTGGCATGTAGCCTGCCATGATCGCGGTCAGATGTGACTTGCCGGGCAGCACGACATTTGTGAAGTTCTTGACCTCGCGCGTCATCCGAGTCGTCTTTACGTTAGGTCTGTCGAACTCGCCGTTAATAGCGAGCATGGGAATATTCAGCTTGGTGAGGTCGAGCTGTGGTCCTGTGCGGGCAGGGGCGGCTGCGGCAGGCCTCGCGGGCGCGGGAGTAGACGCCAGCTTTTCCGCTTCCTCTTTGCTCATTCCCAAATCCATCGCGCGGCGTATCCGAAGAGTGCGCGACGCCTCGTCTTCTTGCGGGTCGCGGCCTTGTTTATCCGGCGCCAACTTCGCTCTCATTTCCGGATCGGCTTCCTGGATGCCGGAGCCGCCGAAGGACGCGGTAATAAAACGATCCGGGATCATCGCCAGTAGCTGAGCTGTAATTCCGCCGCCCATCGAATAGCCGTGTATGTGTGCCTTCGTGATCTTCAACAGGTCCATCAGCTCAACGACGTCCTGTGCCTTCCCCGGGCCGTTAGCCACCGGCTTGTCGCTCTTGCCGTGGTTTCGGCAATCGAGCGCAACGACCATGTGGTTCTTAGCCAGCGCTTGAGCGATGCCGTTCGAGAACCAGTTGCCCCATGCGGTGCCCGTGTAACCGTGAACAAGGATTACCGGCGTGCCTTTGCCCATAACGTAGTAGTGAATCTTCACGCCGTCGGAAGCTGTCATGTCGTGTTCGGCGGGTTTATCGTCGGCGGCGAAGATTGTGCCTGCAAGAAGCAGCACCCAGGCCGCTATGAGTGGGTTTCGTCGCATGGTGTATTCCTCCCTGATGAGCGCTCGCGGTCCCGTCTGAATTCTCTGCGCAACCTCGGCGTCTCTCCGTCTCTGCGGTTAATTCCACACCCGCTTCAATATCTAACCGCGAGTCCATCTAACCGCAGAGACGCTGAGACGCCGAGGTTTCCGCAGAGAAAACCGTTTAACCGGCAGACTAACCGGCTCACGCCAACTGCTTTTTGATTGGCAAATCACGCACACGTTTGCCGGTCGCCGCGAAGATCGCGTTGCAGATCGCCGGCGCCATTGGCGGCACACCCGGCTCGCCGACTCCAGCAGGTGGAGCGTCGCTCTGTACGAGGTGCACGCGCGTCTCGATCGGCGCCTCGTTCATACGCGCGACCTGGTAGTCGTGAAAGTTCGACTGATTGATCGCTCCGCCCGACGCGGTGATCTCGTTCATCAGCGCGATGCCTGTGCCGAAAACCGAAGCTCCCTCGAACTGCGCCTTCACACGGTCCGGGCTGATGACGCGGCCGGCGTCAACCGCAAGGTCGACGCGCGGAATGCGCACCTTGCCGCTGGCGTCCACCTCGACTTCGACAACGGCTGCGACATAGGTCAGGAAGCTCCAGTGCGCAGCGATGCCAAGCGCGAGGCCCTTTGCCGGTTTCTTCTTCGCCCAGCCCGATCGCTCCGCCGCGAGCTCAATCACGTTGCGCAGCCGCCCCGTGTCCAGAGGATACTTTGCGGCCAGCGGACTCTTCGAGCCCAGGTCGATCTTGCGTGGCTGGCCCAGGACGTCGAGCAGGTATTCGACCGGATCGCGCTTCGCCAGTTGAGCCAATTCGTCAACGAAAGAGTGAATCGCAAACGCGTGCTGGATGTTTGCAACCGAACGCAGCCACCCGATGCGAACGTGGCTGTCGGCCGGTCCGTTCTCCGCTCGATGATTTGGAATGTCGAACGGCAGATTAGTCCAACCCATGTCCAGCTCGAAGCCCTGCGCCGTTTTTGCTACAGGTCCCGCGAATGTCGAAGCGATGGTCGGGAACGCGCACCGTTGGAGCCACGCCGTCGGTTTCCCTTTCTCGTCAAGCGCCGCTTTGACATACATCGCCGACACCGTGTGGTAGTAGTCAAATCGGATGTCATCTTCGCGGCTCCACGCGACCTTGACCGGTTTGCCGACGGCCTTCGACAGCAGCGCGGCTTCGGCAACGTAGTCGGGCTTCGACTTGCGCCCGAAGCCGCCGCCCAACAGCGTCACGTGGCACTCGACGTCCTTCTTGTTTATTCCGAGGGCGGCCGCGACCGTGTCCTGCACAGCCTGCGGGTTCTGCGTCGCGGCGTGAATGATGGCCTTGCCGTCTTTGAATTCAACAACGGCGGCAGGCGGTTCCATCGGCGCGTGTGAAAGATGCGGCACGTAGTACTCGGCTTCGTGAGTCTTCCCGCCCTTGGCAAATTCCGCGTCCACATCACCGACGTTGCGCGCGGCTTTTTGTGGTTTGCGAACTGTCTCGAGCAGCGACTGCTTGAAAGCCGGCGAGTTGTAGCTCGCATGTTCGCTTGCCTCCCACTCGACCTTGAGCGCTTCGCGGCCCTTCATTGCGGACCAGGTGTTGTCGGCGATGACCGCGACGCCGCCAAGCGCTTGAAAACCATGCGGACCCTTGAAGCCCGGTATGACGACCGTCTGCTGAACGCCGGACACCTTGCGCGCTTCCTGATCGTCGAAGCTTTTGAGCTTGCCGCCGAACACCGGCGAGCGCTCGATCGACGCGTACACCATGCCGGGCATTCGCGCATCGATGCCGAAGGTCCCGCGGCCCGCGCAAATGTCGTCGCGGTCAACGGTAGGCAGGTCCTTGCCTATGTAGCGATACTCAGACGCGGGTTTGTACTTCAGCTCGTCTTTCTTTGGCACCGGTTGCTGCGCCGCGAGCGCCGCAAGCTCGCCGTAGCCGAGCGTGCGTTTGCTGGGCAGATGAACGACCTGATGATTCTGCGCTTTGCATTCAGCAACAGGTACGGACCACTTCGCGGCGGCTGCGCGTTCAAGCATCAAGCGGGCGCTGGCGCCGGCATCGCGCATCGCATCGACAAAATCGCGGATCGAGCACGACCCGTCCGTGTTCTGCGAGCCGTACTTCGTGTCGCCGAGTGCCTGCTCGACTTTCACTCGCGCCCAGTCGGCATCAAGCTCATCGGCCACGACCATGGGCAGCCCAGTGCGAATGCCCGTGCCCATCTCCGAGCGATGCGCGACAATGATCACGGTTCCGTCAGGTTCAATTCCAAGATATACGCTCGGGTTCCAGGCAGCATTCGCCGCCGCCCGGCCTGACGATGCGAGTGTGTCGATGGGGAACAAGCGCGCGCCGAGGACGAACGCGCCGGCTGAGAAGACGCCGCCCAAAAAAGTCCGGCGAGTGACGATGTCGATTCGGTTCATTTCTTCACCTCCGCTGCCTGCTTGATCGCCTGACGAATCCGCTGATAGGTCCCGCACCGGCAGATGTTGCGACTCATCGCGGCATCGATGTCCGCGTCAGTCGGCTTCGGCTTTGATTTAAGCAACGCGGCGGCCGCCATTATCTGGCCGCTCTGGCAGTAGCCGCACTGCGGCACGTTGCCTTGCCGCCAGCAGACCTGCACCGGGTGCTCGGCTTTCGCATTCAGACCTTCGATGGTGACGACGGTCTTTCCGGCCGCGCTCTGCACGGTTGTCTGGCAACTACGCACGGCCGCGCCGTTGACGTGCACCGTGCAAGCACCGCACAGTCCCATTCCGCAACCGAACTTGGTGCCGGTCAGCTCGAGCGTGTCGCGCAAGACCCAGAGCAGCGGCATGTCCGGACTGACGTCCAGAGTCCGGCTCTTTCCGTTGACGTTGATTGTGATCGCAGGCATCGAAATCCTCCTAGATGGGTTAATCGCAAAGGCGCGTTGTGGGCAAGATGCCCGCGCTCCCAGGTCAAGGTAGAGTGAGCGCCACCAAACGGCCATCAAAAGTGGCTACGACTATGAACTGTTTGCCGCCTGTCATGTAAGTCATCGGGGTTCCGTGAGGCGTGGCCGCCAGCCCGATCTCCGCGATCACTTTACCTGTAGCCTTGTCAAAGGCGCGTAAGACGTTTGCGGCGCCTCCGCCTCCGCCTCCGCGGCCGCCACTGCCTTGTCCAACAAACAACAACGTCTTCGTCAGCAATGGTCCTCCTCCGCCGGCGCCCAGCGGACCTACGTCTTTGCCGTTGGCGAGCAGTTCATTGACCTTTTTTCTCGGACCATCACCGTGCGGAATCTGCCACACCTGCTCGCCTTTGTTCAGATCGATAGCAGTGATCCGACCGTAAGGCGGTTTGAACAACGGCAGCCCGCGCGGTCCCGACACTGACAAGCCCGTGCCGTCGTATGTACGCACGTACTGAAAGTTCGAACGGTTCGGATCGGGTTTGGCCAACTTTACGGCGATTGGACCAGTGCCCGATGGGATGTAGAACATCCCCGTCTCCGGGTCGAACGCCGCGCCCCACCAGTTCGCGCCGCCGCCCCATCCCGGAAGGTTGATCGTCCCTTTCTCGGTCGGAGGAGTGAATATCGGTCCGTGATCGAACTTGTTCAGTATCGCGAGCGCTTCCTTGCGAAGCTCGGGAGAAAAATCGATCAGATTGTCTTCGGTCGCACCCTGAAGCTCATACGGCGCGGGCCTGGTCGGGTAAGGCTGCGTCGGCGATAACCGTTCTCCAGGAATTACCGACGGCGGAACCGGACGTTCTTCAATCGGCCAAACCGGTTTGCCGGTCACGCGATCAAACACAAAGCAGAACCCGGTCTTGGTTATCTGAGCGACTGCCTTGATCCGCTTTCCTTTTACCTTTATCTCGCAGAGCACTGGCGCCGCCGGAAGATCATAATCCCACACGCCGTGATGCACCGTCTGATAGTGCCAGACTCGTTTGCCGGTTTTGGCTTCGAGGCAGATCAGGCTTTCGGCGAACAGGTTGTTGCCCAGCCGATGGCCTCCGTACCAGTCGTTGGTCGGCGTGCCAAGCGGAATGTAGACATACCCCAGTTCTTCGTCTGCGCTCATCAGCGTCCAGTTGTTGGTGTTCCCCGTGTACGTCCACGAATCGTTCTCCCACGTGTCGTTGCCGAACTCGCCCGATTGTGGAACGGTGTGAAAGAGCCAGGCCGGCTTGCCGGTGCGCACGTCGAACGCCTGGATGTCACCACGCGGCGCCTCTTTCTTCATCGGACCGTCGTTGATCGAACACCCAACCACCACTAGGTCTCGGCAAACCATTGGAGGCGATGAGACCGCGTAGTTACGAGCGTTGACTGCATACGGAATCGGTTTGGCGAGATTGATCTTTCCGCCGTCGCCGAAATCCGCGACCGGTTGTCCGGTTTTGGCGTCAATCGCGATCAGGTAAGCGTCACTGGTCCCGATGAAGATTCGTTCTGTCTTCCCGTCAGTCCAATAAGCCACGCCTCGATGCACGAAACCCAGATTGGTCGGCTGCCCGGTCATGTAGCTCTTGGGGTCATAAACCCAAATCGTTTTGCCGGTAGCCGCGTCGATGGCGGCCACCTGACTCAACGAAGTGCTGATATAAAGAACGCCTCCGGCCATCAGGGGCGTGGCTTCGTGCCCGAGAGTATAGAGCTTCGAATTCTGCTCGAGGATCTTGAGGTCCGGCGAGTCCCAGCTCCACGCGACCTTCAGTTTCTGAGCGTTGTCCTTGTTGACCTGGTCCAGGGGCGAATATTTGGTGCTGGCTTGATCGCCGCCGTAGAACCGCCACTCGCCTTTACGTACACCGTCACTTGCCCCGACGGGTATGGCGCTCAAACTGATGATGAGCAAGCACAGCAGCAAGACGCGCACGAGCTTCGATGATCGCATTCTATTCCTCCGTCCAACTGGGTCTCAGGTCTAATGCTTGAATTAGCAGCGTCTGATTCGGCACAAGTTCAAATACTCGCCTCGGAGGGGCGGGGTTGCAAGCAAGTTCCCGCGTTCGCACTCGCCAGCCCGGAAGTAGCATAGACTTTAGTCTGTGTCTGGAACCCACTGAAGAGATGCCCATCGGACACAGACTAAAGTCTATGCTACTGGGTCGCTTGCTGAGACGGTTGAGGCTAGCGCGCCTGTTGGATCTTGCCGCCTTTCGCCGACAGCATCAGCTTGACCAGTTCTTCAGTGATCTTCGGCTCCAGTCCCTCGGTGTGGCCTTTGTCGAGGCGGATGATGTCAGCGACGACGCGACCATCCTTGCAGTCCGGATAGACGAACATTTCGGCCTTGCCGGGACGTGCCTTGAATCCCCATACCGGGTTAGCGTTTGGTTGTTCGCGCGTGTCGTAGATGTAGCCCGCCTTGGTGTCGACGATATCCGAACGCCGGACGCGCGCGCGGCATTCCAACTTCTCCGCCCACCGCGAATTGTTCGGGAGGCCCGTTGCCGGCAGTTCGTGCTCGCCCGAACTGTATATGTGCGAGAACACACCGCCAGGTAACACGGACGCATCCGCTACAAGTCTGAGAGGCGGCTGCGTGTTGCCGGCTGTCCCCGGCGCGCCTGAACCAGGTGCCGTAGTCGCCGCGCGGGGCGCGCTTGATCCGGGCGCGTTAGGGATCGGCGCGCGAACCTCGCTCCGCTTCGAACCGAGCCGCCCGCCTGAAAGGCTCACCCATCCATCGACTCGCTCGTTATAGAAGTCCGTGTACAGGAGGCGGTTGGCAGTCTGACCACCCAGTGAGTGCCCGGAGAGCCAGAACGCTTTGATGTTTTGTTTGCCGAGCTGGGCGATGATCGAGGTGACAATGTTCTGCAGGTATTCGTCGTCGGTCTCTGACCAGGCTCTCGTCGGAGTGTACGGGGTGGCGATGACCAGGCGGTACTTGTCCTTGTAGTCCATCAGAGGGAAATAGTGGCGCTGCCAATTCCCGTACGAGCCGCCGCCGTGAAGACTGAGGATGAAGGTAACTTTCTCGCCCGGCTTCAAGTCACACGGGTAATCGAGGAAGTAAGTGCGGCCTGTCTTGGGCTCGACCACGGGTCCGCCGTTTATCACTAACTCACCCGGGCAATCCTTATCGGGGCAGTGCAGAACAGGCGGCGTCGAGCAGGCCGCACCGGCCAGCCTCACGGGTTGTTGGGCGCTGGCGTATCCCATGAGCGCCAACGCCGCGACGGCCATAGCCAGCAGTCTGATCGAACTGAATGACTTTTTCACTTGGTTCCCCCCGGAGAAATTCCGCTGGTTTCATTTTCCATTTTCCATTTTTGATTTGAGATTTGTCATTGACCGCAGGCGCCTCGCGCAATCGCAATGACAAATGAAAAATGTCATATGGAAAATGGAAAATTATTGCCTCGGTAGTTAATGGGCCTGCTGGATCTTGCCGCCTTTGGCCGAAAGCATCAGCTTGACCAGCTCTTCTGTGATTTTCGGCTCGAGACCTTCGGTGTGTCCCTTGTCGATGCGCACGACGTCGGCAACAATCCGGCCGTCCTTGCAGTCAGGATAAGCGTAGACTTGAGCCTTGCCGGGCGCCGGTGGCAGTCCCCACGCCGGGTTCGGCGGATTCTGACGCGTGCTGTCGTAAACGTACCCGGCTTTGGTGTCGGCGACCTCCGCGGGCGCGCGTCGCGCTGCGCAGTTGTACTTCGCGGCCCACGCCGAGCTGTCGGGCAGCCCTTTTTCATCCATCTCACGCTGACCGGTTTCGTAGATGAAGGAGAAATCAGCGGCCGGCGGTTCGCGCAAGGCTGCCATCGCCGCGCTGATGCTGGGAGGGACGGCGTTCGCGGCGGCTGCGGCTGGTGTGGCCGTGGCGGCTGGGGTTGCAGCAGCGGCTGGCCGCGGACCAAAGCTGGCGCGGCCTGGGTTCCCGCCCAGACGGCCGCCGCTAAGGCTGAGAAAGCCATCGACTCTGTCCTTAAAGAAGTCGGCGCGCACGATCCGATTGGAGGTCATCCCGCCCTGCGAGTGGCCGACCAGCCAGAAGGCCTTTATGTTCTCCTTGCCGATCTGACCAACGACCGACTCGACGATGTTCTGCAAGTACGCGTCGTCATCCGCGGACCACGATCTTGTCGGAGCGTTCGGGGTGGCGATGACCAGGCGGTACTTGTCTTTGTAGTCCATGATCGGGAAGTAGTGACGCTGCCAGTTCCCGTACGAGCCGAAGCCGTGAAGACTGAGGATGAAAGTTACTTTCTCGCCCGCCTTCAGATCGCACGGATAATCAAGGAAGTAAGTGCGCCGCGTCTTCATTTCGACCACTGTTCCGGGGCTTATCACCTTTTCCGGCGGGCAGTCCTTGTCGGGACAGCGCAGGAATGGCGTCGCGTCGCAGGTCGTTCCCGCGAACTGGATGGGTTGCTGAGCGCCAGCGTATCCGGCGAACGCAAACACGGCGCAGGCGATCGCCAGCAGTCTGATCAGCTTCAGCTTTGCTATCGATACCGGAGAAGCTACTTTGAAGTCCATATTCCCTCCACAGATATTGTTCGGCCCGATCTGCAAGCCAAACCTGACAACTATCACCTTGAAATCCGCTCACGGCTAACGACGGCCGGCCACTGGCGTAGCATAGACTTTAGTCTGTGTGGCTTCACCTTCGATCGACGACTGCCACAGACTAAAGTCTATGCTACTTCAAAGCGCAGCATTTGATGACGCATTCTAAACGAAACGCGTGAGCGCCGAAAGGCGAAGGAGGGACGGCAACCTAACCCTGCTGCGTGCTGGTCTCGATATCCAGAGCCACAACCGGTGATGCGTGATCCGTGATGGGTGATCCGTGATGGGTGATCCGTGATGTGCGTGATCCGTGATGCGTGATCCGTGATGCGTGATCCGTGATGCGTGATCCGTGATCCGCTCGTCTTATCACGGATCACGCATCACGAATCACGAATTCAGGTAGTGTGCTCTTTTCACTTACTGTTTGTTTTCCTTCGGCTTGGTCAGGTCGTACTTGCTGTCGATCTGATACTTCTTGTAGTCGCTGTAGCGCCGCTCCATGCTTCGGTTGAACTTCGCCAGCAGCATCACTCGAGCTGAGATGTTGATTTCTCCGATCGAAGGCAGCCACAACTCGCCGTCGACTTTCTCCTGCTCCAACGCAATCGCGGTCGAGGACCCGATCGAAGCCAGCATCCCGCCGCCGATCTTGAATGAGTCGGTCAGGCGCGCCTCGAGCCGCGCGATCTGTTTGGCCGCTTCGTCAACCCACATCGTCCCCGCGAGTTTGTTGATGATGTCCTCGGCGCGGTTCTTTGCCTTGAATCCCTTTCGCGGCTCGAAGTCGAACGCGATCACCTCGTGACCGCGAAACATCTCGCGGCGAACCGAGGTGATCGCCGAGATGCGAAGGAAGTCGAGCATGGATATGTCGTCGTCGTCTTTCTCCTTCTCCTTTTCGCCGCGAGCCTCGCGCTGCTCTTTTTTCTGCTTGTTCTTCTCCTGTTGCTTGATGATCTCTTCGATTTCCTTTTGGACTCGTTTGTCTTCCTTCTCTTTTTCGGTGGTCGTCAGGTCCTTGCCGTTCACGCTCAGCAGCCGTTCGATCGGTCTATCGCCAATCGGCGTCACTTCGTAGACCTTGGTCTCGGTGCTCTTCACGCGGCCATCGCCGTCGAGTTTGCGCTCGACTTCGGTCAGACGGCAGGTGTAGTGCTCGCGAAGCTCCTCGACCTTTTGCTGGTTAGCGATGATCGACTTCATCAACGGTTCGAGATCAGGCAGCGGCTGCGCGTCCTCGACTTGCGGATAACGAAACGCAGCCATATCGGTATGCGGGTTGTGCTCGACTTTCTCGATTGCGATTGCGACATCACCCGCGCCGCGCCTGATCCGTATCGAAAACGGTTCCATCACGCCGTCGATGGCGCGGTAATCCGAGTAGAACGTTTCTTCGGTCCCATCCGCGGTCTCTCGCTCGCGTTTGATGATCAGGCCCGTAGACGCGTCGAAGAAGAGCTTGAGCCGCGCGCCGTTGTTTGAAAGCTCGACCGCGTTGGCGTCGCGGCCGTCGATCTGAGCCTTGCCTGCCGCTTGAGGAACGATGCGCGTCTTTTGAAGCTCGCGCAGCCGGTTGTTCGCAATCAGCGATTCGAGACGCAGCCGTTTCGCTTCATCACCCAACAACGTGCGCAACCCGCGCGCGTCCATTCGCCACGCGGACTTGCCGTTGTAGCACTCGGAGGTCTTCGCTCCTGCGACTTCCAGGTCAACTCTCAAGCTGGTGGGCGAAGCGCTCTGAAAGCCGAAGCGGCCGATTGAGCCGTCCGCAGCCTTCAGGGTGCCGGTCATCGAAGTGCTCTTTACTCGTTTGACCGCGTTGCCGCCGGACGCTTTTTTGTATCGGTCGATTATCTTTGTCGCCGACTTGTCAGCCCCGAAGGAGGCGAGCACAAACGCGAGGATCGCAAGCGACGCTGCAAGTAGAAGCCTTCTCATCATTACCTCTGCGATGATATTGTAACTGCGCGGGCGACCCGCGCAACCGATAACACCCCAACAGCATGAACGTATGATGCCGATGATCGAGCGCACAAAACTCCCGGAAAGGACTCCCTCGCCTTCAACCCGGCGAACAGGCGCTCGAAACGGGTTCATACTCGCTTCCGTTTTGTTGGCCGCGTCTTTCGACACCTCAGCGCAGGCCGGTCGCGCACCCGCAAAGCCGGACATCGTGGCCGCGCGCGATCTATGCTTTCAGGGAGACTACGACGGCGCCGCCAGCCGGTTTGCCGAAATGGCGCGCAAGTACCCAGAAAGCCCGGCCGGTGAGTTTTATCAAGCGGTAACGCTGATCTGGAAGTCTTACGTCGACGCCGTGAGTTTGGCTTCCGGGACTCGCGCGTTCGACGCCGAGTTGGAATCGCTGTTGGAAGGCGTCGTCGCAAAAGCTGAGGCTCAGCGTACGCGCGCGGACAGATCGAAGCAGGAAGAGGTCGAGGCATTGTACTTTCTTGGTTCGGCCGCGGGAGCGCGCGCGCGCGCGAGTTTCTTTCAGAACCGGGCGATACCGGCGGCCAAACTGGCACGAACGGCGCAGGACTACTTCGACGAGTTGTTGAAGCTCGACCCGAACTACTGGGACGGCTACTACGCTCCGGGGAACATCTACTACGCCGTTGGGCTGGTGACCGACACGCCGGTTGGAAAAGTTGCGACCACGGTCGTAGGCCAGAAGTCGCTGCCGACTGGCGACCTCGCCCGAGGCTTGAGTTACTTGAAGACCGCCGCCGAGAAGAGCGCGGTGACCGGCGTCGATGCGAAGCTTGCTCTGCTGCAATCGTACACGCTGAACGAGGGCCGCTTCGAAGAGGCGCTTGTGCTTGCGCGCGAGCTTCAAGCAAAGTATCCGGCGAATCAAACCTTCGCGCGGTACCTGTTGCGGATCTACTCGGGTTTGAAGGATCGCGCGAAGCTTACGCAGACGGCGCAGCTGATACTCGCTGCGGTGAAAGATGGCAAGCCTAACTTCGGCGTGTCCATGAAAGCCGAAGCCGAGCGCTACCTGGCAGAAGCAACTAAGCCATAGACCAACCACAAAGTCACAAAGCCACAAAGGTTCCTTTGTGACTTTGTGCCTTGGTGGTTAGAGATTCTCCGCATTGGACGATCGAGGCAAACAAATCGAAGTCACTCGGACCTATCTTCAACTGACCCGGCGCGACGAACTCAAGCCCGTTCGGCTGAGCGACTCGCTCACGCAGACTGTTCAAGCCGTCAATTGTCCCGCGTCGTTCTATCGTTACCTCTACAGTGAAGTCGGGCGGTTCTATCACTGGACTGACCGGCTCCCGTGGACCGACGAAGCGATCCGCGCTCATCTCGCGCGGCCCGAGATAACTCTGTGGGTTATGTACTGCGAAGGTTTGCCCTCCGGATTTTTCGAGCTTGAGCGCCACTCGGACGGCTCAACCGAGATTGCGTACTTCGGGTTGATTCAGGAGTTCCTCGGCCGCGGACTGGGCAAGCAATTGTTGACCGAGGCAGTCGAACGCGCGTGGACTGACGGAGCCAGTCGCGTGTGGCTTCACACCTGCACGCTCGATGACCCGGCAGCGTTGCCGAACTACCTCAAGCGCGGCCTCGTTCCCTTCAAGGAAGAAAAGTACTTCACAACTATTTCACACGAAGAAGCACGTCAGGGAAAATGGCGCAAAGAGTGATGGCTGAGCATTGGGCGGTGCCTTAGTCTAATTTGGGTAACTATATACTTGCCGTACCACGGCGCTGGACGTATGCTGTGCTGACGTGACAGGTTCGGAAAAGGAGCTTCGCTTTGCTCGACGCTCGAAAGGGGCTGTGGCTACTCGCCGTCCCTAGATGACCATATTACGTTTCCTTGCCGAATCAACTCGATGACTGGTTCCTCGTCCTCTGAAAAGGAAAAAACAATTTTTGATTTGCCAGTTTTACTTGTCAGGGTAAGGGAACTGCTAGAAAGGGATACGTGAGTATTGCCTCCCTGTCCCTTGTTCGGTGGCTGAGGGGGATTCCAAAATACTATATCGAGAGTGCCGCCATCAGTTCCTTCAAGCGAAGCGACCATATCGCCCTTGCTGTTAGTGAGGTCCAGGTCTTCATTTGGTTTGCCCATTTAGAGTTTATCTCCTTCTTATGTTGAGGCGGATGCTATGAAAGCATCGATTTCTTCCTTCGTGCGCAACTAGGGAGCTAGCCGTACTAGTGCTTTCGGGCAGCTTGCCCTTTCCGTTTCGCCTTTGGTTTCTTGAATGGATTCAGCACCGCGCTTTTTGGTACGGCTATCACCGTCTTGAGCGCGTCCATGAATCGCGCCGCCGCTTGTGGGCCTTCGTCTATTGTTGGGGGTGGTTTCATCTATTCCTCGTCATAAGGCGCTTCTAGCGCTTCTAGTGCCTGTGTGACTTGCTCAACAGCGGCGTCTATTTCTCTTGCGCTTAGGTCCGCTGTGAAGTGATCTTTGTTTCTTAGAACGTATTCTTCTGCGGCTTTCCGTAGGTCCGATCTACTCATCGCTTTCCTCGCCTTCTGCATCAACGTTGAGTGTTGGCTCATATACGCGATGCAACACGTAATCCGTGAAACGGTCTGACCAGTACTCCTGCGTCAGTTTTGGGTTGTCCTCCAAAAACTTTCGGAAGTGCTTTTCAAGCTCGATCACCGGTTTTAGAACCTGCTTAATATCATCTACGGTTGGCTGCCCGTTTGCAACTTGAGGTTTGATGAAATCGCGCGCTCCGTCGGCTAATTCCTTCCAAACCTCACTATGCCTCTCGAATAGCTTGGCAAAGCCCTTCCCCTCAAGTGCTAGACGAATTTTTTCCGTAAGTGCCATTATTCAAAGTTTGAGAGTTACGAGGGCCGCATAGCCGACGAATAAAGCAAGAGCAAACACAAAGCCAATTGTCCAAGAATAGAACAGCGCTGAAACGGTTGGATGGAAAAGCCAGAGATAGGCCGCTAAGGAAACCAGTGTCTGGACAACGACTGGAATAAGCCCGCATTTACTGACCAACCTGTAGCGGTCGATAACCGTATTAGATGTCTCCGATGGCAGCCCTTCTACCTTCATGATCATGAAACCAACGAAGACAAGCATAATTGAAGCAATGGCCATAGAACCGCCCAGAACGGCGATTGCTATGTCTTGTGTGGGAATGGTCTCCAAGTCCGGGCGATTGTATCATACGCGTCAAGGAGTCCAGCGCCACTCATGGTGGCAGTTTTATGACCACAGTCAACGCGCCAATGCTGATCGTAATAACAAGCATCCCATTTTCGCGCCTGATCGTAGCATTCGAGAGCGCGCGCAACACCGCGCTCACCTGTCTGTTCTTTCGTCTCATGGGTAAGCCCCACCTAACCCGCCACAAGAGCGGCGGCAATTTCCGATGTTGAAGTTTCAGCTTGTGGGTCAGGCTCGGTCGGAATACAATGCAGGAGTCAGCGCACAAGCTGGCGACACACAAAAGCGTTCTCGACGGCGTTGGTAGCTCTGAACTACTGACGCCGTTTTGCTTATATCACCAGATGGCCACAGTGCGATGTTTGGCTAGCCTTAGATTTACAACGATAACCATAATTGGAACCCGCTAGGCCAGATCGGGCTTAGTCGTGCGAAACTATGACTCGTTGGTCAGGAACCGCGTTTGTCGTGACAAATTGAGTTTCTGTAATTCCATTACAGCGCCCACCTTCGATGAAACTGGCTGCCGTTATTCTGGAATACCTAGCCTAGCCTGAACAAACGCATCCTTGACGATTGTTTTCAGTTCTGGATCGTCTTGAAAGTATGTCCGTACGGTTCCCGCCGATATGCCCAGGACTTTGCTCAGCGCTTCTGCGGTGGGGTGTATGTTTTGTGCGGCTAGCTTTCTCGCGATATCTGGAAGGTATTTGCGCCTTTGCTCTTTCGTATAACGACCTTCCCGGAACAGGTCTTCGGCAATAGCGCCGTGGAGCAGGTCGTTAAATTTTCCCTCAAGCTCAACTGGCAATAGTAAAGCAATTCGGTCACCGATTGGCTTAACCTCCAACTCAGCCGCTGGATCCTTGCGTGAAAAGAGTTTAAGCATTCGCGAGGCGTCTTTCAGAGTTATTCGACCTTCGTTTTCTTCCGTTGTGATGGCCACCTTGACGCCGATAAATGAACGTAGCTTGTCGATGGGCAAAGCGAGAGGGTTTAGAAGGTTAAGCGCGACGCTCGCTAGACTCTGGGACTGTAGCAATAAAGACTCTTCAAAATAGTCCCCGAACTTACTGTTGAGATGTGTATCAAAGCAGGCGTCTTGCTCATTAGCCGCCATTGCCAAGAAGGCATCGATTCCGAGTTCATCGTCGATGTCAAACAGGACAAGACTAAACATATTATTCCAGACAAACGTCCAAGCCAGTTCTCGTAGCCCGTTGTCTTTCTTAAAGACTTCCTCAAGAATCGGCCTGGTGCTTTGAACCGTATTTGCAAACATCTGCTCTGAGTGGAGCTTGTCTCTCTCTTCTTCTGACTCCGGCGGGTCGTCAATATCGACATCGACAGAAATACTCGCATTGCGGTCCTCGCGCATCATATAAACAGTCAGCACATTTGTCGCAATGATTGCGGTTGTAATCTCAATGACGCCATGAGAGATCGACTCTAGTGAGCCTGGTGTTTTCATTTGCTCATGGTCGATAAACTCGGATGCGAGGCTCATAATCCGAACAGCATGTGACGCGACTGACAGAGCCTCGTCGTCAGTTTTACCACGAAGCATTGATTCCGCTATCAATAGGGTTCTTATGACGCCTTCAGCATCGGAAAACTCAAAAGGGCGGTAAATGTTGGTTTCGTCGAATGAGCGCTTTGGGTCGAAGTTGCGCGGTTCGTCGGCTGGAGGATTCGCACTATCCATTTTCCGCCCTCTCTTAGGCGATTCTCTGTAAAAGACCGACCCGCCAACAGCGCCAGAGATTGCGCGGCTGTCCTCTCGCTAGCTAGGCGAAAGTAAGGCGAGCCGATGAACGGATGGATTATATCAGGAAATGAAAAAGGCCAAACAGCATTGAAGCTATCCGGCCTTTCGCTTGCCCCTGTTCTGTCGTTTCAGTGTGCGGTTGGTGGGATTGGCTCCCGGTCGGTTCTATCTTTCCCTGTCAATTCTGAATAGGTCACTCGCTTGCCGCTGATCTGAGAGAGCGCGAGCAAGAAGCGGCCAGCATCGTTCATGTCCTTGCGGTTGTTATAGCGGAACGATTGCTCATCCAAGTATCTGAACAGGTGGAACGGCTCGACGCTAACATACGTTCCGCTAATCCCGCGCTTCAACAAGGCCCAGAAGTTTTCCATAGTATTGGTGTGGACGGTTCCTTCAACATACGAAACCGCGTGGTCGATTACTTGGTGCGCGTAGTTGCTCTCTAAGCCTCGATACGAAAGCAGCGCATCGCTGTAGAGCGCGGAGCCAGCCTCGACGTGCTTGTAAATCTCCGGTTGAAGCGAAGAACGCTTGCGGCTCGAAACAACTTTCGCCGCAACCTTGCCGCCGCGCTCGACCATCCCGAAAACGATTGTCTTGTCCTTGCCACCGGTTCCCGTGATGCGGCGCTTCTTGGTGGCAACGTGCATGTTTCTCGCCTTGCCGCCGATGAACGTCTCGTCAACTTCGACTTCGCCAGAGAGAACGAATCCGCCCTGCTGAAGTGCGAGCCTCAAACGGTGAGCCATGAACCACGCGGTCTTTTGGGTTACGCCAATGTCTCTGTGAATCTCCATCGAAGAGATTCCGTTCTTGCAGTTCACAACAAGCCAGAGCGCCGCGAGCCACTTGTCTAGGGCTACCGGAGAATCTTCAAAGATGGTGCCAGTCTTGAGTGTGAACGTCGGGCTCTTGTGTTTGCCGTAACACTTCCAGACGCGAGCCTTTGCCAAGTAGGTCACTTTCTCAGCGCCGCAGCGCGGACAGACAACCTTGCCATCCGGCCAGCGCAGTTGCACCATTAGATCGTGGCAGTTCTGGTAGTCCTGAAAGTAGATGATTGCTTGCTGTAGTGTCTTGACGTGTTCCATAGCCAGATTGTACGACTATCGGCTTGGTATGTCAAGTATATAATTACCCTAATTTGGAGTGCGGCGACCCGCCTACATTAAGACACCACCAACATTTGCGATCGTTTTTAACCTTCCAAGAAAGTTGAGTTGAATAACCATGCGTGAGCAACTCGCAGTCGAGCATCCCGAGGCGCGATCGGGATTAGATCCGTGGAAACGAGCTGAACTACCGCTGCCTCCCAGGCCTAAAGGACTCGCCTGGATCGGCGTCGTCGGTCCCGGCGTGATCGTGTTGGGGCTCTCGATTGGCAGCGGAGAGTTCCTTCTAGGTCCCGCGGCGTTTGTGAACCACGGACTTGGGCTCCTCTGGGTGACCACAGCGGCAGTGTTGCTGCAGACGTTCTTCAACCTCGAAGTATTGCGCTACACGCTGGCGACGGGGGAGCCTGGCTTCACGGGGTTCATGCGCACGCGGCCGAGTTCGCGCTTTTGGGCGTGGGTCTACGTGATCCTGTATTTCCTGCAGGCCGGATGGCCGGCGTGGGCAGGCAATGCCGCGGCGGCGGTCTTCTTTCTTTGGGCGCGAAGGCTGCCCGGCGCGGCAGACGGGAACATCGTTTATGCAATCGGCGCCGCAAGCTTCGTGCTGTGCGTCTCCGTTCTGCTGGTTGGCCGTCGCATCGAGCGAACGTTGGAGCTGCTCAACTGGGTGCTGATCGTTTTCATCCTCGGCGGATTCCTGGTGCTTGCTTTGTTGTATGTCAGCCCTTCGACGTGGCTCGCGGCGGGCGCCGGCTATGTCGGGTTCGATACAACAACCGGCAGCTTCAGCTTTATCCCTTCCGGTACCGATTTCTTTTTGCTGAGCGCGGTGGCGGCTTATTCGGGCTGCGGCGGCGTCTGCAATATCACGCTGTCGAACTGGGCGCGAGATAAGGGTTATGGCATGAGTCAGATCACCGGCTACATCCCCGCGCTGGTCGGAGGGCAGAAGGTAAATCTCGCGCACACCGGCTCTACGTTCGAGCCGACGCCGGAATCGCTTGCAAGATGGAAGGGTTGGTGGCGAATCATCAAAGCGGATCAATGGGGCGTGTTCTTCGTGGGTGCGTTGCTGGGGATGACGTTGCCGGCGCTGCTGTACGTGACGTTCATGCCGCGGGGGACGGACATTCGGGGGCTTGGCATCGGTGCATCACTCGCTGAAATCATGTCGAGCAAGGTCGGCGCGGTGGCAGGCGGGGCCGTTGCGTTCATGGGTGCGTGGATTCTTCTGAAGACGCAACTCGATACGATCGAAGGAATGACTCGCGCGATCACTGACATCCTCTGGACCAGCAACAAGCGAATCCGCGAGTGGCGCGGCGGCGACGTGAGAGTTGTTTACTACTGCGTGCTGGTGGCCATCGTGATCTGGGGCGTGATCGCGTTGCGGCTAGCCCAGCCGATCATGTTGCTGCAAATTGGCGCTAACATGGCGGCGATAGTCTTTATCATCGCGTCGATCCATATTCTGTATGTGAACACGACGTTACTGCCGAAAGAGCTGCGGCCGTCGATTTGGCGCAAGGCGGCTCTTGTTGGAGTGGCTGTGTTTTATGGAGGTTTTATCGCGCTCTGGATCAGCAGCTTAATCTGACAAAACAGGTTCCGGTCAGAGAGTTTGGTGCGCGGCTCACCAAGCCGTCAGGAACACCGCAGTATCTGCAATGTCTTCGGCGGAGCGACTCGCAATGATCTTCAATAAGCGGCGCATCTGGTCGCCCAGACTGTGGCGCTGTTGTTGAGCGAGAATGATTCCTGAGTGGTGCTTTCCTCCAGTCAGGTACTCGTGATGAAGGCGTAGAAAGTCGCCTACGTTAAAGGAGTAGAGAGTTCGCCCCTGTGAAGCGGCAAGTTCGAGATGATCAACGTCATCGCGCCTGATCATGGCTTGCTCTAGTGCCGTCGTAACATCGACGCCTCGGATGCGGAGCGCGTGAACCAGATCTGCATCCATCGCGTCCTCGTCGAGGTAAAGCCGAATCTTCATCAGGCGCTTTGTCTTTCTGGCGGGAACCCCTCCTCGAGACGGTCGGCCTCGGCTTCATCGTCAGCGATTTCAGCTTCGATCTGTCCACGGTTAGCGTGATAGTAGGCCAATGCCGCATGAACCTGTGCTTCGGTTATGTGACCGTACCGCCGAGCGATCTCCTCTGGACTATGACCTGACTTGTACCAGATCGCTATGCGATGGACTGTGAGACCAGTCCCGGCGATGCACGGTCTGCCATGTCGTATTTCAGGGGCACTTACGATAAGCGATCCAATTTCGGTGGCCATGGTTTTATGCTCCTAGACGGACAATAACATAAGGAACAATCGAAGGCGTTTCCCAGCCGACGCCGAGCCCGACCAGCGCTGACTTAACTACTTGCAGGCAAAACATCTCGTCCATAAGCCTCAACCGTTTCTTCTTCGTCGCCGCTCATCAAATAGATGTTGAACTGAGTCACCCCCGCGTCTTGAAGCTCTTTCAGCTTTCGCACGTGCTCGCTTGCCGGGCCGACTATGCAGAAGTTATCAACTATCTCGTCAGCAACAAACTCCGCGTTCGAGCTTCCCACTTCGGCGTGATGAAGATAGTTGTAGCCCTTGCGGTCGCGAACATATGAGGTTAACTCTTCGGGCAACTCCTCCGGTTTGTAGCGCGAGACGAGATCAACCACATGATTAGACACGAGCGCCGGGAACCAGCGCACCTGGTCGCGGGCCTTCTTCAAATCGTCGGACACCCACACCGCTGCCGCGCTCATCACTCGAATCTTCGAGAAGTCGCGGCCGGCTTCTTCGGCTCCTTCGCGTACGAACTGCAAGCACCATTTGATCAGGTGAGGATCGGCGAACTGCAAGATCACTCCGTCGCCGACTCGACCCGCGCAGCGCAACGCCTTAGGCCCGTAGCCCGCGATCCAAACCGGCGGCACCGCGTCCGCCCACGGCATTTGGATTTCGCGGCCTTCATACTCGATCTTCTTCCCTGCGCACAAGTCTTTGATCACCTGGACGGTTTCTTCCAATCGCTCGAGCGTGGTGGGCTTCTTGCCCATCACTCGCCGCGAGCTGTCGCCGCGCCCAATTCCAAGGTCCATCCGCCCGCCGGAGATTCGATTCAACGTCGCAAGCAAGCTCGCCGTAACCGTCGCGTCGCGCACCGCGGGATTCGTCACGCAAGTGCCGATTCGCATGCGCTCGGTGTTGATCGCCATCAATGTCATCAGCGGGTAAGGCTCTTGCCACAAGACGTGAGAATCGAAGATCCACGAATAGGCGAAGCCGGCTGCTTCGGCTTGTTGAGTCAGCGCGACGATGCGCTGATGAGGCATATCGGGTTTGAAGGTTATCGCGAATTCGAACATAGAAATCCTCGTTCTACACAAACCACGATCGAATACAGCCACAGATGAACACAGATGAACACCGATAAGAAAGGAAAGACCATTTGCGTTTGCTCTCTCCAGTCAAACTGCTTGTACGCCCTCGCTCATCAAGTCCTTGCCATAGCCGATCTGTGTTCATCTGTGTTCATCTGTGGTTGCTTTCCCCTTCGGCTACTCTTCGACCAGCTCGCCGTAACTCTCGGGCCTTCGGTCGCGGTAGAATTGCCAGATGTTTCTTACCTCGCGAATCTCGTCGAGGTTCAAGTCTGCCACCACAAGCTCATCGTTATCGCGCGAGGCTTGCGCGATGATCTTGCCCCGCGGGTTGCAAAAGTAGCTCTTGCCGTAGAACTCGCCGATGTCCCACGGCTGCTCGTGACCGACTCGGTTGATCGCGCCGACGAAGTACCCGTTAGCCACCGCGTGCGCCGGCTGCTCGAGCTCCCACAGATACTCCGACAACCCAGCGACTGTCGCCGACGGATTGAAGACGATCTCAGCGCCGTTAAGACCCAATGCCCGCGCCCCTTCGGGGAAGTGCCGGTCGTAGCAAATGTAGACGCCGATTCGCGCATACGCGGTCTCGAACGTCGGATAGCCGAGGTTGCCCGGTTTGAAGTAGAACTTCTCCCAGAAGCCCGGTGCGGTGTGCGGGATGTGGTTCTTGCGATACTTGCCCAGGTACTTGCCGTCGGCGTCGATCACGGCCGCAGTGTTGTAGTAGACGCCGGTGATTTCTTCTTCGTAGATCGGCACGATGATGACCATTGAATGTTTGCGTGCGACTTCCTGCATGAGCTTCACGGTCGGGCCGTCGGGAATCTTCTCGACGGAGTCGTACCAGTGAGTGTTTTGCTCGGCGCAGAAATAGGGCGTTGTAAAGACCTCTTGCATGCAGATGATCTTGACGCCCTTAACGGCGGCCTGCTCGATGAACGCAAGGTTAGTAACGATGTTGGCCTGCTTGATCTTCTCGATCGGCTGATCAGTCGGGCAAGCGTTCTTTGTTTGTATCAATCCACAGCGTACGATCTTTGGCATGGTGCGCTCCTTGGTCCAACTGGTTTAGGGTTTCTGGTTTCTGGTTTCTGGTTCGTGCGGGCAAGGAGATTTCAGCAAGCGAACCAGAAACCCTAAACCAGAAACCCTAAACCAGACTCGGACTAAAACCTAATCTTCAAATCAATCCACGTTGTTTGCGGCAAGCCGCTTTCCATCGCGGGGTCGAACTTGTATTGCATCGCAGTCTCGACGGCTCGCTGATCCAAACCGTAGCCCAGGCGCCGCGTCACATAAGCTCGCACCGCGCGGCCGTCGGCGCCCACCAACACCCGAAGCTCAACCGAACCGTTGACCCGCGCGCGAAATGCCTTTTCAGTCTTTGGAGCGCGGACCTCCTGGCGCACGACCAGCGGCCGGGAGGGGCTGGCGTAGCGTGAGTCCTTGACGATACCTGTCGCCCTCCGCGGCCGTCCCGAAGGCGCTGCGTTCTCCAGAGTCCGCAATCGCCCAAGCGACTCTTGAACTGCCAGACCGAACGCTTCTCGTTGAAAACCCGCGACGCCGAAACCGTCCATACTGACAAGCGCGCCTCGCAGTCGCTCTTCGGCGTCGGGGTCGCCTATCTGACCGAGCGCCCACACCGCGTCGTATCGCACGTCGAACGATTCGTCGTCGAGAGCTTCGATGATCTCGTCGACGCCTTCTTCGTCTTGCATCAACCCCATCGCGACAAGCACGGAGGATCTGACTTCGGTTTCAGGATCGCCGAGGCCGTATGAGAGAGCTTTCCCGGCTTTGCGTTCGCCGATCATTCCAAGCGCGAAAGCCGTGGAAGCCCGCACGCCTGCATCTTTGTCGGCGAGCAACGGGATCAGCAGCGAGGTCGCCGCCGGATCCGTGATCTGTCCGAGAGCGAAGGCCGAGGCTTCGCGGACTTTGGCTTCTTTGTCCGACAACGCTTCGACCAGAGCGCGGACCGCGCTGCGGGCTCGCAAGGCGCCCAGTCGATTCGCGGCGTCGCGACGCTTGTCTGCATCTTTGCTTCTGAGCTCTGACAGGAGATGCGAGGTCGCCGCGGCTTGCGAGGGAACCTCGGCCGGCGCGCGCTCACCGAACAAGACCGGTGCGACGAGCAAAACCATGAGCGATAACTTGACGGTTGCTGATGACATCTTGAGAGTTGCGTACCGGCACATAGTATCAAACATCATGCCGATTTTGGATTTTGGATTTTAGATTTTGGATTGCTACGGCGCGGTTGGCCAGTCAATCCAAAATCCAAAATCCAAAATCCGAAATCGCGCCTGGCTACTTCAAGCCTGAGGCGCAGCCGATGGCCCAGGCGGAAACGTTCTCATGAACGCGACGTAGGTTGCGCCTGAAACCAATAGACCAACGAACCACGCGTAGTCGTACAGTGGCTTGAGGGGCGGCCAAATCAAGCCTCCCCATGCGAGCGCGCATCCGAGCAACGTCGCAACCACTGCCCTCCAGTTCCATCCGCCCGCGTACGTGTAAGCCCCCTCTACGCGATACAAATCAGGCAGTTCAAGTTGAGTCTTTCGAACCAGCCAGTAGTCGGCGATCAACACGCCGGCTATCGACCCGAGCCCGCCTGAGTAGCCAAGCAGCCAGTTGAAAATGTAGCCTGATGGATCCGCGAGCAAGCGCCACGGCTGCATCAGCACTCCAATCACCCCGGTCAGCAAACCTCCGCGCCTGAAAGTAATCCAGCGCGGAAACGCGTTCGCAAAGTCGTTAGCTGGAGACACGACGTTCGCCGCGATATTGACCGATAGAGTCGCGACCACAACGGTAAACATCGCGATCGCAACCACGATCGGCTGTTTGAATTCGCCGATCAGAAGAACCGGGTCCCAGATCAACTTGCCGTAGATGATCGCCGAAGCCGAAGTGATGATCACACCCATCGCGGCGAACACTGTCATCGTAGTCGGAAGCGCAACCACCTGGCCCACCATCTGCTCGCGTTGCGAACGGCCGAACCGCGTGAAGTCCGGCATGTTCAAGGAGAGCGTGGCCCAGTAGCCGATCATCGCGGTGAGCGACGGTATGAATACCGGAAAGAACTCGGAGAAGCTGTTGAATTTTCCACGTTCTTCCATGATCACGCCGAGCCCTTTGGCCTTCCAGATCGCCCAAACCATCAACGCGAGCGCCATCACCAGCACAAACGGCGCTGCCCAGTTCTCGACTCGCCTGAGCAAATCCATCCCGCGATACACGATGTAGATGTTCAGCGCCCAGAACAGCAGGAACGCGATGTATTCGGTCGGCGAGTAACCCGCGAGCAACCCCGGCGAGCTGATCGGTCCGCCCAACAGCGTCGGCCAAGAGGGAATGACGGAACGAAACAGCACGTGAAGCGCCTGGCCGCCGATCCACGCTTGGATGCCGAACCACCCGCAAGCTACAAGCGCGCGCATCAGCGCCGGAAGGTTTGAGCCAACCGTGCCGTAGCTTGCGCGCGCGAACACCGGAAAAGGGATTCCGTACTTCGTTCCCGGATGCGAGTTCAACAGTATCGGTCCGAGCACGATGATGTTGCCTAGCAGTATAGTGACCAGCGCCTGCCACCAGTTCATACCCGAACTAATCAACCCCGACGCAAGCATGTAAGTCGGGATGCAGTGCGCCATGCTTATCCACAACGCAGCATAGTTGTAGGTCGTCCAGTTGCGGCGGGCGATTGGAACTGGGGCCAGGTCTTCGTTGTAGAGGGGGCTGCCGGACACATCCTCTTTCAACTCGACGAAGTCGCGCGCGGGTGAGGTTGCTGCCTCGTTAGCGGCCATGGTTCCTCCAGGGTTCCTCCAGGCGCGAGAGTGTAGCAAAAGAATGCGAATACCTGTAAGAGCGTTGACGGAAGGACAGGCGGCATCTGGACGACAACAACTCCGCTAGGAGTTGAATGTTTATAGACGCGGTTAGTTCCGAGGCGCACCCCAGCGGGGTGCTATGTCGGTGACTCGCTCATTGTACGAGGGGTTGATCCGGCACATAGCACCCCGCTGGGGTGCGGTTGTCGTACTGACCGGGTCTCTACAAACATAGCACCCCTCTGGGGTGCCAACCTTCAACTGAAAGTCTTGGGCGGCTGAAGAGACGTTCGGCAGGGTGTTACGAGATGTTGCCGCGCCAAGTCCTGAAAGCTAGAATCTCAACCATGCAACAGAAGACGGCGGCCATCGTTGTCATCGGCAACGAAATCCTGACCGGCAAGTCCGAAGACAAGAACGCCAGCTACTTGATCGGCGAGCTGTACAAGCTCGGAGTCGCGCTTCGACGCATCGTCGTCATCGCCGATGACGTGAACGAAATCGCGCGCACAGTGCGCGAGTGCGCCGGCGGATTCGACTACATTTTCACTTCCGGCGGAGTCGGGCCGACTCACGACGACGTCACGATTGAAGGAGTGGCCCGCGCGTTCGATCGCCGGGTGGTTCGCGTTCCCGAGTTGGAAGCGATGCTTAGAAGCTATTTTGGAGAAGGGATAAACGAAGCGCGGTTGCGGATGGCTGACGCGCCCGATGGCTCGGAGTTGATAAGGGCGGAGGGGCTTCGATGGCCTGTGCTGGCGACAGAAAACGTGTTTGTGCTTCCGGGAGTGCCCGAGCTGTTTCGCAGCAAGTTCGACGCTATTCGCGAGCGGTTTCGCGGCGAGCCTTTCTACACGAGCGCGATCTACACGCGCGAGGACGAGTTCGACATCGCGCCGCGCCTCGACCGTGTCGCCGCCGGCAACCCGGAAGTCGAGATCGGCTCTTACCCCACATTTACGCGAGAAGACTATCGAGTAAAAATCACGATCGAATCGAAAGGTGAAGCAGCGGTCGAACGCGCTCGAGGCGAGCTGCTCGAGTTGCTGGACCCGGCTCTGATCGCCCGAGGCGAATGATCTCGCACCAGATGAAACCACAGATGAACACAGATGAACACCGATAACAATGGGAAGAATCTGTGCGTGATCTTTGCAGTCTAGCTGGCTGGTTGCGGGTTCGCGCTCATCGACTCCCCCCGTAGCCCGATCTGTGTTTATCTGTGTTCATCTGTGGTTGCTGTCCGATGTCGCATTGAAGGTTCAAGGATGAAAAGGAATCTGTTGATCTTCTCGGTGCTGACGGCGTTGGCTGTGTTTCAGGCGCCCGCGTCAGTCGGCCAGGATCGCACGCTGCGATTCGAGGTAACCGTCGCGCAAGGGCTCATTTCGACGCCCCTTAGTGGACGACTCTTTGTCGTTATGAGCCGCACCAGCCAGCCCGAGCCTCGGTTTGCGATCGGCCAAACGGGACTCGACGCTTCTCCGATGGCGGCGAGGGACGTGAGTGCTTTGCAGAGCGACTCGTTGGAAGTCGTCGATCAACGGGCGATCACGTTTCCGTTAGAGAGCCTTTCGCAGTTGCCGGCGGGCGACTACTTCGCTCAAGCGGTCTTCGATTCAAACCTCGATTTGAAGTCCGTGAACGCGCCGGGCAATCTCTACAGCGAACCGCAGAAAGTTCATCTCGATGCCGCTCAGGGTCAGCCGATCAAGCTGCAGCTCACCCGGAAAGTTCCGCTGGAGCAATTGCCTGCGGAAACCGAGTACGTCAAGTTTGTGAAAATCCAATCCGGCTTGCTCAGCAAGTTTCACAAGCGGCCCATCTATCTTCGCGCTGCGGTGATCTTGCCGCGCGGCTACGAGAGCGAACCGGCGCGTCGTTATTCGCTGCGTGTGCACATCGGAGGTTACGGCGACCGGTTCACGCGAGCGCAGAACATGATGGCGAACGCGACCCTCTTTCGAAGGACGTGGCTGGCCGACGACACGCCGCGAATGGTTATGTTGCTTCTCGATGGCGACGGGCCATTTGGAGATTGTTACCAGGTCAACTCGGACAACAACGGACCCTACGGAGACGCGGTTACTCAGGAGCTGATCCCCTTCATCGAGCAAAAGTTTCGCCTGATCGGTCAGCCGTTTGCCCGGTTTGTCGAAGGCGGCTCGACCGGAGGGTGGGTGTCGCTGGCGCTGCAGGTCTTCTATCCGGATTTCTTCAACGGCGCGTGGAGCGGGTTTCCCGACGGCGTGGACTTTCGACAGTTCCAGTTGATCGACATCTACCGCGACGACAACGCGTATGTGAACGAGCACGGGTTTGAGCGGCCGAGCGCGCGAGACTTGAACGGAGACGTTCGCTTCACGGTGCGGCACGAGTGCCAGATGGAAAACGTGATGGGGTTGGGCGACAGTTGGACGATGTCGGGGGAGCAGTGGGGCGCCTGGAACGCGACGTACGGTCCAAGCGGCGCCGACGGCCGGCCGGTTGCGCTTTGGGACCCGAAGACCGGCAAGATCAACCGCGCGGTCGTGGAGCACTGGAAGAAGTACGACTTGCGAATGGTGCTCGAGCAGAACTGGAAGACGTTGGCGCCGAAGCTACGCGGCAAGCTTACGATCTGGGTTGGAGAAGCGGACGAGTATTTCTTGAACAACGCGGTTCATTTGCTTGACGAGTTCTTATCCAAGGCGAGCCCGCCCTATGCGGGAAAGATCATCTACGGTCCGGGAAAAGGTCACGGTTGGATGGGCATAAGCGAGCGGCAGATGATGGATGAGATGGTAGCGGCGATGGAGAAGGCGCGTCACTGAGTTCTCTGTGTCCGTCTCTGCGTCTCTGTGCCTCTGCGGTTAGAGAGTACCTCAATTCTGCTAACCCGCCGCGCTCTCTTTAACCGCAGAGCCGCTGAGACGCAGAGGCCGCGCAGAGAAGAGGATCACGAATGCGAACTAAAAAGAACTCGCCCAAAAACTTTGTGATAAAACACGGGATGAACGTACTGCTAGTCTTCGTTCCGATCGCGGTGATTTTGCACTATGCGCACGCGCCGGGGTTCTGGGTCTTTGCCGCGTCCGGCGTTGCGATCGTACCGCTAGCTGGCTGGATGGGCCGCGCGACCGAAGCGCTTGCCGAGAAGTTAGGCGCAGGCATCGGCGGTTTGTTGAACGCGACGTTCGGCAACGCAGCCGAGATGATCATCGCGTTTCAGGGCCTGCGCGCCGGCCTGACCGAAGTGGTGAAGGCTTCGATCACCGGCTCGATTCTCGGAAACATCCTGCTGGTTCTCGGGCTTAGCATTCTGGGCGGCGGCTTGAAGCACAGGACCCAAAAGTTCAACACCACCGCGGCTACGATGAGCGCGACGTTGATGGCCTTGAGCGCGATTGGGCTTATGGTGCCCGCGGTGTTTCATTTGATCACCGGAGGCCAAGTCGCGCAGGAACGCGAGCGGGCCGAAGCAAACCTCAGCCTCGAAATCTCCGTCGTCTTGTTTGCGACCTATCTTCTGAGCCTGATCTTCACGCTACGAACTCACAAAGACTTGTATCTTGGAACCAGCCACCCGCACGACGAAGCAGTATCGATGCGCCCGAAGACTGCGGCGCTGATTCTTGTGGTGGCAACAGGGTTCATTGCGTGGATGAGCGAGTTGCTGGTTGGGGCGGTCGAGCCGGCTTCCAAAGCGCTGGGGCTCACTGAAGTCTTCGTCGGCGTGATTCTTGTCGCGATAGTCGGCAACGCCGCCGAGCACAGCACTGCAATCATGGTGGCGCTTAAGAACCAGATGGACCTGGCTTATCACATCGCGGTGGGATCTAGCATGCAGATCGCGCTGTTCGTGGCTCCGGCGCTGGTCTTTCTGAGCTACGCGATCGGGCGTCCGATGAACTTGTTGTTCACAAGTTTCGAAGTCGTGACGGTTGGGCTTGCGGTGCTGATAGTGAGCCTTGTCGCGGTTGATGGCGAATCCAACTGGATGGAGGGAGTGCTGCTGCTGGCGGTCTACGTAATCTTCGCGATAGCATTTTTCTTCTTGCCGGCGAATCCAGTGGCGGGATGACTATGTCGTGAGAGAAGTCCGCCGCGCAATTCAGATCAAGAAAGCAAAAAGGGGAGCCGGCTGGCTCCCCTAACAACTTTCGATGAACGAAAGTTAGAAGATGATCTTGCCGGCAAGCTGCACGTTGCGCCGCTCGGCCGTATTCGTCGACAGGCATTCCGGCCGGCCGAAGCAAGCCGGGACGAAAGTGGTACCTGCGATGTCGGCTTCACCACCGGAGATGTAAAGGTTTGCATGGTTGAGGACGTTGTAGGCTTCAAACCGGAACTGCAAGCTTACACGCTCGGTGACCTTGAAGTTCTTGTACAACGCCATATCAGCGTTCCAGAAGCCTGGACGCCGGAAGACGTTGCGCTTACTCATGTCGGCTGGGAACGCCGGGAACTCAGATAATCCAACCGAATCGGTGAACTGGTGGGACAAGCCGCTTAGGTCAATGAAATTGTAGCGATTGAGTCCCGTAGCAACCGAATTGCGGTCGACAGCTCCATTGAAGTTAACCGGGCCATTCAACTCTGCACGCATAACGGCGTTGAATGCGTTCGAGCTGTCGTAAACCGAGAACGGAGTTCCGGTCCTGAGGTTAACGATCCCGGTCAACTCCCATCCGTTTACCACCTGATTCGCCCAGCCTTTAGCACTACTGACATGAGGGATGTCCCAAACAAAGGTGCTGGTAAACCTGTGGCGCACGTCGAAGTCCGCATACCCATAGTCGAAATCGGGATTGAACGGATCCAGATAGCCAAGGTTGAACTGGTTTTGCGGCGCGCTGAAGGTGTCGCTAAGGTTGTCCTTCGCATTCGAGAAGGTATAGCGAGCCGTCATACGCACACCCTTGTTGCCCAGGTTGTTGCTGTCGAGCGAGAGGATCAGCGCATTGTAGTTCGACCGCCCATCGCTGCCTCGCCAGTTGATGCTGCTCGGTCCGGATAGGTTGAGACGATTGAAAGCGCGAGCATCGCCGAGATAAACCGACCCACCGCCATCTCGATTGATGTTCGCGATGGAGTAGAGGTTTTTGCCTGCTGATCCTGTGTACTCGGCAGAAACTATCGTGTTGGTCATCAGCCGGTGCTGCAGTGCGCCGCTCCAGAAATGAGCATAGGCATTGACGATGTCGGGATCAACAGCGCGCAAGCTGGATGGAGGAAATGACTTGGTTATTCCGCTCCCGGACAACGGCCCGAAGTTTTCGAGCGTAACCGGCAGGGTAGGTACATCAACCCCGTTAGCGACGGCTACTGTGGCGTAGTTCGGCGGATTCTGGATCACGTTGAACGTGACATTGCCGAAATTGCGTTCGTAGGCCATGCCGTAACCGCCTCTGACGCTGGTCTGTCCATTGCCAAAAACGTCCCAGGCAAAGCCCACCCGGGGGGCAAAGTTATTCTTGTCCACAGCCCAGAGTTTGCCGATCGGACTATCCTGAGCCAGCATGATGCGGCCGTTGCGAATCTGCTCGAAACGGTTGGCACCCGAGCCGAGGTAGAAGTTCGAATCAAGGGATTGATCCGCGTTGTGCTGAGTGCCGTAGTACTCGTAGCGAATGCCAAGGTTAAACGTGAGTCTCGGCTTAACTTTCCACGAGTCATTAAAGTACGCCGCCCATTCGTGGTAGCGGTTGCTGCGGCTGAAGTTCGGCGAAGTCAGCGGCGTCTGCAGCGTGCATTCCGGTGTTACGATCCTGGCGCCAGTGGCCAGATCAACAGAACAAGGGAACTTTCCTTGTGGGAAGACTGCGACGGTGAACCGGGCTAGCTGTCCGTCTATGAAGTTGCCCAGCGCTTGTGCCTGTGTGTTCCCGAGCCTTGCATCGGCGTATTCATACGCACCGAAAGTGCGGTTGTCTCGAATGTGAACGTACTGGCCTCCAAACCGGAGTTGGTGGTTGCCGCGCGTCCAGTTCACGTCCTGATACAACTGAAGAAAGTTCTGTGGGCCTCCAAATGGAATGCCGTTCCCCGGGGAATCCGGCAGGTAGCCGGGGAACCTTATGATGTTTCCGTTGAGCAACTGGTGACCCGGAACGTCATCAACATACAAAGTCGGAACGAGCGGCTGATCGCCGAGAGGTTGGTTGCCATAGATTCGGTTGAACACAACCTTGGTTTGCGAAACGATATTCGGCGAGAAGGAGTGAGTCATCGAGGTCAGGTAATTCTGGTTTCGTCCTTCAATGCCGGTGTTGAAACCCTCATACGGGCTGAAGCTATTAAAGCCCGAGGGATTCGCAAACTCCTGGAAAGCGCCGCGGATGTAGATCTGCGTCCTGTCACTCCAGTTGTAGTCAAGCCGGCCAACCGTCTGCCAGTCGTTGACCGGGATTCCGCCGCCGAGGTCCTGCGCTCTCTGAGCACGAACCTGTCCGAAGGCCGGAAGCCCGCCCGCCAGTGCAGCGAATGAATTGAGCGGGTTACCGGTAGCAGCGTCAAAGAAATTGTTCCGGCCAAGAGCATTTATTACCTGGTTAACGCTCAGAACCTGGCCGTTGATCGGAGTGCCAAGCTGAAAAGCGTTGAAGTAGGTTCTTGTGTTTGCATTCGACGCCGCGAGGAGTTGCGAAGTCGGAACGAGGCTGATCTCTTCTCCGGTGCTCCGAACGCGTGTCCATTCTGTGCTGCTAAAGAAGAACAGCTTGTCCTTGATTACCCTGCCACCAACGGAATAGCCAAATTGGTTGCGAGTGAAAACGCCCTTCGCTATGCCGTTGGCGTTGTTGTCGAACCCGTTGGATGCAAGAGCCGAAATGCGATTGAACTCGTACAGCGAGCCATGGAAAGTATTCGATCCGGCTCTGGTCGCCACGTTGACGATTCCTCCGGACGCGCGTCCGTATTCAGCCGAAAAGTTGCTGGTGATAACTTGAAACTCCTGAACCGAATCGAGAGGAACACTCTGACCGATTGTCGCGGTAAACGTATCAACGTTCTCACCGCCATCCAGCAGTATGTTGGTGCTTGCGGATCGCTGACCGTTGATAGAAAAGCCGGTGCCTCGCGCATTGGTTCCCTCGACATCGGTCGCATTGCCTGAAATGCCAACCAATGCATACGGGTTACGCGTTAAGGTGGGCAGCTCGGTGATCTGCCTTTGCGAGACGGTGTCGGAGAGCTGTTGCGTCTGCGTGTTGACTTCCACGCCGCCTTCCCCAGCCACGACCGTCACCGACTCGCTGGTGCCGGTTGGTGAGAGCGCCGCGTCGATAGTTACCTTTGACCCTACCGTAACCTGCGCCTGCTGCTTAAACGGTGCGAAGCCACCGCCGCCCGTGACCGTGATGTCATATATACCTGGCTGCAGATTGGTGAAGGTCGCATTGCCTTCGTCGTTAGTGGTCGCCGTCCGCTCGGCATTTGTCGCCGCTGACTTGACGGTGACCGTCGCGCCTGAAACGACCCCGCCTTGAGGATCCGATGCTTTTACAGTTAGCTGGCCGGTCTCGGCTTGTGCGAACGCGCCGACCGGACCAACTGACAACACGAGAAAAACTGTTAGGAGACTTGCGACTGCCTCCCGCAGTGTCTTTCCTTTGAGATTCATTTGGTCTATTCCTCCAAAGAGTTGTGGTAGCTGTGCAAAGAACGACTCACGAGTGAGCGATTCTTCGGCTACCGGCATTCCAGGCTGTCAGACAGGAAGATTTGACAATTAACTGGTGGGCGCTCCGGAAAGGGTTGCGCACGAAATCTGGTTTCGTCGCCTGTCGGGTTTCCTCGTTCTGGTGACGTGTCCCTTTGATGGAGCTATCCCAAGGTGTTTCCTAGACCTTCCTCACTGGGAACCAGGATGAGAGCACGGGTTCCTATCTTTTGCTGGCTTGCCTTATTGACAAGAGTTTGGACACGACTGGCTTTTGCTAAGGCAAGTTGGGTGCCTAATCGGCGATTTGGGGAAGTGGAGGACAAACTCTACAATCGTGAAACTTATGAGAGCTGTATAAGGCTGCAACCTCGAGTTGGATTTCAAAATTCTGGATAAATCTCCGAAAGGATGGAGATGCGCCGGCCCAAGTACGCGACAACGATGGATTGGTTTTGCTCGTCGCCTTAAGCGGCGCGCCTATTGTGGGTCCGCCTGAATAGGCGCCTTGAGCCCGACCGAAGGCGGCTCGACCCGGCGGAGCGCAATCAAGCTGACGACTGTGATCGCACTTAGCACCCCGGTCATCAGAAGCAGGCCATCAACTCCGTTCCATTGCGCGAATGGCCCGCCGATCGCGGTGCCTGCAAGTTGGCCTATTCCCAGAAAGACCGAATAGAGCCCCATGATCGATCCCCGGTCCGCGGTGTAGCTCTCGGTCGCATCCGCTAAATAGGTCAACGCCGCCGGAGTAAAGCCGCTCAATACCAGCACCTCGATCAACAGCGCTCCAAGTAACGCATAGTAGAAGGGGCTCGAGAACGAGCCGAGATGATTCAAGGCATAGACCGTCAACAACAGCGCGAACAATGCTACGGTCGAAACAAGCATCACGCTGGTCTTGCGATAACGGCCCAGCACGAAGCTCCAAACCAGCAATCCAACCGCAAAGAAAAATGCCAGCGTCGCGAAACCATTGCCGTATTTTTCCGGGGCGATCGTTCCAGTCAATAGTTGGCCGTCGAAGTGGTCTTTGCCGGTCATCAATCCCACGCTGTTGTTGGTCCACAGACCTATGATCGCAAAGATCGAAACCCACGCTGGAATGAACATCCAAACGGCGGGCGACTTCACGATCTCCCAATAGTGACCAAGCTTCTTGCGCGCGGCAGCAGCGTGCGGGACTAGTTGAGCGGGCGCCTCGCGTGCCGGACGCCTGACATCCCTCAACCCCCAAACGAATATCGCCAGAGCGGCAAGGTAGATCAGCGCATTGATGCCGAACGCGGGGCTTATGACGTGGATTCCTGCAATCGTGCGCGGCTCGCCGAGGAACTTCCACAAGTAGCCGCCCGCAATCGCGCCCACCGCTGTGCCGCCCACTAGCGTCAAATCGAAGAACCCGATGATTCGGGCGCGGAGCGTCGGCCGCCCGACGGTTGCCTCCGAGATGTAGCCAAGCGTGGCTGGTATCGAGCTGCCGGTGGACAACCCCGCAAGCAACCGAGTGAACACCAGAAGCCAAATCACTATCGTCATCGAAGTGATCAGAACCGCTACGGCGCCCAGCAACGGGCCGAGGATGATAAAGAGTTTGCGGCCGTAGCGGTCGCTCATCGCTCCCAGCACAAGCGCGCCAAGCAGTTCGGTCACGAAGAAAGACGCAAGCACATATCCCCGGGTCGTGTAAGAGATGTAATAGTGCCGCTCGCTTATTGCCTCGAGATGGAACTGAATCATCTGGGTCATCGTCTGGGCCGCGAGGCGCAGCACGAGACTTCCCACGAGGACCGCGATCAGCGAGCGCAGAAGCCTAGTCGCAATTCGCCGGCGCAAGGAAGGTGGTTTTGGGGGACGCACGCCGGGCGCCGGAACTGGACTCGAAACAACTGCGGTGGGAGGCTCAACGGAAGTGGGAGAATCGCTCGGAGCGGGTCGATGTTCTGCAGCCGGGTTCACTTCATTTCCTTCGCCGGGACTTGGGGTCCGGGACTCTGAGCGCAGGAGGGGCTTCCGATGCGGGTTTCATGTCCGGCGCGCCCAGCTTGCGAAGGCCACGCCGGAACCGTCATTGCTGAATGTAAACCTTGTTCATCTTGACCGGCGTCACCGGGAGGCTGTTTTCTCCAGTGGGCTGCGTTGTCGTCGGCGCGGTGGCTATCTTGTCGATCACGTTCATGCCTTCGATGACCCGTCCGAAGACCGTGTAGTTCGCGGGCAACTGGCTAAGGGGCCGATCGCCGTGCATCACGAAAAACTGACTTGTTGCCGTCTCCGGCCTTCCCTTGTTTGCCATCGCCAATTGGCCGCGTTTGTAGCCGCCTTGATAGAGCGGCGAGTTGATATCGATCTCGTTTGGCAGCCGTCCTCCATCCGCGGTTTGTCCGCCTTTGCCGCTTCCAGTCGGGTCGCCGCCCTGGATCATGAATCCGCTCATGACGCGGTGAAAGATGACGCCGTTGTAAAAGCCCCGCTCGGCAAGCAGCCGGAAATTCTCGGCCGTCTTCGGAGCTTCGTTCTCGAGCAGCTCTACTTTTACAGTGCCGAGATCGGTCTCGATTACGGCAATGGGGTTCTTCTGATTCGGGTTGCGGGCAGCCGTGGCGCCGGGCTTTGGTTGCTCGGATTTGTCGGTGCCGCAAGCGGTGAGCACCAGACCTGAGATCAACACGGCGAGAATGATCGCCGGCTTGAGGATCGAACTTCCGCGCGTTTCCTTCATCGGCCTACGTCCTCCAATGCAGAAGCGGCGAACGCCGGCGCAAGATGCGAACTTGCTCACGCCTCTTCGCCCGCCGCTTGAATTCATTAACTCTCAGCCAGAGACAAATCGAACGCCAACGCATTCTACTTTGCGGTTGGGTGATCCTTCTTGTACTTCTCGACGCAGTGATCGCAGCAGAAGTAGACCTTGCGGCCTTCGAATTCCACGGACTTTGTCTTGTCGATCGGCTCAGCTGAGACGGGGCAGACTTCGTTGATCTTGATCAGCTCGCGCTCTTCCTTGGACATCTTTGCGACGAACGGTTCCGGGTTCTTTTTGAACTCGTTGACGCAGCCTTCGCAACAGACATAGACGTACTGGCCGTTGTATTCGGCGCGGTACTTCTCGCTGACCGGGCCCCCGCTGACCGGGCAAAGTTTATTTGTTACCTGCTTTTTTTCAGTCTCATCGGCTGCCGCGCCAATCGCCGCCGCGCCGGCAATAAGCATCAGCAAAAAGAACGCAACTGTAATCCTACGCATAAGGCTTCTCTTGCTCCTTGGTGTTGTAGATCGGCTGAGCTTCAGCCAAGAACGGATTATACAGACTGGCTTGAGATCGCGCAAAGCCGGGGGCTGTCTTGACTGTTTTCACAGCGAAACGACTAACCGCCAAGCCGCAAAGAACGCCAAGGGTCTCATTGAGCTCTTGTTGCCGTTCTTGGCGCTCTTTGCGGCTTGGCGGTTTTCCGCGTCAAGCAACAAACAAATAGGGCAGTACTCAAACAGGCGGGAAACCAGCCTCGCGGATTCAATGCAAGTAAATTTCAACCGCGCGGTTTTGAAGCTGCGGATCGTATATGACCGAGACGACGTCGCCTTCGTTCAACTCGGCCGCAGTGATCGTTTCGTCGTCGCGCGAGTCTTCGGAAAGCAAGCCGAGCAAGTCTGCTCCTCCCTCGCGTTGAACGGCGCTGCCCACGAGATCGTTGTCGCGCGCAAACACGATCACTTCGGGAAACTCCTTTGCGGGTTTCACGGTGATCAGCAACGAGCCCTTCGCCGGCGACGTTATCTTCACGACTTCGCCTCGAACCGCAAGAAGCTGTCTGACGGCGGGTCTTTGTTGGCCAGTAGCCGCCGCCCCCGACGTGCCTTGCTGAGAAAAAGGCGCCGCGAGAAGGGTCAATCCAAGACTCAATAGCACAGCCGGAATTTGCATAGTATTTGTGACCTGCAACGCTCGAAGACGTTTGTCGCGGCGTTCATCCGGCCGGGGAGGCGTGAACAGCAGCTATGCTACTACTCCGTGTGAATAGCTTCAAGGTTAGCGACGAGAAAACTGTGTTCGTGAACTACTCATTTGCCGCTCCGCCGTCGAGGATGGATAGAGGATAGAGGATAGAGGATAGAGGATCGTGAATGGATAGAGGATAGAGGATAGAGGATAGAGGATCGTGATCTACAAAGCCTCGATCTTCGATCCCCCATCCTCGATCTTCTTTATCTTCCATCCTCGATCTTCGATCCTCTATCCTCCATCCTCTATCCTCCATCCTCTATCCTCCATCCTCTATCCTCTATCCCCCGCCAGCGTCTGGTTGCGGCTTCGCGACGCCGTATGCTAGACATTCCTTGTGTATATGAATTCCAATTTACGAAAGCAGGATAGGACGGGGAGTTATGAGGGGAAAGATCACCATCTTTATCGATGGCAACAATCTATTTCATGCGGCAAGGTCGGTTGGAGTCGAGATTGACTATGCAAAGTTTTTGAACTTCCTTCGGGGCGACGCTCCGCTTCTACGCGCGTTCTTCTACACCGGTGTTGACGAGAAAGCAGAACGACAACAAGGGTTTCTGCTGTGGATGCGTAGGAATGGATACCGCGTCGTCGAGAAGGAACTGAAGACCTTTGCTGACGGAACCAAGAAGGCAAACCTGGACGTCGAGATCGCAGTCGATATGTTGTCTCTTGCGGACAAGTACGACACGGCAGTGCTGGTGTCGGGCGACGAAGACTTTGCTTACGCGATAAACGCCGTGGCCTACAAGGGCGTGCGAGTTGAACTCGCAGGCTTTCGCGGTAATACCAGTCCGCGCTTGATCGACGTAGCCGACCAGTTCATCGAGCTGGACTCACACCTGGAAGAAATAACCAAGGCCGACAGCCGGTTCAATTACCACAACAATCATCACTCCGGGAGCCATCACGCCCGCAACAGCGGGACCTTCACGCGGGTTCGGGACGACGAGCATCAGTCCGAAGAAGTTGCCACGGAATAGCCGATTCTTTTCCTGACTGCAACCGGGTTTCGCGCGCAGCCACGGTAGCCGCGCCCATCAGCGGTTCCCGCCGGCGTCGAGCGATGTCACGTCAGTTCGAATGCACGCGACTCGATGGCCGGGCCGCAACTCGATAAGAGGCGGCTTCGCGCGTTTGCACTCTTCAATGGCGATCGGACAGCGCGTGTGAAACCGGCAACCGTCCGGAGGCTTCATCGGAGCCGGCGCGTCGCCTTCCAGCCGCACTCGCTTGCTTCGTGCGCGCGGGATGGGGATCGGAATCGAGGCCAGCAGCGCCTGCGTGTATGGATGCAGAGGGCGCGCGAAAATCTCCTCGGTCTCGGCCTCTTCCACAATCTCGCCGAGGTACATAACGGCCACGCGGTTGGAAATGTGTTTTACCACCGCGAGATCGTGCGCAATAAAAAGATAAGTGAGATTGAATCGCTGCTGAAGCTCGCGAAGCAGGTTCAACACCTGCGCCTGAATCGACACATCCAGAGCCGACACCGCCTCGTCGCATACGATGAACCTGGGATTGACGGTGAGCGCCCGCGCGATGCCTATGCGCTGCCGCTGGCCTCCGGAGAACTCGTGCGGGTAACGGCGAGCGTGATCCGCACTGAGCCCGACGAGTTCGAGAAGCTCCGCAACTCGGTCTCGCGCAAGACGGCGCTTTGATAAAGCAATCGGCCGCTTTGCAAACTCCAAATCCGAGGCGAGCGAGGACTCAGTTGAGTCGATGCCGTGGACGTCTATGCCGTCGGCGTCTATGCGGTGCACGTCTATACCGTGCACAAGGATCGGTTCTTCCAGCATTGCGCCTACGGTCATTCGCGGGTTAAGCGAGCCATAAGGGTCCTGGAAGATGATCTGCATCTGGCGGCGGATGAGCCGCAGCTCCTGTCCCTTTAGCGCCAGAACGTCGCGGCCGTCGAAGATCACGCGGCCCGAAGTCGGCTCAACCAATCGCAAAATCGCCCGTCCCGCAGTCGTCTTTCCGCAGCCCGATTCACCCACCAGGCCAAGGGTTTGGCCTCGCGGAACCGAGAATGAAATGCCATCGACTGCGCGAACGTAGCCGACGGTCCTGGGCACCACGCCCTTTCTTACCGGGTAGTGCTTGACCAGGTCTTCGACGATTAGCAGGTCATCCATGACGGTTTTTCATCGTACAACTCATGCAGAACCGCGGGCCATCTCTCCGACCTGCTCGGCGAAATGACATGCCGCAAGGTGTCCGCCGGCCACGTCGCGAAGCGGAGGCTCTTCCTCACAAACCGCCTGGGCCATCGAACAACGAGTGCGAAAGCGGCAGCCAGAAGGGAAGTCGAGAGGGCTCGGCACCGCGCCCGGAATGACCGCAAGCTCCCCTTTTCTTTGCGTCAGCGTCGGCAGCGACCGAAACAGCCCGTGAGTGTACGGATGCTTTGGTTTGCTGAACAATGCTTCGACTGTCGCGCTCTCGACGATCTTGCCGGCATACATCACTGCTACGCGGTCGCAAGTCTCCGCCACGACGCCGAGGTCGTGGGTTATCAGCAGGACCGACATGCCAAGCTCGCCCTGAAGCTCGCGCAACAGGTCGAGTATCTGCGCCTGTATCGTCACGTCGAGCGCGGTCGTTGGCTCGTCGGCGATCAGCAACTGCGGGCGGCAGACCAGAGCCATCGCGATCATCGCGCGCTGCTTCATCCCGCCGGACAGTTGATGCGGGTATTCGTCAAAGCGGATTTCAGGAGCGGCTATTCCGACTCGCTGCAGCATCTCGATCGCGAGCTCGCGCGCCTCCCGCTTCGAGATACTCTGATGTGCCCGAATCGCCTCCACGATCTGCACACCGATCGACAGAATCGGGTTGAGAGACGACATCGGCTCCTGAAACACCATCGAGATCTGATTGCCCCGGACGCGCCGGATCTGCTTCTCGTTGAAGGTCAGGAGATCCTCTCCTCGCAGCATGATCCGGCCGGCCGCATACTCGGCGGGCGGCGACGGCAAGAGTCTTAAGATCGAGAAAGCCGTGACCGACTTGCCGCAGCCGCTCTCGCCGACAAGTCCCAGTGTTTCGCCGGATCGAATGGCGAAGCTCACGCCGTCTACTGCCTTTAACACTCCGTCGTCGGTGTGGAAGTAGACGTGCAGATCGAGAATCTCCAGCAATTGCAGATTGCGAATTGCGGATTGCGGATTGGGGCTGTTCGATTGCGGATTGCGGATTGCGGATTGCGGATTTGGGCTGCTGCTCTCGGATTCCGGCACGTGTCCTCTTTATCTGTAGATGTTTGATTGCGAAATCTCGGAAGATAGGGTTCTAATCCGCAATCCGCAATCCGCAATCCGCAATTCCTTCAGCGCTTGGGCGGGGCGAGAATGTCGCCCGCGAGGTGAATCTGTTGTTGGCCTTCGTCGCGCACTCGCCGAGCGAGTTCGCCCAGCGTTTCATCCTTGCCCTGAGTTGCGACTTTGATGACCATCGGGAGGTTCACACCGGTAACTACCTCGACCGAGGCCTGACCCAGGAAGCTGGCGGCGATGTTTGTAGGAGTACCGCCGAACATGTCGGTGAGCAAAAGAACTCCGGCGCCAGAGTCGACCTGTTGTATTGCGCGTTCGACCCCTTCGCGGGCGATGTCCACCTCGTCGTGCCAGCCGATCGAGACTGCAATGATGTCGTGGATTTCGCCCACGATCATCTCAGCCGCCGAGACCAACTCGTTGGCCAACTGCCCGTGAGTTACGATGACGCCGCCTATCATATTTTGGATTTTTGATTTTGGATTTTGGATTTCCGAATCTTGGATTCTCGTTTCGTGATGAGTCTTCAGTCCTCAAGCGCCAATCCAAAATCCAAAATCTAAAATCTCCTACACTTTGTATCGCTGCTCGTCCTTCTGAATGTCCCGATGCATAACCTTTGTCTTGTATCCAAGCTCGGTCAGCCGATCGCCGATCGCCGCAGCCACCATCACCGACCGGTGCCGGCCGCCTGTGCACCCGACACCAACGCTCAAATAACTCTTACCCTCTCGTTGAAAGCGCGGCAGCAAATACGACAGCAAGTCCGCGAATCGAGCGATAGTATCCTCGACCTCGCTCTCCGACCGCAAGTACTCGATCACCGCAGCGTCGCGTCCGGTGAACGGACGTAGCTCCGGAACGAAATGCGGATTCGGGAGGAATCGGACATCGAAAAGCATATCCAGCCCTCGCGGCAGCCCGTGCCGAAACCCAAACGATGAAATCGTGACGTTCAACTCATGAGCCCCGGTCTTTTCGGCGAACTGATCCTTGATCACGTCTCTCAGCGTGTGGACCGTGTGCTCCGATGTGTCTATCACGAAGTCCGACACCTCGCGGATTTCTTTGAGCAGCTCGCGCTCCTGGCGGATCGCTACCACAACGTCCTGGTCGGGAAGCGGATGAGGGCGGCGGGTCTCGCTGTAGCGCCGGAGCAACACTTCGTCGTCAGCGTCCAGAAACAACACCGTTATGTTGACGCCTTTTTCCTTCAATTCTTCGTGGATCCGCGGAAAGCTGCCGAGAAACTCGCGCGAGCGCACGTCAACCACAAAGGCCGTGCGGTCGATCTCGCTCGACTCGTCGCAGAGCCTGACGAAGGTCGGGATAAGCTGGACAGGCAGGTTGTCGATCGAGAAATAGCCGAGGTCTTCGAACGCTTTGAGCGCCGAGGACATCCCGGATCCCGAAACCCCGGTGATGATGACGACCGATACTGGCATAAGAGGCAGAAGTCAGAGGTCAGAAGTCAGAGATCAGAGGTCAGAGATCGGAGGTCAGAAATCAGTAAGAGGTCCGACTTCTGACCTCTGACCTCTGACTTCTGACTTCTGACTTCTGATCTCTGACTTCTGACTCATGGTTCGATGAGGCCGTAGTTTCCGTCGGTCCGGTGGTAGAGCACGCCAACCCGGTTGGTCTCCGCGTCGCGGAACACTATGAACTGATCCTTTGAATCCGCAAGCTCGAGCGCCGCTTCCTCCGGAGTCGTCGGCTTAACCCGGTAGCGCCGCGCCGTTATGATGCGAGGCGAGTTGGGCGCGGGTTCGATGACACCGCCGGGAACCGGGGCGATCTGTTTACTTGCAGTGCGCGAGCGATTCTTTGTTTGAAACTTCTCCTTAACCCTGAGCGCTTGCTTCTCGACCCGCCCCGCGGCGGAAGCCACCGATTGACTGAGGTCGCTGTTCTCACCAACCGCGGTGAACACGTGGTCTCGCCAGTAGACAACTATCTCCGCGCGTTTGCGGTGTTTTTCCGCTGAAACTATCACGTGCGCCCGAACCGGGGCAGAATCAAGCACACGATCCAGCTTCTTGAGCTCCTTCTTAGCCAGCCGCTCGATCGCCGGCGTTACTTCAACATGGCGTCCGGTGAACTCGATTTCCATTTGGTTGGTCTCCCTTTCGATTGCGGATTGCGGATTGTGGATTTCGGATCTGGCAAGAAACCGAGTTCGCGAGTTCTTTCAATCCGCAATTCGCAATCCGCAATCCTAAATCAGACGATGGCGCGGCGCTCACGCGAGCCTGGGATTCGCATCTGGTCGCGGTACTTGGCCACGGTGCGGCGGCTCATCTTCACGCCGTCCCTCGCCAGTCGTTTGGCTATTTCATCGTCGGTGATCGGATGGCGTGGATCCTCGTTTTCGATCATCTTCTTTATCTTGAGCTTCAGCACGCGAGTTGAAACGTCTTCGCCGGTGTCGCTGCGCATTCCCTCCGTGAAGAAGCGCCGCAGCTCATAGACGCCTTGCGGCGTGTTGACGTACTTGCGATTCACCACGCGAGAAACCGTGCTCAAGTGCATCCCGATGTCTTCGGCGACGTCCTTGAGCATCATCGGTTTCAGTGATTCGACCCCGTGATCCAGGAAATCGCGCTGACGCTCCACGATCGAAATGCACACTCGATAGATCGTTTGCCGTCGGTGTTCGATATTTTTCAGCAGGTCAACCGCCGACCGGAATCGTTCCTTGATGTAGTCGCGAGTTTCCTTGGTTGAATCTTTTGACTCCATCATCTGGCGGTAAGTCCTGTTGATTCGCAGATGAGGCATTCCGTCGTCCTCGAAGCGGATCATGTAGCCGTCGCCGACTTTCTCGATCGTCACCTCGGGGACAACCGGCTGCGCTTCATCCGATGAATACTTGCGCCCGGGTTTAGGGTCGAGTTTCTTGATGAGTTCCATCTCCTCGAGGACTTGTTCCAAGGGAGCGCCCAGCGTCTTTGCAAGTTCGGGCAGCTTGTGAGTCTGAAGGCTCTCGAAGTGATCTTCCACCATCCGGATCGCGAGCCGGTCGCCGAATCCGTAATAGGCCAATTGAAGCAGCAGCGACTCGCGCACGTCGCGGGCGGCCACGCCCACCGGATCCAGGAACTGCACTGTGCGCAGCGCCCGCTCGACTACCGCGCTCGGCCACGGCCCCATCGCGGCGATCTCCTCGACGGTCGCGTCCAGAAACCCTGTGTTCTCGTCGAGGTTGCCGATTATCGCTTCGCCTGCGGCCAGCACGTCTTCCGGCTCGTCGGTCAGATGAAGCTGCCAGATCAACTGTTCCTGAAGCGATTGCCGCCGCGTCAGCATGTTCTCGAAGGAAACCTCGTCCTTCGCTTCGTACTCGTGAGTCTTGTAGCCGGGGTCGAGGTACTCTTCGAAGGTTGACCCGAAGTCAACTTCCTGAAAGGAGTCACGTTCGCGGTCGGGCTCGGCCTCGCCGTCGATTGGACCAGGCTCCACGGGGCTCGAAGCGAGAGCTTCGACTTCGCTTGCCGATATGAGATCGGCTCCGGATCCAGCCTGCGGGTTAGCGCTTTCGGCGGGCGCCGAAAGGTCGGCGGTCGTCGCGTCGATGCTTGCGACATCGTCGGCGAGCGACGAGGTCTCATCGGCGCCCTCGCCGGGCGCGACTTCGTCGAGAACCGGGTTCGCGGACAACTCGGCCGTGACCATATCAGCCAGCTCGAGCTTGGTCATCGCCAGCAGCTCGATTCGCTGCCGCATCTGCGGCGTCAGCACCAGACGCTGCGAAAGAGTATTGGCTAGGTATGGCTTCACCGACATGGCTGACAAAGGCAAAAAGGCAAAACGAAAAAGGCAAAAGTCCGACTCCGACTCTCTCCCTTTTTCCTTTTGCCAGCTTTAGTAGCATAGACTTTAGTCTGTGTCCGCAACCCTGATGAATCAACCTCCACCGGACACAGACTAAAGTCTATGCTACTTCCGCCTTTCACATTCTAAAGTTCTCTCCGAGGTATACTCGTTTTACTTCTTCATCCCGCGTAAGTTCTTCAGGTGTTCCGGCCCGGAATATCTGGCCGTCGTTAATTATATACGCTCTGTCGGTAATCGCCAGAGTCTCGCGCACGTTGTGATCGGTTATCAGCACACCGATCCCGCGCGCTCTGAGTTTCTGCAGTATCTTTTGTATGTCCATCACCGCGATCGGGTCGATGCCGGCGAAGGGCTCGTCGAGCAGGATAAACCGCGGCTCGATCACCAAACATCGCGCGATCTCGGTTCGCCGGCGCTCGCCTCCCGAAAGCTGATACGCCTTGGTGTGCCGAACGTAGGCGATGTCCAGTTCGCTTAGCAACAACTCGAGGCGATGCTCGCGCTCTGCCTTTGTGAGGGGCAGCGTCTGCAGCACAAGCAGGATGTTGTCTTCCACGGTTAGCTTGCGAAAAACCGACGCTTCCTGGGGTAAGTAACTTATGCCATTCCGCGCGCGCAGATACATCGGCAGCCGCGAGATGTCCTTCGAGTCGAGATACACAACGCCGCTGTCAGGCCTTTCGAGTCCGACGATCATGTAGAAAATCGTCGTCTTACCCGCGCCGTTCGGACCCAGCAGTCCGACTATTTCAGCCTGGCGAATATCGAGCGACACATTGTCAACGACCGTGCGTTTGCGGTAGGACTTTTTGAGGCGCTCGACTCCCAGTACACTGACCGGAGCTTCCGGTCTTATCGCGTTTTGTTCGGCTTGTGGCAGGTTGATTGTTTCGGCTTGAGACGCGGCCAAGGACACTTCTTTCACCATCTGTGCGCTGCTGACCTACTTGTTTTTTGTCAAACGATGAGATGATTTAACACGGCCTGTACCCTGTTGATTTTCGACGAAGACTCTATCATCGCGGCTATAGAACGTCAATTGAGAACCCATTGTAGATCCCTTCTCGACGTCATCGACACGCGCGGTTTTTCCACTCAAAACAGCGCGGCCGTCCGACGCGGTGTACACGAGCTTGTCGCCAACACCCCGTCTGCCGGGCTGAATGAGCACGACGTTGCCCTCGGCGTTGATGTGGTCTACCTCGTTGGTCTCCTGCATCAAGTACACATCGACCACCGAGCCTTCTATGTGATCCTCGCCCTGACGCGCCTTCACGGCGCCTTCGTAATGAACCAGCCTGGCTTGATCGGAGTAAAACATCCGGTCCGCCTGGGCAAATCCGGGCACCACCTCGCGCTGGCCCGGCGTGGGTTCTCGCTTCGCCTGGTATAGCGCGCTGTCCACGTTTCCGAACGCCGCCATGCGCTTCTCTTCCTTGTACAGCTCGATGCGGTCGCCTTTCACGAAGTTGTCATCCTGCCAGCCGTGCGCGTTCTCTGTGTAAACGGCTACTCCGTCGGCATTGCGCGCATCGGCTCGCGCGGCAGTGATAAAGATCGGGGACTTTGTGTTCTTGAAAGGCGTCGAATCGTTTGTGCTCTCGCGGCTGTAGTAGGTTGTGCGGACGTCGCCGCGCGCGTGCGTCTCGTCCTTGCCGCGGTCGTAGTCGATCTCGTCGGCTTGAGTGCGGCTCTTCGCGTCCCACACCATTGGGCGTCGCCCCCGAAGGTTGAGGATCTCCTTCTGCCCGTCGTAAACCGCTCGTTCGGCGACAGCATTGCGATCGCCCTCGTTGTACTTGAATTCGCCTTCCTGGGTGACTCGATCTATGTCTTGAGAGTCGGCAAGGAAATCAGCCGAAGCAGTCTTGCTCGTAGTCACGCGAAGCGGATGAGCATCCGCGACCAGCGCTTCAATTTCAACCGTCACGCCGCCGACGGCGCTGTAGTGTTTGATCCGGTTGCCGTCTTCGAAGAATTCGGCGTTCATCTTCGGCGCGCGTATCGTCTTTTTGTCGGCGCCGCGTTCCGCGCGAATCGGAATAACGGTCATCACGGCTTTGTCTATTGCTTCGGCGGCCCTGACGTTTCGTCCGTCAGGATGGAACTGGAGAGTTATCGTGGCGGCTTTGATCTCGCGCTCGGCCCCTTTCGGTTGATTCAGAGGCGCGTGGATTTGCACGACTGCGTTACCCGCGGCTTTGATGGTGTCCACTACATTACCCTGATCGCCATTAACGAAGCCGGCTTCGACGGTGTCGGCGCGAGCTTCTCTCGAGGGAGGCGGCCCGAGCGACTGGCTGTGAGCGCCGCCGGTCGCGACCGCGCGAGCAAGCTCATGCGAGTCCGGATCGAAGAAGAAGTCCATGTTTGGCGAGGAGATCTCAGCCTTGTCGAGCTGTTTGAGATTCGACTCGCCGCGTGCTTCGATTCGGTCGATTCGGTTGTTCGCGTCGAAGTACGCAACCATTCGGTCCGCTCGCATTTCGTCGCGTCCGCGCGTGACAAACGCCTTGCCCTCGAAGGTCGTCCGATGTTCCTTCTTTTCCAGCAGAGCAGACTCGCTCCGGATTCTTGTTGGCTTTTTTGCAAGCGGCTTTGAGTCTTTTGATTTCGCGCCTGCGGTCGCCGATGCCGGTTTGTTTCGGGCGTCGCCGGCTGAGGCCGCGCCGGCCTCCGCTTCTTTAGCGTGTTTTCTCTCGAGCTTGCGCGCGCGCTTCCGAGCCTTGCGGGCGGCGCGCTGTTCGGGAGTTTCGTCGCGGTGCTTACCCAGGCGAGCTTCCGTCTTTGAGGATTTGTCCTTGTGGGCAGGCTCCGCGCTCAACTCCTCGGCTCGGAGAGTCACGTCTACGTCTTTCTGAAGATGAATCCGCTCGTCGGATGCTTCGATCAGCATTCCGGTTGAGCGGCCGAATAGACTCTTGTTTTCGAACTCTACTGCTTCGCTGGTATCGACGATGTTCTTTCTCTGATCATAGTGAAGGTAGGCGGATTTGACCGTGAGCCCTTCCGAGGTTATCACCACGACGTTGGAGATGAACTCGACGTCCAGCTTTTGCAAGTCTGAAGGATCGCTGACCTTTGCGCGATCCGAAGTCACAAGGTCGTGGCGAGTTGCGTCGTTGCCGAATGATTCGAGCCGTACTTGCTCAAGCTCGTGGGTGCCGTCTTCGTAACTTTTGTCGGTGCCGGAGGTGAGCAGGAATCGAACACGTCCTTCGACCTGGTGCGCATAACGGGTGTTTGTGAATACGGCGACAACCTTGCCTTGCAGCTTCGGGCGGCCGTCGGGTTCGGCGACCTCGCGTTTGTTGCGCATCACGAGGTAGACGGTGAGCGCGACGGCTATTGCAATGAACAGCGTAAGCGCGGCGGCTCTCCCGGCTGATACTAACTTCACTCGAATCATTGACTGGAATTCTTGCACGCGGCGGCGATGGGAGGCCAGTGGTCAGTGGTTTCTGGTTTCTAGTTTCTAGTTTCTGGTTTCTAGTTCTTTGCTCACTCGTGACAACCAGAAACTAGAAACCAGAAACCAGAATCCAGAAACCAGAAACTAGAAACCACTCCCCTACCGTTCCGCCAGCGGAAGCCGGACCGTGAAGCGCGTTCCCTTGCCCTCCGTGCTCTCGGCTTCGATCGAACCGTGATGTGCGTCAACGATCCACTTCGAGATCGCAAGCCCTAATCCGAATCCGCTGACTCGCGAGTCTCGAGGGTCGGTTTGCCGATAGAACCGCTCGAAGACCCGAGGCAGCGAAGCCTCCGGTATCCCGCGGCCGGTGTCTGAAACTTCGATCAAGGCCGACGAGTCTCTTGTTACAAGCGAGAGCCGTGCGCTGCCTCCGGCCGGCGTGTACTTGATCGCGTTTTCCAGCAGGTTCACCAGGAGTTGTTTCAACCGCTTCTCGTCGCCGTCGACGACAATCGCCGCCTGCGTGCCTTCGCAGGCAAGAGCGACGCCCGCCGACTCCGCCAGCGGCTGGATGTACGAGTGAACTTCGGCGGCGAGCCGGTCGAGTCTGACTGGCGCAAGCTCCACGACTTTATCCCCGGCATCCGAGCGAACCAGCGTCAGCAGATCATCGGTGAGCCGCGTTATTCGCTCGATCTCTTCGAGGCTTGAATTGAGAACCCGTTTGTATTCTTCAACCGACCGATCCCGGCGAAGCGCAACTTCGATGTCGCCTCGCAGCACGGCCAGCGGTGTTCGAAGCTCGTGCGAAGCGTCCGCGGTGAATCGCCTTTCGCGCTCGAACGCCTGCTCGAGCTTGGAGATCATCTCGTTGAAAGTGGCGGCGAGTCTGCCGATTTCGTCGGTGGTTCGCGGTTCTTCGACTCGCTCGCTGAAGTTGCCGCGCCCGATGCGCTCAGCCGCACGCGTCAACCGGTCAACCGGCTTGAGCGCTTGGTGAGCCAGCCACAAACCACCGAGGCTTGCAAGCAACAGCGCCGCGGGGTTTGATAGTGCCAGAAGCAGCAACAGATGCCGCTGCGCGCTTTTTAGCTCATTGAGCGACTGGCCGACCACGACAAAGAACATCTCGCCATCCTCGTCGTGCGCGGGCCAGGTAATGATCCGGGTGTACTCGGACGGGGCAAGCGAGACGTCGTTGTACTGAGGCTTGAGTTCGGCGGCAGCGCGTTGGATCGCTTCGGGGATGATCGGCACTTGATGGCCCTCGGCATCCGGGATCGAGTCGGTGATTTCGCCTTTGAGGTTGACGACTGAAACGAACTGCGGTGCCAGCATCAACGCTCCCGACGCGCGAGGCTCGTCATTGCTCGAGGGGTTACCTGTAGCTTTAGCTATGCGCTCGGCGTGATTCCACAGCGAAGTGTCGATAGTGGTGAGCAACCCTTGCGACAGGTAGGCGTAGATGGCGATTGCGAACGCGACCAGTACGGCGGCCGCAATTCCGAAGTACCAAAGAGTGAGCTTTGAGCGAATTGAGAGCATCTGTAAAAGCTCCGGGCGGTAAGGGGCCGCGTGACAGCGTAGTATAACAAGCCTTGGGTACCGAAGGCACGATTTCATCTGCACGCTAGAGCCGAGGCCGGTTGGCGGCATATTGTAAGACTTCTGATAAGTGAGGGTGTAATTGAAAGTGGGACTTGTCTGAAGGCGCGCTCTTGACCTCGGCCGCTGAGTCGCCTGCGCGAGTGGGTTCTCACTAACACCCCACTTTCAGTGGGGTGCCGCGCCCAGGCGGTGAATCCGCAACCGTTTCAACGGTTTACCAGACCGACCGCAAAACTGTTGAAACAGTGAAGTGCACAAACCCGTCTCGCCCCTCCGGCACCTCAATGAAATTGAGGTGTTAATGAGAGTCACGTCTTCATCCTGTACCAAGTCCCACTCTTACACACCCGATAAGTGATTATCCCGCCTAAACTTCTTGACACTCAAATCAAGTCGGTGTAATGTGTTGCACCGAAGATCGAACGTTTGAACACGCCGATCAGACAACAACGTTCCGCAACCACCACCCCTGGAAAGCAGTCAAGGGGTAGGACAGGAGGAAGCGAGATGCCGAAGAAGACGACCGCCGCAACGCCTGCCAAACAAAGTAAGCCGACGCGCACTAATGCAGTTCTCACTCACGGTGCAGTTGTGATTTCGTTGAGCGCCAGCCATCAGAAACGCGCGCAACAATGCCTGAAAGAATCGGGCAAGATCACACTGGGACTGAAGGAACTCTCGGTTACCAGGCTGGGCCAAATCGTAGATGCGCTTGTAATAGTGAACTAAGCGGTAGGACTCCCACGCGCCAGCCGCGGACGCGGATAGCAACAATGGTGCCCTGGACGGGATCCACTACAAAGGTTGGGCTTGCGCATAGCGCGTATGTCTGCCAGTTCCTGCGTGACGAGCCGAAAGCTATCGACTTCGTTGAGGTTCCGTTCGAACTGCTGCGTCACGATCCGACCGTGCTTAGCGTAGGGCAGAGCACGCCCTTGATCCTGCATTCAGCCAGCCTTTCTTTGGCCGGCACGGTTCCGGCGAGTGAAGACACCTTCGGCGAGATCCGGGAGTGGATAGAGCGAACCGGAACACCCTGGCTGGGCGAGCACCTTGCGTTCATCACCGCCGAGCGAGGGTATTTCGACCAGGAGCACTATCCCGGTGAACCGTACAACATCGGATACTCGGTAAACCCGCCCTTCAATGCTGAGACGGTCGAAATTGTTGCGGGAGTTCTTGCGCGATGCGAAGAGTACTTTGGCGTCCCGACGCTGGTGGAGAATCAACCCGTATACTTCACACCACCCGGCAGCACCATGACGCAGCCGGAATTCATTCGCGAGATTTGCGCCAGATCGTCGGCTGGATTACTCCTCGACTTGACCCATCTCTACATCACAGCCCGGGCCACGAACGTCGAACCACGTGAAACGTTGCTGGAGTTGCCGCTCGAACGCGTGGTTGAAGTCCATGTGGCGGGTGCCGAGCCGGGCATGGGCGTGCTTTGGGACGATCACACCGAGAGAGCGCCAGATGAGGTTTACGATCTGCTCGCGATCGTGCTCGCTCAGGGTGATGTTCGGGCGGTAACGCTCGAATACAACTGGTCCATGCATTTCCCCGTTTCCATTCTAAAGGAAGAGATCGCCCGCACGCGTGAGCTTGCGGATTGCGCGTGAAGACGGGCGAGCTGACTTGACCGTAATGATCAGCGCCAAGGTAGAAACCATACTGGCTCGTTGCATGGTTGATAGCGAGTTCCTCCAGAGGTTTGCAGACAACGGGGCGGCCGCGCTTGATGAATACCGCCTGGACGAAAAGCTAAGACGCGAGTTTGCCGAAATCGATGTAGGTCGCATTAAGGGATTGGCCGCACTTATAACGAAAGTCCAGCTCAACGGGCTTTGGCAGCACCTGCGGTTCACCAGGACCCTGTTAAAGTTGCAAGGAATCGAGCCGCAGATTTTCATCGCTTATCGTGCTGAGCATCAACAAAACCGAGCGGGACAGGGTGTCTGCCGCAAGGAACAGACTCGCCGCTTCATCACTTTTCTTGACGAGTACATTGCCTCCCGATCGGGTCCGCAGTACGCCGCGATCGCCGACGTGCTTCATCACGAGCGGTTTGTCTGGGAGATCGGGACATACGCACAGGAGCACGCTGCGGGCAATGGCGCCTCGACGGAGGCTGAATCGATGCACTTGACGTCGATTACTCCGTCTGAGTTTTGGCGCTCAGTGCCTGAGATCCGAGGCCTTTTGCGTACGCAGCGATTTACTTATGACGTGTCGGCGTTGGTCGAACGCATCTCCGCGAGCGACCCATCACCGCCCACCGATTGTCCGGGAGCGGTGCTGGCTTATTGGTTCGACCCCTCGGTGCATTCCCTGCGCATCTTCGAGGTGGACGATCTCTCCGAGGCCATACTGAATTCAGTCAACGGATGCCGTTCCGTAAGGGCGATTGTCGACCGCGTTAACCGAACCGAAGCCGTCTTTGTCGAGAGGCGCGCAGTTCGCGATTTCCTGGCCGAGTCGATTAACGCCGGGCTGATTGTTCTACGACCGGCTCGCAGACGCAGCAGTGGGGTGACAACTTGAGGCTAGTGCTCGTTGACAATCTGCTCATTCAGAGCGAGGGTTCCGATTATCGCTTCGATATTCAGCCGCACCTGGGTCTCTTGTCGCTGCTCGGTGTGGCGCGCGACGCGGGGCATGAGGGAATACTTTACGATCCGAAGCTTGGGCTCAACGCAGGAACTCTGGAACTCGATGGGACGCTTTATGAGCGAATCGCCGGCGAGTTGCTGAGTCTCAATCCCGAGGTTCTCGGCTTCACTTCGCTCGGGTGCAACTTCATCTGCACTCTCAAGATTGCTTCATATGTCAGGGCTGTTGCGCCAGAGATTCCGATCCTTCTGGGTGGTCCGCACGCTACAATCCTGGATCGGGAGATTTTGGAGCGGTTTCCTCAATTCGACGTTGTTGCCCGCCACGAGGCAGAAGCGACGCTGCCAATGCTCCTGGAAAGTCTGAACGGCCCCGCACTCAACCACATTCCGGGTATCACCTACCGCGAGGGTTCGGCGATTGTCAGGACTCCGAGCGGTGCGCTGATTGATGATCTTGATTCGCTTCCCTGGCCGGCATACGATGCTTACCCGATCGACCGGCTCCAATTACGGACCCTGCGAATAGAGGCGGGGCGGGGTTGTCCATTTCACTGCACTTTCTGCTCTACGGCGAGCTTTTTCGGACGTAAGTATCGGTTGAAATCTCCGGATCGGCTTTGTGCCGAAGTGGAGTATTTGATGGCGCGTTACGGCGTTCGAGATTTCGGGCTGATGCACGACTTATTCACGGTGAACCGTGCCAAGGTTCTCGCTTTTTGTGAAAGAGCCCGAGGCCGGGGCTTCACTTGGTCATGCTCGGCACGGATGGACTGTGTGGATGAGGAACTGATCGCGGAAATGCATGCTTCGGGCTGCCGGTCCATCTACTATGGAGTCGAGACAGGCTCAGTGCGAATGCAGGCGCTGTCCGAAAAGCGACAGGACTTACGACTTTTCGATCCCATACTGGACGCGACGATGCGGACCGGTATGTCGGCGACGGTCTCCTTCATCCTTGGTTATCCCCAGGAGGAGCAGGCCGATCTGAACGACACGCTCAATCTGATCGGGAGTTGCTTTGAGCTACCGCAGGATCAGGTCAAGGTCCAGTTGCATCTGCTTACGCCTGAGCCCGGGACGAAGCTGTTGAGCGACTTCGGCGACACGCTGTCTTATGACGGTTACATCGCTGATTTCAATTTCCCAACTCTCGAGTCCGACGATGCCACACTGATGATTGGTAACCCTGGCATTTTCCCCAATCATCACTACTTCCCCTCGATAATTGCCCGGAGACGACTGGTCTTCACTTCCGCTGTATTCGAGAGCCTTTACCGCCTTGGGTTCACCCTACTGGCGCATACCATGAGTCGACATGGCGGCCTGCCAGAGTTTTTGGAGGCGATCTGGCAATGGTCGGAGACAAAATCGGACGCGGAACCTTCATCTATCAAGTTCATCGAATCGTTCATCGAAGACAGATGGGGAAGCGATCATTACCTTTCGGCACTCCTCAGATATGCTGGCACCGCGCTAACTCTGACGAGCGAAGTGGAAGGTATGCCTATGAAAGCCTCGAAGCCGCCGAAGATTGTATTGAACAGACGGGCGGCGGTCCTCCGGGGCATACAGAACTGCGCGGAGATTCTACACTTCTTGTCCGCCACGCCGGTGAGCGAGGAAGCAGAAATCCCGGGCGAGCTGCGGACCGACCGAGCAAGCTTTCTAATTGTTGGGGATCTCGGAACCCCAACCTCGATTCGGAATTTTCAGATCACTGAACCGGTGGCCGACTTACTGGAGTTCGTAAGCGAGCCTCGGACTGAGGACGAGTGTGTCGAGCGGCTCGGAGGTGTGTCCCCCAATGCGCTCCGCCGGCTGCTAAACCGGTTGAAAACCCTCGATGCAATACGGGCACACGGCCCCGCGCCCCGCAGGCGCGCACCGAATCGGATGCCTCCCGAGACGGTGCAATTACTGGCGGGGTCATCACGCCGCCGCCCATTGGCAAAATCCAAGCCGCGCGTGCGCGCCGCAGGAGAGTTGGTTCAGATCAGCAGAAACATCACGGATCGGTAGTCGCAACCTTAAGGGAGCAATAGGTGTTGAGTGGGGAAACAAGATGTCCTTCAGGCCATCGAAGGTTTCTACCTTTCAGGGGTACTCGTCCATTTTTCGGAAAAGGGGCTTTTTGACGAGCTGATTTCGGGCCGGACGCCTGCCGAAATCGCACGCAGCCGCCATTACGATGAGAGGCTTTTCCTTGCGCTCCTCGATTTTATTTCTGAGAAGAGCGACGTACTGATCAGGAAGCGCAACGGCCGCTACGAAGTCAGACCAAAGTACTTGCAGTACTACTCTCTCGGTTTTCAGCTCGCCAAGTTCATTGGCGCCTATGGTCCGACGGTTTTGCAGATGGAAGAGAGCCTCACCCGCCCGCAACTGGGCAGGGATCTGGTCCGCCGAGCAGTCGAGGCGGAGGCCTACCGCATCATCGAATCACCGCCGAATCCACTGGTGCTGGAGATAGCGCGGGAGCGGGGGATCGGCTCGCTACTCGATCTGGGCTGCGGACCCGGGACACTGCTGAGCGAACTCAGCGAGGGCAACAGTGACTTTCGAGGATGGGGACTCGATGCCTCGCCCGAGATGTGCGCCGTGGCGCGACGACGAATCTCCGAGAAGAACCTATCCAGAAGAGTACGTATTCTCTGCGGCGATGTTCGGAGGCTGGCGACTCATGTGCCCAGCCGCACGCGCTCTCGCATAGAGTACCTGCATGCCAAGGGTCTCCTGGACGAGCTTTTCCGGTCGGGGGACGCGGAGGCAATAAAACTGCTCGCGAATCTGCGGCGGCTGTTCCCCGGGCGCCTTTTGCTCGTCGTTGATTACTACGGAAAGCTGACGCGGGTGCGCAATTCTCCCGCGAGGTTTCGGCACACCATCATTCACGATGTCATTCAGGTACTCACCGCGCAAGGTGTGCCGCCCGAGGATGTGATTGGTTGGGCAAGACTTTACGATGCGGCCGGATGTTCTTTGGATCACGCATACGAGGCTGAAAGTCAGGGTATTGACTGGTTTGTCCACATAGTAAGACTTAACGGAACGAAGTGGAGGCGATCTTGAGAGACCAGTTATTCAAAGCTCACGGCGGCCGGGTTTCTGATTTCGCGTTCAATGAAGATGTCGCCTCCGTTTTCGACGATATGGTCGCCAGGAGCGTTCCATTCTATTCCGAGATTCAGCGACTGGTCGTCAGTATGGTGCCCCAGTTTCTACACGGAGGTATTGTCTACGATATCGGCAGCAGTACAGGGACCACGATCGAAGCGCTGGTAACAACGTTGGACAGCGGATCCTATTCCGGTATTGTGGGCATCGAGCCCTCCGCGGCGATGCGGCAGAAGGCGATCGACAAGTTGGCTGAAATCCCCGGCAGAGATTGCGTTTCCTTCTCCTCCGAGCCGATAGAGAACTACGAGATCCTTCCGGACGCTAACGTGATCACGATCCTTTTCACTATGCAATTCGTGAGACCGCTTCATCGCGGTTCGGTGCTGCGCATGTGTTACCGCTCGCTGGTCAGCGGCGGTTGCCTGTTGCTCGGCGAAAAAATCCTCGCCGACGACTCCGGACTGTGTCGCTTGTATATTGACAACTATCACGAGTTTAAGCGGCGCGCCGGCTACAGTGCCGACGAGATCTCGCGCAAGAGAGAGGCTCTGGAGAACGTCCTTATACCTTTTCGGGACTCCGAGAATCGTTTGTTGCTCCAGGAGTCGGGGTTCCGAATCATCGATCAGCCTTTCAGGTGGTGCAACTTTGCTCTCTATCTTGCGGTGCGTGCCTGAGACCGAGCGCTGCCTCGTATTCGCTTTTTGATCTCACCTGACCCACGGCTAGCTGAGCTACTCTGGAGCGTGACGGTCGCGTTCACGCCACGCGTGGCGACCGGTGAGGGCCACGTCTAAATCCGGATATTCGCAACCCGGTTGAGTTCTTTCACGTGAGCCTTTTCTCTGAAAGCGGGTCGCGATGCCGAAAGGGAGAATGCCGGAACACCAAACACAAGCCGCGCGACTTTCCTGGGTTGACAAGAGGAAGTTGGTGCGGATGAGAGGACTTGAACCTCCACAGGATTGCTCCTACAGCGTCCTGAGCGCTGCGCGTCTGCCATTCCGCCACATCCGCATCTGATTGTGGAACTCTTGCAGTCAAAACATACTAGCCAGCGCGCCAGAACAGTGTCAAATTTGATTTTGGATATTGCGATTTCAGGTTTTTGATTGAACATCGAGCGCTAAGCAAGCAGTCTCCTCAATCCAAAATCTAAAATCCAAAATCCAAAATCATCATGCTTACCACCGATCTATCACCTCAGCGCGTACTTCAGGCGCTCCCGAAATCGAAGAGCCGCGCCCTCTCACCCGAACGCCTCGCCGAAGCCCTCGGGCTCACAGGTTCACAAACCGCGACGCTCGACCGCTACCTCGCTGAGTTCGCGCGAGCCGGGCTCGCAGCGAAAAGCGGGGGCAAGTTCTCACGCAAACAAGCACCCGGGCTGTTGATCGGAACGCTCAGAGGCACACGATCGGGTCACGCCTTTGTTATCCCAGATGACGAGCGCGAGCGCGCTGAAGGCGACCTCTTTATCGGTGAGCGCTCGGTGGGCGCGGCGATTCATGGGGACAAGGTGATCGCTCGAGTTGTCGCCACCACCTCGCGTGGGCGCGAAGGCTGCATTGAAGCGGTCCTACAGCAGGCTAACCCGACAACAGTCGGCCGCTTCGTCAAGCTCAAGAGTCAGAGCTTCGTTTCCCCGCTGGATGAGAAGCTTCACCACGACATAAGCGTCGCGCCATCCGATTCGTTAGGCGCGAAAGATGGCGACATCGTGAACATCGAGATCACCCGTCGCCCGATGGCTGGACGCCCGCCCTGGGGCCGTGTCATCGAAGTGCTCGGCCCCGAAGACACGCCGGGCATCGACATCGAGATCATCGTTCGAAAGCACCACCTTCCTCACGTTTTTCCCAAACCCGTGTTGGCGGAAGCGGAAGCGGCCTCCGAGAGAATTGAAGACGCCGAGCTCGAAGGCCGCGCCGACTTGCGCGAATTGCTCACCGTCACGATCGACGGGGAGACCGCGCGCGACTTTGACGACGCTGTTTCGCTCGAAGCTTTGGCAAACGGACGCCTGCGGCTCGGCGTGCACATTGCCGACGTCAGTTACTTCGTGCGCGAGGGAAGCGCGTTGGACGAAGAAGCATTTCGCCGGGGCACGTCGGTTTACTTTCCCGAGCGCGCAATTCCGATGTTGCCCGAGCGGTTGTCGAATGAAATCTGTTCGCTCAACCCGCAAGTCGACCGGCTGACGATGTCGGCACTGATGGAGCTTGACCGCGAAGGCCGCGTCGTCGATTACAAGCTGACGCCTTCCGTGATTCGCAGCCGCGAGCGAATGACTTACACTGCGGTGAATGAAATCATCACTAACCCGCAAGGTGAAACGGCAAGCCGCTACCAGCACGTCAAAGAAATGCTTCTTGCGATGCACGAGCTGACGTTGTCGCTGATCAAGGTGCGAGAAGAACGCGGCGCGATCGACTTCGATCTCCCCGAAGCTGAGATCCTCTTCAACGACGAAGGCCACATGAGCGGGATCGTCCGTTCTGAGCGGAACATCGCGCACCGCTTGATCGAAGAATTCATGCTGCTGGCCAACGAGACCGTTGCGACACATCTTTCGAAGCTTGCGGCGCCGGCGCTCTATCGAATCCACGAAGAGCCGAAGGAGGACAAGGTCGAAGCGTTCGCCGACATCGCGGAATCATTCGGACACAAGTTTTCGATGCACGGCCGTGTGCCTCAGCGCGGCTTTCAACATCTGGCGCGCGAGATTCGCGGACGGCCCGAAGAACGGATGCTCTCGTACCTGATGCTCCGGTCGATGCAGCGAGCGCGCTACTCGCCGCAGAACCTCGGCCACTTCGGGCTGGCGATCAAGACCTACACGCACTTCACTTCGCCCATTCGCCGCTATCCCGATCTGATCGTCCATCGCGTACTGCGCGAAGTGATCGAGCGCGGACGACGCGGCGAAGACGAATGGCAGGCGATCGACCTTGGTTTGAAGCGGTCCTTGAAGCTCGTCGCCTGGCCCGTGCTGGACGAAGAGCGCGAGACAGCGCTTCGCAGTTCGCTTGAAACGATCGGCGATCACTCGAGCGATCGCGAGCGCGCGGCCTCCGACGCCGAACGCGAGCTGATGGATTGGCGCAAAGTCGAGTTTATGGCCGATCGCGTGGGCGACGAGTTCGACGGCGTCATAACTTCAGTAAAGGACTACGGGTTTTACATCGAGTTGAACGAGCTGTTTGTCGAGGGGCTTGTTCACGTATCGACGTTGATGGATGACAGGTATGAGTACAACGAGCGCAAGCACAAACTGGTGGGCGTGCGTCGCGGGCGGCAGTTCACGCTGGGCGACACGATACGGGTCCAGGTCATGCGAGTCGACCGAACCCGGCACTTGATAGACTTCGCGGTCGTGAAGATGTAGAACATTGCGGATTTCGGATTGCGGATTGCGGATTGCGGATTTCGGAATGACCCTTTCCCCGTCCAAATCCGCAATCCGAAATCCGCAATCCGCAATTCCCAGGTGGCTTCGCGCCAGAAAGACGTTAATGACAAGACTCATTCACACGTTTCAACTTTCACAAGTTAAGCGACAGGAGACTTCTATGAAATCACACACATCGTTTTCAGATCGCGCGCGCCGGTTCGCGCCCGCGTTTGCCGCAATAGCTCTTCTGACGGCCCTGCTTCAGCTTACGGCCTTCGGACAGAGCAAAGCCCGCAAGAGCGCATCCGCAACCCGCTCGGTCAAGCAGTACACGATCGAGCAGTTTCTCAACACGACCGCCATCGGAAGCAGTTCGTTCTCGCCGGACGACAAGTCGATACTTGTGCACAGCAACAAGAGCGGGATCTACAACCTGTACACAATTCCGGTCGGCGGCGGTGAGATGAAACAGATCACTCGGTCGACTACCGAGAGCACGTTCAGCGTCGGCTACTTCCCTAACGATCCGCGCATCCTGTACACGCACGATCAGGGTGGGAACGAAAACAATCACATCTACGTGCTCGGCGCGGATGGTAAGGAAAAAGACCTTACGCCCGGCGACAAGCTCAAGGCACAGTTCATCGGGTGGAGTCAGGATGGCAAAGCCTTCTACTTCATGACTAACGAGCGAGACGCGCGCTTCTTCGACATCTACAAGATGGACGCAACGAGCTTCGACCGGAAGCTGCTCTACCAGGACACGGTCGGATACCAGTTTGGCGACATCTCGAATGACGAGAAGTTCATCGCATTCCAAAAGCCAAACACAACGTCGGATTCCGACATCTTCCTATACAACGTGGCGTCAAAGGAGATGAAGAACATCACGCCACATCAGGGCGAGGTTGCCTCAAGCCCGGCTACGTTCGATCCGGACTCGCGCTTCCTGCTCTATCAAACCGATGAAGGCAGCGAGTTCTCCTACCTCTCGCGCTACGAACTCGCAACCGGGAAGAAGGAGCCGGTCGAGAAGGCAAACTGGGACATCGCATTTACATACTTCTCGCACAATGGCAAATACCGAGTCGTCGCGATCAACGAAGACGCTCGCACCGGGATCAAGATATACGACCGCGCCAGCGGCAAGCCCGTCGCGCTGCCGGCGTTCCCGGCGGGTCAGATCACGTCGGTGAACATCTCACGAAGCGAGAAGCTGATGTCGTTCTACTTCACCGGCGACAACGCGCCTGGCAACCTGTACGTCTACGACTTTGCTACCAGGCAAGTGAAGAAGCTGACCAACACTTTGAACCCCGAGATCGACTCGGCCGATCTCGTCGCGTCGAAAGTCATCCGCTACAAGTCGTTCGACGGGATGGCGATTCCATCGATTCTCTACAAGCCGCATCAAGCGAGCGCGACTAACAAAGCGCCCGCGCTGCTCTGGATTCACGGCGGACCCGGCGGCCAGACGCGCACCAACTACAGTGGAGTGATCCAGTACCTGGTCAATCATGGCTATGTGATATTGGGCGTGAACAACCGGGGGAGCTCGGGCTACGGCAAGACGTTCTTTACCGCCGACGATCAGAAGCACGGGCGCGAGCCGCTTTGGGATTGCGTGGAAGCGAAGAAGTATCTGGCGACGCTCGACTACGTGGACACGTCGAAGATCGGGATTCTTGGCGGGAGCTACGGCGGATACATGGTGCTTGCGGCGCTTGCGTACAAGCCCCAGGAGTTCGCGGTCGGGGTCGATCTGTTTGGCGTTTCGAACTGGGTGCGCACGCTTGAATCGATTCCGCCGTACTGGGAATCGTTCCGCAAGGCGCTCTACAAGGAACTCGGCGACCCGAAGGCCGACCTCGATAATCTGAAGGCAATCTCGCCGCTTTTCCACGCCGACAAGATCACCAGGCCGTTGATTGTGCTTCAAGGCAAGAACGATCCGCGCGTCATTAAACCCGAGTCGGACGAGATAGTCGAAGCGGTCAAGAAGAAGGGCGGCGTTGTCGAGTACGTGGTGTTCGATGACGAGGGCCACGGCTTCACAAAGAAGGCTAACGAGATTCGCGGCTACAAGGCGATACTGGATTTCCTCGACAAGCATCTGAGAGGAACCGACGCCGGGAAGTAGGCTCGACCAGGACAGGAGTGGCGATGTCCTGATTCTCTGCCCTTGTCTCTGATGGTCTCAGCGACTCTGCGGTTAGTTAGCACTTAAACCTGCTAACCGCAGAGGCGCCGAGACGCAGAGTTTTTGCGCAGAGAAAACATGCGCGCCTCTCGGGTAGTGTCCTATTAAGAATAGGACACTACCGCCTCTCGGGATTGTTGGTAGTGTCCTATTGTGTGTTGTTCGATTGGAAAACCGCCAAGACGCCAAGGTTAAACCAAGAATCCGTTGAGAATCTTGGCGTTCTTGGCGTCTTGGCGGTTGCTCGATGCGCCGACAAAACGAGCAACACAACTTTAGGACACTACCGGATTGTTTCGTTTGCATTGCCAATGGCATGAATAATAAATGATCGGTTCCCGCGTTTCAGGAAATCAGCTCCATCTCTCCAACGGTAGTCGAGCTGCGATCCTCGTCCTGGTGGGGCTGCTGATCGGGTCAAGCCAACCCGCTACTTCTCAAGCCCGCCCAGCAATTCAATCGACTGCCGCACCGGCGCTCTCGAAGACCGAATTCGAAATCATCGAAGGCGCCTTTCATGACGGCCTCGGGACTTTTGCCGAAATCTCGCTGGCCAATGAACTGATCGCGCTAGCTCATCTCAATCAACCGCAGTTCGATCCTTCACGCAGCAAAGCCAAGATGCTCGACGCGATCAATCGGCTACCCGCTTCTCATGCGAGCCGCGCAGTGTTTCAAAAAGAGATCGCCAACATCGAAGCAGCAACCAAACAAGGCGCTATTCAAATCCTCAATCAAGTCAAACCAGCAAGCTTGACTCGCGTGCGCCACACCGCCAGAGAATACGCCGACGCGAAGGCCGGTGACTTGCGGCTCGAGTTGAGCGGCCGGCCGGATCTGCCTGTATCAGTGAAGACCGACAAGTCGGGCAAAGTCGCAGTCTCGGAAGGCCAGACTCCAGACATCGGCGCGAAATGGACTGAGAGATACTTCCAGGTGACGCGGGCGGAACTCGACCGGATGATCGTGGAGTTGGGATTCGCTTCAACCGTTGAGTTGAAGTCGCACTACCTCAATGTCGCAAGACTCGTCGCGCACATTCTCATTCAGAAGCTCAAACTCTCCGATTGCCAGCCGGCTGATTTCAGCAAGGCCCGAGTCGGCGATCTGGAAGCCGCAAAGTATCTCCTGCGGCGGCTGCGGCACTTCAAGCACGGCAACGACAACAGCCGCGTGATCATCTTCGACCGAACAACAGGCGAGGTGAAATGGGAATCGCTGCTGGACGAGATAGAGATCGAAAAGCTGAGCGCCGACCGCATTTCGTTTTTGCCTTCTCGACCGCGCGGCGGGCATCCAATAGCGTCGGAGTTCGGAATCAAGATCGACGGGCGTACGGTCGTTTCATTCCAGATCAAACACAAACGCGGTCGCGCGCGAGGGACGAGTCGCCAGTATGAGTTCTCGGATATAACGACACGTCTCAGGATTTGAAAGGGACGGAAGGGACAGAAAGGACAGAAAGGACAGAAGGGACAGAAAGGACAGAAGGGACAGAAGGGACGAAAGGACTGTCCTTTCTGTCGTTTCCGCCCTTCTGTCCGTTCCGTCCTTCCGGCGTTACATCCTGCCGGAGATGACCGGTTTGTCCAGCCTTGAGCGCGTGCGCTATATTCGACTCTTGGCATTAATCCAAAATCTAAAATCCAGAATCCAAAATCGCAAATGGACAACTTAGTTATTTCAAACCTCCTCTACCGCAAGGCCCGAACTGCCACGACCATGGCCGGGGTAGCTCTCGGGGTCGTATTGGTTGTGCTCACCGTGGGAATCGCTCACGGCTTTTTGAAGGACCAGGGGCGGCGCAACGCTGCGGTCACCGCCGAAATAATAATCGGCCCGCCGGGCTCGACCATCGGTCTGAGCTTGTCGAGAGCGCTCACGCTGCAAAGCGGGCTGGCTGACGAGATTCGCTCGATTGACGGAGTGACCGACATCGTTCCGGTAGGCCAGGACTTGCGAGGACGCCTTGTAGATGGAATCGATTACGATTCATTCACTCGCGTGTCGGACGTGCGAGTCGTCGAAGGACGAGCGGCCACCTCGGGCGACGAGGCGATGATCGATCGAATCCAGCAGAAAAATCGCAAGCTGAAAGTCGGAGACCAGATCGAAATCTTCGATCGCCAATTCCGTCTCGTCGGCATCTACGAACCCGAATCGCTCGGCCGAATAAAAGTTCCGCTCGCGACAATGCAACAATCGCTGAATCGGCCGGGATTGTGCTCGATGCTGCTGGTCAAGCTCGGCGACCCAGCCAGGCAAGATGAGATCGCCACGCTGATCAAGGAACGCTTCCCTGATCTCGGCGTAGCGATGACTCGCGACCTCCCGATCCTGATCGCGCAAGGCACGCCCGAGCTTCAAACGTTCTTGCGAGTCGTTGTCGCGCTTTCAGTCACGCTAAGCTCGCTGGTCATACTGCTGACGATGTACACAACCGTGACCGAGCGCACTCGTCAGATCGGCGTGCTCAAGAGCCTGGGCGCGTCGCGAATGTGGATCGCAGGCGAGATCGAAAAGGAAGCGGTGCTGATCTCGTCCATGGGTGTGCTTGCCGGGTTTGGGATCTCGGTGGCGGGCAAGTACTTGATCACGAAGCTTACGCCGTTGTCAGTTGAGCTTGAAGCGGTCTGGTTGTTTTACGCGGTCGCATTCGGGATGCTGGCTGGTATTGTTGGCGCGCTGTACCCGGCTTTGCGAGCGGCGAATCAAGACCCGGTTGTCGCTCTAAGCTACGAATGAGAGAGCGCCGGCCGCCACTTGATCATTATCGAGGCAAGGCGAACCACTGGCGGCCGTTGAACGTTGTTCCTTAAGTCATCGTCTATCGAGATCAAATAGCATAAGACTGAGGGGGAGAGATGTACTGTCCTAACTGCGCTCACGAGAATCAGCCCGACATCAAGTTTTGCACCCGCTGCGGAACAAACCTCGCTGCGGTTTCCGAAGCACTTAGTGGAAAGGCGTCTGGATCACCTGTTATCGATCAGCGACTGACCAAGGTGATAAAGGACTACTACCGAGGCCGCCGGGATACCATAACCGGTCTGGTGCTGATCCCCGCCGCGGTCAAGGCCGTTTTCCTGCTGAATATGTTCGGGCTGCCTATGGTTGGTTCCTTCTTTGTTGTTTCCTGGATCTTCTTCTGGGGCATAGCGGCGCTGGCTAGCGGGCTGGGCAAGTGGGTCGCGGCTGGCGGCGAGATGAAAGCGCTCGGCTATACTCCGCCGAGCAGCAAACTCTGGATGCGCGCGCAGAAACTGCTATCATCCGCGTCGACAAGTGAAGACGCGAAGCGTTCGACCAACAAGTTGGCCGAGCGAATCGAGATCCCCGCTAGCGTCACCGAGCACACGACTCGAGAGCTTGAAGCCAGAGGCGGCGCGACTCCAATGGAACGACCGTAAGAAGGGCCCCGTGTACTGTCCAATTTGCAGTCACAGCAACCAGGTTGATGGATGAGAAGTTCTGTCTCAGATTGAAACGCGTTGATCTAGCCGGTAATATCGCCGCTTACCGGGGAGCACGTCTTACTCCCGACACAGCATTCAGTTATGAGCGCGACAAAAGAACTGACAAAGGCCACGCCGGAACAAATCCAATTTCTCTGCGAAGAGATTGTTCTCGGATTTCATCCCGAGAGAATCATTCTCTTTGGCTCTTACGCTTGGGGGGACCCGACCCCAGACTCCAACGTGGACCTGCTCGTCGTGATGCGATTTGAAGGAAGTTCGCGTGAACAAGCTGCCAAGATTCGGACAGTCATTGACACGGCTGTCGCGCTTGATCTGATCGTCCGAACACCAGAGCAGATTTCTGAACGCTTGATGATGGGTGACTTCTTTATCAACGAAATCACTACCCAGGGCAAGGTACTCTATGAAGCCCATCTCGCTTGAATGGATCTACAAGGCTGAGGGTGATTGGTTCTCTGCGCAGCGGGAAATCAGGGCTCGGAAACATCCCAACTATGATGCTAAGTGTTTTCACTCGCAACAATGGCCAGCCCAATCGATTACTTGATCACTAAAAACAAACGCCGCCGATCAAGGCCCGATTCGGGAGAGTCATTGATCGAGGTCGACCGATGAGCCTTTCAACTTCTTGGATGTAGCGAGTCTGACGGGGAAAACAGATTGACCCCGTTCTCGACGACTACGTATCATCGTGCTATGAGTAAGCCTCTTGTTATCGAAGACGAACCGCTGACGCCTGAACTGGCGCGGGCGTTTGAGAACGCTAGGCGCAACGTGCTCTGGTTCGACGCACACGTCGAAGAACTAGAGGTCTACAAGCGCTATCGTGGTAAGTATGTAGGCTCTGCCGGTGGAGAATTATTTGTCGCTGACACAGCGGAGGACGTTGAACGCCAGGCCTACGAAAAGTACCCCGAGGATCTCCCACACGTTCGCTACATTCAACGTGAGAAGCTGAGTCGCATCTATGCATGTCATCGGTGACTGGTTGATTTGTGAGGATGGGGTGATCAGGCCGACTGTGTTCGCTCTCGTAAGAGCCGCTGATGGACGGATGGTTGAAGTCACCTTCTTACTGGATGCCGGAGCAGATCGCACGGTCTTTAACGCACGGTTCCTTCACTGGCTTCGAGCATTAGAGAGTCCACAAGGCGAACAGATTCAGCTTGCGGGAGTGGGCGGAAGCGTCGGATCAATTACTGTCGATACGTCGATTGGTTTCATCCGCGACGACGGAAGAGTAGCAACGGTGCGCGGGCAGTTCGCTGTTTTCACAGAGGGTGAAAGCGCTGAGCTTTCAGTGCTGGGCCGCGATGTGACCAACAACTTCGGCGTCATTTACGATTATCCAAATCGGACGATCGCCCTTCTTGCTCAACCGCATTTCTACGAAATCAAGACAGCATCCTGACGACCCCTGATGCCAAAACGCACTGACATTCACAAAATCTTAATCGTAGGCTCGGGACCGATCGTTATCGGACAGGCCTGCGAATTCGACTACTCCGGCACGCAAGCCTGCAAAGCGCTTCGCAGCGAAGGCTTCGAGGTTGTGCTGATCAACTCCAACCCCGCGACGATCATGACCGACCCGGAGCTTGCCGACCGCACCTACGTCGAGCCGCTCACGGTTGAGACGGTCCGCGCGGTCATCGAGCGCGAACGCCCCGACGCGCTGCTTCCAACCGTTGGAGGGCAGACTGCGTTGAACCTCGCGGTCGCGCTTGCAGAAGACGGCACGCTCGAGCGCTTCGGAGTTGAGTTGATCGGCGCCAAACTCGAAGCCATCAAAGTCGCCGAAGACCGGATGCTGTTCAAGCGCGCGATGGAAGAGATCGGTCTCGCGATGCCGCGTTCCGGCTTCGCCAAATCGATTGACGAGGCTCGCGCATTGATTTCGATGGTCGGCTATCCCGCGATCATCCGGCCGTCGTTCACTCTTGGCGGAACCGGCGGCGGGATCGCTTACAACGCCGAAGAGTTCGAAGAGATCATCGCTCGCGCGCTTGCGGCTTCGCCGATCCACGAGACGATGGTCGAGCAGTCGATCATCGGCTGGAAGGAGTACGAACTCGAAGTGATGCGCGACCTCGCGGACAACGTCGTGATCATCTGCTCGATCGAGAACTTCGATCCGATGGGCATTCACACAGGCGACTCGATCACCGTAGCTCCTGCGCAGACGCTGACCGACCGCGAGTACCAGGTTATGCGCGACGCGGCGATCAAGATCATCCGCAAAGTCGGTGTCGAGACCGGCGGCTCAAACATCCAGTTTGCCCTGAGTCCGCGCGACGGCGAGTTGATGATCATCGAGATGAACCCGCGAGTCTCGCGCTCGTCGGCCCTCGCTTCAAAGGCAACAGGTTTCCCGATTGCCAAAATTGCTGCGAAGCTAGCGGTTGGCTACACGCTCGATGAAATACCGAATGACATCACTCGCAAAACGCCTGCGAGCTTCGAGCCGACCATCGACTACTGCGTCGTCAAGATCCCGAAGTGGGCCTTTGAAAAGTTTCCTTCCAGCGATCCGACGCTCGGTACACAGATGAAGTCGGTCGGCGAAGCGATGGCAATCGGGCGAACTTTCAAAGAAGCGTTTCAGAAGGGTCTGCGCTCGCTGGAAGTGCGTGGCGCGTTCCGCGTGCCCGCTGATCTCGACGAAACCGAGCTTCGCCGGCGGTTGCTTGTGCCTTCAGCCGAGCGCGTTTACTTCGTGATGCACGCGCTCGAAGCGGGGTACTCATCCGAAGAGCTGCACGAACTCACAAAGATCGACCCGTGGTTTCTCGACAACTTGCGCGAGATCATCGAGCACGAGAACGAGCTGAAAAAAGAAACACTCGAAACGCTCACGCGTGAGCGGTTGCGCGCGGCCAAACGAATGGGCTTTTCCGATCAGCGGCTGGCGACGCTGCTGGGCACGACTGAAGACAAAGTGCGCGAAACGCGAAAAGATTTGAAAGTTGTACCGGTCTTCAAACGCGTAGACACCTGCGGCGCGGAGTTCGAATCCTTCACTCCTTATCTTTACTCGACCTACGAGGACGAAGACGAAGCCGCGGTCACCGATCGAAAAAAAGTGATAATTCTTGGCTCGGGGCCGAATCGGATCGGGCAGGGCATCGAGTTCGACTACTGCTGCTGCCACGCCGCGTTTGCGCTGAACGAAGAAGGCTTCGAGTCGATCATGGTCAACTGCAATCCGGAGACGGTCTCGACTGACTACGATACTTCCGATCGGTTGTACTTCGAGCCGATCACCTTCGAAGACGTGATGGAGATCGTCGACCGCGAGCGCCCGAACGGCGTGATCGTTCAGTTCGGCGGTCAGACGCCGTTGAATCTCTCGATGAGGTTGTTTCGCGCGGGAGTCACGGTGATCGGGACTTCGCCCGAGTCGATCGACCTTGCCGAAGACCGCAAACGATTCGGCAAGCTGCTTGTCGATCTTGGCATTCCTCAGCCCCCGAATGGGTTCGCTACTTCAAATGAGGAAGCTCGTGAAGAAGCGACGCGAATCGGCTACCCGGTGCTGGTTCGCCCGAGCTACGTGCTGGGCGGGCGCGCGATGCAGATCGTTTACGACGAAGCGACGCTCGACCAATACATGACTCACGCGGTCGAGGCGTCGCCCGAGCATCCGGTGCTGATTGATTCGTTTCTCGAAGATGCAATCGAGATCGACGTTGACGCTTTGGCCGACGGCCAGCGAGTCGTGATCGCGGGCATCCAGCAACACATCGAAGAAGCCGGCATTCACTCGGGCGACTCGTCTTGCGTGCTACCGCCCTGGGGAATCAGCGAAGAGCACCTGGACGCTATGCGCGGCTACACGCGCGAGCTTGCCCGGGCGCTGAACGTGGTTGGCTTGATGAACATCCAGTTCGCGATCTGGCGCGATGCGGTGTACGTGCTCGAAGTGAATCCTCGCGCTTCGAGGACGGTTCCATTCGTGTCAAAAGCCACAGGGGTTCCGCTCGCGAAGATTGCCGCGAAGCTGATGGTCGGGCGCAAGCTCTCGGAGTTCAATCTGCCCGAAGAGCTGACGGTGGATCGCTTCTACGTCAAGTCGCCGGTCTTTCCTTTTGTGAAGTTCCCGGGCGTCGACCCGATACTCGGCCCGGAGATGCGCTCAACGGGAGAGGTGATGGGCGTAGCCGAAGGCTTCGGCGCAGCGTTCTTAAAAGCTCAGCAGGGAGCGGGCACTCGATTGCCAAGCGAGGGCGCGGTGTTCATAAGCGTCAACGACAAGGACAAACGAGGCGTGCTCGAGCTCGCTCGGAGTTTCCACGAGCTGGGCTTCAAGCTAGTAGCGACTCGCGGCACACAGAGACGTCTCGAGGCTGAAGGCTTGCCGTGCGGGTTTGTCTACAAAGTGAACGAAGGCCGCCCGAACATCACTGATCTCGTGCGCAGCAAGCAGATCAGCTTGATCATCAACACGCCCCTTGGAAGGACTTCGTTTTACGACGAGCGCGAGATCCGCCGGGCAGCAATTCAGTACTCGGTGCCTTGCGTCACTACAATGACCGGCGCACTGGCGACTGTGGCGGCAATTCGTGCGCTAAAGGAAGAAGAGCTTCAAGTGAGGAGTCTTCAGGAGTATCACGCCCGCGCCGCTACGAAGTAAGAAGCAAATGGCTTTGACACGTAGGTAATGAGTAGAATTGCCTGCAACGGAGAGGCCCATATGTCGGCAATGACACTCAATGAAATCAACCAACAAGCTTTGCTCCTGAATGATGAAGAACGTCAAAGTTCTGGCGGATTTCCTTTCGCGTCAGCGTTCGAAGTCAGGGAAGTTGGCAATGTGGTTGTGGACGCGCCGGTCGTGCGCGGGTACTACTACCAGCTCGGGATAACGCTTGCTCAATTGATGAACCTTCACGATGGACGCGCGAACTTGCCCTTCGTCACGATCGACAAGCTTGCGTGACAACCAGGGGCGTTCGGCGGGAAGGTCGATGCCTTCAAGCGCCCACGTCAGATCGCCGATGAACAGGAAACGCTTGCCCGAACGCAGGTTCACAAACATCCCGATCGACCCCGGAGTGTGGCCGGGCAACGGCACCAACACGATGCTTCCGTCACCATGCAGATCAAGACTGCGATCGAAGTTCTCATAAGCCGGGCCGGTCAGATCAAGCGCGTGCAGCTCGAGCTTGCCGCTCATCTGCTTGATCAACTCGCTCGCGGGGAGTTTCGGGATGTCGTCAACCTCTTCTCTCGCGAACCAGACTTCGGCTTTTGGGAAGTCTTCAAGCCCGCTCACGTGATCCCAGTGCGAGTGCGAGATGATCGCCATCTTGATCTCGCTTGGATCGAAGCCGTGAGCTTTCAACTGAGCAGCGGCGCTTGTCTCTTTGTCGTAAGTGGTCAGCCGCCTCATCAGAGCCGGAATCGTTTTGATGTGTTCATCGACGTTAGCTCCGAACCCGGTATCGAACAACAAAGCTCCTTTCGGGTGGCGCACAAGCACAGCGGCCATTCCGCTTTCGTAGCCCTCGGACCAACGCCCGCCGCGAAAGACGAAGACCTGTTTGCTCATCATCTTCCCGCACTCGATGAGCGAAAGACTTGTTTCGGGCAAAGCAGAGGGAGTTCGATCTGAAGGCTGGAAAACCGGCGCGGGGTAAGCTGCGACGTCGAGCTTTGCCGGCGTAAAGGTGTAGATGAGCAGGACTAGCAACGTGACGACCGCGGCGCTTGTCCACAGCAGAATCTTCTTGATTCGTCCCTTGCCCATTGGCGACGTTCCTCCCAACTAATGTAAGGGGTGGTTCTCCGTGGCCGCCCCTCTATCCCGAATGGCTCCGCCGCGCGAGAAGGGCCGGCCACGGAGGACCGCCCCTACAAGACAGATTTTGCGCCGCCAATGTTTACACTAATCGCGCGAAGCAATCAAACAGCGGAGAGCTTATCCGGCGCAAGCACCGCATCGAACTTGCAAATTCTTCCGTTGCGGTCCAATTCAACGTGGATGGTGTAGCGAGTCGCTGCGGTGGATACCGAGTCTACGTCGTCGAACAAGATTGCAGGCAAGCCGTTGAAATCGCGAAGCGATGCGCGCGGAGCCGAGCGCAGCTTTGCTGAAAGGCCGGCGATCAACCGCAGCAAGTTTGTCCTGCCCCTTATCGGATTAAGCGCCGCGTTCACCTTGCCGCCGCCATCGGAGATGCTGACGACCTCTTCAGCCAGAAGCTGCTCGAGCCCGCGCACGTCGCCGTTGTTTATGCAAAGCAAGAATTGCTCGAGCGCGTGCCGGGTGGCTTCGCGCCGAGCCGGAGTCAACGCTTCCTTATTCTTGTCGTAGTCCTGCATTCGCCGCCGCGCTCGAAGAAGCGTGACTTTGGCGTTCGACTCGCTGATGTCCAGAGCTTCGACGGTCTCCTCGGTCGAGTAGTCGAACACGTCGCGCAACAGCAACACCGCGCGCTGAAGCGGAGTGAGCGCTTCGAGTGCAAGCAAAAACGCGAACGAAACAGTCTCAAGCATTTCGTAGCGAGCGGCCGGTGAGTCTTCGCTTGGGGCGCGCGGGTCGAAGGACGCTGGGTTGTCTTCGCTCTCGGTCGGAACGGGTGACGGGAGCCACTCTCCGACATAGCCGCGGCGTCGTCGCTTGCGCAAGAGATCGAGGCTCAGGTTCATCGCCACGCGAATAAGCCACGGACGCACCGGCTGCTTGTCGCGCTTAGGCGGATGCGTGAGAGCGCGAACAAACGTCTCCTGCACAAGGTCGTCCGCGTCGGCGGCGTTGCCGGTCATGCGATAACACACGCCCCACAACAGCCGCCGATCAGTTTCAAGCGCTTCTGCAGGAACCGCCATAGTCTTACCCAGTTCGTCTTCTGTTACTCCTGCGCAACCTCAGCGTCTCTGCGCCTCCGCGGTTAGTCAGTTTCGAAACCTCGCTAACCGCGGAGCCGCGGAGGCTGCGCAGAGACTACTAAGAATCCGACAGCCCTAACCAGCGAGTGCGTTTCCTCGCATCTCACTAAACGGCCGCGGCGAGTCGAACATTCGCGGCAGAGCCGATGAGCACGGCGGCTTGCCGCGCGCTCGCGAGACTCGCATCGACCAGCAAGCCCTCGTTGCCGACCCAATCGCCGGCTACGTACAAACCGGGAACGTCTTCAACTTCGGGCCCGGGCCGGCCTTCGGCGCCGCGCGTTCGCGCCACGGGCATCGCGTTCATCACGATCATATCAGGCAAAAAGCGGCGATACACCAGCGCCTCTCGCCAGCCGGGCTGCGCCAGATCAAGCAAGCCTTCAAGCTCATGCTCGACCATTTCATTCGAATCGTTGTGATCGGGTGGAAGGTACTTTGCGACATGAATCAACGCGCCGCCCTCGGGCGCAAGCTTCGCAGACGCCGAGTGCACGGAGAGATATAACGGCCTGTCGACGCTGAACGCGGCCGTTGCGCGCGGCACCGGCAGCCCGCGCAAGGCTATATCAAGGCACGCTGCCTTCACCGGTATCGCTTCGTCCGCCCACCTCTGAAGTGAGGAACGCTGGCCGCCTTCCACCAGTTGAGCTGCGATCGCCGGGCTCGATGCGATGACGACGTTAGTTGTCAGCAGCACACGGCCGTCGTCGGTGCGTACGCCGGTGACAGCGCCGCTCGCGTCGCGCTCGACCGCTTCAACTTTGACGCCGGCTTCGATCGCGACACCCGCTTGCTCGGCTGACGTCGCGAGTCCCTCAACCAGCGTCTGCCAGCCTCCATCGAGATATAAGACGTTGCTGTGAAAAGCCAGCTTCAGTTGCTCGATAGCTGTGCCCGCGCTCATCAGCTCGGGCGCGTTCGTGTAGGTCGCGATCCGAAACGCGGTCAACAGGAAGTCCTGAACTTCGCGATGTGAAATGTTCGCGTCCAACCATTCGCGAAGGCTGACGTTGATCACCGCGTTGCCGTTCAGCTTCGAGAGCGAAGCCAGGAAACGCGCGGTCTCGAGTTTTGCCGAGAGACCAAACAGGCTTGTCGTTAGAAGCGAAGCAAGCCCGACCGGAAACGTGTGCTTGAGGCCGGCTTTGATCGCGAAGGCCCCGGAAACCGCGGGCACTTTGCCGTGCGGCTCGATGCCAAGCTCGCGAAGCACTTCGATCCCGCGTCCGCCCCGGTAGAGCGCGTGAGGCCCGATGTTCAACAAGAACCCTTCTTGCTGTTTAGTTCGCGCCCGCCCCCCGAGCGCTTTCGACTGTTCCAACAAGCGAACGTGTTTGCCTTGCCGCGCGAGATAAGCTGCTGCCGCCAGGCCCGCCACTCCGCCGCCGATTACGATTGCGTCGAGCTGCTCGTTTGATTGCAATGATGTCTTCCTCCTTAACGATCACGCCCCGCGTGATTCTACCGACAACACGTTTGAGGGATCGAAAAGGTTACAGCCTGTCTTTTTGAAAAGCCGGCTTGCGGTTTTCTTCGAACCACCGGGCTAGATCGAACCGCCATCCCAGCGATTAACGAAAGTGTGCGGAGTAATGATTTGAAACTTGAGGTTTCGTCGTTGGTTTTCGTCGATGTCGAGCAGATCCCGGTCATTGGTGATGAGAAACTTCGCCTTCGCTCCGGCGGCGACGGCTATGAAGATGTCGTCTTTTGAGTCTCGGCTGATCCGGCGAACGCGGCCGGGCTGAACTTTGTCAACTATCCGCCGGTCGTCGAATCTCTTTCGCCAGGCTCGAAGCGCCTTCCGGTCAAAGCCAAGAATCTCTTCAAACGTCAACAAATACTCTTGTTGAATTTCGTTCGAAATAGCGAGCTTCAGTGCTCGGTCGATAAGCCACATCCGAATGACACGTCGATTGGAACTGGTCGCCGTTTTAGAAAGGAAGTTCCCAATGAAGACATTAGTGTCTACTACGACCTTGATTCGGCGGGATCCCTTTGGCATCAGCGATGTTTCTTGAGAGGTCTTCTGTTCCGCCATTCGCGAACAGCGAGCGATGCGTCGCCTTCTCGCAAGTGGGTTCGGCGAGCTTGGGTCGAGGATTGTATTAGGAGTTCCTCGTCATCCGCCCGCTCCATGAATTCGTCGACAGCGCGCTCAAGTACCCTCCTCACCGAGGTCTTACGCCGCCGAGCGAACTGCTCGAGAGCGTGCCGGCGCTGTTCGTCTATCTCCACCTGAGCACTCATTTCTGTCGGTTCCTCTTGCGGGATTGATAGCATAACTCGCGAGCACATAGAAAGCCTCTGTGTGATGCCTCTGGGAATAATCTCCTTCCTCTTCAGCCGGCTCGCCGAACGTGTCTCGAGTCTCGAGGCCCTTTGTCCTTTCACTGCCACTACGGTAGCATCCGCGCCATGACGGTAAAGGGTTACCTGTTTATCGCGCTCGGCGCGTTCGGCCTCTTCTATTTGATCACCTGGTGGTCAGCGATCCGCCGCAATCGCCGGGTGGAACCGAGCGCACCCACACTGCTGCAATCCGGCATCGGTTTCATAACGAACTTCTTCGACACGCTGGGCATCGGTTCATTCGCCACCACTACTTCCCTCTTCAGGTTTCGAAAAGTCGTCCGCGATGAACACATCCCGGGCACGCTCAACGTCGGTCACACGCCGCCTACGATTGTGCAAGCGCTGATCTACATCTCGATCATCCAGGTCGATATGAAGACGCTGGTGCTGATGATCGCCGCGGCAGTCCTGGGCGCGTGGCTTGGCGCGGGCGTCGTTGCCGGCTGGGAGCGCCGCAAGATACAAATCGGGATGGGAGCCGCGCTTCTGGTAGCCGCAACTCTGATGCTGATGACGCAACTGAATCTGTTCCCCGGCGGAGGCGAGGCGCTCGGTCTCGAAGGAACCCGCCTTGGGATTGGGATCGTTGGGAACTTCATCCTTGGCGCGCTGATGTCGCTGGGGATCGGTCTCTATGCACCGTGTTTGATCCTGATCAGCCTGCTTGGGATGGCGCCGCTCACTGCCTTTCCGATAATGATGGGCTCGTGCGCGTTTCTTATGCCGGTGGCGAGCGCTCGGTTCATAAGGAAAGGCAGCTACGACCTGCGCGCGGCGTTAGGGCTTGCGCTCGGGGGAATACCCGCAGTTCTGATCGCCGCGTTCATCGTCAAGTCGTTGCCACTCTCGGCGGTTCGATGGCTGGTTGTGGTAGTCGTGGTGTTCACGTCGGTGGCAATGCTGCGTTCAGCGATGCTTAGACAGCAAGAGCACGCCCGAGAAAAAGACGCCGCCTGACGACCGTGACCCTCAACCCTAGAGCGACCGGCCTTGAGGGTCTCGTGTTAATATGTTGGCGGCTAGCGAGAAAACCATGGGACTTATTCATGTGACAACAACCTTGCGAGCGAGCGAAAAGGCGCGAAAGAAATACGCCGCCGAGTTTTTGGTGGATACGGGAGCGACCGATAGCCTCGCGCCTGCGAATGAACTAAGAAAAGCAGGTATCAAACCGCGCGGACGAATGGCTTATGAATTGGCGGACGGGCGAACAGTGGAATACGATTTCGGTTTGGCTGAGATCGAGTTCATGGGAGAACTCACGTCTTGCCGAGTGATCTTCGGCCCCGATAACGCCGAACCGCTTTTGGGAGTTACTGCTTTGGAATCGGTCGGCATCTTGGTGGACCCGACCACTCGCACGCTGAAACGAATGCCAGCCATCTCTTTGAAATAGCTAGTCTCGTGCGCGCAAGGTGAGCTTACGTATCGCCGCGATGCTCTTAAACATCCGGAGCTGACTAGGAAACCGAACGAAGTCATGCTGTTCATACCATTTTGCTAGCCGTTCGTTTCTAGCATCGAGCATCATCGCCCGAATGCCACTCCGGCGCGAAATCTCATCGGCCCTCGCTTGAGCGTCCATCAACAGCAACTCACCAAGACGACGTCCGTGAAAAGCTCTGTCAACTCCGAGCTGTCCGAGCAGGACCACCGGGATGGTTCGCTTGATCTTCGGCTTGTCTTTAGGGATGTCTTCTTGATGCACCTGCCGCATTGCAAGGGTGTGATAGCCGATGATCCGAGTCGGGTCGGCCTCATCGTCGATCAAAACCATCGTTCGACTCATGTCTTTTTCGTGGTCCTGCAGAGCTTGCTCCCGAAGAAACCGGTTGACCTCGTCATCGCCACAGTCGAATAGCTTACGGTTATGGTGTCGGGAGATAGGCTCAATTATCAACTTGGTATCTCACACCTTTGCGGCGACCCTTCTGGTATCGCTTGGCACCGGCGCGTGAGCGCTTGGAGGGCTTATGGTCATCGGCAAGAGCGTTCAGGAAGAACTGGTATTCATCGCTGGTGAGCAAGATTGTGTCGTGCCTTGCGAGGATTTGATCAGCCTTTTCACTTAGAGCAGAGACGGCAAAGTCGGTCAGACCCTGGCCGGTAATGGCGGCGGCACGAGCCACTCGGGCCTTGATCTTGGTGTCCAGGCGGAAGTGCATTCGATCCTTATCGCTAGTCTGCGTTTTCTTTGGGTCAACTGTCGCCATATTTTCGAAGCTCCTCGCGTGTGGCAGATTGCCACCAACAGAGATTATGCGGATTCAGCGGGCAGTTCTCAAGCGCCTATTTTGAGAGCGTCGGCGCAAGGGGTGATGAGTTCTAAAAAGACCTATTCAAGATTTCCCTAACATCCGTGACCAGAAGCCTCGCTTTGCGGCGTTCGGGTTTCGCTTCGCTTCGTCCCTTACATAGCCGTCCGGGTCTTTGACCAATGGCTCCAATACTTCAGACGGCGTCTTCTCGTTGTGAGCCACACCCCATCGAACGAAGTTTACCGAGTCTGTTGAGAGGCTTTCCAAATCCTCCACAGTCACGTTGTTGTTCTCAGCGACTGCCATGCGGACGGCCGAGACTGAATCTGCGGAGAGAGTGTGAAGAATCTCAGAGGAGGTTCGAACGTTGTCGGCTACTGCCTCTCTGACCGCTGCTGATTCGTCGAGCGAGAGGACCTCGAGTACGGAAAGCGATCTGGCGGCCGAGGCGATTGTCAGGCGGGAGCTCGGACAGTGTTGAACGAGCAAGAGCAAGTCTTCATCCGTGAGACTGCTCGCCCAGTCTCGCTCGATTCGGAAGTCGAAGCCGCCGCCGGCGATCTCTTCGCGGTGTTGGCCTATGAACTTGACGAAGTCGTCCCAGTCTTCGGGGACGATTGTGGGGGGTTGAGGATTGTCCTGGGGGTTATCCATGTTGGCGAACCAGTTACCATCTAGCTGGTCCGCCTCGTACCAGCTCAAACTGCCGTGTCCCAGTCTCGAAACGACTGTCAACGATCGGCAACCTCAGGTGGTGAGTCCGTTTCAGAGTACAAGCTTCAGCTTGCTCTTTCCACCGCGCGGACGTGAGAAGCAAGCTAAAGCTTGAACTCTGAACCACGCTGATCCACTCACCGAACGCACCCTACAAGTTCTCAATAATCGCCGAAGCGAACTCGCTTGTCTTAAGCTTCACTGCTCCATCCATCTGCCGATGAAGGTCGTATGTCACTCGTTTTTGTCCGATGGTCTTGGTGAGCGCGGTGACGATTGCCTCGCTCGCTTCGCGCCAGCCCATGTGCTCAAGCATCATCACTCCCGACAGGATAACCGATGAAGGATTCACCATGTCCTTGTCGGCGTACTTGGGCGCCGTTCCGTGTGTAGCTTCGAAGACGGCAGCGTTGTCCCCGATATTGGCTCCAGGAGCCATTCCCAGCCCGCCTACCTGGGCCGCCGCGGCGTCCGACAAGTAGTCGCCGTTCAGGTTCGGCGTCGCCAGCACCGAGTACTCATCGGGCCGAATGAGTATCTGCTGGAAGATCGAATCAGCAATTCGGTCTTTGATCAGGACCTTCTTCTTCCACTCGCCGCTGCCGTGAGTCGCCCAGATCGCCGCAAGCGTATCTTTGACTTCGCCGACCGCCTCGCCGCGTTGTTTCTCGGACATCTGGTCAAAGCCGGGCTCGATCATTCGCGCGTTCTCTTCATCGCCAAGCGCCGAGTTCTTCTCTTTGTTCTCCAGAATCCAGGTCTCGCGCTCGGTGACTATTTCGTTTCTGAACTCATCCTTTGCGAGTTCGTAGCCCCAGTCGCGGAACGCCCCCTCGGTAAACTTCATGATGTTGCCCTTGTGCACGAGCGTGACCGAAGGACGCTTCCAGGCGAGCGCATATTTGATCGCTCTTCGCACAAGCCGTTTTGTTCCGGTCGGCGAAATGGGCTTTATGCCTATGCCGCTGTCGGTCCTCACCTTGTAGCCGTACTTGTCGTTGAGCAGCGAGATGATCTCCTTCGCGCGGTCGCTTCCTGAGAGAAACTCGACGCCAGCGTAAACGTCCTCGGTGTTCTCGCGGAACAAAACGATGTCCATCCGTTCAGGATGCTTGACCGGCGAAGGCACTCCTTCGAAGTAGCGCACCGGCCGTACGCAAGCGTACAGGTCGAGCACCTGGCGAAGAGTGACGTTCAAGCTCCGAATGCCGCCGCCGACCGGAGTCGTGAGCGGGCCTTTGATCGCGACGACATACTCGGCGATGGCTTTCACAGAATCGTCGGTCAGCCACTCGCCGAACCGGTTGAAGGCTTTCTCACCCGCGAAGATCTCATACCAGACGATGCGCCGCCGTCCGCCATAAGCCTTCTCGACAGCCGCATCAAACACACGCCGTGAGGGTTGCCAGATGTCGCGGCCGGTTCCGTCGCCTTCGATGAACGGAATCACCGGGCGATCTGGGACTCTCAGCTCGATTCCATCGACCGCAATCTTTTGACCATCGGCGGGAACTTCTATACCATTGAACGTCGCCATCGGCTTTCCAGCCTCCTCGAATTTTGCGCGTGATTTCGAGCGTTTTGAGCGCCGTCGCACTGTAGCAATCGCGCGAGAACGGTGTCAAGATGTGGGCCGGGCGAGATAGAAGAACGGTTCAGAATGGCGGAACAAAAGAAGCAGACGGACCCCAACGACGATGCCTCGCTCGAAGCGATACATCGCCGCTTGCAGGAGTCCGCTAATCTCACCGCTGAGCCCGAGCCACGCGGCGCGTGGGAGCGTGTAAAGCTCGCCCGCCATTCAGACCGCCCCTACACGCTCGATTATGTCGAGCTGATCTTCACCGACTTTACCGAGACACACGGCGACCGCCGCTTTGGCGAAGACGCGGCGATCGTTGCCGGGTTTGCCAAGTTCAAAGGCGAGCCTTGCGTTGTGATCGGCCATCAAAAAGGCCGGACGATGCGCCAGCGGCAGCAGCGAAACTTCGGGATGCCAAAACCCGAAGGCTACCGCAAAGCGCTGCGGGTGATGAAGCTGGCCGAGAAGTTCAATCGCCCGATCTTCACCCTGATCGACACGCCCGGCGCATATCCCGGGATCGACGCCGAGGAACGCGGACAGGCGGAAGCGATTGCGTACAACTTGCGCGAGATGGCCAAGCTTCGGGTGCCAGTCATCGTGACCGTTACGGGCGAAGGCGGGTCCGGCGGCGCGCTTGCGATCGGATTGGGCGACCGCGTGACGATGCTCGAAAACTCTATTTACTCGGTGATCACACCCGAGGGTTGTGCTTCGATCTTGTGGCGCGATCAAGCATTCGCCGAAGACGCCGCGCGCGCGTTGAGATTGACCGCTCCCGATCTGCTCAAGTTCGGTTTGATCGACGCAATAATTCCGGAGCCCGAGGGCGGAGCGCACTCCGACCATCAGAGGATGGCCGAGCTGCTGAGCGAAAGCCTTGAGCAATCGCTCGAAACCGTGCGTCATCTCAGCAACGAGGAGCGAGTCGCCCGCCGCTACGAAAAGTTTCGCAAGATGGGCGAGTTCGAAGAGCGCACGCAGCAGCCCCGCTAGCAAAACGCGGACTAGGGAACACATCAACGGAACACAGTGTGGATTGTTCTTGCGCCGCCACCGAAATCAAGAGGCGATGAACTTCGACTGCTTTCTTTTTGACTTCGACGGAACGCTTGCTTATTCGGAGCCCGCGTATCGCGCGGCCTTTCTTCACTCGATCGAGCGGCACACCGGCGTTCTGCCGAAGGAAATCGAGTTCAGCGATTTCTGGAACGTCACGCCTCACGAAGTCCTCAAACGTTATGGCGAAGAACTGCTCGAAGAGATGTTTGCCAGCTTCGAAGAGCATTACTACGCCACGCATCACAATCATCTGATCGCCTACAAAGGCATCGAAGAGCTGCTGTCATCGTTGACCGCGCAAGGAGCAAGCGTCGGAATCGTATCGCTCAAGCCTCGCCGCGCGGGTGAGCTCGAGCTGGACATAATCGGGCTGCGAAGACTTGTGGGGTTTGCGGTGTGGGGTGACGACGTTGCGCGGCCAAAGCCCGAACCCGACGGCGTGCTGCGCGCGTTGGAAGAGTTCGGCGCCGACCCGGAGACGACGCTGGTCATCGGCGACAGCCCGGCTGACATCTTGATGGGCCGCGCGGCCGGCGCGCGAACGGCGGCTGCGCTTTGGGGAGGATCGACCCGCGAGCGCTTGCTTGCCGCCGCTCCGGACCTGACGATTGATTCTCCGAGCGACTTTCTGCGGGCGATCACAACCCAGTGATTGCAAGCTCGCACTCAGTTCTTAGCGCTAAACTCCCCACTTTCCGACGACGATGCCGATGATCACGCCGCCGACTGCTCCCATCACCAGGATTGGAACAAATGCCTTCGTGATAATCGCGTCCGGCAGACTCAGCAACAACCCAAATAGCAACCCCTGCGCCCACGCCGGCATGTTTAGGTGCGCTGCTCCGATCACGAAACCGATCGCAAACCTGTTGATAAATGCTCCGGTCATCGCGGCCGTCTTGTCGTCGAATTTCAGCGGGATCATCGTCGCCACTGCGACTAATCCGAAGACAACCCCGCAAATTGCGCCTAGTGTCGTTCTCGACATTGATGTCTGCCTCCAGTCAGAAAGTGGTGTCGCCGCCGGAGCCTTTGACGGGCGGTTGTTTTTTATTGTGGGTACACCGGAATGTCAAGTGGAGCCGGCGTGAGGTAGTGGGGTTTTAGTGTGTTGACGGTAGGTGATTCACCTATATACACTGTGTCTGAATGTGCAACCCCGCCGGGCTTGGAATGTGGTACCCGGCCACCAGCCTTGACTGCGTGTCATAAAGGGTCAACTGGCACATTGGTGGTTTACGCTTTCCAATCCAAGGAGGAAACGCGCCTATGAACGCCCGCTATCGCAAAGAAAAAGCCTTTAACGCTATTATTTACTTTTTGGAGCACACGAGTATGTGCCACAAAAAGAAAACCTATAAGCTTCTATGGCTTTTAGACTCAGAGCATTTCCAGATTATTGGTCGAAGCATCACCGGTTATCAGTATTTTGCTTGGAAGATGGGGCCAGTACCAACGGAGCTACATGAAGCTATCGAATCACGGGACGATGCTGAGTTTGAGGAGTTTTTCGATGTAGACCGGCGGGAGGATGGCAAGTATGTGACGATTACGCTTGTTCCAAAAGAGGGCAAGAGCTTCGATGAAAAGTACTTTTCAAGGAAAGAAATGGAACTGCTGGAAGACTTGTCCAGGCGCTACGATATGGCGACAGGGCAGGAAATGGAGGATTTGACTCACCGGCCGGGCACGCCTTGGTATCAGGTATGGGAGATAGAGCACCGGAAGCAAGAGGCGATTCCCTATGAGTACGCATTATCTGGTCTAGCGTCCGAGGACAAAGATATTATTACGAACATTGCCCACGAAAGAGAAGCATTTCTAGCAAATTATTAGATGAACTGCGGGACGATTCTTCACGACAAACATTATCAGTTTACAAACGGCGAATTCGGCGACAAGCTCGTAATCATCATATGCGAGTGCGGGACCGATCACTTAGCCCTCATCACAACCTCGCATGCCCATTCTAAAAATAACAAAGCCGGCTGTCAGATCGCTGACAGGCCTCCGAATTTCTTTCTTCGAGGAAAAACCTATTGGTTCGATCTGGATACTTGGGTTGAACTTCAAGAAGTCCACGAACTGCCCTTCTATATTCTAGGAACGAAAGAAAGGCGCTCTTACTGAATACAGAGACGCATTACCCCCGTCGTTGATGAAAGACATATTGGACTGTGCTCTCCAGTCGCAATTTATTGATGAATATTACTTAGACTTCTTGAGGACACAGCGAGCCAAACTATAGACAGCGAATACCCCCACTAGCCGTCGTGATGGCTCCGAACCGTCACACTCCTTCCAAACTTCCCCTTGACTCTAGACCTAGCTCCACGGTTTAAGATCTTCCTGTGATGCGATCCGGGCTGCGCATTGGTGAGATAGCTGAGCACGCTGGCGTCAGCGTGGATACGGTTCGCTACTACGAGAAGCGAAAGCTGCTGCCCCGTGCGACGCGCTCCGAAGGTGGCTTTCGTCTGTTCACCACCGACGCGATCGAGCGCGTGCGATTCATAAGACAGGCACAGGACATAGGGTTTTCGCTTGATGAGATTCGTATGCTGGTGGCCGGCGGCGGCGCCGATGCATGCAGAAAAACCAGAGACCTGCTTCGGTCGAAGCTTGCGGAGACCGATCAACAGATAAAAGCGTTGCGGGCGTTCAACCGAACGCTGAGCCGTCACCTGCGAGCCTGCGAGGACGAGCTGGTCAGGCGCGGGGACGCCTCGAACTGCCCGGTCGTGCTTGAGATCGGCGATAAAGCCAGAAAGGGGTGAAGAGATGAAGAAGCAACGAATTCGATATTCGTGGCTTGCCAGGTTAACACTGCTCACGGCAGCCATATTGGTCGGCATCAGCGCACCTTCGAGTAGCGGGGCTCAGACGGCTCGGCGGTCTGCTTCGGCGCGCCGCCATACTGTGGTTCCCACGCTTCGCAAGATTGACCCGCTGAAACGGGCATTTCAAGGTGACGCCGGGAGAGTCCGGTTGGTAACGATCCTTTCCCCGACCTGACCGGGGTGTCGTTGGGGGTTCTCCAAACTACAAAAAGTTTTGAAAGACGTTTCTGATGACCGGGTGAGGGTGTACGTGATCTGGGACCCGATTTTTGGCGGCAGCTTTGACCGCGAGGCGAAGAAGCTCTCGGCCAGCTTCCCGGACAAGAGAGTGAGCTACTTCAAGGACCCCGAGTCTTTGGCGGGCAATCTCTGGGCTCGCGTTCTTGAAACACAAAATGAAAGAGAGATCGCGTGGGATGTGTATTTGCTCTATGGCGCCGATGCTCAATGGGAGACGGAACCGCCACAACCAGGGTTTTGGATGCACCAGCTTTGGGGCGTGACTAAGGCGCCCACGTTTGATGTACCGACATTCACAGCGAAGCTGAAAGATATGCTGGGCGAGATCAAGACATCCAACACAACCGAAGCCGCTCCTCTGAGCGACAGAGTCAAAATCGAGTTCCTTTACTTTCCCGAGTGCCCGGCGCACAAACAGACTCTGGCAAATCTCAAGGCCGTTTTGCGCGAGACTGGGAGACGAGCAGACCTCAGCTTGATAGCCGTAACATCAGAGCAGCAAGCTGAGAAAGTCGGGTTTCAGGGCTCGCCGTCCATTCGGATTAATGGCAGAGACCTCGACGGAAGAAACGATGGCCATTCCTTTGCCTGCCGTGTCTACCGGGTAGGAGGTAAGCTGACCGCCATCCCAACAAAGCAGTTCATTCGGGAAAACTTGAGCTTTGTTTTGAGGGTCAAGTAACTTCGTTCAAATAGACATGCGATCGGCGCCGCACTCTCATGTTATTCCATCGAGCATCGGCCAGATTACGTTGGCAAGTATGAGCGAGGGAGTTCTGGCATCAACAGCGAATCCATCCTCAACCAACCAGATGGCCGATAGAACAGACTGGGCAAAACACCACGCCGCGACGCGACCTCCGTCTATCTTCAGCTTCTCTTCATACCGTCTAATTCTTTTCTCGATCGTTCGCCTTGAGGCAAACAACTCATGTCTTTCAAAGGGATTTCGAAGGCTGGCCCCCATCTCATACTCGATCTCGCCGACTACGCCCTTTGGGTCTATCGCCAGCCAGCCGCGCGCGGAATCAAACAGGATGTTGTAGTGCTGCAGATCGCCATGCAAGAGTCTCGTGCCCTTCTGTGTCGAGCAGAGCTCCCAGTATATCCGCTGTCCCCGCTCGACGAGATTGATAGGAATCTGATTGTCGCCGTTGGCCAAATAGCGCTCAAATCCCTTTCCCCAGTCCTCTACGGTAGCGAATGTAGATGATGATTCCCGCGGATGCGACATTCTCTGCGTCACCTCAGCCACGATGTCTGTTGCCACTTCGTCTCGACCGTCCAAGACCATGTCAACGAGTTGAGTTCCTGGATCGAGCCTTTCGAGCAGCACCGCCCCTTCAGTGTGTTGGTAGATCCTCACGATTCCTTTGCCGCCAAATGCGTCCAAGACCTCGCCGCATCGCCACTCATCTCCCGGCTGGCGAATCACCTTCAGCACGAGCCGCAGATTGCCGCGCGCGCCGAAAGCGATGATTGAACTCTGCGTCTCGACTGTGCGTTCGACAACAACGCCCCAGTTGCGAGCAAGCTCTTCGACTCGTTCCATCAGTCGTATGATACTAACTCACCTCCTGGACGCCACGCATGGATCGGGCAGCGCGGCACATCGTTTATTGTGCAACCCTCGGTACTCTCCTTAATTCGTGTTGCCTGAATGACTAACCGCCAAGACGCAAAGAGCGCCAGGATTCTCACTAGGTTCTA
>JBBPIE010000043.1:0-33969 GCA_038040485.1 Candidatus Onstottus arcticum
AGCTTGTGCAGGTCACTGTAGTTGTGCCGACGGGGAAGAACGACCCCGACGCCGGCGAGCAGTTGATCGTGCCGCAAGTGCCGCTGGATGTTGGAGCCGGATAGGTGACGACCGCGCCGCACTGATTTGGATCGTTGGGCTGCGTGACGTTGGCGGGGCAGGTGATGCTTGTGCACGCAGCAGCAGCACATCCACCGCCGCCTAGAGCGCAGTTTTTGGAGATCGAAAGCAGGTAGTCTGACGTAGCGGAAGGCGTACCTCCGCCCACGGTCACTCGCGCGATGTAGTTCCCGGTCGTTTGTATCGTGAACACGATTCCTTCCGCGGGTGAGTTTGGCGTTGTCGCAGTCAAGCTGCCCGCGCCTGTAGTCGTGCTCGATGTTGAGCCGCCGTCATTAACCGAGACCAGCACAGTCCCTGTGGAACTCAGCAGCGCCAGGGCTCCGTTGAAGGGAGTGTTGTTGCGCAGCGGATCGGTATCCAGAGCAATGAATACGACATCGCCCGCCGTCGCTCCGAAGCAAAACATATCAACATCGCCCGCTGCGAGACCACTGAAGAAGTTGTTCGTGGCGGAATTGGCGTTGGGAGTCGTGTCGTTCGGCTCGGTCTCAGCCGTTGCCGAAGAGCCGCCAAGTCCGGCGCCCGGTGGTTGCACGACTGAATAGAGCCGGTATGGCTCCGATTGCGTCGCGGCTGTGAAGTGATTCATTCGGATGAACGACGCTACACCGGTCAAAGGCGTGCCTGCCGCAACAGGCGCGAGAGAGCCAAACGGCGTGTCGAGGTTGGCATCGTCGTACTCGAGCGTATCTGTCGTGGTCGTAATACGCATGTCGAAATCGCTCGAGCTTGCCGAGGCGCCTTCGGCCATCGCAAAGACGCGAGAGCCGGTCGCAGGCGTGCCCAAGGTGTAGAAGTCCACGTCGCCTGCGGGAACTATCCCGCCTTGCGCGCCGCAGGCTAATGCATTGGCCGTCGCAGGCGTGCCGTTTGGTTCCACGTCATTGCCGGTAGCAGTCAAGCACTGCGTCACCTTAATGATGAACGAGCCGCCCGCGCCTGAGAGCGCTGTCTCGTCAACGAAGACAAACACCTGCTGTCCGTTCGTTAGCGCCAGGCATTGCACCGACTCAGCGGCGTTGGTTGTGCTCGTGTTGCGATTTGAGGCCGCGATAACCGGCCCGCTCACGTTGTCGCAGGTAATATTGACCGGCGTTCCGGGCGTTGCCGCCGGGCAACTGGTCGAAACATACAAGACGGCGTTGAACCCATTCACAAAATTGATCGTGAAAGAGTAATTGCCCGCCGAGGGCGCGGTGAAGGAGTAAACCACATCGCGGCCCGGCGCGGTTGAAGACGTCTGGCCGATCCCGGTGAAGCAGGTGGTGCCGGTCAGTTGATAGTCGTTGCCAGTCGCACCATTGGTCGTGCCGCTTACGGCGGTATTGAGCGTCAGCGGAATTGCTCCGGCGCAGGTTTCGTTGGCCGGTGAAAGGGGCTGAGAAATTCGAAGTTGGACGGCCGTATTACCCGCTGTGGGTGCCGTAAGACCAAACTTCGACACCACGATGAAATACTGAGTGCCCGAAGTGAGGCTGGTCGTCAGGACCGACTGCAATGATTCGGTTATGCATGTGTCGTCATCGCAGCCATCCGAGAGGCCGGCAGTCGGAATCTCGGTGAATGTTCCGGCGCAACCGCCCGTCGACGTGTAAACGGCAATCACCGTGTCATCCACCGTCGATCCTGTCGGCGCGTCTGCGCAAGAAGAGATGGTGTAGGAGCTTGTGGCCGACGGCGTGAACGTATACCAGATCGAGCGCGAGACGCTCGTCTGGCAGCTCGGGAGTGGTGGGTCGCCCGTGACCGTCGCGTCGGTGATGTCCGCGGTGACTGCGGTGAGGTACGGGAACGGCCCGGCGGCCGGGATCACTTCGGCTCCGGCGCACAAGTCATTCGAAGGCGCAACGGCCGGCGCGCGGGGCGTTTCTTTCAACTCAATCGCTTGAATGTGCGCTTTGAGGTCTGCGGTGTTTATTTTTCCCGGAGCGATGTGTTCTTTGTAGCGATCGAGCAGCTCTTGCCCGTCTGCGGAGAGATCATTCCCAATGGAATAGGCGTACAAAACGCGCGATATCAAAACATCGGCTTCAAAGGCGTCGACCGCGCCTCCTGCGCTGAATCTGCCAAGGATGTCAGTTTCCTCGTGCGAGAACGGGGCGCCAGCCTTGAGCTCCGCCTGCAATTTGGTGAGCGCGGCGACGCGCGCGGCGTCGAGAGCCTCGCCCGGCCGATCTTGTCTCAAAGCGCCGGTTGCTCCTGCGTGCGCTGTCCTAAGCGCACGGCTTGCGAGCACGCCAGGCAGGATCAGGCATACGGCCACTCCGAGCAGCAACATCACTCTGACTTGCAGACGATTGGTTTTCATACTGTCCTCCCACTAAGTAATCTTCGGAAACTGAAATCACTCACAACCGGAAATACTGCGCCGAGGAGTTAAGAGTGCTCAAAATCTCTTGATGAATGCCTCGTACCGGGGAAGGCGCTAAAGCCAGGATGACTTCTTCGGAGGGGTCAGCAACAACGTCCGCTCCTGCACTCCTTGCCTTCGCGCGCCAATACTAGATGGTCGCAATTCTAAGGTCAAGCAAGAAATCGACTATTATCGGCATCCTGATGATTTGGCTCCAGGGACAAGAAAAAGGGGAGGGAGTCCAGCGCGACTGGATTCCCTCCCTTCAACATCTCCTTCAGATTTGACTAGCTTGAAGTCGCCGTTTTCTGCAAACGGCTACGGGCGAGGGTTGTTTTTTCGACACCAGCGGGAGGACTGCTCTCTTCGTGATGGAAACGAGGGTGGTTGGCAATGCCAGGCGCAGCGAAACGAGGAGAAACAAAAGGCTGGCTGCCGTGAGGCAGCCAGCCTTTATCGAGTCTTCGGGTAAAAGAATTACCCTGGTTGTCGGACTTGCCCGTTCATTGACACGCCCCGGCACCGCAAATGCAGGTGTCGTCGCGTATGTCTCGGTCTTGGATGACACACCTGATCGTGCCCGGCGGGCTCTGCAACGCTGCGTTGCCCGACGGTGGGAAACTACCCGCGGATAAGTCGATCCGCACTCGCCTGTCAGGAGCGATGTGCTCCAGCCGGATGGTGTCGCCCGCGCGTGTGATCTTGCCCCGACCGGTGAAGATCGTTCCGTGACAGCACCACCGATAATCGCCGGTAAGCGTGTTAAACAACACCGTGTTGTTGCAGGCTTCAAAGTCATCCTGCAACCTGCCGTTAAACACCGAGACGGTGAAGGTGCAAGTTGCTGTGTTGCCCGAAGCGTCGGTAGCGGTGCAAGTGACGGTGGTGACGCCTACGGGGAAGCAAGTGCCAGAAGGCGGATTGCAGACGACTGTTACCCCAGGGCAGTTGTCGGTGGCAGTGGTCGTGAAGTTGACGACAACACAGGGATCATTCGGCGTCGGAGTCACCGCCGTCTGGTTACACGAGCAGGTGATCACCGGAGGCTGAGTGTCATTGACCGTGACGGTGAAGGTGCAGGTAGAGCCGCCGCCGCCCCCGCCGATCGGAGCGGATGTGCCCAATATCTGGAAGATCGCGTCTGGACCACTGGTAGGTATACAAGTCGTCTTTCGACCAAAGCCAGTGCAAACAGTACCAAAGCCACCGCCGGGGTTGCGCCAGGCGGAGCCGGAATTAGAGGTGGTTGTGCGGTCCGTCCAGCCCCATTGTCCGAAAGGTGTGAAGTTCTGGTTTGCCTGCACCGACACCCAGTAGGTTCCCGGTGACAACACCACCGTCGGTGACAGGGTTATGGTGAAGTTACCTGCCGTGTCAGCGATCACCTGGTTGTTGCGGGTGGCGACAACCGCTCCCGGCAGAGTAGCGGTGTCGGAATAGAACACCACATTGACTGAGGTGGCCGGTCCGGGGCCGTTGAAGTAAAGGCCGTCGACAAAGACCTGATCGATGGTCCAGTTTACTCCGGCCGGCACGACGAAATCGTCAGCAACTTCATTGTCAAACGCATTGTTAGCCGCCTCAAAGTTTTGAGAACTGGTGGCGGAAGGAGCTGGATTGTCGATCTGGCTATAGAGAACGGCAAACGGGCCTTGGGGTAACGACGGAGACTTTGCTTTCCCAATAACGCCACTCCAAGCAATCGGCTTGGCGCCTATGTTAATGCCGCCTTTGCTTGCACTGGCTCCAACTTTCCCTGCGCTTGCGCTTGAAGCCTTGGTGTCAGGAACCACAAGCTTTGCCCCGGTTTCCGGTTTGGCGGGCGTTGGAGCGGTGGAGCCATTGACGGTGCATGTCACCGTCGTCGTCCCAACAGGGAAGAATGAACCCGAGGGTGGATTGCAAGTCGCCGTAAAGGTGCCCGGACAGTTGTCGGTGATAGTCGGCGCCGGATAAGTGACAACCGCGCCGCACTGGTTCAGATCATTGCTACGCACCTGGTTAGGCGGGCAGGTGATCGAAGGCTGCTGCGTGTCTTGAACGGTGACCGTAAACGTGCAGCCCGGTCCTGCCGAGCTTGTGCAGGTCACTGTAGTTGTGCCGACGGGGAAGAACGACCCCGACGCCGGTGAGCAGTTGATCGTGCCGCAACTGCCGCTGGAGGTTGGAGCAGGGTACGTGACAACCGCGCCACACTGGTTTGGATCGTTCGTCTGAGTGACGTTGGCGGGGCAGGTCAAGACGCAACTACCTTGTGCGGCCGCACCCTGGCAGGCCGACACCATGATGTTATAGTTGCGTCCCGCTTCAGTAGAAAAACCTGCCACTCTCACAAAGTAGGTTCCCGTGGTCGAGATGTTGAAGTCAAAGGCTTCCGAGTTGTTGGCGAAGCCGAAACCGGAATCTACCTCCCCTACTATCAAGCCGGTTGTGCCATCCGGCGCGAACAACTGTATGACGCCATCCAGTGTAGTGGCGTCCGTGCGAGGCGGGTCGCCATCAACACTGATGAAGAGAATGTTACCGGCCGTTGCCACTACCGAATAGAAGTCTACATCCCCTGATACGCCAATTGCTCCTGACCTAACGCCGGTTGTTTGCACGGCGGTTACAATTGGGTTTGCGGTTGCCGCAGTATTATTGGCTTCAACTTCAGCTGTCGCAGCGACGTTGGTGATCGTGAGAAACATCCTATAGGGATTGACGACACTGGTTCCCGGGAAGGTGCCAAAGCCGCGAACCCGGAAAAAGTAGGTCCCGCCAGCAGTTAGGGTGCGTCCGGCAATCGAGGAAGCGAAGCCGGTTTCCACGGAGCCATCGCCGCCGTTCCCAGTGCCGTCATCGTCGTCAGATTCGATGATGGTGGTGCCGTTTGCTGCGAGAATCTCAACAAAGGAGTCGCGATCGCCAGCAACAAGTGCGCCGCCTGTATCGGTGTAGAACCATGCTTTTGCGCCGGCGGGAACACCGTCAACGCGGAAAAAGTCTAGATCGGCGGAAGGACTGACAGTGCCCTGAACGATGAAACAGTTGTCGGGCGAAATGAGGACCTGAGCTGTGGCGGAGGTGTTATTCGGCTCAACTTCTGGGGTGACTGTGGGAATAGGCCCCGCCGGTGAAGGTTGAAGCGTAGTGAGTTCGGCTAGAAGAGCCTCAATCTGGGCCACGATCTCCGGTGTGTTGCCGTTACGCTGCGCCTGTCGTCTCAGTTCTTCGAGGCTGTCGTTGATCTCTGATATCCGGCGATCAACTGCGGCGTTGTATGCATCAAGCGCGGCTTGTGCGGCCACTCCCGCCTCTTTGGTCTGACGCACTCTTTCGAAGTTTCTTGCCTCATCCAGCGCAAGCCGGGCCGCGTCGAGTGCCTGCGTGCCCTTGGTCTGCGCTGCGACAACCGAGGGCGTGCCCCCGGGGACGAACTGTTTTCCCCAACCAATTAGAAGTCCAACCACCAAGACTAGTCCCGTGAGGACAAGCATACGAGTTGTCGATAGTTTCATGGTTTTTTTCTCCCTTTTTAGTGTCTTCTCTTGTCACGTTTCAACCGCTGTATCCGGCCTCAAAGAAGCAGTCCCTTGAAACTGTAACCACTCACAACGGGAAAACTCCGACTAGGAGCAAAGAGTGCTCAAAACGCTGCTGATGAATGCCTCGTAACGGGGAAGGTGCTAAGCAAGAAACACTCGGTCGGAGGCGTCTGTCGCAACCTCCCGTCCTACAACCTCTTGTCAACGCGCGCCAATACTAGTTTAGTCACAAATCCAGGTCAAGCAGGAATCAACGGGGGCGCTGTGAGGGCGGCGAGGAGAGAACCTGATTCTGGCGAGTTAGGTTCTTTGTCTCGGCAAAGCCGGACGGCTGGAAGAAGTGAAAAAGGGCTGGCTGCGTTGATCGCAGCCAGCCCTAGGAGCTTCCGATGAAGTTCCCTTAGTTGGGTTTTGTTGGCTTCGGAGCCCCGGCTCCGCAGATACAGGTGTCGTTGCGTGTGTCGCGGTCCTGAATGCTGCACCTGGTCAAGCCTGGTGGGCTTTGCAGCGAACCTGAACCCGATGGCGGGAAGCTGCCCGCTAACAGCTTGATCAACACTCTCCGGTCTGGGGGTTGATGCGTGAGCGTGTAGTTGTTTCCCGCCTTGCTCACCGTTGCTCGGCCTGCGTAGATCGTGCCGTTGCAGCACCATCGATAGTCGCCAGTCAGCGTGTTAAACAAGACCGTGTTGTTGCAGCCTGCGGAGTCGTCCTGCAACCTTCCATTGAACACGCTAATCGTGAAGGTGCAGGTTGCTGTGTTGTTGGACGCGTCGGTGGCCGTGCAAGTCACCGTCGTTACTCCGACAGGGAAGCAACTGCCTGAAGGCGGATTGCAAACTACGACCACGCCCGGACAGTTGTCGCTCGCGGTAGGACTGGCAAAACTCACCACCACGCAAGGATCCGCCGCAGTTGCGGTCACTGCCGTGATGTTGACCGGGCAGGTTATTGTAGGCGGCTGCGTGTCGTTGACAGTTACGGTGAACGTGCAGGTCGGACCGGCAGTCGTCGTGCAAGTGACGGTCGTTGTGCCTCTCGGGAAGAACGACCCCGAAGCCGGTGAACAAGTGACGGTGCCACAAGTCCCGGTTGTTCCTGGAGCAGCATAAGTAACGACAGCGCCGCACTGATTGGTGTCATTGGGCACGGTTATGTTCGCCGGGCAGGTGATCTGACAAGCGCCGCACGCGCCGTTGCCCGCTGTGTCGCACACCAAACCGGACACGCTGATCGTGTAGCTGCTGCAGCCGGCGTTGGCTGTGATCTCGTGAACGTTAACCAGAAGCGTGCCGCCGGCCGGCACATTAACCGTGAACGAGTTGCTCGGGTTGGGGCTCCCTCCCGGATCGTTGAGATAGTTGGTACAGAGGTTCGTTGGATTGAACGTCCCGAGGTAAGCCACCGTGATTATGTCGTTGGGCGCGGCTACGCAGGTCGTAGTCGTGGTGATTGTCACGCAGGCTGCTGTTGGACCGTTGACGAAGGTGTGGAGGTCGTATCTGTGTTGATTCGTATCACCCGCAATCGCGCCAGGACACGCCTTGACGGAGGTGCACGAGCCCAGTGTAGCAGTGCGACCCATTCGCCCAGTCTGCGTGAGATCGCCGGCAGCGAGGCTGCCGGTGATCGTCGTGGTCGGACAGCCACAAGTAGGCAGGGTGAAGGAGAACGTGCTTGTTCCCCCGGTAAACGTAACCGTCAGCGTGAACGTAATCGGCGTGCCGCATACGAAAGCCGCCGAAGTGCTGAATGAGTACGGCACAGTGTTAGTGGCAGTGCCATTCTCCGGAGTCGCCGGGTACGGTGAGTTCGCCTGGGTGATCGTTACTCCCGGGGTTGTGCTCGAGAGCACGGCGGAAACGTTCGAACCGGTCAGACATCCGTCATTCTTGATCGTGACGTTCAGGTTGTTGCATTCGTTTCGCTCAATGATACCGTCGCCATCGCCACCGGACAGCGCGCTGGACTGGGCGACGAACTTCGCGGCGCCGCTCAGGCATTGGTTAAGTGTGGTCGTTTGACCGTCAATGATAATCACGGTAATAGGACCAGCCGGAGCGCAGGCGTGGCCTGCCGCCGAAAACGTCACCGAGTAGGTGCCGGGCGCCAGCTTCTTCGAGTAAGTGCCGTTGGCGATTGTCGCGGCCGAGAACCCGTCGGAGGGACCTCCGGAAACCTCGACCAGCGCAAACTGCAGCGGGGCGCCGGTGTCGCAAGCCGTGACCGTCCCTGACAGCGTGCCTTGCGGCGGCGCTGTGCAAGTTGGGAACTTGAATTTGGCTATCCGGGTGCGCCAGTTGAATGTCAAATTGTTCGTGGTGTAGTACTCGCTTGTAAACCAGAAGCTACAATCATCCGCTGGGTCTATCTGCATCGAGCTGTAGTCGCCCCAACGGTTGCTCGTTCCTCTCTGGACTCCAACGCCGGCAAACAACGTCACCTCGCCTTGCAATCCGTTCGGCGCATCATTGAATGCGCGGCCCGCATAGTTGAGCGAGGGAAAGATGGTGGTGCTCGAGATGCTAAAGCCGACTGCCAGATTCTCCTGGTTGTCGATGGCGGCGCTGCCCATCCAGCGGTTCGAGCCAGTCGCTCCACTGATCGGCGCGGGTGCGAAGGTCGCCTGTTCCACAATCGCATACGGAGCGGCAGGAGCGGCCTTGCGCAGTTCGAAATAGCGAAAGCCGGCCTGGTAAGCGGCCGCGGAGCTGGGCGTCACCCCGCTGACGTTGACCGTAAAGTTTGAAACCAGCGACTCGGTGCCGCCTCGATTGAAATACTGGAGCCGGTACATCGTGTCGATTGAGAGCGAATCCAGTCTGTCGGTGGCGTTGTTTCCAGCAGGCGGCGGTTGCTCGATGTCGCCGCGCCCATTCGGATTGCGCGGATCGAAGGCGCTCATTACCAGCGGGCTTTCCGCGCGTTCTGTAAAGGTCGAGCTCGCCGGAGTGACGTAGTCCGCATGGAAGTTGAAGAGTCTCACCGCATCGCCTTGCACGTCACCGAATTCATCAGCGGTAAAATACCCGTAGACGTTAGGCGCGCCTGCCGGTGGCGGCAGCAAACCGTCCTGGTCCGACGGCAGCATCCCGAAGATTCCATTGCTTGCGAACGGCACAGAGAGATTCAAACTGAAGTAGATCAAGCTGGCAGTCGGATCGCCAAGAATCATCTTCTTGCGATCAAACGCAAAAGCGCCCGCGCCGTTGAACGGACCACCGTTGGTGAACTGGTTCGTGGCCATGTAGTAGCCATCCGGCCACACCCCGAACTTAGGATAGTCAGGGAACTCGTTACCCGGCAGGATGAAGTCATAGAGATAGTAAGCGCCGGTCGGATCACCGGTTTTCGAGATCGCGATGGCTTCGTGGTAGGGAGGAGCGTTGAGCGCCGTAAACGCAAACTGGCTGATCAACCAGCGGTCGGCGATGCGGTCGTAAAGAACAATTGGATCGCCCTGGTCCACCGTGGCGGCTAACCCACCGAGCGGAGCGAACAAACTGCTCTGCTTGAAGAACGGCACGAGGAGATTGCCGCTCTTGTCCCAGATGCCAACTCGATTATTCACAGTCTGGACGAAGTGGTTGGGGCCGACGTCGCCGTTGGTATCAGGCGGAGCGACGTTGTTGCCGTCGGCAAAGGCTACGCCTTCAAAGGTCAGCGATGCAGCGGGAAGTACATTCGGCGCAAAAGAACGCGGCGCGGTTTGCAGCGCGCCGTCAAACGAGCCTTTGATTCCCGATACCTCTTTGCGCGTTTCCTCGGAGTTCTTTTCGTTAACTTCCCGCGGTTCGACCTCCGGCGGGCCCGGCTTCGCGCTGCTGATAGAGCGATCCGGCCGAGGCAGGTCCCTCACCGGCACGCTCTCGGCGAAGTCGACGGCTTGCGCGACCACAGGTGTGAGGACTTGCACTGGGCCTTCCTTTTGCCTCGCGCGCGCAGCCCGGCTTGGCAGACTCTTCGACGGCTTACCGGCGCGAGCCGGAGCGGAGCGTTGGGGAGAGCGTTGAGCCTGCGACGGGACGAGCCAGACTCCAACTGCAAAGATCACAAGGGTGGTGACGATGAGGATGCGCAATTTGGCGTTCATTCAGGCCTCCAGAGCATCGGCGTCGGGGAGCGGATGCTCAATTCAGCGGAGCGTTTTTAGATCACATTGCTCTTGAGGAGTAATGCCGGTATGCGGTTTGTTCTCTCGTGCCACCCTCTTCCGAGAAAAATGATGGAAGGTCTACTGGCGCCAAGGTGTCGGGAGAGCCAGATACTATCACACGGAAGTTCCTTGTCAACGAGGTGTCCACGCAATCAATCACAAAAAAGGAGGGAGTCCAAAGCGTTGGACCCCCTCCCTTAGACACCTTCTTCAAAGAAGGCACTTCCTTATTGCTTCGGACCAACGATGGGTCCATCTCCGATGACGAAGTAGCCCGGAGGTGCAGTGCCGTTTTGCTCACAGTACGTCCTGGCAGCGGCGGCCTGCGCTGCAACGCTCGCCACCGAAGCCTTCGACTGATCGTGTGTGACAGTTACCGTACGGCAGCATCGAGACACGTTACCTGATGCATCGGTCGCAGTGACTATTATCAGATACACCCGTCCATTAGCATTGTCTTTGCGTTCGGCCCGAAGCCGCAGAGTGCCCACGGCGATGTCCTTAGCGTCGGGCGAGGTGACACCGTCGCCGGTGTCTTCCGTGTCGTCCTCGTCTCCAAAGACCGCCACCGAGATAACTGTCCCCGGGCAATTGTCGGTTGCCGATGCGGTCAGCCCCACGTTGATCAGGTTGTGGTTGGCCGGCGAAAGAGTGGTAGTTGAGACGTTGCACGTGATGACCGGGGCCTGCGTGTCGTTGACCGTCACGGTGAACGTGCAACTGGACCCTTGCGTCGTGCTGCAGGTTACGGTTGTCGTGCCGACCGGGAAGAATGACCCAGAAGCCGGCGAGCAAGCAACAACGCCGCACGTACCATTAGAGGTCGGGGGCGGATAGGTGACGACTGCCCCGCACTGGTTTGGATCGTTCGGCTGGGATTGATTAGCCGGGCAACTGATTGAGCAGGGAACGCACTCACCCCCGCCGTCTGTGGTGCACACCAGGCCTGAGACGTTCAGCGTATAGCTGCTGCATCCGGTGCCCGCGGTTATCTCGTGAACATTGATCACCAGAGTGCCATTGGCCGGAATGTTTACCGACATCGTAACGGGCACGCCTGTAGCTGGGCTGCCTCCAAGGTCGCCCAGATAGTTCGTGCAAAGGTTAGTTGGATTGAAACTCCCCAAGTAAGCCACGGTGATTATCGGGTTGGTGGTCGAAGAGCAATTCGCCGTGGTCGTGATTTTCACGCAGGCGGGCGTTGGACCGTTGGTGAATGTGTAGAGATCGTATTGATGCTGAGCCGTATCGCCCGCAAATGCGCCGGGACAGGTCTTCGAGCTTCCGCAGGCGCTGGTTGGAGCGATGCGTCCCATGCGTCCCGTCTGCGTGAGATCGCCGGCAGCCAGTGAGCCGGTGATCGTTGTCGGCGCGCACTGACAACTGGGCAGCGAGAAATTCAGAACGTTCGGGCTGCCGCCGCCTGTATACGTCACCGTCAATGTGAAGTTGATTATCGTCCCGCACACAAAAGTGGGCGACGTGCTGACAGAGAACGGAACTATGTTTGTCGAACTAGCATTCTCCGCGGTATCAGGATAAGGCGAGTTCGGCTGAGTGATTGTTACTCCTGGAGTGGTCGATGACAAGACTGCCGAAACCTGGGTCGCCTTTAGGCAGCCGTCATTCTTGATCGTCACATTCAGGTTGTTGCACTCATTCAGATCGATGACGCCGTTTCCATTGCCGCCAGAGATGGCAGCAGATTGGAAGACAAACGTCGGTTGGCCCGAAAGACAGGCATCCAGCGTCGTCGTTTGTCCATTGACGATAACCGCCGTGAATGGTCCGACAGGGTTGCAGAGGTGGCCGGCTGCGGAGATGTTCACCGCATATGTCCCCGGCGCCAGTTGCATCGAGTAAGTGCCGTTCGCAATCGACGCGGCTGAGAATCCATCAGAAGGTCCGCCCGATACCTGGACCAGCGCGAACTCCAATGGCACGCCGGTATCGCAAGCGGTGATGGTGCCCGCCAAGGTTCCCTGCTGAGGAGCCGTGCATGACGCGAACTTGACTTTGCCGATCCTGGTTTGCCAGTTAAACGTCAAGTTGTTCGAGGTGTAGTACTCGTTGGCCATCCAAAACGTGCAATCGTCGGATGGATCCAGCATCGTAGAGCTGTAGTCACCCCAACGGTTACTGGTTCCGCGTTGTACGCCGGTGCCGGCGAACAATACGCCCTCCCCCTGGAACAACCCGTTCGGCGCGTCATTGAAAGCACGGGCGGCGTAATTGAGCGAGGGGAAGTGCCCGGCAGTTACCCCGGAGAGGCTGTAGCCAACCAGCAGATTGTCCTGGTTGTCATTGGCGGCGCTGCCCATCCAGCGGTTGTCGCCGGTTGCCCCGTTCCCGGCTCCGGGCGCGAAGGTCGCTTGCTCGGTGACTGCATATGAGCCGCCCGGACTATTCTTCTGCAGCTCAAAGTAGCGAAAGGCGGCCTGAAAGTTTGCGGCGCTCGTTGGAGCAACGCCGCTCACGTTGACGGTGAAGTTGGAAACGAGCGACTCAACCCCGGCCCGATTCTGGTACTGGAGCCGAAACATCAGTCGAGATCCAACTGTATCAAGCCGATCGGTGGCGTTATTTCCGGCAGGCGGCGGTTGCTCGATGTCGCCACGACCGCCAGGGTCACGAGCATCAAACGCAAGGAGTGGGAGCGGGGCCGCGTACGTGCTCTCGGCCCGCTCTACAAAAGTGGAAGCCGCATACGTGGTGGTGTTGAAATTCAAATCGAAGAGTCGCAAACCATCCGCTGGATCGCCGAAATTATTGTCCGTGAAATAGACGAACACGTTCGGTGCGCCGGCTGGAGGAGGTAAAAGGCCATCGTGATCGGAAGGAAGCATGCCGAAAACGCCTTCCGGATGCGACGCCAGGTTCAGATTGAAGTAAACTCCCCCGGCGGTTGGATCGCCAACCAGCATCTTATTGCGGTCGAAAGCATAAGCGCCGGCCCCGTCGAAACTGCCTCCCAGGAAGAACTGGTTGGTCGTCATGTAGTAGCCGTCAGGCCAAACCCCAAACTTGGGATAATCCGGAAACTCGTTGCCTGGTAGAACGAAGTCGTAGAGATAGTAGGCGCCGGTCGGATCGCCCGTCTTCGAGACGGCTACCGCCTCGTGATACGGGGGCGCGTTCAACGCCGTGAAGGCAAACTGGGTAATGATCCAGCGGTCGGCGATTCGATCGTAGAGGACTATGGGGTCGCCACGATCCACCGTCGCGGCTAACGTGTTGAGCCCTGCAAACAGACTGCTTTGTCTGAATGCCGGACCGCGCGGAACACCATTCTTGTCATAGACGCGAACCAGAGTATTCACCGTTTCCACGATGTCGTTGGGGCCGACGTCAGCGTTCGTGTCGGGCGGAGCGGACCCATTGACGGCGATTCCCTCAAACGTCAGCGACGGGGCGGGCAAGGCCGTGGGCGCGCCGGGCGTTCGAGCTTTTGTGTTGCCTTGCAGCGCTGCGTCAAAGGAGGTCTTGTTCGCTGTAGCCGTGCGTCCGCTCTCGGTGTTTAGTTCGTTAATCTCGTGACCCTCGACCTCCGGACCGCCAGGAACTGTAATTAAAGATGAGGCGGCTGGAAGATCCCTGGCCGGCCGGCTCTCCGCGAACCCCACCGCATGGAACTCGACGGCTTCGACAGACTTTGACTGACTTGCTTTTGGCAACCGGGCGGTAGGCTTTGCGGCCGGACTTTTCGACGGCTTACCTGCACCAGCCGGCGCAGACCTTTGCACAGGCCGCTGCGCTTGAGTCGGCGCGAACCAGACTCCAACAGCAAAAACCATGAGCGTGGTAACAATCAGGATGCGCGTTCGTGCGTTCATTTGGGGGCCTCCGGGGCATTCTTTGTCGAGCAGATGCCCAATCAAGAGAAGGATTCTTGGATCACATTGCTCGTCTTAGGAGTAATGCTGTTACGCAGTTTCTTTTCTGTAACAACCGACGACCTTCCGCAGGCGGTGAAAGGAACATTTCCAAGGCATCGCGTGTCGGGGAGAGCGGAATACTATCACACGGAGGTTTTTTGTCAACGAAGCGCCACGTTTACCTCGGGGTAATCAGCTTGGAGAACGACACGCACGCGACACGCTGTATCGCGTTTGGAGAGCTGATCGATTCGGCCAGTTGGATGATCGCCTGAAGCTCCGGCATGGAGTTGCGCACACAAGAAAGACTGGCCGCGCGCGCAGCCAGCCCTTTTGAGTTTCAGGTACGAGCCCGCTCAGAACTTCGGTGGCGCTGCAACGGCGGCGCCGCATAAGCACGTGTCGTTGCGAGTGTCGCGGTCTGTGATTACACACCTGATCGTGCCAGGGGGGCTTTGCAAAGAAGCTGTGCCCGAGGGCGGGAAGTTGCCCGCCGCAAGCTTGAGCAACAGCCTCCGGTCGGCCGCGTTGTGCTCGAGCGTGTAGTTGTTGCCTGACTTGATCACTTTCGCTCTGCCGGTAAAGATCGTGCCGTGGCAGCACCAGCGGTAGTCGCCAGTGATTGTGTTGAACAGCACTGAGTTGTTGCAGCCTTCAAAGTCGTCCTGCAGCCTTCCGCTGAACAACGTAACAGTGAAGGTACATGTCGCCGTGTTGCCCGGGGCGTTAGTAGCCGTGCAGGTGACTGTGGTGGCGCCAACCGGGAAGCAACTGCCTGAAGGCGGATTGCAAACTACGGTGGCCCCCGGACATTTGTCGGTTGCGGGCGTCGCGAAATTGATGACCGAGCAAGCATCGCCGACGTTGGCGGTCACTGTCGTGACATTCGGCGGGCAGACGATAGCGGTGCACGGCGTGGTCGCGGTGCAGGCGTTGAGCAGAATCGAGACGGTGGAGTCACTATCGTTCGCCACGGCCAGATCGAGCTTGCCATCGCCATTCAAATCGCCCACCGCGACTGAGGCTGGACGGCTGCCCGTGGCAAAGTCGGTCTTCGTCCCAAAGCTGCCCGTGCCCGTGCCCAGCCGAATCGAGACGGTGTCGCCGTTAAGGTTCGCCACCGCCAGATCGAGCTTGCCATCGCCATTGAAATCGCCCACCGCGACTGAAAACGGAAAAAACGGAAAGGTGTCTGTGCCGAAGTCGGTCTTCGCGCCAAAGCTGCCCGTGCCCGTGCCGAGCAGAATCGAGACGGAGGCGCCGTTACCGTTCGCCGTCGCCAGATCGAGCTTGCCATCACCATTGAAATCCCCCACCGCGACTGAGAATGGACTTTGGCCAGTGCCAAAGTCGGTCTTCGCGCCAAAGCTGCCCGTGCCCGTGCCCAGCAGAATCGAGACGGTGTTGTCACCAGAGTTCGCCACCGCCAGATCGAGCTTGCCATCGCCATTGAAATCCCTGACCGCCACTGAGCGTGGGAGGCCGCCAGTGCCGAAGTCGGTCTTCGCCCCAAAGCTGCCCGTGCCCGTGCCCAACAGAATCGAGACGATGGCGCTAAGTTCGTTCGCCACCGCCAGATCGAGCTTGCCATCGCCATTGAAATCCCCCACCGCGACTGAGGTTAGACCGAAGTCCGCGCCGAAGTCGGTGTTCGCCCCAAAGCTGCCCGTGCCCGTGCCCAGCAGAATCGAGACGGTGCCGCCAGACTTCGCCACGGCCAGATCGAGCTTGCCATCGCCATTGAAATCGCCCACCGCGACTGAGCGTGGGTTGTCACCCGTGCCGAAGTCGGTCTTCGCCCCAAAGCTGCCCGTGCCCGTGCCCAGCAGAATCGAGACGGTGGCGGCACCAGAGTTCGCCGCCGCCAGATCGAGCTTGCCATCGCCATTGAAATCGCCCACCCCGACTGAGAATGGACCGATGCCCGTGCCGAAGTCGGTTTTGGGGCAAAACACTCCGGAGGAGACAATTGGTGTGGTGTTCAGGAGAATCGAGACGGTGTCGCTTCCAAGGTTCGCCGACGCCAGATCGAGCATGCCATCCCCATTGAAATCCCCCACCGCGACTGAGATTGGCTCGTCGCTCGTGCCGAAGTCGGTCTTGGGCCCAAAGCTGCCCGTGCCCGTGCCCAGCAGAATCGAGACGGTGTCGCTTCCAAGGTTCGCCGACGCCAGATCGAGCTTGCCATCGCCATTGAAATCGCCCACCGCGACTGAGAATGGACCGCCGCCCGTGCCGAAGTCGGTCTTCGCCCCAAAGCTGCCCGTGCCCGTGCCCAGCAGAATCGAGACGGTGGCGTCGCCACCGTTCGCCACCGCCAGATCGAGCTTGCCATCGCCATTGAAATCGCCAACCGCGACCGATTGTGCAAAGCCGCCCGTGCCGAAGTCGGTCTTCGCCCCAAAGCTGCCGGTGCCCGTGCCCAGCAGAATCGAGACGGTGCTGCTAGCATTGTTGTTCGCCACAGCCAGATCGAGCATGCCATCGCCATTGAAATCCCCCACCGCGACTGATTGTGCAGAGCCGCCCGTGCCGAAGTCGGTCTTCGCCCCAAAGCTGCCCGTGCCCGTGCCCAGCAGAATCGAGACGGTGTTGCTACCAAAGTTCGCCACAGCCAGATCGAGCTTGCCATCGCCATTGAAATCCCCCACCGCGACTGAGATTGGACCGCTGCCCGTGCCGAAATCGGTCTTCGCCCCAAAGCTGCCCGTGCCCGTGCCAAGCAGAATCGAGACGGTGGCGCTATTGATGTTCGCCACCGCCAGATCGAGCTTGCCATCGCCATTGAAATCGCCCACCGCGACTGAGAATGGAGAGCTGCCCGTGCCGAAGTCGGTCTTCGCCCCAAAGCCGCCCGTGCCCGTGCCGAGCAGAATCGAGACGGTGTCGCCAAGTCCGTTCGCCACCGCCAGGTCGAGCTTGCCATCGCCATTGAAATCCCCCACCGCGACTGAGCGTGGATCTATGCCCGTGCCAAAGTCGGTCTTCGGGCCAAACGAAACGGTTTGGGCCGCAACTAGCTGAAGCGATACCAAAACAGTTAGACATACTGCTGCCAGCGGGAGGCCGGCTGAGACTACAACTCGGACAACGGACGATTTCATGGTTTCCTCCTCCTTGCTCTGATGTTTCCCTTGAAGTTGGTTCCTACAACCTTTAGACGGAAAGCAGCGCAAGTGTAATTCTTTTTTTCTAAAAATATCCGATCATTGCCACTTCCGAGCGAGCGAACGGGTCGTCGCAACACGCCAACCTGTCCCCTCTCCAGTTTGCGAACAGAAAATTATTAGTACCGGAGCTTTGCGCAGTTGAATTGGATTAATCTAGAATCAGTCGAGCGCAGATCCTTCATCGTGCCTGCGTCGCTTTGAACGAGGAGTCATTCTTGGAACAGGTTGTCAGTTTTCTGTTCAAGTACAACGCGGCGCTCTTCTCAAAGAGCCAGTTCGGATTCGGAGCGCGGCCGCCGCTTCTGGTCATCATTCTGCTCGCTGCTTTGATCGGCGCGCTGCTCTATTTTCTTTACGCAACTCCCAGGCTCGCATTGCCGCCCCGGTGGCGCGCGGCGTTGATTGCGATTCGACTGGCGCTCCTCGCGGTCATCGTGTTGTGCATCATGCGTCCGGTGATCGTTGTGCCTTCAGTTCTCCCTCAGTCGAGCTACGTCGCCGTGCTTATGGATGACTCGTCGAGCATGAAGCTTGCCGGTGACGGAAGCGGCTCGCGGCTCGACGCGGTGAAGCAACTGATGTCGGACGGCAGCAAGTTTCACGGCGCGCTTGCCGACAAGTTCAAGCTGCGCGAGTTCAAGTTCACTGCTTCGGCGGAACGAATCAACGACGCCCGCGAGCTTACGGGTGAAGGTGAACAGACAAACCTGGCCGCCGCGATCGATCAGGCATCACGCGAGGCCGCCGGGTTGCCGTTGTCGGGGCTGATCGTTGTCAGCGACGGGGCAAGCAATGTCAGCGGCGACGATTCGGCGGCGAGTCTCGCGGTGACGCTTGGGGGCTTGCGCGCGCGAGGAGTTCCGGTCTACACGATCGGCGTGGGCCAGACGCGGCTCGACGACGACGTGGAACTGGCGCGCGCAACGGCGCCCAAACGAGTGCTTGCCGGCTCGATGGTAACCGCCGAACTGCTGCTTCGCGCAGGCGCGCGCAAGACCGTCAAGATAGAACTCGCCGAAGACAATCACCTGCTTCGCTCGCAGGATGTATCAGTTCAGGGAGACGCGACCAGTGTTGCGCGATTGAGCTTCACTCCTTCTTCGCCGGGGCTTCACCGATACAAGTTCACCGCGGTCCCTTCATCCGACGAGCCCATTCAAGACAACAATTCGCAGGAGCTTTTGATCGACGTCGAAGACGCCCGGCCGAAGATTCTATATATCGAAGGCGAGCCTCGCTGGGAGTACGGCAAGCTTCGCGACGCCGTTGCCGAAGAAAAAAACGTCGTCCTCGTTTCGGTGCTGAGGTCCGCCGACGGGAAGTTCTATCGGCAGGGCGTTGAGAACGCCGAAGAGCTTGGCGGAGGGTTTCCCAAGTCCGAAGAGGACCTCTTCAAGTACGACGCGGTGATGATCGGCAGCGTCGAAGCAACGTTCTTCACGTTCGATCAACTGAAAGCGATCGAGCAATTCGTTTCTAGGCGCGGCGGGGCGCTGATTGCGCTGGGCGGGTCAAAATCATTCAACGCCGGCGGCTACGCAACGACGCCGCTCGCCGATTTGCTTCCCATCTATTTGAACGGCAGCGGCACAAAGGGCGAGATCGAAGACTTCAGAGCAGCGCCCGCGGATCGAGGCCGCGATCATCCGGCGGCGCGTCTTGTAGAACAACCCGAAGCGAACCTGAAAGCATGGGAACAGATGCCGGCCATAACCTTGCCGGAAGTCATCACCGACACAAAGCCGGGGGCGACCGTGATACTCGAAGCGCGCGGCGCCCGCGAGAAGAACCGCGTCGCGCCGTTGCTGGTCGAGGAACGGTACGGGCGCGGACGAACGTTGGCCCTGCTGGCTTCCGATACCTGGCGCTGGCGAATGATGCTCGAATCAAAAAATGCTTCGTTCGAGACTTTTTGGCGCAACCTGCTCCGGTACCTGGTCGATGGAGTGAGGCGTCCCGTCGAAGTAGCGGCCGAGCGAAGCTTCTACGCGAGCGGCGACCCGGTTCGCATACGCGCCGAAGTCGCCGATGAGAAGTTCATTTCGATCAACGACGCGCAGGTGACGGCTCGAGTAACCACACCGTCGGGCCGCGCGATTGACCTGGCTTTGAAGCCCGCCATTGAGGGCGGCTTCGAAGGTTACGCTGCGCCCTTTCGTCCCGAGGAAGATGGTCTTTATCGCGTCGAGGTCACCGCGAAACGGCCGGGTTCAAAACAAGGAACGGCGGCCGCACTCGCCCCTGGGCACGCGAGCTTTCTTGTGGGACCGGTAAACCGCGAGGCTTGGAACGCGGCGCAGAATCGCGAACTGCTGGAGCGCGTAGCTTCCGAAACCGGCGGTAAATACTACACGCCGGATCGCGCCGACAGGTTGATCGACGACATTACCCATCGCGAGGGCGCGGGTTCGATGCGCGAGACAAAGGACCTTTGGGATATGCCGGTCAATTTTCTGCTGGTGCTCGCGCTGGCCAGCGGAGAGTGGTTTATTCGCAAACGCAAAGGTCTTGCTTAGCTGCGTTCAGATATCAAGATGAGATTTCCTTTGAAACCTTTCTCTGAAGCGAAGTCCCTCGCTGGATTGACATACTCGTCACTGGCATTGTGTCTTGCGTTTTCATCGTGCGGCGCAAGCCGAAACTCCAACTCCCAACAAACCAATCTGGAAGCCCAAACAAAACCGACCGTCGAGAAAAAACAGCGAGCTGCGGTCGATCCCAACAAGTTCGCTTTGGTCATCACCAGCGTTGGCGGCGAAGAAGCATATACAAAAACGTTCAGCGGTCAGGCGGTCCGACTCTACGAAGCGCTGACAAATCAGCTTGGCTTCGTGGAAAAGAACGTCTTTCTTCTGACGGAAACGGCAAGCGGTGGCGCGGAAGACGGCGCGCCCGGCGACGATCCCGCTCACGCACGGCGAGCTACCGCTGCCGAAGTGCGCAAGTCCTTCGCCGCGATCAAGTCAGCCGCAAACCCGGACAGTCTCGTGCTGATAGTCCTGATCGGGCACGGCACGTTCGACAGCCAACAAGCAAAGTTCAACCTGGTCGGCCCAGACCTCACCGCCAAAGACTACGCCGAATCGGTTGCGGCTCTCCCGACTCGCCGCGTGGTATTCGTCAACTGCGCCAGCTCCTCGGGCGAGTTCATCAAACCGCTCTCGGGCTCCGGGCGCGTCGTCATCACCGCGACTCGAAGCGGCAACGAACAGAATGCGACTGTCTTCGCCGAGCACTTCATCGCCGGTTTGGTAGGTCTTGTGGCTGACACCGACAAGAACGGGAGAGTCTCGGTGCTCGAAGCCTTCAATTACGCAACCAAGACGACTGCCGACTGGTATAAGAAGAGCAACCGGCTTGCGAGCGAGCACGCGCTGATCGACGACAACGGCGACGGGACCGGACACGAGGAAGCAGCCGCCGGCGACGGGTCGCTTGCGAAGGCGCTCTACATCGATTCGAAACCGATGGAACAGGCAGCGGGCGATGCGGAGCTTGCGCGACTGTTTGGCGAGCGCCAGCGTTTGGAAGAAGCGATTGAGAAGCTAAAGGCTCGAAAAGGCGAGATGAAGCAAGACGACTACGAGGGCGAGCTTGAAGACTTGTTTGTCGAGCTTGCGACGGTGAATCAGCAGATCAAAGTAAGGCAGAAGTAACTTGTATGGGCGGCCCTCCGTGGCCGCCCCTCGATGAACTTGTACGGGCGGGCCCTCCGTGGCCGCCCCTCGATGGTGCCACAGCATGCCAACGTCACCAGACTTTCCGTATCCGCGTCGCTACAACAGCCTTCGCCTGCTTGGCTTCGATTACTCGTCGCCGTCCGCGCTCTACTTTCTCACGGTCGATACCGATTCCTCGCGACCGGCATTTGGAGACATTACGTTAGCAAAGTCTGTCCTGGCCGCGCTTCTCCATGGCCAGACTGAAGCTAGAATTCGCATCCAAGCATTCACACTCATGCCAGACCATTTGCACCTATTGGCTGGGGTGAGGGAGGCGGGCAAGAACCTATCCGCTGCCCTAGGAGCATTCAAGAGTTACACCACTCAGCTGTATTGGAAACGCAGCCATCAGATTGTCGAGGAACAGCGAGTCGCGCTTCCACCCAGGTCGGTCCAAAAGAGCGAACGTCGCGAAGCTGCACCGCTGCTGGCCGCGTTGATGGAATGGCGAGCCTCGCTGCGACCCGAAGCGATGGAGCTGAAGAATTGGCCGCGGGTGCGGACAGAACATTTCTTGGGTAAACATCTCTGGCACGAGTCATTCAACGATCACATAATCAGAAACGATGCTGATTTGAGGGAGACGATAGAATACATCGTGCTTAATCCCGTAAAGCGGGGGTACGTATCGAAGCCACAGTTCTATCCCTTCACCGGCTTCGGAGTTGGAATGAATGAGGGACCGGATGCGACGTAAGCGTGAGAAGGGGCGGCCACGGAGGGCCGCCCGTACAGGGCTCGTCAGACGACTCGGGATCCTGGCAATCATCTTCGTGTTTGGGTGCTCGTTCAACTCGGGCGCGGCACAGGAGGTGTCCATCGCGCGAGGGCGCGAGCTTCTAAAGCATGGCAGCTACAAGGAAGCGATCGCCGTCTTCACTTCGCTGGCCGGCAAAAATCCGAGCGACACTGAAGTTAGCGAGCTACTGGTGCGCGCTCAGATAGAAACGGGCGAATACGCCGCGGCTGCGAAGCGTGCGCTTGATTTCCTCGGCGCCCATCCAACCGAGGCCGCGATGCGAGTTGTCAGCGGCGAGGTCAAGCTGGCGACCGGGCGTTACGCGGAAGCAGAAGCCGAGTTTGATCGCGCGGCTCGCGATGTCAAAAACGGTGTGGTCTGGTTGCGCGCGAAACTCGGACGTGTCCGGGCGCTTGCCGCGCAAGGCAAGGACGACGCCTCGCGCGCGGCTGCCGAGGAATTCGTGGGCTACTATAACGAGAACCCGCCGCGTTCGGCGGAAGAGCTCGTGCTGATCGCGAGCGCCCTGGTTCATGTCGAAAAGTTCGAAGACGCCAACGATCTTTTTATCGACGCTCGCGAAGCCGACCCGACTTTTATCGACGCTTTCACAGCGCAGGGCGAATTGCTGAACGAGAAGTACAACTACGGCGAAGCGGCCAGCCTTTTCGAAGACGCCCTCAAGATCAATCCGAACTCGCCGCGTGCGCTTGTTGGGCGTGCGCGAAGCAAGGCGGTCGAGTCAGTCGAAGAACCATCCGCCGCGGCGGATCGCGCGCTCGGGGTCAACCCGAATTACACGGAGGCGCTTGCGCTTAGAGCCTGGCTCGACCTGGAAGCCGGGAACTACTCTGCGGCGCACAAATCGATCGATCGCGCGCTGACGGTCAATCCGAACGCTGTAGACGTTATGGCCGTCCGAGCTGCGGTATTCTATCTGACCGACAAGAAGACGGAGTTTGACGCGGAGATAAAACGCGCGCTAGCAATCAACGCGCACGCGGGCGAGTTCTTCGACACGCTCGCGCATTTCGCGGTCAACAATCGTCGGTATGCCGACGCGGTTGAGTTTGGAACGCGCGCTATAACGCTTTCACCGAAACTCTGGAGTGCAAGGACGCAGCTCGGCATTCAGTTGCTTCGCGTCGGCCGAATCAGTGAGGGCCGAGCTGAGTTGGAGCGAGCCTTCGAGGGCGACCCTTACAACGTGTGGGCGAAGAACACGCTCGACTTGCTCGACGCAATGAAGGACTTCAGCGAGACCGTGCGCGGGCCGTTCATGGTCAGGTCCGCGCCCGCCGAGACCGCCGCGTTCGCTGTCTACGCCGCCGATCTTCTCGAAGAGGCCCACAAAAAACTCACCGCCAAGTATCGCTTTATCCCGCGCGCGCCGATTCAAGTCGAGGTGTTTCCAAATCACGAAGACTTCGCCGTCCGATCGCTTGGGTTGCCGGGCCTTGGCGCGTTGGGAGTTTGCTTTGGTCAGGTCATCGCTATGGACAGCCCGTCTGCGCGGCAGAAAGGCGAGTTCAACTGGGGCAGCACGCTTTGGCACGAGTTCACTCACGTGATCACGCTTCAGATCACCGATCATCGAATCCCGCGTTGGTTCTCAGAAGGCTTGTCGGTTTATGAAGAGCGGCGCGCGCGAAAAGGTTGGGGCGAGAACTGGTCGCTCGACAAGTTGAAGGCAATCAGCGACGGGCGCTTTGTCAAAATCGACGACCTGGACGGCGCGTTCACCCGGCCCAAGTCGCCTGACGGAGTGGGGCTCGCGTACTTTCAAGCGTCGCAGGTCTGCGAGTTCGTCGAGGAGAAGTTCGGCTTCGATGCGATACTGCGAATGCTTGCGATGTACAAAGAGGGCGCGCGAACGCCAGACGTATTGCAACGAGCGCTCAAGCTAAGCTCTTCGGACTTCGACAAAGCGTTCGCAGATTTCGTGAAGCAAAAAACGGCAGGCTACCTGGAAGCAGTGGGAAGCGGTCTGTCGCGCAAGGCAGGTGAGCCGCCGCCGCCAAAAGATGTGTTGCTTGAAACGCTGAAGACCCGGCCGAATGACTACTTCGCACATTTACGATTGGGCGAAGCTTATAAAACAGAAGGCGACGCGGACCGCGCGCTCGAACACCTGAAGCGAGCAGCCGAACTTTTCCCGTTTTACTCTGGACGCGGCAATCCTTATGAGTTGATGACGGAGATATACGAATCGCGCGGGCAGAAGCAGGAAACGGCGGCGGCCCTCGAAGCGCTGACCCGCGTGAACGAGACGAACGCCGATGCGCTCGCGAAGCTCGCGCGGCTGCGGATCGAAATGAAGGACCTGAAATCCGCGGTCGAAGCGTTGAATCAAAGCTTCTATGCGCAGCCATTCGACGCAAGCTTGCACAAGCTTGCGGGCGACGCTTATCTTGAGTTGGGGAACGCGACCGACGCGATTCGGGAGTTTCGAGTTGCGATTGCGCTTGCGCCGGCCGACCTCGCAGTGGCGCATTTCGATCTGGCGCGCGGTCTCGAGGCAGGCGGCGACCGCAGGGAGGCTCGCCGCGAAGTAGTTCGGGCGCTTGAGATAGCGCCCGGGTTTGAGAAGGCGCAGGAGCTGTTGTTGAAGCTCCGAGCGAGTAAGTGAGTGGTTAGTTTGTGTCAGTAGCTCGACCGTTAGGGAGAGCTCTCCATCACGAGGAAGCCGGAAGTCGGGAATTGAAAATTGAAAATTGCAAATTGCAAATTGAAAATTTCAAATTGCCGCGCGGCGCTCGAGGCCGGCGGTATGCGGACAAGTTTCTTCGTGATCGCGTCGCTGGCTTTTGTGCTTGCGTCGGCGGCTCACTACGCGGCCGGGAGCGCTGCGGAGAACAAGCCCCCGCGTTATGAAGACTCGCGGATGGGCGAGAAGAAAGACGAATCGGACAGGTTCAAGTTCGCTCGCGTTAAGAGCGCTCCAATGTACATGGGAGGCAATCTCGGCGATCGAGGCGAGCCCTGGTCGCACGATTACCCGGAAGCGGGGCTGCACTTCTCGAAGATTCTTTCCGAGTTGTCGAGGCTTCAAGTCGTGCTTGATGAAGACGAGTACATCTTTTCTTTCGATGACCCGAACCTGATGAAGTACCCGTTCGCTTACATGTGCGAGGTCGGGTTTATGCAGTTGACCGAACCCGAGATCGCCGGGATGCGCGAGTACTTGCTTCGCGGTGGCTTCCTGCTGGTGGACGACTTTCGCGGTTCGTCACAGTTGAGAAACTTTGAATACTACCTCAAGCAAGCCTTTCCCGAACGCGAGTATCAAATGAAGCCGCTCGACGTCACGCATCCCATCTTCAACTGTTTCTTTTCGATCAAGTCGCTTGATGTTCGCGCGCCTTACGACCGTTACAAACCGGAGTTTCTCGGCCTGGAAGACAAGCACGGGCGACTGATGATGATCATCAACTACAACAACGACGTGAGCGATTACTGGCAGTGGTCAAACGACCCGTTCATGCCGATCGACGATACAAATAGCGCTTACAAATTCGGCGTCAACTATGTGTTTTATGCTCTGACGCACTAAGGCGGTTTCGGGTTTGGGGTTCGTGGTTTCGGGTTTGGCCCGGAACCCGGAACTCTGAACCGCGAACCCGAGACTCGGAGAGTTAATGGCGATAGATACTCAAGAAATCGTAAGAGAAGACCAACTGCTGGGAAAACTGATTGCGGCTCGCGATCAAATACTGAGCGAAGTCCGTAAAGTCATCATCGGTCAGGACGAAGTAGTCGATCAGTCTTTGATCTCGCTTTTCGTAGGCGGGCACTCGCTGGTGACCGGCGCGCCGGGGCTTGCGAAGACGCTCCTGATTCGCACGCTTGCAAACGTCCTCGACCTGTCGTTCAAACGTATTCAGTTCACGCCTGACCTCATGCCTTCAGACATCACAGGCACCGACATCATCGAAGAAGACCGTTCGACCGGACATCGGCGGCTGGAGTTCATCCAGGGTCCATTGTTCGCGAACATCATCCTTGCCGACGAAATCAACCGCACGCCGCCCAAGACTCAAGCCGCGCTGCTCGAAGCGATGCAGGAGGGGAACGTTACGGTTCAGGGGACCACCTACGATCTGCCAAAGCCGTTCTACGTGCTTGCGACTCAGAACCCGATTGAGATGGAAGGCACTTACCCGCTGCCCGAAGCTCAGCTCGATCGATTTATGTTCAACATAAACATCGGCTACTTAAGCGAAGACGACGAAGTGGATGTTGTGAGCCAGACGACTTCGGTGCAAGACATCCGCTTTGAGCGAAACGTGACCGGCCCGGACATCCTCGCGTTTCAGCGGTTGATTCGCCGCGTGCCCGCGGCCGAATCGGTGACGCGTTACGCTGTCAGATTGGTTGGAGCAAGCCGGCCCGGGTCGGACACCTCGCCGGACTACATTAAGCGATGGGTGAATTGGGGCGCGTCGCTTCGAGCGTCGCAGTTTTTGATATTAGGCGGCAAGGCTCGCGCGGTGATGATGGGCCGCTACAACGTGTCGGTTGAAGACGTGAAGGCGCTCGCTTATCCGGTTTTGAGACATCGGATACTTCTCAACTTCCACGCGGAGTCCGAGAAGGTGAAGCCGGACGATGTGATCAAACGATTGATCGACACAGTGCCCGAACCGAAGTCCGGGCTATAGAGGGAGAAGCGCATGCAGACCATCACGATTGCATTGGCCTTGGGCCTACTCCTTTTTCAATCGGCAGGGCAGGGTAAGAAGACCGATCGTGAGTTTGACGAACTGAACGGTCCGGTTCGGTTTGTGCGCGTCGACATGGAAGACTATCGAGACCAACCGGGCGCTCCCAAAACCGCCACGCGCTCCTTTGAGATCAAAGCGTACGACGTGAGCGGGCGAGCGACGGAAGTGATTCGCGGTTTTGGGAAAGATTGCATCTCATCGCGCTTCGTGTACAGCTATGTCGCTGAAGGCAATAGAACGGAAACCGTCTACTCGGGCGGCTCCCTGGTCGCCGGCGGCAAATCAGACCCGTCGCAACCGCCCGCCTCACCCGAGATTTACAAACAGGTTTTCAAGCTGAACAAGTCCGGTGAGCGTTCCGAAGCCGATCTGCATGACAATGCGGGAAGACTCCTGTGGAAAACTCTCTACAAATACGATGACAAAGGTCGCGTCAAGGAGATCATCGAGGAAAACAAAAAAGACAACTCCATCTCCTATCGTTGCGAATTCAATTACAACGACTCAGGACTGCCGAACGAAAGGACGTGTGAGTACCCGGAGTACAGGCGCCGCGAAAGAACTCAATACGCTTACGAGGTGGATGCGAAGGGCAACTGGATAAAAAAGACTGCCAAAGAATCAAGCGTAGCGCCCAACGGCTCGGTGCACGAAAGCACTCTAATATCCTACCGAGAGTTCCAATATTATTCGTCGAAGGAAGATCAACCGCAGCCGGTTGGCGAAAGGTTTGACGCAATGAAACTCGCGCCTTGCGCGCCGCCGACGAGCGTTCGCAAGGCTGGCGGCGTGCTTCAAAACAGCGCAACAAAGCGCGTGGAGCCGAATTATCCCCGGGACGCGATTGCGGGGCGAATTAGCGGATCCGTGGTGGTCGAAATCATAGTTAATGAAGTAGGAAGGGTGATTTCTGCGCGGGCCCTCTCCGGCCCCGCTGAATTGCGCGAAGCGGCGGTTGATGCGGCGAGGCGGTGGGAGTTTACCCCAACAACGCTTTCAGGGGCGCCGGTCATGGTCATTGGCACGATTACATTCAACTTCAATCTCTGACTCATTCGGCCAGCCTGACTCGAGATGCAAAACACCACGCAACAGACCGGCACGCGCTTTCTCGCTCCCGAAGTTCTGGCGCGCATAAGCTCGCTCGAACTCGTCGCGCGGTCTGTCGTCGAAGGCTTCATCTCGGGGCTACATCGTTCGCCGCACCTCGGCTTCTCAACCGACTTCGCCGAGCACCGGCAGTACATGCCCGGCGATGATCTGCGCCACCTCGACTGGAAGCTGCTGGCACGAACCGACCGGCTCTACATCAAGAAGTATCAGGGCGACACCAACGCTCAACTTCACCTGCTGGTCGATGCGAGCGCTTCGATGGGCTACGCGAGCGGCGCAGTGACCAAGCTTCAGTATGCGCAGTACCTGGCGGCGTCGCTTGCGTTTCTTGGGGTTCGCCAGCACGACTCGGTAGGGCTTGGCGCGTTCGATGAAGAGATGGTCGAGCACGTTCCGCCCCTCTCGCGGTCTGGTCATTTGAGAACTGTGCTCGGAGTGCTCGAGCGACTGACTCCCGGAAGAGGAACTGCGCTTTCGACACAGCTTCATCGAATGGCTGAGCTGCTGACGCGGCGCGGGATCGTCGTGCTGATCTCGGACCTGTACGACGAACCTGAGCGCATCATGGAAGGCCTCGAGCATCTTCGCTTTCGAGGCAACGAAGTGATCGTGTTTCAGGTGATGGACCGGCAGGAGCTTGATTTCGAGTTCATCGAGCCGGTGGTGCTGGAAGACAGCGAGACCGAAGAACAGCTTCACGTGTTGCCGGACATCGTGCGCGACGAATACCTGCGGGCGATGAAGGCTCACATCGAAGCTTTGAAAGACGGAGCGGCGCGCAACCGAATCGACTACGAGTTGCTGAGAACAAACGAACCGCTGGACGCGGCATTGTCCTCGTACCTCGGACGTCGCTCGCAGTTTGGATAGAGGACGATGGCGTTTCTGAATCCATTTTTTCTTCTCGGTGCTCTGGCTGCTGGAATCCCCGTGCTCGTGCATCTCGTGCGCCGGACTCGCGCGGCGAAGCTCCAGTTCGCTTCACTTATGTTCCTGCGGCGAATCGAACAAAAGACCATCCGCCAACGCAAGCTCCGCAATCTGCTTCTGCTGGCGATGCGATGCGCAGCGCTGCTGCTGCTTGCGTTTGCGTTCTCGCGGCCGTACTTCACCAGCGCAAACCTGGCGGCACCTTCGGCGAACCACGCAAGCAGCGTCATCCTCGTCGACGCTTCTTACAGCATGCGTTACGGCGATGTGTTCAATCGCGCGCGGCAAGCCGCTCGCAAAATGGTCAGCGACTCGGCGGCCGGGGAGGAGATCGCGCTTGTGACTTTCGCCAGCGCTTACGACATCGCGATGCCGCTCAAAGCGAACGTCGCCGAAGCCAACACGCTGATCGATCAAATGCAGCCGGGGCTCGGCTCAACCGATTATCTTCAAGCCATTCAAGCCGCCGTTGCGCTGTTGAAGGACGCCGGCGGACGCGAGCGCCGCATCCATCTGATCTCCGACTTCCAGGACGCCGGGTGGAATCGCTCGGCTGCGCCAGTCAAGCTGCCGCCCGACATCAAGCTCATTCCCATCAATGTCGCCGAGCCGAACCCCACGAACATTGCGGTGTCCGACGTAAAAGCCGATCCAGTCGTCTACGCGCAGAAGTACTCGGGCAAAGTCATCGCGCGAGTCGGCAACTATAGTGGTGAAGCAATCGACGACGCGACGATCGAGTTGAAACTCAACGACCTTACAGTCGAGCGCCGGCCGTTGAAGCTTGACGCGGGTGCTTCGCAGACGATCGAGTTCACCGGCTTCAACGTGCCCGAAGGTTCGAACCGGGCGACTGTCGAAGTCACTGGGGACACCTTTCCGCTCGACAATAAGTTCTTCTTCACCATCAGGCGCGACAACCAGACTCGAGTCCTGGTCATAGAAACACCGGTGCGCGGCCGCAGCGAGAGCTTCTTTGTTCAGCAGTCGATGATGGCCGGCGAGAACAACCAGCACGGCCTCACGGTCAAGACTGCAGGCATGTTGAATCCGGCGGACATCGATTCCTACCGAGTCGTGATAGTCAACGACGCGGCGGGAATCAACGAAGCACTCGCGTCTGCGCTCAAGAGCTTTGCGGAACGAGGCGGCGGCGTGATCCTGGCAGCAGGCAAACACACCGACGACTCCGACTTCAACCGCGCGTTTGCCGGGCTTGCTCCGGCTACTCTAGATGAAACTGTTCGCTCGCGAGGCTACGCATTGATGAGCCAGGTTAAGACCGACCACCCGATCTTCAGCGCGTTTGCGGGGAGCGGGCGGCTGACTTCGACTCGGGTCTATGCGTATCACCGGGCGACGCCGCGCGAAGGAACGCTGACGCTTGCGGCCCTGGACGACGCGAGTCCGATAGTCGTCGAAGGCTCTGCGGGAAAGGGAAAGGTCTTGCTGGTGACGACGACGTTGGACACGGCGTGGAACGACTTGCCGCTGACGCCGATGTTTTTGCCGCTGATGAGACAGATGCTCGATTACCTTGACGGACGCGCGAAAGGCTCGTCGTGCCTGGTTGGGCAAGTCTTCAATGCGCCCGCCGATCCGGACGGTTCGATGCCTGCGGTGGACACTCCGAGCGGTAAGCGGGTGGACGACTCAAGATCGAATCAGTCCGGTGAACAATCCTTTGATGCGAAGGAGATCGGCTTCTACAAGCTTCGCTATCGCGATCGAAACGAGTTTGCGGCGGTTAACCTTGACACGAAGGAATCGGATCTCTCGAAGGTAGATCTTGACGAGTTCATCGCGGCGATCTCGCGAGGTGAAGGCGATCGCAGCGTTCAACCTTCGCAACCGCCTCATCTGACGGCTGAAGAGACCGAGGCGAAGCAGCGTTTGTGGCTGCCGTTGCTTGTAGCAGCACTTTTGCTGTTTGTTACCGAGGCGGTAATCGCCCGCCGAATACGAATGGCGAAGCTGATTGGTTAGGGGACGCGGCTCAGGGACACAAGGGACACAAAGGACACAAAGGACGAAAGGGACACGCGAGGAGCGGTAATCCGACACAAAAGAGTTTGTGCACCTTTGAGTCTTGGCGTCTTGGTGGCGAAATGATTCAGCATTATACTCACTTCATCGGGAGGATCGTGGTATGAGTCCTCAGGTTAAGAGCTTCGAAGAAACGATCAAACAAGTGCGCTCGCGAATAACGACTCGCGCGGTGTTGCTGGGTTTGTTGGTTACGCTTGCGGTAGCGGCCGGGTCGCTACTGCTCGCTGCTTTTGTGGCGAGTCACGCCGGCGGCAAGCGCGGCGTTCTTGTGTTGCTGCGAGCCTTGCCGGTTGTGTTTACCGTTGTCGCGGCGTGGCTGTTTCTAATCAGACCGTTGCGCGCGAAGCTGTCAAACAACGTGATCGCGCGATTGATCGAAGAAAAGTGCGGGCTCGACGACCGGCTTGTTACATCAGTCGAGTACAACGAAGCCCCCCGTGATGCTTCTCCGGCGATTCTTTCGCGTCTCAATAAAGACACCGCCGAGCGTTGCGCAACCATCAGCCTGGATGAAGTAGTCGATCGCCGACGCGCTTATGCCTACGGCGGCGCCGCCGCGTTGATCGTGTTCGGCATGATCGCCGCGTTTCTCCTCGGCCCCAAGCCTCTCTCCAAAGGACTCGCCGAGCTTTACTCGAATCCGGATGCGGTCTCGGCCAACGCGATGTTCATAAGCGTCAGCCCCGGAACCGCGCGAGTTCCCCGAGGCTCCGACCTGCGCATAAAGGCAATGCTTTCCGGTTTCGACGCCGAGCTTGCTCAGGTTTTCGTGCGCAAGCAAGGCGCTGACACCTGGATGGCCCAACCCATGGAACCCGCAAAAACCGACGGTGAGTTTCAACACGTCATCTTCAACATCCAGGACTCGGCTACCTACTACATAGAAGCTAAGGACATTCGCTCACCTGAGTTCGCGCTTGAAGTCGCAGACCTTGCCTTCGTCAAGCAGATCGACCTTCTGCTGAACTTTCCGGCTTACACGCGGCTTCCGAGCAAGAAGATCGAAAACGGCGGCGAGGTCGCCGCGCTCAAAGGAACGATTGTTCAGGTGTTCGCCCACTTGAGCGGCCCTGTGAAGAACGCGCGCATCGCGATCAGCGACGGAACAAAAGTCGAGATGACCATCGCGGTCGGCAACCTGTTCACCGGTCAGTTCGCGGTCAAGCAGAACGGCACTTACAAGATTGAAGTCACAAGCGAAGAGGGCGAACGCTATAACGGGTCGAACGAATACGACATCACAGTGCTTGAAGACGGCGCGCCGACGGTCTTGATCGACAAGCCCGGCCGCGACATGAAGGTCAGCAGCATCCAGGAAGTCTTCACTCAGGTTAGGGCCGAAGACGACTACGGTGTCAGCTCGATCGAGCTTGTTTACTCGGTCAACGGAGGCGAAGAGAAGCGGGTTCAGTTGCAGGACCTGAAGAGCGAAGCCGCGCACTCGCTGTCCGGCGCGCACACTTTCTTCCTCGAAGAGTATGCGCTCAAACCCGGCGACTTCGTCTCGTACTACGCGAAGGCGCGCGACAACAATCAGGAAGCGACCAGCGACATCTACTTCCTCGAAGTGCGCCCGTTCGATCGCCAGTTCCGCCAGGGACAACAGCAGCAAGGAAGCGGCGAAGGCGATCAGGACCAGAATGCGCTAACTCGCAGGCAACGCGAGATAATAGCGGCGACCTTCCGCGTCCAGCGGGAGCAAGCTAAGTACACGCCTCAGGAGAAAGAAGAAAACTTCGGCGCGGTTACGCTGAGCCAGGAGAAACTTAAGGCCGATGCTGAAGCGCTTGCTGAGCGCATACGGCGGCGGCTCGGAGATCAGCTCGGCTCTCAGCCTGACTTCGCAAAGCTTGTCGAATACATAACTCAAGCAGCCAAGGAGATGGACGGGGCAACCGGCGAGCTGCGCGCGCGAAAGACAAAAGAGGCGCTGCCCCCAGAGCAGCGAGCGCTGCAGCAATTGCTTAGGGCCGAGGCGATCTTCCGTGACATTCAAGTCGCGCGCGGCGGCGGGCAAGGTCAAGGCAAGAGCCCGGAGAACGAGGAACTGGCCGATCTGTTCGAGCTTCAGCTCGACAAGATGAAGAACCAGTACGAGACGATTCAGCGCGAGCAGAAGGCCGGCCAGAGCCAGCAGCAGGACGAGATCGCGCGGCGGCTGGCCGAGCTTGCGAGGCGGCAGCAGCAACAACTCGAACAACAATCGCGCCCGCAACAGTCGCAGCAGGGCGGCGGCGGGGGCGGCGGCTCGCAGCGGCAGCAGCAGGAGATGATCGACGAAGCTCAGAAGATGGCGCGCGAACTCGAGCGCTTGTCTCGCGACCGGCGCGATCCGAAACTCGAAGAAGCCGCACGCCAGCTTCAACAGTCGGCCGATGAAATGAAGCGCGCACAAGCCGCTTCTTCTCAATCCCAGTCCCAGTCTCAATCGTCTTCGTCGCAAGGCGGCGCGTCTCAAAACGCCGAGGCGACGGCTAGGCAGCTTCGCGCTCTCCAACGAATGGAGCAGGCTCGGAAGCTGCTCGACTCATCGCAACGCGACGGCGGACAGAAGGACGTGCAACGGCTTCGGCAGCAAACCGAAGAAGCACTGAAGCGGCAGGACGAGATCACTCGCGGCGTGGATGACCTGGCGCGGAACAAGGGAGCGAACGGGTCTGAACAGAAAGCTCAACAGCTCGCGGAACGAAAACAGGGGCTTGCGGATCAGGTTGCGGGACTCGAGCGCGACATCGATCAGACGGCGCGCGGGATGGGCAGCGATCGCCAGAAGGCTGGAGAGAAGCTGCGCGATGCGGCCGGCTCGATTCGCCAGAACCGGATTCCCGAACGCATTCGTCAGAATAATCAGTTGATCGAGAACGGCTGGTACGAGCAGGCACGCGACCGCGAGAAAATAATTCGCGGCAACCTGGAAGAGGTGTTGAAGGACCTCCAGGCGGCGGAGGGAAACGCTTCGAAGAAGACTCAGGGCGAGAGCCTGGAGGAGGCGTTGAACCGGGCTCGCGAGCTTGCGGATAGTCTGGAGTCGTTGAAGCGACGAATTGAGTCGGGCGGTGATCGAGATCAGCAATCAGGTGAGCAAGCCGGCAACCAGCAGAGCGGCAAACAGGGCCAGCAAGGGCAATCCGGCAAGCAAGGTCAAACAGGCCAGCAGAGCCAGTCTCAAGGCAACCAGGGTCAGCAGCCTGGCCAGCAGGGCCAGCAACAAGGCAAAGGCCAGCAGCAGGGCCAGGGCCAGCAACAAGGTAAGAGCCAGCAACAGGGCAAAGGCCAGCAACAGGGCCAGGGTCAGCAACAGGGGCAGGGTCAGCAACAAGGTCAGGGTCAAGGTCAGCAACAAGGTCAAGGTCAAGGTCAGCAACAAGGCAAAGGGCAAGGTCAAGGCCAGCAGCAGGGGCAAGGCCAGCAGGGTCAAGGTCAAGGTCAAGGCCAGCAACAAGGCAAAGGGCAAGGTCAAGGCCAGCAGCAGGGGCAAGGCCAGCAGG
>JBBPIE010000043.1:34069-45670 GCA_038040485.1 Candidatus Onstottus arcticum
GTCAAGGTCAAGGTCGGCAACAAGGTAAAGGCCAGCAGCAAGGTCAGGGTCAACAAGGCAATCAACAAGGTGGTCAGCCTTCGATGGGCATGGCCCAGGAGCCGACGACCGCCGGCGGCGGCCCACCCCGAGGCGGACAACGCCAGCTCGAGGCTGAGTTGCGGCAGAGACTGAGCGAGGCCGAGGAGCTCAAGCGATCGCTCGGACCTAACAGCGACCTCGCGCGCGAGTTGAATCGCACGATCGAACAACTGAAACGCCTCAACCCCGAGGCGTTCAGCAACCCCGCGCAACTGGCTTTGCTCAAGAGCGAAGTGATCGACCCGCTTCGCCAGCTCGAAGTTGAGCTCGCGCGGCGGCTTCAAGCGAAGCTCGGCAACAACGGCCCCGGCGCGCTTGGCGCCGGCGACGCGCCAGACCGCTATCGCAAGATGATCGAGGATTACTATCGGCGGCTGTCGATGCGTTCGCCTGAAAAGCCGTAAGCGTGGGAGGACAACCTTGGACGAGTGGCTAGCCGATTGCGATGCGGTAGCAGAAACGGTTGAAGGTGAATTCGACTCTGCAGCAGAGTTGGCCGAGATTCGCGATGAACGCGCGAACTGCATATTGGGAAGAGTTACAAACTATTCGAACTGAACCCGAGGTGTTGAATGATCAAGTCGCATCGCTCGTTTCGTGCTTTAGTTTTGACCTGCTTGTTGGCGGTCTGTTCCCTGGCCACGGCGGCAACGCTGAGCCCTCCGTCACGCGATCATAAGTCTTTCGCATCGCTCTCGGCTAGGCTTTCAGAGCAGGGCGGCTACTTCGATTCGGATAACCTGATCTCGAACGAAACGTCTTATCTGCACGTGCTGCCCAAGCTAAAAGAGCTGGGCGTCACCGGCGGCGTCTACATCGGCGTCGGACCCGACCAGAGCTTTTCATACATCGCCAGGATCCGCCCGAAGATGGCGATAATGATCGACATCCGGCGCGACAATCTGCTTCAGCATCTTCTCTACAAGGCGCTGTTCTCTCGCGCGCGCAACCGCGTCGAATACCTGTGTTTGTTCTTCGGCAAGCCTTTTCCGAGAACCAGGGGCTGGGAGAGCCGCAGCATCAAGGAGCTAGTCGAGTACATCGACGGCGCGACATCGGATGTGAAACGTTTTGAGAAGACCGTGAGCAGCGTTCGCAAGGACGTGCAGTCGTACGGCCTCTCGCTTTCGGCCTCGGATCTGGAGACGATCGTCAAGATACAACGCGCGTTTTACGGCGCGGGACTCGAGATTCGCTATTCGAGTTATCATCGCCCCCCACGGTCGATCTATCCGACCTATCGCGATCTGCTTCTGGAGACGGACCTCAGTGGGCGTCAGCAGAACTACTTCGCGAGCGAAGACGACTTTCAGTTTCTGAAGAAGCTTGAAGAACAAAACATGATCGTGCCGGCCATCGGCGATCTGTCGGGGCCGCAGGCGGTGAAGGCAATCGGTCAGTACATCGCGGAACAGAAGGAAAAGGTGTCGGCGTTCTACGTGTCGAACGTCGAGTTCTACCTTGCGCGGCAGGGAACGTTCGACAAGTTCGTCGAGAACCTCAAGTCGCTGCCGATCGACAACCGAAGTCTGATGATTCGAAGCTACTTCAATTATTACGCGCCGTCGCATCCGCAAGCCGAGCCCAATCACTTCAGCACTCAGTTGCTCCAGCGGATCGAGGACTTGTTAAGACAGTGCGGGACCGGCGAGTGCGACAACTACAACGACATCGTGACCAAGAACTCGATCCTGCTGCGGTGAAAGAGGGAGAGTTCACCACAAAGGCACAAAGACACAAAGGAGAAGAAGGAAACAGAGGTGCTGAGTGGCAATCTTTTCCTCTTTGTGGCTTTGTGTCTTTGTGGTGTGCCTGTAATGGAAGACATTCGCGTTTCAAGCTGGAACGAACTCAATGAAAGCCTCTACGAAAGCTCGTGGGAGGCGCCGCTGGCGCGGTTTCGCTCGAACCTTGCGTTTCGCGGGCTGGGCAACTCTTCCTACGATCTCAAGACCGGTCTGATCAGACTGGGCGGCGTCGAAAGACTCGAAGGCCATCTCCTCCGAAACTATCGCAAGTATGCGCGGCGCGATTCGGTCCCGGACGATTCGATGTGGAACTGGATCGCGCTTGCGCAACATCACGGCTTGCCGACCCGATTGATCGACTGGACGTTCTCGCCCTATGTTGCGATGCACTTTGCGACTCAGCGGCTTCAGGACTACGAGTTTGACGGGGCGATCTGGTGCGTGGATTTCGTAAAGACCAATCAGTTGCTTCCCGACCTGTTGAAGATGCTGCTTCAGGAAGAAGGCTCGAACGCGTTTACCGTCGATATGCTCAGTCGGGTTGCGGGCTCGCTTACTCAGTTCGATCAGATCTCGCCTGATGAGTTCGTGGTGTTCTTCGAGCCTCCGTCGCTCGACGATCGAATCGTGAATCAGTTTGCCTTGTTCTCAATGATGTCCAACCCGACTGCTAGGCTCGATCGCTGGCTTGAAGAGCACCCCGAGTTGTCCAGGCGCGTGATTATCCCGAAAGAGCTGAAGTGGGAAGTGCGCGACAAGCTCGACCAGGCGAACATAACCGAGCGAGTGTTGATGCCCGGGCTCGACGGGCTGAGCAGTTGGCTGAAGCGCTACTACACTCCGAAACCGAGGTGAAGGAGCGGAGGAGCAGAGGAGATAAGGCGAATGGGCGAATGGGCGATGGGGCGACGAGTTTGACGAGGTTTGATTCATGGAGAGCGGCGGATACGATCACGAGACTCAAGGCGAAGTGATCAAGATGATTCACGGCGAGTTGCCGGCTGTGCGGTGGACTTGCGGCGGCTGTGGCGAAGACTCGTGCACGATTTTCTACGAGCCCGAGGCCACACAGTTGCGGGCGCGGTGCGAGTTCTGCGGGGCGCGCAGTCTGGTTCACCGGCCTGGCGGCGAACTTAAACACGAATTACGCGAACAGCGCGAGTGATTACCAGTTCCCCTCAATTCGTGTGATTCGCGTAATTCGTGGATGTTGTTGTCGTGATGGGGTAACTTTCGACAAATGATCGACGATCGAAGCGAACTCATCGCCACGGTGCGTGACAAGGCCAACTCGGCCGAGATGCCCGCGGCGCTTGTGTTCAACTGTCACATCACGGGACTTGCGGTTGCGCGGTCGCTCGGTAAGCGCGGCATACCAGTCGTCGGACTCGATCGAGACGAGAATGGTTATGGCTTGCACTCCAAGCTTACGGCGGTCGCGGGCCGCTGCTCTTACCCGCTCGATGATGAGCGCGCGTTCATAGATCTGTTACTTGGGATCGGCGTTGAGTTGAAACGAAAAGCAGTGCTCTTCCCGTGTCTCGACGAATGGGTGTTTGCCGTGGCGCGTCACCGCAGCGAGCTTGAAAAGTATTACCTGATTCCGTTCTCCGAGATCGACACGGTGGAACGAATTCTCGACAAGAACCTGCTGTATCGAAAGTGTGAGGCGCTCGGAATTCCGATTCCGCGCACTTACTACGTGGGCGAACAAACGCCGGAGCAGATTGCTTCCGAGATCGCATTTCCCTGCATCGTGAAGCCCGCGCTTCAACGCGAGTTCACAAACGAGTTTGGCGAAAAAGTGTTTCGTGTCGAGACTCGAGATGCGTTCCTGGAGATGTGCCAGCGAGCCGCGCGACACCCTCTGCTTGCCCAGGAAATTGTCGGCGCAGGTGTGGACAGCTTTTATTCGCTGTGCAGCTACGTTGGGCGAGACGGCGAAGCAAAAGGCGTGTTCGTCGGACGCAAGCTTGAACAATACCCGCCTGATTTTGGCACGGCCTGTCTCGTGGATTCGCGCTATGTCGGCGAGATTGTCGAACGGGGTGTTGATATACTTCGCGAGTTCGGCTACCACGGGATCAGCGAAGTGGAGTTTCTCCGGGACGAACGCGACGGCGAGTTCAAGCTGCTGGACATAAACACGCGGGTGTGGAAGTGGATCGGATTGCCTATTGCGGCTGGCGTTGATCTGCCGTGGCTTGCGTACGCGGACGCGGTTTACGGAAGAGTCAAAACGGCCGGGCGTCAGCGCGAAGAGATGCGATGGGTTTACTTGAAGGACTACGTCGCGTTGCGAAGAGCAATGGCGGGCGTGGATGAAACGACTTTGAGCGAGAAGGACTGGCTCGAGTTGATTGCGAACGAAGAGGGCGGCGGGATCGTGGACGCGGTGTTGTCGCGAGATGATCCCGCGCCGTTTGTTCGGATGATGGAAAGCCTGTTCGAGAAACGGCAGTACTACTGCGCGTGTTAGAAGAGCCCGTGAAGGACGAAGGCGGGTCTGCCGGCTAACCGCCGAGACGCCAAGACGCAGAGACACCGCGTAGTTCGAGAGAGGAACAATGCAAAAGGTACGCTTCGGATTCTGGATGCCGATATTCGGCGGGTGGCTTCGCAATGTCGAAGACGAACAGATGCACGCAACGTTCGACTACAACAAGCGGCTTGCGCAGCGCGCTGAGAAGATCGGCTTCGACATCGCATTGCTAGCGGAGCTGAACCTGAACGACATCAAAGGCGCGGCGGCCCCGGTGCTTGAATGCTGGACTACCGCGGCGGCAGTTGCCTCGGTCACCGACAGCCTCGAGTTGATGAACGCGATACGGCCCGGGTTCCGCTTGCCGGCTGTCGTCGCAAAGATGTCGGCTAACATCGATCAGATTTCGAACGGGCGCTTTAGCCTGAACATCGTGTCCGCGTGGTGGGAGCAGGAGATGCGCGAGTACGGAGGCCAGTGGGTCGCGCACGGCGAGCGTTACGAACGCACGCGCGAGTTCATCGAAGTGATGCGAGGAATGTGGAGCGAAGATGAGTTCAGCTTTGAGGGCAAATACTACAAAGTCGAGAAGGCCCATCTCGAACCGAAACCGGTAAGCAAGCCGTGGCCGACGCTTTACGCGGGCGGCGAATCCGAAGACGCCAAGCAGATGATTTCGCGCTTCTGTGACGGCTACTTGATGCACGGCGACCCGCCCGTGAACGTGAAGCCCAAGGTGGACGAGATGGAAAACCGCCGCCGCGAGCTTGGGCTGGAGTCGATGGCTTATGGGATTGCGGCTTACGTGGTTTGCCGTAACAGCGACGCCGAAGTGAAAAAAGAAATAGACCGGATCTGCGACGTTAAGGACACCGCCGGGTATTTCGGCTTCAAGGATTTCACTACCCAGAGCCAGCTCGAGCGCGAACTATCCTTACGGGACTACAGCGTGTCGAATCGCGGTTTGCGGACAGGTCTCACCGGAACGCCCGAACAAATTGCCGAGCGGATGGTCGAGTTTCGCAGGGCAGGCGTTGAGATCTTCCTTATGCAGATGAGCCCGATGATGGAAGAGATGGAGCGCTTTGCCGAAGAAGTGATGCCGCTGGTGAATGAGGCTCTGGCTGATTGAGTCGAAGACGCGATGAAGGTGATTGTCTCGATAGTTGCTGTTGGATTAGCGGGTGCCGCCTTCGTCATTCTCAAGGCGCCAGGCCGCGCGCTGATGAGAAGCGACGCCGCCAGGACTGATACAAACGCCGATCTCGCGACCGTGAACAAGACGCCACTAAAACTACCGCTGGTCGAGCCGCGCATCGAGGTCTCCAAGAGTAAACGCGAGCTGGTTCTCTATTCCGCCGGCGAGGTCGTTCGAGTCTACCGCATCGGGCTCGGCTCGAATCCCAAACCTGACAAGGTTAGACAGGGCGACGGCTGTACGCCCGAAGGCGAGTTCTATGTTTGCTCGAAGAACCCGAAGAGCAGTTACTATCTCTCGCTCGGATTGAGCTACCCAAACGAAGAAGACGCCGAGCGCGGGCATCGAGAGAAGCTGATCTCGAAAGGGCAGCGCGATCAAATCGTGCGCGCGATTCGCCGGCAAACTTGTCCGCCGTGGAACACGAAGCTGGGCGGCGAGGTGTTCATCCACGGCAACGGCTCATCGAGCGATTGGACGCTCGGGTGTGTGGCGTTGGACAACGAGAATGTGAAGGAGCTCTTCGGTGTGATTCCGAAGGGCACTCGGGTGAAGATAAGACCTTGAAGCGTTGCGTTGTGTGAAACTCAGCTCGACAATGAAAGCGCGGAGTTCACCTCGGAGGACTGTCGAATGTCGGCGGAAACAAAGCATCGGTACACCCTGGAGGAATATCTAGCGCTGGAACGCGAATCAGACGCGAGACACGAGTTCTGGGATGGTGAGATTTTCGCGATGAGCGGCGGCACGCTCGCTCACGAACGCATATTGGGGAACGTGCGTAGCATGCTTCGCAATGACTTGCGGCATATAAAGTTCGATGTATTCGGCACTAACATGCAGATCAAGGTTCCGTCCGCGCCGCCTTACCGTTATGCCGACGGCAGCGTCGTGTGTGGGCAGGTCGAAGTCGAAAGATTCAACGGCAATGATTTATTGCTGAATCCGGTTCTGATCTATGAAGTGCTGTCACCAAGCACCGAGGCTTACGATCGAGGCGACAAGTTCACATACTACAAGTCAATCGCGACCCTCAAGGAGTACCTGCTTATCGCCCAACACCGTCCGCACATCACGCACTTCGTCAAACAAGACGACGGCTCCTGGAGTTACTCTGAGACTAACGCGCTTGACGCTAGCATCCATCTTCCATCAGTAGGCGCGACGTTCAACCTCAGCGATGTCTACCAGGATGTCGAGTTCGACCAGTCCGAGTCATCGGCAAAGCTTCTTTCCCGAGTCGATTGACTGGACCGCCAGGTTCGCGCGTCTTAACAGCGCGTTGAATCTCGGCGCCGCACGAATCCCGTCTATAGCTTTTTATAGTAGGACTCGCCCGAGCAGGCGCGGCAGAGAGTGCGCCCGTCGCGAATCACTTCGCGATGATCGTTAACTCCTTCGCCGCAATCGTCACACGCAATCCGTGAAACCGGCCTCCCAGGCTGATCCTGCGCCGGGACTTCCACTTTCACCCGTTCGGTTTTGAATAGCTCGTCGTCGGCCAGAAGCTTGTAGGCGTGAAGCTGGCGCTCGTATTTGTTTTCGATCTCGGGGAACGCGCAGTTGGCCGATTCACGTGAAGAGTCGAGCGCGACGACTCGGACGGCTTCACCGGTTTTGGTGTTGAGAAAAGTCGCAGCGAGTTTGCCGTAGTCGTGAAACTTGAGCGTGCGCTTGCCGAGCCTGCAGCCGGTCACCGTGTTGATAGCGTCGGCAGCGCATCGGTCTATCTCGACAAACACCAGCAGCCTCTTTTTGTCTGCGCCGCGCGGGTCTTCAACGCCGACGGCTCGACAGCCGAGCAGCGCCATCCTCACCCCGAGCACCTGGCCCGCGCACATGTGACCATGAGATTGTTCGGCTCGTTGAAGAAGTTCGTCGATCGGTTCCATATCGCGATTATAGACCACGGGTGAGCGTGGCCGAAGTAGCATAGACTTTAGTCTGTGTCCCGTAATCGCTCGTTGTACGGAATCTCCGGGCACAGACTAAAGTCTATGCTACTTCGTTAGTCGTAAAGAAGAAAAGACTCGCGTCGCTCGGCGAATTCATTCAAATCCGCGCGCCAGCCTTTTTCGATCTCAGTTAACCGTATTCCTCCTTCGATCTGTTCGCGAAGCCGCGAGCTTCCGTTGATCACATCGAAAGGCAGCTTGTCGTAAACGTATTCGTAAGGCGGTTCCTTCCACTCGAACTCGTTCGGGTAAAGCCTGCGAATCGCGCTTATGATTGCCGCGCCCGTTAGCACTGGCTTGAACGCGTTGCGATCAGTCACGTGGATCTGAACTCCGCCGCAGAGCTGGCCCGCGAACTTGTGAAAGGTGGGTTCGAAATGAACCGGACGGAAGACGACGCCGGGCAGTTTGTCTAACCCGAGCTCCTCGGTCAACGCGCGGGGATCGATGTAAGGCGCGCCGATTACTTCAAACGGCCGAGTCGTTCCGCGTCCCTCTGAAACACTCGTGCCTTCGAACAGGACGCTTCCCGGATAAACGACTGCTGTGTCGACAGTCGGCATGTTTGGCGAAGGCATCACCCACGGCAAAGCCGTCTCCTCGAACCACATCGAGCGGTGCCATCCTTCCATCTTTACGACTTCAAGGTCGCAACCGATTCCGAACTCACGGTTGAACATCAACGCAAGCTCGCCCACGGTCATTCCGTGACGCATCGGGATCGGAAACATTCCGACGAACGACGCGAACTCAGGCTCGAGAATATTGCCTTCGATCTGAACTCCGTTGATAGGATTCGGGCGGTCGAGCACTATGAATCGCTTGCCGCCGTCGCGGGCCGCTTCCATCGCAAGCGCCATCGTGTAGATGAACGTGTAGACGCGCGTGCCGACGTCTTGAAGGTCGAAGACGAGCACGTCAATTTCGGAGAGCATCTCGGGCATTGGCTTGCGAGTCTCGCCGTAGAGCGAATAAGCAGGCCGGCCGGTTTGCTTATCGCGGAAGCTCTGCCACTCAATCATGTTGTCCTGGGTCTCGCCGCGAATGCCGTGCTGAGGCCCGAACAGCGCGGTGAGGTTTATTCGCTTGTTTTGATGAAAGAGATCAGCCGCGTGTTCGTAGCGTGAGTTGATGGACGCGGGATGAACGATGAGACCGACTCGCGAGCCGTCGAGCAAATCGAGCTTCGATTCGAGGAGGACTTCAAGACCGGTCTTGGTCATCGAGTGTTACGCGGCCCCAGCTTCGACTGGGCTCAGCCGCACCGGCACGTACTTATGATAAGGCGTTCCGGCAATTGGGTCTCGGTCTTCCGCTGAAGTCAGCTCGTTGATATGCGCTCCGGTTCGACTTCGTTTGCCGTTTTCACCGGGATGCTCCATGCCGTAGCCGTGCGGCAACGTCACCTGACCGCGTGCTACTTGATCGCTGACTTCGACGCGAACCAGAACTGCGCCGCGTTTGGATTCGCAGCGAGCCCAGCCGCCATCGCTCAGCCCAGAGGCCTCTGCGTCGCCGGGATGAACTTTGAGCGCGCCGTCGCGATCGGTCTTGCGCCAGTCGGGATCGCGGTAGATCGTGTTCGCGTTGTATGAGCGCCGCTCGCCCGCCACGAGCACGAACGGATAACCATTCGTCGCCGCCGGCTGTTTCGGGTCCAGCTTACTAAGCGCCTCGAGCATCTCGGGTATCTCGAGATGGATCAAGCCATCTTCGTGTTTGATGTAGCGCCACGTCTCCTCGTAGTCATTGACGCTGAACAGGACACCTGAACGCGAGGCGAGGATCGCTTCGAACAACGCTTCGCCGAGCATCGGGCCTTCGCGTTTGTGGCCGGCGCGCCGCACAGCTTCGGGCTCCTTGCGCGCGAACGCGTGAGCAGTCGCCCACAGAAAAGCCGCCGCCGACGCAGATTCCGGGAGCGTCGGGCCAAGCGTCCGGTACAGGATGATCGGCGCGTAGTCTGCAAGCTCCGGACGCGCCGCGATCAGTTGCTGAAACGCCCCGGCAAATGCAAGCCGGTTAGCCTTCGCGGCTTGCTCCAACTCGGGAAACTCAGCCGGCAACTCGCCCATCGCAGTCACCAACCGCGTGTAGATCTCAGCCTCAGCCATCGTGCCCGGCAAGGGCTCGAACAACGGCTTGCGAAGATGAAACGCGTTCTTTGGAAACTCCAGATTGAAGAACGTCGCCTCCCACTTCTCGAATTGCGAAGAGGCCGGCAAAACGTAGTGCGCGGCGCGAGCGGTCTCGGTCATCGCGACGTCGATCACGACCAGCAGGTCGAGCTTCGCAAAGGCGTCTCGATAAGCCTTGGTATCCGCCATCGTCACCATCGGGTTGGCGCTGTCGACGACAAGCCCGCGCGTGTGATCAGGATGATCGCTCACGATCTCGGAGGGCAGGATGTTAGGCGGCAGGAGATTTCCTATGAAGGGAAAGTCGTTCACGGCCGAGCGCTGTTGCCGGGCGCCTTCGGGCGAGTGGCCGATCAGCGGCACTAGCGACGTGTGCAGGTTGTTACCGCCGGGCCGCGCGAAGTTTCCAGTGAGCAACGAAATCAATGCTCGGAGATAAGCGTTCAACGTGCTGTTGAGCGTTTGCTCGATTCCGAGATCGGTTCGAACCGCGCAGCTATCGGCGCCGGCGATCATCCGGGCGGCTTTGTAGACCTCATCAAGCGCGATGCCGGCTCGCTCGGCGTAGGCTTCGATTGGGATGTTCAAGAGAGCTTCGCGCACCGCCGCAAAGCCTGTTGTATGTTTGTCGATGAACTCGTGAGCCGCGCCGTCTTCGCGAACAATTATCGCGAGTATTGCCCCCATGAGAAACGCATCAGTCCCGGGGCGAAGCTGCAAGTGCAAATCTGCCATCAAGGCCGTCTCCGTCTTGCGCGGGTCTATCACTATCATCTGACGCTTGGGATCCTTCTGAATCTCTCGCAGCACGACACGCGCATTGCGAATGCCGTGCGACTGCCAGGGGTTTGTGCCGATAAAGACGACGACTTCGGCGTTCTCCACGTCTTCGCTTGGGTGACAGTTCTGCTTGCCGTAGAGCCGCCCGTCCACCCAGAAGCCGCCGGTCTTCTCCTGCGCGAGCGCGCTGTAGTAGTTGCGTGTTCGCATCGCGGTGCGCAGCGCCTTGCCGTAAGGACCCGCGAGATGATTGCCCTGGCCGCCGCCGCCAAAATAGGCGAGCGCCCGGCCTCCAAAAGTATCGCGCAGGTGAACGAGCTTCGAGGCGATCTCTGAAATCGCTGTGTCCCAGGAGACTTCTTCGAAGCTGCCGTCCTCGCGGCGGCGCAGCGGCGAAGTGAGCCGATCGGAATGATTCTGGTAGTAGTTCAGCCGTTGAGCTTTTTGGCAGAGGTAGCCTTCGGAGATGGGGTGCGAGTGGTCGCCGCGGATTCGTTTCATCTCGCGGCCCTCGACTTCGACCTCGATGCCGCAGTTTCGCGAGCAAAGGATGCACGCGGTAGGAACCCAATTGCTGGTCGTTGCGGTTGAACTCATCGAACACCTCCGTGGCGCAAGCTGCCAGCTTGCGAGCTTGATAAGTATGTACTCAACGGACGCAAGCGGGCAGCTTGCGCTACTTCTCACATATGTTCATCGCCGCATCGCGGGAGGACTTCAGTATCTGATCCGAGAGCTGCTGGTCCATCACTGCGCGTGACAGCATCAATCCACCTACGCATTGAGCCGCCACTGCGAGCGCGCGCTCGCGAACGGACGAAACTCCGTCAGGCAACATCGCTTCGATCTGGTTCACGTACTTTAGGAATTCCTGCTCGTAGCTTTCACGTGTGGCGTCGCTTTTTCGTGCTACATCGGAGGTGAGCGACGGGAGCGGACACCCGTCTGCTACCGCGTCGCGGTGTGCGCGGCTGAGATAGCCTTTGATCAAAGCGACAACGGTATCGGCTCCGGCCGCCGCGGAATTCCCCGAGGCGCCCAGAGTCTTGCGTGGAGCGAGCGCCGAGGCCATCGCTTCGGAGAAGAGCGCCTCCTTTGAAGGGAAGTGCGAGTAGAAGCCGCCGGCCGTCAAACCGACTTGATGCATGATGGCGTCGACTCCAACTCCTTAGAAACCACTAGCTCGCGGATGGCTGGAGCTGGTAGCCCAAGGAGAGAG
>JBBPIE010000044.1:0-39081 GCA_038040485.1 Candidatus Onstottus arcticum
ATCGCGTAGGGCTGACCATCAGTCGTCTGCGTCCCCGTCAATAACCGCCCCATCATGTCGTAGCTGCCAAAGCTGTAACTGGACACCGACGAACTGACCGACGTCAGCCTGCCTTTCCCATTCAAAGCCGCCCCCAGCGTGTCGTATACATAAGTCACCGCCGGAGTCGTCCCTCCAGGCGCTGGCCCCGAGTACGTCCGGCTCGTCACTCGATTCAGTCCGTCGTACCCGTAAGTCGTCACCACTCCGCGCGCGTCGCTCTTTGTCTGGAGATTCGAGTTGTCGAAGTAGGTGTAGTTGATCGAGCCGCTCTCGGGGTTCGTCGCCTGTTTCAGTCTCGACAAACCGTCGTAAACGAACGAGCGGCTCTGCCCGCCCTGTGCGACCTGGGTTAAATTGTTTCGCGAGTCGTAGGTGTAAGAAGTCGGCTGAGTCGGAGAGCCAACCAGGCCTAGACTTCCCGCTGCGTTCGGTTCGTCGACTCGGACCAGTCTGCCGAGGCCGTCTGTCATGCTGCGCCGTAGCTTGCCGGCTTGATCCGTCACCGTCGTGGCGTTGGCGTTGTAGCTTGTGCCCACAACTCCGGTCGAGGTCCCGCTCGGGTACCTGCCGCTGAAAGTCTCCACAGTCATCACTCGCGCCGCGTCGTCTCTAGTTGCGCGAGTCCAGCCGTCGGTGGCCGCCGCCCCAGCCCGCATCGGATTTGTCGTGATCGCGATTCTTCCCGCTTGCTGGTAAACAGTGTCCGCAAAGATCGTATAGCTCGATCCATCCTCGCTCGATTCGGTTTTGATGGGTCTTCCCAATTGATCTGCCGAAGCGCGAGAGCGGAGCTTGGCGTCGAAGGGGCTGTTGAGATCGGACCACACTTCGGTCTGGCGTGCGTTGTCGAAGTAGCGAGTAACGGTCTTGCGGCCTTGAGCATCAGTGCCGACTCCAGGCCTTGCAAAGGGATCGACGCTTCCCGTTAGCTGATTGATGTAGCTGATCGAGGCAGTTCGGCCGTTGGCATCAGTTACGCTTGTTGGCAGCCCGGTTGAGAAGTCGTAGACGGTGCTAGTGCTCTGCTGACCCGTGCCGTTCTGTGGATCGACCACTACGCTACTGGGCAGCGCTTTGGTCGCATCGTAGAAGAACTGCGTGACATGGGTCCCCGGATCCGTAGTCGATGTGCGGTTGGCGGTCAGCGAGTCGTAAGTGTGCGTGGTCTCAATCCATTTGGTTCCTTCCCAGCGCCGCTCCTTCGTCAGGTTCCCACTGACCGGAGGCGTATTGAGGTCCAGACTGCCGTCGTAGTAGAGCTCTGTCTGACTCGGCCCAACGACGGAGGTTCGCGGCGCGCTCAGGATCTTTGGCGTAGCGCTCGCGAGCAGCCTTCTTGCGTACACGTTCGCGGAGCCCGGATCGGAGCTCACCGGAGCGGGATTGTAATAACTCGTCGTCGCCGTTCGCAGCACAGCTACACCACCGGGCACTCCGGTCGGCACACCCTGAGCGTCCCTGCCCACCGAGTTGGCGTTAAACGAGTCGTAGTCCGTCTCCTGAGTCAGGTTCCCGTTGTAGTCGTATTGGAACAGCTTCGCCGACATCTTGTTGTTAGCCGAATCGGCCGGATCGACGATGGTCGTGTACTCGGCGTCCACAACCGGGTTGAAGGCCGGATGGATCAACGTGCCCGGCATGATGTCGTTGGCGCCTGAAAACTTCTTAAGGATCCAGTGGCGCTCGACGATCACTTTGTTCGAGTGGTTTGTTCTGTAGACAAGGCCTCCCACCCCATCGAACAGACCGAACAGCGAGCTGTAGGCGGGATCATGGTTGTAAGCCGTTTCCGTCGTGATCGAACCATCCGGCCCGCTTACGGAGCCGCCCACAAAACCGCTGTCATAGTTCCACGTTTCGGTGATTGCGTCGTGAGTGATGGCCTTGGTGATGAGCTTCTGTCTCGGCAGATCGATATTTGCGTAGTTGCCGTCAGTAGCTAATTTATGTTGCGAGTCGAGTATGTAGGAGTAACTTACACTTGCGCCCGAAGGCGTCTGCATCTGACTCAACTCGCCCCATCCCTTCGAAGCAGAGTTGATCTGGTAGGGAGAAGCTTCGCACTCCCACTTCCACTCCTGCGTGTAGGTTTCCGACATGTCCGAGTTATAGCTGAATGTGAATTGACGGCCCGGTTGTCCCGGCTCAGTCGAGGGAAAGACTATCTGTCGAATCACTTCGACGTTCGCTTGAAGAATTTGTTGTCGCTCGCACGGGTTCCCGTTGCTGGTCTGATCTTGAACTGTGTAGGTCTTGCCAAAAACGGTAGTCTGGCCTCTGACGACATCGATGCTCATCCAGGCGCCGCCCACAGTCTGATACTGGATGTGCTCGCCCGTTGCGTCAGTGAGGTACTTGAATTCGCGAAGGGTTTGCATATCAACAAAGTGGGTGGTGATCCACGATGGGTTGTTCGCGTCCGTGGTTGAATAGATCTGGACTCCGTTCAGACCGGTGCTATCCCATATTTCCTGGATGCCGTGGGCGCGTTGCTTTACCCGCGTGCCGTCGGGCAAGTAGATCTCCCATTTCTTCGAGACGCCGTCTGGATACAGCTTTGCCCAAATAAAACTGCCGTCGAGCGAGTAATACCGCATCTCGCCCGTGGTGCAGCCGGCCGGAGGACAGGTTTGCGGACTCGAGCAAATATTATCCGGATACTGCGTGTAGTAAGCCCCATAAATACTCGCGGGTCATCTGATAAGGCGCGTAGTCGAGAGGCCTGAGTTCATGCGTCGCGCCATCGGGCGTAGTAAGCACAAGCTTAAGAAAGAAGTTGCCGGTCAGCCGGCAGTACTCCACGTCTTCTATCGAGGGAGGTTGCGCGTCGAAGTCTTCGCGGGCGTCGTGGAACGCGACGGTATACCCAGCCCCGATCCGCCATCCTCCGTCAAGACTCAATTGCGGGAGATCTTCGACAAAGTTTGGGCCGCCCAGGACGTTCGCCCCATGCTCCTTCTTGGCGATATCCCACAGCTTGCTGTTATATGAGGCCCGCAGCGCCAAGCCAAGCCTTCCTCCCGAGACGGGAGGCAATGCGGCCAGCGGTATCGAAAGATGGAGGTTCCCGTTCGTGAGGCTTACGCTTTCGATGTCGGTCACCGAGTAAGAACCCGACGGTGTGAACCCGCGGTCGGGCCGGGCGGCAGTTTGCCCAAGCGCGCTCGTGCCGATGCTGGCGATGAGAAGGACCATCAGAGCCAGCCCTCCGTGAGTTCTCGTTGACCGACTACCCCTGTTTACCATTTCCGCTCCTGTTGCTGTTCGCGTTCTATCGTGACTATTGTCTGGCGCTGCTTGCGAAGCTGCTGAGGTTTAGTTCCATCAGGACTTGTTTGCCCTGACTCCAAACGATGCGCGTGGGAACCTTCTCACCGGCCTGCGTCGTCCATCCCGAGAGTTCGGCTACTACGATTTGACCTTGTTCGTCCGAAACAACTCGTTCGAGCAGGCCAGTGTCGGAATTGATGAAGTAGTGACGCGACAGGCTCAGAGGCTTAACTCCCGAGTCCTGGGGTTCCGTCACCCGCACAACATCCCAGACCGGACCCTCGTAGGCCTCGTGCCCGGCAGCCGAAGCAGGCTGTACATTGCGCGCAACCATGTAATAAGACGCGCCGCGCAGTTGACCTATGATGAATTCGTCCACGCTGTCCAACGCGAGTCTTTCGATCAGCGCTCGATCAGACCCGGAAGCGGAACTTCCGCCCAACGACGCGCCTGTTGTGTGGTCCCATCCCAGAGCCGCCGGCCGGCCGTCAATTGAGACCTCGACGCGCTCGCCGTCGTCACCCTGGTTCCGGGTAATGCTGATTGATTGCCGTTCGGCTCCAATCGTCAGCGTTCCGGTGATCACGCTGACTTCGCGTCCAGCAGCGAGAAACCTCTGTCCAAGCCTTCGGCGCATCCTGTCGGCTTCGGGTTGCAGCGCGAGTCGCCCAGTCAGGTGTTTTCCGGGCGGTGTTGGAGCGCTCAGTGCCCCTGGCTGGCTCGCGGCCGTTTCCTTTGATGTTGTCGCGACGAGCGGCTCATTGCCTGGCCGTGACACAAGAGCCACAATAGAACCACTGACTATCAACCCGAGTCCCAGAGCCAGCCCGATCTGAATCCTTCGGTGGCCGAGAAGCCTCTTGCGCTTCGGTCCATCCTGATTGAGTGAATCTGTTTGTCTCATATCTAAGCACCTCCGTTTGCTTCCAACTGCTTTGCCTCCGACTGCTCAATCCGGTCGAGGCTATCGGCCTGTTTGCACCAAGTAGGTCACCGGATTTGACGTGCCAAAGGGTGTGGTAACAGACACCTGACGACTGCCGGTCGCGGCACCCGAGCTTATGGTTATCGTTGCGGTCACCTTCACCGAGCTGACTACTATCATGTTGCTGACCGTTATTCCCGCCGATGCATTGAAGTTCACCGATGTCGTTTGCGACAGGTTCGTTCCATTGATCGTAAGGGTGAACGTCGTTCCCGGCGCCTTGGTCACCGGCGAGATGCTGCTGATTGTCGGCGCAGGTGAAGAGGAGAGGATTCCGAAGGTCAGCGCATTGGTCGACTCCCCTCCGGTTGCGGTTGTGACCTTTAAGTTTCGCCCTCCGACCGCCGCCGCCGCTCCTATGCTCATCGAGCAAGTAATCTGGCTGGCCGTCGAGCTGATGTTTGTGAACGTCACGTCGTCGGGCGGGGTCAAGTTGATCGAAGTCGTGCCCGCCAGGTTGCTGCCATTTATCGTGAGTGTGAATGACGCTCCCTGAATCGCCGTTGCAGGCGACATATTGCTCAGGGTCGGCGCGAGCCCTCCGCCGGCAGTCGGCGTCGCACTGACCTGACTGGAGTTGAGGCCCTCACCCGCGCCATTCGATGCGGACACCACGTAGTAATAGGTCGTTCCATTGGTAAGCCCGGTGTTGAGGTAGCTCGTCGTTCCTATGCCCGGCGCTATGGTCGAGTAAGGCCCGCCGTTTATCGTGGAGCGCTTCACGTTGTAGCTGGTCGCGCCGGAAGAAGCATTCCAACTCAACGACACCTGAGCGTTACCCGGTGTCGCAGTGAGTCCTGTCGGCGCTGCTGGCGGTGTCGGGGCAGCAATCGGGGTTGCGCTAACCTGACTGGAGTTTGGTCCCTCACCCGCGCCATTCGAGGCGGACACCACATAGTAATAGGTCGTTCCGTTGGTAAGCCCGGTGTTGAGGTAGCTTGTCGTTCCTATTCCCGGCGCTATGGTCGAGTAAGGCCCGCCGTTTGTCGTTGAACGCTTCACGTTGTAGCTGGTCGCGCCGGAAGAAGCATTCCAACTCAACGACACCTGAGCGTTGCCCGCTGTCGCTGCGAGACCTGTCGGCGCCGCTGGCGGAGTGGGAACGCCCGGCGGTTCCTCTGTCGCGATCAGCCGTCCGCCGGCATAGATGTATTCCTTGGACGGACTGCCCGGAGTCAGTCCGGCTGGCACCACCTGTATTTCTTTGCCGTCCGTCTGAGGCACCGAACCGCCGCGGAGAGCCAGCGCCGCGCCACCGGCCAAGAGACTTAGTCCCACGGCTATCGCTATGAGGGTTTTGCGGCGGCGCTTAGGTTGCACCATCCCTGGCGACTCTTGCAATCTGGTTTTCTTTGCCGACATCGACTCTCCTCGTTAAAGGCTCACACCACCACACAAGCTCACCCTTGCGGCAAGCTGCCCGACCGCTGTCTCTAGCCCTAACTTTCTGTTTGCTCTAGCGGTGCAAGATTTGCGGGTTTACTTACTTCGAGTCTTTTCGCTAGTAGGTCTTCATACTCGCAACCTGCAATCCGCGTTATGTTATCCGCCGTACGGTCAAGCGTCTGTGCAATATTAGACAAGTCTTAAAATAAACACTGGTCGTACTACCCAGCCGCGTGATACTTGGAGTTGTTCGCTACCGTGCAGAACTAACAGTGTTGAGATTAAGACCGCTCCCGCAATTGCCCATTTCGGTGTCGCCGCCAACCGTCAGCACACTGGAGGCTACAAGGGTTTTGCCCTGGCCATTCTAATGGGCGTCTCACACTCGTGGGCTGGATCGTGGACTGCGCAACCTTGAAGAATTGGCTTCCCGGCTTGCAGCCAATGGCGCCGGGTCGCGGTCGTCTTCAAACTTGGCGGCTCGGCAAGGTGGATGTTGAGGGGTTCAGCGCGTCAAATCCGGGCGGGACAGGGTCGCGTGTGCGCGCTGATTGTCGTGCTGATTGCGCTGACAGCGCTCGTCGAGAGGCTGGAACCAACTCTTCACGTTGATCGAAGTGTAGATCGATCGCTTACCGTCAGGCTGTCTATTACCGGTCGGGATGAACATATAGGATGCGTCACTCTCAGTAAACGACTTTTCTACGGATGACGAGGTAACTCTCACTCCGCAAGTCGACGGACGTGCTCGGCACGCAAAGAGGGCTGCGAACTCAGCGTCCGCAGCCCTCTTACTTCGGCCCATCAGATAATCGACAATGCTACTTGATTCGCATCGCCGGGTCGCCAAACAGAATCCACGTGCGACGAACGTCGCTGTCGGTCACCGCCGACTTAGCTCTCGATGCTGCCTCGCCCACCGTCAACGGAGTCGGCCCGAACAGCTCCCGATAGAAAGCTTGATTCAGTGCCGATTGCGCCACCGGATCGGCTTGAGCCGTTGAAGCCCACACCGATACCGCTCCTCCGTTGGCTGCCTTCAACAGCGACTCCGAGAGGCTGTCCAGCACCGGGTCGTTGAAGTAGCCGTTCAGGCAGGTCATCATCACAAACAGCGGCAGATTCTTCCCATTAGTCAGGCTCCGGGCGTCATCGTTTGTGAGGATGTTCCCCCGCCACTGGTTCGTCGATCCGTGGCCACTGTAGCTGACTACCTTCGCGCCGCTGTTGATCGACGAGAGGAGTTGCGCCTTCACCGTCGCGTCATCCGCACTGCCTCGAAGCACTTCGGTTATTTTCGTGCCCACCGGAATAAGCGGCCGCACAAGGTTGTTAGCAGCCGCGAAGTCGAACCCGTCAAAGCTGTCGGATGCCAGCACGACCGAATTCACCACGCGCGAGCCTTCGTAGCCTGTTATCTTCGCGACGAGCGCCGCCGCCTCGGAAGCGTTGCGCACCGGAAGCCGGCCCATCGCCATCTGAGGCGATCCGTCGTTGAACTCCGAGAACCAATCATCGGACGCCGCTTCCATGTACCGCGTGTCGATGAGCTTTGTAGGAACGAGATCTGAGTCGCCGTACCCAAGATAGTTCTTCGAGTCGTAGCTTGCGTCTCCCGCCAGCAGCGCAAACCGCGGGGCCGGCTGCCAGTTGCTCTTCGCAAACTGGAGGAAGTCTTTGATGGCCTGAGGCGTCTTGTTACCGAAGCTGAACTCGTCGTAGACGTCCTCGATGTTAACTACGGCCACCGACAAGCCATCCTTTTGGCGCAGCGACGCGAGCGGCCCGAGGCTCGCCATCAAGTCTTGCCGAGTGAAGATTACGAAGTCCGCGCCGCGTCCAGCCTGCCTCCAGTTCGACAACGTGTTGAACTTCGGCGCAGCCGTCTTAGCCTGATCTCCGGCAAAGGCGTAAAGCGTCCGCTGTCCGGCGCCCGTGACGTTCACCGTGAGCGCGCCGGGCCCGGCCTTACCACCGCCGGCCGTCGTAAGCAGTTCCTGCGGATTGCACGCATCAGTCACATCCATGACTCTGACCGCGCTCGAAGTGAATCCCGAGAGCGTCACTTGCTGACCGCCCTGCGCTGTCAGTCGCAACTGATTCGAGTCCGCCCGGTAGTTGTGCCAGTAGGTCACTCGCGCGCTGTCAGCAAGCGAGATGTCCGCGCTACCTCCGAGCGAAACCAACTGTAAGGAATTCACGCCTTCCCGGAGCGACGATTGAGGCACCGCAAAGCGCTGCGATCCTCTCGCTTGACCGCTGAAACTGATTGTTCCCAGAACGGCTCCGTTCAGGGTGACTCTTACTTGATGAGCCGTTGCCGTTACGCCCTGCACCGTGACTTCCAGTGAGGCCGAGCCGCCCGGTGCAGGCGACAGGTTCGTCAAGGACAGGGCCTGATCTACAGACGTGCTCCCGATCACCGGCCCGAAGAAGTTCTCTGCTTCGCCATTCTTCAACGCGCTGAAGTAAATCGTCCGGTCCTTTCGCTCAACCGAGGACTGGAAGCCGTTGGCTGCAGGTGTTTGGCCAGTCCCGCGCGACGAGGTGATTCGCGCTCCGGCTTGCGTTCCTGCCGCCAGCCAGTACACGTGCGAGTCAGTGACCGGGCTATCTATCCCGACGCCGAAGAACTCAACCGAGTCGGATGGATCGAATCTGCCGTCCTGCTCTCCGGGGACGATCATGGGCACGGCTCTTCCGTCCACGTAGAGTTGAAGCTTTCGCGGATCTACCTTGGCGCTGAAGCCGGCGTTGACCAGATCGCGCTGCGAGGCTCGATACCAGCCCTCGTGCTTGACTGCGAGCTTCATCGCCGCTTGCCCGGCCACGTCCGTCTGCAACTGCATGGCTGCCGGCGTGAGGCTGGCTATCCCGGCTCTGCGCTCCACGGGAACAGAACCCTGTCCGAGCGTCGTCTGCGCCTGCGACATCCCGATTTTGCCGAGCAGCAGAGATTGATCGGTCGTCGGCGCTTTCCCAGTCTTCTGGTCCAGGCTGATGGGACCATTCCAGGAGCTGTTGCCCTTGAGGTCGATGTTTTCGAGCCAGTATCGAGTAGCCGAGCTGGTGGTAAACTGGTCCGCCCAGTCATAAGACTTACCCGCGCTCAGCGCAACGTTGGGACCAGTCACCAGAGCCGAACCGGCGATGATCTGAGGATTGATCTTTGTGCGCTGGCCGTTCACCTCGCGATAGACGTTGTAGCCGAGGTTGTCCGACTCGTACGCCGAACTCCACCGCAACAACACCCGCCCATCGTCGAACCTGTCGGCAGTGAATGTTTTCATCTTTGCTTCTGTTGGTAGACTGACGCACGTGGGGAATTTGAACGAGCCGATGCGCGTGACCCAGTTCGCGCCTTGCACGGGGAAGTAGAGATGCGTGTACCAGAACGTACACTCATCCACCGGGTCGATAGTCATCGCACTATAGTCGCCCCACCGGGTACAAGTGCCGCCGCAACTGCCTGTTTGTACGCTACGGGCAACTGCCGGCAACATTGTCACCTCAGTCTGCGGCAACGTATTAAGTGGATCAGTGGATAACCGCCCAACATAGCGGATATCCGGCGCGACGCTTGCGCTCGAAGCTGTGTAGCCTAGAGCCATGTTTCCTGCGTGATCAACCGCTAGAGATCCGACGAACCTGTTAAGCCCATCGGCGCCGTTGTTAAATATCTGTTCCTGGACAGGGGTCGTGTTAATGGTTCCGCCAGTCACGTTGATCTGAGCCCACTGGATTCCGGTTGGAGTTGGTGTACCCGTACCCGAAGTATCCGAGGTTCCGGTCGTGTGATTCACCCAAAGCGACTCGACGCCGGCGATGTTTCGATACTGATTTTGCATCATTGCCCGCTCAGCAAGTGTGTCAGTGTTATTACCCGGAGCAGGCTGGGGCACTATACCGGCCGCAAGTGCATAGATGGTCTGAGACACGTTGGTGGGTCCGGTGAATGTTGAATTGGCTGGGACAACATAGTCCACGTGGAACTTGAAGACTTCCCAGGCAAAAAGGGTTCTTGATTCACCCACCACCAAGTTCTCCCTGCCTGCCGGCGGAGCCGTACCGCGGTAGTTGCTCGGCAGCAATGTGGAACGATTCACGGAATTAGTGTCTACTACTATGGATTGAAGCGGAGTGCCGTTCACGAGATTAACGAGATTGAATGCATACGCGCGCACTTCCTTATACAAGACACTCGAGCAAGTGGCATTCAAGCAGTCAAACATGTTCGCGGTCATGTAAAGACCATCGGGCCAGATGCCCATCTTAGGATAATCCGGAAGCCATGGATGCGCCGCGTCATCGGCGCGAACGCCATAGAGCCACCAGCCTCCAGTCACGGGGTTGCTCGTCTTTGAAACAGCGATGCACTCGTAATAGGGGCCATTCTGTAGGCTAGTCCAGGAGAAATCGGCGACGATAAACCGATTGTGCTGCCTGCTATAAATAACTGTCGGGTCACCAAAATGAGTGGTGTCGCAAGGAGTGCCAGTTGCGGCGCCGGTCCACAAAGAAGTGAAGGTGAAAGTTGTTATTGCGGGGCCCCCGGTCTTGTTATAGATACCGATCGAGGTATTGACGGCCTGGACGAAATGGCCTGGCCCCACGTCCCCTACCGTGTCAGGCGGATGGCCATTTCCATTCGTAGTAAGGTTCATGGCATCGAATGTCACACTCGGGCCTGGCATTGGCGCCGCTGGGGCTTCCACTTGTGGCAGGGCGGCCGGCCGGGCTCCCGGCAAGGGCGTCTTCTTTCCCGGTTCAGGTGCCTCGAGCTCGAGGTCGGGCCTGATCTGTTTCTTCTCCTCCGGAGAAACGAACTGTGGCAGATCCCTTAGATCGCCATTGAATTCGGACGGAACGACCGGATCGGGAGCTGAGATCTCAACCTTAAGGCTCGGCGAGGGCTCTTGCAGCGCATTGGCGTTCGCTACGCCGCTGGGATCAGTCGTTGAAGTTGTCGTAGCGCTATTGATCCCGATTCTGGGGGGGAACTCAGGCCCCTTGCCTTGCGGCTCCGCTGTTGCTGCGTTTGAAACAGCCTCCTTCAGTGGACTGGCGGCTATTTTCGTCTTCGCGGTATTCGGATCTGCCGACGCCATCGGCGCAACGGACTGGATTGGCAGATGTTGGGGTAACGCCTCTCGGTTTGGGTTTATCTGACCAATCTCGATCTCTGCCGGCGCCAGGGTTTGCCGCCGGGATGCTCTTTCGATCATTCTCACACGAGCCATGATCCGGTTCGCCATTTGTGACGCGCTCACGCTGCCGCTGTGAGAACCGGCAGGAACCTTTTTCCTCCGCTGCTGATCGTCCCGAGAATTCGGGACCGTCTTGGAAGTGTCCGGCGCGGGCGGAACAGGCGGCTCTGATACTGAAGCCCCAGCCGGCGCGGTGAGATCCTGGTTTGCGACACTCTTCGAATCTCTTGTTCGCAGCATCACGTAAGCCGATATCGCGATACCGGCTGCCAAAGCCACGCAGCAAAGCGACGCAACGATCGCCCGCGACATCTTGTTGTTCTTTTGCCCCGTCTCCAAAGCCGGGCTGGTATGTACCGATGCGTCTCTTCTTTTCATTGTGCTCTCCTGACGTGACTAACTTGACTGCGATACTTGCTCGAACGAATTGTTTGGTCCGAGCACCAACCTGCTGAGCGAACCAGCCTGCCTGACTTGATCCGCTACCAGAATGATCTTGATTCTTCTCAACTCGTTCCACAGATCGAGTATTCTCGAACTGCGGAGCGGATGATTCTCCTGTTTGCTGAGTCCCCTTGCAGAATCTGCCGGCTTATCAAAATCGCAAGCTAAGGTCCAACTCTGCCTGATCGCCTCAGACTCTTCGGAGTCCCTTCCAAGAGTCTTCGTTTCATGGTTTCATGCGGGGCCATCCGCAAAGGCGAAGGCAGAGCCAGCAGCGGCCATCGTATTCGTTGTGAGAGTCTCCGGTCAACAGAAATTCAGGCGGAGTGCGCGGGTCAGCGACTCGACAAGGAACGGCGAAGCAGCGCACAGTGCCGAACCTCATTTGAGCTTCATTGGCCGAAAACGTCCAAACAGGAAGCGAGCGAAGTTTTCGGCTTTCGACTCTCGGCGCGATTGTTGACACGCGAAATCGTGCCGACCTACAATCACCACGACCAGTCAGCCTCCCAATGATTCGGTCAGCGCCGGCGCCAACGGCCCGGCGGGGGTTCATAAAGCGTGAGACTTCGCACCATCGTTGGTCTTCTTTCCGCCATCCCATTTCTACTGCAGCCTTTGCTTCCTCCGTTGACGGCGGCTGACGACGAGCCGCAAGAGTTGGAAAGATTCCAGGCTTACCTCGACCCGGCGCCGCTTGGGATGGACGTTCGCTATGCGTGGACGTTGCCGGGGGGCAAGGGCGAGAACGTAAAGATCGTCGACATCGAACTCAACTGGAATGTCCAGCATAACGATCTCTCTGCCGCCATATCGGACGCATTCATCCTGGTCCGAGGCGTAGACCGCCTGCCGGACGACAATCAAAATCAGGCAAACATAAATCACGGTACAGCAGTGCTGGGCGAGCTGGTCGCGGCACCCGATGGCATCGGAGTGACAGGCATCGCGCACGGCTCGAGGATCGGGTTGATAAATCCCTTAACCAGCGGGACCACGCCCGACGTGGCAGGCGCAATTCGACGCGCAACCTCAAAGCTTGATCCGGGAGATGTGATGTTGCTTGAACTGTCGGTGGCTGGCCCGCGCTTCGATCCGTTTACCGGGAAAGGTCTGGCGCCGATCGAATTCCAGCCGGATATTTTCACTGCGATCAAGGATGCGACTTCGAGCGGAATCATTGTCGTCGAATCGGCAGGCAACGGCTTTGAAGACCTTGACCACTCGGCCTTTGCTGGCCTGTTCGATCGCAACAAGCGGGACTCGGGAGCCATCATCGTCGGCGCCGGCAGGCCGGAAGGCGACATTTACGGTTCGGGACCTGATCGAACGCGCACTGAAGAATCGAACTTCGGCTCGCGTGTTGATCTCCAGGGCTGGGGCCGCGCCGTGGTGACCTGCGGCTATGGAGATCGACGGTTCGAGCAAGGCCCGAACAACTGGTACACGATCGACTTCGCAGCTACGTCGGCGGCGACGGCGATGGTGGCCGGAGCAGCCGCGGTGCTTCAGAGCATCGTGAAGCAGCGGGGACGCGCGCCGCTTACACCGGACGAGCTGAGGCGATTGCTTGTCTCAACAGGCACGCCGCAGACTGGAAACCTGGGCGAGCACATCGGACCGCGCCCCGACTTGCGCGCAGCCATCGCGGGATTGGATTCAGCCGGCGCTGACCCCGTGATCACCAAAATCAAATCCAAGAACGCGGGAAGCAAACTCGTTATCGACGGCACCGGGTTCACGACTGATGATTCGATCGTTGAGATCGACGCGACACCGGTCACCAAAGTGAAGTACCCTTCCGAATTCCGATTGCCCAACGGCGAGACGACTCGCGTGATGACCAAGGGTGACGTGAGCGAACTGTTGCCGAAAGGCATCGAATTAGCGATAACCATTTTCACGCCCAGCACCGGCAAGCGCTCGGCGCCTTTCCTGTTTAGCCGCTAGTCGCAGCTTGTAAAGGCGTCACTGGCCGCCTCTCTGCCGAGCAAGCACAGGCCTTTCAACGAGGGGCGCCCACGCGGAGGGACGCCCCTACAATTGGTTTACACCTCACCTGCAGTTTCTGAGACAAGCCTCCAGCCGCTCGTGTACCCTCCTCTCGCACTCGCGCCTTTCACGAGGTGGAAGCGAGTGGCATCGCCGGCTCGCTTCGCGAGCTTCCTCCCGACAGTGCGCTGCACAACCTCTCCGCTCTTCCTGCGCTCCCATTGCAGTTGGACCCGAGGCCTGACTTGCTGCCGTGAACCCAAGACTGAAAAGCAAACCTAACATCACCAAAGTCCTTCTCATTGCACACGTCTCCTTTAAAGCTGCCGCATATCAATGCTGCCGCTGGTTAAGTTAGAACTATCCGGCGGGGAGAACTGCTGTGGGTTAGGACGCGGAGCGCTGATGAGAGGTCTTAATATTCTCGGGGCAGTTATTTCTTTTCGACTGCGGCAACAGGGCGAAGCTTCTCGAGGCTCGCGAACGCTTCGTTGGTGATGAAGCTGCCAAAGTTCGGTCCGAACAGCGAGATCGTAGATTCGTAGGTCTTATGGCGGTACTCGTCCTCGCTGAGGATGTAGCCGACGGCATCGTTGGTCAGGCCGAGCACGAATGTCTTCTCGAATCCCAGCATCCGCCCGCGCTCCTTTACTTGAATGTTGAGGATGCTGCTCAACTCGCCGGGGATCGTGACGAATGCAAACTTGTTGTCGAACGACACGCCGGAGACTTCGGAATCCCAGGTCGGCGGATACGAAATCCCCGGAGGAAAACTGGCGGGCGGAACAAACTTGAGCGCGAGCGGCGAACGAGTCAACTTGATCGCGACTGAGTCCTGCGGCTTTATCATCAACACGACTTTGAAGACTTCCGCAGCGAGTATGGTTCCGACGTTCTCAGCCTTCTGCCACTGATCGTCACCCAGAAACGCACGCGGAGCAACCGTGCCCTGAGCGCCGTTGGCAAAGATCGCCAGCACATCTCCACCGATCATCTTTTCAACCGCGCGCCGGGCATATCCAACATAGTCCGCCGAGAAAGTCATGTTATCCGAGCCGAGCACCGTCGGGTGCGCTGCAAAGTTCATCATCACAGCCATCGGCTTGCCCGAAGCGGCAGAGTCAACGCGGATCACACCAACTTCGGGATCGATGGGACCGTTTGGCGGCCATATAGACCGGAACCGCGATATGCCTCGCGCCTCGCCCGCGCCGAAAGCAATGCGGGCGGGCTTCAGATTCTTGTCGGCCGCGATGATGGCTTCAGCCGTTCGCTGCTCGTAGAAGCTGCGCACCTTCGGCTCAAACTTGCCGGCCAGAATCATCGCGAGCGGCGGAAGCATCTCCATAAACGCGCCGCCGCCCGAATGGGTGTGCGAGGACATCACAAAGATATGGCCGCTCGAGATGTGTGTGGCTTCGGAGGCGATGGCTCTGATGCGCTCAACCATTCCGTGGTCAAAGCCGAGATGATCCACGGCTACGAACGCGAGTTTCTCCGTGCCGTTGTCGATGACAAGCGCGCGAGCTTCACAGGGGTCGTGCACTCCGGTCGATGGCTTCGCGGACCGCGCGCCGTACCCGGCCAGCGGCGTTCCAATCGGAGGAGTGATGTCGGCTTTGCCTACTCCCGCCTTGAGCGTACCTTGCGCGCTCGCGGATGCCGCGACCCAGATGATGAGGAGAAGGGCGTTTGCGACCGCGCCACCAGCTTTTCGTTTCATTGATTGGCTCTCGCTCCGGTGGTTAGTGGTCAGTGATTAGTGGTCAGTGGTCAGTGGTCAGTGGTCAGTGCTAGCTTGAATCTGGAACCGATGACCTGACCACTAACCGCTGACCACTATTCACTAACCACTGACCACTGACCACTATTCACTAACCACTGACCACTGACCACTATTCACTAACCACTGACCACTGACCACTATTCACTAACCACTGACCACTGACCACTATTCACTAACCACTGACCTCTGACCTCTGACCACTAACCACTGACCACTGACCTCTGACCTCTGACCTCTGCCATCAAGCAATCGTAGTCCCGCCGTCTACAACGATCGTCTCGCCTGTAATGTATCCAGAAGCCGGCGAGGCAAGAAACACAACGACGCCTTTCAGCTCACCCTCCGAACCGACTCGTCCCATCGGACAGCCGGATTCGATCTGAGGCTGCGCCGTTTCCAAAGCCTTCTCGGTCATGCGAGTAGGGAAGAAGCCAGGCGCGATGGCATTTACTCGAATACCGCGCCGCGCCCACTTCGCTGCAAGCTCGCGGGTCATCGCGATCATTCCGCCCTTAGCCGCAACATAACCCACGATGTGTTGACCGTTGGGCATCGACCCCTTGAGCCCCGCGATCGAAGCCACGTTTATAATGTTGCCGCTTCCCTGCTTGAGCATCTCGCGCGCTGCGCGCTGCGCGAACAAAAAGGCGCCGGTCAAATCGATGTCGATCACCTGACGCCACTTCTCGATCGAGTGGTCTTCGGCGGGTTGACCCCAGGTAATGCCGGCGTTGTTGACCAGTATATCGATCTGACCAAAAGCTTCCAGAGTCTTGTCGACGGCGGCCTGAACGTCGGCTTCGCTCGAGACGTCGCAGAGCGTTCCTTCGCACTTGAAGCCGCGTGCTTGAAACTCTTCAACGGTCGGCGTGAGCCACTCCGCACGACGCGCGAGCAGCATAAGCGAGGCGCCGGCTTCCGCAAGCCCTTCGGCCATTTCTTTGCCGAGCCCGCGCGAGCCTCCGGTGACCAGCGCAACCTTCCCCGATAGATCGAACAATTCTTTCAATGTCGGCACGAGTGATTGTCTCCTTGTCAATGAGTGAAGGCGATCAGGGTTTATATCTTAATGCGAGCCGGGGAGCAAACTCTCGCAGCCGGACGTAGCGGGTCAATTTGAGTTCCCTGGGAGCGCAGGCATCCCGCCTGCTGCTTGGCGTTGTGTGAGAGGTTGCAGGCAGGGATGCCTGCGCTCCCAGCGAACTGATCGCCGCGGCACTGGACTGAAAGGGGCTCGAGTTTGGTAGAATCGGCGAGCGGGATTCCGCAAGGAGGAGCAAGGTTATGGCTTACACGTTTGAACAACTCAAGCACTCGACGCTGGCTCAGCTTCGAGAGATCGCGGCCTCGATCGACCACGAAGCGGTGCAGGGCTACACCCAGTTGAACAAGGAACACTTGATCCCGGCGATCTGCAAAGCGCTCAACATCGAAATGCACGAGCACCATCAGGTCGTGGGCTTGAACAAGGCCGAGATCAAGGCGAAGATCCAACAACTCAAAGCCAAGCGGGACGCGGCGCTTGCCGCTCACGACCACGCTCAGTTGAAGCACATCCGCCGGCAGATTCATCGGGTGAAGCGGACGATTCACAAGGCAACGGTCTGAGTTAATTGGAAGGTGGAGTGGGAGGTGGGAATTGAAATTGAAAATTGAAAATTGAAAATTGAAAATTTTGAAGAATGTGGCGCGTTCTAAAATCGTCACGGGCAATCCGCGGATCTGCAATTTCAAATTTGCAATTTTCAATTTTCAATTTTCAATTTCCCAGTTCTTTCCCTGAGCTTTGCCTCATCCCAAAACGTGTTCATCTCAACGTGATCCGAGTCGGCGGGCTTCCGGCCTTGCTCGCGCAAGCGGTCTTCGATATAGCGGAAGCGCCGCCGGAACTTTCTGTTAGAAGCCTTGAGCGCGCTCTCCGGATCAACGCCCAACAGCCGCGCGACATTCACTGCAACAAACAGCAAGTCGCCCACTTCGCCTGCGATCTCCCGGTGCGACCGCGGCTCGATTGCGACCGCTTCCTTCAACTCTTCGACCTCCTCGTCGAGCTTCTCGAGCACGGACGTCACGTCTGGCCAGTCGAAGTCCACGCGCGAGACTTTGGTCGTCATCTGAAACGCTTCCATCAACCCGGGCAACGAAGCGGAAACGCTGTCCAGCATCGAGCCGTAGCTGCCGGCTTTACCTTTCGCTTCAAGCTCGACCGCTTTTATTGCTTCCCAGTTGCGGAGCACTTCGTCGGAGGTTTGAGCATCGTCCTGGCCGAACACGTGCGGGTGACGGCGGATCATCTTTGAGGCAATGCGGTCGATGACGTCAGCAACTGTGAACCGGCTCTCGTCGGTGGCGATCTGGCTATGGAAGACGACTTGAAGCAGCAAGTCGCCAAGCTCACCTAGAAACTCCTCGTCATCGCCTTCGTCGATCGCTTCGACTACCTCGTAAGCTTCTTCGAGCAGCATAGCCTTGAGGCTTTCGTGAGTCTGTTCGCGGTCCCAGGGACAGCCGCCCGGCGCGCGCAGCCTCGCAATCAGGTCGACAAGCTCGCGGAACTTCTCGCCGGATTCGTTGCGGGTTGAATCAGTCATGTTCGGAATCTAACAACGCGCGCTTTGAAAGGGCAAGAAGCGAAGGGGCGAGGGACGACCAGGAGACGGGGAGAACAGAAGTTGGTCAGGAATTGAAAATTGCAAATTGAAAATTGCAAATTGAAAATTTGGCGGCTCGGCCAAGCGGCTCGGCCAATCCACAGATTTTCAATTTTCAATTTTCAGTTTTCAATTTTCAATCGGGCGAGGGGTACTCTCCCGGTCGCCCACTCACCACTCACCTCCTCGCCCCCTCGCCCCCTCGCCGCGTCCCCCCTTCTCCGTTTTGCCTTCAGCCCGTCCGGTGTTAGCATGACACTCCTCGATGCAAGCAGTAATACCACCTCAGAGTGAAAGACTATGACGGACGAAAAAGAGAGCAGCTTTAAGGTGACCGACCGGCGCAAGTTCCACGCCGATGGCTCGCCGCGCGACCAGGCCGTCGAGGCCGAACCAGCGGCGATTGCGAAGGAGGCCGCAACGCCTCAGCCCATTCCGGTCGAGTCGAGCGTGGCGGCGGCCGAAAGCGCGCCCAACAACGTCGTGTCCTTTCCGGCCGGCGAGCCTTCGAGGAGGCGCGAGCAGGCTCAGAGTCCACTCGCTTCTCCGTCCTCGGCGGTTGCGAGCTCGGCTCCGGCGGAGGCACGGCAGCCCGCGGCCGCCGCGGCACGGGATGAACAGGGCGCCGCAGAGAAAGCCTTCAACACGGCCGCCGGCCCAAGAGCCGACGGCGTTCCGGAAGCATCATTCCTGAATCTGTTGAACATGCTGGCCGTGGAAGCAGCTATGCATCTCGGAATGATTCACCCTCAGGGCCAGGAGCCTTTGCCTGTCGACCCCGAGTCCGCCCGGCACCTGATCGACCTCCTCGGTATGCTTCAAGCGAAGACGCGTGGCAACCTGACGGCAGAAGAAGACAGCCTGCTGGAGAACATCCTTGCAGATCTGCGAATGCAGTTCGTGGCGGTGTCGAAAGCCTGATGAAGGTCACGTTCCTCGGCACTGGCACTTCGGTTGGCGTGCCGTCGGTCGGCTGCGAGTGCACCACCTGTCGTTCAGACGATCAGCGAGACAAGCGGCTTCGCACTTCGGTCTTGATCGAACACTCCGATCACAACATTCTTATCGACGCGTCGACCGACTTTCGCCAGCAAGCCTTGCGGATCGGCCTGAAGAAACTTGCAGCAATTCTATTCACGCACTCGCATGCCGATCATTGTTTCGGGTTGGATGACACTCGGCCGATCATGTTTCGCGAAGGCGCGATGCCTTGCTACGCGAGCGAGACAACCTGGGAAGGCCTTCGGCGGATCTATGCATACGCGTTCGAGCCTTCGAGCTATCCCGGGGTGCCGCGAATTATCCCGCACACCATCGACGGGGACTTCGAATTGCTGGGCCTGCGAGTCGAGCCGCTCACGGTCATGCACGGAGGCTTGAAGGTGACGGCTTTTCGAATCGGGGGCTTCGCGTACGTGACAGACTGCAACGTTATTCCTGAAGAGACATGTGCGCGGCTTCGCGGTTTGGACTTGCTGGTGATCGACGCACTGAGGTTCAAGAAGCACCCCACGCACATGACTCTCGACGAGTCGCTGGGATACATTGAACGCCTGAAGCCGCGGCGCGCGCTGCTGACGCACATATCGCATGACATCAAACACGAAGAAACGAGCGGTCATCTGCCGGCCGATGTCGAGATCGCTTACGACGGGTTGACGGTCGAAGTCGAGTGAGCGCGCAGACTCATGTACGGGCGTCCCTCCGCGGGCGCCCCTTTCGATGAGCCCGTCGAGTTACCACTTTTCCACAAGGGGCGCCCGCGGAGGGACGCCCATACATGATTCCGCCTCGAATAGTCAGATCGCAAGAATGAGAATCATTCGTGACATTAACGACTCGGAACTCAGGACGCCGACGGTTCTAACCTTCGGAGTCTTTGACGGGCTTCACCTGGCTCACCGGCAAATAATGAGCAAGGTGGTGACACGCGCGCGCGCAACCGGTATGCCCGCAACGGTGGTCACTTTCGATCCTCATCCGCGCGCCGTGCTTCATCCTCAGACAGCCCCGCCGCTTCTTCAAACCTTCGAACAAAAGATGGATAGCATGGAACGATTCGGCGTCGACCAAGCGGTTGTGCTCGACTTTACACCTGAGTTGTCCCGGGTCACCGCCGAAGTTTTTCTTCTCGACACGATCTTCGGCCGGCTGGATGCCCGCGAAGTCTACCTCGGCCACGGCTTCGCGTTCGGCCACAACCGCGAAGGCCGGTTTCCGCTTCTCAAGCATGTAGCTGAGCGGCTCGGGCGAGTTGCTGAAGAAGTGCCCGAAGTTGTCATTCGCGGTCATCGCGTCAGCTCGACGATTATTCGCCGCCTGCTGAGCGCGGGCCGAGTGAACCTCGCGCGACGCATGCTCGGCCGGCCTTACGGCATCGAGAGCCGCGTGATCGAAGGGCGCAAACTTGGAAAGACGCAGCTTCAGTATGCCACCGCGAACTTGAAGCCGCAGAACACAGTCATCCCGGCCGATGGCGTGTACGTTACGTTGACGCTTGCCGAAGGCGAGTGGCGGCGCTCGGTCACCAACATCGGACATCGTCCCACCTTTGGCAGCGAGCCTGAGGTGACGGTCGAGACGCACGTCGCGGATTTCGACGGCGAGTTGTACGGCGAGAAAATTCGTGTACGATTCCTCCACCGGCTGCGCAGCGAGTTGAAGTTCGAGTCGGTCGACGCCCTGCGCGCTCAGATAGACCGGGACTATCGCCGGACGCTGAGGTATTTTGAGATGGAATCGGTCCGCCGAAGCTTCGAGTTTCGATAGCAACCCGGCGCCTTCGTGCGTTGGCGACGATAAGAGCTGTTTCCAGCAGTCAAACACTCCCCGGAGGTTCACACATGAAGAATGCTATCAAGCTGGCAGTGCTGTCGCTCTTCCTGGTTGGATCGCTGTGTTCGTCGGCGAATGCTCAAAGTGAGATCAAACCTGAGAAGCGGGCGCTGATCAAAGAACTCTATCTGGCCACCAAAGCCGACAAAATGGCGGAGAGCTTTACCAACATCATCCTCAGTCAGATGGAGCGCGATCTGCCGAAAACGCTTTCCGAGTTTCCGGAGATGACCGATCTCAAGAGGAAAGACCGGGACCAAGCGCAGAAGGTGCTGTTCGAAACTTCGGCGCGCATTCTCGCGCGATTCAAGGAGCTAATACCTGAGCGGATCAACTTCGCCGAGGTAATGGAGCAAATGTTTTATCCGCTCTATGACAAGTTCTTCACCGAGGACGAGCTCAAAGACCTGGTTACGTTTTACAAGTCTCCAACCGGCCAGAAGTCGATCGATGTGATGCCGCAGTTGTTGCAAGACGCGATGCAGCGTGCGAGCGAGGCTTTGAACGCGAAGGTCATGCGGCTTGTGGACGAGGTGCTTGCCGAAGAACGGCAGCACTTGAAGGCAACAGGCGGGACAAAAAAATAAGATCCGATTCGCGCGGCGCATGCTCGGCCAGCCTTACGGTATCGAGTGCCGCGTGATCAAAGAGCGCAAACTTGAAAGGCTGCCGTCATTTAACCTCATTCGTGGTGAAGGATCGAATGAGCTGTTATCAGAATCGCTTCTTCTCGATAAAGTTTGGACTGCAAGAAATCCGCCAGCCCTGCGACGTACGATTCGACGAGCCGGCGTTGGCGTGGCAGGCTCAGCGGGGTGTCTGTATAAACGATGCTAACTCTATCTGGCAATATGCGACCGTGAAGATCGAGGTAATACCCGCTAGCGTCATTGAGAATAGTGCAACCGCCGAAGCAGTAGCAGAAATCGAGCACCAACCATTCGACGGCATCCTCGTAAAGTGGATCCACCTTCAGCGGGACATATGCTTCAATCCGCGCGCGTTGAACGAGGGACACGACCGGTCCTCCTCATCTCTTCGACCTTCTTCTCGCGCCACCGCTCAACTCCCTTAATCCGCCTGATCGATTCTTCCTCGGTTGTTTTCTCCCGCTCCGAGAGCCGTGGTACACCAGTTCGTGCCTTGATGCGTTTCATCGTGGCTGGAATTATACACGGCTCGTCTAATTTGCAACACAAGTTCGGATGGCAAGCGCTGCGTCCGTTCAATTCACCTTGTCACCTGCCAAATTCGGCTGTATAAGAACCAAGCTGGTTTTTTTTGAGTGGATCAGTCTTAAACAGATCAATCGTCATTGTAAACAAATCAAGCGAGGTGGCTTCGATGAAGAAAGCTGTCAGCATCAATGTCAACGGAGTGGCTCATCACGACGAAGTCGAGCCGCGCCTGCTGCTTGTTCACTATCTCAGAGACGTGCTGGCGCTGACCGGCACGCACGTCGGTTGCGAGACCTCGATCTGCGGCGCGTGCACCGTTATCGTCGATGGTCAGTCGGTCAAGTCGTGCACCATGCTCACTGTGCAAGCTGATGGCGCTCACATCACGACAATCGAGGGCCTGGCGGTGAACGGGCAGTTGCATCCGGTGCAGGAGGGGTTCTGGGAGCAGCACGGCTTGCAGTGTGGCTACTGCACACCGGGTATGATCATGGCTGCAGCCCAAATCCTGAATCGCAATCCGGACCCAAGCCAGGAAGAGATACGGCACGGACTGGAAGGCAACCTATGCCGTTGCACCGGCTACCAGCACATCGTCGAAGCCGTGCAATACGCGGCGCGAAAGACAAGAGGTCAGGCAGCAACGGGAGACTGAGGAGATTTCCGATTGCCGATTTCCGATTTCCGATTGCGAGTAGTTCTTTCAATCGGCAATCGGCAATCGCCAATCGGAAATCTAAGGGGGAATCATGCCCAAGTACGTCGGACAAAGAATCAAGCGCACCGAAGACCCGCGGCTGATCCAGGGACTCGGCCACTACGTTGACGATGTGAGACTGCCCGATACGCTTCACGTCGCATTCCTGCGCTCGATGTATGCACACGCGCGGATCAAAAGCATCGACGTGAGCGAGGCTTCGCACGCACCGGGCGTCGTCGCCGTCTATACCGGAAAAGAAGTCGCGGCCAAAATAGGCCCGGTGCCGTGCGCTGCCGCGCTTCCGGATTTGAAAGTTCCCGACTACCGAGTGCTTGCGACGGACCACGTCGTCTTCGTTGGTCACCCGATAGCCATCGTGGTGGCCACCGATCGCTACGCGGCGCGCGATGCGATCGACTTGATTATGGTCGATTACGAAGAGCTTCCTGTTGTAGTCGATGTCGAACAAGCGGCCAAAGGCGGAGCGCTGATCTATGAAGAGTACGGCAACAACATCGCGTACAAGTTGACGGCCGGCGAAGGCGACATCGACGCAGCGCTCGCTTCAGCGGATCACGTGATCAAACAACGAATGGTGCATCAGCGGCTGGCGCCAATCGCGATGGAGCCGCGAGGCGTGCTTGCGCGCTACTTCCCCGGCGAACAAGAGCTGACCGTCTGGTCATCAACTCAGATACCGCATCTGCTCCGAACTCAGCTTGCGATCATGATCGGCATACCTGAGAACAAGCTGAGGGTGATTACTCCAGAGGTTGGCGGAGGATTCGGCTCGAAGTTAAACGTGTATGCCGAAGAAGCGCTGATCGGTTGGGTTTCCATGCAGCTCGGCAAACCGGTCAAGTGGATCGAAACTCGGCGCGAGAACATCCAGGCAACTATTCACGGGCGCGGCCAGGTCGGTTACATCGAGATCGGCTGCAAGAACGACGGCACGCTCACCGGCCTTCGCTACAACGTGTTCGCCGATCTTGGCGCTTATCATCAGTTGTTGACGCCGGCGATTCCGACGCTCACCGGACTGATGCTCTCGGGCGCTTACAAGATTCCGGCGATTCAAATCAACGTGACCGGGGTCTTCACGAACAAGATGGCGACCGATGCCTACCGAGGCGCGGGCCGGCCCGAAGCGACCTACGTAGTCGAGCGCGCGCTCGACCTGGTAGCCGCCGAACTGGGGATGGACGCAGTCGAAGTGAGGCGCAAGAACTTCCCCGCGCCCGACGAGTTTCCGTTCAAGACTGCGACCGGCTTGTTCTATGACAGCGGGGACTACGAGGCGCCGTTGCAGAAGGCGCTTGCGATGGTCGACTACGCGAACCTGCGCGAAGAGCAGAAGAAGGCTCGCGAGCAGGGACGGTTGATCGGCATCGGCGTTTCGACTTACGTCGAGATTTGCGCGCTCGGTCCTTCGGCGGCGATGCCCGCCGGAGGTTGGGAGAGTGCGACTGTCAGGATCGAGCCGACCTGCAAGGTGACTGTCTTGACTGGCGCTTCACCTCACGGGCAGGGGCAGGAGACTTCGTTTGCACAAATCGCCGCCGACGAACTCGGAGTCGATTTAAACGACGTCACGGTCATTCACGGAGACACGTCGATCGTTCAGTACGGCATCGGCACGTTCGGCAGCCGCGCCACGGCGGTGGGCGGAACGGCGATGTTCATGGCTATTCAAAAGCTGAAGGAGAAAGCGACTAAGATCGCCGCGCACCTGTTGAAGACCGACGCTTCGAACGTGGTGTTCGAGGAAGGCCGGTTCACGAAACAGGCTGCCAGAGCTGCTTCCGCGGGCGAATCGGCGGAGGTGCCTGAGCCCGATATACCCGTAGGAGAATCGCCCGCCGGAGCGTTGCCCGAGCCGGAACCGGGAGTCAACAGCGTGACCATTCAGGATGTGGCGCTTGCGGCTCACATCGCGAGAGAGATTCCGCCCGGCTCGGAACCGGGATTATCGGCGACTCACTTTTTCGAGCCGACGAATTTCACTTTTCCGTTTGGCACTCACATCGCGGTAGTCGAAGTCGATCGCGAAACTGGTGACATTAAGTTTCTCCGCTACGTAGCAGTGGACGATTGCGGCACTGTGATCAATCCCTTGTTGGTCGAAGGTCAAATCCACGGCGGAATTGTCCAGGCGCTCGGGCAGGCGCTTTACGAAGAACTGGTGCACGACGAGCAGGGACAGCTTGTGACGGGGACGTTGATGGACTACGCGATTCCGAAGGCGGCGTGGTTACCGTGGTTCGAGCTGGATCGCACAGAGACGCCTTCGCCGTCGAACCCGCTGGGAGTGAAGGGCGTTGGAGAAGCGGGAACGATCGGGGCGACGCCGGCGATAGTCGGAGCTGTAGTGGACGCGCTCGCTCCTTTCGGAGTTCGGCATATGGACATGCCGATCAGGCCGGAGAATATCTGGCGAGTAGTCAATGGCGCCTGAGGCTTGATGGTACTTTGAATTTGAAAGCCGCAAGCAAATGAGTTGATACTTAGCGTAGGCCATTTGCAATGGAACTGATCTTTGAATGGGACGCCGAGAAGGCCGAGTCCAACGTTAAACGCCACAAGGTGAGCTTTCACGAGGCCAAGACAATTTTCGACGACCCTTTCCTGATGACGTTTCCCGACCCCGAGCACTCAAACGGGGAACGGAGGTATGTGAACGTCGGCCGCTCCACGAAGGGCCGGGTTATGGTGGTTGTTCACACGCAGCGTGGTGAGAGCACACGGATTATTAGCTGCCGAAAAGCGACAGCATCTGAGCGAAGATTCTATGAAGAAGGTGAGAACTAAAGCGAGGAAACTCGAACCGGACGAGATCCTTCCGGAGTACGACTTCAGGCGTATGAAGGGCGGCGTTCGGGGCAAGTACTACCAGGCGTATCGCGCCGGGCATACGGTCATGGTTCGCGAGGCGGATGGAACAAATAGAGTGCAACACTTCAAAGTTGAGGATGGCGCAGTGATTCTGGAACGAGATGTCCGTGAGTACTTTCCGGATGCTGAATCCGTCAACAGTGCGCTTCGCTGTCTGATACCGCTGATTCGAAAAAGACAAAAAGGCGAAAAGAAGGAACCGGCTGCTTCAAATCGGCCGTGATTTTTACAGGAGAAAGCATGATTCCATCGCAATTCGACTACGTCGCTCCGACAACTCTTAGTGAAGCCGTGGCGCTTCTCGCTCAGCACGCAGACGAAGCGAAGATCCTCGCCGGGGGGCACAGCCTAATCCCGGCGATGAAGCTGAGGCTGGCGATGCCTCAAGTGTTGATCGACATCGGGCGAATCAAGGACCTCGCGTACATCCGCGAAGAGGGCTCGCAGATTCGAATCGGCGCGATGACGACTCACTATCAGATCGAATCGTCGGACCGCCTTCGCGAGATATGCCCGCTGTTGCCGGAGACCGCGGCGCAGATCGGCGACGTCCAGGTGCGTAACAAAGGAACCATCGGCGGGAGTCTCGCTCATGCTGATCCGGCTGCCGATTGGCCTGCCGCGATCATCGCGCTGGGCGCGGAGATTGTCGCGGTAGGCGCAAACGGTGAGCGCGTTATCAAAGCTGATGACTTCTTCGTCGATATGCTAACGACTGCGCTTCAACCGGGTGAGATACTGCGCGAGATTCGAATCGCGGCGGCGAGCGGGCGATTCGGACAGGCATACCTGAAAGTGCCGCAGCCGGCTTCAGGCTTCGCGGTTGTCGGCGTAGCTGTCTCGCTAACTCGCAGCGCGGCCGGCGGCTGTGAATCGGCGAGCATCGGCGTGACGGGCGTCGCCTCCAAAGCTTATCGCGCGAGCGGCGTTGAGAACGCGCTTGCAGGAAGCGCGCTTGACGAGCCAGCCATCGCAGCCGCGGCCGCGCACGCCGCCGACGGTGTGTCGATCAACGGCGACCTCTACGCCTCGGACGACTATAGAAGACATCTCGCACAGGTTTACACGCGGCGAGCCATCGAAGCCGCAGCCGCGAGAGTGAAATAAGTTTCTGGTTTCTGGTTTCTTGTTTCTGGTTGCCGATGCTAGCTCCAAACACGAACCAGAAACTAGAAACCAGAAACCATAAACCGTCTTATGAAGATCGAAGGAACACACGAAGTCCGTGCCAGCCGCGAACGCGTCTACCAGGCCCTGATCGATCCCGCCGTGTTGCAGCGCTGCATTCCCGGCTGCGAGAAGCTCGAGAAGACCGGCGACAACTCTTACTCAGCCACGCTCCGAACCGGAGTCGGCTCCATCAAAGGCATCTTCACCGGCAACGTCAGGCTCGAAGACATGACGCCGCCCACTCACTATCGAATGGCCGTTGACGGAAAAGGCCAGCCCGGTTTCCTGAAAGGCTCAGGCGAACTCGACCTCGAAGAGCGAGACGGCGTTACGTTGATCAGATACAGCGGCGAAGTTCAGATCGGCGGTACGATTGCCGGCGTCGGTCAGCGAATGATCCAGGGCGCGGTTAAGATGACGGCCTCGCAGTTCTTCACCGCCATCGAAGCCGAAGCGAAGACCGAAGCTCACAAGCCTCCTCCAACTCACGGCTTTTTTCGAACAGCCCTGAGGTGGTTCTCAGGGTGGCTGCGAAGAACCTTTAGACTAACGTGGTTGTAGCTCGTTATAGTCTGCGGCAGGTAAGATGAAACCATGAGCAAACCAATACTGACTCTCTCAATCTCCGGTCTTATGGCATTGCTTCTAAGCACCACCACTGTTTGGGGAACGCAACGCCTTGGGCTATACCCTGAGGCTGCAATGCGGCAAGCAGTTATCAAGCGCGCTATACCTGAGCTTCCAAAAGACACCCCTATCGAGAGTGCTGACGGTTTGGTAGTTGTAGCTGTCGTGTTTGATGAAGAAGGAAAGCTTTCGCAAGCGGAAGTATTGGAGGCGCCACATCCGTCGATCAAGCAGGCGGTCCTCGATGCGCTCAAGCTCTGGGAGACGGAGCGACGCGGTGTTTTCGAGGGCCCGCACCAGCTTGTTGGATGGTTGAGTTTTAACTGCACAATCAAGGACGGCAAGTGGGGCATTGAATACACGCAGACAGACGAGGACCACAAGCCGGACAAGCGATATAAGCATCCATTTGCTCGAACAAACCCAAGGACGCCATTTTACTATCAATACTAACTTGGGCCAGCAACACACTAATACGCTCTATCCGATAGCGCTGCTCCCGCCGCACTCTCAAAGCTGGATCCGATGATCATCAACACAGAATACGTGGAAATACCGGCGGACGGCGCTCCTATGCTGATGTTGGTCGCCGCACCCCGCGCCGAGGGAAAGTACCCGGGTATTCTTCTTTACTCGGACATTTTTCAGTTGACCGGAGTAATGGTCAGGGCGACGGCGAGGCTCGCCGGGTATGGCTTTGTCGTCGCAGCTCCCGAGATCTATCACCGCATCGAGCCGCCAGGCTCAGCTATTCCGTTCGACGACGACGGTCGCGGTCGCGGTTTAAAGGATGCGGCGAAGACTGCTGTCGCCGAGTTTGACGCCGACTGCCGAGTTGCCCTTGATTATCTGAGCGGACATCGCCTTGTCGAACAAGGCAAACTAGGCGCGAGTGGGTTTTGCATCGGCGGGCACTTGGCGTTTCGCGCCGCGCTTCAATCGGATGTTAAGGCGACGGTTTGTTTCTACGGAACCGGCATTCACAACGGCAAGCTCGGAAAGGATGACGACGCGGGATCGCTTCAACGAGCCGGCGAAATAAGCGGCGAGTTATTATTAATTTTCGGAGCAGCTGATCCACACGTTCCGGAACAAGGTCGAGGTAAGATCAAAGCTGCGCTTGCCAGCGCCGGAACAGAGTTCTCCATTAGTCTCTATGAAGCCGAGCACGCCTTCATGCGCGATGAAGGCCCGCGTTACGATCCCGAGGCAACGGACAAGGCTTGGAGCGAGATGGTCGATTTCTTTCGGCGAGTGTTTTGAGCCTGAGCATCCACCAACTTCAATTGGTGCGTCACTCCGTAGGAGTGAAATGTTTATAGAAACCGGGGTGTTTGTCGTGCTCACTCCTTTAGGAGTGAAATGTCGTAATTCGCCAAGGGAGGCTTCAATGCTTGAAGCGCCAATCCTGACATACAACTCCTGACGGAGTTGGATTACTCTTAGAGGAATCAAAACGTGGCGGCATTGCGGTCTATAAACATTCCACTCCTACGGAGTAGGTGCAGACTGGCTCGCCAGTGTTTGCGCGATAAGATGACGCGCATTTTGGGAGATTTGATGATGAATCCAAAGCACACTCGTTTACTCGCAATCGTTGCGCTCGCGTTGTTGTCGGTGGCTTCAATCGCTCCGGCGCAGACGGCGCCGACCAGCGCCCCGCCGGACCTGGACGTGTTCGCAGCACGGGTCTTGAAAGAATTCGACGTGCCCGGGCTCGCCGTTGCGATCGTCAAAGACGGCAAGCTGGTGCTCGCAAAGGGATACGGCGTGCGCAAGCTCGGTGCGCCCACGCCGGTCGATGAAAACACCCTGTTCGGAATCGCTTCAAACACAAAAGCGTTCACCGCTGCGCTGCTTGCCATGCTTGTCGATGAAGGGAAGATCACCTGGGACGATCCCGTGATCAAGCATCTCCCGGGCTTTCAACTCTACGACCCGTACGTGACCCGCGAGATGACGATTCGCGACCTGCTCACCCATCGAAGCGGGCTTGGGTTGGGCGCGGGGGATCTGCTGTGGTGGCCTCCGACGGACTATTCGCGTGACGAGATTGTGCGCCGGTTTCGATTCGTCAAGCCGGCTTCGAGCTTCCGCAGCAGGTATGCGTATGACAACGTGCTCTACCTGGTCGCGGGCCAGGTCATAGCCGCGGTCACCGGCAAGAGCTGGGACGATGTCATCAAGGAGCGCATCTTCACGCCGCTTGGAATGACGACAAGCAACACACGCGGCGCGGCGTTGAGCGAGCCTGGCAACGTCGCGGCCCCTCATGCAAAGATCGGTGATCGCCTGCAGTTGCTCTCGCCAATGGCGCTGGACAATGTCGCGCCGTGCGGGGCGATCAACTCGAGCGTCGGCGAGATGGCGAAGTGGCTGATCCCACAGCTCAACCGAGGTCAGATCGGCGAGGGCCGCCGCTTGTTCAGCGAGCGCCAGAGCCGCGAGATGTGGTCGGCCCAGACGATCACGCCGCTCAGTGAACCGCCTCCGCATCTCGCAGGGCTGCGTTCGAACTTTTCAGCGTACGGACTCGGCTGGGGACTTTCGGAGTATCGCGGCTCGAAGACGGTCTCTCACACCGGCGGGCTGCTGGGATATGTGTCGAGAGTAACGCTCGTGCCCGATCTGAATCTGGGAGTCGTCGTGCTGACCAACCAGCAATCGGGAGGAGCGTTTCAGTCGCTGACCTACCGCATCCTGGATCACTTCATGAACGCACCGGCAACCGATTGGATAGCCGCGTTCAAGAAGTCGGAGGAGATGGGCGCGGCTCGCGCGGCGGAAGTCGAGAAACGCCAAGCCGCAACGCGAGCGGCTGACTCGAAGCCTTCGCTGCCGCTTGCCAAGTACGCCGGACGGTACACCGACGCGTGGTATGGAGACGCAACGATCTCGCTCGAGAGCGACAGGCTCGTGTTGCGATTCAGTCACACGCCGGCGCTTGTCGCCGATCTCGAGCACTGGCAGTACGACACGTTTGTCGCGCGCTGGCGTGACCGAAGCCTCGAAGCCGATGCGTTCGTGACTTTCTCTCTCAAGCCCGACGGCAGCATCGAGCAAATAAAGATGGTGGCGGTCTCGCCGATAACCGATTTCAGCTTCGACTTTCACGATTTGTTGTTTGTCCCCAGCGCGGACCGCAAACCTTAGGAAAGTGGGATATGAAAGTGGGAATTGAAAATTGAAAATTGCAAATTGCAAATTGAAAATTGAAGATCGAAGGTTGCAGCAACCTCGGCTCTCGCGGATTCCAATTTGCAATTTTCAATTTGCAATTTTCAGTTTTCAATTCCCCCGGCTGGGCGTGTGCCTGTTTGTTCTTGGTGTCATTCTTCTCGCTTCGTGTAAGAGCGGGCCGATCGCTGCGCATTGGGTCGCGGGTTCTCCAGTAGCTGAAGTAAACCTGCTCGGGGTCGATCTGATCGACGACACAAACGGCTGGGCAGTTGGCGACATCGGAGTGATGAGCGGGGCCATGCTTCGAACAACAGACGGCGGGCGAAGCTGGCAGGCCGTGTCGAAGACAGACGAGATCCTCGCGGCAGTTAAGTTCATCAGTCCCAATCGCGGCTGGGTTGCAGGCTATGCGGGCCGCATTCAGCGTACCGATGACGGTGGCCTTACGTGGAAAGTGCAACGTGCGGAACACGAGGGCGAGGTGTTGAATTCAGTTTTCTTTCTCGACGCCGACCGCGGCTGGGCGGCGGGCGGGAGCGGCCTGTTGCTCTCAACCGTGGACGGCGGCGACAACTGGGAAACAATACCGACCGGCCGAGCCGAGGACTTCTGGTCAGTCAAGTTCCTCACGCGCGATCGCGGTCTAATCGCCGGCGAAGACGGCCTTATCCTTGCGACGGCCGACGGCGGGCGCACTTGGGCGGCTCAATCCACCGGCACGACTCGTGCCCTGCTTGGCCTGGCTGTGGCTTCCAATTTCGCGTTAGCAGTTGGTGAGAAAGGAACGATATTGCGAACCGAAGACTTCAAGGGCTGGAGCTTGATTGAGTCAGGTACCGGCGAGACGCTCAACGCGGCGGCCGTGAATGGCGACGCTTGTTGGGCCGTTGGTTCGAGGGGCGCGACGGTTGGCTCGACCGACAGGGGCCGCTCATGGAAGCTTGCGCAAGCGGCCGTGCAACGCGACCTGATGAGCGTCAGCGTCTCAAGCCCGGTCAGGGGAGTTGCGGTCGGACGCCGCGGGGCTGTACAGTTACTGAGTCCAGAGTAGTTCACGTTGGAGGCCCAATGTCTAAATTCCTAATACCACTATTTCGCGTAGCCGTGTGTGCACTTGCAATGCTTGCGCTGAGCTTGCCCGGCGACGCTCATCATATGGTGCTCCGGTTCAACCTCGAAGAAATGACCGCGACTGCGGATCGGGTCTTCGTCGGACGATGCACCACAGTCGAAGAAACTCGCGAAATGATCGCACAGGGAATGATGGCGGTTACCCGGTACACCTTCGAAGTCGAGCGCGTAATCAAAGGACGCGTGCCGCGGGTCTTGACGTTTCGCCAGGAGGGCCATCGCGCTCGGATCGCCACCGGCAAGACCAAAGAGATGGTGACGCACGGACGAATCGCTTCCCCTGACACCTTCCACGGCATGAGCGAGTATAAGATCGGCGACCGCGTTGTCTTGTTTTTAATCCCCGACTACCTGGGAGGTAAAGTCACCTATCCGGTCGGTCTATATCAGGGCGCGTTTCTCGTTTCGGACATGCCGTCGGGCCAGCGGCTTGTGCGCAACAGTATAAACAACCTCGGCCTGTTCACCGCACCCTACAACGGGTGGAAGCTGAAAGCTGCCGATGCGCGTGTGGTCTTCCCTGACCGCGACGATTCGATCGCGGACGTCAGCGCGCTCGGAGTGGATGGAGCGGCGCTGGTTCGCAAGCGCGGCAGCTTGCCGCTCGAGGATTTCTTGAAGCTCGTCGAGCAGATCGTCGCCGCACACGGCAGCACGAAGGGGGCGCTAATCCAATGAATAAATATATCGTCAGAGCCACTTTACTTGTAGCTCTCTTTCTGGCCGCAGTCATCGCAGTGATAATCGCGCCGGCGGTGCGCGCCGGAGGCCCGCTGATTGTGATCGACGGCGTGCCGACCAAGTGGCCGCGCACGCTCACTCAAGGCGGCCCGCTGGGTTCGCAAACGGTCGACGCTCAAGGCAACATCCTTTATCGAGTAGACTCGGGTCCGCTCGGCTCGTTGTCGAACGCGGAAGCGACCGCAATCGTCGATCGGATATTCGGCCTGTACTCCTCGATACCCACTTCGTCGATCAAGTTCGTTAACGCCGGGCGCATCCTCGATCCGAGCACCGGCCAACCGATTGACGTGAACGCGTCGAACAGGGGAAGGATTCTCAGTTCGACCGCTCCCACGTTTCAGAACCCGATCATCTTTGACACCGACGGAGCGATACTGGGAAGCGGCGGGATTCTGGGGCGGTTTGGCGCATTGCAACTGGACACGGACAACAATCTTCAGATCGAGGGAGACGTCATTCTCAACGGCCGGTTCGTCAATATTATTGGCAGGATTCCGTTCATCGGAGTATTCACTCACGAGTTTGGACACTTCGCGGGCCCGCTCGATCACGCACAAATCAGCGGCAACATAGCGGAGACAGGTGAGGGGGCTACGTTACCCGCGGGCTTCAACGCCGCTCAGCTTTATGACCTGTATGCGCCGTTCGCAGAGACGCTGTATCCATTTCTCTTCGACGCACCGATTGGCTCCGGACTCAGTCAGTTCTTTGACTCAGGCTTCTTTATTGCCTCGCTGGACATGGACACTCGGAACGCGTTGTCGAACCTCTATCCTGCGTTCCGCTATCGAGCTACCGACCCCGGCTCGCCCAACGGCGAGATCGAGGGCCGCGTCGTTATAAGTACTTCGAGCGGAGACATCCCTATCAGCGGCATCAACGTAGTGGCTCGCCGCATAAGCCGCGGAGCCTATCCACCTCCCGTCGGCACAACTGCTTATCCTGACAATCAGGTGACGCTCGATGCGGATGGCATCCCGCTGCCGCCGCCCGACCGCGATGTAACTGACTCGCTCGCGACTGCTTCCAGCGCGGTGACCGGTCTCGAGTTCGGAACAGGGGCTTACCGGATCCAGGGTCTGCCGCCCGGCGAATACCGTGTGGAGGTTCAACAGGTCAATCCAGATGCGCTCGGCGGATCCGGAATTGGGCCTAATCGCGACCAGCAGTTCCCGCTTGTTGTCATTGAACAAGTTTCAGATCGCACGCCGGTCTCGGTGGTCGCGGGACAAATCACCGGCAACATCGACATCGTTCTCAACGGCTTTAGCACGGCCGCGCCCGCGCTTGTCGACGAAGACGAAAAGAATGACAAGAAGAAGAAAGCCCAGAGGGTGACTTTTCCCGCGGAGATTCATGGCAGCGCCGCTGAGGGGGACGCCGCCAAACACAAAATCGACTTTGGCGCCGCGGGAACGGCGCCAATGCACGACCTCTACAGGTTCACAGTGGCGACTACTGGAACCTTCGTCATCGCGCTTGACCCGATTTCCGGTTCCGGCGACCTGGACATCTACTTGTTAGACAGCTTTTTCGAAGGAAAGAAGATCCCAATTGATTCCTCCTCGATTCTGGGAACAAGCACTAGCCCCCAGGCCAGTGAGCTGGTCGCGATCAAACTGTTTCCAGGAACTTATTACATCGGGGTCAGCGCATTCCAGGGGAGCTTCAACTACAAGTTGAGGATCATCTCCAGCCAGTGACGGGGTGAACCGCCGGCAGTATCATTGCGGGCGGTAAACGCGCAACTCCTCACGTAATATCTTCTTGCCTGAATTCATTCGAGGGCGGAGTGTGTGTGTGACATGGCAATAGATCAAGACAAAATGAACGAGCTACTCGGGAGATTTCTTAACGACTTCGGCGGCACGTTGCATTCCGCGATGGCTGTGATCGGGGACAAGCTTGGGCTGTACAAGGCGATGGCTGAAGCCGGCCCGCTTACCCCGGAAGAACTGGCCTCGCGCACGGGCACTACTGAAAGATACGTGCGCGAATGGCTCGCCTCTCAAGCGGCCGGCGGCTACGCAAGCTACGACGCCGAGACTGGCCGATTCTTCTTGACCGAAGAACAAGCGTTCGCACTCACTGACGAGAACGGCCCGGTCTTCTTGCCCGGCGCGTTTCAGCTCGCGCTGGCGGCGGTCAAGGCCCAGCCGCGAATCGCGGAAGCATTTCAAACCGGCGAAGGCGTCGGCTGGCACGAGCACGACTCGGGATTGTTTAGCGGCACCGAGCGATTCTTCCGGCCGGGCTATGCGGCAAATCTTATCAGCTCGTGGATACCGGCCCTTGACGGCGTTGACGAGAAGCTGACGTCGGGAGCCAAAGTCGCCGATGTTGGTTGCGGTCACGGAGCCTCGACGATTCTGATGGCCCAGGCTTATCCGAAATCGACATTCTTTGGATTCGACTACCATCAAGGCTCGATCGATTACGCGCGCAAGAAGGCGGAAGATTCAGGCCTGTCCGACCGCGTTACCTTCGAGGTGGCGGCCGCCAAAGACTATCCGGGTAAAGACTTCGACTTTGTGGCGGTGTTCGATGCTCTTCATGACATGGGCGATCCGGTTGGCGCAGCGGCTCATGTACGGACCACTTTGAAGAGCGACGGATCGTGGATGATTGTCGAGCCGTTCGCCAACGACAAAATCGAAGAGAACCTGAATCCCATAGGCCGCATATTCTACTCGGCTTCGACTTTGCTCTGCACTCCGGCTTCTCGATCGCAGGAAGTGGGATTGGGACTTGGCGCGCAAGCCGGCGAAGCTCGAATTCGCGACGTGGTAACTCAGGGCGGCTTCAAGCGATTCCGCCGCGCGACCCAGACGCCTTTCAACCTGGTGTTCGAAGCACGCCCGTGAAATCAACTCCCAGTACGGGCGTCCCTCCGTGGGCGCCCCTTCCCGATATCGAAATAATTTGGGAACGAGAAGGGGCGCCCAGGAGGAAGCCCGTACAGGTGCATCATCTTTCCAATGAAGCGGATGCGTCTTCGTCCTTCGCTCGTACGGCGATGCCTCCACCGCTCAGATACGGCTCGCCGTAACGGATCACCGGCTCACCCTCGAGGATGACGTGCTCGATTCCTACCGGGTATTGCTTCGAGTCTTCAAAGGTAGCCAGGTCGATCACTCGGCGCGGATCAAACACCACAAGATTCGCCTTCATCCCGTCGGCAATGACCCCGTAGCGCTCGAGCCGGAAAGTCTCAGCAGCGAGACCCGTCATCTTGCGAACGGCTTCTTCGAGCGTCAGCAGGTTTTGCTCTCTCACATACCGCCCAAGTATCCTCGGATACGTCCCGTAAGCTCGCGGATGCGGCTTGCCGCCCAACAGCCCGTCGGTGCAAACGTTCACATAAGGCTCTCTCATGATCTTGCGGACCACGTCTTCCGATTGGCTGAACGAGATCATCCCAACTCCCATTCGCTCCTCGGCCAAGAGGCCCAGCGCGAAATCACAGGCGGCTTCTTCACTCACCCCGCTATCGGCTTTGTGCGAGAGCGCCGCCGCTTCCGCGATACTCTTTCCGACATACTCTGCGTGGCCGCCCGACGCGATATCGGAAATGATGACTCCCTCGGGTCCCGACCACTTCCAAAAGTTGTCCCAGTGAGAAGGCAAGCGATCGAGCATCGCTTCGCGCATTCGCCCGCGCTCGGCTTCACTACCAAGCCTGCCAAGCGTGGCTTCGACTCCGCCCGAGTGAGCCCACGGCGGCAAGATCGCGCCCATCATCGTCGAGCCTGCGATGTACGGATACTGATCAGCCGTCAGCCGCAAACCGTCAGCCCGAGCTTGATGAATTGTCTCAAGCACTCGATCTATGACGCCCCAGTTCTCGCGGCCGGCGACTTTGAAGTGCGAGATGTGAGTTCGCACGCCGGTGGCTTTGCCGATCTCGATCATCTCCGCGACCGAGTCCGCCAGGTAGTCGCTTTCGCTTCGCATGTGCGCCACGAAGATTCCGTCAAACTCGGCGACCGCTCGCGCAAGCTCGATCAACTCCGCAGTGTCCGCAAAGCAACACGGCGGATAAATTAGCCCTGTCGAGAGACCAACTGCGCCTTCGCGCATCGACTTGCGAACGAGCGCTTGCATCGAGGCTATCTCTTCGCTCGTAGCGCGGCGGTCTTCCATTCCCATCGCGTGCAAGCGAACCTGGCCGTGTGGAATCAAGTACGCGCAATCAATCGACGGACGCGCCCGGTCAATCGCTTCCAGGTACTCGCCGACGGACTCCCAATCCCACTCGCGCCCGAGCCGTCCGTCGAGACCCGCAAGCTGTTGCTCGACCTGAGCGCGATCCGAAGCGCGAACCGGCGCGACCGAAATGCCGTCTTGCCCGAAGACTTCAAGCGTGATGCCTTGCCGCACCTTCATCGGAAGCCCGGGTTCGGTAAGCACTCGAATGTCAGAATGGCTATGCGTGTCGATGAAGCCCGGAGCGATGACCAGGCCTTTGCAGTCGAGTTCCTCGGGGGCGCCGGAAAGAGAGTCGGGCACATCGATCGCGAGAATCCAGTTGCGCCGAATCGCTATGTCTCCAACGATTCCCGCGCGACCGGTGCCGTCGATGATCGTGCCTCGCTTGAGAATAAGGTCGGGTGTCTTAAACATGCGATTCGTCGGGAGCGGAAGCGTTAAGAGCTAAAAGCTCGAGAGCGTTTCCGTCGGGGTCGCTGAAATAGAGCGACGTCGCTGACATCCACTGATGGAAGACTGGTCCCTCGACTTCGACTCCTCGCTCGCGCAGCATCGACGCGGCACGTTCGAGGTCGGCTTCATCAAGCGTGAAAGCGAAGTGCTGCAACGGCCATTCGCCTTTGTCTTCTTGAAGCACAACCATTCCAGCGTCTCCGCCGGCACGAAGAAACAGCCAGTTACGCTTCTCATCTCGAACCCCTACTTCAAGGCCGAGCACCTCGCGATAGAACGGCTCCGCCTTCGCAAGGTCTTTCACACGTATTGCGACTTCGTAGACGCCACGGATTGGCAGCATTGGTATTGCCTCTCTTTTTGGAATTGACTCAGGCGGCGAGCAAAGGAGCAAGTTCGCTCGCCTCGAGAGAGCGAACATTCAACGTGGCAAGCACATCATTCAGCACACTCAAGCTCACGTGATCGGGCGCCGTGATTTCGATGCCGATCGGTCGCCCGGCCTTTCCATAGTCGATCAGGATCCCGTTGCCAGCCTTCTCAGTCCGCTGACTCTTTTCTCCAGGGTCTCGCGGAAGATACAGATAAGCTGCGATCGGCTTGCCTTTTCGAAAGGTGACCTCAAGGTAACGATCTTTCATGTTGACCTCTTGAAAACCTGGTAGGCGGTCACGACAACCAACAACTCTTGTGGTTCATCGGGCTCGACAATGACTTCCCACTTTCGGCGATTGTGTTTTGTGTGAATGACCCATCGTCCCTCAACAACGTCCGGTTGATAGTCTGTTGCCTTCTGCAGCATTGCGCGGAGATCGACGTCGCTAAAGTCGCGGTCCAGCATGCGCTTCTCCAGATACGCAGTTATCTCTAACTCCCACTCCCACCAGTCGGGCCAAATCGGCATTCGAGTCGCCATCCGAGTTTGATTGATTTGCGGCCCGCACCCACAGCGAGAATTCTACTCCGCAAGCCCGTAACTTAACACAGAATCTCAGAGTCCTTGCAAGCAGTGCCAGGTTTGCTATTATGCAACGCTGCAAACCTAGCCGCTGATAAATTCGGGAACTTACTATGCCTAACTCTCTAAGCCGTGTCGCCCTCTATCTCCAGGACAAACACCCGCTGCGTTCCGCCATCGAGTACGTCCGGTACGCCGAATCACGAGGCTTCGAAGCCGTGTGGCAAGCTGAATCAAGACTAGTCCGGGATGCGATCGTCCCGATGGCTGCCTTCGGCGCTACCACCGAGCGCATCAAGATCGGATCAGGCGTGATCAACAACTGGACTCGCAACGCGGCTTTGATTGCCGCGACGTTTTCTACGCTCGACGACTTAGCGCCGGGTCGCATGATGTGCGGACTGGGCGTCTGGTGGGAGCCGCTAGCCACCAAGGTCGGGGTCAATCGCCGCAAGCCGCTTCAAGCGATGCGCGAGACGGTCGAAGTCGTTCGTCGATTGCTCGCGATGGAAAAAGTCACCTTCAAAGGCGAGTTCGTCAACGTCGAAGACATCGAGATCGACATCGTTCACGGCGACCGCTCACCAAAGAATGTCCCGATCTACATCGGCGCTACCGGGATGAAGATGATGGAGTTGTCAGGCGAAATAGCCGACGGCGTGCTGCTGAACTACCTCGTTTCCCCGGCTTACAACCGCGAAGCGATGGACCACCTTCGCATCGGAGCCGAGAGAGCCGGCCGCAGCGTTGAACAGATCGACCGCCCCCAGTTGATAGTCTGCTCGCTCGACAAAGATCGCGGCCGGGCGTTGGATGGCGCTCGCGAGTTGGTGACTCAATACCTAGGCCAGCAGCCGCACATCATGAAAGCGAGCGGTGTGAGCCAGGACTTGCTCGACGAGATCGGCAGCGTGTTGACCTGGCCGGCCGAAGAACATCAGATTCGCGAAGCGATGAAGCTGGTGCCCGATGAAGTCGTTCAGCTCATCACGGCTTCAGGAACTCCCGACGAATGCCGGACGAAAGTCCAAGAGTACATTGAGGCGGGTTGCACGTGTCCTGTACTTTATCCGCTTGGCGACGATGTGCGCGCGATGATTGATGCTTTTAGTTGAGTGCAGTGATCGTTGAACACGTTGGTCTAGCAGGCTGCGGAAGAAGTCGATGACACACGAGTATGCAGGTGCAATAGGGGTAGGGAGAACCGATTGGCTTCGGCTCCCCCTCCCTCCGAACCGGAC
>JBBPIE010000045.1:0-37349 GCA_038040485.1 Candidatus Onstottus arcticum
GAATTCACGGACGTTCGAGAGTTGCAGCGCCAGCTCAAAGATCGTGGCGTAAACATGATTTCAGAGGCAGACGAAAGCTCTATTGGCCCGGCCAGCTTTATGATTGTTGATCCGGATGGAAACACGATCCTGGTAGATCAACACGTATAGGGAGCGTCTGCCGTTGGCTACGGGCACACTTTTCGCTTCGTAGCCTTCTCGATGTACGAGACCGCATTAGGCGTCTTGCAGTAAGTCTCTCCGTGGTCAACCTCGAGGTTGCCGATGCGCTTGGCCGCCTCGATCGCCTTCTTGCGGAGCGCCGGTTTGAAGATCCCGATCGAGATGAGCGCGCTGTTCATGGCGTACCGGGCCCAGTTCGGAGAGCGATGGATCTCCTTCTCGATCGTCCCCAGAACCTTGTCGGCGTCTGCGTCGGTGATCGAGCCGGGGTCGTCTCTCAGGCGGGCGCCAAGAATCCCGTAGCCCATCTCGCGGGCAAACTCGTCCGGCGACTTCATCCAGTCGCGCATTGTCTTTTCAGCGATCGGGCTGCGGCCAACGAGCCCGGACAAGTACCAACCGACGAAGCGGACCGGCCCATCTTTGAGCAGGCCGTCCGCGTCGGCCCGGGTCAGCTTCTCCGGGTCCGCCACCTGGAGGGCCAGGATGCGCGCCTCGGCGTTCCCAGTTTTCCAGAGCTCGAGCGCGAGCGCGTGGTCGACCTTGATCTTCTTCTGTAGTTTGGCTATCTCCGAGGTCAGCACCCCGCAAACGTTGTCGCCCGATAGGTAACGCTTGTAGATCGCGGCGGTCTGAGGTTTCCCGAGCTTCTTGAGCGTCGCCAGAATTTCCTGAGAGTTCATCGTTTGTCCCCGCCGGTAAGCTTCCCTGAAGCTACCGCGAAAAGGGGGTTGGGACAAGGAGAAAGAGGCCGACTCTTGTGTCCGGCATAAGTAGCATAGACTTTCAGTCTGTGTCCGGCGGAAGTAGCGTAGACTGAGTCTTCTCGCCGCCAGGAAGGGGCGGCCACCGAGTGCCGCCCTTACTGGCTCGCAATTCATTCGTTACACTCCACCGTGAACGTAACAACAGCAGATAACGGAGACCTATGAAAATCGTAACGGCCTTTCTTCTGTTGGTTGGTTTCGCCGCAGGCTCGGCCGGTTCACCCGACCCTTTTGTCCAAGGCCCGACTGCTGAGCGGCAACAATTTATTCGCGTGGAAGCTCCGGTGGTTGTCCTGACCCACGTGCGAATAATCGACGGCACCGGCGCCGCTGCTCTTGATGATCAGACGATCGTGATTGCAGACGGCAAGATCCAATCGATCGGGCCAAGCGGGGCGGGCGCACCTGCGAATCTGCCGGCCAATGCGCAGACAGTTGATCTCCGGGGGTACACGGTCCTGCCCGGCCTTGTGGGAATGCACAGTCACATGTTTTTCCCTATGGGCGGATCTCCACCGATGTATTCCAACATGGGCAGCAGCTTTCCTCGTCTTTACCTGGCTCTTGGCGTCACAACGATTCGCACTACCGGCAGCGTTGCACCCTACACCGATCTTGAAATAAAACGCCTAGTCGATTCGGGAAGAATGCTCGGACCCAAGATGCATATCACCGCTCCGTATCTCGAGGGACGCGGGTCGTTCACGCCGGTGATGCACGAGCTCAGTGGCGCGGAAGATGCGCGGAAGATGGTCAACTTTTGGGCGGACCAGGGAGCTACTTCTTTCAAAGCTTACATGAACATCACGCGTGCTGAATTGCGCGCAGCCGTCGAAGAAGCGCACAAACGCGGGCTCAAGGTGACCGGACATCTTTGCTCGATTGGTTACCGGGAAGCGGCGGAGATCGGCATCGACAATCTCGAGCACGGCTTGATGGCGGATTCAGAGTTTGTTCCGAACAAACAGCCGGATCAGTGCCCGGGCGCCGCGGTCAGCGCCAGCCTCAGGCAACTGGATCTGAATAGTCCGGCAGTCCGCGAGACAATCAGTACTCTTGTCGCGAAGAACGTCGCGATAACTTCCACGCTTCCGGTCTTCGAAGCCGGGAGCGCGCCGTTGGCTCAAAGCGGCATCGGCGCGGCCTCGGCGTTACTCAATCCGCGGGTGCTCAATGTGATGTCTACCGATGCGCGAGTGCGCTATCTGACGGCGCGCGCCCGAGTCTCGTCCGATCCCGGAAACGTAGCGCTGCTCCGCAAGGCAATGGATTTCGAGCGCGCATTTGTGAAGGCCGGCGGTTTGCTGATAGCCGGGCTCGACCCGACCGGCAACGGCGGCATCGTGGCGGGCTTTGGTGATTTGCGTGAAGTTGAGCTTCTGGTCGAAGCCGGTTTCACGCCTCTGGAAGCGATCAAGATAGCCAGCTTCAACGGCGCCAAGTTTCTCGGCGAAGACGCTCACATCGGCTCGATTGCAGTAGGAAAGCAAGCCGACTTGATGATAGTGAGAGGAAACCCTGCGCTAAACATCATCGAAATAGAAAAGGTCGAAATCGTGTTCAAGGATGGAGTGGGGTACGACTCAGAGAAGCTGATCCAGTCTGTCCAGGGGCTGGTGGGAATCCGGTGATTTGTCACCAAGCGCTAGTCGGGTCAATTTTCAATGACGGGCCAGGGTTGCAATTTGAGAGGTTGCCTGCGCTTTACGGCCGCAGCTTATGGAGGCAATCAGAAGTGTCACTGCGAGGCAGGGGTTCTCGTTTGCGCGAGGTAGAGTACCGTTGAAAACAATGCGGGCGCCGAAAAATCGTAGCGCTCGTCACCTGCCCGCTTGCCAATCGGTTAGCTACATTGTATAGTCGCGCCCGTCCAGGGGTTCCGACAGGAGCCCAGTTCGCGCGCAATTTGTCATCGAAGAAGATCATATGAGGATAATGGCCGCCCTTGAATTCGTGGTTCGATTGCGGTTTCGAAACCGAAGACACAAAAGACACTGAGCGCGTAGCGACCTGCGTACAGGGCGGGAATCGGGTTTAGTCATGCCGCGAATTCCTTAGATGAGAGGGAACCGATGGCGCTAAGCGCATTGGATGAAAACGAGAGCCGGTGGACTGATGGTTTGACCACAACTGCCTGGCTCGATAAGGCGGGAGGCGGGGGGCTTCTTGAGGGTTCTTCAGGCGGTTTGACAGGTGTTAGACGGCATGGCCAACGCATTCTTTCTCAACGCTACTCCCTACGTCATCGCCGTCAATCTCAACACATCACTTCAAAACCAGATCCTCGCGCCGGAAATCTCGGTGGCAGCAGAAAGCGCCACGTTGGCAGCATGGAAGGCGCCTATCGCCGCGACGCCACGCCAAGGAGAGTTCGGTGGAAACAATTGGCAGAATCTGATGTTAGTGATCTCGGAAGGCTCTTCGAGTTACATGGTTTGGGACATTCATTCGAGTGTCTCCGTGGCGCTGAATCTGTACTTCTACATCCTGGGCGATCAGGTCGTGGGGATGGACGCAACCGGTTCGACCGGGGGCATTCGGGTGAGTGCGGCCAGCAAAGTGGTGGCTACCCGAGTGTTCATGCGGGCGCCCCCCGCAGCTTTTTGACTGGCCGAGATCCCGCCGCGACAGGAGAACCTTCGATTGGCGCAGGGCCGAGCCCGCAAAGCGGGGTGACCGGGTCTTGCGGGAGAACGTCATGAGTTCGACCTTGTACATGATCAACTGGTGTCCCAACAAAGTCACGGCGACGCTCAATACAAAACAACTCTCGCCGATCGATCCGTCGCTTAGCAAAGACTATTACTTTCCTGATTCACTTGCCGTTCCGCGCGACGCGTCCGTTCCCGGAAAGGCCGGGGTGTGGGGCAATGACAACGCGCTGATCGTCCTGGTGGACGGCGCAAACAAGCTTTACAACAGCATAAAGGATCCGAGCGGTGCGGCGCCGAACAACGACCTGCTGCTCTGGATCTTTACCGACTTCGTCGTGTTCTCGCAATTCGACAATCAGCTAGGGAGTCCTGTTCACCCGAGCTGAGCCCTAATTCACCACAATCCGTCGGCGCGAGCCGGCAACAAAGGAGATTTGATATGGCCAAAGCATACTTCATCAACGCCACCCCCACGAACGTAAAGGCCGTACTTAACGGCGGCGATCAGCACAAGCTCGCACCCATCTCGGTGGCCTCCGGCGGCGCTGCTGTTACCGGGACCGCATGGGGCGCGACTATCTCTGCCTTCGTTACCCCGGATGGCTTCGGCGGGGACGGCAAAGACAACGAACTGCTCTTTAGCTCAGAGCAGAGCGGCACAACGCGGAGATATAAGATCACGTCGAAGGTCCCAACCGTTCTGGATCTGTACTTCTTCATGTTCGAGGACTCGATCGTGGGTGAAGATAACACCGGAGGTTCGGGTCAAATCACCATCACTAAGGTCGAGACTCTGAAGACCTCACTTTTTACTAAGAGTTAAGGCCGGCGTGCCGTAACCGGTGCGGCCGATAATCTACTCATTCTCTGAATGGCGTGCGGAGCGGATTGGGAGTGCAATTGGCGCTCCCGATCCGTGCATGCTGCGCTGTGCTCCGCTCGCAATCAACCCAAGTGAGGCTTCGCTCATGGCAAACACGTATCTGCTCAACGGCACCGTCAGTCCTATCCGTGTCAGAGTCAATACCGGGCCGGATATTCCCCTCGATGCGCTTGACATTCAGTCACCCACCGTCAACATGACGGCGAAGCTCGGCCTGGCCAGTTCGCCCAGTCAGGGCGTCCTCGGTATTGGATCCAACGAAGTGTGGGTGATCATCAGCGGCGTCACGACCAAGTGGAAGGTAGTGATTGGCCCCCCTGTGACCATCGCCCTCGACGTGCAACTGATCATCTTTGCCAACCAGTTGCAGCCGAAAAACACGGTGGGGACGGCGGGCTTCACGATTACGAAAATGCCTTCAAGTTTGGTTGCGGCTAGCGGCGAAGGCAGCGAGACCGGAGAAGGCAGTTTGGATGCGGCCCAGCCACCGAGCGCCCGCAGGCCGCCGGCCGTGCGCGGTGCGACATCGGGTGAACTGACCTTCAAGGTGCTCGCCTCCGACGCCAAGGGCGTCCTGTACGAAGCGAGCAACAACAACTCGTCAGGCGACGGGGTTACATGGACCTACTACTACCTCTTCGGATCCGGGGGTACGCAACGGCCGACTCTCACTCTCCAGGAGAGCTGGGACCAGATCGGAGCGTACGTATTCCTCAACGCTCAGGAGGATCGCCACACCCTGCTTGCGGAACTTGGTACAGCGCTGAGTCGCCAGGACACGGACTTCTCGCGTCTTGCCTGGCGCGTTTCCGCCGGCGAGTACAACATCGTCCAGGCGTCCACCGCTTCGGCGGTGGCGGTGGACGCCAACTTCGACATCGGCGGCTGGCGACTGTTGCTGCGCAGAAATACCACACTTAGTCTCGACAAAGGAACCCCCGGCATCCTACTGCAAAAGGCTTCCGCCGAAGAGACCATTTCGGTGCAGTTCGTCAGGAACCAGGACCCACAGCCCATCGGCACCCGCCCGCAAGAGATCCTGCTCCCGCTCGACGGACTGCATCGTGGCACACTGACGCTGGCCTGGGAATGGGATCATTACAAGTTGGGTAAGGATCTCGGCGGCAATCTGCGGATGTTCTTCGGAGTGGACGCCGAGTCCGCCTCCGTGGCCCAGTATCCGCTCTTTACCCCCGCGAGCGATCCCGGTCGATTTCCGACGAACAACCTCCCCTTCTTCGTGTACCTGCAACCGCTCGCCCCCCTCGACGGGTCGCGAACACGCCTGGCTCTCGACCTCGAACTCCCCAATGCGCTGACCTCGAAGTACCTGTCGAGTACCACCAATGCTCCAGTCGCTCTGAAGCCGGCAGCCTCGTCAAACGGAGGTCTTAGCGCGGGCTTCGGTTTCGCCAAGAACACCGGACTGCAGGAATCAGATCGCTACCTGTGCCCGGTGGGAGAGTTCGAGGTCGAGGCGCCAGGCGCCGCCGACGGCAGCGATCGCGTACAAATCCGCGGCGGCATCGCCGGCACCGAGTATGTGCTGGTCGAGCCTGGCGATCGCCTCTCATTTGAGAATGACAAGCCAGCCTTCGCTCAGAGCTACCAACCGCAAGGCGGTTCACCGACCGAGCTCGACGACGCGCTCACCACAAGTTGGGTGCGCGTGATACACAAGAACCCTCCGACTGCCGCGCAAACCGGCGAGATCGTCGACACAAGCTACTGTGCCCAGTCGTCCGCTTCGACCTACTTCGGCGCCGCCGCTGACGGGTCCCCCTACGCCTATCCGATCGCGGTGGGAGCCAGCCTGGTGCAATTCAAAAAACCAGTCGAGGGCGACGCGCTCTTCCCCATGCTTCCCTACGGAGGGGTCTTCTACCAAAACGAGGAGGAGGGGATCCCGAATCCCAACCCCAACCTCTCGGCTAAAGAATTGGGCTCGATCGAGCAGCAGGTAGTCGCCCGCGACCGCCGCGGCCAGCTGAAGCCGTACTTCGATATGACGTACGGGCCCATCTTCTTCGACACTTCAACCAACATCGCCTTCAACGGAGGCTTCGCGCGGACGCCGCTGGGGCTGCTGGCCGAACTCAACCGGGCCGGTAGCGGCCCGCCATCGGGGACCATCAAGAGTATCCTGCTGGCGCGCAGCCCGCAGATATCGACTCAACTGCTGTCGCTCAACGCCGACCTCAACAACAAAGTCGTCAACCCGGTGTTCACCAACACGGTCCTCAACGACAACCTGTTCCTGGTCGCCACCGACGCGCAAGCCCTCGAGCCCTTCGCAAACAAAATCACGCTCGGCGACTTCACCTTTCGGATGGACCTCGGCGAGAGCGCTTCCCAGACGATCGCATTGTTCAAATTCGTGCCCGGTGTTTCGGCGCGGACGTTGATCGGCGACACCGACGCCTGGGACACGCTCATCAAGGACCCTACCCCGGAGAAGATCGAGGCGATTCAGGGACGACTCGAGCATTATCTGGAAGTGGCGGATCCGGATAAGGGCGGCGAACTCTACGCCGACTTCCGCCGAATGATCGACGATCCCAACTGGAACGGCGTGCTGTTCTTCAACGTCGCGCTCGACTACAAGGAGCTGCCGCTCGATATCCAGATCCTGCTGGGCGGCATCCAGGGTCCGCTGTTCGCTCACCACTTCGGCGTCACCATCAACCAGGTCGCCGAGGGGAGCGGTCAAATGAAGTTGGACCAGAGTTCGCTATTCTCAGTGATCAACTATAAGGCGGACTTCGTGCCGCCGCCCTCGCGTCCCAACTTCCAGGTGCTGCTGTTCAACGTGCGCTACGCCAACAGCAAACTCGCGGTCTTCGATTCGCAGATCGCCTTCAGCATAAAAGATCTGTTCGGCAACCCGGTGACACTGAAGAAGCCCGCCCCGCTCGATAAACCTGCCTCGGGCACGATCGTTATCGACGGCGTCTACACCCTTTTCGAAGACGGGACGGGCTCGCTGGTTTTCTCTACCAAGGAACTACGCAGCTTTGTCTACGACGTTGAGACCGGCAAACTTCGCGTCTGCGAGGCGCAGTCGGTGACAGCCGCCACGCTGGTGCCCGTCACTAGGAGTGTCACCGGCGACACGACGATCGCCAGTTCGCAGTTCAAGCTCAGCGGACTGCTGGCCTTCAAGAGCGGCATCGGCGGCGATCTCTTCTCCTACGGCAAGGTCGAAAACGACGTGCCCGAGGAAGGTCTGGCCATCGCCGGCTACGCCTTCGCCATGGACACTGAGATCAAGGGCGACCAAGCCACGCTGAAGCCCATCACGACCTTCCTCGACGGGCTGCGAGTGGACCAGGTGTTGAGCAAGGCCCGAGATGAGAGCCTCAAACGCACCTTCCCGAGCGCCATCGAGGCCGTGACCATCACGCCGGCCGGACTGCGGCCCACGAATATCGGCGAGTGGAAGGTAAAGGTGGACGGCTCATCCTTCGACGCAGCGCCCAAGTACAGCCTGACCTTCAATGTACCGCTGGGTACTCTCGGCAATCTGCTCTCGACAAAGACCGATCTTACCGCGCAACTGTTCGTCGGCTGGGTTCCGGGAGGGGCGCCAAACCAAGCGGACACGGTCGGGCTTGTCCTGCGCCTGCCGGCCCAAGTGGCGGGACCTTCTGGTTTCCAGTTTGAGGGCATCATCTCTTCGGGTTTCGAGTACGTCCAACTAAACCGTTTCAAATTCCGTTCGGGCACGGGCGGTGCCGACACCCAAATCTATTGCTTGCTGTTCGTGCACTACCAGGGGTTCCTGCTCAACATGCTGCTTAATTACACCACAGGACCCAAGGACCTGGGGTTGTTTGGAGGTCCGAGTGACCCGGGCGGCAGCAACGCACTTTACTTCGCCGGCAAGTCGGTCGATTCAACATGGAAGGGGCCGACGCTGAGCATCCTCCTCGACGAGGTCCCGTCCGTCTTTCTCGGCCGCTCCTACGCGATCAAGACCGACCCGACGAATCCGAATGTCATCAACGACGTGTTCGATAAGCTCAACCTATTGACTCCAAAAACGGTTGAGGAGTTCGCCAGCCTAATTTACGCCAACGCCTCGTTGTACAACTCCGACGCGGGGATCGCGTTCGGGCTGAAGTTCTCATTCAAGAGCATCGCGCTCACCGCGGTGCTCCACGACTCGACGTTCTACGGCGCGCAAATCAAGATTACGCCCGAGAAGAAACCGGACCCGCCTCCGGGCAACGGCAACGGGAAGCTGCTCACTCAAGGGGGGACGGCCCTCGTGTCGGCCGACGAGGAGAAGAAGAAGTCATTCAAGGACCAGATCAAAGACTTCACCTTCACCATCATCTACCGAAAAGTAAGCGACAACGTTGGGGTGTGGTCCGCCGACATCTATCTCAACCTCGGTCAGATCAACATCGGCGCATTCCAGCTCTCACTGCCCAACTTCAGCATCTCGATCTGGACCAACGGAGACTGGCGTTTCGCAATTGGCTGGCCCTTCGAAGGCAGCGGCGCGACTCCGATCACCGTCCAGTTCCAGGCCGGGCCCTTCCCGATCATCGCCAAGTGCGGTTTCTACCTTGGGAAGCTGAGCAGCGCCGCGGCGCCCGCGCAGTTCGGAACCAAGTTCAATCTGATCTGGACCTTCGGGCTGGGAATAGCGGCGGGCGTCGGCAAGGAATGGAAGTCAGGTCCGTTCAAGGCGGGGGCCAGCTTGATCCTCGGCCTGACGGTGCAGGGTTTCCTCGCTTCGTTTTCCGGCAACATCAACGATGACGGCGTGGACTACTGGTGGTGGGGGATCAGCCTCTCGCTGACCGGCAATGTCTTCGGTAAGGTGGATTTCAAGGTAATCGTAGTTGATGTGTCGCTGACCGTCACGATCACGATCGCCTTTGCCTTCGAGACCAAGCACAGCTCGCCGTTGACCATGACCGCCCAGGTCAAAGTCAAAGCCTCGATAAAGATTCTTTTCATCAAGATCTCGTTCTCGTTTGAAATGAAACTCGACATCTTCAGCTTCACGTTCGGGAGCGGCCCGGTCGCCAAGCTGAGCGGCCCGACTCCGACCGCGGTGCTTGAGTCTGCCAGCCAGCCTTCCCTTGTCATGCGACCGCGAAGTTTCGATCCCGTACTGGTACGCGAGGTGCGCATCCGCGCTGCGGCTGTCGAGGCACGCGCCGCCGGTTCGCCGGCCGCCTTCGTGGTCGCCGCGGCCAAGGTGGAACTGAGTATTGGGTTCGTGTTACAGCCGACATCGATCTCGGACGACGCGATTAGCTGGGCTCCACAAGGAGTCGGCACGCTGGTGATTACTACGGGGGATCAAGCGACCCCCTTCGGCAAACTCGCGGCGGGTCTCGCGCAATGGTTGATCGCGGCCTACGGTGGGACCGGCACCTTCCAACAGCAGCTTGAAGCCGTCACCGTCGCGCTCCAGGCGGGCTTATTCGACTCACAGGTATCAACGGCGCTCGAAGAGACGTTCGTCTTCTCGATCGGGACGACGCTGAGCCAGGACACCGCGGTGGTCAGCATGCCGGTGCATCCTACGCTGCGTATCGAGTACGGCGGCAGCCCGGTGCACGTCGCCACCGACGCGACGCCGCGTTCCAGCTTCGGGGCGCGACGCGTGCCTTCCAACTACTTCGAGATGATCGCTGCCTACTTCTCCGGAACGCCGGCCGCTAACGCGCTTCAGGCTGCGCCCGAGGGAACCGAATCGACTGCCGGGACCGTTTTCGACCAGTACTTCGTGATGCTTGCGCAGCAGTTGATCCAATTGCTCGAGGAGACGGGGGCGCCCGATCTTCAAACGGCTCTGGCCGAACTCGATCTGGGCGATCTGGGCGGATTCGTCTCACGCTTTCTGATGGCCGGAGTGCGGTTGCCCGATCCCGACCATCAGAACACGCTCGAAGCGCTGTACATTCTAACCGGGCAGCAATTCCCATTGAAGCAGGTCGATGGGAAGTGGCTGCTCGAATCTAAGATGGTCGGCACTGCCTTGACCCCTGCCTGGATCAAGGTCCAAACCGATACCACATCGAGCCTCGACCAGAGCATGGTCCATACCAAAGGTCCATCGGCGCCGCCGTGGACCATCAGCCAGATGCGAGCGCTGGAACCCGTGCCTGTGATCTTGCCGATGAATGACAACCTTGCGTGGGAGGACCCCGCGGGCAGCTCCTTCGTCATCACTCGATTCTCGGAAAAAGTCACTCAGGCGATTCGCGACTGGCGCAGCGAGACCGGCTCGACAACGGGTCCCTGGCTTTCGCAGAAACTCGTCGGTGGAGAGTCCGATGGTGACCAGCAAGTGGACCTCGCGAAGGGCGGTATCCCGTGGAAGGCGATCTCGTCTCTGCTGCTTCCGATTCGGCTCGCCTCCATCCCGGACCCGTCGGGAGAGCCCGGCGAGATCCTGAAGGACATCTTCTCGCTCCTGGGGTCGGACGAGGCGAACCGTGCCGCGCTTCAGGCGCTCTTGAACGACCCCAAAGTCGCCGTCACAGCCGTGGATCTCTTGTATAGCCCGAGCCGCGGCACTTGGAAGTCCACCAAGATTCCACAGGTGTTGGTGCGCACTGATCTTTCGACCAGTAATGTTCCGGGCGTCGCTGCGCTGAACGCCGTGAATGCGCCCGATTCTCCCCACTGCTCCAATTACGCCAAGCTTGGACAAGGCGGCGACCAACTGATGCGATTCCTGCGCCTCGTATGGGAGGTGTCGGTGGTCCACAGCGATGGCTTCTATCTGCAGGTTGAGAATCTCGATCTCCAGATGTTCGACCAGGGGCCGGCGGATCTCATGCTGTTGGTGCGCTTTGGCACGGAAGGCAGCATTGTCCCGGCAACTGCTTACCAGAACTCGCTGGTTGGCGTGGCTCCGGAGGCGGGCAAGGCCATCTTCAGCACTCTAGCAAGCGATGCCGCGGGCACTCCGGTTGAGACCTGGGCCGCGGCCTATCCCGGAGGTTCGGTGGGCTGGTCGATCACTTGGGATAATGCGCCGGACGAAGCCGACGCCAGCAGCGACCGTTTCCTCGACAGTCTCTACCAGATGGTGAGCTACCGGGTTGAGAAGGTCAACGGACAACCGATCGCAACCAGTTGGAGCCATCCGGTGGCAGCTCAGGACGAGACTCCCGAGCAAGGCGGCAAGACTATCTGGACGTACCAAACGGCGTTCGAGACCGCACCCGTAACCGGCTCCAACAACCGCTACGCGGACGTTAACGACACGTTTACCGTCCGTCTCTCTATCGAAGACATCTTCGGCAACACGCTGCCCGAGTCAATGCTCCCCACCACGGATTTGAAGGTGCTGTATAACGACGACATCCTCGGACTCGGCGACTGGGTTGGAACCCAGGCCTTCTACCTGATCGCGGAAGGGGTTGGCGGCGGCGTCGAACTCAGACTGCAGCTTTCTTTAGACACGACGCTTGTGACGGACTCGGAAGGCGAGATCGATCCCGAGCAATTGGCAAGGACCACGCTGCTCTACGAGCAGCTTGCCGACCAACTAACCGATCCAAACATGAAGGCGGCGGCAGATACCGGCAAGATTCTCGCCCCGGGACCGCTGAGCACGCTTACCAATGGGACGACGCTGCTATCCGGGCTTTCCAACTTCGTGAATCAGATAGTCGACTGGCTTAAAGCGGTCGCCTTGCTTAAAGCGGGAGGCCCCGGAGACGGACCGGCTCCGGTGACGCTGTCGATGAACGTCGTGAAGTCGCAGCCCACGCAATGGCCCGGCGACCTACAGGAGCTCGTGGTTACGTTGATCCTCGAGCGGGCGGGCGTTACCGACGAGATTGCTAAGAAGGCCCCCGAAGTCCGGCGAGTAGACTCGACGGTGCAGCCGGTGGAGGAACCAAGCAGCGACGAAGATCCAACCGGGCTTACTCCTTTCGCCGACAACTTCGAAACCGCTTATTACCCCTTCGACGGCCAGAAGGGTGTGGTCAAGGTAGCTACCGGGACCAACAGCGACCTGAGCAGCATGCGATTTGGACGGCGCAGCATTTGGCTCCAGCGCTGGGGAGTCGATGCCGGCACCGCGGTGAAGATCCTCAACGACACGAACGATCCGCCGGTCTTCTACGCGCCACCACCACTCTCTACGCAACTGATTACTCGCACGGTCGAAGGCCTGCGCGAGTACGACCCAGGCAATCCGACCGTCTGGAAAGACGTCAGCCTGGTCTTCTCATCGACCGACATGGACCAGTGGGCGGCCAACTTCCTAGCCACAGTCGAGACCATCTTCAGTCCCCAAATGGCGTCGGCGGTGGCCGTGCAGTCGACGGCGAGCAACGAGCTTTATGATCCCTTCGTGGACCACAAGGAATCTCTAGCCGGCAGCATCTCGCAGAAGACGGATTACATCTATGACGAGGCCGCAGGTACCGGCGATCCCGGTTCGGCTAAGGAGACCTGGCGCCAGGCGCTCCTGCGAACGCTGGAGAACGACTACGGCTTCTCGGCCCTGACGCAGCTTAAGGCGCTGGTCACTCTGCACGGCAAGATCGAGCCCGACGGCGATCCGAACAATCCTCCGCAACTCTACGGTGCGGTCCAGGTGCCCGGAGAGCCCGCGGATCAAAAGCTGCCCTACTCTCTCACCCCTACGAGACTGCCACTCGTGGAGGGCGCCAACTGGCTGAACTTCCTGGTTTCGGCGCAGGACCCAGCCGCGCAGCGTGCATTCACCCTCGACCTCGACTACGAGGTCAACCAGTTAGAGCATCTGCGCGACGGTGCAGCGTCGGCCTGCGGCTATACGCCCTCGAGCTGGCTCAGCTTTGTGCTTCAGCGGAACCCGGAACCGCTGCCACAGGGACAGGAAAATACGCTGACCCAGCCCATCGGCAGCACTCGCATCCCAATCCCGTTGCGGAGCTATCCGCCGTTGCCGAAGCTCTTCGCCACGAGCGCTACTCAAAACGCGAACATCGGCGAGATCTCAAAGGCCCTCACATGGAAGTGCGCGGTCACCGTCGAACGTTCGAGCGCGGACCAGGACTCGTTGACTCTGTCGCTGTCCTTCAACGAGACCGAAACGCTGGTGACGGCCAGCGAAGCGGCCGCGCCGTTGCTCGCTGCGGGCCGGCCCGAACCCGAGGATCTCTACGCCGCGTTGGCGCGTTTCGTCTTCGAGTACCCTCAACTCAAGCCCTTGATCGATCAGGTTGTGGACGGAAGTCCCAATTCGATTACGGCCGTCCAGGACTTCAGCGAACTGATCGCAGGCGCGGCGCTCACCTGGCCCAAGTGGCAGGCCCCGCAGGCACTAAAAGGCGGATTGCTACGGGCCGGCTCCACTTCCAATTTGGAGGTCTGGAACTTCGAGATTCAGAACAAAGAGGACAGCGTCGATCTACAGGTTAAGGTGAGTAGTTCGCGAGGGCAGAATCCGTTGCCGTGGCCCGTCATCAAAGACTATACCAAGGTCTCGGAGACGGGCGAATTCGCCTCCTATCGACCCGACGGCGGAGTCAGCCTGACCACTCTGGAGCTGTCGTGGGATGGCTTGTACATCCTCGACTACCAGAATGTGCGGCCAAGCGCTTACACAGAGCGAAACGCCAACCTCGCAAAGCCGCCGCAGCAAACTAACCCGGCATTCGTGTACCGCACCGAAACAGTGACCTGGCCGACGCCAGTTGTCCCGCTTGTGAGCGTGGGTGATTTGATCAACCTGCCGTCCGGCTCATCGCTCAAGACGGCGGTTGTGGACATGCTTACGCAACTGTCAACTGCGCCGCAGGGCAGCCGCACCAACGGAACCGGCAAGCGACTGGATATCGAGACATCCATCGACTACCGCTACCAGGTCTTGTTCCACAAAGACGATAGCGTCTTCAGTCTGTTGCCGGTGTTTCTGCTCAAGACCGGCGTCGTTCCCGGCGCCGTGGAACCGACCGCAGCCGAGATCGCTGGCAACCTTTCGGCCTGGCACAACAACACGCAGGCCGAGTCCGAGGAGGCCAGCCTGCGCTTCGTACTGACCATCTTCTCGACGACGATCGTGGACAGCCAGCCCCTGCCGCTGGCGCAGTTTCCGGGCTTGGTGATCCCAGTCCCCAAAGACGCAGGGTGGTGGTAGGGACACTGAGTGGTGGTAGGATTTCTCCGGTGAGCAGGCCGGCTTCTTCGCCGGCCTGCCACTCTTTTCACGAGACCGCGTAGCGGTGACCTCTCGATAGACTGGCTAGCCGGGCGCGGACCGGACCGCTTTAGCGGTTACCTGTTCACCTCGGCTGGTGTGTGAACGCGCAGAAAGGTAACCGCTACGCGGCCCTGAATGCGGAATGATCCTGGCCAATCTATCGAGAGGTCACCGCTACGCGGCTACGAGGCCGACCCGGAAACCGCTCAGCTCGCTGAGCAGAGCTCAGCCGTTTACTCCGAACGCAGCACCTGCATGACGTCCACGCGTGACGCACGGGCAGCGGGCAGCAGCGACGCGAGGATCGCCGCGGTCACGAGAAGCGTTGCCGCTCCAGCGATCGGCAGCACACCCGGCATCTGAATCGCGCCGAACAGGCCACTCGCCAACTGCGTCAGCGCAATTCCAACGAGCGCACCGGCAATGATTCCCGCGGCGGCTATCACCGCGCCCTCGCCCAGGACGCGCGCCAGCAGGCGACGCGGCTCTGCTCCGATGGCGAGCCGGATGCCGAACTCACGCATTCGTGCGCTCACCGAAAACGCCAGCACACCGGCAACGCCGACGATTGCGATCGTCAGCGCCACGAGCGCGAAGCCTCCGAAGACAAGTGCGTTCAGTCGATTGGGTGCGAGCACCTCGGCGCGTACGTCCTCAAGGGTTGCCGCGCGTTCGACCGGCTGGTCCGCCGACCTCTCGCGAATGATGCGCGTGATCGACGCCACCAGCCCGTACGGATCTTCCATCTGCGTGTGCACGAACAGCCGCCCCCCGTACCCAAACTGGCCAGACGGGTGATAGACCGTCGTTGCGGGCCCGGGCACGATGTTCTCGTCGTCAAGGTCCGCGGCGACGCCCACGATCCGCCGCGGCTCACCGCTGACGCCGCCGAACTGCTGTAGGAGCCGATCGGTCCACATCAGCCCTCGGTTGACGGCGTCCTCGACGCTCGGGAACATCCGCTGTGCTGCGCTCTGGCTCACGATAACGACCTTTTCGCCGTCGGGCCTGTCGCTCTCATTGAAATCTCGGCCGGCGATTATCGGCACACCCAGTGATGCGAAGAATCCAGGCGACACGGTTCGGATGCGGCCGCGCGGATCTTCCTCACCGTCCGCTCTGGCGTACCCTTCGACCGAGAATTGAAATGAGTACGATTCACGCGCATCCCGCCAGGGCACCGACGATCCAAGCGACACGCGATTAACGCCGGGCAGCTCCTCAATCTGCCGCATGACGTCCTGGTAGAATGCGCCGGTTTGATCCGGCGTTCGGCCGTAGGACATCTCCGGCACATCCACCGCAAGCACCTGCCGCGTTTCGAAGCCAGTAGGAGCGCGTTGCAGCGCGATAAGCGTCGTCAACAGCGCGCCGGCGCCCGCAAGCAGCACGAACGACGCGGCGATCTGCATGACCGCAAACAGCCGGAGGCGGCGGTTCGTTCCCGGCGTGATGCGAACGCTTCCGTTGGAGAGTCCCAGGCCGCCGGCGGCGGCCGACGGCAGACGCGGCACAAACGCGAGCAGCACCGCTGCCGCCAATGCCAGGCCCACACCTACCCAAAGCACGCTTGCATCGACTGTCAGACCGACGGCTCGAACAGAGAACCGAGACGCGTATCGGCCCAGGATTGGCACCATCCCGAGCGCAACGGCCACACCGAGAATTGCTCCGATGCCGCAGAGCAGCAGGCTTTCCGCGAGCAGCGTTCGGCGCAACGCGGCCGCAGTCGCGCCCAGCGCCGCCCGTATTGCCAGCTCGCCTTCCCGCCGGACCGATCGGGCCAGGATCAGGTTTGCGACGTTGGAGCACGCAATGATGAAGATCAGCGCCGATGCGGCCAGCAAAAGAAGGAGCACCGTTCGCGCCGGCGACGTGATCTGATCCCGCAGCAGCTTCGCTTCGATCTGAAAGCGGGACTTCTGCGGGTACTCCTCGGGGTGTTCCTCGAGAAGGGCGCCGTGGACGGCGCGCAGCTCAGCGCGCGCCGCTTCGAGATCCGCGCCGGGCGCAAGCCGCCCGAACAGCTCAGTCATCCGATGGGCGCGGCCCGTCACCATCGTTGCCGACATATGGTGCGGGCTCGTGACGACGTTCGCGATGATCTCGGTTTCTTCCGGATAAGGCACGGATGGTTCAAGGACGCCGATGATCGTTGCTGAACGCACGCCCAGGCGCACCGTTTTGCCGATGACGTTGGGATCGCTCCCAACACCGGTGGTCCAGAAGCGATGCGTCAACACCGCCACGCCCGCGGCATTCGGGCCATCGTCTGTGGCGTCGATGAGGCGGCCGAGCACGGGCCGCAGACCCATCACGTCGAAGTACGAGCCGCCGACCACTCCTGAGCGAACCACACGAGGCTCGCCAAGACCGACCATCGTGAATTCGATGGTCGAGAAGTCGCCAAGCGCGGTCACCGTCGTCATTCGTTCTCGCAGATCGATGAGTTCCGGCACCGAGAACGCGATGTTCTCGACATCGATGCCCGGTGCGCTCTGGCGGATGTAGATCAGCCGCGATTCGTCTCGATTGACGAGTGGCCGCAGAAGTACGACCTGGACGACGCTGAACATCGCCGCGTTGGCGCCAATACCCAGCCCGAGCGTCAAGATGACGGTCAAAGCCAGCCCCTTTGCGCGGGTAAGCGATCGGAACGCAAATCTCAAGTCGGCGATGAAGCTCATAGGGCCTCCTATTGCAAGGGTTCCTCAATTCGACGCGAGCATACGCCTGACATCCTCAGGCAGCTCTCCTGTCAGTTCCCAGCGAAGCAGCGACGCAGGCACAAGACCAGCCGCATTAAACGAGTCCATAAATTGTTTCATACGGAAGCTGCCGTCAAGCTGCATCTTGCGCGCCGCCAGCAACATCTCGATCTGCTTCTTTCCGATAAGATAGCTAGTCCCGTAACCAGGCTGTTGCAGATAAAGATGCTGCTCTGCGCGCACTAGATTCCCCTTCAAACTGAGCCAACCACGCGGTGTGTTTTGCGAGGTGAACTCCGCCGCCCGTTCGAGCGTGAATTCGCCACTGATCATCCGAAGGCCCCCTAAAGCTCGGGCCGCTCGTTGAGCGATTAAGACATAAATCAACTCGCGCGATCGCGGCTTCGCTTCAAACATTCCCGCCTGCATCATTAACTCTTCCCAGGCAGTGGCGAGCCCCTCGGTACGCGTGTCGAAGATATTGTAGAGCAGCGCGCCTCGGCGGATCGGGTCCGCGTGAGGCTCATGTTCCATCTGCGCGAGGTCGAACCAATGATACCCGTGGGTGCGCATCACTTCGGGATCGCGGTAATCGACTTCGCCGAAGAACTCGCGGGGACCGGGATTGAACTTGCCGATCTGCTCACGCAACGCCGGATCCATGTACTCTTTTACTGTGAGAATCTCACGCTCTCTTAGGAAGGACATGTATTCGGTAACCGCGGCGTTGAATCGTTGCGAATGTTCGCTCTCGCTTGCAACCACGCTCTGTTGCGGAAGGCTTTTGTTCTTTTCTTCTTCGAGCGCTAGAAAAGCACGTGCTCGCGCCAGCTCGCTCTCCATCAGAGCAACCTCTTGTTGCCAGGTGTAGGGTACAAGCTGAACGTTCTTCAGGTACCAGTCATAGTTCTCAACGCCGATCCCGGACGGGGCGGTCTTTGAAGGAGCCTGTGATTCGAGCCACCCAACAAACTGATCCGTGGCTTCCTTCGCCCGCGCAACGTCAGACTTGAGCTCCGCCGAGGTGTTGCCGATGAGGATTGCCAGACGATTCAAGGCTGAGCTTTGTTCTCTCACGTCCCTGGTTCCATAGATCCAGAGGTCCCTTCCGTTTCCGACGAGATTCTTCCGCGCTTGTTCGAGGAGTTTTGGGATAATGCGAAGAGCCGAGTGCATTTCTGTGGCGCGTTCAGGGGTCAATGGGAATTTATGATTCCAGATCTCGACTGCACCGTAGGCGTGGGGGCCCTCGCGCGCCGGCTGGTCGCTCCGATCCATGAAGACAGTCACGTAGAAACCGGGATTGCTTGGCCAGGGTCTGAGCACACGATGGTCGAAGTCGAGCCCGTTCATCTCTGCCCGCACGACATGCCAATCAACTTGCTGGCTGACGGGCCAACCGTTGGTTTCGATGGCGGCGAGGCGGCGTTTGTAAGCAGGGAGTTCCCGATGCTGAGCGGACATCGCTGGCGCGGAATAATCCGGAACGCCGTCAATGAGTTTAGGCAACTGAAACGCTCGCCATTCAGCAAAGAGTCTCGTCAGATCCGCAAAGGAGGATTTCTTCTGTTGAGCCATGGTAGTAACCGAGAAGAAGAGAAGAGCAAGTGCGAAGACCAACTTCAGCCGGGATGACTGATTTGAGGACAGCAGCGCGATCCGCCGGATAAGGTTGTCGATGTTCGCATGCCTCTGAGGGTTCATAGAGTCCAGCTGTGTGGGTGTCTTTAACTCCGAAGCATCCCAATTCCACTCGGCAACTTAAGTCCGCGCCGGTCGCCAACTCCGTCAACACTGTGCGAAGACTCCGGTACCGAGAAAGAACTCGACAATATTTCCTCTGGATCAAGACTGTCAAGAAGCACGCGCGGTCGACTACCACGATCGCACGCAATCGCGCTTCCTACCCTGCGCGTAGGGACGCGAAGTTGAGTCGGACTCTAAGATGGCTCTCATTCCGTGTTCGTTAAGAAAGAACATCAGGTCGATAATCCTGTGTATTGAGGAAACCTTCGGGTTGGTCGCCTACTGAGATCAAACCTCGGCTCATCAGGCTCCAGCCAAATGTGACGTTCCCGCTAAATGTGATAGTGTCAGTCCGACAATGTTTAACTCCTTACCTCATATGAGATCCCTTTGTCTGAGGTGCACTTCTGAGATTCGCGTTGTGTTAAGCGTCGCCGCGTGTTCATGCGTGCTTGCGTCAGCAAGTACTTTCGCAAGTTTGTTTTCATTAAGCGTCTGCGCTCAGCAGGCTGCGCCAGCGACACCGGTCGTGGTCCAACCCGGTGCGCCAGGTAAACCGACGCGGACTCTTCCCTCGACGACGAGGGCTACATTGCCGCCAGCCTCCGCGGCAGATGCGCAGTTCATGCAAGGCATGATCATGCATCATGCTCAGGCGGTAGAGATGACTGCGCTGATCGAATCGCATACCGAGAACAAGGATGTGAGGTCGCTGGGGGCGCGAATCAGCAGGTCGCAGTCGGACGAAATAAAGTTCATGAAACGCTGGCTGGCGTCTCGCGGACAGCCAACTTCGCACGCGATACACGATATGTCGCACGGGAATATGTCGCACGAGTCGATGGCGCTTATGCCTGGGATGCTTACCGCGGAGCAGATGGAGGCGCTCAGGAAAGCGAGAGGCGAGGAGTTCGACCGTCTGTTCCTGGCAGGGATGATTCAGCATCACGGCGGCGCTTTGACCATGGTGAGAGATTTATTCGATACAGCCGGCGCAGGCCAGGACGCTGAATTGTTCAACTTCGCAACGGATGTAGACAGCGGCCAGCGCGCCGAAATCCGGATCATGCAAAGCATGCTGGAGAGAAAACCGTTAGGGGATAAACGATGAATCGAGTACTTATTGTGGCTTTCCGCTTGAGCGTAGCTTCCCTTGTTTTGTTGTGTCTTGCCGGCGAGATGCAGGCCCAAACGCCCTCGTCTCAGGAGTCAAAGAAGCCAGCAGAAACTAACCCCGACCAAAAGAAAGCAGAAGAGGATCCGTTTGCGACTGAGCCGGCGCCGCCGCTCCCCGCCGGAATGACCGGCTCAGATGCCAACGATCCGCGCGCCAAGCTGACGCCGGGAATGTACAACGCGGGCGAAGTATCAATGGGCTTGAAGCACCTCCAGCTCTTCAAGAAACCTGATGCGTTTCAACTCGGCTCGACTGATCCTGACAGTTCAAAGGTGCAGAAGACCTTAGATCTGCTGGGCATTGCCGACCGTTCAAAGATGACTAAGTCGGGGCAATTGGTGAGGGCTCAACTGGCGTTTGGAAACTCGGACATTGCGTTCCAGGGAAACCACCTGTTTCAGGGTAACTTTTATGGCGTCAATATCTTTGACATCTCGAATCCCGCTAAAGTCAGGTTGTTAACGTCGATGATTTGTCCGGGTGGACAGGGAGACGTTTCGGTTCACAAGAACTTGATGTTTATGTCGGTCGAGCAGCCAAATGGGCGCCTCGATTGCGGCACACAGGGATTTCCGCCAGGACCTCCGCCGCCCGCGGGTGAAGAGAAGAAGCCGCCTCCGCCTCCGCCGCAAAAGGATCGGTTCCGCGGCGTGAGGATCTTCGATATATCCGACATCAGGAACCCGAAGCAGGTAGCCGCAGTGCAAACTTGCCGCGGCTCGCACACCCATACGCTTGTGGTCGATCCGAAGGATAAGAACAACGTCTATATCTACGTGTCCGGCACATCGTTCGTGCGGCAGGGTGAAGAGTTGGCCGAGTGTTCAGGTGAAGCGCCAGATAAGGACCCAAACACCGCTCTGTTTCGCATAGACATAATCAAAGTCCCGCTGGCCGCGCCGCAAGATTCGAAGGTGGTGAATAGTCCTCGCGTGTTTATCGATCCCCGCACGAACGCACTCAACGGATTGAACAGCGGAGGCGCCCATGGCAAAGCCGGCGAGGCCATGGAGAAGCCAGCCGACAGCGACCAGTGCCACGACATCACGGTGTACTCGGCGATTGGGTTGGCCGCAGGCGCCTGCTCGGGAAATGGAATCGTGCTGGACATAAAAGATCCCGTGCATCCGAAGCGTCTGGACGCAGTAAACGATCCGAACTATTCATATTGGCACTCGGCTTCGTTTTCGAACGATGGGAAAAAGATCGTGTTCACCGACGAGTGGGGAGGCGGACTGGGTGCGCGTTGCCGCCCCAACGATCCGAACAAGTGGGGCGCCGATGCGGTGTTTCATTTGAAGGATAACAAGCTGAGTTTCGCGAGCTACTACAAGCTGCCTGCCGCACAGGGCGACACCGAGAATTGTGTGGCACACAACGGTTCGCTCATTCCAGTTCCGGGCCGTGACATAGAAGTGCAGGCTTGGTACCAGGGTGGCGTCTCTGTCATGGATTTTACCGACGCTGAGCATCCGGTTGAGATTGCCTATTTCGATCGTGGGCCAATTGATCCACATATGCTCGTGCTGGGCGGCGACTGGTCCGCTTACTGGTACAACGGCCACATCTACGCTTCGGAGATCGCCCGCGGACTGGACGTCTTTGAACTAAGCCCAACCGAGTTTCTGACGCGGAATGAGATCGATGCCGCGAAAACGGTGCGAGTGGCTGAGCTCAATGTACAGAACCAGCAACAGATCCAGTGGCCGGCTAAGTTGGTAGTAGCCAGGGCGTATCTGGATCAGTTGGAGCGATCGCAGGCTCTGCCAGCCGGCCAGATCGCTGCGGTGCGCAAAGCGATTCAAAGCGCAGAGAGTTCTCATCTGAATCGAGGAACGCTCGCAAAACTCCAGAGCTTCGCGCGGTCGCTGAAAGAAAGCGCCGGTACGACCAGGAGTGCTGTAGACTCGAAGCGATTGCAGGCTCTGGCGGGAATCCTACAGCGACCCTCAAAGTGAGCCGCACCGTCCTAGTCAGCTTGTGATCTAATGTATTCTCGCGGCTTAAATAAATATGGAGCAGAGCGCCTTGGGAAGGTCCAACTGCTCCAATTATTGCTCTGGTGAGGGTCGCTTCGCAGGCGCTAAATTATTGGGCGACGGGGAGGTGCCGAGAGGGCCCAACCAATTATTCGAAGCGTTGGATATTCACCTAGGAATGATTATCAATCTAGATGACTTGCAAAGAGTCAAAAAGCAGGCGGAGGAGTTGTTTCCGTTCCTCGAGCCTGAGATCTCGAATTATCGGAGACTTGGATCCGGGACGCCATGGGATAGGTCTTGGCGTGGGTACTGGACACTTGAGAGCGATTACCGCGAAGAGTTGCGGACTGCGCTTGAAAAGATGCAGGACGTTTTCTTGCGGGCCTACCACTGCACACGTGTCCCAGACATCGAAACAATTCGCAAGGAAGGACTATTGCAGTTGGATGTTAAGAGATTGAGACGGGATTTGCTGGACTTTGTGGAGAAGGAATTAGGGGAAAAGATTCCCGATCAACTTGTTGAGAAATGGCGCGAGCTTACCGAAGATGCGACTTCATATGTGACCCTACGGTCCCACCCGCGAACTCGGTCTCTTGGTCCAGCCTTCACTCTCGGCCTGAAGTCTGTTTTTGAGAGTGCCGTGAGACGGTACTTCGTTGAGGGGGCAGAGACTACTTACCATATTATTCCGGCATTGTTGTCGTGCCTAAGAGAGCGCTACCCTTCTTTTCCATATGACGGCGAGGAGTTTTGGTCCAAATATCGGAACGGGTTGACTCCTGCTCTTGTGATCTGCGATTTGCCATGTACTGAATTACCGGAGAAGCGACAAGACGAAATGGGTCGTTTAATCATCCAAGCATGGCTATACGAGGAAACAGAAGAAGATGCCTGGGATGGGGGACATGAATTCCATGCCGACCGAGACATTCCAACTGAATGGATCTCGCGCATATTGATACCTGAGCTTAACGGTTGGGATCCAACTTTCGAGGAAGATATCGCTTCATTGTGAGCCGGCGGTATCAAAAGAGGCCCGGATCAAATTTGCTACTGCATAAAGGGAGGTTATTCGGACATCGAGAGGATGGGGCACGCTTGAGATTGTGAAATTTGATTTTGTGCTGAAGAAGGTAACGAGTGGAGTGCCGAATTTATCACAATTTTCAAGCCTGGCCCTCCAGCAGCGCCTTCCCTACAATCGCGGACATAAACCCTAAGGCGACTTCAGAGGGGTTGATCCAGTGACGGAACCCATCATGTCTGATCTTGAACATCCTATCTCGCACGATGACGTTCGCGATGAGGATCGCGATACACAACGCGAGGTCATGGAGACTTGGTTTCGGCGGAACTTTGAGGATCCAGCTGAAGGTACTCCCTATGAGTCGAGAGAAGGTGGCTATATCTGGATAGGGGGCGGACCGTACGATGCACATGAGCAACTCGAGGCTGAGTTTTCCGGCATTGTACCCGATGACGTCATCGAGGAACTTGTTCGCGAGCTTGAGGAGGAATGCTTAGTGTGGGCTCCGAACTACGACCAGCTAGTTGACGACATTGGGCGGATAACCGAGTACTACAGCAACTTCTGCGGGGCGATCCACGACATTACAGAACTTCTCAATACGACGGTCCCAGACTCCGCAGCCCCTTGCTTCCTCCGATTGCTCTTCGTAAATGTGATCACTGCCCTAGAGACATATCTTTCGGACGCATTCACAAACACGGTGATGAGCGATGCAGGAGTGCTCCGTCGCTTCCTTGAAACCACCCCGGAATTCAAGGCAGAGAAGATCTCGCTCGCTGACGTCTTCAAGGCAGCTGAAGAGGCCGAGGCGAAGGCGAAGGCCTATCTAGGTAACGTAGTCTGGCACAACATTGGCAGAGTCATGCCAATGTATCGCGCGACTCTAGACATCGAATTCCGCGGCGACACGAGCGTAGTCTTCCGAGCGATTCTCACACGCCACGACATCGTCCATCGCAACGGCAAGAGACGAGACGGTAGCGAGATTCTGATCAAACCAAGCGATGTGTCATGCCTAATAAGCTCCGTCGAATTCCTCGTCCAAGGTATAGATGATCAGTTGTCGAGAGTGAGATCCAAACGTTAGTTCGATGCAGACACGCCGACTGAGGCGGCGACGTCGGTTACATGAGTTCAATAGGTCCTGCAGTCTAGACGATCTCTCATGGATGTACCCCACGTACTTTGGCATTACACTGACACCGCCGGATTCTTCGGCATCGTCACGGAAAGAAAGCCTCGCTTGGGCGACGCCAGGTTCTGAACGACAGGACGGAGCGTTCTTATGGGTGGCCCGTTGTTCACGAAGCTCTCGATAAAGATTTGCGTTACGAATGATCTCAGGCGAGATATTTACGCGCGGGTCAAGTCTCTTCTGAAAAATCCTGCTCGAACGAACAGCGGGGATTGCGGATCGCGGATTGAAAAGAGCGGAAAGCCGAATGAGATCAGAGGCCAGACGCGAGAGGTCAGAAAGTCAGAGGTCTGACAGTCAGAAACAAGACATCGGCAATGCCGAGCTGCTGTCTCTCCTGCTACAATGACTGAACTAAGAAGCTACGAGCGACTTAAGAGTTTCGGAGAGCGATCTATGAGAGTGACAGTATTGGTTGAGCGGCTTGATGAGCAAAGGTATCGCGCCAGCACATCCCACCCGATCACAATGGAGAGCGAGGGATGCTCGCGCGATGAAGCTGTGGAGCGCCTGCGCGACCAGGCCGCGCAGCGTCTCAATAGCGGTGAACTCGTCCAGGTCCTGATTCCCGGAGCGCCAGATGCCAATCCGTGGCTTACATATGCGGGCATATGGAAAGACCACCCGGATTTCGATGCGGTTATGGAAAACATCGCCGAGTACGGCCGGACAGTAAAGTGAGTCCCGCGACCAGATGAGCCTTTACGTGCTGGACACCGATACAATGACTTTGTGGTTGCGCGGGCAGCCTCGCGTCTGCAAGCGCATTTTCACCCAAGATCCCACCGAGCTCTGCACTACCATCGTCACCATCGAAGAGATCCTCAGCGGTTGGTACACTCAAATCCGCCGCGCCAGGAACGACGAGCAGATGGCCCGCGCGTACGCCGCCCTGCAGCAGACTGTTGAGATCGGATCGCGGATTCCTATTCTTGCCTTTGACGCTGCGGCGATCCAACGATTCAAAGAACTCAGGAAACAGCAACGGCGCGTTGGTACTAACGACTTAAAGATCGCGGCGATGGTGATGGAAAATGGCGCGGTTCTTGTTACGCGCAATCAGTCCGACTTCGGAAAGATCCCTGGCTTTCAATTCGAAGATTGGTCCTAAGAGAAAGCTGAGTACGGTGAATCAGAGTCGACAAATGAGGTGAGTTAGAACCTCAATCATATTGCCTGAGAGACTCACGCTCGCCTTTTCACCATCACTGATAGGCGGGTGCAACAACTCCTTTCTCGTTACTCGGCTGTAGTAGATCTCAAAGGCGGTAGAATCGGATGAGACTAAGTCCTGGACGATTGTACGGGAAGACTTTAACGACCCAGGAGTTTGCAGGAATCCAAGTACTCGATAGCGCATACCCGCCAGGCTTGAGGCTTCCGAAGCACTCGCATGAGCGCGGTTGCTTTTCTATCCTTTTACGAGGAGCTTTCAGCGAGACTTACCAGAACAAGCACCTGGAGTGGGAGCCCTTCTGCGTTGGCTTTAACCCGCCGGATGAAGAACATTCGAACTTGGTACACAGAGTCGGAGCTTACTTTTTGGTTATCGAACTTAGCCATCTCTGGTTTGAGCGGGCGCACGACCATTCGGTGAGGACATACGAATCGACCTTGTTTCGTGGTGGACCGGTAACGTGGCTTGGTAAGAAGCTATACGGCGAGTTCAGAACCATGGACGAGGTTTCTCCCTTGTCTATTGAGGGGATTGTGTTGGAGATGATTGCTGAGGTCTCGCGTCAGCAGTCTGGTATTTCAGAGAGACAGGTCCCGCGCTGGTTAGAGCAAGCCAGAGAATTTGTCCACGCCCACTTTACAGAATCCCTAACCGTTAAGAGCATTGCAGAAGCGGTTGGTGTTCACCCTGTTCACCTTGCTCGCACGTTTCGTAAGCATCACAGACTAACAATTGGAAGCTATGTCCGGCAGCTCAGAATCGAGCTTGCCTGTCGTGAGATCTCCAAGCCCGATGCATCCCTTGCCGAAATCGCCGCACTCGCCGGATTTTATGATCAGGGCCATTTCTCGAAGGTATTCAAGAACGTCATCGGTCTGACCCCGGCTCAATATCGAGCGACGCTTCCTCACGCTAATCGCGTATAAACATGTTCTAACTATCCGATACATACGCTCCCTCTCTATTGTAGGCTGCCTAAAGATTATGACTTGAGGAGCATTGGGTATGTGCATTGACTGTAATGAAAGATTAACGCGCCGGGCTTTTCTGACCAGTGCGACGGCAACCCTTGCCGGCGTGACGCTCGCAGCGGACGCAGCAGGGCAGCAACCGGCGATACAAAATGCACTCGATGATAAGAACATTATCCAAGGTGCGATAACCTTCCAGAGTGGGGCCGATACCATTAAAGGTTATCTGGCGCGTCCGAAGAGGGTCGGACGATTCAGCGGCGTTGTCATTTCGCATGGCAATCCTGGCATATCCGACGATATTAGAAACGTCGCCGCACAGGTTGCGCAGGCCGGCTTCGTTGGCCTTGCTGTGGATTGGGGGGAGCGGGCGCCCATGCCAGTCGGCCAGCAGGACAGAGACGAGTGGCTGAGACATGTCACCAGCTACACATTTGTGAAGCTCCAGATGCAAGACCTCCAGGCAGGGATCGATCACCTTTATGGACAATCCTTCATTAAACGGAAAGGCGCGGCGGTCATCGGCTTTTGCGGGGGAGGACGGCTTGCACTTCTCTTCTCGATTCAATCGAAAGCCATTAAGGCGATCGTCTCCTTTTATGGGCCGGTAATTTACCATATGAACCAGCATAAGACCGATCCCGTGCCGGACGTGCTTCAGGTAGTGAACCAAATCAAAGTTCCCGTGCAAGGTCACTACGGCTTACTCGACACCGTCGCTCCGGCGGCGGATGCGAAGCTCTTCGAGAAAGCGATGCGGGCGCAGAAAACGACAGTAGAAATGTACTACTACGAAGCCGCGGGACATAGGTTTTATAACTACACTGTTCCGCAAGGTTCAGACCCAGGCTTTGACTACAATGCCGAGGCCGCCGCCCTCGCGCGCGGCCGCATGGTTCGGTTCCTCACGCGTCGCTTCGCGTGAGCTCCATCAAACTCTTTGCATCATCAGTCCTTCTTGGGTATCTGCCTAACACTGAGAATACCTATGGGAAATAGCGTTACGCGTTTCGCGAAGATAGCGGCATTCATAGTCATGAGTATCGCTGCCACCGAAAACCTCGGTCTTGCGCAAAGCAAGTCTGGAAGAATAGACAAGTTGATAACGCGATACCATAAGTACGGGCAGTTTAACGGCGTCATCCTCGTTGAGCCGCAGACAGAATCTGCCGGGCCAATCGGCCCGGCTATCCTTTTGAGCTACCGCTTGAGTCATCGCGCAAGAGTGACTTCATGCTTGCATTGTTTGGTGACTGGCTGCGTAACCGCGTAGCGGTAACCTATCGATAGCTAACGGGAAAGGAATTCGCGCTGGGCCGCGTAGCGGTAGCCTATCGATAAACGGCCAGGCGGGCGCGGACCGGGCCGCTTTAGCGGTTACCTGTTCACATCGGCTGGTGTGTGAACGCGCAAACAGGTAACCGCTCCGCGGCCCGGATGCTGTATGATCCTGGCCAGTTTATCGAGAGGTCACCGCTACGCGGCTACGCGGCTACGAGGCTACGAGGCCGGATCGGATCGGCAAGCGTCCAACAAGGACGCGCGAATCAATGATCATGCGATGACCGAGACGAGGATCTAAAGAAGTGAACGCAAGAGTCAATTACTTCGAATATCCGCTGCTGCTGTGCGTAGCAACAATTCTGGTGACTGTTCCGTTGTCGTTTGGCCAAACGCGGCAGTCCCCTTCATCAACTCAACCCAAGTTAAATGTGTTGTTCATCGCTGCAGACGATCTGAACAACGATCTCGGTTGTTATGGTCATCCCCGAATGAAGACGCCGCACATCGATCGGTTGGCGGCGCGCGGCGTGCGGTTCGATCGAGCTTATTGCCAGTTCCCATTGTGCAGCCCCAGCCGGTCCTCGCTGATGACCGGCCTGCGTCCCGATGCGACCAAAGTGTATGACCTGCAGAAGCACTTTCGCGAAGCGCTGCCCGATATGGTCACGCTGCCTCAGCTTTTTCAGCGCAATGGTTACTTCGCCGCGCGGGTCGGCAAGATCTACCACTACGGGAATCCGGGCGGGATTGGGACGAATGGGCTTGATGATGAACCTTCGTGGAATGTGCGGATCAACCCGAAGGGCGTGGACAAGGACGAAGAGAAAGTGCTCACCAATCACACGCCCGACCGTGGGCTGGGCAGTTCGCTGTCGCTCTACGCCTCACCCGCGCCCGATGAAGAACACACCGACGGCAAAGTTGCTTCGGAAACGATTCGACTTCTCGAGCAGAATCGAGATCGTCCGTTCTTCATAGCCGCGGGTTTCTATCGTCCGCATTGCCCGTACATTGCGCCCAGGAAGTACTTCGATCTTTATCCGCTCGACAAAATCGCCGCTCCGTCTTTTTCAGCGGAGGAATGGAAAACCGTTCCGCCGGCGGCGCTCTGGCTCACTCGCCCGCATTTCGGCACGAGCCCACAGGCGCAGCGCGAAGCGATCCAGGCTTACTACGCGTCCATCAGCTTTCTCGATGCAAACGTGGGACGTCTGCTGGATTCGCTCGAGAGGCTGGGACTCGCGGACAATACGATCATCGTTTTTTGGAGCGACCACGGTTATCTGCTGGGTGAGCATGGTCAGTGGATGAAGATGACATTGTTCGAAGGTTCAGCGCGCAACCCGCTGATTATTGCCGGGCCGGGTGTTGCAAAAGGAAAAGCCAGCGGCCGTACTGTTGAACTCCTCGACCTCTATCCAACGCTGGCCGAGTTATGCAGTCTGACTGATACCCCGAAGAACCTCGCCGGTCGCAGCCTGCGGCCCTTGCTAAAGGATCCCCAGAGCAAATGGGACAAACCGGCTCTTACTCAGGTTCGGCGCGGAGAGGGCGGGAACTTTTTCATGGGCTATAGCGTGCGGACCGAGCGATACCGTTACACTGAATGGGACGAAGGCCGGAAGGGTACTGAACTTTACGATTACGATCGCGACCCACAGGAGCTTAACAACCTATCCGGCAATCCAAAACATGCGAAGACATTAGAGATGATGAAGCGGCTGTTGCAAAAATCTAAGTGACGGTCGTCAATAACATTAGCCTCCGGGATTGGGGTCAGGCCTGCAACTTGCGATTCATTGCTCAACGTTGAAAGTTGGTGATGTAACCGCGTAGCGGTGACCTCTCGATAGGTGGGCCAGGCGGGCGCGGACCCGGCCGCTTTAGCGGCTACCTCATAACGTTGACTGGTCCTGTGGAACCAAACAGGTAACCGCTACGCGGCCCGGACGTCGCAATTCTGGCAGTCTATCGAGAGGTCACCGCTACGCGGTTACCGTGCCTCCAGTTAGGCAATAAGGGTAAAACTATTACCGCTTAGTCCTAACAAGTCGGAACCCCGAGTCCTTGCCGTGAAAGGTCATCGTAAATCCGCGGCGGCTCGCCGACCGCACGTTCTCAGCCGGGCTGTTCCAAGAGCCGCCACGATACTGCCGGTACGAGTACTCGCTTGAAATTGGCCCCGTCGGATCCACGCGTGGACTCTCCCTGTAGTAGAACTCCAAATACCAATCACCGCACCACTCACTTACATTGCCGTGCATATCATGCAACCCCCAGGCGTTCGCTTTTTTCTGTCCTACGGGATGCGACTTGCCGCCGGAGTTCTTGTCATACCAAGCCATCTCATCCAATCCTCCCGCAAAATCTCCGGTGCTTCCCGCTCGGCACGCGTACTCCCACTCCGCTTCCGTCGGCAACCTATAGATGTACCCATCATCCTTCTTTGCATTCAGTTTTATGAGGAAGTCTTGGATCTCATTCCAACTGACCATTTCAACAGGCATATCCGCGCCTTTGAAATGACTTGGATTGTTGCCCATCACGGCTTGCCATTGCTCCTGAGTCACCTCGTACTTGCCTATCTCGAACGGCTTCGTGATTCTTACCTTATGCACAGGCTTTTCCCCATCCAAGCCGTTCTCTGAACCCATCACAACTTCGCCTGGAGGAATCTGAACGAACGTGCCTACATCAGTCTTGTTTTCCTTGAACTGAATTGTCTCCGAGTTGCTGGCTCTTACGAATGAGCTCACCATGGGAAACAAGAGCAAAAATGATAGGAACATGCGGTTCTTCAACTCAAACATAGCGATCACCTCCGGCAATGGTCGCCGAAAGATACAACAGCCGTAAGCGAAATGCACGGAGATGGGATCATTACTTTCAACGGCGGCGTGCTAGCGAGGTTTGGCGCTTTGCCTGAAGTTGAGCTACTGGTCGAAGACGGTTCTACGCCTCTGAAAGCGATCAAGATAGCTAGCTTCAGGTGTCGCTATTATGGGTGTGGGAGGCGCGGTCCATTCAGGGTCGGCAAATTGCCATCTCCCTGAATAATTCTCGCCACCTCTAACTTTCCCTACTGGCGCAGACACTCTAACGCCGAGAGCCTTTGAGAGATGATAGAGCAACTCCGCGCCTTCGCTTTTAGCACCGACGTCACAGCCAACTAAGTTTATTTTTGCTCCCGGCAAAAAGCGATCTTTCAACGGTTCAAGCACATTGCGCCATTCTTCCTTTGCTAAATTATCCGGTGTGAGATATGTCAAATTCTTAAACTCGTCGCTCTGCCCATTCCCAACCGTGAATAATCCAGGGTACCCATAACCGTAGAGGTTCAATTCTTGGATAAGCTGCCCTTCATCTAATTGACCCAGAATCCCATTGACCATTTCCTCTGCATCAGAGTAAACAAACGCCTTAGTGCCACGCTTGCTTAACGTGTTCAGCCATATTTTTGTATATGGGTTATCTTCAGCACGCGGGCGTTCTACACCCCGCAGCGTTACTCCCTTGACCGCATCTGTTCCGATATCGTTCGAAGTTCTAAACTGGCTCTTATTCGTCACGTCATTATTATTTCTAAGTTTGATCCTAATCCTGTCTTGGTTTCTAGGCTTACTCTTACTCCGGTCATCACTATTTCGGGCGAGTTCACTTATGCTGCTATCCACGTTATTACGCCTATGGTCATACATACCATCTTCGCTGTTATCCTCATAGGAACTCCCATTGCCGTCATAACTCCACAATTCAACACTCTGCTCTCGATTTCTTTGCTCTCTATCTAATTTGTCGAAAACGAATGGAACAAGCAAAAGCAAGATTCCGCCGACAAAGCCTAATCTGCGCATAATGCCGAAGCTCTTAATTCTAGCTGGTTCCCCCTTTAAACTGACCCATATTATTGGAGATTCCCGAAGATACAACTCTACAAAGAACCACACTGCAAGGGCAGCTAATGCGAGTGGAAGACTCGTTTTCGGACTAATCAGCGTCCTGGCATTATTCGTTGCACTGAAGACTCCGCCCAAAAGACAATAACCGAGAAAAACATAGTAGCAGCCGGTTAGTATGCGTTGATGCTTTGGCTTTTTCATAACCACCTCTGCCAGATGTTTAGCCGAATTGTAACACAAATCTGTCAGATTACCTTTCGGATACTCTATGACAAAGCGAAAGGACGCAGTGGGAGCGGCCGACCTCTCATTGTTCCATAGTGCGCGGCCCGGCCAGTTGATGGGTAGCGTGAAGTGGGACACTGACCAGAATCAAGCATTGGCTCCTAAGGAACACGAGCCATGCCCGCTACGTCGCGAATTAGACGACCTAAGCTGGGTCGGCCATGTCAAACTTGCCGACACGCGAAGGATCTTAGCAGCACAATTAAGCACAATCTTAACCCTGTGTTAGACTCCTACATCCTGTGGACGATAATCTCACGCTTAGACGCCGATAATGAGCCCAAAGAAAGATCACGACCAACCTAATAGATTGATTCGGTCGCCCCTGCGATATCCAGGGGGTAAGCTTCGGTTGTTCATGCCAATCGCCGAAGCGCTCCAGCTGAATCAGCTAACACCAAAGCTCTTTTGCGAGCCCTTTGCCGGCGGGTTAAGTGTCAGCTTGAGACTTCTGAACAAGAACTTAGTTGAGAATATTGCAGTCGGCGAAAGAGATCCTCTCGTCGCTTCATTTTGGAAGACCGTTTTCAACGATACTGATTGGCTCACCAAACAAATCAGTGCACTAGACGTGTCTCTTGAAACATGGAAGTCTTACCGCGCTGGTCGATTCAAGACCAATCGAGAGCGCGCATTAGCTTGCATCTTCTTAAACAGAACCAGCTTTTCCGGAATCCTCGCAGAAGGCGCCGGACCGATTGGTGGTCTCGCCCAAACTTCAGACTACAAGATTGATTGCAGATTCAATAAAGACGACCTGATATTGAGAATTCGCCAAGCCAGCATGCTAAAAGAACGCGTGCGATTTGTGAACCATGGAGATTGGAAGAGCACTGTTCAGAAGGTGAAAAACCTGGGGTACAAACGTCGCGACGTTTTCTTCTATTTTGATCCGCCCTTCTACGCTAAAGCTGATCGGTTATATCGTTACTATTTCGAACACAAAGATCACGCGGAACTCTGTGGTTTCCTCGAGAAGCTTAAGCAGCCGTGGTTATTAAGTTACGACAAGGCTGAACAAATTGAAGAGATGTATTCCTCTAACGGAAACGGCACAAATCATGTTGAGCACCTGTACTCGATTGCCTCTTCTGGCACTCGACAAAAGACAAAGGAATTGTTCATAACGAACCTTCCACGGCTTCCGGCAAGTCGCTCAGGTTAATGAGTGTACAGCCCACATACTTGTCCTTCACGATAACTTAAGGACGGAGTATCCTCTGACCTGCTAACTTCTATGGAAATCGAGGAAATCCAATGGCTACCGAATCAAGACAACCCGCACGGAAGGACCACCAGATCGTTCCGATAAAAGTCGAGCAATTACTATTCGACTACGACAATCCGCGACTCGCTTCAGGTCGAGATGTTACTACGCAGGACGACATCGTGAAACTTCTGTGGACGGAGATGGCGGTTGATGAAGTTGCATTGTCGATTGCCGCCAACGGGTTCTTTCCAGAGGAGAACCTATTTGCGATTCCTCGGAATCCGAACGAGAAGGATGAGAAGAAGAAGAAATACATTGTCGTCGAAGGTAATCGACGGCTCGCGGCAGTTCGCCTGTTGTGCGAGGATGCCCTTCGTCAGACCATCAGGGCTACGGATCTTCCAAGAATCAGCCCGAGTGAAAAGAAAGCGCTCGACGAGTTGCCGGTTTCAGTCTACGAGACGCGTAAGGAGTTGTGGGAGTACTTTGGGTTTCGGCATATTAATGGGCCAAAGCCCTGGGACTCATTCAGCAAGGCCAAATACATCGCGTACGTAAAGCAAAACTACAAAGTCTCCCTAGATACGATTGCTGAGAGAATTGGCGATAAACATGCAACTGTAAAGAAGCTCTACCGCGGATATGTGATTCTTCTTCAAGCTGAAGCTCAAGCGCGTTTCAATCGTGAAGACCGAATCCGAAATAAGTTTTATTTTTCTCACTTGTACACTGCCGCTGATCAAAAGGGCTATCAAGATTTCCTCGGAATAACGCCGGAGAACTCACTAAAAGCAAATCCGGTTCCTCGAAATAAACTGAAAGAACTCCGGGAACTTATGGTTTGGATATACGGCAGCAAAGAAGAAAATAAGTCACCGGTGGTTTCAACTCAGCATCCTGATCTTACGAATCTCAGAGTCGTCCTAACTAATAAGACGGCGTTAGCGGCTCTCAGAGCAGGTTATCCGCTAGACCGCGCAGTTGAGATCGCTCGAGGCGACAAACTCCGATTCCGTGAGGCCATAACAAAGGCAAAGGAAAATCTTATTGAAGCAAACGGCTCGATCTCGCTGGGGTACTCGGGTGAACCTGATCTTTTTGAGTTAGGAAAAGAAATCTTGATTTTGAGCCAAAAGATTCTGGAATCAATGGAATCTATGTCCAAGCGGGTAAAGAGATAGAGATGCCTCAACTAGCACTTCCATCAGAGCCAACAAATGAATTGATGCTCGCCGATTGGCTAGAGATCCTAGCCCTAATCTCGCCTGATGAGAATTCCAGCAAGGGAGACTTGGAGAGCGCCCTTCGAACCGCATCGGTCTTAGAAGGAAGGGGCGACGCTGCCGTTGAGGAAAAATGTCTGCAAGTGTTTCTTGAACTGGAGCAACGAGCTGTCTCGGCAGATAGTGCTTACGCATTCACCATCGAGGGAGCAACCCTCAATGTAAAACCTAACAGGAACCAGTTTGCAGGTTACGTCTTTTGTTTGTTGCTGTCCTACTTTCGCTGGAAGTCGCAACGCCATAAGGAGGTCGGTATCAATCCTTGGTTACTCTTCGAGGATCTTTGTTCGATCGCAGCCAAGAATTACGTCTCCGGCAGTGTTATAAAGTTTGGCACATCGCGTGGCCAGAGTTCTAAGGCGGTGAAGTCGTTTCGTCTAATTGTAAATCAGTTGAGCCTTGATCTCGGTGAAGGTGGCGGATTTAGGGAGCAGACAATTAAGGGAGCAAAGGACGACAAAGTAGATCTAGTAGCATGGCGGGACTTTAAGGATAAGTGGCCAAGCAAGTTAGTTATGTTTGGCCAATGCGCCGCAGGCGCTGGTTGGCTCGGTAAAGATCGCGAATTGGCTCCTCAAGAGTTCTGGGATCAATGGATGAGTGAAGGAAAGGTTAGCCCGCATCTGCGCTCTTTTTATATGCCTCATAGAATCCAGAGAGATGTGTGGAGTAGACGGGCGCGAAGAACCGGGTTGCTGTTTGATCGTTGCAGAATCGCGTACTGGTCGTTCCAAGACAATGACGCAGTACTGTCCGATGCGCGCTATCTAGAGTGGTGTGAATTCGTGCTAAACAAGTACCGCACTGACCGGGCCAACTGACCTACAAGCGTTCTTCTATCCACAATGACTGGTCTTAAGCTACAAACGGAGTGGTTGACATTCCTGAGGTTCGCCCAATCGTAGCGAAAGCACCACCCGGCACGGCGTCTTGAACTCGGATCGGATTTGTCAGCGGCCTCCGTTGCGATGGAATGCCGACGGTGCCGACGATTCTGAGCGTGGATACTGCTACCTCTCTATTTCTACTCATACGAATATCGACCAGCCGCGACACGTGCACGCCGACCGAGAGAATTGCAGCGCGAAGTTCTGGCTCGACCCGGACGAACGCCCGTAACAAATCACGATTATCGCCCGAGAGAATTGCGCAGCATCCAGCGTATGCCTGGGAACATGGAGCGTGACTTGGTGTCGTGCGGATGGCAAAATGTCAACGGAAAGAGGGGTGCGAACGATTCACAACGATTCCAATGATTCTCGGCTGGCGGTTCTTCTTTTACGCCAATGAACGGAACGAACCGATACACATCCATTGACGAACGGGAGACGCCGAAGCCAAGTACTGGCTCGAAGTCGCGGGCTTCCAGGTTATCGAAGCCCACCCCTACAACATGAGTCCGGCGGATAAGCGAATCGTGCGTAGGATCATCTTTGAGCATTTCGACTACATCGTGCCGGAGTGGAATAAGTTCGAGGAGAAGAAACATGGATAAGGCACACGACATTCAGAAGGTTGAGTTCATTGGTACGACCATGCTCCTCCAGGTCGACGGCAAGAAATACGAAATCGAGATTTCAGAATGGTCGGAACGACTCGCGATGGCAACGCAGGACCAGAGGGAGCGATTCGAGGTGTCTCCGGCAGGATATGGGCTTCATTGGCCGGATGTCGATGAGGATTTGTCCATTGACGGTCTGATTGGAGTGAAGCACGCAGCGCCTGCTGCTGAAACGACAAGATGAGTGGGCCAATCCCAACGGGATTGCGGCTTGAAGCCCAAGGTTGCCGTACTCGGCTACCTTGGGACAGGGTTCGAGCCAGGTCCAATCCCGAAGGGGTTGCGGCTCTCTCGATTCAAATAATGAACAACAAAACGTGATGGCGTGTGGCACGACGACTTCGGCCGCAACCCCTTCAGGGTTGGCGACAAACAACCGACTTCACATTATGGCGTCAACCTCCCCAGGGTAGCGGAGTACCGCAACCCTGGGCTGACAGATGCAACCCCTTCGGGGTTGCCTGTCCATAGATGCCAGCAAGTTTACGGTACGAACTCCGTAGGAGTTACCTGTGCCTGGCTGGATGGATGATGCGCGTGTCGCGAAGAGGTCACTCCTACGGAGTCAGGCGACACGGCGCGACGACGTTTCTATCGATAGGTCACTCCTACGGAGTGAGCGTGACCACGGCGATGTCGTTTCTATAGACAGGTCACTCCTCCGGAGTAAGGTGACACGCGACGACGTTTCTATGGACAGGTCACTCCTAACGGAGTGAGCCCGACACACTGTCGATTGATCCCGAGGACGGCCGCTCTATTTCCGTTCCCACCGCCCGAACCCTGAACCCCAAACCCCAAACCCTAAAGGGCGGTATCCCTGTCTCGCGAATGCCACACCTGCGGAACGCGCGAATCTTCAGGTAAGCGGAGCCGGCTATGGAGTACATGGCCCGACCTCGACGAAGACATCTGCGTCGAAGAACTGCCCCACCCGGTTTCATTGAGATGACCATCCGATAATCAGGGCAAGAAGCTCACTGAATTCTCGATCAACTCAAATACCCTCGCGAACAAGTTTTCGATCCTGTCCACTGTTAGATAGAAATCCGTTTCGAGTTGCCGTATCGTAGAGCGGCGGACGCTACGATCTTCTCTCTAGCAGGCTGCTGGAAAAGTCGATGACTCACGAGTATCCCCGTACAATAGGGGTAGGGAGAACCGATTGGCTTCGGCTCCCCCTCCCTCCGAACCGGAC
>JBBPIE010000046.1:0-36176 GCA_038040485.1 Candidatus Onstottus arcticum
CCTTTTCCCTTCGCGCTTTGCAATTTGCCCTTGCCCTTTTCCCTTCGCGCTTTGCCCTTTGCCCTTTGCGCTTTGCTCTTTGCGCTATCATCCTCGTTCTCTTAGGAACTGAGGTAGTATCTCACCCGCCTTTCCCAGCAAGGTCACATCCGCGAAGAACGAGATATCGGTTTGTTCAGGATTGACCTCGATGATCTTCGCGCCGGCCTGTTTGGCGGCTATCGGGAGCCCCGCAGCCGGATAAACAACCGCGCTCGTTCCAATCACAAAGAACAGCTCGCACCGCGCGGCAGCTTCTTCCGCGCGTTCGAAGACGGCTTCGGGCAACAGCTCGCCGAACAAGACTACATCGGGCCGCGCGACTCCGCCGCAGACCAGACACCGCGGCGGGTTCTCTTCGAGCGGACACTCGCGAGCTTCAAACACACTTGCGCAGCGGAGACACCGCGCCCGCCAGATGTTGCCGTGGACTTCGAGCACGTTCAAGCTTCCTGCTGCTCGATGAAGATCATCGATGTTCTGAGTTATGAGTGTGAACTCTTCGAACCGTCGCTCCCACTGCGCAAGCGCGAAATGCCCCGCGTTAGGCTCAACCTCTTTGAGCATACCTCGGCGATAGTCAAACCACTCCCATACAAGCTTTGGATCAGTAGCAATCAACTCCGCGGACGACAATTCAGTGATCGGTTTGCCACGCCAAGTCCATATCTCAGTATCGCCTCCCCCTCGAAAAGTCGGCACCCCGCTCTCAGCGGAGATGCCCGCCCCGGTGAGCACGGCCACGCTTCGCGCGCTGTCGAAGAGGTTGAGCAGTTCGTCGGTGACTTGAGTGAGTACTGTTGACAATAGCGCGCCCCCGGTAAGTTTGAGATGCTATAGAGCGTCGTCCTTGCGAGTCAAGCGGTGTGATTCTCTATGGGCGGCTTCAAAATGGGGCTCTCCTTACCGGCGCGGCGGAGATGCGGCAGATCAACCATCGATTCCAAGAGAGAGGAAACCGCGGTCAACCGGGGGGCCTTGCGGTCTCGCTTCGGTGCCCATCGTTGCCTTATGAATTGAGAACATTTTGCGTTTGAAACAGGCAACCTCGCCTCCGCACCAAGCTACGCCTGTTAGTGCAGCCACTGACAGCCTTTTAGGCAACGACGCGGCGTTCTTCTTCGAAGACGTACCAGGACTGGTGCGCCTCATCTCGCCCGACCGGGTGAGTATGTTGCTAATGACGCTTGAAGTACGAAGATATTTGAGAAAACAACGTGGAAAACGCATGAATAGTCTCCACGCTGAATGTGATGTTGCCAGACTTGGTACTGATGGCTTGGTACAAGTTCTTTGCAAGGGGAACTTTGAGCGCCCTCTGCGGTTTCAGGAATTCCGAGTTTTTCTTAGCTCGATCGTCGTTTCGCCGGCCTAGCGCAGAAAGAACGTAGTTGTTGAAGTCATCTGGAGTGAACAGATCCTCAATGCTGGACTCGCCCTCGGCCCCCGGTATCAGGATAATCTGGCCATCCTCTAGACCAAGCGAGTTCCGAAGGCGCTTCGTCACCTTGGCGCCCTCCCTGTCGTTGTCAAAGACGACGACAAACCGGAGGCCCCATCCATAAAGGATGGAGCTTATCTGGGGGATATTGTCGGCTCCGGTGCTGGGAATAATTGAGAAGTCATCGAATTCATGTGCGACGACTTGGCGGAGCGCCTGTAGGTAGTAGTAGTCAGTTATACCCTCGACCACGACGTTGTACTTCTTAGTAGCGGAAAGGCCTGCGCCTATATCCAGTCCGATGGCCTTGATTATGGGAGTCAGGGCATCGGTGTCGGTCGTATAATGGAACTTGTCATTGATCTTGGTTCCGTCCTTATCCTTCACAACCAGTTTGACCCGTCCAAGTTTGTCGGCATCGATCAAGAATGGTGAATGAGTACTGTATATTATCTGGATATTGCGCGCCACGGCGTTGCCAAGCAACTTCAACACCGTCCCCTGCGCCCTTGGGTGAAGGTAGAGCGCCGGTTCATCAATCAAGATTACTTGGTTCTTCCTAGTACACAACTCCAGATAGCAAGCGAGCAACCACTGGAAGCCCTTGCTCCTTTCATGAGGTTCGAAAAGCTCGTTGGTTAACTCATCCTGGATCCAGAAGAACAACTCATCGCCATCAGCATTAGGAACAAGTTTCACACCCTCTAAGTAGTCTTCGAGTACGTTGTTGATCCTTTCTGCGGCTTTGTTCAAGGTTCGTCTTCTATGTCGCGGATTTAGTCTTGTGGCTTCGAGTTGATCGAGATCGAGGCCGGCCTCCTGCGCGATTGCAACAACAGTCGAGTCGTTCCGTGCGGAGTCGAGTGATATCCGAGCGGGTAGTTTGCTTGAAAAGTCTGCGAATAGCTCGAACCTCGGGATGACTTTCAAGATCTCTTTTACCAGGCGCGCCTCTTCCCCCACGTTCAACGCACATCCCTGCTTGCTTATCACCGCCTTCAAATCCTCGCCAATTGCGTAATCACACTCCTCTCCGCTCTGAGTCTTTAACAGACTCAGGCCCTTCTCGCAGATATCGTTCTCGGCAGATTGATCCCAGGAAATCTTCGCTGCGGTTGAAAGGTCGCGGAGGGCGGACTGATCTATCTCAAAGACGAGCCGAAGGCTCGGGACGGCGTTAGGGCGACCGACCGGCAAGGCGGACTCCTCAAATACTTTGATATCAGGGTCGAAGTCTCGCAGAGCCTCAAGGGTCGCAGTCTTGCCGGCTTCGTTCCTCCCCGCAAGGACCAGCATATCGGCGTCGAAGGAGCATTTACCGCTGTCGATGATCGACTTGTAGTTCCGTATTGAGAAGCTTCTTAGTCTCATAGCTTTCTATCGACCTGCGATGCTCTGCAGGATGCCCTCGATGTCGGGCTCGATTCGGATTACTATCCGTCGGTTTCTTTTCTTATCCCCGACAGCGATGGGCACCGAATCAGCAAGCCCCATAGCGACAATGTTGTAGTCCCTGGGTGCTAAGCCTCCGTCCTCAAAGAATCGCAAAACGCCAGTAGCTCGTCTGCTCGATAGTTCCCAGTTTGTAGGAATCTCCCTAGTTACAGCGCTGTTCCTGATCGGATCGCTGTCCGTGTGCCCCTCGATAATTACTCGCAGGAACCGGCGCCTTTCGCCGACACCATCAAGCGCCTCTCGCAGCGCCTGTCTTATGTCAGTCAGGAGCAGCATCCCGCGGGCCTCGGCGTCGTATCCGCCCGACGCAAACAATGCTTCCGCCGGAATTACCACTTCGGTCTCGCTGGTCTGCGGGCCGCCGGATTTCAAAACTGTCTGCAACTTGTCCTCGAGAGCCTTGGTTACGCTCGTGGCAAGATTCATCGACTGCACCAGGTTCTCGCTGAAGCGTACGTCCGTTGGCCTCCTGGCCTGATAAACGTGCATGGCGACCCCAAGCCCGGTGAGCGTTATCAGCAGAAGCCCGGCGAACACGTCCGCGAAGCTCACCCACACGTTGATGTCCGTCCCGTCTTCAGCAGAGTCAACCATCAGGCTTGCCTCGTCCAAACATCTTTCGTAGCGTCCGCCGCACGCGCGAGCCCATTGACCGGCGTTCGCTTTCTGAGGCTGACGTGTGGCGGTCAATGTTGGGGAGGAAGTCACGGCGTTCGAGGATCGTCCGAATCGCGAGCAGGTCTGTCTGAAGGTTGGAGTTCGACATCCGATTAGAGTTCACAAGCTCGACCAGTTCGGGGGCTACCCCAATTGCGACGGGCTGGCTCGGTGCCGGGATGAAGGGTTGAATCCGGCCATTCTGGCTTATGAGCGTTTGGAGATCAATGACCGCATCCTTGAGACTCGTGACGGCTTCAGTCATAGGCGAACTGGTGGTAACCCGAGAGGTGATCGTGGTTATGGCCTCGCCTAAACTTCTTAGCTGTTGCGTGGAGACGTCGTAGACCCCTCTAAGATCGGAAGGCACATTCTTCAGTTTGTCAATCGCCGTGAGAAGTTCGACGAGCCCTGATTGGACCGTCGTCATAGAGGTTCCGAGTTGCTGCCTCCACTGCTTGAACATCTCATCGTGGCGAACGTCAACGGAATCAAAGCGTAATGAAACCCCCACAAGCGATCTGTCAAGCTGTGTCTGCCACTGCGTGACTATGGATTCCACGTGCGTGGCAAGAGCGTCCCTCTCCTTTTGCCATTCATTAGTGCTTCCTTCCAGCCTCAGAGCAAATCTGTCGAGCACCGCCAGACCCGCGTTTCGCGACTTGGCTTCCTGATTACTGTAGGACACCCAGAGCTTCTCATAAGCTTCCCCGAGGCGGGCAGCGTGAGAATCGGTCAGCGCCGTGAGTTTCTGGACCCACGCGTCGCTGAAGCGCTCCATCTGGGCACTGAGCTCAAGCTTTTGCTTGGCAGCTTCTGATCGAACGTCGACCAGGACGGCGGCAAGGCTCTCGGCCTCGCGCGACAACCCGTTTGCGGCGCTGAGCACCTTTGCGCTGTCACGTGTCACTTCGGTCAGCGTATTGCACTCGACCGTTAGGCTTTGTCCAACCTTCTGAATGGTTGACGCAGCATTGTGCGTGAGCATCTCCCAGTCTTTGCTTATGGAAGTCAAAGTCCCCCCGAGTTGATCGGTGGAAGTGGAGATCTGCGCAAGGAACTTGGTCGAGAATTCTTCCTGGTTCGTCCGCAGTTTCTCGAGGAAGCCGTGCGATGTGTTGTAAAACTTGGTTAGTGCTTGGGCAACGGCAGCCGAGTCCTTTGGCGGGAGCACGTCGATGGCGAGGTCCCCCAGCCTGTTTGACACGTGCTGAATCAGCCGTTCGCGCCGTCTCAGGAAAAACCAAGCGTCAATGAGAGAGACTGCTAGGGCCAGGAATAGCCCTACGACGCTCGATGAGAACGCAACACCGATGGCTGGATTTGCTGCCGAGACTCCCTCCTTAATGATGTCGTTCCAAAACAACGGCCCCAGCTTCCACAAATTGTAGAGAGTGCCAAGTAATCCCGAAACAATGAAACCGTTTATCGATGTCCGTACTATTGTGTCGTACGTTCCAAAAGATCTGGAAAGACGGTTTCTAACAATCCCGGGATCGAGCAACTCGCCCTTTTGAGCCATTCGGATGACCAACGCGGTGACTGCACGGACCTCGGTTGGGCTCACGGCGCGATCGGCGGGTTCCGCTACTGTGTCGCCCTGGGGCAAGAAGGTTGCGCTTAGGAAGTCTTCGCCCGGCGCCGTTGAGGAGAAGGGCTTTGCTTCTCCCTTCAACCTGACGTACTCCCGAATTCGTATCGCTAGCAAGGTTACCAAAAGAAAAAGATGCAGTATGGCGATTGCCCAGGCGAACTCAAAATAAGCACCGATCAGATTGTGCATGACGTTGCCGCCGTTGCGTATCGCAATAACCAGTTAGAGTTATCGCATCACTAAACGATCTCCCACAGGCCGTCCGCTTTTTTTGAAACGGAGAGTGGCTCAACATTAGTCTTGTCGCTGTCAAATTGCTCGCGTGACAATCTAGGAAAGACGTATTTCATTGCGTGCGTGAATAAGATGCTTGGATTCGGAAAGAGCCACCCCGCATTTCCGTCGATCCTGATAATGACAAAGGGCGTATGTTTCTCAGCAGACTCCTTAAACTTGCGAGGCGGGTCGCCCTCTACGATCCCTCGGTGACGTGTATCGTCAGGCTCAGCGAATATAGGAACAACTTCCCCTCCGAAGCCATCCGCGGACAGCTTTCGGTATGCGTCGAGCGCCTGAGCACGGTATGGCGAATGACTTTCAACCGGTATTTTCTCTCGATCGATTGTTCTGTCTGAATCGGAAGGCGCTGGGGCAAAGACCACCCAAGGCTGCTCAGAGCTGGGATCGCTCGGTTCAGCGGGACCAGGGGCCGGACCAGTATTGGGCTCTGTAGATTCCGGTTTGGAAATGCGAATATCAAGCGCACCGCCCTCTTTCTTAAGAGGGACAGTGCCCTGCTGGATCGCTTGGTCTAATTGCTTATAGTCCGATTGCGTGAGCGCGTCTCTTCCGCTAGACGAATAGCTGACGTTTTTCAAGACGAGGATCAGAAGAACCAGGGAGACCGCCAGAATCCCGATTGCTAAGAGAAGAAGCAGCAGGAGAAGGAGTTCCACCCTCAAGGGTATCTGCGAAGCGATTTGCATAGCCGTACTCAATATTGTTATCGCTTAATCGAAGAAATCGAGGGATGCTTTGAATAGAACCTGGACGAGGGCTTTAACCTCAGTGATGAAGAAAGGCTCGATCAGGGCGCGGTCGCTGCCGTCCGCTAGATTGTCCAGAAGGCGCTCGTGTAAGACGTCTCGGTATTGGGCGCTTTGGAAGCTAATCGATACTCCTAGGTTCTTCGCGATGTCACTTGTACAGGTAGAATCGCAGAAGCTCTTGACGAAACAGTTCATCTCTTTAAGGTGCTCAATCTTCGGCGGACGCTCGACAGCTCTTTTGAGCTTTTGGTAGGTATCGGCATCGCTGGTGAGTTCGCTGTTCCATCGGAAACCCAGATACCCCTCTTCGGCTGCGGTGACCGTCTCGTTGGGCTCATCCAGAGCGCCGGTTGTCCGGCCCCTGCCGTCATCTACCGTGAGCTGATGGTAGTCGACCAAAAGTCCTCTCCCCGCCTCTTGTTTCGGGTATTTCGATGCAGTTGACACGACATTTGAAGGACGTTTTCCGGCACCCGGTCCAACCCTTCCGGCGTTGAAGGCCTCCTCCACGATCTTCTCCGCTTTGGGAATCCAGCGGAAGAACTGGCCTCCGCGGCCACAGAAGAAAAGGTAATACTGATCTATCGTTTCCATTTGAGCGCGTCGCGCGATGAGCCCAGCAAAGTACGAGAGGGCCGAGAAGAGGAAGATCGTGTAAGAAAGAAAGCCTTTCACTGCGGGCACACTCTTGTCTGCCTGCACGACCTCAATGAATGAGTCAATCAGATTGAGCTGTGTGAGCCTGTTCAATGCGGAGTGGAACACTCTCCGATTGACCCTCTCCGGCGTCAACAATGACAGTCGAGTCAGCTCGAACGGAACGTCCGACGCTCGTTGAATGAACCAGCTCCGAAAGCCTTGATTCAACTCGATGTAACGGCTCAACATCCCGGCGGCCATCTTTACGGATTCTTGAATTTTTAGACTCCTATCAGCCCAAAGAGCGAGGTCAGTGGTGCTCCCCCCTATGTCGAGTGCGATCACGTTGCTGGCAGGGTAGGCATTCTGTTCCGCCCTCAATTGCCTGCACACCGCCACGGCCTCCGTGAGGGGTTTGCCGTCAGCTCTCACACCTACCGACGAGATCATGGAAGTCCACTCTCCCGTATGCTTTGCCTGGAGATCCTTAGGAAACGAGCTAGGGTATGAGTGGGAAACTTGGGCAATCGATGCCTCACCCGATGCCGCTTCCGCTTTGAGCAACGTCATGAGCGACCTCAGAAAAGCACGCGTCGAATAGTCCTTTGTATCTCGGTTCCACTTGAGATCGAACTGAAGATATTCAGGCCAAGAAACCAGGATTGATGCAAGGTAGACTTGCCCTTCTCTCGGTAGCCAGCCGCCTTCGGACTTCTCAGAGTGCTTCATGGGCAATGCAAGTTGAGTCAAGATAACGCTCCCGCTACCGGAAGCAACGGTTGACTGCGTCAAGCCGTCAGGATTCCAAAGGAAAAAGTTCTCCATTATCTGGAATTGGTCGCAGTGAGTCAGGATCTTCACGCGCGGGTTTATCGCTAATGGACGGATCGAGGAATGTGGATCCCGCTGGAGCTGGCCATCACGTTCGTGGACCTCGGTATAAAACGCACTTGTATGGGTGCTTCCGAAATCCACCCCGACTTTCCACAGCTTCGTCGGCGCTTTTCTGCGCGTCCGCCTTATCAACAGAAAACCTGATTTGCCCTCAACGGCACCAACGAAGCCCTTGATCGGCACTCTAGACACATACCAGTTGCTTTCGTCGAAGCTTCTCGGCGGCGCTACGTCGCCGACTGGTGAAAAGACGACCTGGCCCGCCGCCACATCGCTTGTGTAAAAAAAGTAGCTGTCAAAGCACCGGGGCAGGTTTGCGCCTTCGTGGCCCTCCGCATCGACTACAAAGTCAGGCCACATCGCAAGCCGTTGTGTTGGATGCGCACCATCGGCGTTGCTGATGATTTCATTCTTCTTGTAGGGCCTCTCCAGTCGAACCATCCTGCCGAGGCACTGCGCTTCCGTTTGGAACGAAAGCGTCTCCGAGTCGGTCCTTGTAATCCTCGACCGTTGAGCGGCCTCCACAAGTTGGTCGTAAGTAAGAAGATCGACGAGGCCCTTCGTGAAGGGTAAGAGATAATGCCTCCCCTCGATCAAGACAGCATAAACCGCATCCGGCGCGACGGTTACTTCGATGAGCGCTCTCTCTAGGTACGCCTGAGGATTGTGAATCATGGACAGACCCGCCGGTAGATCAATCGCTTTCTCAATGATCGACCAAGGTTCGGGCAGGCGCCAAGACTCGCCCTTGAGAGTCTCTATCCCACTTTCTACTTGTATCGAGTCTCTCCACCGTTGAAGTGCTATGAGAACCCTGGAGCTGCGCGAGACTGGGTTCGCATTGGGATCCGCTGGCCGAACTCCCATCCATCTGTTGATTGCGTCGTTACCGTCGACCTTGGCGATCAATTCATCCAACCATGTTCGGAGGATTCCCAGCAGCTCCGGCGATTGCTGCCTCAGGTATTTGGTCGGGTCGTCAAGCCGGCCCTCCTTCGAAAGGAATGCGATGCCTCTCAGTTTTTCGTGGCTTATGCTCGTGAAGACAATCGTCCGTGGCGACGACGAGCCTACAAGAATGTCGTCAAAGAAGATCATGCCGAACCTCGCCCATCTCCCATCCTCAAGGTCTCCTTGTTCGGAAAAATGCCGAGGTCTTAGGGAAATGAAAGCGTCTCTCAGTTCTCCTTGGGGCTGAGAGTCGAGGTCGACATTCTCGACGCGGATCCGCTCCGAGAGTTGTAGGGCGTCGGCAAGCGCAAGGAGGCCCAGCAACCCTCGCCACTGGTCTGTCACTTCTGTGTGGGCTGGATGGCCGGGGTCGTACAAGGCGCTCTCAAATAGAAGCGCTCGAGCCCAGGGAGAGGGCACGCTGTGAAGCTTGTCTTGCCTGCTTGTGGCCCGCGATGTGTCGAGATTCTTCGCCAGCGTCGCAATGTGACTCAGATTAACATCCTCTTTCCATCGCCCTCCCTCAGCGTTCGCGAGTCCATCGCGCGTCCTCAGGGGAGAAAAGAATTTGTGGATTCTCTTTCCGGCCTCTTTTTCTGCCATATCTATATCTCGTGGGAGAGCCTCCGGGCCCTTAGGAACAATTGTCTCTAGTCCAGTGCATAATTGTCGTCGCAGAATTCGCCTACTGCTTGGTACAGTAGGTAGATAAACAGTCCCATTGGACTGACGTCGCCATCGTAGGTCGGGGTGAGTCGGCTCAAGCGGTCCATGATGTGACCATATCCTGTCTTGGGGTACTTTGGGTCACCGCTGGACAGAGTTGCCGACAGCTGCCCGGTCAGCGTTTCAGCACGCTGTCCTGGCGCGAGGGCCGACCAGTTGAACAGCGGCTTGGAATCTTCCGCGAGCGGTGCGCCAACCTTCTCTAACCATCTAAGAAACCCGTCACAAAACTGATTCAACGAGTTCAAAGCATCGGTGGACGTCTCCAAGGTGTATCCACGCCTAATGAAGTTGTCCGCATACCACGCCTGCCTTCTCAACCAGTCGCCATCACTCACCGCGTCGTGTAGCAGGTGTTTGTACACGAAGCAAAACGTGGCGAAGGCAACAACCTTGCGTTTAACTTCCTTTTGATCCTGTTCGGATTGGCACGGGAGCGTTCTCCAGCCTACATGGTCGCCATCCACGTAGTGCATGAATCGTTGATTCCGCGAAAACTCGCCCTTCATAAAGAAGTCCCTGGCCCCCATCGACGCCACCATTTCGACGTAATGGGGATCGTTCTCTTGGGACTCGCCGCCGATGCTATAGTTCTTGTTTGTCGGGGCCATTTCTGGAGCGCCAATAACGTAAACGTGCTGGTAACCCGGGTCGTTGTGCCCATAATGCAACAGGGCCGCTTGCGTAGCTACTTGCTGCAATGAGCTGTTGGGTGCCGGACCGGCAACCGCCGTACCCGCGGGAAAGGTGAAATAGGGAGTCAGCATCGCAACCCCAAAGCGCATCTTCTCGTGGTGTGTAGTGTTGGACTCGGCGATACTGTCCTGAGCTAGCCGCGGGACACTGGGGATGCCGGCGGCTCCGGTTCCACCAAAGACCGATCCATAAACAAATACGCGTACCGGCCGCTCGGCCTGCACGTCAGCCCGGATCGATCCCATCATCTGCCCCAGAGCACTGTGGGGATTCCCCACCGTCCGACGCAAATCCGAAATCAGAGTGACGGCACCGACGTTTGGCCGACCGCGGTATCCCTTGCCCAATGGCATTTCGAGGTCCTCGCGTTCATAAAACAGCTTGGCGAAGTTCTTGATCGGCTTTGGAGCATTTACAAACTCGACGGAGTCACCAAACGTTCTGTCAGGAGAATTCGGGTCCTGCCAAAAGTAACCGTATTGGTCACCAGTCTCCCCTTTCCGGTTTATCGAAGGGCGGAAAATAGCCGGATCTGCTAGCGATCTCCTAGCGAAAAAGCGCCTGTCCCTCGGCCGAGCCGGTTGCTCACACAAATTCAACGCGTGGTAAGATGAGATCAACTTTCTGGTCTGTTCTGCGTTTCCATTCGTTTGGTCTGGATCGATAATCGTGACGTGAAGGTGGTTGTCGAACAGTCCAGCCGCGGACAAGTAAACAGTGGCCGCCAAGCATCGCGAGCCCGAGCCGCCAATAGCTATGATGTAGTTCTTCACCATGTTTCTTTCCTCAACTTCACCATCGGATAAGCATGTACCTGTAGCTTCTCCTCCCCACAAATCGGCTGCATAGCGCGACCACGGCTAGGAATGATGAGATTGCGATTAAGATCAGCGTGAAGGTCTTGAGAGTCATGAAGACGTCGGCGAACACAACCGCGAACGGATAAATCCTGTTGTTAAAACTGTAGACCAGGCTGGCATAAAGAAGAAGCGAGCCGGCGCTAAGGATGACAACGAAGCAGAGAGCCGCAAGGACGCGCCGTCTTGCGCGCCTCGCATCATCTGCATGTGGAATAGGCAAGACCCTGGGAAGCCAAACCAAAGCCACGAGCAACCCGAGACTCGCACCCAGAACTGCAATCCACGGCGCCAGTTCTGAAAACCACCGATCCACTAGAATGGGCGCGATTCTAGATTGCCCGGAAGTTGCCTGAAGGATGAAAACGACCTGATTGCTCATAACCTCTTTCACTGCCGCCAAATCCTAACCGCTGCCCCAAGACCAATGTCAGTAGTCCGCATTATCGGTTAGCAACTGTTAGGTAAAAACGCGGACAGATTCTTGGACCTACCACCTCTTTCGTGTGGACTTCAACTAGTGTGGTTATTAGTTCCTGAAATCTATAGGTCTTGCCTGCATTAGCGGCATCGGCGTCGTCTCGAGTCGAGTCCTCGATAATTCCGTCGTCGATCTCGACTACCTTTAACAACTGGCCTATAGAATAGAACTCATTCCGACTGCCAAAATCTTTCGTCAGAAACGGCTTGGGCTTGATCGAGAAACCATTCACCACCGCACCGTCACGCTCTTCGGTCAACTCCGTAATCAAGGTGGAGTCGCGCGAGGTATCAACTCGCAAACCTTCGCTTTGGAAGTTCTTAGCTTCCCATCTGAACAAGTTAACCTCTAGCTGAAGCCGTAGCCTCTTGACCGGATAGTCCGGCGCGATCTCATAGTCGAAGCGGTAGGACAGCTCTTCAGCAGGCGCATCTAGTGACTTCCTGATGAGCATTTGCCAATAGAATGCTGTCGTGGGCGACCCTTTGCTGTCGTAGAACCCGTCAAACTGCTCCGGAAACCTAACGCTGCACCTTATGGAATCCGGTGAGAATACGATCGCTTGAATATCTCTTATTCTCTTGCGTAGCTTCGTCAACAGGTCATTAAACTCGGTCAAGCCCGGGCTGAAGACGAACGCATAGAACGGGCGGCTCGGGGCTGTAACCGGTCCGATCATTCTGCGCGCTCTTTCTGAATAGAAGTCGCCAAGAAACAGGCTCTTCATACGTAATACCGCAAAGGTTCTGCCGCCGCTCAGCCACTTCCTTATCCCATCAACAACCCTCGTGTTGATCGTCCCATCGGAATCGGACTCAACCCCATCAGTCACGATGATCGAGAAGACAGGTCTCTCATCGCTTGCCAGCGCGTTTACTAGCACGTCGTCCGGATTGAAGCCCAACCTGTATTGCGCCGCCTCATGGATGTGCCTGTCGAACTCTGCCGGTCTCGCCAAAGAGTCGCTGGGGCCCTGCCCCCTGCTTTGCCCATAGACGAATAGCCTGCACCCAGGCAGCACGTCAGGCATGCTGTCGACGAACTCCTCAAATCCGCTGTTGGGATGTCCAACAAAGCCTGCCATGGAAAGCGAGTGATCTATGTAGACCATTTGTTCAACGGACTCGACACCCCGAGCATCCACGGCCGGTAATGCTGCGGACGACAGTTCCTCGGCCTTGACGAGCGACAGATCAGCCACTCGTGAGTTTTCATTGCAAGCCAGTTGGGTCAGCGCAACCACACTCGTAACGACGAGCCACGCTGACCTAAATCCCTTCCGTTTGAAACAAGCCATAACGATCACTGACTTAAGGAGGCACCGTTGGATGACTGATATCTTTCGTGCAACTCTAATGAGCGTCTGTCCCCGATGAGACAGCACGGCCTTACCCACGGAATAAGTAAACCGACGGTTGTCGGCCCACTACAGAGATTTTCGTCTCGTTAGTAACCCTGAAGACCCGGTGCGGCTTCTGTCAAAGCACCATGAGGTGCTGGGTATTACAGAAGCGGCGCGGAGTATACCACACAACTGTCGCTGCGCAAGGACAAAAGAAGCATCACGGCTAGGCACCGGAAGGTTATGTCTACAACCAATCTGCGAACATCTGTAAGGGCTACTGATCAGCCTCCTCCCTCATATTCGCTTCTCCCGCGTGATGACTCTCCTAACGTGACGTGACCTGCTCACCATGCACAGCCTCCCTAGCCCGCGTTCCGGGCTTCCTATCGACAGCTGAGGTATTTAGTGATTCCCGGTGAAGGGCCGCTGCTATGACGGTGGCTGAACCGCTGAGGGCGACGGCGATGCTGATGCTAAGTTTGCTAGGGATGGCGGTATTCCCAAGGTGGTGTCGGCGTAGCATCGCTCCAAAGACCTCTCTTGGCTCTATGCGCATCACTCTCTGCGTTCGAGTAACTGTCTCTATCGTCGCTGCTCAGCTCTTTTTCATACTGCCGATAGAACCAGGCAAACCCAGCGTTGACTTGTTCTAAGTTGGCGTCCTGACCGTCTATCAAGACTTTGCAAAGGATTCGGCCATACCTGTCGGTCTTCTCGCCTTGGAGTGTCACGTCCTTCCCGAAAAGAAGATCTTGGAGATGCTGACGTGATACGTTCCCAAATGCCTGCGCGCCCTCTGGCGCGTCGATTCCTTGGAGCCTTATACGGTATGGCTTATTCTTCGCATCGAGAACGTCAATGGTATCCCCATCGACTATCTTGATTACCTTACAGTTCAACCCTTCGGTTGTTCGGGGTCGGCAGCAACTGGCAGAAGCAGCCAGCAGGCAGATGAGTACGGTTACAAGTCGTCTGTTGCGCAACGTTGAATCTCCGCATTCACGTCTGTGGCCGATGCTATAGACCGGTGCACAACGAAGTCAAGGCCGCCCGAGTCCAGTTGGTCTGATTTGTTACGTGCCGGGACGAAGCGGACAATCGAGTCGGCCAGATGAAGCGAGGGCTGGCTGCTTCACTACCTGAGACGACATCAAGCGTACTGCTTTCAAAGCAACAACCGCACTGATAATATTTCCGATTCCGAGAGTTAACAGAAACAATGGTGTGCGAGAACGACCCTTAGGAAACTGACCCACGTATGACCATACAGGAAACAATGCGCGAGCGGGTGAGAGCGGCGATCAATCAGTTGTTCGATCTCGATTTGCCGGAGATCGGTGTTGAGGTTCCGCCTAGGACTGAACTCGGTGACCTCGCGTTCCCTGTCGCATTCGAACTGGCGAAGAGACTCAAGGCCTTAACTGGTCAAAAGCAGAATCCTCGAGAGGTTGCCGCGAGGCTCGCAGACGAGATTCGCTCGAGCGAAGGCGTCGCGCGCGTGGAAGTTGCCGGAGCGGGCTACGTGAATGTCTTTCTCGATCGCGCTGCGTATCTGACGAGCGCGGTGCGAGAGCCGGAACCGGCCGAAGCGCAGCTTGGCGGAAAGATCATCGTCGAGCACACGTCGGTCAATCCTAACAAAGCCGCACACATCGGCCACTTGCGGAACGCCGTGCTCGGAGACACGACAGTCAAAATGCTGCGCGCCGTCGGCGAGACCGTCGAAGTGCAGAACTACATCGACAACACCGGCGTGCAAGTCGCGGACGTGGTTGTTGGCTTCAAGGACATCACCGATACGACGCTCGATCAGATTAAGGCGATGGAATTCAAGGACGATACCTGGTGGACTAACACTCGCTCAGATCCGAATCAGCCACCTCGGTTAATGGAGTCCAGAGAGATCCACAAGTTCGACTATTTCTGCTGGGACCTGTACGCGCGAGTCGGGCAATTCTACGAAGAAGACAAGGCGCGGCTTCAGCTTCGAACCGACACTTTGCACGAGCTTGAAAGAGGCGAGGGCGAAACCTACGAGATGGCCGACTACATCTCGCAGCGCGTACTCGGATGCCACCTCGAGACGATGCTCCGAGTTGGCATCGAGTACGACGTTCTGCCGCGCGAGTCGGATGTGCTGCACCTCAACATCTGGGAGAGAGCTTTCAATTTGCTCAAAGAGCGCGGAGCAATCGAGCTCGCGACCACGGGGCGCCTTGCCGGCTGTTGGGTCATGCGCGCTGAGGAACAAGAAGCCAAAGTTGATCAGCAAGTATCCAAAGTAGAAGAGCAAGACGGCAACGATGAAGAAGAGAGCAGGCACGAAGCCGACAAAGTAATTGTGCGCTCCAACGGCATCGTCACTTACACCGGCAAGGACATCGCTTTTCATCTCTGGAAGCTTGGGCAGCTCGACATAGATTTCTACTACAAGCCTTTCTATAAGTACCCGGACGGGCACATCGCATGGATCACGACTACTGATCCGAGCGAAGACGATCCGGCTCATCCGCGCTTTGGAAGCGGCGCGGCCTACTTCAACGTGATCGACATCGGCCAGTCGTATCCGCAGCACTACGTCAAACTCGGCGTGATGGCAGTCGATCACGACGAGCGAGTCGAGCGCAGCGCGCACGTCGCTTATGAGAAGGTCGCGCTCACGCCGGCGGCTGTCGAGAGGCTAGGCCAGCGGCTTTCAGAAGAGGATCGTCAGCGTGGCGCGATCGGCATGTCGGGCCGCAAAGGGCTCGGCGTGAAGATCGACGACTTGATCGACGTGCTCGAAGCCAACGCGCTCGTCGAAGTCGCTAACCGTCATCCGGAGCTGACCGACTCAGAACAGAACGAGACCGCGCATAAGATAGCCGTTGGAGCTCTGAGATACTTTCTGCTGAAGTTTACTCGCAACTCGATAATCTCTTTCGACTTCAAAGAAGCGCTCGCGTTCGACGGAGAGACCGGCCCGTACATTCAGTACTCGGTCGTGCGGGCTAACTCGATCTTTCGCAAGCTCGCCGACGCGGGCATCGACGCCGCTGCACTTGATCTGGCAACAGTCTCTCGCGAGCGCATCGCCGAGTTGTTCGCGGGCGAAGGGGGAGACGATCTTTGGTCGCTGGTTTATCTTGCCGCGCGATTGGAAGACACGCTGCGATCAGCGGTCGCGTCCCTCGAACCGGCGATCATCGCGAAGTGGGCGTTTCAGATAGCGCAGCGCTTCAACCTGTTCTATCACAACTATCACATCTTGTCTGAGCCCGACGCGGAACGGCGCGCGTTGCTGGTCGCGATCACCTCGATTGCGCGAAGGCAGTTGATTGCGGCCCTGGACGTCCTCGGGATCGAAGCTCCAGAGAGGATGTGAAGGCAAGCTAGGCGGTTTGCGAAGTTACCTGTTTTCGGTTGTATAATCAGCTCGCGGTGGAAGGCGTTCAGCAATGTCAGTCCATAGAAAAGCCTACGACGAGATTGTAGATTTCTTCGCAAGAGGAACCAGTTCGACAGCCGTACTCGGGTATCATCCGTCGGCTGAGGCGCAGGAGCGGGCGCGCTATCTGCTGGCTAAGAACAAAGCCGGCACGCTGTCGAGTGAGGAGACTGCTGAGTTAGAACTCTTCGGCGACCTCGAACATTTCATGCAACTCGTCAAGGCCCGCGCCCACCAGTACGTTGAGCGCGAATCGTGAGCCCGAGGTATGTGTCGAGCAGCCTGCGCCGTGAGATCCATCAGCGAGCTCTTGGCCGATGTGAGTATTGTCTTCTCTCACAGGAGGACGCGTTCTTCCCTCACGAGCCCGATCATGTCATTGCCGAGAAACATGGCGGCGCTACGACAGTTGAGAATCTGGCTTTGGCCTGCTTTGACTGCAATAGGTTTAAGGGATCTGATATCGCTTCCATCGACCCCGACACCGGCAACCTTGTTGCACTCTTCAATCCCCGAAGGCAGGAATGGAAAGAACACTTCTCATTGGGAGGAGGGTTAATCATAGCCCTGACTTCCATCGGGTCGGCCACGGTGCGGCTCTTGAAACTGAATTTGCCCGCGAGGGTCGAGGCGCGGGAGGCGCTCGCAAGAAGAGGGCGCTATCCTTAGCAATTGAGTAAGCGTGTCTCAGTGAGGAGATCAGGTTCGGGCTACTGAACACTGCGCGAAGACAAGGAACATCATGCTCATCGTAATGAAACCCGAAGCCACCGAAGCTCAGGTGGACGCAGTGCTGGACCTGATCCGCGAGCTCGGTTTCAAGCCGCATCCGATGCCGGGCGCGACTCGAACGGCGATCGGGATAACGGGCAATCAGGGCGCAATCGATCCGGCTCACTTCGAAAACCTGCCCGGCGTTGGCGAAGCAATCCGCGTCTCGAAGCCTTACAAGCTCGTCGGCCGCGACCTTAAACACGACGACACTGTCGTGCGCGTCGGCGAGGTTAAGATTGGCGGCTCAGAACCCGCGATCATCGCCGGGCCGTGCGCCGTCGAGTCGCTCCAACAAACAATGGAGATCGCGGAGGTCGTTGCGGCATGCGGAGTGAAGCTGTTTCGCGGCGGCGCGTTCAAGCCTCGCACTTCGCCCTACGCGTTTCAGGGACTCGGCGAGGACGGCTTGAAGATTCTCGCTGAAGCTCGCGATCGTTTCGGACTGAGCATCGTCACAGAAGTGCTTGATACCGACACGGCGGACCTGGTCGAAGAGTACGCCGACATTCTCCAGGTCGGGGCCCGCAACATGCAGAACTTTTCGCTGCTTCGCCGGGTCGGCCAGGCTCGCAAGCCGGTGATGCTGAAGCGCGGAATGTCCGCGACGCTCGACGAGTTGCTGCTGGCCGCCGAGTACATAATGGCCGAAGGCAACTACAACGTGATCCTCTGCGAGCGAGGAGTTCGGACTTTTGCGGATCACAGTCGCAACACGCTCGACTTGTCGATCATACCGGCGGTGCAGAATCGCTCGCATCTTCCGATCATCGTCGATCCTTCGCACGGCACTGGCAAGCGCCACAAAGTCATTCCGCTGGCGCGCGCCGCGATCGCCGCTGGCGCGGACGGGATCATGGTTGAAGTTCACAACCATCCGGAGAAGGCACTTTCCGACGGGCCGCAAGCGCTTCTGCCAGAGATGTTCAAACAGCTCGTCGAAGAGGTGCACGCGATTCATCGCGTGATTGCAGAAGCTGACCATCGCGCGAGCGGCGCTCCGAGCACGGCCTCCTCCCTATCAACGTGAATCAGTCACAACAAGAGAGCACATGTACGGGCGGGGCTCCGTGTCCGCCCCTCCCCCAGGCCGCAGTGAGGGGCGGGCACAGAGGCCCGCCCATACAGGGCTGGCTTGTTGTACTTGCTGTTGCGGCCCTCCTGTCGGCTGGCTCCTTCCTTTATTTCTTCAATCAAGGGATGACGAATCACTATGGCGACGGTGTCGCGCACGTAAACATCGCCCGCAAGGTAGTCGACTCGCCGGACGATTCGCTGTGGCAGCGCTACATTCAGATCGGCTCGCCGTGGCTGCCGCTGCAGACTGTGATGATGCTGCCTTTTGTAAGCAACGAGTGGATGTGGCGAAGCGGAGCCGCCGGCAGCTTCATCTCGATGATCTCGTTCGTGATCGCAGTGCTGTCGTTGTACCGGCTGGCGCTGAGGTTCTACGCGGACGAGCGTCGCGCAAGCGTTCTTGCCGTGGTGTCAGTTGCCGTCTTCGTGCTCAACCCGAGCGCGTTGTTCATGCAAGCGACGCCTATGACTGAGATGGTTTTCATAGCTGCGCTGCTTGCGGCGGTGTGTTTGTTTCAACGATGGGTCGAGAAACAGACGAGCGGGCGATTGGTTCTGGCGGCGGCGGCGATGTCGGTCGCAACGCTATCACGCTACGAGGCGTGGCCGGTTGCGGCGCTTGCGATTCCGATGGTAGCGCTGGCTTCGAAGGGCGATTTCAAGCCGAGGGCTCGCACTACAGCTCTCTTCGCCGCGGTGGCCGCAGCCGGGCCGATCTACTGGCTCTGGCACAACTGGGCGATTTACGGAGACGCGCTCGAGTTCTTGACTGGACCGAACTCGGCGCGCGGAATCTATCTGCAGAACCGCGCGAACCTTGGATGGTCGAAGATATTCGTCGGACACGCAATGTTGGACACGGCCACGATCCTCACTGCCGCGGCGGTTTGTTCCGGCCCGCTGGTTCTGTTGTTCGCGATCGCGGGCCTTGCAAGAACCGTTGCAGCGCGCCGTCGAGTTCTCGTTCGGTGGGCGCCGGCGATCCTGCTGCTTGTTCCGTTCTTCTTTCACGTCGTCAGTCTCTATCGCGGAGAGATTCAGATCTTTCCATTGAGCGCGTTCGGTCTGCTCAACGTTCGCTACGGGCTGCTGCACTTGCCTGCGATCGCACTGTTCGCGCCGGCCGCAGCATTGATCCCGCGCGGCGCTGCGGGACGATGGGCGACGGCGATCCTAATCGTGGGCGTCGCCGCGCAGTATGGCTATTTAATCTCGGAAGGACCGCGGCAGCTCGCGGTATATCAAGAGGGCTATCGAAACGGAGTCAACGCGCGGCCGGCCCGCGAGCTGGCGGACGCTTCGGCATTTCTGAAAGCCAATCCGCCGCGTGGGTTGACCTTGATGAACACCGGAGCGCTCGGGCCGCTTGTGTCAAAGGGCGGGCTGCGATTCTCTGAGCTGATTCACGAAGGAACCGCCCGCTGGCATCAGATAACAGACCGCCTTCCTGCCGACGTCTTTACGGTCATCGTCGAGGAGGGCGACCCGCTCGACCAGCGCTTTCAAGCAAATGCCGATCTGTCTAAGGATCTCGAATTCAGCTTTCGGGAGGAGTTTTCAATCGGAAAGATACGGTTGTTTAAGCGAGTCCGTGGCAAGTAACGCGTTGTCCAGTCGTCGATCACGTTACCCGCGCGTCGATTTCGGCAACAGTCCGATGCATAAGAGTTCGCACACGGTTACGGCCCGCAGCTTTCGCCAGATACATCGCGCGGTCCGCCATCTCGACCAGCTCTTCCTTGACCTTGGCGTCGGTCGGATAAGTTGCGACGCCGAAGCTTGCCGTCACTTGTCCAACTCGTGGCACATACACCGAAGCGATCGATGCGCGTATTCGTTCGGCAACCTCAAGCGCGTCGTCACGGCTGCATTGCGGAAGGATTATGCAGAACTCCTCGCCGCCATAGCGCGCGCACAAATCGACTTCGCGTACAACTGCCCGCATCGACTGAGCGACGTGGCAAAGCGTTGTGTCGCCTGCGACGTGACCATACGTGTCGTTGATCCGCTTTAGTTGATCCAGGTCGAGGAGAATCAACGAAACCTGCGTATGATATCGATCCGAGAGCTTTAGTTCGTAATCGAGCCGGTCCTGGAACCAACCGTGGTTATACAGTCCCGTAAGACCATCGGTCTTGGCCTGCTTCTCCATCTTTCTGAATAGCCTCGCGTGACTGATCGCAACGGCAAGCTGATCTGAGACCGTCTTCACCATCAGCACTTCTTCATCTTCCCAGTTGCGACCCGGGAGATCGTGTTCGACGACGAGCTCACCGATTACGTTCTCACGATAAGTGACCGGCACCTCGAGCAGCCCTGGCGGGTCGGGCGGTTCAATCGCGGCGGCTTCCCGTGCAGCTGGGTCTTTGGGTCTGTTGGCCGGCTGGCCGGAAGCAGCTTCGTCTTCCTGGCGTTCGTAGATCGTCATGCCTTCCGGCGAAACAGTGCCCTCTTCCCAGAGCACCAGCGCGGCCCGCCGAGCCTTGACCGCACGGCCAACTTCCTCAACCGCGGATTGCAAAATCGATTCGAGCTCGAGCGTGCTCGATATGGCCGCGCTGATGCGGTTGGTTGCCATCTCAAGTTCGTTTTGGCGCTGCATCAGCATCGTCAGCTTTGTTGTGAACGCCAGCGCCAGGCGCAGAGACGAACTGGACGGGGTCGACGAGCGCAGCAAGCTTTCGAACCTCTCTCGCTCCTCGGGCCGCTGAACGCCGAACCGCGCCATCAAGTACTCGATCGCAGTGAACACAACATTAGGATCGAAGGTCCAAACGACGTTGAAAGCTTTCGAGCTTCGATCCTCCTCGCCATCGATTGCGCGCGAGGCCAGCAATCCGCAAAACCGAGGCTCAGTGACAAGAATAAACGGGCCGGTTTCAAGCTCGTGGTGCCCAGCCTCTTCAATCGCAATGAGCCGAGCGCTCGTTTCAGGCTCCCACGTCCTGTCAGGGCACGTGCGATCGCAGCAGAACAGATACAACCGCCGGCCTACTGCGGCGAGTTTGGTCAGGCGCTCCGGTTCCTTTAGCGCGTGGCCACTCAGACAGCGTCCCTCGACTACAAGCGCGGCAAGTTTGTTTTCGGTTACGAGGTCTTCGAAGTATCGTGCCAGCCGCTGCACGCTCTGCTCGTTGCATCGCAACGGAGCAAGATCATCGCCGTGTTGCTGGGTAAGTACGTGAAAAAGCGAATGCATCGGTTCGAGGATTCCGCGGGGTGAGTGCGTGTGGGGACTGCCTGTGAAGCAACGATTCTACCTCACCAGACTAAACAGTCAACTCTTTTCCCCTTCTGGTTGTGTCCTATTTGTGTGTTGCTCGATTGGAAAACCGCCAAGACGCCAAGAACGCCAAGGTCAGATCAAGAATCCGTTGAGTTCTTGGCGCTCTTGGCGTCTTGGCGGTTGGTCGATTCGCCGACACAAAGGAAGGCTTTGTGGACCTTCCTGTCTTCGTGTCTTTGTGGCGAGACTGCTCTCAACACGCCAAGAAACGCCACAGAGAGGCAAGGTGTGTAATTTTTTCTGACGGCACAGGAAACTTGTACAGCCCAGATCGCACCGCAAGACCGGCGCGGCCCTTTCTTGCTTTGGAATGGCGCTGAACGCTGGGTACCCGTGGCACGTCGCTCGCTGTAAGCCTCCTTCACCTTTCTGCTTCAAAGACGTAAACGGCAAGATCTCACGAACAACCACATTTGGCGGGAGGAACTCATGAAATCAAAGCTTTTTGTTGTGTGTCTGGCGATGACGGTTGGGGTCGTCGTCGAGTCCGGCTGCGCCACCAAGAAGTATGTGCGCAATCGAGTCGCTGAGCGAGTTGCTCCGATCGAGAACCGTACTGGCGAACTTGAGGAGACGGCTCGCCGCAACACCCAGCAGATCGGCGAGCTTAGAACGAACGTCGACGACGTTCGTGGGCGCGCAGACAGGGCTCAGGCTACGGCGGTTCGCGCCGCCTCGGCTGCCGATCAAGCCAACTCACACGTCGCCGTCGTCGAGCGAGACGTTGAGGACCTGCGGGCAAACCTGGATAAGTACACCCTTCGAAACACCGCAATGGTGTTCTTCAAACCAGGAAGCGCGGTGCTGACCAATGAGGCCCAGGCCCAATTAGACACGCTTGCCAGGCAGATCAAGGCTCCAAGCGGTTTCATTCTAGAGATCATTGGCCGAGGCGATACACCAAAGGGCACAACGCTGGACGAGAGCCTGGCGAAGCTGAGAGCCGAGGCGGTCGAACGCTATTTGGCCGACAAGCATAGCATTCCCGTGATGCGAATGTCTTCGATAGCGTTTGGCGCATTGAGGCCGTTGGGCGAAGGAGCTTCAGAGTCTGCCTCGCCGTACAGCTTCAGTCGCCGAGTAGACATTCGCGTGCTGACCAGCAATGCGACAGCGAACACGTCGAAAACGACGTCTGGACGCGCCATTTCAACATCAACCCCCTAAGTCACCGCTTCCCTGCTTCAAACAACCAGCCTCAACATCACCGGCGGGCTTCACTGAACGTGATTCAGTGAAGCCCGCCCGTTGCGGTTCTTCGGTACCCGTCGAGTCGACGTTGCTCCTTCGTGCGCCTGCTGCCATAAAAACGAACGTCAATCCTGAATGCTTGAATGCTATAATGCTGAGGCAACCGGATTTAGGGCCATCGCATCACAAGCGTGACGCAATGGCTTCAATCACGAATGCGCTGATAATGAGCGTGACCGCCGAACGAAGCCCCGCCACCTCAGACCTGGAATTAGCCAGGGCTGCCGCGGCTGGGGACACAGCGGCGTTTGAAAAGCTTTACGAACAGCATCACCGTCGCGTCTATTCGATCTGCTTGCGAATGCTGGGCGGGGCCGGCCAGGCAGAGGACCTGACACAGGAGGTATTCCTGCAAGTCCATCGAAAGCTCGGAAGCTTTCGAGGCGATTCGGCCTTCACGACCTGGCTGCACCGGCTGACGGTCAACCAGGTGCTGATGCACTTTCGCAAGCGCGGCGTAAAGCTCGAGCACACGAGCGAAGAAGGCGACTTCACGAACGTGATCGAGACGCCGATTCAGAGCACGAGGCGAATCTCGATGGTCGACCGGCTCGCGATCGACAAAGCAGTCAGCGAATTACCGCCGGGCTATCGCACAGTGTTTGTACTTCACGATGTCGAAGGCTACGAGCACCAGGAGATTTCGGGTATGCTGCACGTGAGCGTTGGGACATCCAAGTCGCAGCTTCATAAGGCTCGAATGCGATTGCGTGAGCTTCTGACAAAACGATGAGCCGGTCGATGGCCGGCATGCTTCGATAGGGTGAGTGGGTAGTAATCATGGTTTGCAGGCAATGTCAGGAACTGATTTCCGACTACATCGACGGCTCGCTTGAGCTTGGCGAGCAAGTGCAGATTGAGCGCCACCTCGGGGATTGTGAGCCTTGCCGCGCGGTTCGCGATGACCTGCTCCAGATAGTCCACTTCAGCCACCAGCTTCCGATACACGCACCGTCAGGCGCGTTGTGGACTCGAATTCAAACCGAGGTAGTACAACAGAGAGGCCACTGGCTTCGCTCGCTTCCGTGGTTGACATGGCTCAAGACGCGTCACTTCGATCTGTCGCTGCCGCAGATGGCCGCGACCGCAGCCGCGATCATCATCGCTGTTTCAGCGGCGGTGTTGTTCTCGCGTCCGGACCGGCTGGATCAATTGAGTGTCAGGCAAGGCGCGGCAGCGGCCGGCGGACTCGAAGTGAATCCGCTTTCCAGTTCCGACTTTCAGCAGATCGAAAAACAGATCAACCAGTTGAGCGAATCGGTGGAACTACGCAAGGTCGAATGGGACCCTGAGCTGCGCTCGGCTTTTGAGCGCAATCTTCTCTACGTCGATCAATGCCTGGCCGAGTGTCGCCATCAACTGAGCGACAACCCGGCGGATTACGTCTCGCAGGAGTTGATGCTCAACGCATACCGCGAGAAGGTTCGCTTGCTCGAAGGGTTCGACAATTTCTAATATCTCAAGCGCAATCTCCTAACGTGACCCCCGTTGGTTCAGTGATGTCGAAGTCCAACCGTAGACCAGCCAGACCCGCGGTGTTCACATCTTCGCTTACCCTGATTGCTTCCGCGTGGCTGCTTGTCGGTTCGACAGGTTTCGCGGGGCCGCCCATCAGGTTCGAGCGAACCTACACTCCGCACGGCTCGGCTCACCTGACTATCTCGAACGTGAACGGCCGCATTCGCGTCACCTCCTGGGACAAACGAACAGTCTCGGTTCGCGCCGACGCCGCCCACTCGGTTTCGATCGAGGACCGCGTGGCCGGCGACGACATAACGGTTTCGGTCAGGCGAAACTTCCGGTTGAGCCGCGCGGACTTTGAAGTCTCTCTCCCCGCCGACAGCTCGCTTCTGCTGCGAAACGTGATCGGCAACATCGAAGTCCAGGGCATCACCGGGCACATCAGCGTCAACTCGATCGACAGCGACATCCGCCTGTTGAGGGTTAACAGTCCTTCGATTGACGTCAAAGTAACAAGCGGAGACATCTATTTCGACGGCGAGTTGCGCGAGGGTGGGTCTTACAGCTTTCAGTCGATGAGGGGCGATCTGGACGTAACGTTGCCGGGCTCGACGCCGTTCAACTTGAACGCGCGGGCGCTGAGCGAGAACATCAACCTTGGCGGCTTTCTCTCAAACCTGACCGGCACATCGCGAGGAACAAAGGGCGTTTCTGGAAATTATCTAAAGGGCGGCTCGCGGCTTACGCTGACGACCTACGACGGGCGCATTTTGCTTCACAAGAAGTGAGGGTTTTATCTGCTCCTGGCCGCGGCCCTGCTGCGCTCAATTGCTTTCTTCTGCGACTCCGGGTGAAGCAAAGCCAGAAGAGTGGAAGCTCGAACTCGATCGGCGAGAGCTTCCCTCATCGCCCGGCGCGCGCACTGCTCGTCGTAGCCGCACTTGATAAGCGCACGTCTCAAGCGTCGCTGCTGTTCACCAGTTCCTCGCGTCAGAGTCTCGATCAACCCGATCTCGAACACGGCTCTGTCTTCGGGCGACAATCTTGCCGTCACATCTTCTCCTGCCTCGCCGCACGCTCCTAGACGTGCCACTTCGCAAAGCAATCGATTGAACTCGCCTCGCATTGAGGACACCACCGGCAAGGTTGGTTCCCAGGAATCCAAATTTGTTTTCCGTAGCCGAAACGGAGTATGAACTGATCGATTGCGACTGAACTGATGGCGGGCTGCGACCTTGATCGGATCCTCGCGGGTTCGACGTGTTACTGAACGCCTCAGCAGCGGAAGAACTCCTCCTGGGAGCGCAGGCATCCTTGCCTGCTTGTTCATCAGACATTCCCTCGGAACCCGGGAGCCGGTAGATTCTGTCCTAACGGGACAGAACCAGCAGGCAGGATGGCTGCGCTCCCAGGAGCCGCTCGCCCGCGTCTCCAAACTGCTCGCCCGATGTGCTAGACTCCGTTCGCACTTATGCAGGATCAACGCGTGCTCATCGTGGACGACGAAGCAGCCGCTCGTCAGGGCCTGAGCGAGCTGGTTGCGAACTGGGGCTACGTCACGGAAATCGCAGGCGACGGACGCGAAGCCAAAGAAAAAGTCGAAAGCTTCTCGCCGCTGGTTGTGATAACCGACGTCGTCATGCCGCACATCGATGGCTTGAAGCTGCTCGCCCATCTTCGCCAGGACCATCCCGACACCGCAGTTATTCTACTGACCGGGCAGGGCTCGATTGACGCAGCGATTCGCTCTGTGAAAGACGAAGGAGCGTTCTACTACTTCGAGAAACCGATCGACATGCGCAAGCTTCAGCTTGTGCTGAAGAAGGCTGCCGAGTACAGCAGTGCGCGGCGCGAAAACGAGTTGCTTCGCCGCCAGCTTAGGCAATATGGCGCCTTCGGCGACATGGTCGGCAGCTCGGAGGCGATGCGTGAGGTCTACACCGTCATCGAGCAAGTCGCTCCAAGCGCCGTTTCGATCCTGGTGACCGGCGAGTCCGGAACCGGCAAGGAGATGGTTGCCCGCACCATCCACAAGCTCAGTCCGCGCACCAATCAGCCGTTTATCGCGATCAACTGCGCCGCCGTGCCCGAGACGTTGATGGAATCCGAACTTTTCGGCCACGAACGCGGAGCATTCACAGGCGCCGCCGAACGGCGCATGGGGTGCTTCGAGCTTGCCAACAACGGAACGCTCTTGCTTGACGAAATAGCCGAGATGCCGTTTCTGCTTCAAGCAAAGCTGCTTCGAGTCCTCGAAGACAAACTCGTCCGCCGCCTGGGTTCCGCCAAGGAAACCAGCGTTGACGTGCGGGTGATCGCCGCAACCAACAAAGACCCTTATCAGCGCGTTCAGGAAGGCACGCTGAGGGAGGACTTGCTGTACCGATTGAACGTCATTACAATCAAGCTTCCCCCGCTGCGCGATCACCTCGACGACATTCCGCTGCTCGTTCAGCACATGATAGAGGAGTTGAGCCGGCGCCACGCCAAGACCGCGCGGCTGATCTCGATGGACGCAATGGAAATCTTGCTCAGCCATCGCTGGCCCGGAAACATTCGCGAGCTTCGAAACGTCATCGAACGCGCGGTGGTCATTTGCGAGGGTGAAATAATCGAGAAGCGCCACCTGCCATTGCATCTCAGCGGATCGAAACCATTGCCTAACGCCGACGCGGTCTCAATACCGATAGGCATGCCGCTGGATGAAGTCGAGCGGCGCGTCATACTGAGCACGCTGGCTCGCAGCGACTACAACAAGACGCGAACCGCCGAGACTCTTCGCATAAGCCTGAAAACGCTTCACAACAAGCTGAAGGCTTACAGGGAGGCCGGCGAGGAGCAATTGGAGTAAACCCGATCGCACTCCGCCGCCGATAACAGGCATCGCGATCTCCGTTAGCTTCCGCACGCCCATCACTTCAAATGGCGACAACACTGGCAGCCGGGACACAACCGCCGCGGGATGAGAGCCTCGAACGCGCCGCGTCTACCGCGGACAGTTCGCTGCTCCCAAGGCTTGGCTTTCGTGCGCGCCAGATCGCGCTTATCACTTTGCTGGTGGCGCTCGTCGTCATCGTTACCACTGTCATCAATACCGCTCACCTGACTGGCGTGATTGTCTCTCGAACAACCGAGCAGACCCGCCAGGTGTCGGATCAGATCGCCTATGCCGTCCAGCAACAACTCGCCGCGCAAAACCCGTCCGCAGATCACCTCAACGCTTACGAAGCCCTGGTCGGTGAGAAGTCGCCTGTCCGCGAGTTGATGGATTCAACAGTCGTATACCAGCGAACGATCGCTTACCTTTACCTTACAAGTCCAAGCGGCCAGATAATCTCCGACAAGGAGGGCAAGAGAGAACTGGCGGCGAACAAGTATATGATCGGCGACCTGTCAGTCGAGCGGCCCGACCTGAACAAGCTCGCCGGCGAGAGCGGATACATTCAACTCGCGCGTGTTCTGTTCGGCGCGCCAATCTACGAATACGCGAAGGGCATCACAGACGACAATGGTTTCTCCTCCGAGCTTCACATAGGCGTCTCGGCAGCCGCGGTGAGGAAGGAATTGCTTTCTCCGATTGCCACCAACCTGACTATCGGACTGTTGGCCATCCTGGGAGCGGCCATCGTAGCCGTGATCTCCACAAACCTGTTACTGCAGCCGCTTGAAGTCATCTCGACCAGCATCGACCGGCTGGGGCTTGCGGAAGACCCCGCTGCTGTCAGCGGCGGCCGGCTGGCTCCCGACAAGATGGTCACCGGAGTAACGGAACGCCTGCGGGAGCTTGGCGAGCGGATGGCCGGCGAGCGCAGTGAACTCGAGATCATGCGCGGCCGGCTCCGTCAGGTCGTAAGTCACCTCGAGGAGCGGCTGCTTCTGATAAACCGCGAAGGACGGGTGATGCTTGCGAGTCCCGATGCCGAACAGATCCTGGGCGTCAACGCCGAGTTGACGGGTTTGCCGATCGACGAGAGTCTTGGGAGCGACCATCCTCTGGTCGAGCTTGTCGAGCGATCATTCGGCGAACGTCGTTCGATTCCGCGAAAGACTCTGCTTGTTCCGGACGGCGAACGCACTCGGCAACTGCTCGCGTCGGTCCAATACATCGAGGATGCTGGCGAGCCGGTCGGGGTACTGGTCAGCATGCGCGACTACGAGTCGTTCCGGAAGTACGAGTCGCAATGGGACCTTTCGAAGAAGCTCGCCGACCTGGGCCGCATAACCTCCGGGATCGCGCACGAGGTCAAGAACCCGCTCAATGCGATGGTCATTCACCTCGAGATACTTCGCTCGAAACTCGAATCGGGTTCGGCGGATCCAAAGCCGCACCTCGAGATACTTGACTCGGAAATCAAGCGGCTCGACCGGGTCGTTCAGACATTTCTGAACTTCACGCGGCCGCTCGAGATTCACCTCGAACCGTTGGACTTGAATTCGATAGTCAGCCAGGTCGCGTCGCTGGCTTCAACGGAAGCCGAAGAGCGAGGCGTGACCATCAACACTCATCTCACCCCGGCGCCGTTGCTTATCAAAGGCGACTCCGATTTGCTGACACAAGTTCTGTTGAACATCATCATCAACGGATGTCAGGCGATGCCGGAGGGAGGCCCGTTGAAGGTGACGACTTCGAGGGCAGGCGACGGCTCGGCTCGGATAGCGGTGACGGATCGCGGCGTCGGCATCGGAGACGAAGGCCGCGAGCGAATCTTCAATCTGTACTACACGACTAAGAAGGGCGGGACGGGAATAGGCCTGGCACAAGCGTTCCGCGCTATCCAGCTTCATAATGGGAGCATCCGCTTCGAAAGCGAAGTCGGAGTGGGAACAACGTTTGAGATCATCCTGCCCGCAACCGGATAGAACAAGACCATCTAAGCCGCCATCATTCGGGAGGCTCCGACATATCCGTCAATGCTTTAGACCCAAGTGCTGACTCGGGGAGTGACGGCGGCGCGCCAAGCCCGGCTGCTTCCTCATGAACCGAGCGGTGAGATGTTTACGCATAAAAGTGTCATGAAACCCAAGACCAACATTTGGCCGGCGACAGATGCCTTAGCGAGACTCAGTCTCAGGGTTTTCCCAAAGAAGGGCGGCCGTTGGGCCACCTCTCATTAGAAATAGAGCACAAAAGACAGTGACACACGTCCAAGGGCGAAGTATTCCTGCGATCGATGCCCACGAGTCTCTAACCTATCCCGTTTGCTCTCTGGACAGGATTACGCGTAGGCGCGGCTGACGGTCCCGAAGAGGTGCGTTTGCCAACTCCTCTCGAAAGTCCCGTACGAGCAATTCAATTTGCTCCTTGAATTCGGGCAACATCGTGATATATTACGCGCCCCGGAGGTCACGTCGCAGTGACTCGCGCTACCGACACCGGTCGTTTGAGGTCGTGGAACTCCAGGCTGTAATACATCTCCGGTTTGCTTCATAAGATAGTGACGGGCATCTGCTAACAGAATCGCAGACTTGGCGTGACCCAGTGGTTAGCGCAGCCGCTTTGGGCGCGCCCATAACCAAACGATCCGGAAAGCTCAAGAAGTGGACAATTTGACTGAGCTTTGAAAGGACGCCCCAAATGACTGATACACGAACCTCCAGCTCAGATACCGGCTCTGGTGGCCAAAATCAACATAGCCATTCTACCGGTGACAGCAAAGACCGAAAGAGGACATGGTATATCCCGCCCCACGGCAACTCACCCGTAGGTATGGGAGGGATTCTCATTTCCGCGGGCTTGCTCATTTCGCTCACAGTCGGGCTGCTTTATGGCATCACCAAATACTGGCCGGTGTGCGATCTCCCGGACGAGAACCAGAACTCTAACAAGGCTGGAGGCGCAAACGGCAACGCTAACGGCAACACTAACAGCAACGCCACGTCTACTACTAATACAAACACGTCCGCGACAACGGGCGCGAACGTCAACGTTCCGTCCAACCCAAACACCAACGCGCCCACAAACACGAACGCCAGAATAAACGCCAGAATAAATGTTCAGACAAGCAGAAACGCCAACGCTAATACGCCCGCGCAGTCACCGGCCACAAGCCCGCCGCCCGCGAGCGGTGTCGATCCGACAAAGCTTGACGCGGACTCCATCGAGCCGGATTCGGGTCCTACCACCGGCAAGACTCTGGTAACTATCAAAGGGAAGAACTTCGGGTCTAAAATCGAAGATATCAAGGAGGTTAAGTTTGGCGAGGTGAAAGCTACTATCACCAAAGTCAGCAACGAATCTATCTCCGTCAGGACACCACCTCACAGTGAGGGGCCCGTTGATGTCACAGTTGAGAAGGGCAACGGTGAAGTGGACAAACTCACCTCGAAATACATCTACACCTGCCCTCCGCCGACCGGGAGCGGCCTCTTCTCCATGCTCATCATGGCGGGCGCGCTCGGCGGCTGCATCCATGCACTGCGCTCACTGTTCTGGTACGCCGGCCAAGATAAGTTGATTTGGCGTTGGATGCCGATGTATTTCGCCGTGCCCTTCGTCGGCGCCGCAATGGCGATGATCTTCAGCCTGCTAGTCATCGCCGGGTTCGTTGACAACACAACCGGGAGGAGCCAGGCACTTTTCATCATCGCCGTTGCCGGGCTCGTCGGGATGTTTAGCCAGCAGGCGGCGCTGAAACTCACCGATGTCGCCAACGCGTTCTTCACCAAGCCGGGTGAGGGCAAGGACCCCGCGCCGCAGGAGTCACTTTCAGTCAGCCAGAAAAAAACAAGGCCCTTTCCGCTGACAGTCACGGCAATAACTCCAGCCGAGGGGACCGCCCTCGGCAACCAAGAAGTGACGATTACCGGGAGCGGATTTAACACCTCAACGACGGTCAATTTTGGCCAAGTGGAGGCCAAAGTCAAGTCCTTCAACGCGACCTCGATAACCGTCGAGACGCCGCCTGGCACAGTGGGAGTCGAAGTCGAAGTCGAAGTCAAATCCGATGAACAGTCAGTCAAGTTACCAGCCAAGTTCAAGTACAACTGACGGTCCAGTTATCCGACTGAGATTTGACCTTGCTGGAGGATGAGGACGAAGCGCATTGGGGCTGATCAGGATTTCGCATCATTGTTCGAGCCAAATTGTTTCCTTCTCACCGTAGTCGCCGACGAGAACGAAGGGCGCCCAATAAAACGGCGCGCTGTACTTGCGGCCCGCAATCATGTTCTGACGCGCGGTCCGCAACGCGACCGCGGGCTTCACACCGTCCTTGGCCAGCAGATGCTTGTAGAAGTCGGCCAACAAGTCAGCGGTGGGCTTGTCGTCAACCGACCACAGTGTGACGCCAACCAAAAGGCGATTGGACCGCCACGAGCTAAGGCCCCTTCGTCCCCGCCTTGAGCCCGTTCATCACTTACCACGAGTCTCGATCCTCTTTCGACAGTAAGATGTGGGATCATCGCGCGTCGTTATCGCTTCGCGAGTGTTCGAAGCTCTGCTCAATGCCCCGGAATCACTGGGAGCTAAACTAAATGATCGCCGAAGATCGGCCAGTGCCTCGGATGACTAATTAGAACAACATCCTGTCTAGGCACCGGTCGGAAGGACACTGTTTTGAAATGATGACGCGAAGAAAAGTAATTTGTCTTTTATGTTCCGCTCTGGTCGCAGCGTGGCTTACGCCGCAGCCAGGTCTCAGTTTTTCGATTGCGCCTAACGTCTCCGCGGCGCATTACCAGACGGCCCAGACGCCGCGGACTCTTTCCGTTCCCGCGGACTCCCCGCGCTGGGATCTGCAAGGAAAAGCCAAAGCGGCTGAGTATCAAGGCCGCAAGTGTCTCTTCCTCGATGGTGGAGCGGCGATTTTGAACGACCTTGAAATGCGCGACGGCGTTGTCGATGTGGATGTCGCAACGCCGGCAGGCCGCGGGTTTTTCGGTTTTCAGTTTCGCATCTCGGGCGACGGCGCCAACGCCGAATGGGTTTATCTCCGCCAGCACAAGTCCGGGCTTCCCGACGCCCTCCAGTACACGCCGGTTCTCAACACCGGCGCCAACTGGCAAATCTATAATGGGCCAGGCTTCACAGGCGCGGTCGATATCCCAAGAGATGTCTGGTTCCACCTGCGCCTGGAGGTTGTGGGCGCGCAGGCAAAGTTGTATGTGAAGGACATGGATAAGCCCGCGCTCGTGATGAACGATCTGAAAAGCGGCATGCAGAAAGGCCAGGTGGCCCTGCATGTCCTGACGGGCGCGACCTATTTTTCGAATTTCGAAATACGGACAACGCCCGATGCGGCCTGGGAGCGCCGCCTGCCGCCGATGCCGCCGGGCACTGTAACCAGGTGGAGCCTGTCGCCTTCCTACGATGCGCTCGCACGCAATCTTGAGTTACCGCTGCCGCCCTCCGAAAGCCCCTCCGATAGCAACACCGTGCGTTGGCAGGATGTGGAAGCGGAGCCGCCGGGCTTTGTGGTCATCTATCGTTATCGTGAGGCCCCACATCTGCAGGTCTCGTTTGCGAACAACTTTTCGAAACGCATGGACCCTCAGCCGGGAACGAAGGTCGTGTATGCGCGGACCAGCATCGATTCCGACCGCGACCAGGTGAAAAAGCTGTACATCGGCTATAGCGACGAGGTCAGCGTGTTCCTGAATGGCAAGATTCTCTTCCGTGGCCGAAGCGCCCAGAATTTCCGCGACCCCGGGTTTCTTGGCATCGTTAACCCAGAAAACGACGCCGTCTATCTTCCATTGAAGAAGGGCAGCAATGAACTGATGCTGGCGGTCAGCGAACTCGGCGGCGGGTGGGGCTTCATCTGCCGCTTGGCGGAACTGGAAAACTGAGATGGACACTGCGGATTGATACGTTTGAAGGCAGTTTTAGAATCGCGACGCTCACTCACCAGCCACCTCATCAAACAAGCTTCAGTCTCCGTTAGCCTATCTCGCAACGGTTTCGTACAAAGCGTTGCGATCATCGATTCTGACGCCGGACGAGCGTTTGAATAGGTGTACTAGAGGCCCCACGCCGTTAGTGCGGTCACTTCGTGTTAGCCGCACCAGAAGCAGAGTGGAGGAGGCCAGATGAAGATTCTGATAGCAACGGTTGAGCTTGCGCCGGTCGCGTCTGCTGGAGGTGTGGCCCAATACACAATGGGCCTTGCAAGAGCACTGCGTGAGGCGGGGCATGACGTCCACGTCGCCATCCCCGACTATCGTTTTCTTCCCGATTTCGTTCCATCAATTCTTGAAGGCATAACTGTTCATCGCGTTGGTCGTCACCACCATTTTCAAAATGTGCGAGATGCGCGAGGAATCTACGGAACCGGCGGCGACTTTGAGCCATGGGTAACATTCGCTCGAGCGGTAACAGAGCTCGTTCGAACTTCGCGGCCTGATATTGTTCACTGCCAGGACGCGCACACATCTCTGGTTCCGGTCTTCATCGCAGCCGAGCGGCAACAAAACTCCGCGGCGTTCCCTCAGACACGCAGTGTGATCACAATTCACAACCTACTCGAGCAGGGAAAGGGCGGTAGGGACTTCTTTGATAGGCTATCCCTTCCCCAAGCCCTATTCGACACACACTTTGAGTTCTTCGGTCAGACGAACTGCTTCAAGGCAGGATTATTGATGGCCGATCGCGTGTCTACCGTTAGCCGCACCTATGCCAACGAAATCCCAACGAGCGACGAGTTTGGATTCGGCCTCGCCGGTGTCCTCCGCGCACTCCCGGTTACGCCGGCTGGGATCGTCAACGGGATTGACGCAGAAAGCTGGAAACTGGCAGGAGCTCGCTACGATGGGACGGATGACATCGAAGCCATAACTCAAACGAAGCGCTCGCTGCTCCCCACGCTTCTACCGATTTGGTCCCAGGAGCAAGAAGTACCTGTCATCGCCTTCAAGGCGCGGTGGGATCGGCAGAAGGGGATCCTCTTGCTCGCCGAATGCATGGAGGAGGTCCTGGAGCATGCTCGCTTCATATTCGATACGTGGCCGGAGCCGAGAGATGGCCATGCCGATCATTTTGATGTTTGGAAGGTTCTGACATCACTAAGGGACAGGTATCCGTTGCGTTTCGCTCTCAACGTTCCCCGTACCACATCGCCAGAGGAAAGTGTCGCTCTTTACACGGCGGCTGATTTCCTGATCATGCCGTCTGTGTATGAACCGTGCGGCCTCGCACAGATGGAATGCCAACGGTTCGGGTGCATCCCAATCGTACGTCGGACCGGCGGGCTTGCGGACACTGTCACCGATCTGACGGCCGGAGTCAGCAAAGCAAACGGAATCGTGTTTGACACCATGACGCGAGCTGGCCTAATGACCGCCGTGAAGCGGGCTGTTACGGCACATTCCGACTCTCGTGTAATGAAGTCACTGTTGGCAAACGCCCTTGGCCAGGACAATGAATGGAACACCCGCATGGAAGCTTATGAGTCTCTATACGAATCTGCCAAGCGCGTCGAACCGGGCGGCTAACGCGCGGCCGGAGCGGACCGCATTGTGATCGATCCTGGTCTGCGAGATTAGGGCTGATAGACTTACGGCGGACTAATCACGTGAAGAAGCAAGTTCTTATTTATGGTCTTATCTACGGCCTTTGTGGCGGGCTGCTGATCGCGGCGCTCAAGGTCAGTGAATATCGCTTTGTTGTAGTGGAACACTCGATCGAGATTTATGGCGGCTTGACGGCGCTGGTCTTCGCCAGCGTGGGCATTTGGCTCGGGCTCAAGCTTACGCGGAAAGAGCTGATCATCGTCGAACGGGAACTGATAGTCGAAAGAGAAGTTTTAGTCCCCGCCGGGACTCCGTTTGCTCTGAACGAAAAACGACTGCAGGAGCTGGCGATCACCAAACGCGAATTGGAAATACTCGGGTTGATAGCGGACGGTCTGAGTAATCGCGAGATCGCTGAAAGACTTTTCGTCAGCGAGAACACCGTCAAGACACATTCCAGCAGGCTGTTCGACAAACTCAGTGCCAAGCGAAGAACGCAGGCAGTCCAGCGAGGCAAAGAGCTGGGGCTGATTCCTTAACAGAAATTAGATTCATGGGGAGCACGAGGGTTCCCGTCAGGGCTTCCCTTTAGTTCAATTCATCCAAACTAAAGTATTACTTGCCGGCTAAACCTGCGAAATCATTCGAAAGTATGACGACACAACGGACGTCTGCGAGGTATTTTCCCGAGTCGATAGCAAAACATTCTTTGCGACAGGAGAGCTACTAAGATGAAAAAGACTGTATTGACCTTCGGACTAATCGGGGGAGCGATCATGGCAGCGATGATGTTTGCCACGCTGCCCTTCATGGACAAGATCGGTTTTGACAAAGGCGAGATCATTGGCTACACGACGATGATTCTCGCGTTTTTGCTGGTTTTCTTTGGCATTCGCTCGTATCGCGAAAATGTGAGCAACGGCCACATAACATTCGGCCGGGCCTTCGCGGTAGGCATTCTAATCACGCTGGTCTCGTGTGTTTGCTATGTCGTTGCCTGGGAGATCATCTACTTCAAATTCATCCCGGATTTTGTCGACAAATACGCGAGCTACATGATCGAGAAAGTAGGGGCCTCGGGGGCCAGCAAGCAGGTAATCGACGCCGAGTTGCAGAAGATGAATAGTTTTAAGGCAATGTATGACAATCCTTTCATCAACGCCGCGATAACTTTCGTTGAGCCGTTTCCTATCGGCCTGATCGTTACTTTGATCTCGGCGACGATCCTAAGGAAGAAGACAATTGCCCCCACTGGGGATCAAGGTCGGCCAGCCCAGCTGCGGGTTCAGCAAGAGAACTAACGGTGTGTGCTGAGTGGTTTGGCAAATAACCGGGAACACAACATAGGAGGAAATTATGGAACTGGGAAATTTCTCTGTTAGCCTGGCTGTAAAAGATATCGAAGCGTCGAAGGTGTTTGACGAAAAGCTGGGGTTTACAGTGTTCGGAGTAAATCAGTCGCAGAACTGGCTGATTATGAAGAATGGCGACCACAATATTGGATTGTTTCAAGGCATGTTCGAAAACAACATTCTCACCTTCAACCCGGGCTGGAGTAGCGATGCTCAGCAACTCAGCGAATTCACGGACGTTCGAGAGTTGCAGCGCCAGCTCAAAGATCGTGGCGTAAACA
>JBBPIE010000047.1:0-35500 GCA_038040485.1 Candidatus Onstottus arcticum
TGGGAGAATGAGAAATCGGCGCCGTCGCGCTGCCACTTCGAGAAGTTGTTGCCTGTTGCGGATGAAGGCGCCGTCAGCGAGACTACGGTGTTGTTGTTATAGACTCGGTTGAATTGCGTAACGCCGTCGCCCTGACTGTTGTTGTCGTTTGGAGAGACCGTGATGGTGACGCCGCTTGAAGGGTTCGAGGAAGCTACGGTCAGCGTGCGGTTCGGCGATGGCTGGGTCACATAGACAGCTGTCATCGTGTGGTTGGCGTTCATCGTGACAGTAGCTGTTTGATTGAAGGAGAAGTCCGCGCTGTCGCGCTGCCATTTCTGGAAGTTATTGCCTCCCGCTGTTGCCGGCGCAGTCAAGACTGCATTGGCGGCATCGTCGTAGACACGCGTGAACTGCGTGACACCATTGCCCTGCCCATTGTTATCATTAGGGCTAACTGTGATGCTCACCCCGCTGCCAGGATTCGACGATGCCACCGTCAGCGTTCGGGATACGGCCAGTGCCAGGTTCAACGTGTAGCTACCAGTTGAAAGCTGATCGAAAGAAGTAGCTTCTATAGTATAGGTGCCCGTCGTTGGTACTGTGAAAAAGCCGCTTCCTGCTGGTATTCGCGAGTTCGTACCTCCACCTCCATCATCGTCATCAGCAATAACCGAACCAGTGGTGCCTCTCAAATACAGATACGTATCAAACGCTGATGAACTCAATGTAGTGGTGATTCGTTGACCAGCTGTTGCGGAAAAGGAGTATTGGTCCGCATAGTACTGAGTTCCTCTAGCAGGTGACCGGCAATCAGTTACAATTAGAGTCCCGTTGATTGTCCCGCCGAAACTGATGGACGAAGGCGTGCAAGCCGGGGGAAGGTCGCGCTGACGGCCAATCCACATATATCTTCCCACCGCATTTGAATTTCCTCCACCGGCAGTCATGTAGTAGGTCGTGGCCACCCAGGAATTTGGAAAATCCTTGTGAGTTCTGGTAGTTAAGAAATCTCCCCATGCGTTGCCCGCGGGTCCAGCCGTGCTCGACGCAACTACGTAATTATTGAGAGGAGCAAAGCCACTTTGGACGTCATCATTTATCCAAAAAGCCGAGTTTGGGTAAAGAGCCCCGCCACCATACGCTATTAGTCCAGCTTGATTACCCGCCGAGTTGACGGAGGCATTCATATAGAGCCAGGCGAACTCGGGATTCCAAATCTGTTGTTGAGTGAGGAGAGCGCGATTAGACTGGCTAAATCTTGCGGCAACAGTGTATGGCTGCGGAAATGTCGCATCCTGCTTTGCGCCCCAAATTAATGCGATAACACCGCCGGTCACCGACGCGCCCAGGACTCTCGAGTCAGCACGGGCGACCCAGTTCCTGCCATCAGGGGTCATAGATACACCATCTCGATTCAAATAAGTAAAGGGATTGAGAGCCACATTATCCCAGAAAATTGATCCGCTGCTATCATCCCAGCGAAAAATCCTCATCGTGGACGTATTGGCGAAGGAAGCCCAGTACATCGTCGTCGCTGCTCCTTCGGTACACCGCAGCCCACCCACATCGGTCCGAGTAAAATAGCTAAAAGAAATCGAACCACCTGCCGCAAGCTGGCTTAAAGGAATCCTCCAAATTACCGATCCGGTGAAGCCATTATCACTCGTTCTAAACACATTGGAAGTCGCGTACAGGAAGGTTGAGCCGAGAGACAAGTTCGGGAAATCCATCCAGTTTCCTGATGCAAACCCGAACATCTGCGGATTAAAATCATAATAGATCCAGGAATTGTTCAATACATCCGTACTCCCTACAGCGCGAGCAATTCGAAGAGTGCCGGAAGAGGCATCTTTAACATACTGAAGCGCCCACAGCGTCATATCTTGATTTCGAGCGTAGTTGACTATCTGATCGCAACAGAATCCTCCGTTAACACTGGGGAACGTCGTGTATGGATTTACATATGAGAAGGTATTGCCCCCGTCCGAGGAACGTGCAGCATACCAGTTGGCACTCATAAACAAAGTATTACCAGCATTGCCGACACTTGGTTCGTGGATAGCCGATCTCTGGGTCGCGGACACTTCCGAGGGTGTTATGTCGTGCGTTATCTGAGTCACCACATCATTCGGGGCTTGCGGTTCAAAATTTGGAGTTTGTAGCTTTGTAGTAGCAGGGGCTTCCGTGGCTCGAACCGCTGGTGAAGGGATGGTATTCCATGCCTTACCTTGAGGGACGGGAATAGTTGGTTCTACCGATTCTTCATCTTCGTCATGTGCGGGGCCAGGAATCTCTGAGTAAACCGGTCCCTGCGCCTGTTGTGGCAATACGCTCCCGTGACCGGCGGAAGATTCCCCAGACCCGATCAATGAGCTAATATCTCCTTGAGACACTTTGCTGCTGCCGCGACGGGCTACAACTTTGCGAGTCCCGGCTTGGCCTAGAGGAATCAAGAGCTGCAGAAATAAAGCGATGCCCATCAGCCACAGGATGACGTTACGCGGTGATTGGCCTCTCAATAATAGTTTTACTCGAAGTGAGGGAATAGAAGCGTCACTCATTTCCTGCGGGGTTTGTTTGTTTTTCATGTTTTCTCCTTGGGGGCTTACTAAATGTGCTTTGACAGCTCGCTTTCTTTCTGGATCTCGTTGGAGGTGCATTTATATCAGGGCGATTCGATGGTGAGGGACGAGAGTTTCGTACTTCGCCAGGCGGAACCGGGATCGGGAGGTTAACCTCATCCAGCATCTTATCTCTGTCCTTGGGCTTGTCTGATGGCTTTCTATCTCCGGTTGTCTTTCGAGGTTGAGCTACACCACTGTCCGTCGTCGCCTCGCCAGAACCTGCCACTGATTTCCGCCCTTTTTGAGTTGTTCCAGCGTTACGACTATTAGTATTTTTCTTATCGGAGCTTTTCATTTGTTTCTCGGCACTTCTTAATGTCTTTTTGGCTTTTCTATTTCGCGCTCTGGGCGCCTTAACCTTACGATTCTGATTGCCGGAACTTGCCGCAGGAACTATCCACGGACCTACACCACCAGCCAATGCCTTTAGCGGTGGGTGCTGTTGAGCTAATGCCGCGAAAGCGAAGGATAGGACTCCCATCACCATCGGCAAAGCGCGCCCACAGCCCACTCTGGAGTTACCATTGGTAAAAGTCATGACTCTCCATTTAACCCTATCAAACTTTCAGACGGAAAAAACGACTTACCTAATTCAAGAAATTCAAAGATTCTTAAGAGACCATCGACATTAGCAGCACCGGGATATTCTCTAGCGCGTTCTTCTCCTCGACCCTGTTTGCGCTTCTTAGGAGCCAGAATGGTTACGGCGACACTGTAACATTGCAAGGAAATCAGGAGTGTGCGATCTCGGGCACACTCTGTGAAGCGCGATCAACTGACTCAAAGGACCGTGCTAACAAGCGTTCCGATGAAGTCCGCTGCATCCGCTCCGCTCCGGCTTGAACCACGCATCTGAAGTTCTTTGAGCATTCCGCGGTACCCAAGCGTGTGCGCGGAATGTTCCGACCATGCCACGAGGCCCGAGTGGTAGCGCCATTGGACGAAGCGATCGTCGCACACGCTCAGCGAGTCATAATCGCGCAGTGCCCTGCGTATCTTCGAGCAGTCCTGGTCGTCGGCTATTACTAGTTCGATGGCAAGCGACGGGTCTGCCAATAGGTCGCTCAGGTTCTCCAGACAGCGCTTTCGTAGAGTCTTGCTTATGCCCACATACTCATCCGTGCCCTGCGCAATTCTTTCCAAATCCGATGCGAACATTATCTCGACCATCCGCCGGCTTCGCCTCGGCTTGGAATCAAAGAACCGCTTGCGTCTCGCGTTGCCGATCCTATCGAAGAGTTCCACAACTCGTCGCTTCTCTTCCGGCGCACCGATAAGATCGAGTTCGGCGAACAGGGCCTCGTGATGCTTATGCATGAACTCGGGCGTCTCAAGAGAGCAGATCAAGAACTCCGCCCATATCAAGACCTCCTCAGACGAATCCTCGTACTCGTTCATCAGGTGGATTATCTGACGGGCGCGAGCCGGATCAGCTAGCGGGTCCCAGAGCACCAGGTCGCGATTGTCCTCCTGACCGCTCAGCCATTCCTGCGATACGTTCAACGCGGATGAGAGAACGAGGAGTTCTTGCGGACTTATTGCTCGAGCTGCGGACTTGCCCGGCTTTGCTTTGCAGTGCATCAGTATCTTGGCTATGCGGACCCTGGTGATTACTGGTTGTTGACCAGTGGGGAAGAGCGCCTGGGCAGCTTCGTCGCAGCGAAGCGCCAACTTCGTTTGGTTGAGCCAAAGCTCCTGCATTCGACTCCTGATCCGGCGGGCGATCACCGGAATGCGGTTCTGTAATACTCCTGAGAAACGAGATGCCTTTGGCATTGTATGGTGCGTCCGGCCTCTGCGGACAAATCTACAATCAATCCTGGCTTACAACCTAAAGACGAATTCCTTGCCCGATCTCTTGCAAGAAAAATGTGAATTCTTGAAACTCGCTCTGCTTCGCTTGCCAAAATCGATTGCGATTCAGAGCGATAGCCTACACGCGCCCGTCTCTTGTGATAGATTTGGACCGTCAATCAAGTTGCCTATGAGGTTAATTCAACCTCTCCTGAACCAGGATACCGAGAAACACAGTTAATCGGCTTTAGAAGTCTGTTAGGAATTGATTAGGAATTGATTAGCTCGCTGCATCGAGGGGTCACTCGCTTCTACGAATTTGGATCCTTTGTCCGAGTGAGTGCGCACTAGGGGAAAAGACAGCGCCGAGCTAAGGCGCGGCGCGCCGAGTAACGATCAATCTTTTGTCATGCTTCTCAGAGCCGGCGAACCATCGACCCTTGGCGCGGGCGGAGCAACGAGTTTGCTTTCGCCCTTTTCTATTCGCCTGTGAACGGCTCGGCCGCTTGAGCGTTTATTTAACGAAATGCTTATTGCACGCCTGGCCATCGCTCCTGACTGCAATGACCTAGCTCCCGACTGCAAACCGGACGGCTCTGCGCTCAAGCCAAATCGTGACGCGCATCCCTACTGCCATTTGCCTGCGATCGGCACATAACTCCCGCCTTCCCACGTTATGCTGATGTTTGCTCCGCCCGTCGTGTTTGCGTTGCGCAGCGAGAACGCTCCCGTCGCCGGATTGTACAACCCGAGCGAGCTCGTCCCGTTCCCATCCCAATCTCCCACTATGACCTTCCATGTCGGGCCTGCTCCGGTAAACGTGAACGAGACATCTGCTGCTCCGCTAGTGTTTGAGTTGCGCAACTGAACCGCTCTGGTCGATGGATTGTAAAGCCCTACCGTGTCAACGCCGTCGCCGTTCCAATCTCCCACAATTGGTATCCATCCTCCTCCGATCGGCCCGAACGCAAAGGTCAGATCCGCAAACCCAACCGTGTTGGAGTTGCGCAAGTAGAATGACCCATTGTCAGGATTGTACAGCCCGAGGGTATCGGTGCCGTTGCCATCCCAATCGCCAATGACAGGAAGCCACCCCTGTCCAGCGGGGCCATAGGTGATGTAGATGTCGGCGATTCCGCTCGTGTTCGAGTTGCGAATGAAGAAAGCGCCGTTAGCAGGATAGTACAGTCCGATGGTGTCTACTCCGTCCGCGTTCCAGTCACCTACGACAGGAGTCCAGCCCTGATTGGCAGGGCCGAAAGTAAAAGCATAATCAGACGGGCCACTGGTGTTAGAGTATTTGAAGAAGAATGCGCCGCCGATAGGCTCGTAGAGCCCTGTCGAGTCACCACTTGGTTGATTTATTGTGAAGATCTGGCCGGCGATAGTGATTGTGCCACTGCGACCGGAACCTGGATTCGTTGCGACCGAATAATGCAATGTTCCGTTACCCGAGCTTCCACCGGACGTTATGCTTATCCAGCTCGCGTTGCTGACTGCTCCCCAATCGCAGTCACCGGCTGCAGTGATATCCACAGTCCCATTTCCACCCGTTGAAGTGAATGTCTGGCTCATTGACGAAAGCGAAGCGGTGCAAGTCGGGAAGGCGACTACCGAGTAGCTGCCGGTAGTGAAGAAGAGAAGAGAGGTTGGCTCAAATGCTGTGCGCAGTCCAAATGTCGAACCATAACTTGAATACGTCGCCAGAACTGCGCCTGCGAGGGTGACTTCGGTTAGAGTGCCGGGGCCAGAGAAAGACGCACCATGGCTGCCAATCCACACTCTATCCCGGGGATCAATAGTGAATCCGTCGACCGAAGCAGTGACAAGCCTCTGTCTGTAGATTTCGGCATAGGAGCCGGAAGAGTAACGGTACATGATAAGGTAGCCAGTATCGTCACCCAGAACAATGGAAAGGAGTCCGCCGACATTTTGAACACGCATCGCACTAAAGGGACCAACTAGGATTGCTTTCAGTGCTCTGCTCGGTCCATCGAAGATGTATACGTCTCCGCCGTTGACCATGCCTATGATTTCTTTGGTGCCATCCTGATTTACGTCAGCTATTCCCAGGGCGGTAGGGTTTCCTCTCATGTACAAAGTGTGCCATTCTTCGTTGCCTGAAGCGTAGCTGTACACATAAAGGTATCCGCCGGCGCCACCGATGATTTCCATCTCACCGTCATTGTCTATATCCGCTGCATCCACGCAGTAGAAAGATGCGAAGGATGGACGTGTCGAATTAGTCCACTTGAGGGTAAAACTATTTGAACTATCGAAGCCATAAATCTCAATCACACCGTCATAAGTAAACGATGCGGCTACGAGTATTTCCATTTTCCCATCCGCATTTACATCCCTCAATCTCAAGTCATGAATGCCTGTCCAGCCAAGCCCTCCCATGGTCGGAGGAGAGATGCCCCGCAGTTTGCGAGTGACCGCATCGAAGACCAATATCCGCCCGCTGCTATATCCAGAATCCGAGTAGGTTGAAATGACTACCATCTCGTCGCGTCCGTCCCCGTCAAGATCGCCAATCTCAGGGCCAATGAATGGGCCATCGAGATGGACGTTTTCCCATTCGAACTGTTTTGTCTCCCAGTTAACCACATACAGATGGTCAGGCCCGCTTGAACTCGCGCCGGCGCCCCACAGCAGTTCGGTTTTACCATCGCCGTCGACGTCGCCTACCGCAATATTGGTAACTCCGTGCTCCGGATTTGGGATAAACCACTCCTTTTGCTGTGTCTCAAGATCGTAGCAAACGATGCTTCCCCATTGCCCCTGGCCGACAAGCACTTCAAGATGTCCATCGCTGTCAATGTCGGAAACGAGCATCGCCTGCACATACTCTGAGATAGACCATTTGGGAAGCTGCTGATCAACATCGTAGGCCCACACGAATCCACTTTCACCAACAATCAATTCCTGTCTGCCGTCATTATCAAAATCCGCGGCAGCCAGTCGCGAGCCGAATCCATATGACCAGGTCCACTGTGGCGAATGAGCTGCGCCGTCAACCACGTGCCCATCTGTTGTCGCAATTTCCAGGGCAGCGTCGTTATCCATCTGCGCGACAACCACGTCATAACCTCCGACATTCGCCAAATCCCACTTCAATACGCCGCTGCCAGAATAAACATAAAGGTGATTCGTGGAGCATAAAACGAGTTCATTAGCGCCATCACCATCCACATCGGCAATGTCTAATCCAGAAAGATCGGTGATCGTGGTGTTAACGGTTTGCAGAACAGCCTTTGTATTTTGTTTGTATAGTATGACTTGTCCATTTGACAACGCTACGACGATTTCCTTGGCTGAATCTCCAATCAGGTCTCCAACTCTTATCCGTCGAATCCCCGAAGTGAAGAAGGGACTTACATAAACTTGATCGTAACCCGGAGTCGTTGAGTTATAGCGCAAGGCATACCAATAGGAATTTCCTCCAAAGGTTGAGAAAGAGCCGCCCGAGTAGACTTCAGGAGGAGAACCGCCTTCGGCAATGACGATATTGCTTAAGCCGATCCCGCTTCCGAACGCGGCATAACCCCAAGCCGCCTCGGCAGCAGTATCGGAAAGTATTGTTTCACTGGCAAGCGATTGTAATGGACCTTCGTTCGTTCTGGCTTGCACTTCTTGAACGTCCAACTGCTCCCTGGAGTAGTTGATCCGCTTTCCATCCGCGTCTTGGATTACCGCTCCATACTCATTGCGCAAGTTTGCTCTTTCGCTTTTCGTGGTGTGTCGCTTGATATCTTGTCCTTGAAAGGCACTCGCGACCGACATAACGAGCGCGATAAAGACAAACATCAAGAGTGGCGTGCGTATTCGAACTACCATGGACATGTCCTCCTTTGCGGGGAGACGGACGTTTGCAGGCGGTATGGACCAACTTCGAAGGTAGAAAACGTAGGATATGTGAATCCTTAGCTACAGTCAAGGAAAACTTCTCCCGATGCTGCCCGCGGCGGGCGCCTTGGATGGCGTTTCGAAGAAAGGTAAGTAACCACGGTTTAAGCACGATTACCCAGACCAGGAGCTATCTACCATATAAACACAAATTGTAGGAAGTATTCTCCATATTTCTTTCAACGAATAACCATGTGTTTTCATCCGCCGATTGTAATGCGGAATAAAATCCCATGCCTTCAGAAAACTTCATATTATTCAAAACATCATTTGGCATAGCACTATACGTATAGCGTTTTGAAGTAATGAAGTTCTTATTCTGTTTAATTTTGATATCTGCACCTAATAGGGAAGATTCACCTTCGGTGGATGAAATGTATAAGTTATTTACTTTATAAAAAGCGAACTTATTTTGCCTTGTTACAAATTGGGGCCCCGTCACATAGGCATTGCCTGTCGATTCAATTGGAGTTTTCAGGTGCGAACGAGTGCCGGTATTCTCATCGTAAATGAATGCTATTCCATTATCGGTGCCCACGAATCCCACCGTAGTTCCGCCTTGAGTCTTTGCGGTTCTAGCTGGGCTTGCTGATAACAGAAAAAAAAGAACGAATAGACAGGAGACAAATACCGTGAGACGACTTTTGATCATTTTCTTTACTCCTTACTCAGCAGCACCCGTTCAACAACGGAGTGAAGTTTCTGCGAGAGACTCGCAGGTTATTTCAGTTAGTACTTCTTCTCGCTCGGATGTCCTTCAGCGTAGACTCCAAAGTCCCAGATGGGAGGAGCGAACGACGGTCTTGCAGACATATCTGCCAGCTTTGGCACTTGCACCAAGCCGTATTCGCCATCTTTCAGAGGCTTCAGCGGCGTGATCGCGTAAATGCCGTCGCCGATTTTCGTGACCTCACACTCGACTTCGTTGTCTACCATGCGAATGCTCCCGAAGAAGCCCCCGACATCATAGGTTCCCACGATCCTCCGGTCCTTCAGCATCCCGCCTGTCTTGACGTAAAGCAGGCGATAGGCTGGAACGCCCGGAATGACCTCTCCCAATCCCGAAACCAGAATCGTCGGCTGCTGTACCTCGAACTGGGCTTCTGCATACGCCCCGACAAGCTGTAGCTCGAACTTCTTTTTGACGAATGGCGTTATGCTTCGCAAGAAGTTCGTCCCCGCCGATGGCACAGTGCTTTGATAAAGCAGGTGTATATCAGAGGCATCCCAGAGATAGGCTCCCTTGTCAGGCGGCAGCGGATATGGCGCGCTTCGACTGCCGGAGTTTGCGGCTCTTTCTCCCGCTGTCGAAGTGCCGTCATGGGTTGGGGAGGTCGATGATGCCCTGCCTTGCTGGCGCGCGGCGGCCTGCATCGCCTTGATGACTTCGTTAGGTACGCGATTCTGGCTGAGCGCAACAAGCCCTTCGATGCTGAGATCAAAGTTCGCCGGTGACTCGTTGATTTTTGTGATGACTATATCTGCGCTCAACCCAAGCTTGACCAGTCGGATCACATCCAGATTGGTCATCGGCTTTTCATTCTGAGCAGAAGCGCAAACCAGGGAGAGCAGGACAGCAGTCAAGCACGAACCAACAGAGCGAAGGCGGGGCATATCAGCATCTCCTTTTTGCAACGTCGATCCCGAAGTGACGCGATTGCGCGACTCACGCAATCCTGAAGGACCTTGGTGGCGTGACTATATCGAACTCCTGGGCCTTCGAGTGTGCGATTTCAAGCACACTATCCATCTATCCTCAGTGAATCGATCCAACAAGTCTCCTGACAGCCCTCAACGTGTCACTACCGCTCCCGCCGGAGCCCATCTGAAGTCCTTTAAGCACGCTGCGGTACCTGCGTGCGTGCATTGGGTATTCAGACCACGCGATCCTTCCCGAGCGATACCGCCAGAGCACAAAGCCTTCGTCAAAAACGGCAATGGAGTCATAGTCGCGAAACGCAGCTTTTGCTTGCTGAGCCTCTTTGGCGCTGATGATGACTAGCTCTATGCCATCCGAGGAATCTGAGATCAGATTGGCTAGGTTCTCGAGACAGGCCTTTCGCAGTCCCTTGTGAATGCCCGCGTACTCCTCCGTTCCGAGAGCGATTCTCTTGATGTCCGACGAAAAAATGAACTGAATAAGCTTCCGTCGCTTTCGCTTCGAATCCAGAAGCCGTTTCCTCTGCGCGTTGCCGATGCTGTCGTAAATCTGAACAACTTTGCGCCTTTCTTCTTGTCCGCCCAGTATATCGACGTCGCTGAATAGCGCTTCGTGGTGCTTGTGCATGAACTCGGGCGTTTCTAGCGGGGAAATAAGATACTCGGCCCATATAAGTACTTCGGTTGCTTTATCCTCGTGCTCATTCATTATGTGCAGGATATGACTGGCACGGTGCGGCTCCGCCAAAGGGTCCCAAAGAACCAAGTCCCTTCCGGCAAGCCACTCAATCGAGACTTTCAAGACCTCGGCGAGAACCCGGAGTTCTTGGGAGCTTATGACGCGGGCTGCCGACTTTCCGGGATTTGCCTTGCAGTGCATTAGTATTTTCGCAATGCGCTCGCGGGTGATGTTCGCTCGCTGACCGTCTGGGAACTGGTCTTGGCCTGTCATGGCGCACCGAGCTGCCAACTCGGTCTGATTGAAGCCAAGCTCGTTCATTCGACTCCTCAGACGGCGAGCTATCTGCGGAATGCGGCCCTGCGATACGCCTGAGAATCTCGATGGTTTAGCCATTGCTGAGTTACCGTGTATACCGGTAAACCCCGGACGAAGCTTTCGTCGATGCTTCGGGACTCTTTTGCCTAATCCGCCTTGAAGTGCTGCTTGTGTGCTGAAGGGGTTGGTGAATATCTCCCCAATTCCCATAGACGCATTCCGAGCTGGATTTCTGCAAACTCCACCCGCTTTTCCCGTCGCCTTCGTTTACCGGTGACCTTGGCCGGAACCTCTCGGCACGAATAGCACCCTTTTACACACGGCCTCTAAAAGGACTGGGCCTCTGATAACTTGTCCATCCCCATCGCTGGTTGCTGTAGAATAATCTCGTCCACAATACAACAGAATGGACTATTAGTTTGTTAGGAATTCGTTAGGAATCCATTAGCAAGCGCCGTCAGGGTGATTAAACTTGGAACCCGCTCGATCATACAGATTCGGTGTCTTCTGCTTAGATACCTCTAGCCACAGACTCTTGCGGAACGGCCACGCCGTTGCGCTTCAACCCAAGACGTATGACGTACTCTGGATGCTCATTCGCAATCGACACCGGGTGGTTAGCCGTCAGGAATTGAAGAATGAAGTCTGGGACCCGGATGTTTGGATCGAAAAAGGTGCTTTGGGCTTTCAAATAAACCATCTAAGGAAGGCTTTAGGCGATGATGCATCTGGACCCCGATACATCAAGACATACCCCAAGAGAGGCTTTCAGTTCATAGCGGACGTAACTGAGTCGCCCTCGTGTGCCTCGCAACCCCCACACCCTGGAATCCGCGGGACACCAGGAAAATGGCTCGGCGACTATCCGTGGCACGTTTTGGCTAGCTCCTCAATTTATGCTGCGCTCTTCGCTGTCGCGTTGCTGACGGAGATTGCGTACTCCTTCAATCGGTACAAACGCGTCGGTCTGACGCTGGCCGCTGTGACTTTCGTGTTTGTGTTTCTGACTTCTGTGGCGGGGCTAGCGCTGGATCGCGAACGCATTCTGAAGGGACGGGCAGACGGGCTCGCCTTGTCGTTCTTGGTGTTCTCGTTATCCGCAGGAGGGGCCTATGGCATCGCACATGGATTCTTGCCGGATTCCTCGATTACGCTAGCGAACATTGAAACCCACACAGCACGAGCAGCCTATCTGAAAACGATTTGCTATTTTCCGCCACTTGCCTTCTTCTTCATCGTTAGCACCTTTCATTTTGTGATGTCGATGCGCTGGGAGGTCGATTTAGGAAGACAGGGCAGGCTGCCGGACCTGCTTGCTGGCAATGCGGGAACCTTCCTTCCGAAAGGCGTGGTCTACCTGAGGCCGAAGGTGCTCGCCTCGCTGCTCCTCCTGGCCGCCGCTTTTGCATTCGTGAGCGAGAACGTGTTCTTCGCCAAACTCGTGGCGAGTCCATACAAGAGTCTTTTCCTGTTGCTAGTATACTCGCGTTTGATACTCTATTTTCTCCTCGGTCTTGAATGCTTGCTCTGGTACTACCTCGCTTTGAATGACCTCAAGCGGGATAGCCTTCGTGCTGCTGCGGAGGCTGAAGCGATCGCCTAGTTCTTGCCGGCCTTCTTGATCTGCTTGTTAATCTCGCGTTGGGCGTCTTCCACCGCTTTGTCTGCCTCGCGCAGGAGTTTCTTAGTGCTCTCAGGCATTTCAGTCTTGTCCTCGGGCCACGAGAAGCCGGAACCAGTGATCCCTCGGGATGTTCTCCCGTGTGAGCTTCGCAAGTCTCTTGCGGTTGCGTGCCTTCAATAAAGTACTCGGTCTGATGCGCCAGGCACTTTTCTGTAGCCAACAAACCGGTCGTTGGGTCTATCTCGACGTTAACGATACTCTCGGGTGGTTTCGCGAAGCTGTCCCCGCCAAGCTCCGGACGAAGCGCGAGCGCTTGCTTCATGAAAGCCGTCCAGTTCGGCAGCGCTCTCTTTGATCCCTCAAGCCCAAGCTCAGAGTTGTCGTCAATGCCCACCCACACCGCCACACCAGGTTAGGATTCTGTAGCTCCGTAGTAGTTTGATCGGTAGTCAGGTGTTTGGCAGTCAGTGTCTAAGGAGTGAAGTCGCTGTTCCAATCAATCAGGTAGCGAATCCAAAGACCAATTCGGCTACAATGCCACGACAACGACTAAGATAAACTGAGGTAGGTAATCCAATGAGTTTCCTGACAGTTCAAGAAGCGCAAGCCAAACTCTCTGAGTTGATTCACGGTCTTAAGCCCGGCGATGAAGTCGTCATCACCGAAAACGACCAGCCGGTCGCGCGTTTGGTCCTGGCCGGGCAGCGACAGCACACCCCCAGGCGTCCTGGCACGCTTCGGGGCACGGTGAAGTACATGGCCCCGGACTTCGACGCGCCAGTGGATGACTTCTCGGAGTACATGGAATGAGGCTACTCTTGCGGCTGCGTGCCTTCAATAAAGTACTCAGTTCGCAGAGCGGGTTTTCTAGGTACACGTCATCCCGCCGGGATTCGTTATCCGGAGATTGTCGCTTTGCCAGCGCGTTCATGTCGCAGCAGTGATTTGATTAAGACTCACGGTTTGAGCCCCGGCGTGATGAGTTCGAGGAGTTCTCGCGCATTTACCACTCGCGTTTCCTTCCAACGCTTTGGGAAGTGACGCTTGTTGCCGGTTACCAGGTAATCAGCCTGAGCCGCCTCTGCGCATTCCAACAGCCGGTTGTCGGGTTCGTGCGGAGAGATTGAGAGCACACGCGATGGCGTGACCAGAGTGCTCTCCCGGTGGATCAATTCGAGGAGGCGGTCCACTCGTCCCGGGTTGAGCCGGAATTTCTTGCGGTGCAATACCTCTTCGTACTCAGTCAAGATGGCTTCAGAGACATTCAGGCTTAGGTTCCCAGTAAGCGCAAGCGATAACACTTCGGCTTCCCGACCTTCCTCCTTGAGCGAGGCCGAGACAACTATGTTTGTATCAAGCACAACCCGGATCATTTAGCGGATTGGGTCACTGTCGACTTCTTGCGCTTTTCACGTCTGTAGGCCGCGATCTCGGCGTTAATCTCGCGCATGGTTAGTTTGTCGAGACGCTTGCGCTTGGACTCAGCCCAGATTTCTTTCAAAACGTCTGGAGGTGGGGCAATGGTTCTGATGAAATCATCCACACTCATAATGATGACCTGCGGCTCGCCACGGCGACCTACCACAAAGCGCTCGTTGTTTTCCTTTGCGCGCTTCATGATCTGGCCGAACTGGCTGCGCGCGGTAAGCGCCGACACGATGTTTGGCGTAGATCTCTTGATTTGTGGTCTAATGATCCGACCCTCCCGATTCTATTCGAACCAACATTTGATTTCAGTGTCAGCTTAGAAGATATTGGCGGACTGGTCAAATTCGAGTGCGTCAGGGTTTGCCAGGGCCGACGCCGCTTAATTCTTTCCGGCCTTCTTGATCTGTTTATTAACCTCGCGCTGAGCGTCTTCCACGGCTTTGTCTGCTTCGCGCAGGAGTTTCTTAGTGCTCTCTGGCATTTCGGTTTTGTCTTCGGGCCACGAGAACCCGGGAACTAGCGATCCCTCGGGATGTTCGCCCGTGTGAGCTTCGCAAGTCTCTTGCGGTTGCGTGCCTTCGATGAAGTACTCGGTCGCATGCGCGGGGCACTTGTCAGTAGCCAGCAAGCCTGTTGTCGGGTCTATGTCGACTGTGACGATGCTCTCGGGTGGTTTCGGGAAACTGTCGCCGCCGAGTTCCGGACGAAGCGCGAGCGCTTGCTTCATGAAAGCCGTCCAAATCGGAAGCGCGCTCCTTGCTCCTTCAAGCCCAAGCTCTGAGTTGTCGTCAAAGCCCACCCACACTACGCAGACGAGGTTCGGCGTGTAGCCCGCAAACCAGCCGTCGCGCGAAGTGCCGGTCTTGCCAGCGGCTGTGCCGGAGAAGCCCATCGCTCGCGCTCGCGATGCCGTGCCTTTGTTCAACACGTCTTGCATGATGTTGGTCATCAGCCAACTGATCTCGGGCCGAAGCGCTACCTGAGTGCTAGGTTTTGTTTCGTTCACGCCGGCGCCGTCGGAGTTGGTGACTCGTTTCAGCGAGCGGGATTCGGCGAGCAGGCCGCCGTTGCAAAACGCAGTGTAGGCGGTCGCGACTTCGAGCGGAGTGGCTTCCGCGGTGCCGAGCGCCATGGCAGGAAACACCTGCGGGCGCGGGAGGCCGAGCTTCTCCGCCATTCGAGCGACTCTCGAGTACCCGACTTTCTCGGCGATGCGAACCGTCACGACGTTCAGCGAATGCACGAGCCCTTCGCGGAGCGTCACGTCGTGGTCCGAATAGGTCTTGCCGAAATTTTCCGGCGAGTAAGTCTGCCCACGTCCGTACAGGAACGTCTCGGGCGCGTCCTTGAACAGAGAAGCAGCAGTTATCTTCTCATCGCTCGTATCATCGTAAGCGGTGTTGAGCGCCGTTGCGTAGACGATCGGTTTGAAAACTGAACCGGGCTGCCGGTTGGCGTCAACCGCGCGATTGAGCTGGCTCTGACTGTAGTCGCGCCCGCCGACCATTGCCAGTATTTCGCCCGTTTTGGGGTTCATCGCAACCAGCGCTGCTTGCAGCGTTCCCGCGGGGACCGGGTTCTTCTTTCGTTTGGAGAAGATCGGATCGAGCGTCGCGAGCGTGTCGCTGACCGCTTTATCGGCCGCGCGCTGAAGCTCGAGGTCAATCGTCGTGTAAACGCGGTACGACTGCCGCGCGAGATCGCGATTGGCGAAATCGGTTCCCAACTGCTGGGTCAAATAATCGACGAAGTACGGTGCGTCGCTGTTCAAGGCGCTCCGTTTGGCTTGAATCTTCAAGTCGCTCGCCTTGGCTTGGTCGGCTTTTTCTTTGGTGAGGAACCCGGCGTCGAGCATTGAGTCGAGCACCTGATTGCGCCGAGCCTTCGCGCGCTCGGGATCACGGTAAGGCGAGTACAGGCTCGGTCCCCGAATGATTCCCGCAAGGAAGGCGGCCTCGGGGAGGGTCAGATTTACGACGTCTTTGTTGAAGTAAGAAGAAGCGGCTTCGCCGACGCCGTTTATCGAGTAGCTTCCGGCCTGGCCCATGAAGATGTCATTGGCATAGAGCTGGAAAATCTCCTCTTTCGACAGCTTGGTCTCGAGGACGATGGCGATCATTATCTCCTGAGTCTTACGCTGCCAGGTCTTCTCAGGCGTAAGAAAGAAATTCTTGACGAGTTGCTGAGTGATCGACGAGCCGCCCTCGCGCGCGCGTCCTTCATCTACGTCGCGACGCAACGCGCGAAGTATGCCCCGAACGTTTATCCCCGAGTGCTCAAAGAACTGACGGTCTTCGATCGCGAGCACGGCGTTGACGTAGTCCTTGGGCAGGTCTTTGAATGAGACGAGCTTTTGTTTTTGCCGCTTCTCGTTCGAGATGGCAGTCATCATCTCGGGTTCCACAAGGGCGCTGTCCAGATTTCGTTTGCTGTCGATCTCGGCGATGTTAGTGATGGTCTTGCCGCTCGCTCCGAACTGAACCGAGATGTTCGGGAATTGACGGACTCCGTTTATCAGCGCATCCGAGCTTGTATGAACGTCGATCGTGCCTCCCTTGACTTGATATCGACCGCGTTTCGAGTCGGCGTCTTTGGTAGATTCGACGTAACCGATTCCGTCCAGATAGCCCTTTAGCGAAGCCAGCGTCATGCCTTGTCCGATTCGAATCGAACGCGGAGCGGCGTAGATGCCGGTCGTCCGCACTAGCACATCGCCCCGGAAGCGGGCGTCAATCATTCTCGAGTATTTGAAGTAAAAAAACGTAAAGACCGAAAGGAAGATAAGGGTGAGGACGCCTAGAATTGCCAGCTTAACCGGTGTGAACAGACGGCGAAGCAGGCCCTTCTTGGGCTGCGGTCTGTGGACTACCTGTGTCCTGGGTTTTCTAGTTGTGGCTACCAAGGCTGTGCGAACTGCCATCCTTTCAAACTGAGTCGGGGGTTAGATTCCTGCTCGCGCGCTTTGGTTTGTTCTATCGTTGAGCGCTTCTCGCCGGTGAGAGCCAGTAAGAATGTAGCATAAGCGAGGGGCGGATGTGAAAAGGCAAAAGCAATACCGCAGACCTCCGTCCATCACGGTGCTGCGTCACAAACCAACCGTTTGAACAGCGAGACAGAGATGATCGTGGTGTTGATCAATTTTTCGGCTTGATTGAAGTCGCGGTCGCCGGTGATCATGAACTCGGCATCGCTCACAAGTGCGCATGCCAGGAACTTCGCGTCCTTGCGATCTCGAACGAACTCGACTTCTAAATCAACATCGATACTTTGCGTAAGGCGATCGAGGATCTCATACCACTTCTGGAGCAGGCCCTCTGGCAATCCAAACTTAGTTCTCGCGAGCACATCTTTGTACTCAGCGGTGATGGCGGGTGAAACTATCCATTCGATGTCTGGCTGGGAAGCAACGAAAAGGATAACGCCTTCGGGGTCCCTGTCCTTCAACGCAGCAGAGACGAGAACATTAGTGTCGATTACAACTCTCATCGCCCTGCGCGATACGCCTCAACCTCCGCAGCGATATCGTCCTCGCTCATCGCTCTCGCTGCCGGCAGGGCCTGAGTATCATTAAGCATTGCTTGCAAATCGCGGACTCGCTCTTCGGATTCATCACCGTTCTGGGCAATCACAACGACCTCTACTACCTGCCCTGGCTTGAATGGCAAATCCGTGAGCAGGAGGCTATTAGATTCCTTGATTCGAACGTATCTCTTGTACGCGGTCATCTTGTTCTCCACAGCTGCCGCCCCAGTGCGGATTGTACTATGTGCGCGCGCAGGGTCATAGCAACTGCGCATAGAAGGGCTCATTGGTCGCTGGGTCACGCGCTGAACCTCAAACTCGGAAACCGGAGGAGCAAACGGTCAGCGGGCGGCGCCAGTTGCCTTCTGAACTACAAGCTCGATGTCGCAAGCGCCGAGCAAATCTTTGATGCTGTTGGTTAGTTGAGGCGTGACTCTTACTCGAACCAGACTATTTGGTTGAACGCGGGCGATCGAGCCGTCGGCGAGCCGCGCTTCAAAGACGATCGCGCAGTCGCCGCGATTGCTGTCCAATAAAGCGTGCAGCCTATCGAGCTTCTCTCCATCGATGGCGTCGATGTCGAAGCGCAACATGATCGTTCGCGCGGCCCGCTCACGAATGTCTTCGAGCGATTGAATCTCATCGGCGATGACGCTCATCGCGCCGCCGTCGTCGACTTCCAGGCGTCCTCGCACAAGCACCGCCGAGTCGTTCCTGAGCAGCCCGTTCGACTTGGCGTAGACTTGCGGCCAAGCGACGGTCTTGACCGCGCCGAACTGATCTTCAAGTTGGAACAAGCAGAACTGGTCGCCCTTCTTGGTCATCCGAGTGGCAAGCTCGAGGATGATGCCGCCTATCGAAACCACAGCGCCGTGCTCGAGCCGCGTAAGCCGGTCCATGTCCGCGGTGGCGAAGTCCTGCAGCGCCTGATCGTAACTCCCCAGCGGATGCCCTGAAATATAGAAGCCGAGCGTTTCTTTCTCACCCTTGAGCAGTTGATAGGGCAGCCACGCAGGCGCATCAGGCAACGGCGGGTCGTCGACCGTCGTTGACTGCGCGAGCGAGCCGAACAGGTCTGCCTGTCCCGAAGCTAGCGACCGTTGCGCGCGCAGACCGCTTTCGATCGCGGAGTCGATCGCGGCGAAAAGCCTCGCTCTTGCTGTCTCGATCGAGTCGAACGCGCCCGCGCGAATCAAACTCTCAAGCACGCGTTTGTTGACGGCGCGAGAGTCGACACGTTCCGTGAAATCAAAGATCGAGGTGAACGAGCCTCCTGAGTTGCGTGCGTCAACTATGCTGGCGACGGCGGACTGCCCGATGCCTTTGATTGCCGCAAGCCCGAACCTGATCGAGTTTGCGCTCGGCGTGAAGGTGTCGAGGCTCGCGTTCACATCAGGCGGCAGGATGGCGATTCCCTGAAGCCTCGCTTCGTTGATGTAACGTACGACCTTAGCCGTGTTGTTCAGTTCGTTCGACAACACCGCCGACCAAAAGTGCGTCGCATAGTGAGCCTTGAGATAAGCGGTGTGGTAGGCAAGATAGCTGTACGAGAACGAATGCGCGCGATTGAACGCATAGTCCGCGAAGCCCTCGAAGCTCTGCCACAGCTTTTCAAGCTTCGCGCGGTTGTGTCCCCGCTCGATCGCCTGCTTCAGAAACTTTTCTTTTTCCTTGTCCAGTTCTTCGCGCTTCTTCTTGCCCATCGCTCGGCGGACGAGATCAGCTTCGCCCAGCGAGTACCCGGCGAGCTTTTGAAAGACCGCCATCAACTGTTCCTGGTACACGCAAATCCCAAGCGTGTTCCCCATGACCTCTTTCAGCTCGGGGAAGTCGTATTTGACCTGGCGCCTGCCGTGACGCCGCTCGATGAAGTCGTCGATCCATCCGCTGTCGATTGGGCCCGGACGGTAGAGCGCATTGAGCGCCGATAGATCTTCGAGCCCGTCGGGTTTCAAACGGCGGCACAGGTCTTTCATTCCATCGGATTCAAACTGGAAGATCGCTTCGGTCTTTCCCTCGACGAACAACTGAAGCGTGGCACGATCATCGAGCGCGATCGTAGACAGGTCGATGACGGTTCCGGTCTCGCGCTCGATGGATTTCAAGCAGTCCGCAATGATCGTGAGCGTGGTCAGCCCGAGAAAATCCATCTTGAGCATTCCGGTCTTCTCAAGATCGTTCATCGAATACTGCGTCGTTATTTCATCGCGCGACGTCTTCGATATCGGCACCAGCTCGTGGATTGGCCTGGGTGAGATGACGACCCCCGCCGCGTGAACCGACGCGTGACGCGAACATCCTTCCAGTCGTTTTGCGATTTCGATGAGGTCGTTGACTCGCGGGTCGGTCGCTATGGCTTTTCTGAGATCGGGGCTTTGCTTGATGGCGTCATCGATCCCGACGTTGCGTCCGCGGACCGGCGGCGGGATCATTTTGGCTATCTTCTCGACGTCTGCGAAAGGCATCTCGAGGGCGCGGCCCACATCCTTGATTGCGGCTCTGGAAGCCATTGTTCCGAACGTGCTGATTTGAGCGACGTGATCGCGCCCGTAGTAATTGGCCACGTAATCGATGACCTTCTGCCGGCCGCGAACGCAGAAGTCGATGTCGATGTCCGGCATCGAAATTCGCTCGGGATTCAGGAATCGCTCGAACACCAGATCGTATTGCAGCGGATCGAGGTCGGTGATCTTCATCGAGTAAGCGACGAGCGATCCGGCAGCCGAGCCGCGGCCGGGTCCTACGGGGATGCCGTCTCGCTTTGCATAGTTGATAAAGTCCCACACGATCAGGAAGTACCCGGCGTATTTCATCCGGTTGACGACTCCGATTTCAAGCTCGAGCCTCGCCTTGTAGTCGTCGAGGTCGCACTTGCGGTCCGGACGGTTCTTGATCGCCTGCCATCTTTCCTCGAGTCCCGCGCGCGCGATCTTGGCGAAGTAGCTCTCGGCCGTTTCGCCGTCAGGTACGCGGTACTCGGGGAGGTGGTTTTGTCCCTGCGGCAGTTCAAGCTCGCACATCTCCGCTATGCGGACGGTGTTCAACAAAGCTTCGGGGAGTACGCCGCCAAACAACTGCCACATCTCCGCGGCGTCGCGGAAGTAGAACTCGCCTTGTTTGTACTTGAGCCGCTTCTGCTCGTTGACCGTCTTGCCCGCGCCAATGCACACCAGCACGTCGTGCGCGCGCCAGTCTTCCTTCATCAGGTAGTGGCAATCGTTGGTGGCAGCCAGCGGGATGCCGGTCTTTTTGGACAGCTCGATCATGCCGGGGATGACGGTTGAGACTTCTTCATCGAGGCCGTGGTCCTGGACTTCGAGGAAGTAGTTGCCTTTGCCAAAAATGTCTTCGAACTCGCCAGCTTGTTTCGCGGCTTGATCGAACTTGTCGGTCAGGAGAAGGGAAGAGGGAACCCCCGAAAGACAAGCTGACAATCCCACGAGCCCCTCGCTGTGCTTTGCCAGCAGCTCCTTGTCAATTCGCGGTTTGTAGTAGAAGCCGTGTGTATATGAAATGGACGAAAGCTTCGCGAGGTTATGATAGCCCTGAAGGTTTTTCGCGAGCAGAATAATGTGGTTGGTTCCGCGTTCGTTGGTGGAGTCGTCTTTGCGATCGGTGTGGTTGCCTCGCGCGATGTAGGCTTCGATTCCGATGATGGGCTTGATGCCGCTGCCCTTCATGTTGTTGTAAAACGACACCGCGCCGTAGAGATTGCCGTGATCGGTGACGGCGACGGCTCGCGCTCCGGTTTCGGCGGCGCGTTTGGCGAGGGGCTTGATTTGGATTGCCCCGTCAAGGAGGCTGAAATCAGTGTGAAGATGAAGGTGTACGAAATCTTTTTCGTTCATGTGGGCTCTTGGAGCTACGGGGTATATGTCGAGAGTGTGTTTCCGCTGGCCTGAAGGTCTTATCAAGTATCTGTTTCAGTCGCGGGCCGATTATAGCCGAAGGGCTTCGTCGTGTACACCGCAACTTGTGGGGCCTCGGGAATGACCTGCTATATATTGGGCCGCCGAGCGTCAAACACCGCGTAAAGGCGACCTGGCGCAAACACCGCGTAGCGGTGACCTATCGATAGAGGACAGGGCTAAAACGGGCCGGGCCGCGTAGCGGTTACCTGCATGGCCCAAGAGCGAACATCCATTGTAGAGACCCACCCCAATGTGCGAACCAGGTAGCCGCTTCGCGGCCCACTTCGAACACTGTTGCCGCAGCTATCGATAGGCAGCCGCTACGCGGCGCAGGCACTCCCCGGAGTTCGAAGCAGCCCAAGGCGAAGCAAAAGAGCGATCTCGTTCGATCATCCGCCAGCAACAGTGAACCTTGTGAAGAGGCGTGCTACCTAGACCCAACCCGGACCGGCTGGTATCCTTGGACCGCCAAACTTTAGCACCTCATTCGAGGAGTATTCCTTATGCAATCCACCTACGAACATCTGCTTGTTGAATCCAAAGTGCCGATAGCCGTCATCACGATGAACCGGCCCGACCGGCGGAACGCTTTGTCGCTCGATCTGATGCAAGAGCTAATCGGCTGCTTTCGAAAGATAGGAGACTCAAAGGAAATTCGCTCCGTCATACTTGCGGCAGCAGGCCCGGCGTTCTCAGCAGGACACGACTTGAACGAGCTTCGCGACAAAGGCATCACTGACTACCGGCATGTCTTTGAAGTCTGCACCGAGCTGATGACGCTGATCCAATCGATTCCACAGCCGGTGATAGCCGAAGTTCGGGGGATCGCCACCGCCGCGGGTTGCCAGTTGGTTGCGACATGCGACCTCGCCATCGCATCAGAAGAAGCGCGATTTGCAACGCCGGGTGTTCGGATCGGTTTGTTTTGCACGACGCCGATGGTGGCGCTGTCGCGAGCGATTGGGCGGAAGCGCGCTCTCGAGATGCTTGTGACCGGCGTGCCGATTGACGCGCAAACGGCGATGGAATGGGGCTTAATCAATCGAGCGGTTCCGGCCGAACGGTTGCGCGAAGAGACCCTGGCTCTCGCTCAGCGAATCGCCGAAGCGAGTCCGCTGACTATGTCGATTGGCAAACAGGCTTTCTATGCTCAGATCGATCTCGATCAGCCTAAGGCATACGCTTATGCGAAGGACGTGATGAGCACAAATGCTTTGGCCGAGGATGCTCAAGAAGGCATGGGAGCATTCCTCGAGAAACGCGCTCCGAGCTGGCGCGGACGTTAACTGCGCGAGATCTCTGTTTGCCTGGAACCCGGTGCGAGTCTTCTGCCAACCGCTGCCTCATTGTTTCTGAAGGGCCGCAGCCTCTTCCCATTCTCTATACAGTGTTTCGAGTTGGCTCGCGATCGTTGCATGCCGATTGCCCATCTCGACGTAGTGCGCAGGTCCCCAATCCGAAGCGGGACTGGCGAGCTGCTCCGACAACTCGGCAAGCTCTTGCTCGAGCGCGTGGATCGCGCGTTCAATCTCTTCCGCTGAATGCTGACGCTGCTTCGATTGAGGGTTGGCCCGCGGCTTCGATTTGGGTTGAGGCGTCGCTCGCCGCGTTGGAGGGGGTGATTCGGTTTCAGCCTTCTTGCGATGTCGAAGCTCGTAGTAATCCGAGTAGCTGCCATTGTGATATGTAGCAGCACCGTTCTCGAAGTGCAGAATCTCAGTCGCAATCTTGTCCAGAAAGTACCGATCGTGCGAGACGGTGACGATCGTGCCGGGGTAGTCCGCAAGCGCCTGTTCGAGCGCTTCACGCGAAGGGATGTCGAGGTGGTTCGTCGGCTCGTCCAGCACCAGCACGTTCGCGCGGCCGTAGATAAGCTTCGCCAGCGCAAGCCTGCTCCGCTCGCCTCCCGATAGCGCGATCACCGGTTTGAGTATGTCGTCACCTGGAAACAGAAACTTCGCCAGGTAGCTTCGCAACTCAGCCGGCGATGCGCGCGGCGCGGCAACTCCGATCTCTTCGATGACAGTTGATGAGAGATCGAGTGTTGAGAGTTCCTGGTCGAAATACTCCAGGTTGACGTTCGCGCCCCAGATCAGGCCTCCCTCGACCGCCTCAAGGTCGCCGATGATCGTTTTGAGAAAGGTAGTCTTACCCGATCCGTTCGGCCCGATGATCCCGAGGCGTTCGCCTCGCCTCAGCAAAAACGAAATCCCCAGCGCGAGAGCAACGCTATTGCGGCCGATCGCAAGATCTGAAACGGACAACACGTTGTCTCCGGCCCGGGCGACGGCTTGCAGCCGAAAGTCGCCGACTCGATCGTCGCGAACGGCTTCGACACGGTCGAGCTTTTCGAGCATCTTGCGCCGAGATTTTGCCTGCTTGGTTTTCTGCCCGGCGATGTTTCGGCGAATGAAGTCTTCGGTGCGGGCGATCATCTCTTGTTGCTGCTCGTACTCGCGCATCTGGGTGAGCCGCCGCTCCTCCCGCTGCTTCACATAAGCGGTGTAGTTCCCGGGATAAACAGTCGCGCGGCCCGCGTCCACCTCGACCATCTTTGAAGCCGTTCGGTCTAGCAGAAACCGGTCGTGTGAAACGATCACGAACGCCGATTTGTACTCTGAAAGAAAGTCTTCGAGCCACTCGATTGCGCTCACGTCCAGATGATTGGTTGGCTCGTCCAGCAGCAAAACGTCGGGCTCGGCGAGCAGCAGCTTCGCAAGCGCGAGCCTCGCCTTCTGTCCGCCGCTGAGTTGATCCGCCGGCCGCGACAACTCTTCGGGTCCGAAGCTGAGGCCGACCAGCACCGCCTCGGCGCGAGCTTGATAGGTGAATCCGCCGCTTAATTCATGACGATGCTGCAGGTCACTGTAGGCGTGCATCGCTTCGGCAAGCGCGACGCCAACGGCTTCCGCCATCACGTGTTCTAGACGGGTAATCTCAGCCTCGATCTCGTGCAGCTCGGTGAAGACCGAAACCGCTTCGTCGCGGACGCTCTTGTCTCCGGTGAAGGTTGGTTGTTGTTCGAGCAGCCCGACGCGAAGGCCTCTTAGCAGGATTACCTCGCCGCGATCGGCTTCTTCGCGGCCAGTCACGAGTCGAAAGATAGTGGTCTTGCCGGCGCCGTTGCGTCCGACCAGCCCGACGCGCTCGCCCGGATTGACCTGAAACGTCGCGCCGCGCAACACCTCCTGCGCGCCGTAGGATTTGTGAACGTCGTCTAAGCGGAAGAGCATGAGGAAGTCCGTAGTCCGTAGTCAATTGTCCGTAGTTACGCAGTCAATCTTCAGTCGTCGATCACCTGTCAGATGGCTACTAACTACGGACCACGGACTACGGACTACGGACTTCTAACTACTTGTTGGCATTTGCAGGTCGGGCGTTCGCATTCGCAGCCGAAGCCGCCGGACGATTCTCGTTCGCAGCCGGTCGATTCTGATTCTCGAGTCGCGGCGGCGCTTGCTGCTGGCTCTGGCTCGACTCCAACAACTGTGACGGACGCATCTCGACTATGCTTTGCGGGTTCTGCACGATCCGCTCGGCAAGCATATTCTTTGTAGTCGTCTCCGCAAGCGTGACCAGCACCAAAGCTTGAAGCAATATCTGCTGTCGCTGCTGCGTGATCGTGTTTATGATGTCCGTGCGCACGTCGTTGAGCGTGAGGTCCCGCGGCTGCTCTTGCTTCCGGTTGAGCTTGAATATGTACCAGTTGCCGGCCAGGTTGTCCTTGATCGGTTCGGTGAATTGGCCTTCCTTCATTGCCATCAGCATGCCTGGAAGTTCAGGTCTGCTGGGGAAGGTCTGCTTCAACCCGGCCTCGGAAGCAAAGCCAAGCTGCCCGCCGCGCAGCGCCGACTGCTGGTCCTCGGACTTCTGCGCCGCTACCGTCGCGAAGTCGGTGGTCCCGCTTCGAAGCTGCTCGTGAATTGCTTTGATTTTCTGTTCGGCGCCCGCTTCGCCGCCGTTGTTCACCGGGCTCACGATTATCATCGAGATGTCGGCGCCCCGCTCTGCCACGAACTCGTTCTTGTGGTCGGAGTAATACTTGTCGATCTCGGCGTCGGTCGGCGCGCTTACTCGAGTCCGCTCGCGTTCGCGAAGCGCGTTGATCGCAAGCTCTCTCCGAACCTTGTCGCGCAGTTCGCTTTCGGTCATGCCCGCTTGCTTGAGCTGATCCTGATATTGCTCTTCCGTGACGTGAGCGTCCTGTTTGCGTTTTTGGACTTCCTGATTCACCTTGCTGTCGTCAGGCTCGAGGCTTTCCTTTTGGGCCTTTTGGAACATGGCCTCTTCCTGGATCATGTTGTCGAGAACGCTGAGACGCGCGGCAACCAACTCAGCGGGGCTCAGCGTCTTGCCGCCGCCGCTCTGATCGATCTGCTGTTTGATCAGGCTGTCCACCTGGCGGACGGTGATCTCGCGTGAGCCTACCTTAGCCGCGACCTCGCTGCCGGGCTTTGGATCGTCGCCCTTGCAGGCCGTCAGCAGCAGGGAAGACAGAACAACCAGAGAGGGGAGAATGAGGGTCTTTGATAAACGAAACACAGCTTTGCTCCTTCGAGAAATGGTTTGACGGCACGGTCGCCGCTCGTGCTAAACTCTCGTTTTGCTTTCATCGCAATAATCGCAACAGAGGAGTAGAACAATGGCACAACGATGCGAAATCTGCGGCAAGGGACCCCAGTTTGGTCACACCGTGAGCCACGCTAACAACCGAACAAACCGCCGTTTTAATCCGAATCTTCAACCGGTGCGCGCGCTCATAAGCGGCCGCCCGCAACGCATCCGCGTCTGCACTCGCTGTCTGAAAGCTGGAAAAGTCGTCAAAGCAGCCTGATCGATTTTGGATTTTGGATTTTAGATTTGGATTGGGTTTCCTCTCCTATTCTCAAATCCAAAATCCAAAATCCAAAATCTAAAATCCAAATCCCGCCTAGTCCGCCAGCGCAATCAAGTCTATCTCCACCCTGACGTCCCGAGGCAGCCGAGCGACTTCAACGGTCGAACGCGCCGGCGGCACTTCTCCAAAGAACCGGCCGTAGACTTCGTTCATCTCGGCGAAGTCATTCATATCAGCCAGAAAAACGGTCGTCTTGACCACGCGTTCAAATGAGCTGCCCGCCGCTTCCAGCACGGCTTTCAGGTTGTTCATCACGCGCTCTGTCTGCTCTCGAATGCCGCCCTCGACGATCTGCATAGTCGCCGGATCCAGCGCGACCTGCCCCGAAGCGAATACCAGACCATTAGCCTTTATGGCCTGCGAGTAAGGCCCAATGGCTTTTGGCGCGTTGTCGGTGTGAATACGGTCTTTCATACCCTGAGCACTCTCAGACACGAATCAACTGTCTCGCGTAAATTGCAGATTATCTCAGATGGTCGAGACGGTTGTCGAGCGGTAACCGGCCGCAGCGCGCGTCGAGTTCTTGCGTTTGAATCCCGGAATGGGATGCCGGAGTAAAGCCACCGGTGAGTCCGCGAACCCGTGGAGACACGCGAAGAAGTCGCCTGAACCCTCGAAGAGGGTGACGGTCAGGGCAAGCACATCCGAGTTATGGGACCCACAAGTCGCTCGTCAACCAAGGACCGCCAGCCGCTTCGCGGGTTAGTGCCACTACAGGTCGTCCACGGGTTCGCGGACTCACCCGTGGCTTTATGCCCGCACCCTTTCAGGGTTAATGCCCGGTATTGCGCGCAAAAGTTGACGCGCCCGACCGGGGTCGGATGTGCCATTATCGTGACAATTTCGTTCGGCATCCTCAACTCAAGAAGAAAACTGTTGAACCCTGCAACCAACTGATAGTAGCGTTTAGCACTCACTGCTCCTCCTTATCTACGAGTCGACGGCATCAGAAGCTTCCGTGTCATCTGATTGCGACACCGATCCCCAAATAATGGAGGTCCCATGAAGTGTGCGACCAAGACCGTTGCGGCGGCGTTGTGGCTTGCGATTGTGTTGTCGCCGACTACCAACGGACAACAGCCAGAGACTCCAAAACACGTTCGCCAACGCTCACGGTGGATGGCCCACAGATGCCAGCTCAGGACGCTTGACCTCAAAGTGGCGCTCAGGGTCGAGACGCTTCAGGCGTGATGAATTCCGGCGGGGCTCCTGAAGCATGGACGAGATACTCTCTCGAAGACACCGGCGCTTCACTCGAGCTGCCTGGTGAACCTCAGTCGTTTAACGTGCCGGTGCCGGCGAAGATGCCTGGCGCCGTTCTCAAGAACTACTATTACAAGAGCGGTGACGTCCTGGTGATCATTAGCTATTCGATGACACCGAACTCGATGGATGCGTGGAGCTACGCTGCCGGGTGGATGGATGGGCTGTTAAAACAACAGGGCATCACCGACGCCACGATCGAACCCGTTCGCGACCTCCGAGCCAAGCGGGTGCCGATAAAAGTGATCGGGAAACTCAACGGCACCCCAGTGGAGCTCAGAGGAGCCGTGCTGTTTATTGATCAACAAAAGGAAGTGCTGGTAGTTCTGGCAGAATTCAAGCAAGCAAACGCGAAAGCCCGCGCCGTCGCCACCCGCGCCGTCGACTCGGTTCAGATTGACAACTGATTCTCTTGCGGGCACGCGGGTCGAACGGCCCGGCCTTGACTGGTGATTGAGCCCGACAGATCACGCGAGGGTGAGTCGTCACGCGGCCAGCGCCGTTGCCCTGATTCGATCAAGCACTGCAACCAACTCGTCAACCTGCGCAGACGTGAACAGTCCGTCTGGGCCTTGGGGCGTGATGTCTGTAAACGGCGACTCGTAGAGCAATGACGCGTCCATCACGCCATGCTCCGTCAGGTGATTCACGATCAGGTTCACAAACTCAATCTGGTTTCCGCCGAATGTTTTCCCCGAGAGGAAACCGGCCAGAGCCTCTTTAGCGGCCTCCCGATCGAGCCCCACGAGTGATCGCACGAATAGGCCAAGGCCTCGTGAATCGTCCTTGGCTCGATTGATCTCTTCGGGCTCGCCACCACTCTCGGCGAGCATGCGCTCTAACTCCGAAAGGTCCGACTGAGTCAGGGCCTTGTTCATTCGCAGCTTCTGAATCGCGACATGATCTTGATGCGCACCGAGAAAGGCCTGCGCCTTAGCGCGAAACTTCTCAAAGTCCCTGGCGGCGGCGAGCCCCGGAAACCCTACCCTGATCTCGGGACCCATCTCGTCTTCGAAGTCGGTGTAAATGGGTTTGCGTTGCTGCTTCTCGATTAGCTTGACCAAGTCCCGCAGTCGCCGCCGCACCGAATCCAGTAGTGGAGTAGTCACGTCCCGCCACCACTCGTCGGTCTGCACATCCTGAATCAGCGGCATCTGATCACGCACCATCGGAATAGCGGACTTCTCCTCCAACAGTCCGGCGATGGTTATTACCTGGTTCTGCAAGCGCACGAACGCGGGCTCCGCGCGCAAGAGCGCCAGCTGCAGGTTGAGTATCAATAGATCAAACCGCTTAGCCTCCTCGGCCTCCGCTTCCAGTTCCGACGGGAGCCCGGCGACTTCGTTGGATAGCTCGAAGAACGCCCCTTCAGAGAGCCCATTCCAGGCTTCGGGCTTTGCGTACTTCTCGATCAAGCGTCGCTTTGGCCGAACAACGAAGTTCTCCAGGTTCATCGCAGCAACTTCGGATTGCAGCAACTCCGCTATTGCGAACCGAAGATCGGTCTCGTTGGGTGGCTCTCCGTATGTAGCCGGATACTGTTTGATTGCATCGAGAAGGGCCGCGGCGTCGAGCCTCTTCTCCAACTCCGCAATCATCTCCAAACGCGCTTTGAAGAGTCTCTTGCCCAACGATTCAGCCAGCGCCCCGTCGGTGGTCTCCGGGTTCTGGCTGAAGAACTCAAGGTTCTGGCAGTAGTCGAACAGGTAGAAGAACTGCTTGTGCCGACCCGGACCGAACAAGTCGGGGCACAACCGCGTGCCGCGCCCGACCATCTGCCAGAACTTGGTCTTGGAACGCACCAGTTTGAAGAAAACCAGGTTGACGACTTCAGGCACATCGATGCCTGTGTCGAGCATGTCTACTGAGATCGCAATGTGCGGCGGCCTATCCTTATTCGAGAAGGCGTCGATCAGGCTTTGCGCGTATTCCGTCTCGAATGTGATCACGCGAGCGAAATCTCCCCTGAAGTGCGGATAGTTGACATCGAAGCGCTCGGCGATGAACTTGGCGTGGCCCACATTTTTGGCAAAGACGATTGTTTTGCCCAGGCGGTCACCGCCCGCGACCGTAAGGCCACGCGTCATAACGTGAGCTAGGACCTTATCGACGGTGTCTGAGTTGAACAGCCACTTGTTGACCGCTTGCGCCTCAACGCGGTCGGGTACGTTGCCTTCCTCGTCCCACTCCAGCGCGTCCCATTGTTCCTTGTCGTCTTCCGTAAGCTCGTCGTAGGTGATCCCTTCGCGCTGAAACTTCAGCGGTACAGACACCGCTTTCGGTGGCACAAGGAACCTGTCGCTAACCGCTTCCTCGAGTGAGTAGGCGTCAGTGGGCACCCCGTTCTCGAGGTCGAACAAGCTGTACGTATTGCGGTCTACTTCGTCCTTGGGCGTAGCGGTGAGACCTACAAGCAACGAATCGAAGTATTCAAAAATCGCGCGGTACTTCTGGAACACCGAACGGTGGGCCTCGTCGATGATCACCAGATCGAAGTGCCCTGGGCCAAACCGTCGTTGGCCGTCGCGGCTCTCATCAATCAATCCCATCATCGTCGGGTATGTCGATACGAACACGCGCCCCTCGGCGTCTCTCTCGGTGACTAGATTCACGGGTGATGCGTCAGGCAAATGTCGTTTGAACGCATTGACAGCCTGGTTCACGAGCGCAACCCGGTCCGCGAGGAAGAGCACTCGCTTCGCCCAGTTGCATCGCATCAGCAAATCGCAGAGCGCAATCACCGTGCGCGTTTTGCCGGCGCCGGTGGCCATCACGACGAGTGCTTTTCGATCGTGATCGCGTTCGAAGGCTTCGGCGATGCGGCGGATGCTCCGCGTCTGGTAGTAGCGCTCGACGATCTCCGTGTTGATCTCAGCTTGCGCGAGCGCCTTGCGGCTGACCCGCCGCTGGATGATGAGTTCAAGCTCTGACTTCTTGTAGAATCCCTGGACCGCTCGCGATGGGTAATTGGCATCGTCCCAAAGCCAGTGGTCGTACCCGTTGGAGTAGAAGATCACCGGCCGCTGTCCGAATCGGTTCTCCAGGCAATCGGCGTAGAGCTTCGCCTGCTGCTGGCCAACACGCGAATCGCGCCGCGTGCGCTTGGCTTCGACCAGCCCCAGCGGCCTCCCGTCATCGCCCCACAGCACGTAATCCACGAAGCCTTTGCCCTCGCGGTTGGGCATGCCGGCGACTTCGAACTCTCGATCGCGAGGCTGATCAAGCGCCCAGCCCGCTTCCTTCAACAAGAGGTCGATAAAGTAGTCTCGCGTCTCGGCTTCGGAATAGTCGTGGGTATCGGGCTGTCCGGCGGCCGCTCGCTTCGCCTCAGCCACTTCTGCTCGCAGGCGCTTCAGCTCTTCATCCAGTGCAGACTTGTCAGCAAGCAACACCGCGAGCTTCTCGTCTCGCTCGTGCAAGCTGTCTTCCAGCCGCTGAAGCTGCTCGGTCGTCTGTCTGGGAATTGGCGCAGATGTGGGCTGCGCGCCCGGATCGAAAGCCAGTCCCGGCGCTGGTCGAGATCCTCGCGCATAGGTCCGAGCAAACCAGTAGGTGAAATGAAACAACTCGCGCACGGCAACCAGAGCGTCGGATTGCTGGATTGCGCGATGACTGTGGACGGCTTGATTGCCGAGGCGGTTGATGAGGCGCGCCTTGCTGAATACCGCGTCGCCGGTAACTGTTTTGAAGGTCGGCTCGTGAATCAGCGCGCTCAGATTGTCCTGATACGGAAGGCGTAGTGAACTGTCATGCTTGTATGCCCACGCTACGGCCAACTCCAGCGCGCGCCGCGCGTAGAAGCACGCCGCGCGCGCGTCTGAGTGCACCAGCGATTCGGCCTTGCTGGCTGACTCGTAGACTGCAGCCCATTCGTTAATGAGAAACCGAAAATGACTCATCCCTCATTGAACTCCACTTCGAAATGCTTAACGATCCTCAATACTTCATCGAACGCAGGTGGATCGCCAAAAAACATCTCGCCGCTCATCGCCGAGTAGTCCGCGCGCCACTCGGCCTCCTGCTCGGCTAAGGGTACCAAACGAATGCGCCCCTTGCTCAGCGTGGTGTAGTCCATCCAGCCATATCGGAAGAACTCCTTCCTATGCGCGGCGACGCGCTCGAACAAGCCGTGATCCAGCGAAGCTTCGGCCGCGACACCTTTGTTAATCAAACACCAAAGGTCATAGTAGTGTCGCGACATGCGCGCCTTGCGAGGCTTCCCGGGCGGGCGATAGGTCTCCTCGTGTAACAGCATCGCCTTTTCCCAGAAGGTGCGCCGAGGTGCTAACGTGCGCACAGAAAACCGCGCGTCACCCAGCACTGTCGGGTAGGCTTCGGCGAGCAGTGGCTGAATCTCAGGCATCTCGGTCGGCTCGGCTTCCCCGCGCGCTCCAAGTTCAATCTTGACGACGGGTTTCACATAAGTCCCACCGTAATCAAATTCTTTCGGGTACTCAAACAGCAGCGTCTGCAGGTCGGGATCGACTTGCGCGTCGGCCGCTTCCAACTTCCAACTCTCGTTATCTGGCAAGCGCTCTTGCAGCCGCTTCCGGAGTGCGGGGAGCAGATCGTCTGCAATACGACGGCTGCACTCTTCCTTCAGTCTCCTGATCTGTTTATTGCTGAGCCGCTCGGCGCCAAGCCCGAGGAACTCTCGGTCTATGACCACGTCGATGTCTTCCGAGAAGCGTTCGATTAGCTTCCAGCCCATGGAGAGCGAGGTGCCGCCCTTGAACGTCAAGCGTGGCCCCCATTCCGCAAGCGTAAAGAGTTCGCGAAGCGTCCAGCACACCCAGAAATCCTTCTCGATGCTTTCAGCCGTGAGGCCGAGCGTGGCGCGCGCGTCTTCGCACAGCAAGCGCCGGTCATCGCGGCTGAGTTCAAGATAGCCGTCCATCGCAGGTCCGCTACTGGTCCGCTTTCGACTTACTCTCGGTTGCCGCCACTTGGCGCATCACTTGGGCAATCCAGATCGGCGCATGGCGCACATCGGCGAGAAGTTGTTGCTTGGCTTCGTTGTTGAGCAGCTTGCGCAGATGCCGCACCGTGTGGTCATCGACACTGCGCTTGCCCAGCCAACGGAGCGCCTGGATGACCGAGCCGCTGATACGCCCAGCGGTGGCCATGTTGCGCGGCGTGGTGCGCTTGAGAGTTATCCGCAGATTGCCCAGCTTGATCTTCCGTTCCGGCCCATCAGTCAGGAAGAACACGCGCATGGGCACTTGGTCCGAGAGCCTCAACAGATTGGCGGCATAAGCGCCGGTAGGTTGTAGGCGAACCGAATCGCGAGTTTTGATTGCCTCTGTAACGGCTTCCAGCGACGGCCAAAGCACGCCCAGCTTGGCATGCGTGCGCGGCACATCGTACAACCCTCGATCAAGTTGCCTGATGATCCCTGCGGCCTTGTGGCGTTTGAGCGCCGTAGCCACTGCGGTGCGGCTGCCCAGGTCGCTGAAGTCCGCGGGCGTGAACACCCATCCCGGCCCGTGTGTTTGAATCCGTTCGAGAACCTGGGTATCGATAGATTGTGCGTGTTTGCCCATGAGTTTTGCCACAAAAAATACCCTGTTTTTGTGGCAAAAACAAGCTCAAGTCTCGTTGAGCACCTTGGCCCTGTGACCTGAACGCGCTCAAGTTCCCTTGGTACCCATGGAAACAATCATCGTACGAAGACCGCACCCGGTCCAAAGCCTCGAATGCGCCGAAGGATCGTGGCATCAATGCTTTGCATCAGCTCTCCCGTGTGGGGTTTGTCAGAAAAACTAGCCACTTTTTCTGACAACAAACGGTGTAGTGGTGCGCCAAGGCCGGGAGTCCCATTGGCCCTTACTGCCAAGCGGTGACTGGACAACGGTATGCCCATGGGATTTGCCACAAAAGGTACCCTGTCTTTGTGGCAAATGCGCCGACGGATCGTCGCATCAATGCTTTGCGAGGTTCCTTGGTCGCCGACATGTAAGAAATTCGATAGTGTTTTTCTTACAAACATAAAAGCAAATCACAGCTCGCCTCGAAAGGCTCGGTGCTGGAGTGAGGCGAAGAGCGCGTCCATCTCGGTCAGCGAAGCGCGGTGCGCGGCTTTCAGTTTCTCCACTGCGGAAACGCGACGGCTGAAGTCGCGCTGCAATTCCAGTGGTGGAAGGGGCATCGGTAGCTGTCGCAATCCCGGGCCGCTGAAGTTTTGTTGCGCCGCTTGGCGGGATCGCTTCGCGACAATTGCGCGTATGGACGGCGCCATAAGCACAGCTCGCGCATAAACCGGTTCTAGAGTCTTCACAAAGCGCATTGTGATGAAATACGCACCAGCGATACATGGGGGGTCGTCTTGTTGAATCAATGCGACTTTGCCAACTGTCGCACCTGTTCGCGCGAAAATCAGATCGCCCGGATGAAGGGCATACTTCGTTCGGTCCGCATTTGAGACTGCTAGCCTTGGCATCTCGGCAAAATCGAGCGTGCCCGCCTCATTCAGATCGGTGATCCGAACGATTCTTATTCCGTCCACGGAGTACGGTTCATTGTAGAAGCGCGGTCCATATTGTTGAAACGTGAGCAATCCGCCGAGCTTGGGATCTGGCCATCGTTTCGGGTTTGGCACCGGGTCCCCAAAGAGGTCGAGGAAGAAGGCTTGAGTGAGCGTGTCGAGTTGGGCGAGGGCATCGCGGCGCTTGGCCCGCAACGCCTCCGCCCGGTCCAGCACCTCCGCAATCCGCCGCTGCTCCGCCAACGGGGGGAGAAGCAGTCGCCGCCGGTAGGCGTCTTCACGGTTCAGCCCTGGAATTGCAGCCGCCTTATTTAGTTCCGTAAGACCGAGCCCCGTCAGACGGTATGCGAGCCACTTCAAGTCCGCTTTCGTGGCACTCTTATCGATGTAGTAAGTAGTGTCAATCGGCCAGCACGGGACAAGGGAGACGTTCACCTCGCCGAAGGAGCCCTTGCGCCCAACGATGATGGTGGCGCCTTTAGTGATCGCAGCATTGTGCGAACCGACAACGCCGTTTGAGCCGAACACTGGAACATCGCCACCAGCACGCTTCCCACCTGGCAGGCTCTTACCGTATTTGAACTCGCAAACTTCGCCGAGCGAGACGTCGGGCCACGATACACTCATCCGAGCATCCCTCCCAGCTCCTTCATCCCTTGCTGAATCTCTGCCTCCAGCTTCGCAAGGTTGTTGAGGATATCGTGCGGCTCGCAGTGCTGCACTTCTTCATGCACAACTTCCTTGTAGCGGTTGAGGCTCAGGTCGTAGCCTTGCGCCACGAGGTCCACCTTGGGAACGCAAAAGCTCTGCGCTGTGCGTGCGCGCTTTCGCTCTTTTCCGCCGCGCTGCTGCCAGCGAGCGAGGATGTCGGGCAGGTTGTTCTTCAGGTGCTCGTCGGTGCTGAGCGCGGCGGTAGGCACGGCCCCGAGCTTGTCGTCACTCAAGAGCGGCGTGCGCTTGTCGTCGAGTGACCAGCCATCGGCGTCGCAGTCATAGAACCAGACCTGATCGGTGCCGCCGGAGTTAGTCTTGGTGAAGAGCAGGATCGCTGTCGACACGCCGGCGTAAGGCTTGAAAACGCCGCCTGGGAGCGAGATCACCGCGTCCAGCTTCTGCTCTTCGATGAGCATCCGGCGCAGCTCCTTGTGCGCCTTGCTCGAGCCAAAGAGGACACCGTCGGGCACGATGACTGCTGCGCGGCCGCCGGGCTTCAACAGCCGCAGGAAGAGCGCGAGGAAGAGCAACTCGGTCTTCTTCGTCTTGACGATTTGCAGGAGGTCCTTGGCGGTGTTCTCGTAGTCGAGCGACCCGGCGAAGGGCGGATTGGCCAGCACCAGGGTGTAGCGCTCCTCCTCGCCGGCGTGGTCCTGCGCCAGCGAGTCGCGGTAGCGGATGTCGGGGTTCTC
>JBBPIE010000010.1:0-9142 GCA_038040485.1 Candidatus Onstottus arcticum
GTCATGGCACTTTTCGATGTCAACAATGTCGTGGCACTTAAGAAGTAGTCAGTAGCGAGTTGCCCACGCGGGGTTCAGGTTGCTTACGACTCAGACACCGTTCAATGCCCGCAGATCGCCGACTACCAACCACGAACTACGAACCAAAAAGAACTACTAACCACAAACAAACTACGGACTACGGACTACTGACTACGGACTACTGACTACTGACTAACCATGAAAATCCACGAACACCAGGGAAAGCAACTTCTAGCCAGATACGGCGTGACTGTGCCGCGAGGCGTGGTCGTCGATCAAGCAGATCAAGTTCCCGCAGCCGTCCAACAGTTGGGCCTTCCGGTCGTCGTCAAAGCCCAGATCCACGCGGGCGGACGCGGCAAGGGCGGCGGCGTGAAACTCGCCCGCACAGCCGACGAAGCGGTCACCCTCGCAAAACAGATCCTCGGAATGCAACTGGTCACCCATCAGACCGGACCCGAAGGCCGCGAAGTCCGAACGCTCCTGATCGAAGAAGGACTGAAGATCAAACAGGAGTTCTATCTGGGCATCGTGCTGGATCGCGCTATCTCGCGGCTGGTCTTCATGGCTTCGTCGGCCGGAGGCATGGAGATCGAAGAAGTAGCAGCCAACGAACCGGAGAAGATACTCAAGGAGCCGATCGACCCGGCAGTTGGGCTACAGGCGTTCCAGGCTCGCAAGCTGGCGTTCGGCATCGGGCTGCCAAAAGAATCGGTCAACAAAGCCGTCAAGTTCATGACCGCGCTCTATCGCGCGTATGTCGATCTCGATTGCTCGCTCCTCGAGATCAATCCGTTTCTGCTGACCGAAGACGGCGAGTTGTACGCGCTGGATGCGAAGCTGAACTTCGACGACAACGCGATGTTCCGCCACAAAGACTTCGCCGAGATGCGCGATCTGAACGAAGAAGAGCCGCTCGAGATCGAGGCCTCGAAACACGACCTGAACTACATCAAGCTGGATGGCAACATCGGGTGCATGGTGAACGGCGCGGGACTGGCGATGGCTACGATGGACATCATCAAGCTTGCGGGGGGCGAGCCGGCCAACTTTCTCGACGTTGGGGGCGGAGCTTCGCAAGAGCGAGTCGAGAACGCGTTCAGGATCCTGCTTTCGGACAAGAACGTGAAGGCGGTGTTGATCAACATCTTCGGCGGGATCGTTCGCACGGATATGGTTGCTTCGGGTGTCGTCGCCGCGGCTCGCAACCTCGGTGTAAAAGTCCCGGTGGTCGTTCGGTTGGAAGGAACCAACGTCGAGAAAGGCCGCGAAGTAATCGAGCAATCTGGTTTAGGTTTCGTGACTGCATCGGGAATGAAAGACGCCGCGGAAAAAGTCGTCGCCCTGGCCGGCGGCTAAACCATTTGGCATCTTCGGCGGTACGCAGCCTTGCATCAGCCCTGCGGATTATCCAGCCTCATAGCTCATCCCGAGGCTCATGATCTTTTGAAGCAGGACTTCATACTTCACTCCCGCGTGTGCCGCTGAGTCCGCGAAGTCTTCGTTGCGCGCGATCTGCGCGTTGGGATTTGCCTCGAGCAAATAGATCCGCCCGTCTTCAGTCAGCCGATAGTCCAGTCTGGCGTAGCCGCTCAGATGAAGAATGCGGTATATGCGCTTTGAAAGGCGCGCGAAGCTTCGTTCAAGTTCGGGCGTAAGACGAGCCACTCGCGTGACAAGCCCAACCCTCTCTTGGTACGCCGGGTCCCACTTGGCCTTGTCGGTTGCAATGTTCTGCGAGCCTTCGGGCAAATCCTTCATCAGCAATTCCCACGGCGGGTAGCTTATCAGCCTCTGGTTGCCGATGATTGCCACGTATATCTCGCGGCCCTCGATGAACTGCTCGGCTATGGCAGGCGAGCCCGTCTGACGGTGAATGAACTCGACGCGCTCGGCCAATTTCTGATCGTCGCGCACGATCGAAGCCTGCGAGATGCCGACCGAACCATCGTCTCGTACTGATTTCACGAACAACGGAAATGTCAGACGGCTCGGCCGCTTCACCTTACGCTTGACTGGAAACACCCCGAACCGGGGAACGTTGATTCGATGATAAGAGAGGATCTTGTTTGTGAGCGCTTTGTCGTGCGTCAGCGTCAGCCCGCGCGGATTGCAGCCGGTGTACTTCTGCTTGATCAATTCCAGATAGCTGACCACATGCTGATCAAACAGCGGGAAGCCGTCGAACTCTTCAAGCAGATTGAACGCGATTTGCGGCTTATGTGCTTCGATGGCCCGTCGAATTACGCTCAAATCATTGCTGATCCCCACCGGCCAAACCTGATGGCCCATTTCTCTGAGGGTCGAGACAACGTCGTACTCGGTCTTGATAAGCTCGACCTCCTTCGGGCTGAAGCCTTCGAGAGATTCGGGCGGAACGAGGTCTTCACGAGCCAGCACAATCACTCGAAATTGTCTGGTGGCCTTGAGCTTCATAGTGCGATTCGGTGGTAGCCGGTTTGAACGACGTTCATCGTCTGAACCGTAAGCATGACGAGGACCTTTTGCTTGGTTATATCGGCGGGACTCACGACCCGCAGCTTCAACTCTGTTGCCCGATCCATCATTTGCTTTATCAACTGGTCGACGGCGTAGGCGTGCACCCCCGTTCCTCCCGCGACTGCTTGACCAACGTCGCCGCGAATTCGGCGCAGCAAGCTTGTGGCAGACGGGCTTGACTCGTGCTGCGGGTCATTTGAAAAGATGCGGCGCAGGTCGCTGTCAAAACTCGCCGGCCACTCGAAGGCGTAATGCGCGCGTTTGCGGCGATAGTGCTCGCGCAAGGTCGTCTTGGTTTTTGCGAGCGTCTCAACCTTGCGACGCGATTCATTCCCGGGCCGCGCCCCTCCGATTTTCTTCATCAACGTGTCCACGTACTCAAGCTTGCGCAGGGCGGCCCAGCCCTGGTAGCGCCGCCGCCAGCGCGAACCTCGCGCAAGCCAAACCGCGAACGTCTCGGCAAAATCCTCAGCCGGGTGCGCCTGTGCGTACCAGGCGCTTAAGTGCAAAACGTAATCACGGCTGTTCGGGAGGGGCTTGTAGAAATCGGGATAGCGCCGCGAGAAAGACCCGAATAGCTTTCGATAGTCTCGCGTGGAGTGAAGCCGGTACGCGTTATCCAGTGCGTGGCCCGTTTCATGGCGCATGATGCGAAGGCATTCCCGCTCGGAACCGCCTTCTACCTCGAGCATCTGCCGACGCTCGAGTAGAGTAAGGCGGGGATGTGCGAGGTAGAAAGGCATAGCGAAGCCTGATACTCCGTCCGGAGTAAACCACTCTTCGGAGAGCCACACGTGCGGCCTGAATGTTATTCCCCGAGCTTCGAGCTCTTTGTGGAGGCGAGCCACGCGTCGTTCCAGGGGCGTGCCTTCAATTGTAAGGGGCAAATCGCTGAACCGCAGATCGAGCAACTGTTCGTCAGTCATTCCATTCAAGTCGAGTGCAAGATCCAATCTCTGGTCTCCAATCACGCGTTTGTGGAGAATAACTGAACCAACTTCGCTCGCGAGTTTCAACTCAATCTCGTCGCGTCGAGACGGATCAACGTTTGAAGAAGAACATTTGCGCCGTTGGCGATGTCCTCAGGTCGAGAGAACTCGCGCGGTGAATGGCTGATCCCGCCGACGCTCGGTACGAATATCATTCCGACTGGCCCCAGTCTAGCTATCTCCTGCGCATCGTGACCCGCCCCGCTCGGCAATGACTTTGTGGTCAAGCCAAGTCCCTTGGCGGTCTCATCGATCAGTTTGCGCATGCGCAAATCGGTCAGCGCCGGATAACTCGCACTGGTCTGCTTGAAGTCGAACGTCGTCCCTGTCGACTCGGCTATCCTCGTGGCTTCAACGCGGATCTTGCCGAACATCGCTTCCACTTTCGCCGAGTCCAAATCGCGAAGCTCGAGAGTCAAAACGACTTTCCCCGGAATGACGTTGTAAGCTCCGGGCATTGCCTGGATCCTCCCGACGTTGCCAACCTGCCGGCCAGGCATACCTGTCACCACGCGATTCACAGCTTCGATGAACTTCGCGCCGGCTAGCAATGCGTCTCGGCGTTGATTCATCGGAGTCGTACCCGCGTGATTGGCGAAGCCTTCTATGGTCACTTCCCAGTGCATTATTCCAACGATGCCTTCCACTACGCCGATATTGATCTTCTCTGCATAGAGAGTGCCGCCTTGCTCGATGTGAAGCTCAAGATAAGCCGCGATGTCGCCGCGCTTCCGGCGCGCCGCTGTCAATCGAGTCGGATCGCCGCCGAGTATTTTGATTCCCTCTCGAATCGTCTTGCCGCTGTTGGCGGGCAAATCAAGTTGGTTCTCCGGAAGCTCGCCGCTGATAAGCTGGCTGCCTATCGTTCCGCCTTCTTCGTTTTGAAAGATGATGACTTCAAGCGGGTGGCTCAACTTGATGTTGTTCTCTGCTAACGTCTGCGCGACTTCGATAGCGCCCATCGAGCCGACATCGCCGTCGTAGTTTCCGCCTTCGGGAACAGAGTCGATGTGCGATCCAATCACAAGAGGTGGCAACGCAGTGTCGCTACCGGCGCGCCTCCCGACGATGTTGCCGACGAGGTCGACGCTCACATCGAGCTTCGCTTCGCGCATCAAGCTCATCGCGTACTTGCGGCCTTGAAGATCAGCCTCGCTGTAAGCGAGGCGCGTGACTCCGCCTTGCGGGTTCTTGCCGAACTCGCTAAGCGCGGCCAGATGTGCGCTGATCCGCGTGCCGTTAACTCGAAGCGGCGCTTGAGCGGCGGCAGGTTTGGCAAAGGTCGCGGCAATAACGCCGGCCAGACTCCAGTTGAATTCCCTTCGCTTCATTCACACCCAGGACGAAAGGTAAGATCGTAAACAGCTCCGTTCGTGTCGCTGCGATCGTGTCGCGCCCTAGCGGAACGGATTCTCGATCGACGGCGATTGCCCGGTTAGAAGCTCAGCTCCGTTCTCGGTGATCACCATGATGTCTTCGTGACGAATCCCGAACTCGCCAGGAATATAAATCCCAGGCTCATCGCTAAAGCTCATTCCTGGTTCGAGCTTTGTCTTGTTGCCGCGAACAAGATAAGTCCACTCGTGCCCTTCCATTCCGATCCCGTGGCCGACCCGATGCGTGAAGTACTTGTAGCCCGGACCGAAGCCGGCATCGGTAATCACTTTCCTCGCAGCCGCATCCACGTCTTCGCAAGCCGCGCCCGGCCGCGCCGCCTTCAAAGCGGCTGCCTGAGCCTGTTTCACTATGTCCCAGACGCGGCGCTGCTTGTCGCTCGGTTTGCCGAACACCGTCGTGCGAGTGATGTCCGACGCGTAGCCCTCGACGCTGCAGCCGCCGTCCATCAACACCACGTCGCCCTGCTTGAGCTTTTGCGGCGTGATCGTGCCGTGCGGGAACGCTGAGTCCTCGCCGAACAGGACCAGCGCGCCGCCTCGTGTGCCCATCTGCTGATGAGCCGCGCTGATCTTTCCGCCGAACTCGTTTTGAGTCATTCCCTCGCGCAGAGACTTCGAAGCGACTTCGAAAGCCTTCATCGTGATCTGGTTGGCCAGCCGCATCAACTCGATCTCGTGCGCGGACTTCACGCGGCGGCAGCGCGCGGTGACCGGATCGGCGCTTGTGATCTTGAGCGCGGGCGCCGCCTTCGCCACTCCGTCTGAAAACACAAACCGCACTGTCTCTTCAACGCCGAGCTTACCCGACGAGACGCCGCGATCTTTCAAGATAGACGCGACCAGTTGATAAGGACTCTCGTCTTCTTCCCAAGTGCGGACATCGGCGCCGAACTTGATCTGTTCCAAAGCGCGGCCCTTCTCAAAAGCCGGTGTCACCCATGCAAGCTCACCCTTGGCCGGCAACACCAGTGCGAACATCCTCTCGCTGAGTCCCCACTGGGTGCCAGTGAAGTACTGCATCGTCGTGCCGCCGGTGAGAAACACAGCGTCGATTGCAGCCTCGCGCATATAGCGACGAGCCCTCTCCTGCCGCTCGAGATACTCTTCGCGCGCAATCGGTTTGGCTTGTTTTGCGTTTGGGAGACCCGACGCATCCTGATCGTCGGCTCGTGCAGCGGTGTCGCCGCCTAACATCGCCAGAGAAGAGAGCGCGCTGAGCTTGATGAAGTCTCTGCGGTCGAATGTCATCGTGTTGTCCTTTGGAGTGCGGCGACTTGTCGCCGCTTTTTACACTCCCGATGGAAAGCGGCGACAAGTCGCCGCACTCCCAATCTACTGCACGCGAGCCTGCTTCAAGTAGTCCTGCACTTCTCGAAGCTCGGCGAGTCCCGAGTCCGCTTGTTGCCACTGCCGCGCGAACCTCGAATAGGCTTCCGAAGCCGCTTTTACGTCGCCGGTCTTCGCCGCCGCTCGTGCAAGTCCGATCAAGGACCTCGCGCGATTCGGCTGTCTCAGTAGCGCAAACGCAAACTCATCGGAAGCTTCCTTTGCACGGCCAGCCTTCAACAGGATCTCACCAAACAACTCGTGCGACGGTTTGATCAAACTCGGAGGCCCCGAAGGCGGACCAAGCTCATCCTCCAAAGCGGTAGCCTTCTTCATGGTCGCGGTCGCTTCGTCGTGGTTCCCTTTTGCAGAGGATGCAAGCGCCGCAATTTCGTGCTGGCGAATCTGCAGCGCCTTGGCCGGATTCCCGTACGAGCCCGTGCTCGAAGCTGGTCCGGCTTGAGCGCGCAACACGGCGATGATGGTTTCGCTGTCGGCGTCACCTTTCAAGCCCGCCGCCATCCCTCGAATAAATACTGGAAGTACTTGACTAGCCGACGACTGCCGAGTGGTCGCCGCTCCCGCGTCTCGTTGAGCGCCGCTATGCGCCATGTCGCTGCTCGGCGCCGCCGCGCTTGAAGCTGGAAACAGTTTGGCGACGAGGTCCCATCGCTCGGTCTCGACAATAAACGCGGCGGCCATGTTCGCCCAGTTGTTCGCATAATAGTTCGGTCTGAGCTTGTCGTCATTGGTCGACTCTTCCATCGACTTGCGCATCACCCCCAGTAGCTCTTCTGCTTTGGAGTAGCGGCCTTGCTGCAAGTAGACATACAGCAACCAGTGGAGGCTATGATAATCCCGCAGACTGATCGAGAGGTTCTTGCGCTTGACCCAGGCATCGGAAGTAGCCCACGACGACTCATTGGAGCGCGCGGCTTCGGGCCACATTCCCAGTTGAAGAAAAATGTGCGCAGGCATGTGCCGCGCGTGGTGAGCTTCGGGTGCGATCTCGGAGTATCGGAACGCGGCCGGCAGTCCGAGTATCGCGTGGTCGGGATCGTCGAAGGCGTGAATGATGTAGTGCGCTGCGCCGGGATGGTTCGGGTTCTTCCGATAGATGTCGAACGCAATTGCTCCGGCCTGCGCCTGACGGCGATAGCCTTTCTCATCGGGTCTCACTGTGCCTAGTAACGACAGCGCGTAAAAGCACGCCGCCTCCTGATCATCGGGATAGGCGCGATGGACTTTCTCCATTGCGGCGCAGTAGGCCTTGTCCCGAAGCAGCTTGTCCCCCTCGCCGTAAAGCTGTTTAACCGCGTTCAGATATGCGCGCTCTCGCTCGGATAGCTTTGGTGACTCTTTGATCTTCGCCACAGTTTTTCGCCCGGCTTCGGTATCTTGTTCCGACCAGAGCGGATGGTTATAAGCCATCGCCTCGCCCCAGTAGCCCATCATGAAATCGGTCTCGAGTTTGGTTGACTCGCGAAACGCGTCGAGAGCCTCCTCGAACCAGAACGAGTGAAGCGCCGCGACTCCGCGGACGAAGTGGGCCTGGGCCTTGGCAGAACCGGATGTCGGAAAGTCTACCTTGCCCAATTGAGATTGCTGCTGTTGCTGCCCATTTGCGGCCAACGAGAGCGCTGAAACGATCAACGCAAGTGAAGCGAGCGACGTTTTCCCAAGTCTTCCGGGTTTCAACATATGATTTACCTCCGATGATTAGCCTGAGTCGAAGCGGCCCAATTCTATCGCCGCTACCCTAGGCTTACAAGTGCGAGAGCTTCTCCGCCGGAAATGCGAACGCCGCGCCGGTTTTCTCCTCGATTCCAAATACCTGTTGTGCTAGTATCTGCGCCAAGATGTTCAAGACCAACTTGCAGAGGTGTGAGATGTTAAGGCTGATTCACCGCTCAAACCGGCAGTCATTAGTTGCTGCGCTTGTGATCGCTTGCCTGTTCTCATTAGCCGCGCCGGTAGCCGCAGCAAGTCCCTCTGATTCTGACAAGGCCGCAGTTTCGGAGGTTGCATCACCGGCGGAACCGAACGCAACTGCCAAAGGCGAACCTACAACGACCGCGCCAGGCAGGGCGCTGGGAGTCTCTTATGCGGCATACAACGGCGCAGTTGCTTTGCCAGCCGAGGCTTCCCTCGAGGCGGCCACCCGGCCGCGCAGCGTAGTGGGACTCGTTGCCGCCGTCAACGCGGCGACTGCGCGCCCAATCCCATTGCCTGCCCCGAGCCAATCGCCGGGTGTCATAAGCACCGCGCCGATGACTGCGGGAGAGAAATTCGAAGCTTGGTTCCGCTCGCACTTCCTGTCGCCGGGTGCCTACGGGAAGGCAGTTTACAACGGGATGTCGAAGGAACTGCAGGACAATGACGATCTTAAGAAAGACACGACCAGTAACTTCTTTGCGGACTCCATGACCCGTGCCGCGCGCAGCTTCACTTCCAGTGCCACCAACGCTTTCTACGAGAAGGCGCTATTCGCTTCACTGTTTAGACAAGATCCTCGTTATCACCGATCCGGAAAGAAAGCCGCCGGCGCAAAGATCGTATACGCAGCCACGCGAGTGCTCATAACGCAAGGCGATCGATGCGGATGTCATCAGTTTAACGCTTCGTTTCTGTTAGGCGGAGCGGCCGGGGCGCTCACAGCAAACCTCTGGGAACGCAGGGAGCGCACCGGCAATATGCACACCGTCAGGCGGTACTACAATCACGTAGCAATGACGGCGCTGTTCAACATTGTGAAGGAGTTTGTCGGCGGACAATAGGGCAAAGAGCAAAGAGCAAAGAGCAAAGAGCAAAGAGCAAAGAGCTAAGGGCAAAGAGCTAAGTGCGGAGAGCCAGAGTCAAGCAGCGATGACTTCTGGCTCTTTTCCCTTTTGCGCATTTGCCCTTTGCCCC
>JBBPIE010000010.1:9242-196455 GCA_038040485.1 Candidatus Onstottus arcticum
TAGCTCTTTGCTCTTCTGCGCTTTGCCCTTTGCCCCTAGCTCTTTGCTCTTCTGCGCTTTGCCCTTTGCCCCTAGCTCTTTGCTCTTCTGCCCTTAGCTCTTTGCCATTTGTCTGAGGGTCACTCTAGATTTCAGATCGCGCTCAAGGGCGTGACGAATGATTTGATAGTTGATCTCGCCGATCCGAGCGATGTGCTCGGAGCCGATCTCATCGCCAGCCAGGCCGGTCGGGTGAAGCTTCAGCATTCGCAAGATTGCTGAGCGAAGCTCGCGGCTGACTTCGGCGCCTCGGCCGCCGCTACAAGTTGCACATCGCGGGGCGCCGTCAGCGGTCAAGAACGTCGAATCGTCGTCCTTTATCCTCTCGCCGCACCCCGGGCACATTGAAAGGTCGGGGAAGAACCCGACCAGCCGCAGCAGCCAGCATTCGAAGTAGCACAACGCGCGCCGCGTGTCGTTCTGCGCTTCGATCGCCTCAAGCACGGCTTTGACCAGCCTGTAGAGCCGTTCGTTCGCTTCGTGCTCTGGCAAAAACTCCACGAGGAGCTCTGCCATGTACGAGAACGCGCCGGCAGTTTCAACGTCGCGCGCGGCACGATCGAAATGAGAGTTCACGATGTCACAGTTGGAGACGCTGACCAGCTCGCGGCCCTCTTTGTGATAGTAGGTAAGCGCGACTTCGGTGAATGGCTCAAGCGAAGACCCGAACCGGCTGCGGAGCTTCCTGGCCCCGTGCGCAACGCCGCGCACCTTACCCATTTCGCGCGTGAGGAAGACGCATATCTTATCGGCTTCCGCCAGCGAGTAAGTCCGCAACACAAATGCTTCGGTCGAGTGGATCGCCATTGAGCTCCCTTTGCCGCGAGTATATCAGCCACGCTTTGCAAGCCACCAATCGGCGCCGCTGAGGTGAGCACCGTTGTTGGCGATTGGCGAGGGGCGTCCCGGCCTGCTATCAACATCGCGGCGAGCCTGGCGGACATGAGATCGTAGTCCTCGCGCGTCCGCGCGACCGCAGTCGTTGAGTCCTGCTGCCCCACGTGCAACAATGGCATGCCCGAACCCATTGAACTGTTCGGCCGAATCGAAAGGATTATCATGAGATTCACCTCGTTGATCGCGGCAATGATTCTTCTCGCCACAGTATCGGTCGCCCAAGACCGAGACAAACTTGATCGGATTCAGCAATCGCTCAAAGACGACGTTCCCAGGATTCTGTGCCTGGATGAGCGTGTTGCAACCGGCGGGCAGCCGACTGAGGGCGCTTACGCCAAGCTAGCAGCAAACGGATATCGCGCCGTTCTGAATCTGCGAACTAGTCAGGAAGGCGTGGACCTCGAACGTGAGAAGCAGCTCGTAGAAAAAGCGGGCATGCGGTATATCAACATACCGGTAGCAGGAAGCGCGGCGAAACCGGAGCAGGCGGACGAGTTCATCAAAGCAGCGAAAGAAAAGGCGAACCAGCCGATGCTGATTCACTGCGGAAGCGCGAATCGAGTCGGCGCTTTCTGGATGATCTATCGCGTAGTCGAGCAGGGCTGGCCGGAAGACAAGGCGCTCGAAGAGGCAACTCAAATTGGATTGAGAAGCCCCGAACTCAAGCGATTCGCACAAGAGTACATCACTGCTCACAGTCGGAAGAAGACCGCCTCGGACTAAGAGGAAGTACCGTACCGAGTGTTTCATAAGATGAAGCTGGCAGAACCAAATGTTGAATGAACCCGAACTAACCGGCGCAATTTCGCTCGAAGAGAAAGAACAAAGGCTTCGCGCGCTGCTGCGAAGTTACAACTCAGTGATTGTAGCTTTCTCCGGCGGCGCTGATAGCGCATATCTCGCTTATGTTGCACATAGCGAGCTTGGCGCTCGCACGCTTGCGGTAACCGGCGATAGCGCTTCGTACCCGACGTTTCAACGCGAGCTTGCGGACCGCCTCACGAAGCAATTCGGCATTAACCACGAAATCGTTTTCACCGAGGAGTTCGCAGATGCGAACTACACGAGCAACCCGCCGAACCGATGCTATTACTGCAAATCTGAACTCTACACAAAGCTGAACGAACTAAGGCAAACGCGCAAGCTGGCGATCATCTGTGACGGTTCGAACGCCGACGACGTTGGCGACTATCGCCCGGGCCGTGAGGCCGCGCGAGAGATAGGAGTGCGCTCGCCTCTCGAGGAGTGCAGATTAACCAAGGCAGAGATTCGCGAACTGTCGCGCCGGGCCGGGCTTCCAACGTGGGACGAGCCGGCGTCGGCGTGTTTGTCGTCGCGAGTGCCTTATGGCCAGGTGGTGACTATCGAAAAACTATCAATGGTCGATAAAGCAGAGATCGCGCTCAAGGAGCTTGGCTTCAGACAAGTGCGGGTTCGTCATCACGGCGACGTGGCGCGAATTGAAGTAGCGGAAGAGGAACTTACTCTTGCGCTCGACACCGAGATGGCGGGCCGAATGTCCGCTGCGCTGAAGAAGTTGGGGTTCAAGTACGTCGCGCTTGATCTGGAGGGCTATCGAACGGGCTCATTGAACGAAGCCCTGTGAAAAGTTCGCAGTTCCGCATTCATGCGGGAGTTCGCGGCCGCTCAGTCTGACTAACTTCCGCATGAATGCGGGACTACAAACGTTCTCCAAAAGCCCCATGCCTTCCGGACCCGCCGGCGAACTTCTTAGCGCCCATTCCAGTCTCTGCTTGCAATGCCTTGAGACCGTGGCGAAACTCGTTCGCCATCGCGTCTTCGAAGCTCAAGTCAAACTGTTCATAAGCTGAACGCCGGTCGCCGCGCAAACAAGTTTGCGGAAACTCGGCCAGCTCGCGGGCAAGCTTCTCAGCAGCTTCTCGGGCGGTTCCCTTCGGCACGATGCGGTTCACGAGCCCGATGCTCAGCGCTTCTTGAGCATCAACAGGCCGCCCGGTCAGGATCAGATCAAGTGCGCGGCTCAACCCGATCAAGCGCGGCAGCCGAACTGTCCCACCGTCGATCAGAGGTATTCCCCATCGCCGGCAGAAAACTCCCAGCACCGCGTCCTCCTCCATGATTCGAAGGTCGCACCACAAGGCCAGCTCCAACCCTCCGGCGACTGCGTAACCCGAAATCGCTGCGACGACTGGCTTGTTGAGCAGCATTCGCGACGGCCCCATCGGACCATCGCCGTGCGGCTCAGTTCGGTTGCCGCTGCCCGAAGCGATGGCCTTCAAGTCGGCGCCGGCACAGAAGGCTCCGTGGTCGCCGAAAAGCACGCCAGCAAGAGCTTCGGGATCGGCTTCGAATTCTCGGAACGCAGTGACCAGAGCTTCGGCGGTACTTCGATCGACTGCATTACGAACTTCAGGCCGGCTCAGGACAACGGTGGTGACCGGTCCCTCTTTCTCGGTGCGGACAGTCATGACGGCTCCTTTTTGAACGAGATCACCGAAGCTGTGTGTGAATGTTCGACTGAAAGCGTCGCACCGCGTAATCGGATGTTTTCGGCTTCCTACTTGGGAGTGAGTGACCCCAATTCAAGCCTTTCGATGTACGCGACCAGGTTTCGCATGTTCGCTTGAACCGTTAGGAGGTTGTCGTTAAGGGCTTGGATCTTGACCGCAACCAGGTGAAGGTTGGCGTGAAGATCAGCTCGGAGTTCTTCCTGGCCCTTTCGCAACTCATCCTGGCCCTTGCGCAGCTCATCCACGTTAAGGCGCAGTTCGGCGAACTCGCTTCTAGACTGCTCGCCCCACGCGTTCATCCGTTCGAGAACTGTTTCAATTGTAGGCTTGGTTGACATCTGATCGTTACTCATAGGCTATCCGGTAGTCCTTCGCTCTTGGAATATCAAGGCGAAACGGCCTTGCCCACGATCGACGAGATTGTACACCGCCCCGGCGAATGCGGTCAAAACTTTACCTCGGGGTTCTCGCGTTTGCCCGGGTCGGCCTTGAACTCTTCACTTGGTTGAAACCCAAACAGGCTGGCGAATATCACGCTCGGAAATCGCGACCGTGAGGCGTTGTAATCGGCCACCGCGGTGTTGTAGTCCTGACGCGAAACCCGAATGCGATTCTCCGTTCCCTCGAGTTGCACTTGAAGATTCTTGAACTGGTCGCTTGCTTTGAGATCAGGATAGTTCTCAGTGATGACCAGCAGCCGGCTGAGCGCGCCGTCCAGTTGACTGTTGGCTTCGATCTTTTGCTCGGTAGTCGCCTGAGGGTTGATCAATCGCGAGCGCGCTTGCGCGATTTCACTAAAAACCGCCTCCTCGTGTTTGGTGTAGCCTTTCACCGTGCTCACAAGATTTGGAATCAGGTCGGCGCGGCGCTGTAGATCCGTATCGATGTTGGCAAACCGTCTGGTCACCTCGACGCGTTTGCCGTTTAGCCCATTGTAAGTCCCACCGGCCGAGACACCCAGAATCAACAGCAGCAACAACACTCCGACGATGCTTCCTATCACCCACTTCGATCGCGCGCTCTTCTGCTGCTGCAACTGGTTCTGCTGATGGGTGTATTCCTGGCGAAACTGATCTTTTTGATCTGTGGCGGCTCCTGGTTCGTAGTTGCTCATTGGTCCTCCCTCGTTACTTGGACTCCTCTGTTAGACATGCGGTTTGCGTTAGCCGACTCGCGCTCCAGCGATACGGTTTCCGGGTTGCCGGTTGCTTCAAGCATTTCGGCGACGCGGCTGGTCAAGGGCAATAGCGACTTGCGATCAAGCGCGGAAATCATAATCGGCTCAAAGCCCCTGTTCATGTTCTCAAGCTCGTCTGCGCTCAGCAAATCGGATTTGTTGAAGACGAGCAGTCGCGGGATTCCTGACAAATTCAGCTCATCAAGAATCTTGTGGACCGACGCAATGTGATCCTCGACTTGAGGGCTTGATGCGTCCACGAGATGAATCAGCACGTTCGACCCTTCCATCTCCTCGAGCGTTGCTCGAAAGGCGCTGATCAAGTCCGGCGGCAAGTCACGGATGAACCCGACCGTGTCGTTGATGATCACTTCCTGATCTCGAGGCAGCCTCAACCGCCGGCTCGTTGGATCGAGCGTCGCGAACATCCTGTCTTCGGCGGCGACCGACGAATTCGTCAGCGCGTTCAACAAAGTGCTCTTCCCTGCGTTCGTGTAGCCTACTATCGAGATGACCGGCAACGCGCGCCGCTGTCGGCGCGTACGTTGAACCTGGCGGCTTGTTCGGATTTGTTCGATCTGTCCTTCGAGATGGTGGATCCGATCTCGCACCCGGCGGCGATCGACCTCGAGTTTGCTTTCGCCGGGTCCGCGCCCGCCGATTCCTCCCATCAATCTGGACATCTCAGTTCCAGAACCGCTCAATCGCGGCAGCATGTACTTCAACTGCGCAAGCTCCACCTGGATCTTTCCTTCGCGGCTTTGAGCACGTTGGGCGAAGATGTCCAGGATCAACTGCGTGCGGTCGATTATCTTCAGGTCCGTGGCCTCGTTGATCGCGCGCATCTGCGCGGGCGTGAGGTTCTGATCGAATATGATCACGTCGGCGCCAAGTTGCAGACTTCGAATGATGATCTCGTCGAGCTTGCCGCGGCCGACCAGCGAACGAGGATCGAGCTTCTGGCGGCGCTGCACAATCGAGTCCAGCACGACAACTCCGGACGAACGAGCAAGCTCTTTAAGCTCGTCGAGCGATTCCTGCGCACCCGCTATGCTCGATGTAGTCACGCCCACCAGGATCGCACGGTCCCGCTGGTCTCGCGGGCTGCGCACGTGGCGCGAGCGCGCCAACTCTTCTTCGAGCGATTCGATCAGTTCGATGAAGTCGATGTCGAGATGGCTCGGCCCGCGAGGCTCGAGCAACTCAAACGGCGTCTGCGAGCGCGCGTCCTCATCGCTAACCTCCAGCCCTCCCGGCCCAGTTCTTTGCGAGCCGTGGCGGGCCGGCACCAGGTGCGCCGACCTTACCAATCCCGGCAGTCCATCGCTTTGAACGTCAATCGCCGCCATCAGGTCAAGCCTGAGCAACGCCAGGTCGGTCAGATCGTCCTGCGTGAGCCCCTCTCCCGACAGGTGTGTGTGAAGACAGCGCAGCCCGCGAAAACGATCCGCGCCCATACGAACGCGCTTCAGGTCGGGAAGAACAATGCTGTGGGCGTTTCCAACGACGACGTGCTCGACGTATCCGTTTCTATTGACCAGTACGCCTACTTGCCGGTTGAGCTCGTGCGATGCTTCCGAGAGCTGACGGGCGAATTCCTGAGTGACGATCTCACGAGGCGGAATGCGCCGCTTGTAGAGCTTTTCGAGGCGGTGAATTTGATTGGGCTTGAGTCCCTGAAGGTTCCCTTCGATGTTGCTAATGGTTCTTTCCTCCGCTATCCGGGCGGTTGCCCGAACTCGTTAGCATTCTACACTATCGAAGCCTGGAAGGGAAAAAGGGGAAGGGAACGAAAACGTGGCTTTCCGCGTCCCATCTTTTCCGCTCCGTAACTTCGGCTTGCGTTTTGAATTTTGATTGAGTACTATCAGGCCATTCTGAACGGTGTGCAATCACGCCAAGTCTAGCTGAAACACTACCCGGTTTATCAGCGTCGGCGGAAACTTGAAACAACTGTGTTCGGCTTTGCTACCGAACCCGATTCACCTGACCGGGAGCGCCATCAGCGCTCGATTGCCGTTTGGAACTCAAATCTTCTAAGTGGAGGATGTGTAGTGAACAGGAAACTGATAAGACCGACTCTGGCGGAAGTCAGAGAAAGGGGCGACCGCGACCAGCATCGCCGCAACGCGCCCGATCCCAACCGCAAACGGGTGCCGCCCGAGCAAACTCACGCCGAGAGCTTCTACTACAAGAAACAGATGGACAACAAGACCGGAATGGTCGTGGTGCTTCAGGACGGCGAGGAGCTGCGCGGCAGCATTGAGTGGTATGACCGAGGTTGCATCAAGCTTCATCGCAGCGAGGGCCCGAACCTTCTCGTGCTCAAACACAACATCAAATACATGTACAAGAGCGACGAAGCCGACGATGGACCCGACGGCGAGGACATCTCCGAGGAAACATCGGACGAACATTGACCGGAGGCGCCCCCCTCCCCATCCTCCACCTCGATGATTGGCTTCGTGACGCGAGCATCTGACAGACACAACAAGCCGCGCTTGGGAATCACGACGGGAGACCCAGCAGGGATCGGCCCGGAGATTGTTCTCAAGGCCATTGCCAATGCTGACGTTCTTTCGGCTTCAACCCCGGTCATCGTCGGCCCCGCGCGCGAGCTTCGACGACAGTCGCATCTCCTGCGCTTGCGGTGCGACTACGAGAGCATCTCCGAGCGCGACCTCGCATCGCTCGACTTCGATCAGCCGGTCATTTGTGATACCGGTGGCTCCGAGCAGCCAATCGAGTGGAGCACACTTTCACCAACCTCGGGACAAGCCGCAATCGCAGCTATCGAAGCGGCGACGAGACTCTGCTTGAATGACACCCTTGATGCAATGGCGACCGCGCCGATCAACAAGGAATCGCTCAAACTCGCGGGCTCGCCTTTCCCCGGCCACACCGAGATGCTGGCTTCACTGTGCGGCGCGAGTGAGTCGCTGATGTGTTTTTTCGCGGGGGATCTAAGAGTCTTCTTATTGACGATTCACGTCAGCCTGGCTGATGCGATAGCGGCAATCACAAAAGAACGAGTCGCAAACATGATTGTACTTGCGGACCGCGAGCTTCGCAGATTTGGAATCGCCCGGCCTCGCATCGCCGTAGCCGGGCTCAATCCTCATGCGGGAGAGAACGGTTTGTTCGGCTCCGAAGAAGCTCGCGAAATCGCGCCGGCGATTGAAGAGTGCCGCGCAAATCACAGCGTCGACGTCTCGGGTCCCTTCCCGGCAGACACCCTGTTCGTACGAGCCGCCCGCGGCGAGTTCGATGCAGTCGCCGCTTGCTATCACGATCAGGGGCTGATACCGGTAAAATGTCTGGCGTTCGGCAAGGCAGTCAACGTGACTCTCGGGCTTCCGATCATTCGAACCTCGGTGGACCACGGAACCGCATTTGATATCGCGGGCCGTGGCATCGCCGATGCCGGGAGTATGATCGAAGCGATCCTGCTTGCTGCCAGACTTGCAAGAGATGAACGCTCAACCCTGGCTTCGCAATCTTAATGGACCGTTTTGACAGGAGAACCTTAATGAAAGCTGCTCTAGTCGTTCTGATAGTCGTCGCGTCTGTCTTAGTCTCGATCGCCCGGCCTCACTCATCCACTGCGGGCGGTGACGACACGCTGCGGTTGCCCGAAGAAAAACACTTTCGCAACGTACGCCAGTTGACCTTCGGCGGCGAAAACGCCGAAGCCTACTTCTCCGCCGACGGCAAGAAGCTGATCTTCCAATCAACCCGTGACGGGAGCGGCTGCGATCAAATCTACGAGATGAACATCGACGGGTCGGGAGTGAGAATGCTTTCGACGGGCAAGGGCCGCACAACCTGCTCTTACTACTTCCAGAACGGCAAGCGAATCATTTACTCGTCGACTCATCTCGCGAGCCCCGATTGCCCGCCTAAACCCGACTTCTCGAAGGGCTACGTCTGGGCCATCTATCCCGGTTTTGACATCTTTAGCGCGGCTCCGAATGGTTCCGATTTGAAGCAAATCACAAAGACTTCAGGCTACGACGCCGAAGCAACGATCGCCCCAAACGGAAAGCGAGTCGTGTTCACCTCGATGCGAGACGGCGACCTGGACATCTACACGATGGACCTCGACGGCAGGAACGTGAAGCGGCTGACCAATGAGATCGGGTATGACGGTGGTCCGTTCTGGTCTTATGACAACCAGTGGATCGTCTTTCGGGCGAACCATCCGAAAACCGAGAAGGAGATCAAGGACTATCAGGCTCTGCTCAAAGAGAACCTGATCCGTCCGACCGCGCTTGAAATCTGGGTGATGAAGGCCGACGGAACCGGCAAACGCCAGATCACGAGCAACGGCAAAGCCAACTTCGCGCCGTATTTCTTCCCCGACGGCAAACGCATAATCTTTGCGTCGAATATGAATGACCCGAAGGGGCGCGACTTTGATTTGTATGCGGTAAACGTCGACGGCTCGGGGCTTGAACGCATAACATTCAATCAGACCTTTGACGGCTTTCCGATGTTCAGCCCCGATGGCAAGAAGTTAGTCTTTGCGTCGAACAGAAACGACAAAGTTCAGGGCGACACAAACGTGTTCATCGCGGATTGGGTTGAATAGTAGCGAGCAGGATAGGGTGGGTGAGGATTGAGGATCGAGGATTGAAGATTGAAAATTGAAAATTGAAAATTGAAAATTTGAGACTGAGACTTGAAAGCGAAGTCGGTTTCAATCTCAATTCGAAGATTTGAAATTGAAGACGATCGGAAATCTCAAATTTTCAATTTTCATTTTCCATTTTTCAATTTTCAATCCCCCAGCCTCCCCCGCTAGCGTCAGTTACGTGATCAACACAATCTTCCCGTAAGCTCCAGCCTCAAGCACCGCTTGGTGTGCTCGCGACGCTTCGGCCAGCGGCATCTTCTGCCCGACAACAGGACGCAGCGTTCCATTCTCGAGCCCCGCAACCAAAGCCGAATGCACGCTCGCAAGGTCATCTGACGACGCGTGTAACAGCGACATCCCGATGATGCTCGCGTCTTTGGTCATCGCTGCTCGCGGGTCGATTTCGATCGTGCCGCGATTTCCGATCACAACGACTCGCCCTCGCTGCGCAAGCAACCCAAGATCTTTCGCAAGATTCACGTTCGCAAGCATCTCGAGAATCAAGTCCACTCCGCGTCCACCCGTGAGCCGCCCTATCTGCTCCAGATAGTCGGGCGAGCCATGGTCGAGCACGTGGTGCGCGCCCTGCTCGGCCACCAGCCGCCGTCCTTTTTCTGTTCCGCCGGTCCCGATGACCGTCAAGCCCGCGGCTCGCGCAAGCTGAACCGCTGCGGTTCCTACTCCACCGGAAGCACCGTGTATGAGAACGACTTCGCCGGGCTTCGCGCTACCTCTCTGGAACAGCCCGCGATATGCAGTCGCGTAAGGCACGCCGACCGCCGCTCCTTGCTCGAAGCTCACTCTCTCAGCCAACGCGTTCACTTGAGTCTCAAGGCACAATGCCTTCTCGGCATAACTGCCACTGACGGTTCGCCCTGTGTAGACCCGGTCTCCCTTCTTGAAGCGCGTGACTCCTTCGCCCACCGACTCAATCAACCCGGCGGCGTCCATTCCGGGAGTGTACGGAAGCGCCGGCCGCACCGCGTGCCCTCCCGCCCTGATGTACGCGTCCACGGGGTTCACGCCGGCGGCGTGGATTCGAACGATCACTTGCCCGGGTCCCGCTGTCGGATCGGGCACTTCTACTAGCTTCAGCACTTCAGGACCGCCAAACTCATGAACCTGCATCGCTTTCATCTCTTATTCCCCCTATTCTGAAACCAACAACATCTGTGAAGTTTGAGCGTTGGCGAGAACCGTTTTCCGCGCGTAGCCCCAGAAGGTTCCGTCCGCCCCACCTGTGTCGGCCGGGTTCACGTATAGCACGCAAAAACCCTTGTGGGAAGAACGCGCCCGATGGTGGTATAGTACCGGTTGCGAAACGGCAGGGGAGCAACAGCTACCCTCAAAGAAACACGGCCCAGCAGCTCAAGTAACCAATTCAGCATTTGGAGGCAAGAAAGATCGAATGAGTGCAACGCATATCTCCCATACGAACAACGGTCACGGCGTAGTCAAGTCTAATGGCAACCTCCACCACGTGGAACCCCCGAAGGACGGCGGCAAGCTGATCGTGCTCACCGCGCCGCTGACCGAGACGATCGATCACGCCGGCTACTTCATTCAGATGGGAATGGCTTCGATGCCGATCTGGATGGAAGGCATTTTGAATCGCAAGTACCCTAACTGGCGCGACGTGGAAAGGAATGAAGACGGCTCGGCGCGCTTCATGCCTGCCGGCACTCGCGTGCTCGAGGTCTCGCTTCAGCGTGAATTCAATCCCGACGACATAGTCTCCTGTCTCCCGGATGACCTCGAGAAGTTTGTCGGCCCAAACACACGGATCGTGGCAGTCTCGACTCATAACCCGCTGGGCGTCACCTTCGCGGCGGGCGTGTATACCTCAATCTTCGGCACCTCCAAGATGCCGATCAATTCCCACTACTCGCGGATAATGTTCGCCAAGATCAAGAGCAACCCGTATCGAGACAACTTCAAAGTCATAGTAGGCGGGTCGGGCGGCTGGCAGATCATTCAGACCGACATGTACGACGAGCTCGGAATCGATTGCGTAGTCGAGGGACGCAGCGAGTCTGTCGACACGCTCGCTCTCTTTCACAAAGCCATTCGCGGTGAAGACCTGCCGCGCGAGATCGATGTCAAACACCCGACAGACCGGAATGCCATTCTCTTCCCCGACAAGCGCACCACGTTCGGCGTCGTCGAGATGACCACCGGGTGCGGCCGCCGCTGCCAGTTCTGCGTTCCGGACTTGAACCCTCAAATCGATCTTCCTAAGGACAAGATCATGAAAGCCGTTCGCGCCAACGTGCGCGAAGGCAACAAGCAGATTTCGCTCGCCACCGAAGACATGTTCATCTGGGGTCAGGTGCATACTGAGACGCCGTTCTACTTTCCAAATCGCGAAGCTCTTATCGATTTGTACTCCGACATTGTCAACACGCCTGGCGTCGAGCAGCACGTGCTCAGCCACTCGACTATGGCGCCGGCCGTTGTCGACCCGCTTCTGATCAAACAGCTCTCCGATACGTTGCTGCCGAAGAGTCCTATTCACCTGCCTTACCTCAGCTCGCATCCGCAGAAGAAGGCTCTAGTGCCGCTGATCGGTCTGGAAACCGCGTCGCTCCGGATGGCGAAGATGATCATGCCGAGCAAAGGGGTTCCCTTCTCAATCGAGGACTGGCCGAGCGTGGTGATCCAAGGCCTCACCATTTTGAACGCCAATAACTGGTTTCCTGCGATGACCTTGATCATTGGCAATCCCGACGAGACCGACGACGACACGAGGGCGACGCTCGATCTGATCTACGAAGTGGAGCGCCGCGGCTTGTTCGCGTTTTTCATCCCGTCGATCTTCACACCGTTGCACGACACGCGGATGGAAATGAAGAAGGGTGTGACCGAGACTCAACAGCTCTCCAGGCTTCAGTGGCAGTTGATGATGAAGTGTTGGAAGATGAACCTTCGTCCGGGCCAGTACAGTTGGTGGGGCCCGACGGCCTGGCGAGTCGGCGCGATCGCGCTTTGGATGTACAAGCTTCGAAAGCTGAACGGCCCGAACTTCAAGTGGCCGCTGTTGATGTTCTCAAGCATAATGTCCGAAAAGATGATGGCCCGCCTAGGCAAAATCTACATGGGCAAACCGGTCAAGATAAAGACTCGCAAAGAGCTGATCGCTGGCTTGAAGCCGCATTACCTTCAGTACTTGCGCGCTGACAACGGAGACCTACCCGAGGGCTTCGCGCCCGCCGCGCGAGCGATGAAAGCCCCGATGGCGCTTCCCGTTCTGTCGTGATCGATGTAGGTTGTTCGGAGTCGTGTTAACACTAGCGACAGTTCGGAGGCAAGATGACAAAGAACGTAAAGATCATCGTTGAACAGCATGCCGACGGATTCGTTGCCTATCCCGTGGGCCTGCGAGGCGTAATCGTCGGTCAAGGTGATACCCGCGAAGAGGCGATGACGGACGTGACTTCAGCCATCCGTTTTCACATCGAGACGTTCGGTGCAGGTGAGTTAGATTCAATCGAACCATTGCTAGACGTGTTCGTGGCAGAGGCGCCAGTGGCGATCTGATGAGCAAGTTCCCGGTCGACGCTCCGATAGAGAGAGTCAAGCGCGCTCTTGAACTGCTGGGTGAGGAAGGCATATGCAGTCGATCTACAAAGCGATTCTTCGAGGTGATCGGATCGAATGGGAAGACGATGTTCCCGAACAGATTCGAAACCAGCCAGCTCTAACGGTGTTCGTAACCATTCCTGACCAGCCCGTCGCAGCAGACGATACGCGGGGCTCGCGCATGGCGGAAGCCTTGGAGCGGCTCGCCGCTAGCGGCGGCGTTGCCTCCATCACTGATCCCTTGCAGTGGCAGCGTGAAGAGCGGCAGGATCGCGACCTCCCCGGCCGCTCACAATGAGCGGCAGCTATTCTGGCAAAGGCGATCACAACGGACTTTGACCGCTGTGTTGAGAGGCTCCGTATCGACCCGCTCTCGCTCTCTCCGCGTGAAAGCAAATGGAATGAACAAGCGTTATCAAGAATAGTCTCGATATGGATCAAAGTGAGCGGATAAGGAAGCTTGCCATTGTTGACCTTGTCAACAGTTATGCTACCTCAGCACGACTTAAGAACTGCATCAAGAAAGCTCAACGGGAGAATAGGCTGCCCTTTGAAACAGTTGGAGACTATTTGGATCAAGGTTCGTCGGCTCGGGACAGATTGTTGAAAATCCGAGACCTTGGCCAAAAAACCGCAAACGAGTTCACACTTCTGATTACAACACTCAAGAGTGCTAACCTACCTGAAGAGCCCCAACCTGAGAAAAAAGAATATAGCGAACAGATCAGGCAGATAAGAATCGTTGATCTTGTAAAGAGGTACGCCACATCGGCCCGACTCAAGAATCGCATCGCTGAGGCCGAAGTTGTCAACACACTGCCATTTGATACGATCGGCGACTATCTGGACGCAGGTGCGAGGTCGAAAAATAGATTACGAAATATTCATGGCCTTGGGAGAAAGACCGGGTCCGAAGTTATTCATCTCATTGAGACGTTCGTGGGACGCGGTCTGTCTGAGAATTCCAAGTACCAAAAACGGCACGATCTCTCAAAAACGCTTTCCGAACGATATCCAGGTGTTTTTGATCCTTTGATTAACGAGTATTCAGATACATCGAAGGAAGACGTTCTAACGCTTGAGAAGTTGGAGAGAATTCTCAGTGAACTTTGTGACAAGAAAAGTAAGAACGCAGATATGGTTTGGTTTAGGTTTTCAGGGGAAACTCTCGACGCAATTGGTAAAAGCTACGGCGTTACTAGAGAGCGAGTCAGGCAGATTACATCCAAGTATCAGGAGTACGTTACTGAGACTAACGCGACGTGGGCAGAAAAATCGGTGAGACACCTAATTGCTAAGAACAAGAATGGAAATAGATTGCCAGATAATGTTCAGCTCGATAGTTATCATTCAAAACTTTCTCAATCATTGGTATCCTTTTTTTCGCGTAAGAAGAAGGGGAAGCTTACCCCGGAACGTCGATTAGACATTGCCAAAAGCCTACGCTTAGACCTTCATTGCGAGCTGATCTCCCAGAAGAAATGGAATTTGGAGAAAGTGATTTATGAAGTTCGCCGATTTGCGCAGGAGCTTGGGAACCCGACTTTGATGCCGATGCAGAAGGATTTCACCGAGTACGGGAGGATGGATCTTAGAGGGGTTGTAGGCCGGTTTGGCGGTCAGTCCAAGGTGGCAGCCCTCGCAGACCTTGTTTACCAAGGGCAAATGGTCGCGCCCGATGGGACGCGAAGGTATTGGACGGATGAAAGAATTAGAGACTTTCTTTATGAGGTAGCAGAAAGGGAAGGACACGCAAGCACGATGCCGACTCAATCTGAGGTTCGCAAGCATGCGCCGAATGCGTCTACGATTGCGATATTCACGCGCGAACCCTACCCAAACCAGCCGACACGCTCTTGGTTCGAGTTAGCCAAAGAAGTAGGCCTTCGATTCGAAAAACGTACTCATAAGGTCACAACGGCCTTCATACGTTCATTCGTAAGGTCACTGGGTGACTCTCTCTATCATTTATCTCCAGCCGAAATCTATGTTCTGTTCGAACAACAAGGAATCTCGAAGGCGGGCACCAATCTATATCGCAATAGAAGCTTCGACAACCTTGTCGGAGCTATACAGTCGGGTTATTTGCCGAGGGAGGAAATTGAACGATGGACGGGCGGTGAAAAGGGAAAACTTATTGAAGCTTTACTAGATCCCGAAATCAATACCATAGAGGAAGCATTTCAAGAGGCTGGACGGCTTCAACGCAAGACGGCCCACAAGAGCAAAATCGAGAATCCCAACGACGCCCCTTATCGGGAGGACCTTGAGAGCCAACTTCCCGTACCTTCGGCGGGAGACACCTTATCGTCCCTAAGAACTTCTACAGATCTCCTAATACACGCTTCATCAGATAGCGAAGCAGTTCAGTTTTTCATTGCGAAAGCTGCGGACAAACTATGGAAGCGATGTTTCCATGACGAGACTGCCGCGGTTGACGAAGCCAAGCGTCATAAAGGAAATATCTACAGCGAGAGTGCTAGAGATTCATTCATAGAAGAGTATACCCGGTGCACTCAGCTTCCTTTACCTACGGGATACTCGTTTAGAGATCCCACCGGACAGTCGAGACCGCCAAAACTAATGCAACGACTAGTCGCATATCGTGTATTAACGAAGGAGAGAGTGCTCAATCTAAGCGGAACAGGAACGGGGAAAACGCTATCGGCTATCTTGGCGAGTCGCGTAATTGGGGCTAGGCTCACGATAATCACTTGCCCCAATGCCATCGTTGAGGCCTGGCGCAATACTATTCTGAACGCGTTTCCCAATTCGGAAGTTGTGACCAAGCCGATCAGATGGAATCCTGATTGGGGGGCCACTGACCTTCCCAGATACGTGGTCGTAAATCATGAAATGCTTCAAAACAGATATGAATCCGATATCAAGCGGTTCATTCGAAACAACCCTTATGATTTGGTTGTTATCGACGAGCTCCATCAGGTGAAGCAACGTGACTCAGAACGAGAAACCCAGCGAAGAAGAATACTGGCGGGGTTGATTACCGATACTCCAGGAGACCGCCCAAAGCCGCGAGTTTTGGGAATGGGGGCCACGCCCGTAATAAATAATCTTCAAGAGGGCAAATCACTGATCGAGTTGGTCACGAGTTTGGCACATGAAGATATTGGTGTGAAGCCGAATGTTCACAATTGCATGCGAATGTATCAGCGCTTCACCACTCTGGGATTCCGAATGATGCCGAAAAACGAGATATCTCGGGAGCCCCAGATATATCCCGTCGACGCAACGCCCGTACTTGGGGAACTACTATCATTGGGAACGCGGCCTCATCCTCAGAAAGTAGAAGCAGTACTCGTAAGAGCCAGGTGGCCAATCATAAAAAGCTGCCTGCGGAGAAAAACGGTTATCTTTACAGAGTACGTCATGGATATCGTGCCAGTGTTATCGAAGCTCGTTGAGGCCGCTGGGTTTACAGTTGGCGTCTACACAGGAGACGAGAAGTATGCCAGATCAATGGGCTATCGGAATGCGATTCATGAGTTCATAGACGGCGACACCGACGTTCTGATTGCATCAATTCGTACTCTTGCAACGGGTGTTGACGGATTGCAGTACGTTTGTAACAACGTCGTCTTCGCTTCTCTGCCGTGGACAAGCGCCGACTATGACCAAGCAATAGGACGCTTTGACCGCGAGGGGTTCGTGTTTGATCGACTAGATATCCACATTCCTAAGACATACACACTACTCAGTACCGGTGAAGAGTGGAGTTGGTGTGAGTCAAGACTCAGGAGATTGGAGAACAAAAGGGATATCGCCAAAGCTGCCGTAGATGGGGAAATACCTGATTCTGAAAGTCAGCTGACACCCGAAAAGGCTACCCAATATTGGATGGGTTGGTTGAGGAGATTGAATGAGGAGGGCTTATTTGAGATCGAGAGAAGAGAAATAAGAGTGCCTTTAGACGAGTCAAATGTCGAAGTATCTAGAAGACGATACGCAGTCTACGGCGACTTCTCTCGACTAAACTCCCGCTGGAATGCTTCCCATTCGTCGAAGACTCACGAGCGATTGTCTAAGACCCCCGAAGAGTGGTGTTTTTACCATACTCGCCTATTGGAGAGAGAAGAGACGTGGCAAATCGTCCCGAGAATCGAATGCGTGAAACACCTGCGAGACAACTTGCCGCGTGGGTCAGTAGTAGGAGACTTCGGATGTGGTCAGGGAAAACTCGCTGATGAGCTAGTTGATTTTCACATTGTCCATTCGTTTGACCATGTGGCGATTCATCCTGGGATCGTCGCTTGCGACATGGCGCACACGCACTTAGATGATGGGACTCTCGACGCCGTGGTTTTCAGTTTGTCGCTGATGGGTTCAAATACCAATGACTACCTAGATGAAGCATATCGAGTATTGAAGTTAGGGGGACAGTTGATTATCTGGCATCCGGCAGAGCAGAGTAACACAAGGCTCCTCGCTGGCGGCCTTCGCCAGAATGGGTTCGCTCTTGTAGAAGAGGGACAAGTCTATAAATGGCGTCGCGTCTGGGCTATCAAGCAGGCCAGAAAGAGAGAGCGGCGATCCTAGGAACACGTTGAACATAGCTCGCTGCCCTCGCTTGGAGTATTATCTCGCTATGAGTATTGATGAAATCGAATCAGCCGCACTACAGCTCGCGGCAGCGGACCGGGCACGTCTCGCCGACAGACTTCTGGAAAGTCTGGAACAGTTGTCGGACGACGAGAACGCGACGCTCTGGGCCGAAGAAGCCATTCGCCGCGACAAAGAGTGGGATGCAGATCCTATCTCGGCCCGACCCGGCCCGGACGTGATCCTTCGTGCGTTCGCGACGCTCAAATGATTCGAAGATCAATTGCCTGGAAGACGAAGTCTCATTTCATTGCCTTGCCGAACTTGAAGCGAAGACGCTCTGCCGCATCGGCCGATTCTCGATCCCTTAGACCGTGAAGCCCGGCACCGGAACCGCGTAGCGGTCACCTCTCGATAGACTAGACCGTGATGCCTGGCGCCGAGACCGCGTAGCGGTTACCTCTCGATAGACTAGACCGTGATGCCTAGCGGCGGGACCGCGTAGCGGTTATCTGTCGATAGGCGAAACCATAGTATGCGACAGCCGGGCCGCATCGCGGCTACCTGATCGATACGCCGTTGAAATGGCGCAAATCACTGCGCAGCCACCATTCAGGTAACCGCTACGCGGCCCAGCGGATGATCCGGCGTGCACTGCTATCGACAGGAAACCGCTATGCGGTCACCACAACTCTTGCCGCTACGCGATCCGCACTGCTTCCGACACACCGGGCGCGAGAACGTGACTCACCCTCGTTCCTGTTGGCGAGTCCTTGAACCAAACGATATTATGAGCATCCGCCGCGTACGCCGCTCCTGAACGCAGGAAATTAGCGAGGGTCCGCTATGAGCGAGAAGCATATTCAACGAGTTCGGCGCATCTGCAATGCGCTGCCTGAGACAACAGAAAAACTCTCGCACGGCGAGCCGACCTTCTTTGTTCGCAAGAAGGTCTTTGCTATGTTCTCGAACAATCATCACAACGATGGGCACATCGCTGTGGTCTTGCCGGCGCCGCCGGGCATCCAGACGATGCTCATCGAAGGCGCGCCCGAGAAGTTCTACAGACCGCCTTATGTTGGCGTGCGCGCCTGGGTTGGCATTGAGCTTGATCGGATCGACGATGAGGAGTTGGCCTTCCACATTCGGGAAGCCTGGCGACTGATCGCACCTAAGAAATTGCGTGCGCTGTTCGAGGAATCCCCAAGCACTGAACCGCTCAAGGACCTCTAGTTTGCATCTGTGGTTCTGCGTTCATCCGCGCCCGAGGGTGACTCACGGTTCCCAGGCCTGCAACTAAGGTACGCAAGCTGGCAGCGTGCGCTACGGTTGGAGGTTCTCTCCAGCAGGCGCTGCCTTAACGCGAATCACGCTATGCCACTTGTTCGGACGAGAAAAGCGCTCGCACTCGCGAGCAAATCAGTCATAGCTCGACGGCGGGCGCGTGTCGTGGCTTTAGTTGAATCGTTGCCAGAGGCAACGGTCGTAGCCTCTGGTAATCAGCACTTGAGTCTCGAGGTCCGAGGGAAGCGATTCGGGTACTATCTTGACGACCATCACGGCGACGGCCGCGTAGCGATCAATTGCAAAGCCGAGCCCGGAGGCAATCAGACGCTCGTCGACTTCGCGCCCGATCGTTTCCTCATCCCTGCTTACCTCGGCCCGCGAGGATGGGTTGGGCTATGGATAGATCTCCCAACCATCAACTGGGACGAGGTCGCGAGCATCATCATCGATGCTTATCGATTGACAGCTCCAAAGCGGTTGCTCGCGCAACTCGACCCGCGCGGTGAGGACAGAAGTTGAGTTTGAGTTACACCTAAAGAAAGCGCCTTCTCATTGACGAGTGGGCGATTAGAAGTGCCGAGACACTCAAGGTTCAAGAGTATCCCTTACGTTGTTATCAGCATCGACTCCATCGCAAGCTGCCGGTTCACGTTTCGTGCAAGCGAGAGCAGTATCTCCTGAAGCCTCTCGGTCCATTCGATGATCTCTTCCATCTTGACGGCGTCCGCGATTCGCAGGAGGCGCTCAGCCGCATCCGCGTTGATCAGCGAGTCGGGCGGTTCACCAACCTTCAACCGGAACACATCTGAAAGCATCGCGTTCAGCAAGTCGAGGTGATCCTGGAACTGGTCTCGTTCGAGTTTGCGCCCGAGGAACTCCGCTGCCAATATCAATCGCGCGCTGTCCTTCGCGAGCGACAGCGACTCAAGTAATTCTAAGAGTGTTTCGCGCTTGTCGCGGTATTCCTCGAGATCAATCTCAAGCGCGCGCCCGATGCTGCCGCGCGCAAGACGCGCGATCGTCGCGTTCTCATCAGTCGCCCGTTTGCTGGTTTGCTTCAAGTACGTTTCGATCTCGGCTGCGGTGAGCGGCGCGAAGCTCAGCATCAGGCAGCGTGAACGAATGGTCTCGAGCAACGCATAAGGCTTCGAGGTGATCAGGATCAACAACGACGTCTCGGGCGGCTCCTCGAGTGTCTTGAGGATAGAGCTCGCTGCGTCTTCTCGCAGCCATTCAGCTTCGTCGATCATGAAGACGCGGCGGCGGCCGATGTATGGACGAAATTGTGCCTCGCTGGACATCTGGCGCATCTGCTCGATCCTGATGAACTGGCTTTTTGATTCCTTCTTGAAATTCGGGTCCCTGATTTCGCGCAAGATGGTTTTCACGTCCGGGTGCTCGTTGCGTTCAATCTTCAGACAAGCAAGACAACCGCCGCAGGCGTCTCCATCAACAGGCTTCTCGCAGTTGACCGCTTGCGCGAGCGCCAGCGCAAACTGAAGCTTGCCGACACCGTCCGGGCCGGCCATGATCAAGCCCTGCGCGATCCGGCCCTCCGCTACCGCGCGACGCAGCGATCGTTTGATCCGGTCGTTTCCAACTAATGATGAAAATGGCATCGTGTTCTTCGGAACCCCTCTTGGCGGACGTTTTTCGATCTGGAGATTCTGTCCAAAAGCAGTGTTCCGAAGCGGGGATTGTAGCAGTTTTTCTTTTCGGTCGCCCGGTGTTACCCTACGCGGCAGAATGCTGAACGACTTTCTCGAATCAAGGCTCGCCAAATGGAAACGGTTGGAGGAGCTGACCGCGCGTGTTTCCAAGTACAGGTTGAAGGATCTCTCGGGCGAGGAAGTTCGGGAGTTTGGCCGACTCTACCGGCGAACCGCGTCGGACCTGGCGATCGCGCGCGAAGAGGTGCGGGATCAGCGGCTTGTCAACTATTTGAATCACCTTGTTGCGCGAGCTCACGGCGCGATCTATCGAAGCGAGTCTTCGGGATTCGCCGTGTTCCTTTCGTTCTTTCGGTATGAATTCCCAGCGGTGTTCAGAAAGACGTTTCGTTACACGCTGACATCGTTCGCCGTTTTCATGCTTGCTGCTGCATTTGCTTTTGCGGCTTGTTACCTGGACGAAGGGTTTGCAGATCGGGCCAATCCCGGCTTGAGAGACCTCATCGCCTCACACACTAACTGGACCGAATTGGTCAACCGGTCGAACCCGTTTGAGTCAAGCAAGATTCAGGCGAACAACATCACCGTCACGTTTGTGGCGTTCGCAGGAGGACTGCTGGGCGGGCTTGGCACTCTGTTCGTTCTATTCAAGAACGGATTGCTGTTGGGAATCGTGTTTGAGCTGTGCATTCGGTACCGGTTCTGGGAGATACCGATCTTTATCGCGGCTCACGGAGTGATCGAACTGACGGCAATCTTCATAGCGGGCGGAGCAGGGCTACTGATCGGCAAGGCTTTGCTGATGCCGGGCGATATGAGGCGGATCGATGCGCTTGTGACGAACGGACTTTTGGCGATAAAGCTGATACTCGGCTGCATCCCGATGCTGTTGATCGCGGGATTGATCGAGGGATTCATCTCGCCCGCGCACATCTGGTCCGGTTACAAGTTCGGCATCTCAGGGCTGAGTGCGCTGGTGATGGCGATGTATTTCCTGAAGCAAGACCGCCAAAAGGCAGCTTAGACATCAGCCTCCGCCTTGCGTGCGCCGCTGCTTAGATCGAGCGGTAACAAGCCTGCGCTTAAAGCAAGCCTCGCTCTTTCACTTCGAGATACTTGTTAACCAGTTTGAGCGAGAGCTGTCCAGCCGGTACGTCCAGCGCAAGCCCGCCCGCGTGTCTTATGCGCCCCAGCGCTTCTTCGCGTTGATGCAGAATCCCCTCGGCAACCGCCTGACGGTACACGTCTACTGCCGACGACGGGCGAGAGCGAACCAGCTCGCGCAGGTCCGTGTCGCCAATCGTGACGATCAATGGCAGGTGCCGCGGTATTAGCTTCGACGTGTGCGCAAGCAATTCCGCCGACGCCTCCCGGTCGACCAGGTCGGTGAGAATTATGACGAGCGAGCGCCGATGACAGTTCGCGCTAAAGAAGTTGAACGCGCGCGAATAGCTCGGCTCGATCATTTGGGGCTCGATGTTGTACAGCGATTCCATCACGCGGTTGATCTGGTCGTGCCCGCGGCGTGGAGGCAAGTAAGCAACCACTCGCCTAGAGAAAGCGACAAGCCCGATGTTGTCGCCCCCGGCCGCAGCCACATAAGCGATTGACAGCGTCGCATTGATCGCGTGATCGAGCTTAGTAAGCTTTCCTATCCGCGCGGTCATCAGGCGGCCGGTGTCCAGAAGAACGACGATGTTCTGACTTCGCTCAACCGTATACTGGCGGGTTATGAGCTTGCCGCGGCGCGCAGTCGCCGCCCACGAGATGTGACGTATCTCATCGCCGATCACAAACTCCCGCAGCGATTCGAATTCCCTGCCCTGTCCTCGCGCTCGCATTCGTCGCAGCCCGGGTTCCGGTCGCCGATTGCGATGCGCATACAATTCATGCTTTTTGGCTTCGCGGATATCAGGATAGACCCTCACATCGCGAGCGGTCGGGTAGACTAGCTGCCGCCAGACCAGACCCATTCGTGAGCGAAAGCGGAGGGCTGTGTCGCCGAACGCGTAACTCCCGCGCGCAGTCGGAAGCAATCGATAGGTCCACGCGCGCGTGCGCCCTCGGGGAACAGTCAATCGAACCTCTCGACTGTCCAGGAGTTCCATCGCGGGCGGGTACTCGTCCTTAACCTCGAACGTCGCGGCGCGGCGCGATCGATTCGTGAGCCGGATCGTCACCTCGTTCTCGGCGCCCATCGCAAACCTGTCTTCGAGCTCGCGCTCGACCCTGAAGTCGCTCGGCTTCTCGGACAAAAAATAGTCGGCGGCCGCGACAAGAATCAGCGCCAGGTCATAGACTATGGTGAAGTAAAGAGCGATTGGACCAAGCCAGCCCAGCGAGAGCAACGCAAACCCGATTGCGAGCAAACCAAAGAACCGGCTTGTGAAGACAAACTTCAAATCCAGTAATCCTCGTTTACGGTTCCGCCAGCGAGCGCTTTCATCAGGTCGACGACAGTCGAACACTGCGAGATCGTGTATACGGCGGCTCTCGTCTGATATGGCAGCTCAAGCTTCTCAAGCGCCTCCCGGGCCACGAGCCATGTTTCTTCCTGGACCTCCTCCAAGTTCAAACGGGTCTCGAATTCACCATCAACCGGATAAGCAAACGTGAGCATGTGATAGACGGGGCCTGCGTGCGCGCTGGTGTTGATATCCCTCAGCGGCACAAGGCGCTCCGGATCGATGTCGACGCCGATCTCTTCACTTACTTCACGGCGGGCGGTGGCTCTGAGGTCGGCGTCTTCCAAATCAGCTTGGCCGCCGGGAAAAACAAACGCGCCAGGATAGTAGCGGAAATGGTCGGGGCGCCTGCTGAGATAGACTTCGATGCCGCGTTCGGTGTCGCGAACGAACGCCACTGCGGCCGCTGGTATCGGTTCCTTACGCTGTGCCATAGATTATGAACGAGGCGTGATCCGTGATCCGCGATGATTGATCACGAATCACTGATCACGCATCACGGTTCTCTTCTCACCTCGGTACTTCAATGCCGGCAATCACCTCATCAAGAGCCTGATCGGGCGACGTACCTTCAATCTCAGCCTCGGAGCGCAACACGATCCGGTGACGAAGCACGGGCTTTGCGATCTCCTTAACATCGTCGGGCGTGACAAAGCTGCGGCCTCGCAATGCAGCAAGCGCCTTCGAGCACAACAGCAGGGCAACGGCCGCGCGCGGACTTGCTCCCCATGAAATGCTCTGCGCCTCGCGAGTCGCGCGAATGATTGACACCATATAGCGTTGAACGCCTTCTTCAACCGTTGTTTTTCTCACTTCGGAGCGACACGTCAAAATGGCCGCGCCATCGCTGACCGGCTTTATGTCCAGGTCCTCCAGGCGGCGCGCATTGAACCCCTCATCCCAGTTCGCGACTACACGCAACTCTTCATCAACGGTCGGATACTGAATCATGATCTTGAGCATGAACCGGTCGAGCTGTGCTTCGGGCAGCGGGTAAGTTCCCTCGTACTCGATTGGGTTCTGGGTTGCCAGCACGGTGAATAACGGCGACAGCTTGTGGATCTCGCCGTCGATCGTGACCTGACGCTCTTCCATCGCTTCAAGCAAAGCAGCTTGAGTCTTTGGCGGAGTGCGATTGATCTCGTCGGCTAACAACAGGTCCGTGAAGATGGGCCCGTGTCTCAGCGCGAACGTCGACGTCGCCATGTTGAAGATATTTGTGCCCGTCACGTCTGCAGGCATCAGGTCAGGGGTGAATTGAATGCGTCCGAAGTGGGCGCCGACAGCTTGAGCAAGCACTTTGACCAAGAGCGTTTTCGCCGTTCCCGGCACGCCTTCAATTAGCGCGTGGCCTTCGGTGAACAACGCGATGAACACTTGTTCAATAACTTGCTCTTGGCCCACGATAGCTTTGCTGATTTCGCCGCGCAGATATTCGGCGATACCGCTGACGTAGTTGGACAATTATTCTCCCCTCAGCATGCGCCCACCCAAAAAAAAGGGGACGCATTGTTCTTTCTCGCCTGTGACAGTCAGTAAGAATAGACCGATCTCAAACCTCTCGCAACGAAAAGCCTCGCTCGGCCAACCGCACAACGGATAAGAGCAAAACCGTAGGAACGGTTTACCGTTGTGGCGACGGCCGCAACGTAGTCCCGGGATTGCACCAACGTTCTCTGATCGGCCTCGTGAAGACCGTCTCAACCGTTGATGTATCGCCTAAGCCCGAAAAACGTAAACCTCGAAAAGAAAATGCTTGCACTCGCACGCGAAAGGTGGTAGAGTCTCGCCCTGTCACAAGAGCCCACCCCCAATTCGGGCTCAAAACGCTCCAAGAACCATTTGCGGCGACGTTTATTTCGCAGGAATGTTCGGCTATCGTCCTCATCCGGGCCGGGCACGAATTCACGCAACGGAATGGCAGTGCGGATGCCTAGCAGACTCTCCGGGTCGCGCTCCGTCGGCGAGCATACGTTGACTAAGGGTTACCCTTCGAGAATGGATGGATCGTGGCGGCTATCAAGCCAGCAGCGACTTTTTATCGACCCTCACTCGTAGGTTTCGAACAAGCAATATCTTGGAGGTGCGTCTTGAGCCAGGTTGCAAATACATTTTGGGATAGTCGGTTGGACTCAGCCGCACGTCAAGACTCCGTTGCGAAGCGAAGGGTTCGAGTCCGACGTCTAATCGACGGCGTTGTTCTCACAATCATTCTAGCTGCATTGGCAACCTGCGTTTCGGTTCACACGCGAAGTCAGATGGAGCTGTACGCGGCAAAGGCTAAACACCTAGCGGCAATGGATAGAGTCCAGGATCTGAGCGCGCAGCTTGAGAAGCGTGAACGAGAGATCGAACAGCTCCGAACCGACCCACGTGCGATTGAATTGTTTGCGCGGCAACGGTTCGGATTCGTCCGCGCCGGCGACGTAGTCATCAAGCTACCTGAGGATCAAAAGGCGGCAGAAGCGAGCGCCGTGGAGACTAGAGTCGCCAACTTGACACCCCGCCAAAACGACGGCTATACTGGCCGTTCTAACTGATCATTTCCTTTCTTAACTGAAGTTTTAAGAATCAGGTCGGTTGATAAGGACGCTTGCAGACACGGGATCGTTCATAGTGATTCGCGTTTGAATCGTCGATCATATAGAATCAGAACGCGGGGTGGAGCAGTCTGGTAGCTCGTTGGGCTCATAACCCAAAGGTCGCGGGTTCAAATCCCGCCCCCGCAACCAAATATCAAGCCGCCGAAAGGCGGCTTTTCTCTTGCCCCCTTTGGAGGGCAGTCCACACAATCAGTACGCAAGTGGAAGACGGGTCGAAGCGAAGGCCTGTTCATTCATCACGAAACGCCGCGGCGCTCGGGGATCGCCCTTACGTCGGTCACCACTAGCTCTTCTCTTCTTTAGTTCCTTCGTCTTCCTTGTTGCCCAAACCCCAGAACTCTTTGACGGCTTCGGCGCCAGGTACAAGCTTTTCCCAGAGCTGCGGCGAAGTAGAGCCCATCTGCAAAAAGCCGCGGAACCGCCGGTCGAACTCTTCCCTGGTTTTCAAGTACGCCTCGAAGCTGCTCGATAAGTAGTTCTTGAAGAAGTCCTGAACCGCGGTCTCCTGCGACCGGATCAGTTGGAATAAGAACGAAACCGGCAACACGCTCTGGTTCTTCTCTTCCTCGAGGATGACTTGCATGAGTACCGCTTTGGTCACATCAGCTTTGGTGCGCGAATCGATGACCTGAACGTCGTTGCCTCCGCGGATCAGCTTGATCAGATCCTGATAGTTCACGTATCCGCTAGTCTCAGTGTTGTACAGACGCCTGTTACCGTAACGCTTGATGAGGATGCGGTCGGAGCGGCTGTCGCCTTTCGCTCTTGTCTTTGCTGTACCAGATTTCTTTGTCATACGAGGCTGAACTGTAACACAGTGCAGCATTCATGTCTATCATACTTCACTATCTCTTGTATCAATAGAGTATAAGCAGCTACCGCAAGTGCGAGCAGAAGGGAACCCTCTCGTACAATCGCTCACAGTAGCGCTTTTGGTGACTAGCCCGTGGTTAGCTCGTCTTGCTTTCAATCCTCATTGTCGCCTTAAGCAGCTATATTTCTGCAATTAACAGATTTTCTTCGCATCTGCGAAAGATTTGGCTTGACGTTGGTATGTTCTGTGGTATTCTCTCAGGGCGACAGGGAACACATTGATGATACGAAAGCTCAACGGAACGACCGCGGTGATCACGAGTGCGACCAGCGGCATCGGCCGCGAACCTGCCATCGAGTTCGCGAAAGCCGGGGCGAGCGTGGTCATCGCCGGACGCCGCGAGGAGCGATTGAACAAACTCGCCGCGGAGATCGAAGCGGCGGGCAGCAAAGCACTGGCGGTGGTCACTGACGTTGCCGATCAGGCGCAGGTCGATCATCTAATAGAAAGCGCGGTCGAGCGATTTGGCAGAATAGACTCGCTGGTCAACAACGCGGGCGTCGCGGTTGCCGGACGCTTCAACGAGATGGCGCTCGAAGATTTTCGCCGGGTGATGGACGTCAACTTCTGGGGCGCGGTCTACGCGTCCAAGGCAGTCGTTGAACGGATGCGCAAGCAGCGCGGAGGCGGAGTCATCATCAACGTCTCCTCGATCTTCGGAAAGCGCGGCGTTCCTTTCGAGACGGCTTATTGCTCAAGCAAGTTTGCGCTTGCAGGGTTCTCCGAAGCGTTGCGAGCCGAGGTGATGTCCGACGGAATCGACGTCAGCACGATCTTCCCCGGCGCGGTAGAGACTGAGATATTCAAATCGGCTGCCAATCAGACAGGTTTCGAGCTTCCAAGCTTTGTGCCCAAGTTTCCAGCGAAAGCGATGGCAAAGCTCATCGTTCAGACCGCGCGCTTCCCTCGGCCGGAAGTCGTGATGGCGCTCGATGCGCAAGCCATAAACCTTTTCAACACGCTTGCGCCGGGTTTGATGGATCTTGCGCTTGGATGGCCCTTTTATCGAAGGAATGCGTCGCGGCGCAGCCTCGTCGACGAACAGCGGAAATCTCTATCACCCATCAGGCGGGAAATAGACAGCCGTTCAACCCTTAAGGCGTCAACGTTGGAGAGCCTGGAGCAGAACGAAGGAGCGAAGCAAAAATAGAATCGGCCGGCGGCGGTTCTTATCACGAATCTCAAATCTGAAATCTGAGATTGCAGACGACGAGCCGGCTTAGTAACAACGTACTTTTCCAGAAAGGAATAAACATCATGACTACGAAATCGAAATCAACCAGCAAACAATCCAGTGGCACGCAGGGTGCGGCGGCAGGCAAAGCGCCGGAAGCCGGCGCAGCCGAGTGGGCTCAACAAGTCGTCGAGCACATCGTGGACGCGCAGAAGAAATGGATTGACCTCACTGCGCAGCAGAATGCCCTCGTCCTGAAAGCGATCGAGGAAGGAATGCAGTTCTACAGAAGCGCCCCGACGCCGGCGTTGGCCGATTGGGCTCGCCAGGGTGTCGAAGGCATCGTCGAGGCGCAGAAGCGCTGGGCCGAGATCGCTTCGCAGCAGAGCGGTCAGCTCTATGACGCGATCAGAGAGGGCGTGAGCGTCACTCCGTCCGACGTTTCGCGCGCAGTCTCGGACTACGCTGGTCAGGGTCTGGAAGCCTTCGTAAAGGCGCGGACGCAGTGGCTCGACTTCGCGGCCAAGCAAAACGCTCAGGTAATCAAAGCGCTGAAGGACGGGCTAAACGTCGACGATAATTCGCCGGCAGCCGCGCTTGCGGATTTCGCGCAGCAGGCGGTGACCAATTATGTCGAAGTTCAAAAACGCTGGCTCGACCTGGCGACGCAGCTTCCGTTTATGGGAACTTCCGCCAAGAAGAAGTAAACAACCGAGACCGCTTCTGTCGAGGATGAAAAATGGGCGGCTCGCTGGGACATCCTTCATCCTTCACAAGTACCAGTCTTTTTTGGCAAGTCGCAGCAGGTCGATGCAGCTTTGGCTTGCCCACCCTTGCGCGGCTGTTGGATGATGCTGGCTTAGGCACTAACGTCAGACTCAGAAGCCTAAATCCGAACCAGGAGATCCCGATGCCCAACGAGTCGAAAAGAACGTATCCGTGGACGACCACGCTCAAAGACAAACAAATCACTCTTCGGCTGATGCGGCCCGAAGATCGTGACTCGCTGCTGGGATTTGCCAAGTCCCTTCCCGAAGACGATCTCCTCTTCCTCGCAGTAGACATAACCCGGCCCGAGGCCCTCGATCAATGGGTCCACAACATCAAGACCGGGCAGATATGGACCGTCCTCGCCGAAGCAAACGGCAAGCTGATCGGGCACGGCACGTTGAACCACAACGCTCTTCAGTGGACTCGTCATCTCGGGGAGATCGTGCTGCTCATCAGTCCTGACTATCGCGGCATCGGTCTGGGAAACTTGCTGGCGAATGAGCTCTTCGCGATCGCGCGCGAATTGGGGCTGCAAAAGATCGTTGCTCGCATGGCTTCTGGGCAGCGAGGCGCGGCGCAAGTCCTTGACCGCCTGGGCTTCAGAGCCGAAGCGCTGTTGGGTGACTACGTGATCGATCGCGAGGGGCGCACGCACGACCTGATCGTGATGTCTTATGACGTGACCGGGTTGACCGAATAGCAGGAGTGCCAATGGTTCTCGCAGGCCTTGAAGGGTTGGAAGCAGTTTTTTTTCGCGGGCTGAATCAGTTCATTGAGCCGCTCGTGCTGGCGGGGTTTGGAGCGCCTCTGCTTTCGCCGATTGGAGCGATCGTAGTCGAGACGCGAGGGCGAAAGACGGGCCAGCGATCCAATGTGCCGTTGATGGCCGCCGTGGTCGGCGATCTTGTTGTGGTCAGCACGGTACGGCGCAGTTCGAACTGGTTGAAGAACTTGGCCGCGCACCCGGAAGTTCGGTACTGGCTGGGCGGGCGAGAGATTGAGGCAACAGCCTTTACGGTTGGACCGGACATCGAAAACCCGAATGGTTTGCCGGCGCGCATGAGTTGTTTAATGGAGGCGCTCAAGCGACACAGTGGGCTGTTCGGGACCAGCTTCGCAATCTTGATGCCTCGGGGATCTTCGGCGAATCGACAGTAAGGGTCTACCCAATGGCAAGCGCAACGAAGACAGCACTCGCAAAGAGCAAACAGGGGCGCAAGCTCGCGCCGGGGCCAAAACGCAAAGCCCTGGGCGATCAGCTCGTGCCGATGAGCCGCGACCCGCTCAAGTTCTTGTTGAAGATTGCGCACGACTATCCGGACATCGCTACTTTTAAGCTTGGTCCGCAACGAACTTTCCTGCTGAGCAAACCTGAATACATCGAGGATGTGCTTGTGGCTAATGATTGGAACTTCGTGAAGGGCCGCGGGCTTCAACGCGCAAAGAAAGTTCTTGGCAAAGGGCTGCTCACAAGCGAAGGCAATTTCCATCGCCGCCAGCGCCGGCTTTCACAACCTGCTTTTCACAAACAGCGCATTGCGGCTTATGCAGCCGTCATGTCTGAGTATGCCGCGCGCACCCGAGATGGTTGGAAAGAAGCCGAGTCCCGAGATATCGCGCAAGAGATGATGCAGTTGACCCTTGCGATCGTCGCCAAGACACTGTTTGACGCCGATGTGCGAGGTGAAGCGCAACAGATCGGCCAGGCTTTGACTGAGGTGCTCGAGCTGTTCGCAACTTTTTCTTCGCCGCTCACCGTGATCACCGACAAACTGCCGACCGCAAGAAACCGCCGCGTGAAACGAGGCAAACAACGCCTGGATGAAACGATCTACCGAATCATCGCCGAGCACCGCGAGGCCGGTGAGGATCGCGGTGACCTTTTGTCGATGCTACTGCTCGCGCAGGACACCGAAGAGGGCAGCGGCGGCATGTCCGATGAGCAACTGCGAGATGAAGTAATGACTCTGTTTCTGGCCGGACACGAAACAACCGCCAATGCGCTCGTGTGGACGTGGTATCTGCTCTCGCAGAATCCCGAAGTCGAAAGGAAGATGCACGCAGAAATCGACGAGGTGCTCGGAGCGAGACTGCCGACATTCGAGGACGTCCCGCGCTTGAGCTACACCGAGCGAGTGTTCACCGAAGCGATGCGCCTTTTTCCGCCGGTGTGGGTGATGGGCCGCCGGTCGGTGAGCGCTTGCAAGATCGGCGGCTACCACGTACCCGCAAAGTCGATCGTGCTGCTCAGCCAATTCGTCATGCATCACGATGAGCGTTACTATTCTGAGCCTGAGAAATTCGATCCGGACCGCTGGCTTCCGGAGGCGAGAGCCGGGCGGCCAAAGTACGCTTACTTTCCGTTCGGAGGCGGCCCGCGCCTTTGCATAGGCGAGCCGTTCGCCTGGATGGAAGGCATTCTGATACTTGCGGTCATAGCGCAGAAGTGGAAACTGCGCCTCGTGCCCGGCCATCCAATCAAGATGCAGCCGCTGATCACGCTAAGGCCGAAGCACGGTATGAAGATGACCATAGAAGGAAGATGACGCGTGAAACGTGATTCGTGATCCGTGTACGGCCGGTAGTTAGACATCACTGGGTTCGCGAGTCACGGATCACGAATCACGCATCACGGACCACCTATGTCACAACCCAACCTCAACCGCCGGCTCACCGCGATCGACGCGAGCTTCCTCTACTTCGAAAAAAAGGAAGCCGCCATGCACATCGGGAGCGTGAGCATTTTTGAAGGCGAGATCCCTTTCGACAAGTTCGTCGCGATGCTCAACTCGAAGATGCATCTGCTCCCCCGCTACCAGCAAGTTGTGACGCCCGATCCGTTTGGCCTGGGCCATCCGACCTGGGAGTTCGATGACCAGTTCGACATCAAGCGGCACATCTTCAAACTTCAAATCGAAGCTCCCGGAGGCGAAGCCGAGTTGATCGAGCTCGCAGGCCGTATCTTCACTCCGATGATGGATCGCCGAAAGCCGCTCTGGGACATTTATCTTGTCTACGGTCTGGAAGGAAAACGCACCGCGATGATCGCGCGCGTGCACCACTGCATGGTTGACGGCGTCTCCGGAGTGGACCTGCTAAAGATCATTCTGGATATCTCCCCGGAGGTGCCCAAGCTGCAGCCGGCGCCCGAGCGCCCGCCGCAGTCGCCCCGTCCGGACGCGACGCGCCGTTTCTTCGATACGCTGCTCGGCAACATGCAAGAAGGCATGAATCGCTTGATGGAGTTTCAAAACGGCCTGCTGAATCTCACACAGGCTCTGACCAACGAGGAGACCCGCCAGTCAATGATCGAGACCGGCGGGACCATTCCACAACTCGCTTCGCCGGTGACCCTCCTGCCCTTCAACAAGCCGTGCTCCGGGGATCGCAAGCTCGTCTGGAGCACCTTTTCGTTCGCCGAAGCTCGCGCGATTCGCGCTGCTCTCGGCGGAACTGTGAACGACGTGGTGCTGACGACGTTGTCGGGCGCGGTGTCGCGATACGTTGAGCTACACGGCCAGCAGACCGCGGGGCGCCAGCTCCGAGTGATGGTGCCCGTAAGCTTGCGGCAACAGGATCAGCGCGGTGCGCTTGGCAACCTGGTTTCAATGCTGCCAGTCGAAATCCCGCTCGATATGCCGAATCCAGTCGAGCGCTTTCAGTACATCAATCGCAAGACCGGGGCGATGAAGAGCGGCCGCGTTGCCGAAGGCCTGAACCTCTTCTCTGCGTTGATGGGGATTCTGCCCGCCCCAGTGCACGCGTTCGCGGGCGCGCTTGCGACGACGCCGATCCCCGCGTTCAACATGGTTTCGACCAACGTGCCGGGCCCCCAAGTTCCGCTCTACGCGATGGGCAAGCGAATGATCGCCTATTACCCTTACGTCCCGGTTGGCTATGCGATCGGGTGTGGCTGCGCTATTATGAGCTACGATCAGAATCTCTACTTCGGTCTGACTTCGGATACGCAAGCGATGCCCGACGTCGAGAAGCTCAAGGAAGCGTTGGATCAGTCGTTTATCGAGTTGCGCGCGGCCGCCGGAGTGGAAGAGATCAAGCCCAAGGTCATGAAAGCGCGCCGCGGCAAACGGCAGTAAGAAGTAGCGCAAGCTGCCAGCTTGCGAGGCAGGCACACAATCCATCGGTTTGACAGGAGCGTGTTAGTGTCCGCATCAACCTCACCCGGCGGTTTTCTCAAAGATCAAGAAGTTTCTCAGCGGCCTCTGTGGCGCGAAGCATTCGTGGGACTCGACTGGCTCGCGTTGCGCTCATCGCCGGTCTACTACGGCATCGGCGTTCCGCGAGGCGACGGCTCTGCGGTCATCGTCGTCCCAGGCTTCCTGGGTACGGACATGTACTTGCAAGAGATTTACTCGTGGCTGCGGCGCATCGGCTACCGGCCCTACATGTCGCGCATCGGCTGGAACGCCGAGTGTATCAACACGCTCGTCGATCGCCTTTCGGAAACCATCTCAAAAGCTCAATCGGAAACGAGAGGCAAGGTGCACTTGATTGGGCACAGCCTTGGCGGAGTGATTGCGCGGTCGGCGGCTGCTCAGAATCCCGATCGGGTTGCTTCGGTAATCACGTTAGGCTCGCCGTTCCGCGGCATACGATCTCATCCGCTGGTGCTTGCCGCAGGTGAACGCGTTCGCGAGCGCATACGCCGCCAGAACGGCAACAACCAACCTGATTGCTATACCGGCTACTGCGGATGCGCGGCAATAACAGCCGTGCAAAGCAGCTTTCCCTCATCCGTTGCTCAATCCGCCATCTACACGAAGAGCGACGGGGTCGTGGACTGGAGTGTTTGTGTGACGGACGACCCGGCAACAAACTTTGAAGTCACCGGCACTCACGTGGGTTTGGTGTTCAATGCAGGCGTGTATGGTTTGATCGCTAAGCGATTGCGCGCGGGAATCGACACGCATCAGACGCCGCCGAACTCACCTTAATCTGCAACAATTTCTTAAAGGCAAGAAGAGCATAGACGAAAATGGTCCAATCCCCGCCAGCCTCTCCAAGAAGGTTCTTGCTGGTCGAGATATGGGAAGAGAACCGCGAAATCTTCAAAACGCTTATCACCCACCCACTTCTATTCTCCATACCAATAGCCTCTCTCTTACTGTTTGATCTGATAATAAGAAGGAGCGCTTTGGAGGAAGCGGAGAAACACTTATTGCTTAGAATCGACCTTTACGGTGTCGCTTTGATCTTGGTTATTTTCACAGGGAGTCTTATCATAGAAATCCTAGTACTTGTTTCGTGGAAGGTGAAACATGGAAAGTAACATTAGTGGTTTTTCTGAAAAACAAAGCGGGCTTGGTTTGGTTATCGACCAGCTGTACGCGTTCTTTTTCAAGAGTCGAAAACAGCAATACGTCGTGTATGCGGTGACTTTCCTTGTTGCATTCTCATACGCGATAGTAAGCGATCTCGGTTTTGGAAAACCACAGCACGAGGTGGTCATTGAGAGCATGGTATTAGCCTCTGTTCTTCTCATCAGCTTACCTCTTGCCTATGTTCTGGGAAGGATTAGAAGAGTGGAGAGAAGTTCGATCAAACTTCACTCGACAGAACCTTCAGCCTGGGGTCAAGCACTCGGAGAGCCATCCTTTGCATTTGCGTCCGCTTTCTCCCGCGCACATATCGGCGAGCTGACCAATGCGCTTAGAATGATCCAGAGCAACGAAGAACGCCAACGGCACACTCAGGATCTCATCGCAACGCTGATATCTAGCATTGATAAGGCTCAGCAAGACCTGCCGTACGCGATAAAGGATATTGCTCAATCCATCAGCAAAGGACAAAGCGCTCAGTTGCAGGACCAGTTGGATGGGATTGGGAGAAACCTTCAAGAAACCATTTCTGTGGGACTTTCTGTCGCCCTGGAACACCGTAACACGCATTTGGTTGCGATGCTCTCCGAAGCCATCGAAAAGCACAATCAAGACTTTGTCCGGTTGCTGTCGCAGACGTTGGAGCAGCAGACTGGCAATTTCTCGACCTTGCTAGAGCAGTTAGCTCAAATCCCAGAATCAAGTGAGCGAGACCGGTTTAGGGCGCGAATTCGAGAACGTCAAGATGTCCGCAGAAGTGGCACATTCCAAACCCTTGAGTTCAGGAGATCTATCCCTAAACGAAACGTCATTATCTATGATGCTGAAGGCCGTTTTATTCATGTACCAAATGAAGGAGCACGGAGTACCGCTTCAACTGCGGATCAAGGTCGAGTAGTTTACGACAGCGGCTCGCACTATGGGGTACTGCTGAAGGAAGAAAAACCTGGGTCCGACACACCAGAAGCTCAGGCCCCTGAGCCGTTGCCCCAGAACGTCAAGTGAGTCCATCTTATCGCCACCTCAATTACAGGTTAAGCGTACTTGCCTTCTCCTCGATCGCCGCAAAGATGTGCGTGCGTTCTGATTCATTCGCTGCTTGCCGATAGGCGGCCAGCAATTCTTTCAACGATGCAAGCCCCTTGTACAATCCCGCGTTCTCAATCGGCGGTGTGAGATAAGAAACAAGCTCCGCGTATGACCGCCTCTTCGCGATTGCGCCTTCAGCCGGATTGTTCACGCTGTAGAGATAGAGATTCGGCAGCTCGCCTATCAACCGATCGGGCCAGCAGCTACCGGATAAGCCGACCTGCTTGCCGGGCATGAACTCCAACGCGCCGTGAGTCCCAACGTGGACAACGGCGTCGGCTCGAAACACTTTTTCGACCCAGGTGTACAGTCCCATGAAGCCGTGATGCGGAGCCCCGCTCTCAGACGCCAGCATTCGCATCGGATCGCCTTCGTAGCCAAACGTCGGCTGCACCCCTACGAAGATGTTGCCAAGCTCGATGCCCGGCACAAGTATGTCTTGCCCGTTCGAGTTTATCGTTCCGGGAGCCGGGCCCCAGTCACGCTCGATGTCGTCAACATAAGGACACAATCGCCGATACTCATCCACGCTCATCCGGTAAGCCGAGTTCGCAATCGCGCCGGACTCGAGCGAGTCTCCTTCGAGCAACATCTGTCGCAGACTATCCGCGTCAGCCGGCAAGTTCACCGTGTAGCCCTCGCGTTTCAGCGTCGCGAGTATCTCCCACAGGCTCGGGAAAACGTCCAGGTCGGCCGCCGTGCCGATGTTGCCCTTGTTTGGCGGAAAGCAAAAGATCAGAAACGCGAGCTTCACGTCGGATCGGGGCGCGACTTGCAAACGGTTCCAACGTGCGAGCCGCCGGGCAATTCTTCGACAGCGATCTTCCAGTGCTTCAGGCTGGTCTCCTCGCTGCGGCAAGCCTCCGAACACGAACGGCTCGGTCGCTCCGTCGATCTCCGGGATCGCCACCTGCATCGCGGTCTGAATAGGATTCAAGCCAACCCTGCTCCCGCTCCAATTCTCGATCGTCTGAACGTCAAGCGAGATCAGCGACCGCAACGGCACGTTCAGCGCGGAGAGAAACTCGACTGCGGCTTCGTTGTCGTTCATAGCGGGTCCGCCGACGAAGCTGAAGCCGGTCAGGGATACGACCTGACTCACTGTCGGGTGAGGTTTGTCGGGGGATGCAGCCGGGACGGCCGCGGACAAGACTCTTGATTTTGGATTTTGGATTTTGGATTTTGGATTGGGAACGTTCCCAGGACGTGGTTTGTCGGGGGATGCATCCGGGACGACCGCGGATAGGACTCTTGATTTTGGATTTTGGATTTTGGATTTTGGATTGGGAACGCTCCCAGGTTTGCCATTGGAATCAATAAAGAATTGCCGGCAAGACTCGCGACTATCCATGAGCGTCGACAACACAGGCAGCACGCTCAAGCCCTCGCCCTCAATCGCGCTGATCAGTCCGTCGTAGTGCCGCCGCGAGTCGCTGATGACCTGCGGCCGCATTAGCAAGAGCCCTATCGTCGTTTTCGGATCGAGTTTCTTTCTGCCTCTCCGTTCGTACCATTTCTTATACGCTTCGAGGCTTTCGAACAACTTCGGAGCGTCGGGATGATAAGCCGCAACGACAGGCATCGCTTCGGGTGGTGCGACCTTGAACGGCTTCGCTTGATGAGGCCCGTAGCTCTTGATCGAATAGAGTAGCATCGAGCGGATGTTCTTCGACGTGGGTTGAAGGAAGTAACAAAACAGCAGCAGGTAGTTCTTGACGTCGCCGAGCTTGCCCGCGCCCGGCACGAATTTGAGGATCGCGGGAAGCCGCGAGATCAGCTTCACGTACTGGCCCATATTCCTCGCGCCAGACTTTCCTCTTGGGCCATTCGAGCCGCCCGCGACGCCGTCCTGGCCGCGTCCTCTTACGAAGTCCGCCATCCACGAGCCGAGCTTGCGCGCGATGTTCCGGCCAGCGACGTCCCTTCCTTCCCCTTGCCCGGACTTCGACTTCATCATCTGCGCGAAGTCGAGCCGCCCCATTCGCGTCCGCCGCATCAAGTCGGGCATGCAGTTGAAAGCGATGACTGCTTTGAGCCGGCTGCGCGGCGACTCCAGCGCTTCGATGATCCGGCCGGCGTTCTCGCCGTCGGTCACGTGAATGATGAAGACGATCTCGGAGTGAGCAATGTCGCTCGCGGCTTCGTTCCACTCATCGGCGTTTAACGGCGCTCCGCAGTTATGAGCCGCAACGGTCAGTCCGAGCGCATAAGTCTTATTGATCTCCGACTCCGCGCGCCGAAGCGGCGCCAGCAAGCTCGTCCCGACATAAAGAACCGTGATCTTCACTCATTTACCTCTTCTCCGCGGAACCTCCGCGTCTCTGCGTCTTTGCCGTTGGTTGGGGCCGTAACCTCTACTAACCGCAGAGACGCCGAGACGCAGAGACAACGCCGAGAACTCAACCTCTCACTCCCTCAAGCTCGTCTTCCAGGCTGCTGAAGGCTTCGCGCAATCTTTCGATAACCGACTGCTCAGCCGACCACAGCCCGCGACCCGAAGCTTCCAACAAGCGCCCCACAAGCGTGTGCGCCGAATGAGGGTTTAACGAGCGCAACCGTTCGAGCATCTGCTCATCCAGCACGTATGTCGCCGCCACTTCGTCGTAAACCCAATCGTCAACCGCGTCCGCCGTCGCCGACCAGCCGAACGTGTTTGTCACGTGGTGTTCGATCTCGGCGACGCCGCTGAATCCGTGGCGAAGCATGCCTTCGAACCATTTCGGATTCAGCGTCTTTGTTCGAGTCTCAAGCCGAACCGTTTCTTCCAGGGTTCGAACCTTCGCCGTCGGCGACATTGTGTCCGATAGGTAAATCGTCGGCCTCGTTCCGGTCTGTCGCTCGACCGCCTTCGAGACTCCGCCCAGGTATTCGAAGTAATGATCCACGTCGATGATCCCGACTTCGGTGTTGTCGATGTTTTGATAAGTGATCTCGACTCGAGAAAGCGCGCGCTCCATCAACGCGCGCGCCTCCCGGCCGTCAAAAGCGCGGCCCTGCGAGTCGCGGCCGTAAGCAAAGCACTTGCGAGTAAGAAACAGATCCCCAAGCTCCGCGCTGTCTTCCCATTGACTGTCCAACACCATGAAGTTGACGTTCGTCCCGTAGTTTCCCGCTGCGTTGGAAAACACTCGCACCGCGGCTTCGTCGAACGAACAGCCGGCTTCGATCATCTGCGCGTGCACGTTACGTTTGACGAAGTTCAGCTCATCGGGTTCGTCGAGGCCAGCAACCTCTCGCACGGCCAAATCGAGCAGCGTCATCGTCGACCCGAACAGGTCGCGGAAGATACCCGATACCGTCATCACCACGTCGATGCGCGGCCGCCCGAGCTTCTCAAGTGGTATCACGTCAATACCGGTCGCCCGGTTCATCGCATCGCGGCGCGGAGCTACGCCGAGCAGCCAGAGCACTTGAGCTACAGCTTCGCCTTCGGTCTTGATGTTGTCGATTCCCCACAGCACCATCGCCATGGTCGCGGGATAACGCCCGGCCTCTTGGAGGTGGCGAGCGAGCAGCGCTTCGACGACAGGCTCGGCTCGGCGGATCGCACCGGCGGAAGGAACCGAGTACGGATTGATTGCGTGGGTATTTCTGCCGGTGGGGAGCACTCCAGGATTCTGGATGATGTCGGCACCGGGGCCGGGCTGAACATAGTCGCCTTTGAGCGCCCGCACCAGCGAGTCGATCTCGTGATTGCTCTCGAGTTGCTTCACAATGCCGGCAAGCACTGCGAAAACCTTGAACGCCTCTTCGACGGGAACAGCCGCTCGTTCGCTCAACAACTCGGCAGCGCTCGAGGCAGCCGCCCCTCCCGGCGTTGCAAGAAATAGTGCGATGGCTTCGCGAAGGATCGCTTCGACCTTTTCGCGCTCAGCCATCCGCCGATTTGAAGCTCCGCTTTCGTTGAGCAACGTCGGATAGCTCGGCAGCGTGAGTCCTTCGGCGATGAGATCGGTCAGCGCGCGGACGCCAAGCTCTGGGCGATCGAACGACGCAACCATCCGAAGCAAGTCGGCAACTTCGGCGTGCGTGGACGCGCTGCCGAAGATGTGCAGCCCGGTCGGGATCAGCCGCTGCTCGACTTCGAGAACCTTCTCGTAGAGTTCGAGCACTCGCAGGTCGCGGTCGCGGTTCTCTAACATGTTATGCATTGCGAAGAAGGTTCACGCCTCGCAGGTTGCTGAAAAGCCGTGACACACACGGATTCAGGTGCAATCCCACCAACGCAGTTGGTGGTCCGTTCATACTCAACCTACACGGGGTAAGTTAGGCCGGAGTCCCGAATCCCACCAACGCAGTTGGTGGATCGTTCATATCCGGCCTGGCTCTGATCAGCCGGAAAGTAGTTAGGCTGGGTATGAACAAACCACCAACTGCGTTGGTGGGATTAAGAAGCACGCTGCATTCTCGCTTGTAGGCCACGTATGAACGATCCACCAACTACGTTGGTGGGATTATCGGCACCCCCCGCCTAGATACTTGTCGTGCTGGTCTGCCCAGTCGGGAACGTTGCTGCTGAGTGATCCTATGAACTTCTCGATCGGATCCTCGGAAGACCGTCGCGCCGCATCCTGCAACCAATCGAGAGCGGTCTCTTCCGGGGTCCTGCCAGTCCTGTCCGCCGACTTCACAAGCGGTTCGAATACTTCTTCCGGCAAGTCGATAACTATCGTGTGTCCCATTCTAACTACCTCTTCGCCAATCATAGCATTGCCGATTCATCACCATCCGAACCACAATCTCTGCCTGCCATCATCCCCAGGACATCATACACCCTCTGGCCATCCGGATTCGGAAGGTAAAGATAGCGCGCCCCTAAGGTCTGAGCCAGTCCAGAGCCTTCGCCACCGGAGACAAACTTTGATCTCGTGTCCACAACCAATGACTTGATTCCTTCCGACTTTAGCAGGCGCCCGATATCGCTCAACTCTTCGTGTAGCTTTGAGCTGCGTGCACCATTCCGGAGCCTTACGTTCGCTCTGCCATCGGTGAACAACACAACCAACGTCTTAGAGACCTTCTGTAAACGAGCGAGCCTCGCCAGGTCGAGTGCTTTCAACAGCCCAGCCGAAACCGGAGTGCCTCCGCCAGATGGCATCGCATCTACAAGGCGCTTCGCAAGCTCCACGCTCCTGGTCGGCGCAAGCAAAACATCAGCTTTCGAGCCGCGAAAGCTGATCAGCGCCACCTTGTCTCTATGCAAGTAAGCTTCGCCAAGCAGCCGCGTGATCGCGCCTTTTGCCTGCGCCATCCGATTCACTGCCATGCTACCGCTTGCGTCGACCGCGAAGATGAACAGCGCGCCCGATCTTTGCTTGAAGCGCTTGAAGCGAAGATCGCCCGGCTGGATATTGATTCGACGCTCTCGCATTGGAACACCGTCGGTTTGAGTGGTTGCGACCGCGCTTAATTTGGACTGGTGCTTCGCTTGGCGCGCGACCTGATACGGAGCCGCCGCGCGAAGCGTCGCATCAACTGCGATACGAGCGGCCCCGCGGCGAACTCTCAACACACCGGTGTATCGCCCGCGTGAGGACTCGTCGGTTTGCGCTCGCTTTCCTGAGCCCACAAGCTTCCGGCCGGTGCGCTTGGCGCCAGCCTCCAGAGTCAGCGCCTCGTCCGGCGCCGGCGAACCGATCGCCTCGATGAGCAAGTCTTCCGCGGGTACGCCGGGGTTCTCGCCCGAGGCGCTCGTTTCATTCGGCTCGCGCTCTCCTCTTTCCGCATCCTCCAGTGAATCGGCCTGCTGCGAATCTTGCGTTCGGCTTTGAGGCTCCGCGCTCGGTGGAAACTCAGTCGCGCGCGGCAAAAGCACAAGCTTGATTGCCAGGACCAGGTCCTCGTCCTCAATCGAATCGCGACCCGCAAGCGCCGCGCTGGCACGCGCCGCTCGCATAGCGAAGATGTCCGCGCGATTGCCTTCGACTCCGAGGCTCATTGCAACCTGCGCGATGCGCGTGATGTCCTCACGTCCAATCGCGATTCGGCAAAGCCGTTCGCGCGACTCTTTGATTTGAGACTTGATGGCGGCCGTCTCGATTAACCAGGCTGCAACGAACGCGTCCGGGCCTTTGTCGAACTCAAGCGCTCGCTCGATGATGTGAGCCCCGTCGGAAGCAGATTCCTCGGTGTCCATTTCTATCAAGAGCCCCACCCGATCACGCAGGTTCGAGCTAACTTCACCTTCACTGGGATCGCTCGTTCCAATGAAAACGAAATGCGACGGGAACGCTTTGCTGATTCCTTCGCGTTCAAGTCTCACGCAGCCGTCCTCGAGCGCAGCGGCCATATGGTCGGCGGCCCCGGTGTCCAACAGATTCACCTCATCGACGTACAACGCACCGCCATCAGCGCGAGCTAACGCTCCTCGCGAGACGCAGCGCTTGCCCGAAGCAAGCGTTGCTTCCAGATCGAGTCCGCCAAGAAGCTGCTCTTCAGTCACGTTCAGCGGGAGTTCTACAAACGGCCGGCTTGCCGCCCGATCTAGATCGTCCGTCAGCGATTGAAACGAACGAGCGAGCAGACTCTTCGCTGAACCGGACGAACCCGAGATGAGCACCCCCCGAAGTTCCGGGTCGATCGCTAGCAGCAGAAGCGCGCGCTTTGCAGCTTCCAATCCAACTATCGCCGCGAATGGAAAACGCGCGCGCTGTATGTTCTTTGAATGATGCTTCAAAGATTCACCTGATTGCGGCGAGACTCCCTTGCTCGTGACGTCGATGGAAACAACTCGTCAACCGCCTGGTCTATGCGAACGCCCGAATCGATTCTATCCAGCGGGTCCTTTCGCAGCCGATGCCGAAGCGACATCGCGGCAACGCGTTTGACCTCATCGACAGTCGCCTTCAAACGTCCCTCGAGCGCCGCAAGCGCGCGCGCTCCCCGCGCGATTGAAAGCTCGCCGCGATGCCCATCGACTCTTAGCTTCACGCAAAGCTCGGCAACGCGAATCAGCAACCCGCGATCGATCGCAACGCGAGCGTGGAGTCGTTTTGCGCGCGTCACGCGTTGCCTCAACGCTTCCTGCTCGGGTTCCCAGCGCGCGATGAACGACGCCGCGTCACGCTCAAATTGTTCGCGCCGCTGGACTATTTCAACGCGCTGGTCCAGGTCGGTGATCGTTTCGATCTGGGTGAAGAGCCCGAACCTGTCGAGCAACTGGGGACGAAGCTCGCCTTCTTCCGGGTTGCCCGAGCCAACCAGCACGAACCGCGCGGGGTGACTGATCGAGATGCCTTCGCGTTCCACGACGTTGCGCCCGCTCGCCGCCGAATCCAGGAGCACATCTACAAGATGGTCGTCCAGGAGATTCACTTCGTCGATGTAGAGAAACCCTCGGTTGGCGCGTGCAAGCAGCCCAGGTTCGAACGACTTTGTACCATCAACAAGCGCGCGTTCGATGTCGAGAGTTCCGCACACGCGGTCTTCGGTGGCCCCAAGCGGCAGATCAACGACGGGAACGGGCGCGCGTTCCGTCGTCAGCCGAGCGCCGCCGTCAAGCTTCGCGGCGCAATCGTCGCAAAGCTCCGCCGTGCGCTTCGAATCGCAGCCGTACATACAGCGCTTCACCTTTCTGATTGGGGGCAATAGCTTCGCGAGCGCTCGCACGGCGGTCGATTTGCCCGTGCCTCGATGACCCATGATGATCACGCCGCCGATCGTGGGATCGATGACGTTGAGCAACAGCGCGAGCTTCATTTCGTCCTGGCCCACGATAGCGGCAAATGGATAGGCAAACGAAGGAGACGAACTCGCCTGCTGCTTCTGGTGAGCGCGATCATCGGGCTTAGGTTTTCGAGATTTTGCCGGTGTATTGGGCATTGGATTTGGCGCGCGGGTGGTGAACTTGGTAGACCGCGTTCATCAATATAGAGAGCGGCGTTTGGAATGGTCAACCGGAGAGCAACACATGTAGGGGCGGCCCTCCGTGGCCGCCCCAGGTAGCACCAAACCCGGGGTCTTTGCGGGATCACCAATCTGGGGCGGCCATGGAGGGCCGCCCCTACATGCGGTTAGCAGGCGATCCGTCCCCTAAGACTGCCGGGCCCCTCAAGCTGCGACACGGCACTTCATCACTTATCCACTTCAAGCGCGTCGCCAGTCTTATGGTCCTTGATCTGGAATCGCAGGAACTGATGAACAGCGTCGATCGCCCCGGGATTGGTGATTGTAATAAGCACACGGCCTCCGCGGTCGATCGCTTCGAAACTGTATTTGATGTCCGCTTTCAGGCGCGTCATCTCTTCCGTGCCGGGCGGAGCTTCACCGTGAGTGAACATCGGCAAACTGAAATCGCCTTTGCTGAACATCTCGGCGACGTGAGCAAGGTGGCGCCGAATCTGATCGCGACTCGCGCCGTCGTTAGGATCGTTTGCGGTGACCTCGATAGCTCCGCCATTCGGCTTGAGCAGAAAATGGTGAGTGGTTTTCTCGTGACTGAAACCCATCGCTTGATCGCCCCGTTTGTTCAGGTCAGCGTGGCGCTGGCTATCATGTCCGGCTTGGTGATCGTGCTGTTGAAAGCTGAACGCATTGGTTGGCCGGCTGGACGCAATCGACATCAATGCGATGAGTATCAATGCAGCCGTGGCGAATCGGTGTTCTCTATTCACTTCTTTTCCCTTCCTTGAAGCGCCAACGGGCGGAGCGGCGCAATTCTTCGGGCCGTGATGCGCGGTCTTGCAGCGAGGCGTTCGAGCAAATGAACAGGTTGCCCAGTTGTTGAAGCGTCAAGCAATGAGTCCCACTCGCTCAGAAGGCCGCGCAGTTCGTCTCTCAACGCGCTCATCTGTTTGATCTGCGCTTCCACGGCGTTGAGTTTGACGGCGGCCAACTCCCGCACCTGCCGGCAGGGGGCCCCACCTTTGTCTCGCACGCGCAAGACTCGAGCCAGTTCGTCGAGCGTGAAGCCGACGGCCAAAGCGCGCCGCACCAACTGCAGCCGTTCAAGCGACTGCAGCGAGTATTCACGATAGCCGTTGGGAGAGCGACGCGGCTCCCGGATCAGGCCTTTGCGCTCGTAGTGCCGCAGCGTGTCGGTGCTGACCCCCGCCTGCGCCGCCAGTTCACCCGAGCGAAGATAAGCTTTGGAATTCGTCGGTTGACTCACCCAGGCATTATAGACCCTGGAACCGATTCGGAGGTCAAGCACTTTCTTCGCGTGGTGTGGTATTTCTGCGTTGGTGAATGCCTACCAGTCTCGAATCACGAACTTATTCAGTTTGGATTTAGAATGCTTGAGAATCGAGAGTTCTGGGTAGCGCGGCCTTGAGGACTACCTGGTTTGGTGATAAATCTTTGTACGGCTCAATCAGGGAAAAGTGGTTTCTAAAGTTTAATTGCAGTCCGGTCAGATAGCTTCATGGTGCTTGATAAGGACGAACAGATGACAAAAGACAAAGAGGAACCAGCGGGGATTATTGACGAAGAGGTAAAGAGGAAAGCGCCCGTTGAAGCACTTAATCTGGCGAGGATGAAAGACATTGTTGATTTGGGAGGAAAGGTGATTATCGGTGTAATAGCACTCTGTTACGTACTTGGGTTATTGGTGGTAAATCTGCATCTGAGCCGTTACGGAATCTATTCTCTAAGCTTGTTCCGAATCAATTATGTTATAGCCGGTGTCTGGGTCTTGATGCCGATAATGGTAGTACTATTACTCGGAGGGTCTACATACCTCCTGATAAAAACAGTGCCACATGTGAAGGACTCTGCTCCCAAAGTATGGGAATTTGGTCCAAGAAACCAGGGTCCAAAGGGCAAGGCCTCCTCGCGGCGTTTTATGACTATATACACCCTAATTCTGGTGGGTCTACTATTTCTTATTTCCGTCATGGGCGTAGTCACTATGATTCGAACCCTCATTAAGGATTTTGGTCAATTGAGTAAGATCCTACCGCTTATTGGTCTTATCAGCTCATCTATATTGGTATTCTTCATACTCGCAACCAAGGCAAGTGCGTCGGGAAGACCAGTAATAGTCAGCTTTGGGTTCTTTGTTGTGTCGATCCTTTTATTGATGCATGCAATGGTCTTCTCCAGAACGTTCTTTCCCAATATTCCATCGTATCTCGGTGGCGGAAGTACTAAAACTGTTCAAATACTCTTGAAACTCGAAGAGAAAGATAGGCAGTTCTTTCAGTCTTCGGGACTAGAATTTGGCGACAATAGCAACGAAACGAAAGACCTACAGCTCCTCTTCGCAAATGACAATGAATATATCTTTCTCGTAAATTCGAGCCGGTTCCCAGAGGCGGAGGGAAGTACGCTTTCTATCCACAAGGACTTGATACAAGGAATTCTCTATGAAGGACTGAAACCCAATCTAACCGATAGACTCTTCGATCCTAAATAGCCGGCGCGAAATGCAACGCTAACATCGCGTGCAACTGGTTCCCAACTTAGATATTGCATAAAATTTCTGCGAGGGTGCGGCCCGGCGGCAGGGCCGGAGGAGGCGCGTCGTTATCCCGAATTAACAACCTTACCGTCGTAGCCCGACGAGCCGCTCGGAGCTGGAGGCGCGTATTGAGAAGTCTGAGTCTGGCCTCGGCCATCGGTAGCTCTCACCGTCAGCTTGTGCTTGCCCGGGCGCGCAGGAGTCCATTGCTGGTGCCACAGCGCCCACGCGTAAGGAGACAATGACGGTTTGATTACGGCTTGTTCCCAAGTCTCGCCGCCATCGGTCGAGACTTCGACTTTGCTGATTCCACGGTCTCCCGCAAAAGCGATCCCGGCGATGCTTGTTTCGCTTTTCACGCGCGAGTCAGGCGCGTCGATCCGCGACATCGTCTGGTACTCGGCGCGGTCATCCCAGGCGCGCCGCTGCCAGTAGCCTTTGAAGTCGAAATCAACCGCTTCAATGTTTGTGATCCACTTGACGTTCTTCATCCCGTAGATGCCCGGCACCAGCAAGCGCAGCGGGAAACCGTGCTCCGGCGTCCGCGGCTCGCCGTTCATCTCGTACACAAGCAACGTCCCCTCGGCCATCGCGCGATCAAGCGGGATCGAATCGCCGAAACATTCCGGATTCCTGGGTGCGTCACGTTTTCGCGCGACTAACCAGTGCGGATGCCACCATTTCAACCACGTCGTACCGGATGACACTTCGGAGCGCGGGCACTCCAGCGGAGTGCAATGTTCATAGACCCGCGAGCCAGATGGCGTCGGACTCCAGCGGAGTGCTATGTGCCGACGGTGCAAGACCATATCACCCCTGTTAGGGGTGAGCGGCCGCCGTCGCCTCCGTCCTATAAACATTCAACTCCTAACGGAGTTGTGCATGGTTGCAACACTTCAATGATCAACCATGCGGTTTTGCAAACCAGAAGCAGACCAGCGCAAAAAACCTGCCGCGCATTCCGCAGTCCTTGGAGTTCGCACTGGGTAGCCGCTAGAATGGAGGCTCGTGGACACTTTGATCAGGACTGCGAGCGGGCTCTGTCTGGGACGTGCTCGGTCTATTGTTGAGGAGAATCGATGACGGAGAGCGAGCAGGCACAGGCAGTGCAACAGCCGGAGATTGCGCAAGAAGAAGAACAAACCGCTGCTTCAGACGAGATAGACTTCCCGAGCCTTGGTGAGCATTGGAAAGAAGAGATAGACTTCCCGAGCCTTGGTGAGCAGCGGAAAGACGACGCTCTTGTTGAACCGGAGTCTCCCGCCGAGAGTTCGCCCGCTGATGCGCCTCCCGCGACGGCGCAAGCTCCGTCCGATTCCCGGCGTCTCGCCGAGATCATCCCTTCTCAGCTCGCAACGCTTCGTCAGCATCACTACGCCGTGGTGACGACAGACGAGGTCGAAGCCGTTCACAAGATGCGAGTGACGACTCGAAAACTGCAGGCTTCGCTCGACTTGCTTGAAGGCCAGATGAACGTTCGGCCCCTCAAGCGAAGGCTGCGCAGGTGGCGTCGAATGCTCTCAACCGTGCGCAACTACGACGTCTTCCTGCTTTTGATCGAGCAGGAGTCGGAGGCGCGCCGCGGCGCTCGCGAGCAGTACGAGCTGCTGAAGACGGTGCTGGAGAAGCGGCGAGCCAGCCGCGCCGCGCGAGTAAAGAAGTACCTTGGGAAAGTTGACGTGGTCGAGCAGCTCGGAACAAAGCTTGGTTTGTCGAGCGCCGCAATGTCGAGCTTATGGGAGCAACCCCTCGCGGCCGATACGGAAACGAGCGAACCGGCCGCTGACTTCGTAGACATTGAAACCCCGCCGCTCGAACCCGGCGACTCACCCGAACTCGAAGCCAGCGACTCACCTGAGCTTGAAGGCGGCGACTCACCCGAGCTTGAAGCGACCTTCCCCGCGATCGACGATCGAGCCGCGGCTATGCGCGCTGCGGACCGGCTCGAGCAACGAATGGCGGAGTTCAACGCTCTGGTCGCAAGATCGCATCCTACGACTGATCCCCGCGAGCTACACCAACTTCGGATAGCCGCCAAGCGCGTGCGCTATCTGCTGGAAGCCGTCACCGCGATGGGATTCGGCGATGCGTCGCAAGCGCTCACGTGGCTGAGAGCCCTTCAAGATCGGATTGGGGATTGGCACGACCTTGAAGCGCTCGAGGAAGAGATTGTTCAGCTCGTGACGCGGCGCAAGTTCACCAGGGAGCACCTGCCTGAGGCAGCCGGACTGCTGCTGGCGGCTACCATCTTGCAGAAGCGAAAGAACCTGCTCGTCAGCCGTCTGTTTCCGGTGCGTGTGCCTGCCGGTTTGTCGGCTACGTCGCGCCGGCTGGTCAGGGCGCTTCGCCGGAGCGCAGTCAATACCAACGCTCCGAATCCAGATCCGCTTCAAGCGTCCCCGGCAGCCCAATAACGCCCGTCAGGGAGTGAGTCTTCTATTTGCGCTTCCAATCCGAGTAGTGGGCGCCGCTCAGCTCGTACATCACCAGCTCTTTGGTGTGTCTCGACAGCGCCGTGCGCGCTTTCCACATGCCCATGAACGTGTCCTGCAGGAAGTAATAGTCCTTGCCCGCTTCAAGCTTGATGCGAAATCCGCTCGCATTCTCAACCTGAGAAACAAGCGGGTAGTCACCCGGGCCTCGCACTCCCTCTACGGCCCGGTGTACTTGAGGCAAGCGAATCAATCGAGGCGAAAGATGACGATCTCGCCACCAGCATTGTCAACCACTGCAAACGCTCCTGCCTGAGGACCTGTCGTGATCGCGGTGATATCAGATCGGCCTAACAAGCCAAGCTTCACACGAATATTGAACTCGCCGAACAGGCCGATGCCAATGCGCGAATCGCCATTCAGATCGGTAATGAAAGCGCGACCCGCGGAACCGAGAATCATGAAGCGACCCGCGCCGCCAGAGTCTTGAAAGTAAGCCACCCCCGCGATTCCTGCCGTGCCGGTCGGGGTCAAGTCAAGCGTGTTTACCAGCGTACCGGTTCGCGAAAAGACCCGCAGCCTGCGTCTTTCCGCTGGTTGATCGGGGTTGTTGTTAATCCCGTTAAAGCCAACTACAAACTGGTCTGTTGCGGGGATGTAAGTGATTGCAAGAGGGTTTCCGAGGTTCAACCCTAGAGCCGCCATCGAAAGATTGATCTGGCTATTCAGCGTGCCGTTACTATTGAAGAGGAGTATTGCCCTCGGAATGCTACTGGCGACGGCGATCAAGTGCTCGGCAGGCAAGTAGGTCAATCGTTGGCCGGTGCCGAATCCAGTTCCAGTCAGGTCAACAACCTGGGTCGCTGCGTCCAGCGAAATGGGCACCGACGCAATTGCCGCCGAAATACCGTCGGGCGCAAGACCGTGGGTTATGAGAAGCCGGTCCGTGTCACTATTCCAGGCTACGCCTCTCGGAGTGTTTAGATTGAGGCCGATCAGGTCGTTGCGGTCGCTTTCGGGCGCGCGGTTCAGGTTCTGATCGAAGAACATGAGGCTTTGAGGATAGTTCACTGCGACGATGCGGTTGTCGCTCATCTGGACGATTCCTTCAAACCCGTTTGCTCCGGACACTTCGTGCGGCCCGGCCAGGACGTTGCCGGCAAAATCAATCGTCCAGATGGCGTTGGTATAGAACGTGACCAGCAGCTTGTTCGGAGCCAGGAAGGCTACGTCGCCGATAAAGCTGGTGTCATAAATGGGGTTGTCCGGATCGGAAGGCGGAGGAGCCGGCCAATTAGGAAAAATCTCCGCGTCAACGTGCCCGTCGCGCCTTACGACTTCTATCCGTGATGGGCCATTCAATGTATCCAGCGCGGTTACGATGATATGGTCCGGGAATGACGGCGAGGTTGAAGGTATGTATGCCAACCCCTCCATGTGCTGTGGCACATACCCGCCCAAATACCCGATGGTACGTGTGCCTTTGAATTGTCCCGTATCAGTAAACAAGAAGAGCTTGGTTGGCTGCGTCACTTCGTTGAAAGCGAACAGGCCCTCCGACTCAATGTAGGTGATGCCGTTCGGCCTGGTGTTTATCTCCGGGATTTTCACATCGAAGAGCTTTGTCATCTGGCCTTTCGGCGTTCTCAAATTCTCAACGGCAAATACTTCGTAGCCGTCCAGTATTACGATGTTGTTTCTTAACCGGCCTCGCGAGACATAGGTTATGTCCTCGGAGTAGCCGCCGATCCGGGTCCGGCTCACGACGGTTTGGGATCTTGCGTCCGTCGCCGCGAGCAGCATCACGAAAAAGCTGCTCATGAGTATGCAAACACTGCGTCTGGTTTTGAGTGCGATAAGACTGGATGAAGTCATGGTTCGTAATCCTCCTTTAGGCGGAAGTTGTATTTTCGACAATCGCGTTAGTGCCGAACGCGGCACGAGATCAGGTTGGGAGACAGGCGCCGTGACAAACGCACAAGAGCGGCTCGTCATCCGGATTCTCCAGAGGTTCGTTTCCAGTCGCAGGGAGGGAGTGGTGTGCTATCTGGAACTCTTTCGATGGCCTTGTGGGCCAAGCACACCGCACGCTCCCCTGCGCAATGGCTGACAACAACCGTGCCGGACCATTTCGCACCAGGAGTGGCAGGCCTATGTCGTTGAAATGTCTGGGGTTAAGCCTCCGGCGACGCCGAAGAAGAATGATCGCGACTGTAGCCTTATGAGCTACACACAGGCGGACCGGAGAAGACGATCCAGACTAATCCAATCAATGGGTTATGCGGCGTAGCCAAAACGGGCATCGAGCTGTTTGTAGCCGGGGCGGCTACAGCCGTATCTGGAGAAATTCCCGAGCGCGTGGAGCGCGGCAGTCAACGCTTTGATTCTTTGGCTCGCCGCAACATCTTGTGCAGTGTGATGCGGTGAATACCTAAACGACTCGCAGCTTCGGTAAGGTTGCCGCCAACTTCCTGGATCGTTCGCTCGATCAACGCAGTTTCCTGTTCAGCCAGTGCACGCCTGATCTCTTGTTTGCGAAGCCGCAACTCCTTGAGGTCGGCAATCGGCGTGTCGAGAGTTCCGCCGAGGAGGTTTGTTTGCAAGCTGACGCGCTCGGCGCGTGTTTGCAAAATCTCCGGCGGCAAATCGCCGATGCGTATGACATCGCTCGAAGCCAAGGCGACCGTGCGATGGATCAAGTTCTCAAGCTCGCGCACATTGCCCCGATACGAGTGGCCTTTCAGCAATTCGACTGCTTGACCTTCCAGGCGAATCGACTTGCCGTAGATGGGCAAGAATTTTTTTAGAAAATGAGCGATCAGAATCGGAATGTCATCCTTGCGTTCGCAAAGCGGGGGCAGACGAACGGGAATAACATTCAGGCGATAAAAAAGCGCTTCGTGAAACTTGCCCTCGTCCATCATCGCCTTCAAGTCCTTGCTGGTCGCTGCGACGACTCTGACGTCAATGCCAATTGTTTCCTTGCCGCCCAGCCTGCTGAACTCGTTCGATTGCAGAAAGCGGAGCAACTTTGCCTGCAACCCGTAGGCAAGCTCGCTCACTTCATCGAGAAAGATCGTGCCACTGTTACCCTGCTCGATGCGCCCGATGTGTCGCTCCGTCGCTCCGGTGAATGCCCCCTTCTCGTAACCGAACAGCTCGGATTCAAGCAGGTTGTCTGGAATGGCCGCGCAGTTGATGGCGACGAATGGATAATCGCGCCGCGCGCTCTGATAATGAAGCGCGCGGGCGACTAGTTCTTTGCCAGTTCCGCTCTCGCCTTCGATGAGCACGGTCGCGGGCGAGTCCGCAATGCGGGCTATCAGTGATTGCAAAGCAAGAATCTTCGGGTCCTCGCCGATGATCTCTTTTGAGGCGCGGGTAGCGTCGAGAAAGACGCGATTGTCCTGCTCGAAGGCTGCCGGGAGCAACCCACAGTGATGAAGATAGAAGACCGCAAATCGCGCGACGGTCTCGACGACCTGCGGGGCTTCCTCGTCGAAAGCGCATGGCTCTGTATTGTTCTCCAGATAGATTGCGCCAACCGGGCGGCCCTTCTCTTTCAGCGGAGCCGCAAGCACTGATTTGAGCTGAAACTTGATGACGCTGTTTTCCTTCGAGTATGCAGGGTCGTGAGAAGCGTCTTCCAAAAGAAGGGGCTCGCCGCGCTTGAAGACTTCTCTGAGCAGCGTGCGGCTGAAATCGTACTCTTCAAGCGAGAGGTTCTTCGTCTGGAAGTTGCGCGCGGCGATAACGTCGGCCTCGCTCGATTCGGGCAGATAGAAGAGGATGAACCCCCGCTCAGCACGCGTCTCTTCGTTCAGCAGGTCGAGCAATCGCTCGCAGAAGTCGTTCAATGCGAGGCCCGGGTTTTCGATCAGGGCCGCTATTATCTTAAGGGCTCGCGCGTCGGCTATGTCGAGAGACAGCGCTTCAGCTTCGCGGTCGATCTTTGCAAGAAAATCATCGCGCCCCATCCCGGCCAGCAGATCGATCCGTTCCTGAAGCGCCTTTAGCTGCACCGCGAGTCGCTGAAGCCTTACGTCGGCGGAGTTGCCCTGCATTACCTTGATTGATTCGATGAGCGCCGCGACCTGCGCGCCGCAAGCCTTTCGCTCCCGCTCGAGCAAGGCGCCAAAGCTTTCGGACAGTCTCTTGATTCGATCAGCTCTGGCTTTCATTGAGCACCGATACTATCAAATCTCGAATGGCGTTAAGTAGCCCGGCTGCGAGGGAGGCGCGGATGGGCCCGCGCTGGCGCTTGGGCTCCTTCAATCGAGCCGCTTGCCCCAAAGCACGCGATGGCGCGTATGAACGCGGACGGATTTGTCATGCTCGCCTGAGACTATATGTTTTCCGTCGGGCGAGAAAGCGACAGAGCGAACGGGCGCAGCGTGTGTGCCGATGCGCGCGGCAAGGCTGCGGCTGCCTACATTCCATAAGGCAATCGTTTTATCGTCGCTCGCTGAGACGATCTCTTTACCGTCGGGCGAGAAGGCTACCGCTTTGACGCGCGCCGCGTGGCGACCGATTACGGCTATGCGCTCAAGGGGGCTCACGCTCCATAGTTCAACTTTGCCATAGTCATCTCCCGTCGCTAAGAGTTTTCCATCAGGAGAAAAACTCAGGCTGATGAACAGTGAATCCGTCGCCTGAGCGTGAGCGATAACTCCCCAGCTCCGAGTGTCAAGTAAACCGATATGTCCTTCAAACGCACTAGCGCAAGTGAGCAAGCGCCCGTCTCTGGAAAAGGCTATACCGTAAATCTGTGATGACGCCTTAAGCCAATCGTCATCCGTCTGGTCATTCTTAGACTTGTCGGGGAAGTAACAAACCACGCGACCATCGCTAACATCGAAAACGCCGTTTGAAGTCGCCAGCCAGCGCCCGTCGGGCGAAACCGCGAAACCGTTGCTCCCGTGCATATCAGTATTTGGCGAAGCGAAAGATCGCAGGGCTTCGCCCCGGGCGATGTCCCACAATATGAGTGGGTCTTGAAAGCCGCAAGAGATGACATGCTCGCCGTCGGGCAAGAACACGACTCCGTTCGCTTTTGATTTATGCCCGATCAACACGGCTTCTTTTTGACCTGTCGCCGCGTTCCAAATGATTACCGAGCTGTCTTCGCTTGAAGAAGCGATGCGCTCGCCATCGCGCGAATAAGCGACTGCATAGACGGCTCCGCTGTGCTCGTTGAGGTTCGCTACGCGCTGCCGCTCGGCGACATCCCATACTAGAATCGCCCCGTCCGTGTGGGTTGAAACAAGCCAGCGACCGTCCGGAGAAAACGACACACTCCAAACAAGCGATTCGTGTTCGAGCGTCGCGATTTTCGTTCGCGTTCGAGCGTCCCACAGAATCACATTCTCCGAAGCGCTGGCTGCGAGTTTCCCATCGGGTGAAAACGCTACCGAGCGCCCGTTGTCTTTATGCGCTTCAAAAGAGTTGAGAACCTTGAGCCGCTCAATATCTGCGAACTGAACGATACCCTCACCGTTAATGCACATTCTCGTCTTGCCATCAGGAGAGATTGCCGCATATCCCCCTAATATTTGTGCAACCCGGTGCGACTCGAACGTGCCTGTTGCCGCATCGAAAAATGCGATCTCGCCTAAAACCCTGTTAGAGATGAGTTTGCTGCTGTGCGGCAAGAAAGCAAAATCGGTGCCCATACTTAGCGGGATTTCGACGACCGTTTCAAAGCTGCCAACGCTCCATGAAATCGTCTCCGCGACGCCCATCGAAACTAAGAATCTTCCATCCGTCGAAAAAGCTAGGTCGTGAACCTCCGAAGTATGCCTGCGCAAAACAGAAACCCTCTCTAACGTGGTTGCGTCCCACACCATGACCGTCTTGTCCTTGCTGGATGTTGCCAACCATTTTCCATCCGTCGAAAAGCCAACCGCTGTGACGATGTCTTCGTGGTGCGCAAAGATAGCCAACCGTTCCCGCTTGGCAAAATCCCAGACGATTACCTTCTTGTCCTCGCCGCAGGATGCCAACAGCTTCCCGTCAGGCGAAAAGACTGCGCGCCGCACGGCCGCCGTGTGCCCGCCGTTCAATCGAACGCCGTCCCAATCCTCGCTCACTGAAAGCGCCGCCGCCGCCACTGTTGCCGCTGACGCAAGCAAAAGCGCGAGAGCGCCCGCCTTTGCTAACCCGACGCTCAAACTCTTTCTCAACAACTCGCGCTCGCGCTTTCCGCGCTGCACATCCGAATAGCGGCGAATGAACCAGAGCTTGCTGATCGGTATGCGTGTGCGCTTATCTACGGCGTGGTTGGAGAGGTACTGTTTGAACAATCGATTGGCGCGCTGCGTTGCATCCATTACTCGGCCCGTGATCTGATTGATTTTCTCGATAAGATACTCGTGCATCAGCTCGTATCGCCAGGGATCGTCTTCCTGGACTTCACGAACCAGCCGCGCTCCAACAAAAAGGCTCAATATTCGCTCAGTCGTTTGTCGGCTGCGTTGCGTTCGCCGCGCAATCTCGTCGATTGAAAGCGTCAATCGCGTGTTTTCGTCCGAGATCAAACAGCGCAACAGCAACTGCGCGCTCTCCTGATCGCCTGACGCTTGAATCACATCTTCGAGGAAGCTGTGGACCAGCGGCTCCTTGCCGCCCGCGCGGCGATACTCCTGCACCGTGTAGATTCGCTTGCTCTGCAATCGTTCGCCTACGATTTGAAGCTCAGAAGGCAGGACCGTGCCGGCATTCGAAAGGTCGTGCGCCACCTGGTGCACCAATTCCGGCTCAAACGGCAGGCCCGCACGCCGAGCGCTTTTTTCAATTATCTCTTCTGCTCGATCTTCATCGAAATTCCTGAGGTGATAAAGCCTCGAACTCAGGAGCGGCTCAGGCACCCGGCCTTCAAACTCCGAGCTGACCAGGTAAAGAAAATCTGAGCGCATTGAAAAGAGAAACTTCACCGGCCCTGCAGCGCTATCCTGATGTTCGGCCACAAACGAGATGAACGGCTCGCGATCGCGCTTCGTTTTGAAGTTCACGAAGAACTCTTCAAACTGATCGCATACGACTACAATCCCCGCGCAAAGCTCTATCGAGACTCGCTTGAGATAGTCTGCCGGACTTTCCGTCTCGCTCCGCTCGACCTGGCTCTGGCGACGGCATTCCTCCAGAAGCGCGGCCAGCGGGTCCTTGTAAGAACGGCAGTAGACCGGCAAGAAGCCCGCCTCCCAGAGCTTCGGCAACACGCCCGCTCTAAGCAGCGATGTTTTGCCGCTCCCCGACTCACCAAACAGAACGCCGAAGTGAAACTGCTCGTGCGCAATCATCCCAAACACCGACGCAGTGTCTACATCACGCCCATAGAAACGATCTCGGTCAGCCTCTTGAAAAGGCAGCAGACCGCGAAACGCGCCGACGTTTGCTGTTGACTGAGATGATCCGATTGATCGACCCCGCCCCGCTGCGTAAGCGGCGGCAAAGCACAGCAGAGCTAGAATCGATAGCGCAAAGCCTCGGCTCCAGCCAACGCCCTGATGCTGCAGGAAGAAGAAATCGACTGCGGCCGCCATCAATGCGATCGCACCCGCGCCGGCAATCCATTTGCGCATCCGCCATACAAAAGCACGCACCTTACTGCGAGACGGGAAAGCTAAGATCTCTCGCGGCTCCGGTTGCTCCCGGGCGTCACTTGAAATCAACGACGACATGCGCGCGACCTGGAAGCCCTTGATCTGAACGCTTGCCCTCACCGCTTTCAGATCCGCGATCATTGCGTCGGCGCTCTGGTAGCGTTCCTGACGATCTTTCTCGAGCGCCTTTCTTATTGTGCACTCAAGCTCAAGAGAAACGTCGTCACGATAAGCGGCAAGAGGCAGCGGCTCGGTGTCCAGAATCGCCTTGATGACCGAGGCTCGGCTGTCACCATCGAAAGGATGCCGGGCTGTCAGCATCTGGTAGAGCAATCCACCTAGAGAGAAAATGTCGGTTTGTACATTCACCTGCTCGCCGCGAATCCGCTCGGGCGCGAGATAATGCAGCGTGCCCGCGAGTGCCCGCTCAGTGCCCGCCGGAACGCCCTCGTTGAGGTCTCTCAACGCCTGAGCCGGCCTGACAGCCCGCTCCGGTCGCTCACCAGCCAAAGGCCCTGAGGAAAGGTCAGATTTGGTTCTTGCCAGGCCAAAGTCCAGCACTTTCGCCACACCGCCTGGCGTTACCATTACATTCGAATCTTTGATATCGCAGTGAATCAATCCCCGCTTGTTCGCCGCGCCCAGGGCCTCAGCGATTTGAATGGCAACATCCAGGGCTTCGACTAGTTCCAACGGGCCTTGCTCAATCAGCGACTGCAATGTTTGGCCCTCGACATACTCCATAACGATGAAGAACCGGCCCGCATCCTCTCCGATCTCGTAGATCGTCGCGATGTTTGGATGATTGATCGCGGCGGCCGCACGGGCTTCGTGTGCTATCGGCTCCTTTGACTGTGAGTCCTCAATCAGTGTCTGTGTGATGAACTTGATTGCGACGGTTCGTGTAAGCTCGAGGTCCTCTGCTTTCCAGACCTCGCCCATCCCGCCGGAGCCAATCCTCTCGATAAGTCGATAGTGGGAGACGCTTTGAAACATTCCTGCCACGACAAAAGCGCGGGACGATGTCCAGCGCAGGCCTCTCTGATACCTAACGGTGCCAAACCCCGTCTGGTTGACGGGCTAGTGGGGGTAAGACTAGCTCTGCCTCAGAGGCGGGTCAAGAAGGTGGAAGGTGAAATCGATCTGATTGCGAATTGCGAATTGCGAATTGCGGATTTGGGATTGTGGAATTGGGATTGTGGATTGCGACTTCCCTTCTTCAATCCCTAGTCTTCAATCCGAAATCCGCAATCCGCAATCCGCAATTAACGATCGCTGTTAATCAATTCCGCATTCTGACGTTTACACATTTGAGTCCTTGCGCCCTCGAGCGCTTCGTGGCGCGTAATATCATGATGATAAGAGACAGATACGGACTACTGAGAGAAACGCAGAACTTATCGGCGCAGTTCTCGTTCTACTAGCTTGAGCGAAAGCGGCACTTCAACAAGGGCATCATCATTATGAACTTCCTCGAATCGATCAGCCTGGCTTTGAGCGCAGTGCTCGCGCACAAGCTTCGTTCCTTCCTCACCTTGCTGGGAATCATTTTCGGCGTAGCCACGGTGATCGTAGTCGTCTCTCTTATCGAAGGCTTCAACAAGTATTTCAACGACAAGATCGCTAATATGGGTTCGAACGCGTTCCTGGTCAACAAGCTCGGAATTGTGACCAGTATGCAGGAGTGGATCGATAGAAACAAAAAGAACAAGGACATCAAGCTCGAGGATCTGGATGCGATCAAGGAAAACCCGACCTATGTTCGCGACGCCGCGGCGATGAAGCGCAGGCGCGGGACGGCCAAGCATGACACGCAGGTGCTTGAGGACATTGAGATCATGGGGGTGTCCGCCAACATGGTGGACATCGACTCGGTCAAGGTCGAGCAGGGCCGCTACATCGCGCCGCAAGAAGAAGAACACGGGCGGTTTACCTGCTTCGTCGGACACGAAATCGTCAAACAGTTCTTCCCAGCGGTTGACCCTCTCGACAGAGAGATAAAGATCGACGGGCGGCCGTTTAGAATCGTCGGTGTCGCTCAGGAGTTGGGCACCACGTTCGGCAACCCGCGCGACAGTTTCATCATCATGCCGATTTCCACCTTTCAAAACGTTTACGGCTCTCGCGGGTCGATCGCGATAAGAGTCGCGGCGATTGGACCTGAGAGCATCGAGCGAGCGCAGGACGAAGTGAGGGTCGTGATGCGCGCGCGAAGGCATTTGAACTACAACGACGAGGATAACTTCGGCATCGTTACTTCGGATGCGCTCAACAATCTTCGCGAGAAGATTTTCGGAACAATCTCGATCGTAGCGATCGGCGTGACCTCGATAGCGCTAATTGTTGGCGGCATCGTGATCATGAACATCATGCTGGTGTCGGTGACCGAGCGAACTCGCGAGATCGGCGTGCGCAAGTCACTGGGCGCAAAACGCAAGGACATCGTCCGCCAATTTCTCGCGGAATCGACAGTGCTTTCGTTGCTCGGAGGCTGCATAGGCGTGGCGATCGCCTACGGCTTGTCAAAGCTCGCGACGGTTTTCTTCGATCTGCCGACGGCGCTGCCGATCGCCTGGACGCTCGTCGCGCTTACGACTTCGGCAAGCATCGGTCTTTTCTTTGGCATTTACCCGGCGTGGAAGGCGGCGAAACTCGACCCGATCGAGGCGCTTCGAGCGGATTGATGACGTAGCATAGACTTCATTCAGTCTGTGGCTCGGAGCGAAGTTTCCACAAAGCCAGCAGGCACCGAGACTACGGGGTAGCATAGACTTTAGTCTGTGTTCCCTGGCGATGGTGGACAAGCCAGCAGCCACACAGACTAAAGTCTATGCTACGCCCAGAGCAAATATGAGCAGGCAAGACACAAACGAAAGCTTCAGAATGGCGTTTGCCACATTGCACGCGCACAAGTTCCGCTCGTTCCTGACGGTTCTTGGCGTCGTAGTCGGCACTGTCACCGTGATGGTCATCGCGTCGTTTATCTCCGGACTCGACCAGCAGTTCAAAAAGGAGATCGAGAGCTTCGGCACAAACACGGTCTTCATCTACAAGTTCGATCCGGGGATTCACACCGGAAGGCTCACACCCGAAGAACGAATGCGCAAATCCATCAGCTACGAGGACGCGATGGCCATCAAAGCACAATGCCCGTCGGTCAAGTATGTAGCCCCGTTTCTCGGACCCGATGACGTCATCAAAGTCCGCTACCAGGATCAGGAGCTTTACGTCACCCAGGTGCAAGGCACCCTTCCGGAATACGAACGCATGTCTTCGGTGCATATAGCGGAAGGGCGTTTCTTCACCGATTCCGAGAACTTGCACCGCTCGGACATCTGCGTCGTCGGAGCGGACATCGCCGACAAGTTCTTCCCACATCTGGCTGCGCTCGACAAGCAGATACTCGTAAACGACAAGCCGCTCACCGTGATCGGTGTGGTTGAAAAGCAGGAAAGCTTCTTCGCGGGCGAGAACGACGGTGGAAATCAAAACAAGGCCGTCTATGTGCCATATGAGACGATGAAGAAGATGTTCCCGGCGGAGAAAGACCACTTCGTCATGGCACAAGCCCAGGACGGAATGCTTGCGCAGGCCGAAGATGAGATCAGATCGTTACTGCGCCGGAGGCGTGAAGTCCCTTACGAAAAGAACGACAACTTTGGCCTCTCGACTCCGGATGCGATCACCGAACAATTTCACCAGATCACCGGCGGCATCGCGATCCTGATGTTTGCGATCTCGAGCGTTGGGCTCCTTATTGGCGGCATAGGAGTGATGAACATCATGCTTGTGTCGGTCACCGAACGGACAAAAGAAATCGGCGTGCGCAAGGCTATAGGCGCGAGGCGCCGCGATATCATGCGCCAGTTCTTAATCGAGGCTATGGCGCTTACGGGCTCCGGCGGCTTGTTAGGGATAACGATCGGCTGGCTGTTGAGCTTGCTTGTGAATTTGATCCTACCGGTCCACGTTCCGACCTGGGCACCGGTCGTGGGAATATCGGTCTCGGCGGGAATCGGCTTGGTGTTTGGGCTGTGGCCGGCTATGAAGGCTTCGAAGTTGGATCCGATCGTCGCGCTCAGATACGAGTAGCACACCTCAATACCATCGCGGAGCAATACGTCGCCCGCTGCCTCTGATGAGCGCAGCGGGCGATTCTCGCATGTTTCCTCTGCGTAAGCCTCTGCGCCTCCGCGTCTCTGCGGTTAGTCAGAGTCGAAAGCCTGCTAACTGCCGGGGCACGGAGACGCATGAGACTACACAGAAGAACGTTTGAGTCTATTGCGCGCTCGACCAGAACAGCAGCCGATTCGCCGTGCCAGCAGGTATGCCGCTCAGATGATTGAGAGTGGCAGCGTTTACGATCGCGTTTCTGACGGTTGCAGGAGAAGCACCAGGATTGGACTGCAGGTACCTCGCCGCGACGCCGGCTACGTGAGGAGACGCCATGGATGTTCCGCTCAACGTGGCGGTCGCGGTGTCGCTCGTGTTGTAGGACGACAAGATGCTCGACCCCGGCGCAAAGATATCAACCACGCTGCCGAAGTTTGAGAACGACGACCGGGCATCGTTGATTGTGGAAGACCCTACGGTGATCGCAGCGGCGACTCGCGCCGGCGAAGAGTTAGAAGCGTCTGTATTCGAGTTCCCAGCCGCAATCGCGTAGGTGACACCCGAATTGATCGAGTTGTTCACCGCCGTGTCAAGCGCTGTGGAGACGCCTCCACCCAGGCTCATGTTCGCCACTGCGGGATTGGTATGGTTCGCCGTCACCCAATCGACGCCCGCAATGACTCCAGCGTTGCTGCCTGAACCGCTGCAGTTGAGCACGCGCACCGCAAACAGCCGGACTGCCTTGGCCACACCGTAAGTCGAGCCTCCCACTGTGCCGCTGACATGCGTGCCGTGACCGTTGCAGTCATTTGTGTTCTGGCCGTCGCCAACGGAATCGAAGCCGACAAAAGCACGGCCTCCGAACTGCGTGTGCGTGCGGCGAATCCCCGTGTCTATGATGTAAACATTCACACCCGAGCCCGTCGTCGTGTACGAGTAGGTTTGGTTGAGCGGCAGATCACGTTGTCCGATTCGGTCAAGGCCCCACGGAGGGTTGTTCTGCGTAATGTTCGCCGACATGATCGAATCTTCTTCGACAAACTTGACGCGCGGGTCAGAACTCAGCTTTAAGGCCTCGGCCTCGGACATCCGGGCTGAGAAACCGTTGATCGCATAGGCGTAGAAGTTTGTAGCTACGCCGCCGTAGGCAAGAGTCAGATCGCTGGCGGTCTTTGCTGCGGTGAACAGGTCGCCGCTCTTGCCGGCCGAATCCATGTCCAGAACTACGATGTAGTGCCCGGCTATGGCATCGTTGCCCATGCGGAGAAACTTCTCTGAGTCACCTGTCTTGCCGGCGGGGTCCTGTGGGCTGGCCAGAGCGGGCATCAGCGCCAAGGCTGCCGTACAAAACACGATCAAAGCTACCAAAGCGAATCTTCGTTTCATGGTTTCCTCCTCTAGCTTGGTTTGTTGGGTTAGTCTTTTGGCGCCGGGACGCAACTCTCGACGCATAGTGAAACCCCGGAGAGTCACTCATCTCCGGAGTGGACATCGGCTCGGGGTCGTGAACAGAGTGGCACTCGGCACACCCAAGCCGCAGTTCGGGATGCAACCCACTTACAAGGCCATAGCTCGTTAGGAACAGAAAACATGCCCAGACATAACCGAGTGGGTGGGCAAACGGTTCCTTTTGAGAGAACAAGAAATCGAGTTTTAGATCGGGACGGCGACGAATATAACGACGATTGTTGGGGATGTCAATGTGCTCAGGATAAGTGCGATAGGCAATCGCATTGTTTAGATTTTGCCGGTCAAGTGGACACAGGACAACGACGCTGCAAAGACGGGACGCAAGAGACACACTGCTGGGCTTCTAATGCATCGAATCGGCCTCAATGCCTCCGAATTCGCTCTTTCTCCTCTGGAGCAATTTCTTTCATTTTTAGCAAAACTTCCTTTAGCCTTTCCGTGTCGTCTATTTTCCAGCGGCCGTCTTCGAATACCGCTGTGGCGGTAATAGCGTCTGAGTACTCGATGTCAGCCGTTTTATCACCGGTAAAGGTAATTCGACACTCCGATTTCGCGCGGGCCTTTTCCCGAATCTGTTCAGCGGAGACGCTACCCCTCGAGGCGTCAGCAATGAGACCGAGCATGAGTTTGAATAGGTCGTCACCGCTGCTTGCGGGGATTTCCCGCCCTCCGTCGCTGTTGGATACTTTCTTGTATAGTAGATCAAAGAGAAGCCGATTTAGATCGAGTGTGCGTTTAGCCGTCAGACGTTTGACCCCCTCGATATCCCCGGTCATAACCGAGTAGTGCAATTCATAAACCGACTGCCTGATCGCTTGTTCGTCTGTTCGACGCTTAGCTTGATCAGTCGTGACACGGTTCGCTTCTGTTTGGAGTGTTTTCTGGCCGACCGGTTGTTGCAGCTTCGGCAGGAAGTATCCGCGCCGCGCAACCACCTCCAGCATGCGTGGTTTTCCTGATTTGTCGGCAGCCTTAACCCTCACTTCCAGAGGGTGCAAGCGCCCGTCATCGGGCTCATCAGCGCCGAGCTCAAATCCGAGGGTGTAACGCGATGAAATCCTCTCTATTATATCTTCCAGTCCCTTCCTATAATCCTCCGGTTTGTGGACTCGGATTGCGTGGCCCCCCGTTTGGTCCGCGAAATAATTTGCGCCGTTTGCCCTGATACCCAGAGCGAGGCCCAGCGGGAAAAAAGGCGCCGAGCGAGCGAGCACCGTTTTCTTTGTGCTACACAAAAGCGCGTTAAAGGTAACGTTGCCTCGCTGTGCGCTCTCGGCGCCGCGCTGTCGCTCACTTGAATCAGTAGGAACTAAGCTGTCGGATACATATACCAATACAACATTTGAATTCGGCTTCGATCCTGCCAGTTGTGCTGCCTCGGACAGCAGTTCACCTAAGCTTACGTACGGAAACGCTTTAATCGCATACGGCGCAACCAACTCAGGAACTTTCAGCAGCACTTCTTGGATGTTCGCGCGGGCGGAAGTAAAGCCAGCAAGGTATCGTTTGTTGGAGGCGATGCCTTTTACCCAAGTGGCAACGATTGCGACCTCGTCGTCGGGGAGCAACTTTGAGAAAGCTGTCCCTAGTGACCGTAGAATATCAGGCTGACGAAAGAACCTTCCCGCTCCGTTCGGCGCAAGGTCAAGCACTAGGACCAGGGCGAGCGGTCGCCTCCTCTCTTTTGTTGAAAAGTGCGTAACCGCTCTCAATTTTTGATCGGCCAAAACCTCGAAGTTTTCACTCACGAGATCGTCGACAGCCGTTCCGTTTCTTTTCTCGGTGACTAGCACGTCGAGCAAAACCAATCGCGTCCTCAACGCAATCTTGTCTTGTTCACTGTTCTGCCCTGGGGCGGGGTGCGCGGTCGTATGAATCACGAAAACGGCGAACACTATCGCCCGTCCCAACATTTGTCTTTTCATCATCGCCTCGACTCGAAACAGTGTGATCAAGAACGGCAGACTTCCTGACCACACTGTTGACTGGCATTCACTTACTTCCTAAGCCGATTCACTAGCTCCCGCTCGCGAAAGTAACGACGCAGGCGATTCTCTCATCAGCAATTCTTTATGGCCCACCAAGCCGCCTGTACAAAGCAGACCAAATCAGCACACCAAACCCCCGCTCCGCGACCTGTATTCCAAGCACACGTGACCCATGCCTTTATCCTTCCAAAAATCCCCCGTCTGGCAAACGATCCAGTGGTGTACGACGCATTAGTGAATTCCGTTCTCGGCGCTAAGTTCACTCCTGGGTTAAGTCGACCTTGTAGTTCACAATATCCACCGCCACATGTTGGGTCTCCACCGTCTGCAGGATACGAGTATTCGTAGACAGTGTCCCATTCGGTTGTGGCAGGCGTGCTGATTAGCGCCCCATACGTATCGTCTTCAAACGGATTGTGTAAGTAGACGATTCCCTCCCACTGCGAAGAGCTGTTGCTATAGGTGATTACTGTCAGTTCATATGTGCCATCACTCCACGTCTGGGGATATGACACCCGCGTTATGCCGCGTCCTCCGATGGCCGCTGCCGACTTGGAGTCAGTCTCAAGAATGGTTAAAGACTTCTCCCACATGGGCGCTCGGCCGCGCTTCTCGAAGTCCCTCATTGCTCTCGCAATCGCCTTGTTGCTCGACTGAAGTTGGTGGGCGCGAAGTCTCACACCCTCTCCCGTAAAGGCCTGAGCACCAGGAGGTACTTTGGTCGATAGTTCTTGGGGTTCGAGGACCTTCCCTCCAGGCGAGGACCCGCTAACCGTGTTTCCACTCTCGGCAAATACTGCAAAACTGCTAAGCAGCGCCAGAGCCAGAACAACCACGACGCAATTTCGCAGATACTTGCAAACCGAATATCTAAACCGTAATGTGTCCATGTGACATGCTCCTTTCATTGGGGTGTGTTGGGGGCAAGGCAGGATTCAGTTTTCGCAGACGGGATCCGCCTTGCCTGTTATTTTCTTGAACGGCCGTGAACTCGTTTAACGAATTCACCTGTCAGCCATCCGTATTTCGACCACGATACACAAGGATTCCGTTGAACGCCACAACAGAAAGCCCCTTGCAAGTGAAAAAGTTGGCGTTCCACGGTTTGTTCCTCGATCTTTCGATCTCCGCAGCGGCTTGTTTAGCCCTCTTTCATTATTCGCTAGTTCTTACCGCTGGAAGGTGAGCGGCTTAACTGATGTTTATGCTACGGGACGGACGGGCAGCATTGTACTATTTTTCGAACTCGATTGCATCAAAAAAATGAATTAGAAACCACAGTAATTAAAATTTGCTGCGCTGGGAAGAACAATGTCGTCGTCGGCGCCGTAATCGAACCGGTTGGAAAACGCTAGCTGCCAGGAGTTCACAACCAGCCTCCCATAAACGGCTCCACTTCGTCTCTGATGAATTCAACGAAGGGGATACTCACCCCTTCCGCACGCGCCTGCGCCACAAGCGGACGCGGATCATTGCCGAACCCGATTAACCGGTCCCCATCCAGTACGACCCAGCTTCCGAGATATTCGTGCCGGTGCTGTTTCAACCATTCACCGGTTCTCGTGAAGTCCACAGTGATTGTCGCTTTGCGAACTTTCGGTAAAGATGTGACCGACATGGAACGGCCTCCTTGCTGAACTCCTTAGATGCCCGACCATTATGACAATCCGCGTGGATGAACACAATTCTGAAGACTTCAATACCTCTTTAACAAAGGAATGCTCTTCAGCTCGAGCACCGCGGCACTATACCTCACATCTCTCGCTCGCACCCGAAGACGCTCACTTCGCGGTGGCCTGCTTTGGATCTTCCTTCAATTCCATCACCACCTTCTTAAGCTTGCCCGTGAACGCGAAAGGCGACTGATAGCCTTCAGTCACCGGAGTTGAGGGATCGCGGCCGACCGTCAGTCCTTCGCTCAGCCCAAATGTCACTGGAACCAACCGCCCGATCGGACCTTCGCCTGCTGGCTTGCCGTTTATGAACAGAGCAGCAGAGCCCTTGTCCGGCCCGGTGCTCGTGAACTCCATCCGCAACGTCACTGATCCCGAGGGCACCGCCTCAGCCGAACTGACCGCGAATCGCTCGAGACCAAACCAGTTGTAAACGTAGTTCAACCGGTTCTTCTGAACAAAGAAACTGAAGCCGGCGAAGCGCCCTCCCATCGCTAACAGCACGCCTTCCGCGCCGCTGGAAGGAACCTCAACCTCGGCGGTTATGCTGTACGAACGGTTGCGGAAGTTGAGCATATTCGCTCTCGGCACTGCCGACATGCCGGGATAGTAGGTAACGATCGTGCGTGGCCGGTTTGACTCGGGCTGCTCACGCGAGCGGATGACTCCGCGATCGTCCAACGGCAGCACATTGTATTTACCCGCTTCGGTCCACCATCGTTCAATCATGTCGCGGAGCTTGCCGGGATTCTTGTCCGCAAGGTCGGTGCTCTCAGAAAAGTCCTGCTCAACGTTGTAGAGCGACCACTTGTCCTTATCAAAGTCTTCACCACGCACGTGAGTGGTTACGGCTGTCCATCCTTTGTGATAAATCGCCCGGTGGCCAAGCATTTCAAAGTATTGCGTGTCTCGGCGGCTCGGGGCCTTCGGATCGCTGAAGCTATAAGCCAGGCTCACTCCGTCCATCGCACGTTGATCAACACCGTTGACACTCTTCGGTTGCGCGAGCCCGATCAACTCGAGCACTGTCGGAGTGATATCGATCATGTGATGGTACTGACCACGAATTCCGCCCTTGTCTTTGATCGTCTTCGGCCAGTGAACGATCATCGGATCGGTGATGCCTCCAGCGTGAGTCTCCTGTTTGTAGCGCCTGAACGGCGTGTTGCCGGCCATCGCCCAGCCCAGCGGATAGTGCGGGTAAGTCGTCGGCCCGCCCAGTTCGTCGATCAACTTCAAATCCATCGCGATGTCTTCTGGAATCTGGTTGAAGTACAGACTCTCGTTGAAAGATCCGGTCTCCCGGCCTTCCTGACTCGCTCCATTGTCGGACACAAGAACGATCAAGGTGTTCTCCATCAGATTTCGTTCTTCAAGAAAACCCAGCAGCCGCCCGATGTTCTCGTCACAGTGCGTCAGAAAGCCGGCGAAGACTTCCTGCATTCGCGCGTACAACCGGCGTTGATCGGCGCTCAGCTCATCCCACGCTTTGACATCCGAGTTGCGCGGCGCAATTTGAGTATTTGCCGGCACGATGCCCATTTGCTTCTGACGCGCGAGGGTCTCTTCGCGTACTCTGTCCCAGCCCTTGTCGAACTTGCCGCGGTACATCTCGATGTACTTCCTGGCCACGTGATGCGGCGCGTGCCCGGCGCCATAAGCCAGATTCATGAAGAACGGCTTATCCGGGTTGATCTGTTTCTGTTCGGCGATGAATTGAATCGCGCGGTCGGTCAAGTCTTCAGTCAAGTGGTACCCTGGACGCTGCGGGCGTTCGACTCGGTGATTGTCGTAGGCCAGATCCGGGAACCACTGATTTGTTTCCCCTCCCACAAAGCCATAGAACCGCTCGAAGCCCATCCCAAGCGGCCAGCGATCGAATGGTCCCGCATCGCTTGTTTCGTCCGGCGGCGTCTGATGCCACTTCCCGACATAAGAAGTGCTGTAGCCGTTTTGCTTCAGCATCTCGGCGATCGTTGCCTGACTCCGCGGCATTCTTCCGTCGTAGCCGGGATACCCGGTCGCGGCCTCCGTTATCACTCCAAGGTGGTTGGTGTGATGATTAGCACCGGTCAGCAGGCAAGCTCGCGACGGCGAGCAGAGCGATGTCGTGTGAAAGTTGGTGTAGCGCAACCCGCCCGTTGCGAGCCGGTCGATGTTCGGCGTCTGGATTTCCGAACCGTAACAACCCAGTTGAGCAAAGCCGACGTCATCAAGTACGAGATAGATCACATTCGGCGCACCCTTCGGAGCTTGCGGCAACGCCTGCCAGTACGGCTTCGAGTCCTTGTAAGACCGGCCGATCTCGGCTTTGCCAGGCTCCTGTTGCTGATCGGCCGCCACTCCGAAGCAGGCGAGCAGCGCGGCTGCTGCGAGAGAAGGTACGATCGCAATAAGCTTGAAAGTGGTACGCGCAGGTTTTGTATTCATGTCTGTCCTCGCGGGTTGGTGCGGGTAAGCCTGAATCCAGCGGCACTGAGACTATCGCCAGAGCCGAAGAACTGCAAACTGATCCGAATGTTCTTCTCTGCGTCTGTCTCTGCGTCTTTGCGTCTCTGCGGTTAGTGAGACTTCCAGGTTTACCAGTTAGCCGAACCCTCTAACCGCAGAGACGCAAAGACGCAGAGACCGACGCAGAGAATCGAAGCGTTACTTCACGCATCGAAAGCCGGTATTCGATCCGCCGCTGTCGATCGCGCCTCGGCCACGGCTCCCCGCAAGATAACGCGAGCAATACCGATCGCTGCACAAGAACGACCCGCCCTTCTGAACACGTTTTGGAATTCCCGGCTCTTGCGGATCGTAGCTATCGGCCGGACCTTTAGGATTGCTCGCCAACCCGGCTGCGCTTAACGCTGCGAAATAGTCCGGCCGATACCAGTCCGCGCACCACTGCCAGACATTGCCACCCACGTCATACAAGCCAAACCCATTCGGTGGAAACGCCTCGACGGGAGAAGTCCGTTCAAAGCCATCGTCACCCGTGTTGCTCATCGGGAATCGTCCCTGCCAGATGTTAGCCGCCCACTTGCCGTCCGGCTTCAGCTCGTTGCCCCACGCATATCGATTGCGGTCGAGTCCGGCGCGCGCCGCAAACTCGAACTCTGCTTCCGTGGGCAATCGCTTCCCCGCCCACTTCGCGTACGCGACCGCGTCTTCCCACGCGATCTGCACGACCGGATGATTCTCGCGCCCTTCTGTTGTGCTTTCGGGGCCTTCGGGGTGTTTCCAGCTCGCGCCCGGAACGTACCGCCACCAGCGCGTGTAGTCGTCGAGAGGAACATCCTGGGAGGCTGGGCTGAAGACAGCGGACCCGGGGACGACGTCCTTAGGATCAGCTCCGGGATAATCCTTTGGATCTGGTTGCCGCTCGGCGATAGTCAGGTAGCCGGTTGCTTTTACAAAATGCTCGAAGTACGAGTTGGTAACCGGGATCGTGTCCATCCAGAAGCCATCCACGATGACCAGATGCACCGGCTGCGTGTCCGGCATCTCGCAGTCGTCGCAACCCATCCAAAAAGTGCCGCCCGGAATCCACACCATTCCGTCGGGCGCAGGCCCTGGCGGAGTTGCCGGGTTCATGCTGACCAGAGCAGCGGACGTTGGATCTTTCGATTCGGATCTGTGATCCGAGGAAGAAGTGTGAGCCGCGTGAGGATCACCGCGCGGCTGCCGGCCTCTCCAGAAGAGGATGGCCGCTACGAGAACCAGAAGCGCGACCGCGCAGTAACTAAGCCACGACCTTGAAGGTGCGAGGGATCGCGCTGACGTTTCAGTCGTTGGCTTCTTCCGGTCGCGCATTCTTCTTGCCGCTAAGCTCTTTTGTTTGTTTGGGCAAAGTGCTGCAACTCTTCAAGCGCGCGTCTGACAAAAGGACGGGTCATCTGTTTGCGCCAGCCCATCACGAAGTCGGTGTTATCCAGCGGACGTGCCTTGATGTAGCACGCTTCGACGGCGGCGTGAACGTGCTCTTCGTCGAAAGGATGACCGACAAGAGCAGCTTCAGCTTCTCGAACTTGAATGGGCGCCGGCGCGACTCCGCCCAGCACCAGCCTCGCGGCTCGCACGACGCCGTCGCCCGCCACATCCAGCGCAGCGGCTACTCCAAGAACTGGAAAGTCGAACGAACCTCGGCGGCGCAGCTTCTTGTAGACGGCTCGCGTGCCGTTTACCGGAGGCAGGTGAATCTCGGTCAGCAACTCATCGGGACGCTTGTGTAGGTACTGAATGCCATCGTCATTGTAGATCCCGGCGGCGTCGATCAATCGATCACCAACCGTCGAGACCAACCGCAGCTTTGCAGAAATCGCCACCATCACCGGCGCGAGATCCGATGACTGCACGGCCCAGCACTTCGGGCTGCTCGGCGCAACCCAGCAGACATCGCCATCCTTCTTCAAGCAGAAGTTGATTCCCTTCCGCCACTCATAGTTCTGGTCGTAGTAGTTGCACCGGGTGTCCAACAGCAGGTTCCCACCGATCGTCCCCATGTTTCTCAAGATCGGCGTCGAGATCAGCCGCGCCGCGCTTGCCACGACGGGATAGTCTCGCTGAATGACGGGGTGCTCGCAGAGATCAGTCAGCGACACCGACGCTCCGATGACCATGCCAGTCGCCGCGTCGCCGCGAATCTCGTGAAGCTCTCGCAAGCGAGTCACCGAGATGACGGTCTTCGGCGTCTGCTGCCGGCGTTTCATGTTTGGATAGAGGTCGGTGCCGCCGGCTACAAAGCTCGCGTCGGGACCGGTGTCGGCCATCATTTTCACCGCTTCCGAAATCTTCTTCGGCACTCGGTAGCTAAATTTCGGAAGTCGCATCATGGCTGTATCACTTTCCTTCCAAAGCCGCGATTGCCTCTTTCCATAGCTGCGGATCCCCGAGCCGGACTGCTTTATCAATACCAACATTCTCCAGGAGTAGGCCCAGAGCTGTCAGCCTTTCCTCCTCAGTCCAAAAGAACTTCCCGTCAATCATTTCTGCTCTAGCAGGAAACTCTCGTATGCGGAGCGCGGCTTCGTCCCCATTCCACGCCCGCCCTTTGCGTCGAATGTCGAGATTAATATCTTTCATCGGAATTCTCCCTCAATCCTTCACGTGCATCGTTGACAGATTCATCATTTGGAAAGGCTTCCCTGACATCAGGCTCCAACAGGACGAGGTTGGTGCCGGACCGATATCGCTCGGCATAGATTCCACGCCCGATGAACTTTAGTTTCCGGAGATCGTATTCGGGCCTCAACACATCCAGATCTTCATCTGTCTTCTTCATACATCTCTCTTTCTCGTCTCGTCACTTCTCTCGCTTTGATTATTCTAACTAGTCTCGCTGCCACTCCTTGTCGTTCCAACTGTCAGCGCCGATTGACTATCGCTTTTGGAGCCATTCGAGGAAAACATCTCGAGTCACATCGGCGTCCTTCAGAATCTTCTCCGTCAACCCTCTCCCAAGATCTTCACCTTTGTGAAAAGGCACGGTTGCGGTTCGTCCGTCTGGGTGCCTGAAGAACTTATGACTGCCCTTCTGTCTTGATTCCCTGAACCCCAAGCTCTTCAAAAAGGCGATCATCCGCGATGATGTAACCGTAGGGATTCTGGGCATGGATACTCCCCGGTCTCAATTGCTGAACTGGAGTCGCTGAACGCCGATGAATTTCATCGGCACCGGCTGTTCTTCTTCCAGACAGAGCGCAACAACTTCGCGAATCCGGGGAGACAGTTCCTCAAGTGTTTTCGCTTGCGTGTAGCAACTCTTTAGAGAGGGCACGCTGGCAACGTAAAAGCCATCCTCGTCTTGTTCGATCAAAACGGTAAGCGTTCGATCCTCTGTGGTGTGCTTTCGAATCGTCTTCTTGGTTCGCATTCTCAACCTCCCATCGAATGTGGGTCACCAACCAGCCTAGTCTCTTGAGTGTACCGCAATGCGCGGAAGCTCCTTGCCGTCGCCGCCTTCAGACGGCGTTGGAACCTTGATGGTCACCGGCCATTCGATCTCCGGCACTGAAGCCGGACCGAAGCGGCCTTCCCTCCCTTGAGCCTTCGCGCGAATCGCTGCCAACACCTTCTCCGGTGAAGCAGGCACTTCATCTATCCGCACTCCCACCGCGTCGTAAATCGCGTTCACAACCGCGGGCGGCACCGGCAGCAGAGGCCCCTGCCCAACTTCTTTAGCGCCGAACGGACCATTCGGATCGGGGTCTTCGATCAGGTAAGTCTTTACGTCGCACATCTCGAGCGTTGTAGGACTCTTGTACTCGAGCATCGAAGGAAACTTGTGCACGACGTTGCGGTTCCCTCGATAAGTCATCTCTTCCATCAACGCTTCGCCCAGTCCCATGTAGACGCTGCCTTCGACCTGTCCCATCACGAGCACCGGGTTTATCGACTGCCCGATGTCGTGTCCGATCCAGACTCGTTCGACGATCACGATGCCGGTCTCCGGATCGACGTCGACTTCGGCAATCGCGGCGGAGTAGCTGTAAGCCGGCGACGGCCCGACGCCCGCGCCTTTGTACTTGCCGGCCGAACGCGGCGGAGTGTAGGAACCGACTGTTCCGATCGTGCCGTACTTCGACTCCGCGAGCTGGACAGCTTCGGCAAAGCTCACGCCGACTTCGGGGTTTTCGACATCGAACGCTCGCCGATCCGCAAACCCGATGTTCTCGATCGGCAACTGGAGCTTCTCGGCGACGGCGATGGTCAACAGTTCGCGCGCTCGCTCGGCTGCTTGAAGCGCGGCGTTGCCGGTCATCAGCGTGACGCGGCTCGAATAGCTCCCCAGGTCTACAGGTGTAAGGTCGGTGTCAGCCGTGACGACTCGAATGTCGAACGGATCGATGCCCAGCACTTCGGCGACAACGTAAGCCAGCACCGAATCCGAGCCCTGCCCGATGTCGACCGAGCCGCACATCACACACACTCCGCCCTGTCGATCGAGCCTGAGCTGCACTCCCGAGTGCGGCATGTTGTTCCAGTAGATCGGCAAGCCCGCGCCGCAGATGTAAGAGCTGCACGCGATGCCGATGCCGCGGCCATAAGGCAGCTTGCCAAACTTGTTCTTCCAATCCGAACCCTCGACAACCTTGTCGATGCACTTCTGCAAGCCCATGCTCCCAACTCGAAGGTAGTTAGCAGTCAGCGAGTTCGCCGGAACGAGATGGCGGCTCCGAATATCAACTGGATCAATTTTGAGTTGTTCCGCAATTTTGTCGAGTTGTGCTTCAATCGCGAAGCGCGGCTGTGGCGTTCCGTGTCCGCGCTTTGGTCCGCAAGGCGGTTTATTGGTGAAGACTCGCACGCCTTCGAACTTGTAGCGCGGCACGTTGTAGGTAACCGTTTGAAGCGCGCCCGTGTAGAACGTGCTCGCCACGCCGTAGCTTCCATAGGCTCCGCCGTCGAGAAACGATTTGAAATGCATCGCGGTGATCGCGCCATCGTTCTTCACACCTGTCTTGACCCACATCAACACCGGATGCCGGCCGCGATGACAGTAGAAAACTTCTTCACGAGTGAGAGTGATCTTGACCGGACGGCCGGTGATCATCGCGAGCTTGGCGACCGCGATCTCGTGGTTGAACGGATCGCTCTTGCCGCCAAACCCGCCGCCGTTTGGCGTAGCGATGACGCGGATGTGACTCGCGGGCAGCTCGAGCACTTTAGCCAGCGCGCGATGAACGTAGTGCGGTGTCTGAGTCGCACTCCACAAGGTCAGCTTCTGATCAGGATCGAAGTGCGCAAGCGCCGCGTGCTGCTCTAGCGGAAGGTGAGTGTTGCCCTCGTAGAAGAAAACATCCTCGCGAACCAGGTCGGCTTCCTCAAAACCTTCTTCAACATCTCCAAACTCGAGCGAGACTTTCTTGTGAACGTTGCCGCTGTCGCCGTAGTCGTGAATGCGAGGCTCATCGATCAACACGCCTTCTTCAATCGCAGAGATACTCTTCAATCGTTCGTACTCGACCTCGATCAGGTCAAGCGCGTCAAACGCGGTGTCCTCATCGACCGCAGCGACCGCTGCTACGGGGTCGCCGATGAAGCGGACCTTGTCGATACAAAGCGTGTGCTCATCCTGGCTGACGGGAAGAATGCCGTACGGAATCGGCAAGTCGGCGCCGGTCAGAACGGCTACAACACCCGGGAGCTTCATCGCGCGGGAGATGTCGACTCGTTTGATCAAGGCGTGAGGCACGGGGCTTCGAAGTAGCTTTGCGAAGAGCATCCGCGGCAGGACAATGTCGTCGGCAAACTTGGTTTGGCCAGTGCACTTCGCTCGGGCGTCGACTTTACGAAAGGGCTTGCCGATGACCTTCTTCGGTCCGCCGTTGGCGCTATTCATAGCCATAGATAGTTTCTTTGACAGGCTCGGACTGTTCGCCTCGCATGCGAGCAGCCGCAAGCTCGACCGCTTCATAGATCTTCAGGTAGCCGGTGCAGCGGCACAGATTTCCGGCAAGGGCTTCGCAGATTTCACTCCTGCTCGGATTGGGGTTCTTATCAACCAACTCTTTGGCGGTTAGCAGGAAACCGGGCGTGCAGTAGCCGCACTGAGCCGCGCCGAGATCAGCAAAAGTGTCCTGCAGCGGATGAAGCTGCCCGTTCTCCGCCATCCCTTCGATGGAGGTGACCTCGCGGCCTTTGGCATCCAGACCGAGAAAGAGACACGACAACATCGGCTGGCCGTCGATCAACACCGTGCACACGCCGCACTCGCCAAGCTCGCAACCGTGCTTTGTTCCGGTCAACGCAAGGTCTTCACGCAGGACTTCTAGGAGGGTTTTGTGGGGAGCAAATGCGATCTCGACGCACTCACCGTTCAGATTGAATTGTAGATGTGCCTTTTCTTTCTTTCGAGCAGCCATATCTAGTCTTGATCTGGTTGGCGAGCCGCAGGTTGCTAGCTGCCTAAGTCTGAACAGAAAGATTACCTCAAACCTGATCCAATCTCCATTCAGGCTACGCATCTCTGTATGTAGTCACCGGTGTGCAAAATATTAAGGGCTGGGAGAACGTGATCCCAGCCCTTACTTTGCCAATATGAACGCGGCGTGGAAGCTGGATGAACCTTAGCTCCACTCACACGTCATCGGCGGCGTTTGTTCGGCCACCAAAAGCTCCGATCAGTTTACCGAGCCGCGCCCTTCAGTTCGTTGATCTTCCGCCGCAGTTGCATAGCGAATCCCTCGATTTCAGTAGGCGTCGCCCCTGCCGCTTTGAATGCCTGGCGAAGTTGATCGTCCGTTAGTTGGCCGATGATGCCCGCGAACCAATGCGCGTGGTCGACCGGCACGCTAGCCGACGCTGACATCTTGCCGGAATAATGCAGCTTTACCGTGTTGCCACTGACGCCGTCAATGAACGATTGTTTGGCGAACTTGTCGACGTCCCACTTTGTATGCGAGAAGACTGAGCCAGTCTTACCCAGCGACCCGCCCCAGTCGGCGACTGTGTACCACTCTTTGACCTCGCCGTCGTCATCGTACATTCCGAGGACGGTGTTGTTTTCTTCCTTCGAATCCCAGTTGTTGACCAGGACGTTGAGCATGATCAACCCGGACATCTCTTTCTTGCCGCTAAACGGATTCGAGCGCCACGACCAGGGAGTCTTACGCCGGGCGATGTTGTCCGGCCGCTTCTCGAACATGCCGTCAGTGAAAGAGCCATTCGCCTTTACGAACTTTCTGGCGCGACCCAGCGCAGTCACGCCCTTCACCACGCCGGACGTGACGAAGTAGCTCTCCTCGACCATATACCCGCAGGCCCAGACGATGCGGCTGCACGCGACTTCAGCGTGGACCTCCTCATCGAATTTGATGTTCCACTTCACGCCGTTGGCGTCAATCACCTTGATCTTCGGGTTGGTGCCGGTCTTGTCCTCTTCCTTGAACTGAAAAGGCGGTTTCGGCATTCCCTCCTCGCTCCCGATACCCAGATACAAGTCAAGCTTTGAGATGTCGCCGCGATCTTCCCAGAGGGCAGGCTTCCCGATCTTGACGGGCGCGTTGGTCGGCGCCTTCGCGCTCTTGTCCTTCTTATGTTTCTTGCCCTTGTCATCGTCTTTGTTTTTGTCTTTGTCCTTCTTTTTCTGCTTTTGTTCCGGCGTCGAACGGATTGAGGCGGCGGCGGAAGATGTGGTTAAGCTCGCGGTCGTAGAGATCAGGGTAAGTACAAGGGCGAGCAGTAAAACGGAGCGGAGCAGCGAAATCGGCTCGTGTTTCATTAAATCTCCTTGGTTAGTAGCTTCCATTGATTGCCGCGCGAAGTCCCGGCCAGGCCGGCCCAATCGCGCGAGGCATCGCTCTTTCGCGCGCGCGAAAGGCGCCGCCACTATTTGGCGTCAACATCGTTCTTTCAATTCTGCTTCTTAGCCTCTGGAAGTTTGCGCGGCTCGTAGTACGGCTTGCCGCCAAGCTTCTGAACTTCCTTCGTGAAGGTTGTGCCGTAGTCTCGTTCCGCGTCCGAAAGCGCCCAGGCTTGCCGCTTGTAGTTCCAATTGTCAGGCGCGAGCCGCTGCGCTTCCTTGAAGTGAGGAATTGCATCCGGTCCGTTCCCCTGCTTGTACAGGTACTCGCCCAGTGCGAACTCGGCGTCGGCCATCGCGCGGTCGGGGCTTTGCGGCTTCAAGCGTTCTTGCAGTTGCTGCTCGCTCATAACGCTCGCGCTGCGATCGCCGTTGGTGACCCAGTCGCGGATCGCGTCCAGATAAGGCGCCGCGTCGATGCCGTGCATGGCTTTGTAGCGATTGTCGACGTAAGCGACCTCGTTGGGGCGAACGATCCGGCCCTTCTCGTTGATCCAAACCGCGGTCGGGACATTGACCATGTTGTACAGGTGAGTGACAAGGTGTTTGTCGTCTATGAGCGCGGTGTATTCGGGCTTTGCCGCTGCGATCCATGGGCCCGCGTCTTTAACTCCGCCTGTGTCTTCCGCTATCGAAACGATCATGAAGTTCTTGTCCTTCAAGTCATGAAAAAAGCTTTGCCATCCTGGCAAATCAAACCGGCACCCTCACCACGAAGCCCAGGTGACGAGCAGCACCTTCTTGCCTTTGAAGTCGGAAAGCGAGTGCATCTTCCCGTTCGCGTCGGGAAGCGTAAAGTCAGGCGCGTCGAGCGACGTGATATAACTGTCACGCACGTCGGGGCGCGGACCGAAGTACGAGACCGCGTTCTTCTCGTCAACGGCAACCGGTTGCTTGATCAGACGAGCGAAGGCCGTGAGATTGAACCAGCTAACGCGTCCTTTCTTAGAGACGAACTCCGCCTTGCGATCTTTCGGCAGCGGGAAGCAAAGCCGTTCGCGGCAAACGCCTTGCGGTTTGACCACGAACCCGGTCGCGCGCTTTAGGTCCGCCATCGTGACCCATAAGTCCTTCGTCGCATCGGCTGCTGCAGCGACTTGCGTGGTGACGCCTTCGTAGATGACAACGCGGCGTCCCTGTTCGACTGCTTGCGTGACCACGGTTGCGAACAGGGAAACCGCCGCTGCAAACGCGAGATGTCTTATCATTTAGATACTCCTCCTGAGTTTCACGATTTCGGCGAGCTTACTGCTCGATATTCATTGCCGGTCGCGATGATACAGAAAACGAATGATGCCCACAACCGGAACATCAGCCTACCATGACGCCACACATTGGTTAAGGAGCGCCCGCTCGTAATCCGCGAATAACACTAATCTCCACGAATGCCGGGCGCATTCGTGGAGATTAGTGTTATTCGCGGATGCAGGACCCGGTTGATCAGAGGAGACGGCAGAAGTACAATCTCTCGTCGCCAGGAGTGAGGAATCAATGAATTCGATTCGACCCGAAAGCCCGGAAGATCATGCCGCTATTCGTCGAGTGATCGAGTTGGCGTTTGGCCAATCCAGCGAGGCAGATTTGGTGGAGGCGCTGCGTATACACGCCAGTCCGCACATCTCACTTGTGGCTGAACGTGATGGCGAGCTTGTCGGGCACATCTTCTTCAGCCCGGTCTCAATCGAATCGGAGACGGATGATTTCGCTGCGATGGGACTGGCTCCGTTGGCGGTTCTACCTGACCATCAAAACAAGGGAATCGGAAGCGAACTGGTCCGGGCAGGCCTAAACGAGTGCCTGCGAATCGGACATGAAGTGGTGGTCGTGCTCGGGCACTCCCACTACTATCCCCGATTCGGATTCGTACCGGCGAGCAAGAGAGGGATTCGCTCGGAGTACGATGTTCCCGATGACGTGTTCATGGTGGCGGAGCTAACGCCGGGAGCCTTGAGCGGGCGGAAGGGACTGGTGAAGTATCATCCCTCGTTCAGCGCGGTTTGAATCCAATCTTTGCCGGGCTACGAATGGTCTTGTCGGATAGGAGCACGTGGAGCCAAATAAGACCAAAGGCTCGATTGAAGCAGACCGGGTAGGAGAGTCAACAAAGATGGCTTACTTTGATAGAGCTCTGCGGGTCCGAACGTTCTGGCAAGGCGTTTTACGTGGGTCGATCTCGATCCTACTTTTCTCACTCTTGCTCGACGGTCACGTTGTGCAAGCTCAGCATCAACACGCGGGAGCGCCGGCCGAGAAGCCAGCGATGCTGCTGCCTGGGATGGGCGACCTTCATCATCCCATCTCTACCACAAACCCGGAAGCTCAGAAGTTTTTCGATCAGGGTCTGACGTTGGTGTATGGCTTCAACCGGCCGGAGGCGCTGCGGTCCTTCAAGCGCGCCTCTGAGCTTGACCCGCGCGCGATCATGCCGCACTGGGGAATCGCGCTGGCATCGGGACCGCACATCAACATGGATGGCGACATGGATGTGGACGGGAAAGCCGGCCACGAAGCGATTCAGAAAGCTCGGTCGATGAGCAGCGGCGCGCCTGAACACGAGCGCGCTTACGTGGACGCTCTCGCGAAGCGCTTCTCGAGCGATCCCAAAGCCGATCAAGGGACGCTAGCCCGCGCCTATGTCAAAGCGATGGGCGAGTTGACCGGGCGCTATCCTGACGACCTTGATGCGGCGACGCTGTATGGCGAAGGCTTGATGGTTTTGAGCCGTTGGAAATGGTGGACTCCCGACGGCAAACCCGGGGAGGGCACCTCCGATGCCGTCAACGCGCTGGAGTCGGTGCTGAGGCGCAACCCGCTTCATCCGGGTGCCAACCACTACTTCCTTCACGCCGTCGAGATGTCTCCGACACCGGAGCGAGCGTTGCCGAGCGCGGCGCGGTTGATGGGGGTTGTGCCGGGGATAGGTCATCTGGTTCATATGCCTGGGCACATCTTCATGCGTTTGGGAGACTACGAGCTTGCGGCTTTCACGAATGACCGCGCGGTGGCTGCCGATCAGGTATACATGAAGCTGACCGGCGTCGAGCCTAACGTCTACACGCTGGGCTATTACTCCCACAACATTCACTTCGTTGCGATGGCTAACGCAGCGCAAGGCAGATTCGAAGACGCAAAGCGAGCAGCCGACTTGCTCGCCGCCAACGCCGCGCCCGCCGTCAAGGTTATGCCGATGATGGCCGACTACTTCATGCCGGTGCAGCTATACGTGCTGCTCCGATTTCAGAAGTGGGATGACATTCTCAAGAGTGCAGCGCCCGATCAGCAATTGGTTTTTCTCAGCGCGTTCTGGCGCTACGCGCGAGCGTCGGCCCTTGCGGCAAAGGGCAACAAAGACGAAGCGCGGAAGGAGCAACGCGCGTTCGAGGAAGCTCGCAACAAAGTCCCTGCCGACGCAATGATGTCGTTTAACAGCGCTAGGGATGTGTTGAATATCGCAGCGCCCGTTCTTGAGGCGAGGCTCGCGAAAGACGACCGAGCCGCCATCGAGCACTGGAAGCGCGCCGTCGCCGCCGAAGACACGCTCGCCTACGATGAGCCGCCAACCTGGTACTACCCGGTGCGCGAGTCGCTGGGAGGCGCGCTGCTTCGGACCGGTCAGACCGCCGAAGCCGAAACTGTGTTTCGCGAAGACCTGAAGCGCAATCCGCGCAACCCGCGCTCGCTGTTCGGGTTGATGGAGAGCCTCAAAGCTCAGAAGAAGACAACACAAGCCGACTGGGTTCGCAGAGAGTTTGAGGCTGCATGGAAGCGCGCTCAAGTGCAGCTTCGAATTGAAGATCTGTAGTTGGGTCTTGTCCTTTACCAGCCAACGAGGGACGAACCTGAGGGTAGAGTCCTGATTCGAATGTCTTCTCAGCGTGAACTCTGCGACTCCGTGTCTCCGCGGTTAGTTGGCGTCGAAACCCTGCTAACCGCAGAGGCGCCGAGCCGCAGAGACAGCGCTGAGAGTTGAAGCTACGACGCGACCAACCCAGGGCCGAGGCTGGAGACGGTTTATACTCGAAAGAAGTGAACATCAAAGGAGGCGAACCGATGGCGCGACAAGCTGCGAAGTCGAAAAGGAAATCGATATACGGGGTTCACCCGGGCGTTGCGATGGTTCAGAAGTGGGTAGCCGATCTTAAACTCAAGACAGGCCGAAGCCTCGATGAGTGGCTCAAGTTCATAAAGAAGTCAGGCCCGGAAACGGAGCAGGAGCGGAGAGAGTGGCTCAAGAAGGAGCACGGCCTGGGAACCAACTCGGCGTGGTGGCTTGCCGAACGCGCCGAAGGCAAGGGCGGTGAAGACGACGATCCGGACGCTTATCTGAAAGCTGCAGAAGCCTACGTTGAAAAGATGTTCGCGGGACCCAAAGCTTCGTTGCGTCCCATATACGACTCGCTGCTCAAGCTGGGGCTCGGCGTGGGTAACGACGTTAGGGCGTGTCCGTGCCAGACAATCGTCCCGCTTTATCGCAAGCACGTATTCGCTCAGATCAAACCAACCACGCAAACACGAATCGACTTCGGCTTCGCGTTGAAGGACTTGAAGGCGACTGGCCGGCTGATAGACACAGGTGGCTTTGCCAAAAAAGATCGGATCACGCATCGAATCGCCATCACCCAGCTTGCGGACATCGACGACGAATTGAAGCGCTGGCTGCGGCACGCCTATGAGTTGGATGCCTAGCACTCAGTCACGATGATTTTGCTGAACACCTGTACGGGCGTGCCGCCGGGGGGGCCCCACCGTGGTAAACAAGAATTTAACCCCCCCGGCGGCGCCCCCCGAGGGGCGCCCCTCGTTGGTAATCAAGAATGTCCCGCACCGAGGGGCGCCCACGGAGGGACGCCCGTACAGGTGCTTCGTCGCAGTCACCGGCCAGACAACCTACACTCACGCGGCTCGAGCGCTTGCCAACGAGGGTCCGTCCCGGTGTAGTACATTTCGTAGCTGCCGTACGGAGTGTCGATCAGCGTGCCAAGGAAATGGTGGTTGTTTCTTGCGATCTCTTCGACCCAGTAGCGCGCGTCTTGTTGGGCCACGATCATAACGAATTCTTTACCGTCGATATCCGCCGCTCTCCGCGTCCGCAGTTGAATGTTTGCGAAGCATAGATCGTGCTCGGGAAACGCCAGCCACAGAACGGGCTCCCGGACCGCGACCGGGCACACGCCTTCGGGGACGAAGCTCCTTATCGCAGTCTTGAAGTCCTCGAACAAAGCATTGTCCGGATTGCGAACCGCGCGCAGGTATTGTCTGGTTTGCTTATAGCCGAGCCAGCCAACTCCGAGCGCGGCTACTATCACCAAACCAGTCGCGGCGATGACGGCGAACTTCGGCAACTTCCATCGACCGATGCCAGCCCCGGGCGATCGTCGGATCACGTTTATCGTGTCCGCGACGAGTATCGCTGCGCAGAGCGCGAACCACGGCGCAAGGTGAGCCATGTAGTAAATCGCCTTCTGTCCCGCGACTACGGCGAAGAAGCCAATCGCAATCGCTGTAACCACCAGGACCCGGACACGCGGCTCGCCTATCGCGTTGCCGCTCTTCAGACGCACAAACAACCGCACGATCAGATAGCAGATCCCGGCCAGCGCTAGAAGCTGGAACAAGTGAAGCAGAGTTCGCGGCACTTCGGGATACATTCCGCCGCCGTGGTACCAGTCGTAGTAGCGCCTCGGTTCCCGCTTGATGTTCCGCCACCAACCCATCGCATCCAACAGTCCGAAGTGCGCCCTGTCATCACGGTTCTGCAAGAGGACGTTCTTGTAGTCGAACACGCCGGAGATGATTTCGTATGCGGACACAACGAAAGCGCCGAGCCCGTACTGATACAGCGCGCCCGCCGTCAGGACTCGCCACCCGCGCCGGAGCAGCATCAGAACCGGGATCGCCAGGACCATATACAACCCGGTCGTGTGAGTCATCAACGAGGCGCCTGCCGCGAGCCCGCACGCCAGGTACCAGCGCCAGTTCTTCCGCTGCTCGGCGGTTTCGTAGAGATAGAACGCGAGCAGCGCAAACATCGCCGCGCCGTAGTCGTTTCGCAAGTACCGGCTTCGCTCAATGAACGTCACGTCGCACACGATCAACAGCACCGCCGTCAATCCCGTTCGCCAATCAAACAGCTTGCGAGCGATCAGGTACAACATCATAAGCATCAGCGTCGACATGATCAGATTGAAGACTCGCCCCTGAACGAGTCCCCAGCCAAAGACTTTCAGAAAGCCGCTCTGCATCACGAAATGCAGCGGCATGAACGAATGCAGGTTGGTGTCGATGTTGCCGCCCAGAAAGCGCAGTAGCGGCCATCCCAGGTGGCCGCGGTACAGCATCTCGTAAGACGCCTGCAGCATGTACGATTCATCGGTGTCGGGAACCGGGACGGTGGCAAGCCGTTGGACGGCGACCAGCAGGAAGCCGCCGATCACGATTCCCAACAGCGCGAAGTCGAGATGTTTCCTAAGAGCAGTCATCAAGTCTTCTCGGCCAACGCGATGACCGACAACCCGAATGGAAAAGACAAGTGAGTGAGCAGGCGTGCTTCGAGCTTGAGCGCCGCGCCGAGCGTCCTGTTCATCAAACCCGAGACGTTATGAACGTCGGAGGCGTCTCCGCCTTTTGACAACAACCGGTGAGTAACAGCGGCGGGAAAGAGCAGCGTGTTGGCATAGCTTGCACGCCGTATCGCGAACCCGTGGGACTCGAGCAAGCGGCGCAGTTCGCCGCGAGTGTACCGATGACAAGTTGCGACCGCGACGTCGTGGGAGCCTCGAAGCCAATCGTAAGCCGGCTCGCGGATAAACAGCAGCCCGCCCCGCCTGAGCACTCGATTCATTTCCGACACCGCTTTGCCGGCCGCCTGCGCCTCAAGCTGGTAGACGACGTCGAAACAGGTAACAAGATCAAATTCGTTCGCGGGAAACGGCAGAGCGCCTGCGCCCGCTATGGCGATCGTGTCGAGGCCGCGCTTCCGCCAAAACGCGGCCGCGTGCTCCGACACGTCCACGCCGAACGCTGCGCTCGAGTTGAACCGCTCGCGCAACCACATCATCGAGAAGCCGGTCCCACAACCAACATCGAGCAGACGGCAGTTTTCGAGCGACGCCATCGATTCGCCGAGCATGGACGCTGTCACTGCGCGCATGCCTTCGTACCACCACATGCGTTCTTCGACATCAAACATCGCGCGGTATTCGTCTTCACGCATGGTTCTTGCAGGGTTTCTGGTTTAGGGTTTCTGGTTTCTGGTTTCTGGTTTCTGGTTTCTGGTTTCTGGTTCGCACTCTGAAGTCACACGATAATCTGAAACACACGAACCCAAAACCAGAAACCACAAACCCTAAGCCAGAAACCGTCACTCGCCGCTGGGTTGATCGGCCGGGTGAACCATCTGGACCTGCCGCTTTATCACCAGCCGCCACCACAACCGGCAAAGGTCAGTGAAAGTCTTGAACAGCCGTTTGAAGTTGAAAAACTGCGATTTGCCGTAGGCGCGATGGTAGTGATGGACCGGGCTCTCGGCAAAGCGAAGCCCCGCGTCCTGTAACGACTTGATCATCTCAACGCAAATCGTTCCGCTTGTGGACGACAACCTCACACGATTGAAAGCAGCCTTCCGGACCAGCCTGAAATCGCAATCCACGTCCTTGATCCTTATCCCAAACGCGAGCTTGATCGCCCAACAGTAGATGTTGCCGATGAGTATGCGGTGCATCGGATCGGAACGGCTGATCTTGAAGCCGTTCACGATGTCGACATCATCGGTCATCAGCGGAACCAACTTTTCGAGTTCGCGCACGTCGTATTGAGCGTCGCCGTCCGTGTAGAAGATCAACTCCTTCGACGCGCTTTCGAACCCCGTCCGTAGCGCGCTCCCGTAGCCGCGATTCTTCTGATGATTCACGATGCGAAGCTTCGGGTAAAGCGCTTCAAGCTCGGAAAGGACCTGAGCGGTGTGATCGGCGCTTCCGTCGTTAACGACGATCACTTCGTAGTCGTCGCTGAGCCCCCTCAACGTTCGATCGGCCAGCACCACCAGACTCGCGATGGTACCGGCGTCGTTGTAAGCAGGAAAGAAAACGCTGATGCTGGGTCTCTGGGTCATCTGTAAGGAAATCTGTACGGGCGGCCCTCCGTGGCCGCCCCTTTTCGGCCAGGAAATTGAAGCGTGCCTGAAGGGGCGGCCACGGAGGGCCGCCCGTACAAGCTAGCATTGTACTCGCTACACTCCTACAGTCTCGCGCGCAGGCGCCTGGTTGATCGCGTGCAAGACTTCTCCCGCCGTGATCGTCATCAGGCAATCGTGATGCGGACACAGATGCACTTGCTCGTCGCCGTCCAGCTTGAAACAAGGGCTGCACGGAAGCTCGTGGCGAATCATCGTGTGTTGTGAACCGAGCGGCGCAGTGCGTTTGAAATCCGTCGGCCCGTAGATCGCCACAACCGGAGTTCCAACCGCAACCGCCGCGTGCATCAGACCGCTGTCATTGCAAACCAGCAGGTCGCAGCGTTCGATCAGGGCGGCTACTTGCTTGACCGAAGTCTTACCTGCCGCCACCGTTACGCGAGGCCCAAGGCCTACGGCCAGTCCGCGCACCATCTCTTCCTCCGTGGCAGAGCCGAAAAGAACTATGTGCGGGGCGGGGCTGTCTGCCATCAAACGTCCAATGACCTCGCGATAACGATCGATCGGCCACTGCTTCCACGACATCGCCGGCGAGCTGCCGGGTTGAAAGCCGATGATCTTCTCACCTGTGTTGTGCCCCTCGCGGTCAAGAAAGCGTCGCGCGAACTCGCGGTCTTCTTCAGTCAAGTGGATAAAGGTTCGCACCTCGGCAAGACCTGCGCGCCGAGCACCGGCCGCAACAACCAGATCGAGATACCGTTCTATCTCGTGTTCGTCTTCACGCATGACGACCTCGATGTTGAAGATGAAACCGTAGCGGCTGAATTCTGCGGGCCAGCCGGGGCTCGTAACGTGTCCAACTCGATGACGCGCACCGCTAGCCGCGACCAGCGCGGCAAGCCGCCACGAATGGCTGTGAAATTCGTTGATGGTCAGGTCGTAAGCCGTTTCGCGAATCTCCCCGGCGCGCCTGATCCACGCTCTCAGTCCGGCCGAATAAGGCAGGTTGTAGACGTTGTCAAAGAGGTCCGCGCCCGCGATCACCTCCTCGCATCCCGTCTTGTTGCCGACTTGAAGATCGATCCTTGCGCCGGGATAACGCTCGCGAAGAAGCCTCAGCGCCGGAGTGTACATGATGAAGTTTCCCAGCCCGTGATAAGCAAACACCAGAATTCGCGAGACTCGCTCGGGCACAAGTTCGCCGTGCGGCTCGCCGTCGAGACAGACTCTGACAATCGACTCCGCGGCCGTTCTGACCGCTTGCTTTAGAAGGTGAGTAAGGCGTCGCGTCATTTGTTGAGCTTGTATCGCGTTTCGATTCTACCACGCTCGCAGGCTTGAGTTGTGCTGCGAGCCTTGCAGCTAACGGAGCGTGTCGGATAAACGGTCTTCTCTGCGCAACCCTCTGCGTCTCAGCGTCTCTGCGGTTAGAGAGCACTTTCTGGTTTACCAGTTTCAAGACCCTCTAACCGCGGAGACGCTGAGACGCAGAGAGGGATGCGCAGAGAAGACTACTACTAACGTGGGCTCTCCTTCCTCACATAGAAAGTGAAGATGCGTCCCTGGTGTTCATCGTAGTCAGTCTCGACCCATTCCCGTAGCTCGCGGCCATAGGTGAGCGACTTGAGCCGATCGAGCGCTACCACTTTCGGCTGCTCAGACTTCAGCCGGTCGAGCCAACCCTTGAATCCACCCTGCTCGACTTGATCCAGATACCCATCCTTGCCACGGTCGAGAAGAAAGTACTTGCTTGCGTTGGTCAACCCGGATAGCACCAGTATCTCCGCATTCCCGTGAACGAATATCTTATCGCCGGGTGAGAGGTACGACACGATCTCTCGAACCTCCGCGTCTTGATCTGAAAGCGTGGGGAATTCGCGTGCTGTGGCAAGCATTTCGCCAAGGCTGAACACGAACGCAAACAAAAGAAGCAACGCGGTCCCCGCGGTTTCCAACGGCCATCGATCAAGACCGGGTCGCCACTTCCGGGCAAGACGCACGGCTTGCTCGACTGCAAACACGAGCGCAAGCGCGGCGAACACCGCTACGAACGGCAGCAGCGGGATCAAATCCGCGCCGCCCTGGATGTCGATCATACAAAAAAGAAAGTAGACCGACGGCGCGATGATGATAGCGTGCCGCGGAGCATCCTTAAGCAGACCACGCGCTCCACCTTGTTTTGCTCGCTTCAATGCTTGCCAGACCGCAATGGCAAAGCCAGGCGCGGCCAGACAAAAAAAGAAGCGCGCTGTGTGATATGTGCCCGACATCATCTTCGCGATCCGGTGTATGAAGCCTGACATCGAACGAGCCTGGCCCGGACCGTAAACAGTTGCATTGAAGTGAATGTTCCAGAGATAAAAGTCGTTCAAGGCGCCCGCGGCCCAAAAGTAACCGAGCTGAATCGCCAGCGGAATCGCAGCGCCCGCCAGGAGCCTGACAACCTTCAGATCGCGCCAGCTTGTCAGATAGCTCGAGAAGGCGAGTCCGGCTGCGCCAACAAACAGCAACCCGGGCTGCCAGCTTAGGGCTGAGAGCATTCCGAACACACCCGCTGTAAACGGACGATCTTTCAGGATGGCCCACAGCGTGACCAACCCAAACAGCACCATCGGCGTCTTTGGTTGAACCCCGCCTCCGTTTAGACGCGCGAACGCTCCGAAGCTCAGCATTATCATCGACGCAAGAAACGCAACCCGCCGGCTTCCCAAATAGTCGAGCGCGACGAGAAAAGTGAATGCGACGGTCAGCGCGGCCAGCAGCACGAACGCGACTCTAATCGCAAACACATCACGCAGACCGAACGGCCGGGTCACCACGATAGCCGCCGCGCCAATGTAGGCCGACAGCGGGCTCTTGATGTTCACGACGTCGCGATACGGCACACCGCCCCGCGAGATGACCTGTGCGAAGTAGTCCCAGTTCGCGCGGTCGCCCGAGCTTGCCTGCTTCCAGAACTCGGTCTGGGCGTAAGCGAGCGCGCTGACCACCAGCACGATCCAGAACAAGCGTCGCCGCGTCAGCCCCGCCGCCAGTCCGCTTGCCGCGCTGTTCCGCACGCTTGCATTCTCAATCGCAACCAAATGTGTCTCTCGGCCTCCTCAACAAGTTAGGGTTCATTTCTGACATAGTAAGTGAAGACCCCGGCCTCGCGCTGTTGATAGTCTGAGGCCAACCACGCCAGAAAAACATCTGTTCGATCAAGGTTCGCGGTTCGCGCGAGCATGACGATCTTGGGGCGTTGTGTTTTCAATCGCTCGAACCAGCCCGCAAAGCCGCCAGGCTCGACCAGATCCAGATAGTTGTCTTTGCCGTGGTCGAGGTTTGTGTACTTACTGGCATTGGTGAGTCCCGAAAGCACGAGCATCTCGCTTTGGCCGTGAGCGAATATTCTGTCTCCGGGCCCGAGCTGCGAAGCGATCTCGGCGCTGTCGGTCAGTTGAGCACTCAACCCTTTCGAGGGCACTCGCACCGAAATCACACCGGCCACCGCGACTATCAGAAGGACCGCGCAAGCCGCGCCAAACTTTATCTTTTGAAGCCAAACCCGTCGCGCGGATACTTCCAGTGTCGCGCCGAAGCCCGCTGCTGCGTCGAGCAAGAAGATGATCAAGGCAGCAGCAAAGATCGCGACGAACGGAAGCAACGGAATCAGATCCTGCTCGCCCTGCATGTCGATTCTGCAAAAAATGGAATAAACAATTGCCGCGATTATGACTTGATGGCGAGGCGCTAGCTGTTTTGCTGCGCGCCATCCTCCCTTCAGCGCTCCCCAAACTTCTCGCGATATGACGAGGAGCAGGCCTGCGAGTGCGAAGTAGAAGTATTTGCCGTCGATTGCGTAAGGCTCCTCCAGCAGCTCTGAGAAGCGGTCCAGGAAACCTTGTGTTGTCGTGTACTCCCGCGGTCCGTAAACACTAAACGGGTACTGAAAGCACCAGACGTAGAAACCTCGTACTGCGCCGGCCACCCAAAGATGAAGCAGCAGAATGATGAGAGGCACCGCCGCTCCGGCAAGCAGTCGCGCCACTTTCAAATCGCGCCAGCTTGTAAGATATCTTGAAAACCCGAGGCCCGCGGCGCCGACGAAAAGCAGGCCGGGCTGCCAGCTCAATGCGGAGAGCATTCCGAACACCCCCGCCGTGAACGAGCGACCCTTCATAGTCGCCAGCAGCGCAACAAGTCCGAACAGGATCATCGGTGTCTTTGGCTGAACTCCGGCTATGTTCAGCACTGCAAACTGCTGTATACCGGCGAGGATAATTGCCGCAAGGACTCCTACTCTGGTGTTGTCAAATAACTGGCATGCAACCATGAAAGTGAGCGCGACTGTAAGAGCAGCGAGCAATGTGTAGGTGACTCGAATGGCGTAGATGTCCCGCCAACCGAACGGTTTGGCAACAAGAATTGCCGCCGCGCCGATGTAGGCCGAAGCCGGGGTCTTGATATTGACCACATCCTTGTAAGGCGCTCCGCCGCGCGCGATCACTTGAGAGAAGTAATCCCAGTTTGCCTGGTCTCTCCGCTCGGGCCAGTTCCAATATTGAGGTTGGGAATAGAGGACCGCGGTCAGCGCAAAACAAAGCCAGAAGACGCGGCGTCTGGACCAAAATGCTGAAGTCGCCGGTGCGCCTGCGAGGGCTGCGTTGTCTGAGGCTTCAGCGACATTGTTCATTTGGCTTCGCTTCGCGGAGAAGCGTCTTCCGGTTGGCGCCGATCAGCCCATGTACCCGAGGCTCTTTAAACGCTCGATGATCTCTTCGTTCTCTTCGGGCAGGAACTGAACCTCGCTCGATTGCTCCGTGTTCGTTTGAGACGTCAGCCGCGGGTTCGCGTTCAGATATTCAGACGAGATCATTTCGGTGAGCACCTGTCCGTCCAGATCATCCGGCAGCGGCCGGCCCATCAAGTAAAGCAAGGTCGGCGTCACGTCCTCGATCCGCGCGGCCTTGGCTTGCGTTGCAGGCTTCACGGCCCCGCCGCCGCTCGCAATCAGCACTCCGTTCATCCGATGGCAGCCCGATATGCCGAACGCGTCCACCATAAACTGGTTCGAGGTGAAGTCGGCGTTGCCCAGCGCAAGGTAGCGCATGTCGCGCGGCAGGAACGCGATGTCAGGCGCGTCGGAAACTCGCGGCCCGTGGTAGACCTGCTCGCGGCGAAACACTTTGTCGGCCCACGCTTCGCCAGTCGCTGGATCCTCGAGAGCCTTCAACCTCGCGACGATCGCTTCACACACCGAATCGTAGTCGCGCTCTTCCACTGCGCCGTTGGGCTCGCGCCCCTTGAGGTTTACGTATATCTGTCCGTAGTTCCCCTTCGAGAACGCGACGCTTCGATTCCAATCGACGTCGTTGAACGAGAGAAACAACCTGCTCAACAGGTTTGAAGCGCCCGGTTGATTGCTGACTCCGCGTGATGGGCGCAGCGCGAGCGGGAGCTTCTTGATCAGCTTGAATGCAAGCTCGGGAGTCAGCCCCAGATTGAACATCGTCTGCTTGATGCGCGTCATTGGATCACGCTTCAACTTGAGAAAACCTTCCTGCAAAAGCCAGATGTTGAACGAGCAGTATTTGTGCGCGGGCCCGAAACCATGATCCGAAGCGACGCACACCAACGCTCCTTCACCGGCAAGCTCAACAAGCCGCCCGACGATTTCATCGACCCGATCGAAATATGCGTACACCCGTTCGCGATAGAGCCGCGCCTCCCGCTCGTCATGGCGCGGATGAGCCTCGTCGATGATATGCCACAGCTCGTGCTGAATCCTGTCCGTGCCCCAGAAGTACTGAAAGAACGCGTCCCATTCGTAGCTAGTCATCAAGTACTCGCTGACCTTCGCCTTGTATTCAAGCTCGTCGAACAACTCGTCGAGCACGCCTTCGACATTTCGGTTCGCGTAAGTCTGCGACAGGTGCAGGCGGTAGGGACCAAACTTCTCTTCGATCTCCGAAAGCAGCGAAGCGGGAAATGTGAAGTCTCTTCTTCCGCGCGGGGTCATGAAGTCCGCGATCATCAGCCCGTTGACTTCGTGAGGCGGATAGGTGCACGGGAAGTTGTGAACGACGACTCGCTCGCCCGCGTCCGACAGCAGGTCCCAGATTGCGTGCCCCTGTCTGAACGAAGCGTTCACAGCGAGTTCACGCTTCGAGTCGTGGTCCAGTCGAACGAACTCGAAGATGCCGTGTTTGCCCGGGTTCTTACCCGTCATAAACGACGACCAGGCGACTGCGGTGATCGGAGGGAAAGTGGTTATGAGATCGGCTCGCGCGCCTCGTGCAATCAACGCCGCGAGGTTCTTCAAACGACCTTTTTCAATCAACGGATCCAGAACGTCAAATGAGGCGCCGTCCAAACCAATGACTAACAATTTCTTTTTCATGATCGGGGGTGAAGCTAATGACTATACTTGGCTGTGAGCGGTTTCTTCAACCGATGGCTTGACAGCCAAAGAGTCAACTTCTACGATTCGGGTGCCTGCAAAAAACATATCAACGGAGCTTCAAACTGCCTTCTCCCAAGGGCTCTCTTCGCCACCAAGACACAAAGACACGAAGCTGCACCAAGTCAGTGATTGGAGATGTTGTGGCCTTTGTGCTCCTTCCTGCCTTTGTGTCTTGGTGGCGATGAAATGGTTCTTTGGCAGCCAGCAAGAGGAACCTGGACGTTTATTGAGGTATCAATGTCTGGATTCGCAGCACACGACGCTTCCGAGAACGGCTCAGTCAGAGACCAGGCGCGACTCGATCTGCCTCGGTCGCTGCGCGATTGGGCGCTGGCGGGGATGGCGGCGGTGTTGCTGCTCAGCGCGGTCGAGTGGATCGACGTGGCTTTCAAGTTGACCGATGTCTTCACGTCTATTCCCGAGCGCGCGGCCTTCACCGTTTATTTCAGTCTCAACCTGCTGAGTGGCGCGGTAATCGGCCTTGTCGCCGGCCTGCTTGCGGGATTGGCCTCCGTTGCAAAACGCAAACTCGAGACGGTGCTTGCTCGCGGCAACGAACTGCGACGCTGGCATAAGCTTACGGCCGGGGGCGTAGTCGCGGCGACGATCGCGGCGGTGCTGCATCAACTGCCGGAGGTGCGAAGCTACGTCACCGGATTGATCATCGAAGCGCAAAAGCTGCCGTATCTTTATGGGCGCCTGCTCCGTTTTGAAAGCGTCCTGTCTTATCTGATTCTCTTCGGAATGGTGATCGCGTGCGGAGCGATATGGTGGCTGGCGACCAATGCTGAGCTGCTGCGGCGCTGGCAGCACGCGAGCTGGCTGGCCGGGCTGACGCTGGTGATGCTGGCGGCTTACTATGTCGACTCGCGCTATCAAGTCCAGCTTTACGAGTACACGCTGCATCGCACGATGTTCCTGGTTGCGATGGCGGCAGCGATGGCGCTCATCGCGAGCTCCTACAATGCATCGCCTCGCGCGCGTTCGCTTCTGAAGTCGCCGTCTCGGCAATTCTTAGGCCTGGCCGGCGTTGCTGGAGTTGTCCTGCTGAGTTCGGTGGTATTCACCTTCGTTCACTTTGGAAAGAATCAGAATCTCAAGGCGCAGATCCTATTGCGCACGACCCAGGCAAAGCAACACATCCGCCTAGCACAGTGGGTGTTGGATTTCGACCGCGACGGTTACTCGGCGCTGCTTGACGGCGGCGATCGGGATGACTGGCGGGCCGACATCAACCCCGGCCGGATCGAGATAGTAGACGACGGCATCGACAACAACCTGCTCGGAGGCGATTTGACGGAACCGGTCATCAAAGACTGGTTTAGCCGACGCCTCGCGCTCAACCAACCGCCCGCGGCCGCGCCTAACCGATTGAACGTCGTCTACATCTTCATCGACACGCTGCGCGCCGATCATTTGAGCTGCCAGGGTTATCCTCGCAACACCTCGCCTAACATAGACCGGCTTGCTGCTCGTTCCGCGTTATTCGAAAACGCCTTGAGCCCTTCGGCTAACACCTTCGAGTCCGCGGCCCGCTTCATGAAATCATCCTACTGGGATGCGCAGGTGGAAAGCTGGACCGAGGTGTTGGCGCGCAACGGCTACGACGTTCTCCTTTTCCCGGAGCGCCGGCTTGGGATGCTGAACCGCTATGTCAAAGGCGCCCGCGTAGTGCAAGACGCAAAAGGCAAGCTTATCAGCGGAACCATTGACGTCGCGATCGACACGCTTGGCGCGCTGCCGCCGAACCGCCCGTTCTGCGCTTACATCTACGCCGTTGAGCCGCACCGGCCGTATGCCTGGCACAAGGAGTTCGACTTCGGATCGGCGCTCATCGATCTGTACGACAGCGAAATCGCGTTCACCGATCATCACCTCGGCCGCCTGTTCGACTGGCTTGAAACCAGCGGGCGAATGCGGGACACGATGATCGTAGTGATGTCCGATCACGGCGAATCGTTCGGCGAGCGCGGGGTCTACCGACACTCGTCGCAGCTCTTCAATGACCAAACTCATGTGCCGTCAATTTTTTATCTCCCCGGCGTTGAGCCCCGCCGCGTGGCCGACTACGTCAGCACGATTGATTTGGGCACAACCATCCTTCACGCCGCCGGAATCGCTTCTCCGGATCAGTACGCGGGCGTAACGCTGCTGCCACTGATGCGCGGCGAAGCGTTCGAACATCCTGAGATCTACGGCGAACAGACTCTCATGGAAAAGGAATTTCCAAACATCCGCCCGGAGGACTACCCGCAGCCGGTGAACAAGAAGTACATGATCGTCACGCAAGAAGGCTACAAGTTGATTCTGGATCGAAACTACTGGGTTTTTCAGCTATTCGACCTGAAGACCGATCCCTTCGAACTGCACAACCTCGCCAGCGAAAAGCCGAAACGGTTCGATCATCTCGAACAGCGGCTTGGGCGGTTCATCGACATTGTGACCGTCAGCCGCCCAGCCAATGCGGATGAGGCGAAGTACAATCTCAACTTGAAGGAAGCTGACGACACGAGCGAAGACACTGACAACTGACGACGCGGGCCAGGCCATCAAGGTCCTATTGATACAGGGGAGATGATGATCAGACTCGAAGAAGGCGACAGGTGTTTCAACTATCGAGTAGTCGGCGTGGCCATTCACGAGAATTCCGTCCTCTTACATCAAGCTGAAGGAGAGAACTTTTGGACCTTGCCGGGCGGAAGGGCAGAATTTGGAGAAACCGCCGAGCATACACTTAAGCGGGAGATGCTGGAAGAAACCGGTATTGAAGTTGAAGTCGTTCGCTTGTTGTGGTTCGTCGAGAATTTTTTCGACTATGCAGATAAGCACTATCATGAAATATCGCTTTTCTTCCTGATGCGACTTCCGGCCGAATGCGAGTATCTGGCTCAGCCAGGTCCATTCGAAGGTGAAGACAAGGAAGGAGAGGTGAAGCTAATGTTTCAATGGTTTCCCCGGCAGCAGGACGTGCTCGCGAACCTTCCGCTGCTTCCTTCCTTTTTACAAACGGCCGTTCAAACACTGCCTGAGTCGGTTCAGCATGTTGTTCACTCGGGGAAATGAAGCATTCCGACTATGGGTATCATTCAAGATCACGATGAACCGGCGCTCTGCGCAGACTCAAAGCATTCAAGGATGAGTTGCTGGATACTGCTGGGCATCATTGCTGTTGCGCTTGTCTTTCATCTTTGGGGGATCAAGCGCAATCTCCCGTTTATGCCGGAGCCGGACGAAAAGGCATTCGTTACGCCAGCCGTGCGCATAGCCGCCTCGGGAGACCTGGACCCTGGCTGGTTTGGCCATCCTGGCTCCACCGTCATCTACCCGCTTGCAGGCGTTTATCACATTTGGAATTCGCTTGCGCACGGCGGCCGGCTGTTGCGCTCTGATCCGGAGTTGCAGGCCAGGTTTGATTCCGCACCAGGAGAGTTCTATCTCATCGGCAGGCTACTTGCGATCTCCTACGCAATCGCAAGCTTGCCGCTCATCTACCTTTTGGGAAGGCGCATTTTCGACTGGCGAGTCGGCCTGATTGCAGCATGGTTTTCTGCGCTCACTCCGCTCGCGGTGTCTTACGCGAAGACCGTTCGCTCAGACAGCGCAGCAGTTTTTTTCGGAGTTCTCGCTTTGTGGCTTTGTCTCAGAGTCTACGATCGTCCATCCACCAGAAATCAAGTCGCGACTGGCGCGGCAGTTGGGCTAGCTATCGCCACCCGTTACTTCATGGCCGCATTGATCCCTGTCTTGCTTGCCGTGGATGGCCTGATCTTTTGGCGAAAGAGAACTCATCGCGAAATCCCAGGCTCTCTCTGGATTGGAGTGGCCGCGGGTTTGTTGGCGATTGCTGTGGCTTTCGTTGTAACTACGCCGTACCTTCTGCTTCGTTTAACGACCGCGGTCAATGATCTGCAGTTTGAAGCGCGAGATACGGCGATAGGCACATCAGGATCTCGCACCGGCAACTTCTTCTGGTATCTCACAACCGGAATACCAATGAGCGTGCCCTGGCCTCAATTGGTTCTGGCAGTCGTTGGCATCGGCTTGGCGATAAGGAAACGGACCCCTCCGCCTATGTTGCTGCTGGGAATGGTGACAGTGTTTTTGTTTGAAATCAGCCTCATGCTTCAGCACGTGGAGCGGTGGCTCGTTCCGATCTTACCGTTGTTTTCGGTGCTTGCAGCCTACGCGCTAAGCGTGGTGATCGACCATTCGTCCACTCGCTTCCACCTTTCGCTGCGAGCGCGACAAGCCCTCTTCGCAGCAAGCCTCGCGCTGGTCTCTGCGTGGTCAATCTATCAATTGGTGCGGCTCGACATTCGACATTCGAGTCCGAGCACGCCGATACTTGCGCGGGACTGGATCATTGAGAATCTGGAGCCTGGCAGCCGCATCGCCCTCGACCGATTCACTGCACCGCTCACCGAGACAGACTTCGTTGTCTCCAAACATCGCGGGCTGGCGCGGAATCGCACGCTCGATTATTACTACCGGGAAGGATATCGCTATATTGTGGCGAGCAGCGCGATGTATGACGCATATATGGCCGAGCGGGATCTGTACAGATCTGAAGCAGAGTTTTACTCGCGTCTGTTTGATGAGGGTCGACTGCTTCAAGAGTTTGTTCCGTCCCCGAGCCGCGATGGTTCTGTGATTCGCATCTACGAGTTGAAACGCGATTAGACTGGCAGCTCCTTCTTACAACAGCTCAAACCATGAAACCCAAATCCGATCAGAATCATAGCGACGCGCACAATCCCAGTCAGGCGCCGCCGTGGCTGGGGTTTCTGGTCGATCCGGTTTCGCGAGCATTCGACTTTCGAACAGTGTTCTGGCTAGTCTTGAGCCTTGTCTTTTCGATGGTGTACGCCTCGCGAGCGATGCGGCAGGCCTTCGGCAGTCCGTACGTGCTGCAAGATGACTGGCGCGACCACGTGTTCTGGATGGCGCGCTTCGTAGACCCGGATTTGTTCCCGCGCGATCTGATCGCGGACTATTTCCAATCGCTCGCCCCGGCCGGATACGCGATGCTCTATCGGGCAGCCGCGAGTCTGGGCCTGGAACCGTACGCCTTCGCCAAGCTCTTGCCGATGACTCTGGGCCTGACAACGACCGGCTTGTGCTTTGCAGTTTCAATGCAGATTCTTCGCGTTCCAGCCGCAGCGTTCGCCGGCGCTCTGATGCTGAACCAAAGCCTCTGGATGCGTAATGGCCTGGTGTCTGCAACGCCCAGAGCGTTCCTCTCCCCGTTGTTCCTCGCTTTCATGTTCTTCGTGGTGCGCGGGTCGCTATTGCCTGCGCTCGGGATGATCGCGCTGATGGGGTTGTTCTTTCCCCCGATCATGTTCATAGCTGTCGGAGTCGTGCTGCTTCGGGTCGTGCGCTGGGAGAAGATGAGGCCTCGCTTGTCGCGAGAGCGCCGCGACTACCTAGCCTGTGCCGCCGCTCTGGCGGTGGCTGCGCTGGTGATTCTGCCTTACGCCTCGAACACATCCTTGTTCGGCCCGGTTGTGACTGCCGCCGAAGCGAGACTGATGCCCGAGTTCCTGCCCAGGGGCCGCGTGGTTGTGTTTCGCGAAGGCTTCTTGAGTTACTGGTTCACCGGCAACCACACGGGAATGTTCACCTCGGGCGTCTTTGCTCCGATAACAATGTGCCTGGCGTTCTTACTCCCGCTGATGTTTGTTTTTCACCGGCGCTTTCCTTTGATGGGTCGCATCTCGAACGGCATCGAAGCTTTTCCCCGGATCATCCTGGCTTCGGTTGGGATGTTCCTCGCAGCTCACCTCCTGTTGTTCAGGCTGTTTCTGCCGAGCCGGTTTACGGTCAGCACCTTCCGTATCGTGTTTGGGCTGGCCGCCGGGGTCTCCGCGATCGTATTGCTCGACGCCGTCTTTCAATGGGCGCGCCGGCGATCCTTGGTGGCCGCCGCTTCAGCCGCGCTGCTGGGAGTCGTCTTGATTTTGTACCCGGTAGAAGTGGATTCGAGATACAAGACTGGCACCGCGCCTCAGCTCTATGAGTTTCTCGCGCACGAGCCCAAGGACACTCTCGTAGCCGGTCTATCGGATGAAACGGACAACCTGCCGATCTTCGCCCGGCGCTCAATCCTGGTTGGGCGCGAGACGGCTGTTCCATTTCATAAGGGCTACTACGATCAGATACGGCAGCGAGCCATTGATCTGATCAATGCTCAATACAGCGCCGACCTGACAGAGTTGCAGAGTTTCATTCGGAAGTATGGAGTCGCCTACTTGCTGGTTGATCGCGAAGCGTTCACGCCCGATTATCTCGCGCGCGACAAATGGATCATGCAGTTTCAACCGGCCGCCGGCGATGCGATAGCACGACTGAAGCAAGGAGTTGAGCCGGCCTTATCCAGGCTCATGGAGCGGTGCTCTCAGCTCGAGACAAACGGAATGGTGCTCTTGTCTGCGGAATGCATCTTGAAAGCTTCGCCGGAAGATCGATGAGGCTGGTGGTCAAGGACAACCGATGCGGGTTCGCTCGGGTGCGCGTCAGATTTTCGCGGGCAGCGCCTCTGAGGGACCTCATACCCACCTCGTGAGAGGTGGGTTGCTGATGCTGTAGGCTACGAGCACCGCCGCCGCGTCATACCCACCTCGTGAGAGGTGGGTTCCTGATGCTGTAGCCTTCGAGCGAACCATTTTTGATCGGTAGCGTCTCATCGCAGGCTGGAGCATCACCGACCCACCTCTCACGAGGTGGGTATGCGCGAAAAGATGACGCGCACCCGGCTTCCTTGACAGGCTGGAATGCCGCTCTCTACGATAACTCCTCTCCAGTTTCAACGTAGGAGCATTCATTGCCGCCCAGGTCTCGAGCCGGAGTTGTTTCATCCCAAGACTCCGATCAAAGCTTCGATCACCAGCCGCCGAAGCAAGAAACGCCGTCGTTTCCTTCATCACTGCGCAACTACGCGTTCGCCGGCGCGGGGGCGGCGCTACTGCTGAGCGCGATCGAGTGGATCGACCTGAGCTTTCAACTCACACCTGTCTTCCAGTCGACTTCTGAAAGACTTGTTCTTACCGCCTACTTCAGTTTGAACCTGATGGTTGGCTTGGTCATCGGCATGGTTGTTGGGCTATTCGCACACGCAGCTTCCTTCTTGAAAGCTCGATTTCAATCGGTCCTGACAAAAGGAAAGGAGCCGAGCCGTAGCCACAAGCTGCTTGCTGCGCTCGCGGTAGCCGCCTCTGCCGCAGCCGCCTTGAGTTTGCAACCGCACATTCACGGTTACTCGGTCTCGCTGTTGAGAGAACTCGAGAAGTTCCCTCACCTTGGCCGGCCTTTGGTAGCGGCCGAGACCCCGCTTTCATACCTCGTAGTGATGGGGCTGTTCATCGGCTGCTGGACCATCTGCACGCTCGCAAGGCAGTCGGGCGAGTGGTCTGCATTGATGAGAAGGGCGTGGCTGCTCGTGTTGTTAGCGATCATCGGAGCGGCCTACTACGCTGACTCGCGCATAGAGGTGCAGCAGTACGAGTATTCAATGCACCGCTCGATGTTCTTGGTTGCGACTGCGCTGGCGATGGCCTTCATCGCGTCGATCCATTCGTCGCCCGCGCGTTCGCGTTCCAGTGTCAGAAGGCTCGGCCCACGGCTGATAACCATTTCCGCCGGCCTTGTCGTAGTCGCCCTTCTTGCCGCGCTCACATTCACGTTCGCGAACTTCGACAAGAACCAAAACCTCAAGACTCAAGTGTTCTATCGATCAACCCAGATGAAGCAGTACTTCAAGCTTGCTCAGTGGGCGTTGGACTTCGATCGCGATGGGTACTCGCCTTATCTTGGAGGCGGCGACGCGGACGATAGGCGCGCGGACGTCAATCCCGGAGTTATCGAATCCGTCGGCGACGGCGTAGACAACAACTGCGTTGGAGGCGACCTGACACAGCAGGCGATCGAAGACTGGCAGCGCCAGTTCTCGGCGCTTAACGCTGCTTCAAACCCCGAAGCCAAGCGCTTGAACGTCATGTTTTTCTTTATCGACACACTGCGAGCCGATCACCTGGGCGCTTATGGGTACAAGCGGAACACGAGTCCCAACATCGACAAGCTAGCCGCGCGGTCTTCCGTCTTCGAGAACGCTTACACGGCATCGCCTTACACCTACGAGGCCGCGCCCAAGTTCATGCAGTCCGCGTACTGGGACGCGCACTATGAAACGTGGACCGAAGCGTTGGCTCGCGACGGCTACAACACAATTCTCTTCCCTCGCCGGCTCTCGATGCTTTTGCGTCATGTGAAGGGAATGGAGCAAACCGTTGACGCCGCGCGACGAGGTCTCAAGCAGACGGTCGACGCGGCTATCGAGGTGCTCGGGAGCGCTCCTTCAGATCGACCGGTTTGTTCGTACATCTACGTTCCTGATCCGCACCGCCCGTATCGGCCCCACGAAGGCTTTGACTTCGGGCCGGCGCAGATCGATCGCTACGACGGCGAGATCGCATACACCGACTACCATCTAGGCAGGCTGTTCGACTGGATGGAACAGGCAGGCCGCATGAACGACACGATGATCGTGATAATGTCGGACCACGGCGAATCGTTCGGCGAGCGAAAGGTCTACAAGCACAACTCGCAACTCTACGACGATCAGATGCGCGTGCCGATGATCGTCTACGTGCCGGGCCAGTCGCCGCGCCGAATACCGGACTACGTAACGACGGCTGATCTCGGAGCCACGATCCTCAAACTCGTTGGCATCGATGTTCCAAAGGAATACGCAGGAGTCAGCCTGCTGGCGTTGATGCGCGGCGAGCCGTTCACTCATCCGCCGATCTACGGAGAGCATTTCATGGTCGGCGAGTCGATTTATGCCGGACCTGAGAAAGCGGTCGAGCCCGAGAGCCGCAAGTACATGGTCGTGACGCAGGACGGCTTTAAGTTGATCTACAACCGCAACTTCTTCAACTTCGAGTTATATGATCTGAAGAACGATCCGCTCGAACTGCACAACCTCTACGATCGAATGCCGCAAAAGTCGGCTGAGATGAAGCTACTGCTTGGCAGGTTTGTTGATATCTCGGGACTTCTTAGACCGCGGGACGCCGACGAACATAAGTTTTTCCGGGGCTTGGGCGACGACGAAGATAATGACTGAAGCTTGTAAGGTGTCCTCCCGTCACTCCGTAGGAGTGAAATGTTTATAGACTCCAGCGCGTTTGTCGTGCTCACTCCTTTAGGAGTGAAATGTCGTCAATTGCCACAGAAGGTCTCCTGCATGAGGCGCCAATCCTGACATACAACTCCTGACGGAGTTGGATTGTTGCTAGAAAAGGAAGAACCTAAGGCGCATCGCTTTCTATAAACATTCCACTCCTACGGAGTGGTTTGGCAGCTCCCCGACTAACGGACACTCCTATGGAGTGGTTTGGTAGCTCCCTGACAACACTTGTTCCTCGGGATAATTGACTAACTGCTTCAGCGTTTCAAAACCCGCTTCACCATCGCAACATCGTCCTTGCCGATCTCGCGACTCAGCGCCAGCACCGCGGCGTACGCCAGCGATAACACCGCCAGCTTCACCAGGATCAAACCTCTCGACCCGACCGGAACCGCGAGCGAACCCGCATACACTAACGCCGCCGCCGTGCCTATTCTAACGACCGACAACCACGGGACCAGCGCGCCGAACCTCCACAGCAGGTACCCGCTTGCGATCACCGCTCCCAACAACATCGCAGCCGTAGTCGCTGTGGCCGCGCCTGCAAGCCCCCTCGATGGAATCAGCACCGCGTTGAGACCGGCGCTGACCGCGAGCGTTACCGCTGCAATCATCAGCGAGACTCGCGGGCGTCCGCTCGCCGAGATGATCGTCGTAGCCACCTGAAGAAAGCCGAACAACAACATTCCATAGGCAACTATAGCCAGCGCGGGTGCGCCTGCCTGGTAGTCCGCTCGGTAGATCAGCCTCAACACCTCGGCGGCATTCGCCGAGAACAGCGTCGCAAGCACGGCCATCACGATCAGCGCGTACCTAATGGTGGTTGATATGTAAACCTTTGTTCGCCGGGTGTCTTCGGCAAACGTTGACTTCGACACCAGCGGGAAAAGAACAAAGGTAACTGAGATGATCACCTGATAAACGATATTGGAAACGTTGAGCGCCGCGCCGTAGTACCCGGCGTTCTCGCTTGCCGTAATTGCATCCGCAGAGGAGAGCGCTTTGACCATCAGCAGATCAACGCGCTGAAGCAGGTTGAAGACGAATATGAACGACAGCAGATACGCCTGAAAAGTGAATAGGTCTCGGACTCGCACTGCGCCGCCCGGATTACCGCCTCGCGCGATCGAGGCCGCGATCAGACAAACGCAAGCAGCCGCGATCGCGAACCCTCCTACTGCGCCGCCAACTCCAAACCCCGCCCAAACAAGCCCGACGATCAACACGAGCTTCAGCGTCGAATAAGTCACATCGAGCGCGGCTTGAGTTAGAAACCGCCTCTGGCCATTGAAGTACCCGGTGAACACCGCGTAGAACGAATACGACAGCGGTATCAGAGCGGCCAGCCGCAGATAGCCGACGAGACGGAGGTCGTTCAAACGTCCGGCGATGACCGGAGCCAGCAGGAAGAAGCCAACCGCGATCGCTCCTCCGACCAGCACTTGCAGCTTGAGCGCCTTCGATTTTACCGCGCCGGCGTTCTGCTCGTTCTCCGAGATGTATTTGGAAACGGTTTGATAAGTGCCGGTGATGACGACCGCGTTGACGATCGAGATGATGCTGATGACGACCTTGTAGAGCCCGTAGCGCTCGGCCGCCATCAGGTTGGTAAGCGTGACTTCAAGAACGTAGCCGCTGGCCATGAACCACAGCTTGGCGGCGGTGATGTATACCGCGCCAAGCCCGGCGACTCGCGCGGTGTTAGCACCCGGCGAGGCTGTGGTCGAGTTCTTGATCGTCGAGGACTCGATCATTCCTGTTCATCGAAGCGTTGATTATCCTGGCAAAGCGCAAGCCGACTCGCGTCCACGAGTAATCTGCCGCCGTCAGACGCCCGTTGACCGCAAGCTTGTCGCTCAAGTCTGAATTGCCGATCAGCAGATTCAACTTCGCCGCAAGCGCCAACTCGTCGCCGGCTTCAAACAAGAGTCCATTCTGGCCATCAACTATGATTTCAGCAAGACCGCCGACTCGAGCCCCGATGACCGGCCGGCCCGCAGCCATCGCTTCAAGACATACGACCGGCGTGCCCTCCGTGCGCCCATTCGCCAGCACACGAGACGGTATAACCACGGCCTCGCACGCCTGCAGTAACCGGTTTCTCTCACCGGAGTCGATTCGACCGAGAAAAACCGCATCGATCGAAAGGTCGCGGGCGAGCGCTTCGAGATGAGGTTTTTGCTCGCCGTCGCCCGCAATCACTAAACGCGCACTCGCGCTGTGACGCATGGCCTTGATCAACACGTCCACACCCTTCACCGCTATGAGCCTGCCGACGAACAGAATGAACGGCTTGTTTGATTCTCTTGGCGGAACGCAACCATCGCTTAGCGAGGACTCACCTCGGCGCATTCGACCTTCGTCCGGCTCACTCTCGCGCACTCCCATCGGTATGACTTCAACTTTTCCCTTTGCCTCCGGGCACAACGCGATGAGCTTTAGCTTTAAGTCCTCACTCACGGTGACCACGCGCTCACTCGCGGAAACAACAAACCGAGCGAGCAACCGGCCGCCTTTCATTCGTGACAAGAGGTGCAGCGCACCGGAGTGCTCGATCACGATGTGGGGCTTGCCGGTCAGCCGCGCGATCGCCGCGCCAACCGCTCCGGCAGGAACCAACCAGTGAGAGCAAATCGCATCGGCTCGAGCCGCCCGCTTGAGCGCCTTGATGAAGAAGACCCAGAGCGAGACTATCAAGCCGACTCGCGCCGCTATGGTTCGAAACGTCAGATCGTTGAAATCGCGAGTCGCTTGAAACAAGTCGATCGAGCTTGGAAGCAGAGAAGAAGAGCGCGAGAGCGCAAAGTCATCCGGCGGCCAGGTGCAGGCTTTTTCGTCGGGAGGCGCCAGCACCTCGACCTCGAACTGAGAAGAAAGACTGCGAGCGAAGTCGCGAATGTAGCCGCACGTCTCATCCTCGGGCCCGCTCGGAAACGAACTGGTGAGGATCAAGAGCTTTGGTTTTGTTGAACGAGTCATTGCTGTCATTCGGGTTGTGGCTTCAATTCTCCGCGTAATCTCTGCGTCTCGGCGCCTCTGCGGTTAGGGGCACTTCAAAGCTAACCGGTCGCGGAGACGAGGAGCCGCGGAGCTTGCAAGAAGACTGCATTCGATCAAACCCCTCCGGTCATTCGACCGAGCTTGCCTCCCGAACTGCAAGCGCGGCAGGCGAAGCGAAGAGTCTGCGCCTGAGATAGCTTCGGGCAATCAAGAAGCAAATCACCGCAACCGACGTGATCGGGTTGATGCCCGAGACTTCGTCTTCGTAAATGCACTTCACCCGTGCGCTCTCGACCACCAGTCCGGCTCTGCAAGCTTCAAACAACATCTCGTTTGGAAACCCGTATCGATCGTAAAGCTCGTCAAGCAGCAGCCTCTTGAGCGCCGGCCGCCGGATGACCGTGTAGCCGCACTGCGCATCAAGCTTACCTTCGAAACTTGCCGCAGATCGCGTGAGCCAGCTCAACAGCCGGTTGCCGATGTAACGCGCGCGTGGCATGCACCCGATCGTCGATGAGTCCAGAAAGCGATTCCCCTTCACGTAGTCGGCGCCCGCGATCGCGCGATCCAGCAAGTGGTTGAGGTCTCGTCCGTCCATCTGACCGTCGCCGTCCATCACCGCAATGAACTCGGCATCAGTTTCAAGAGTGTGCTTATAACCCGTCTTCGTCGCCGCGCCAACTCCGAGGTTCCGCGGGTGACACAGTATGATCAGGCGCGCGTCGTCAATCTCAGAAAGACGCCGCGCGGTGCCGTCAGTGCTGCCGTCGTCAATCGCGACGATCAGATCGACAAAAGGAGGCACTCGAGACAACGCCTGCCCGACGCGAGCTTCTTCATTATGGATTGGCATTACGACTGCCACTCGGTGATTTCGGTACATCGCTTTTCTCTTCTTCCTAACTAGGAGTTGAAACAAGCCACAAAGCGCATCACCCAGGGTGTGCCGATAATCCCACCAACCCAGTTGGTGGATTGTTCATACTTGGCCTACAGGCATGAACGCAGGGCGCTTTGAATCCCACCAACGCAGTTGGTGGATCGTTCATACCCAGCCTAACTCTCCGCTTCAACTTTCCGGCTCATCAGTGCCAGGTCGGATATGAACAATCCACCAACTGCGTTGGTGGGATTCAGGACCCCGCCTGGTGTCCCGTGTAGGCTGAGTATGAACCGATCCACCAACTGCGTTGGTGGAATTGCACCTGAATGCTTGTGAGCCATACGCTCTTTCAGCCGCAATCATTCTCTCTCAAGAACGGTCGTCTTTCCGATCCTCTTCGTTTCGTGAAACTCGCTGGTCAAGTACTCGAGCAAAGGTTCGTAACGCTCGCTTGCGAGAGCCTGATCGCTGGTCAACACGAGTTTCACCTGTTTCTGCCTCAGCATCTCCATCGTGCGAACGCGTTCCGCGTCGTTCGTTCCCGCGTCGTTCCACAGAGTCGCGCCGGTCGGACTGTTGCGCTCCGCAAGAAAATAATACGGCGTCGCATCTAGCGCGTGCGCAAAGAAGAACGCGCCTTCGCCCACTCGCGCGCGGACAAATTCGACCGCAGCGTTCACTTCTCCAGCGCGCTCAGCGGGCAAATAGACTCCTCGGCCTCGATCGAAACTCAATTCGGTGTCGGCTGTGAACCTTACCTGTTCGCCATCGAGGCTTAGGTAGCGCGGCGTGATCAACCGCAGCGCGAAGATCAAGGCGATTATCGCGACGATCGCGAGTTGAGGTCGCGACGATAACCTGGCCGTGGGATATTCCGGGGCTCGAGCATGCGAATGATATTTCTCGAAGACAAATACAAGCAGAATGAACGCAAGCGGAAGCGTGCCGATCACAAGCCCGCGCACCGAACGAGGAAAGACTTCCAGATACGACCCTACAGCAAACACCAGCAGGATAAGAAGCGTCGCTTGCTGTCGCGCCTGCCAGTCGAGGCGCTGCCGTCTGGCGCTAACACAAATCCACGCGGAGTAAAGAAACAGCGCCGGCGGAAACCAGAAGATCGAGTTATCGATAAATGACTGTGGCGCGAGCGCCGCACAAACCGCGGCTCCCGTTACTGCGACGGCCAGCACCCCGATCCTCAAGCGGGGAAACTCGCGCACGACGATCGACGCAATCTTCACAGCCGCCAGCCCAACAACGAAGACAACCAGGGCTTGCTTTGGAAGCGGATACCCGGTCAACTTCATCTGAATGTGCTCACCCGGTCCTTTGATAAAAACTTGCAGAGCTGCTCCGAGCGCGTGGTTGCTTACCAGATAAATCAGCAAAGCCACCAGCGGGAGCGCCACTCCGAGGCCCGCTGCAATGTGAGCCTTGAACTCGCTCCTCCAGGAATCGACGTACAGAACTTTCGCCTCAGAAAACGATCGGGGCAACCCTCGTGTGTTCACAACCAGCGAAAGCCCAAGCGCAACTGCCAGGTAGACTCCGACGTTTTGCTTGAACACCGCAACGATTCCAACAGCAAGGCCGGCTGCCAACGCGTCGATCGCCTTTCGCGAGTCGATCCATCGAAGCGTAAAGAACACAGCACCAAGAATGAACAGCATCTCGTATTGAATCGGCGCAGGCCGAAAGGGCCCGCCCGGCGGCAGCCAAACAACTGACAATGCAGTCGGAACAAGGGCAGCCGTCTGCGAGACCACGAGCCGCGCGACTAAGAAGACCATTACGATCGCCAGCACCTTGAAAACCAGCACGCCTCGAAACGCGGTCAGCAACGAAGTGCCAAACAACTTGAACAACCCGGCGTTGAGCAACAGAATCCCGGGCGTTTGAATCTTGTAGAAGTCGCGGTAGGGGACTTCGCCCTTCAGAATGCGCTCCGCCGGAACGAGGTTCGCGCCGATGCCGGTAGCGAGCGACTCTTCTCGAAAGTAGATCGAGCCGTAGATCAACGCGGTGATGACCAGGACCATCAAAGGCGCGGCAAACCACATCCTTCCTCGCGAGCCGTAACCCGAAGCTTCGGACTGCACTGGTTCGCCCGGGAGCTCACCGGCAGGTTCACACGCCTCCTCAGCGTTCGCTTTCGTTATCGTGCGACTCACTAGACATTCACCTCGGCGATCAGGACAAGCCTTCCGATCTCTTCAGCTCCAGCTCCGAGAGCCGATCGTCACGCCGTTTTATCCGGGCCGTCAAAACGTATATGACGCCTCCGGTGATCGCGGTGAGATATATCGGCGCGAACGCCAGGATCGAAAACGTCAGAGCCCGCTCGCGTGAGATGCCGGCGCCGGAAAACAACACGATGATCAGCCATTCGCGCACGCCTAATCCGCCGACCGACAGCGGCATCAACCGCAGAAGGTCAACCAACGACATGAACGCGAACACGATCGGCAACCCGAGAGGCAGATCCAAGGCCTGCGCTACGGCGAAGCATCCGAGTCCCCAGACCACCCGGACCGCGACCGACACCAACACCGTGCGCAGGAGCATCGCGCGATGTCGCCTCAACTCTGAGATCGCTTCGATCGTTCGCGCGGCGGCGGCGCCGGCTCGCTCAAGTCTCAACCGCGCCCCGGCCGCGACGATCAGCCGCGCAAGTCGTGCGGAAACAAAATCACTCATCAACGTCGCTGTCGCGAGGAAACCAAGCCCGAGCACTGCTTCCGCAAAGTAGACGGTGCTCGCGTACTGATCGAGTGCGCGGCTCGATAACGTGGAAATCAAACCGATAAGCAGAAGCGTGAAGACGCCGACCAGCCGCTCGTAGATCAGCGTCGAAAGCACAAACGCCTTGTCGCGAATCTCGCGATCGACGTAGATAAGCCGGGCTATGTCGCCGCTGGCGCTTCCGCCCGGAACGAAGTTGGTGAAAAACGCGCCGATGAGATAGTAGACAAACAACCGCCGTGTTTCGACCTTGTGTCCCCGGACTCTGAGGATCGCGCTCCATCGATAAGCCATCAACCAGTTCACTGCGAACGCGGCGATTACGGCAACCGGCAGGTAACCCCAGCGAGTGGATTTGATAGCGTCGCTCAAGCCGCGTGCGTCGGTCTTGAACAGCACGAACGCGAGGGCGCCGGCGCCGATTGCGACCTGCGCAAGCCCGCGCCAACTCAGCCGCGCCCGAGGCTTTGGTGCTCGAGTTCCAGCCACGTTCCGTTCATGTTCGCGCCGCATCGTAATCATTTCCCGGTTAGAATGCTGATTCATTACCACTAAGTCACAAAGGCTCAAAGGAAAGCTCACTGCATATGGGTTCACCGACGGGGTGCAGCTTCGTGTCTTTGTGTCTTAGTGGTGAACTCCCATCTTCAGCAGCCTATTAGCGCTTGCCGCGAGGCTTCGAGTGAATATTGGTCCAGATGTTCGCGAGCTCCCTGAGCGTCGACAGAATGTGACTGGGCCGAACAGTCGATCGGCCTGCAACTCTGGGATAGTGCCGAACGCCTACCTCGGCCAATGTGAACCCAAAGTACTTTGCCTTCGCCAGCACCTCGGCGTTTACAAAGAATCGCTTCGATTCAATAGACACGCTGTCGAACACCTCGCGCCGGAACAGCTTGAAAGCGCAGTCGATGTCGCGCACGTTGATCCTGAACATGATTCGCACAAGCAGGTTGAATCCCCACGATAGCACCAACCGCGTAAGATGATCGAACCTGTAGATTCGAAACCCGCACACGATATCGGCGTTCTCAATCAGCGGCAGGAGATTCTTTATCTCGCGAACGTCAAACTGGAGATCGGAGTCAGTGAAGAAAAGAAGCTGATGGCGCGCGGCGGTGAAGCCGGTCTTGAGCGCTTCCGCGTAGCCTCGATTGGGCTCGTGATGAAAGACGCGAATGTGTGACGGGTCTTCGTTCGCTAGACGATCCGCAATCTCACCGGTTCGATCGAGCGACCCATCGTCGACGATGATCACTTCCCAGTCTTTGAGACCGAGCGAGCCGAGCACCTCAACCGTACGCCGTGTGGCAGTCTCGATGTTCTCTTCTTCGTTGAACGCGGGAAGGACGGCTGAGATGGAGTGGAATTGCATAGCAGGTCGCGGAACGGATCCGACTCTTCACCGAGTAAATGAAAAATTGAAAATTGAAAATTGAAAATTGAAAATTGAAAATTGAAGACTGAACATTGGAAATTGAAAACCGACTCGGGGAATGAAGGGGACTCGTGAGTCGAATCGGACTCGGTAATTGAAGGGAACGCGTGCGCTGACCCGCCTTTCAATTTGCAATTTGCAATTTTCAATTTTCAATTTTCAATTCCTCTCTTCTTAGCCAAGGTATCCCAGGCTCTTCAGCCTCTCGCGAATCTCTTCGCTTTCCTCATCCGTCATAGCCGGTGACTCGTGGGGCGATTGGAAGCCAGGGCCGGCCGACTCGGACACTCGCACCGGGTTGTCAACAAGAAACTCACCGGTGAAAATCTCTTCCAGAACGCAGCCGTCCATATCCGAGGGAACTTCGACACCGAACGAATGCAAAATCGTCGGAGCATAGTCGATGATGCGAGCGCCTTCGACTCGCGCTCCTCGTCTGATCTCTGGCCCACGGCCGATCATCACTCCGTGCATTCGATGATCGCCAGAGTTGCCGTAGACCGGTGTGATGAACTTGTTCGAGGTCAGGTCAAGAGTGCCCAGCGGCTTGTTGGTCATATCGGCGGGAAGAAACTGAATGTCGGGCGCTTCATCGATGTGCGGCCCGGTGTAGAGGTCTTCGCGGCGCCAGATCGGCCCGATCAACGGCTCGCCGTTTTCAGGATCGACCAGCGCGCGCAACTTGGCCGTTACCGTGTCCATCAACCGATCATACTCTGCGCCCGGCTCAACGCTTCCCTTCGCTTCGCGCCCTTTCAGATTGGTGTAAATCTGGCCGTAGTTCCCTTTCGAGAACGCTTTGGTGCGAGACCAGTCGACATCTTCAAGCGAGAGCATCAAGCTGTTCGCGAGCTTCATAAGCGACGAGCGATTCGTCACTCCCACCGACAGCCTCAAGTGCGCGAGTCCCAGCTTCATCGCCGAACGGTACGCGCGATCAGGCGTCAGACCGAGCTTAAACAACGCGCGTTTGAAACGCGTCATCGCATCTCGCTTCAACACAAGCAGGCCTTCTTCGATCAGCCACACGTTGAAACACAGGAACTTCTTGATCGGACCGAATCCATGATCGGAACCAATGTAGACCGTAGCTTCATCGTCTACGGCATCGAACAACTCTCCCAATGTCGAGTCCACGGCTTGCCAGTACTCGTGAATGCGCCCGATGTGAGCCTCCTGTTCTTTGCGGTCGAAGAACGGATGCGACTCGTCCAACAAATGCCAGAGCTCGTGTTGAAACCGGTCCGTGCTCCAGTAGTGCGTCGCAAACACGTCCCAATCGTACGTGTCCATCAGATAGCGATTGACTTTGGTTTTGTATTCGAGCTCGTCGAAGAGTTGGTTGAGAATGTTATCGACTTTGCCCTTCGCATAGACTTCGGTTATGTAGAGCTGATAAGGCCCAAACTTGTTTTCGATCTCTTCGACAAGACCCGGGGGATGAGTGAAGTCGCGGCGGCCTCGCGGGGTCAAGAAATCAGACACCATCACACCGTTGACCATACTTGGCGGATAGGTACAGGGCACATTTGTCACGATCGCGCGCTTGCCCATCTGCCCGAGCAAGTCCCAAAACGGCAGCCCGTCTCGCGACCGTGAACTTACGGGTGTATCTGGAAGCTCGCCGCTTCCCTTCTTTCTAAGTAGAAACTCGAAGACTCCGTGCTTGCCGGGGTTCTTGCCGGTCATCCACGAAACCCAGGCGGTGGGAGTGATGGGAGGGATCGTTGTTTCGAGCAGCCCGCTCACGCCTTCGTCAATAAAGCGCTTGAGGCGGGGCATCAAACCCTTGGCCATCAAAGGATCGAGCACCTCAAACGTAGCCCCGTCCAAACCTATGAAAAGAACCTTTTTACTCATAACAAAAGAACGGGAACTATAGCGGATCGGTCTAAAGCTTTTCAACCGGCCTATCGGTGAGCGTCCCTCACACTAGCCTATCCCGGAGATGGGTCCGAGCCAAGCGTTGATATTATTGATTACGGTCTTTGAGAGAGCTTGAATGGGTCAACTAACGGCGGTAGTATTCTGCCGCTTTTAGTACGATGATTTCATGTTAGACGCTCGTTATCGTAGGAAACGCCATTTTAAGTATGTTGACAAGTAAATTGGTCCCTTTCAAAGCAGCACCCAAAACATCAAAGAAGTTCACAAGGGAAACCTGCCGTAAGGCAACAACAAAGGAGACACTTCATGGAACCTCAAGGGGAGAAGAAAGAAGAATGGACACATATTTACGGCGGTAGTCATTTGTACGATGTACAAATGAAGTATGCGATACAGGGAGTTTCAGACTCCGATGCTCGCAAACTCGTTGAGAAAATACCAACCTATGCGGTTGAGTGCCTGAAATGTGGAAAACTCCATCGCTTTTCAAACCTCCTGAAGGGCTGCCCCAATTGTTCGAGCACGGACTACCTCTTTGGGGGAAGCCCATCACAGGTTGTTATTGGTTGCGGTCGCTGTGGGCACGGGATTTTCCAGTCTATCACTTGTGAATGCTGCTGCGTGAATCTCTTGAATGGAAGTACGCTGCGTCAGCCTAAAAAGGGCGGCTGTTTCATCGCCACTGCAACTTACGGCTCTCCACTGGTGCATGAAGTGATGGTCTTCCGCCAATTTCGTGATGAGGTGTTACTTGCCTCTAGAATAGGTAGAGCTTTTGTTGACTTCTATTACTTTGTGTCGCCGCCCTTGGCATCAATCATCTCAAAACACCAACGCTGCCAAGCACTGACAAGACGGCTTCTGCTTGAGCCGATTTTGTACTTCATTAAGAAAAGAAGCTAAACCATGTCAGGCTTCTGTCGTTGAACGAGGGCAGCGATAGAAACCAGCCTATTTGAAGTTCCCCTCAAACATAGGAGGATTCATATGAGACAGAAATATCAGTCATTCGTGATCGAGGTCGTGGGCAGCCAGCCAAGGGATGAGGCGAGTGCCGGGCGAGTCCTCAATGGCGCTTTCCGCGAAACGCTTCATGAAGTGGGCCTCGGCATCGCCACGGTCGAGCCAATCAATATACCGCGCTGTGGCCCCGGTGCTTGTACAGCATGCAATTGCCGCGGATTTAAGGCGACGGGCACGGGCAATGACATCTGCGCTACTTGCAGTCACTATTGGCAGGCCCACAGGTGAATCGGCGAATCGTGAGGGTCTAACCCGCCGATGCAGCCGACCGGCTTCCAGTGAGTCCGCCGCGTAAGGTTGAACAAAGAGAACGCTCGACGTAAACCAAGCGCGCCTAACAACACATGCACCGTAGCCCGCGAAGCGCATTTCACGTGCATTCCGAATTACCTCGCGCGGGCACGGTGATGTGGAGGTTATGCGCTTTAAATTTGTCCATGGTCAAACATGAACTATGAGTGGGATCCGAAGAAGGCGGAGACCAACCGTCGCAAGCACCTTGTTGCGTTCGATGAAGCCAATACGGTGTTTTTAGACCCAATGGCCGTGTCCGGTTCAGACCCCGATCATTCCGTGAGCGAAGAGCGGTACATCACCTTTGGGTTTTCGCGCTTGGGCCGCTTGCACACGCCTGCCATACTTACCGGCAAGGTGAGATACGGATCATCACTGCGCGTCGGGCGACACGCGGCGAAAGGAAAATCTATGAAGAAAGCTAAAGACGAAATGCGTTCGCGGTACAAGCGCTCCGACTTCGCCACGCTGGAGCGCGGAAAGTTCTACGCCGAAGCGGCCAAGGGAACGTCTGTGGCCCTGCTCGAGCCGGAGATCGCCAAGGCGTTTCCAACATCCGAAGCCGTCAACGAGGCGTTGCGCGGCCTGCTCGCGCTCACGCAACAAACAGCGCGTCTAACTCGTCGTTCCAGCGGACGCGCCAAAACGCGCCGCGAACTCGGGCCTTAGGCCGAAGTAGCCGAAAGAGAGCCCGCTGATCGTTGGCGTTATGCGACACCGACTTGCGGACGCCGGTTTCCCAGAGCACCGCGAGTCAAGAGCGAAAGGCGACAGACTATGGATCGCACCGACTTGAATGAGTTCGCAAAGCGTTACGCCAAGGCCTGGTGCAGCAAGGAGCCTGAGAGCGTCGCCGCGTTCTACGCCGAGGACGGCTCGCTTAGCGTCAACGATGGCCCTCCGGCAGTAGGTCGGCAAGCCATTGCGGAAGAGGCACGTGGATTCATGAATGCATTCCCGGACATGGTAGTGACTATGGATGATTTGGTTGGCGCGCCCGACGGAACCGTATTTCATTGGACACTAACGGGAACGAACACCGGACCGGGTGGCTCAGGAGTGCTCGTTCGAATAAGTGGATACGAGGTGTGGCAGCTTGATGACGATGGACTCATCCGCGAATCGAAAGGGCACTTTGATAGTGCGGAGTACGAACGTCAACTCAAGCACGGAGCCGGCTAGTTGGAAAAACTTCAGAGGAGAATCGCCGAGGTTCTATGGCTGCGAGAATTGATCTGAGCACACTCTAAGCAGGGAAATGCTGCTGTTGGAGCTAAGTCGAGTTAGACGCGAACGGCAAACAAAGTGACAGGGACTAACCCCGTCTATCAATCAGACGCAACGGTGCGCGGAAGCGCCATCCAGACGACCCATGAGTTCGCCACGCACAAGCGCGCTTGAATACCACATTAGGGACGGAAGAGCTTCGATTACCCTTCCCTCACCTTCTTGGGAGGCAATGCTATGGAGTCACCGTATCGAAAAGCTTGGCGTCTTCAAGATGTCATCGCGGCCATTCAGGTCATGGGATCCTCTGCCTGGGTGAACAAACGTATTCGGGATTGGGAAGAGTCGCTTGGCATACCGCGAAGTGCTGAAACATGGGAAGCGGTGCTGAGAGATCATCCGGAATTCTTTACGGTGCGGATTGCGCCGTGGATCAGTGGGGGTAACGTGAGGTTCTCTCCTCTGGTAACCAAACTCAAAAACGCTCACGATCCTGTTTCGTGGTATCTCAAGGAGCAGCTCACCCTTGGCACCCAACAACTACTTGATAACTCTGACCCAACTGCTGTTTCTGATGAACTGAAAGGAGCACTCCACAGGGAATTGAATTCCCTGCTCCGACAGCGAGAATTCTCCGAAGAGCAGTCCTTTAAGGACCGCGCCCATCCGATTAACATTGATGAAACAGTGGATAAATCGAGCCTTCCGCTGGGGGACGCGCGGATGATTCGGAACCGGCTTCTGTTGGAGGCGGAGTATCCGAGCGAGATCCTGAAGGAAGACTTCCAGCCCAGAGCCGCCCTGACGTGGCGACTCTCCTACGACAAGAACTATCAAGCAGATGAGTGGAGACAACTCACATCAGAGGAATGGCGGAAACTCACGTTCAAGGAACGCGACCGGCTGTCCCGGCGGCCTCTGGAGGCCGAGCAAGTTCGCGCTCTGGTGGCAACAGCTCTGGAGCTGCACACGCATGCGCTCGCAGAACAACAAGAAATTCGCGAACTGCGGAACGAAGTGCGAGCAAACCAACAAGAAGCCCGGGTCTCAAGAGCCCAGCAGCTTGAAGAAGTTCACAACCTGCTGGGAGAAGTGCGAGCCGACAGGGAGCAGGCCCGTGAAGACAACAAGGAGGCGCGCGCTGACCGACAAGCACGCCTATGGTGGATTCCTTTGGCGGCGGCGATCTTATCCTTCCTTGGGGCAATCCTGGGCGCCGCGCTTAAGGGAAAGTAACTCACTTAGTGGGAACGGGAGACAGAGCATTGGATCTAGCGAAGCGCTGGCGGGGAAGCTCGAACGTTAGCCGCCTGACGGGTTGATTCGCAAGATGTGATGGTTTAAGAATTACTTCTCCCCTCAGGAGATGACCGAGAAGACCGGAGCGAATAGCACAGCACTCTCCCCATCGTGGAGCACTCACCATGTTTCGAGCTGGTGATCAGATTGGCCCTTACATCCTCAACAGCAAGATCGGGCGCGGAGCCTTCGGTGTCGTATGGCTCGCCGAGCGCCGGACTACCATCGCTACTACCAGAGTCGCACTCAAGATGCCGCTGGACGAGGAGATTGATTTAGACACGATCAAACAGGAAGCCAACGTATGGGTCCAAGCCAGCGGTCATCCAAACGTAGTGCCGATCATTGAGGCGAACGTCTACGATGACCAGGTTGTTATCGTGAGCGAATATGCTCCGGATGGCTCGCTCGATGCGTGGCTAAAACGAATCGCGGCCGCTGGTCATTCTCCCGGCCAGTCCATCGAGTTCGCTGTTGAGATGGCTGCCGGAATCCTGGCTGGTCTTCAACATTTGCATTCGCGGCATATCATTCATCGCGACTTGAAACCGCAGAACATTCTTCTTCAGGGAAGCATGCCACGCCTTGCGGACTTCGGAATCTCTCGAGTGCTCAGGTCTACAAGTCAAAGCAGCATCGTTGCGGGAACGCCCGTCTACATGGCGCCCGAAGCGTTTGATGGAAAGCGCAACGAGCAAACCGATCTTTGGTCGGTGGGGGTGATGCTTTACCAGATGCTCGCGGGCCGGTTGCCTTTCCCGCAAACTGATATGACCTCGTTGATGGGCGCGATCCTGACGCGAAACCCGGACCCGCTTCCCATCTCAGTTCCAGCGCCTTTGCAAGAAGTGATCAATCGCTCGCTAGCCAAAAACACGGCTCAGCGATATAGGTCGGCAACTGAAATGCGCTCAGCTTTGAGAAGCGCAATGGAAGCGATTCGGCATGGCGACCGAGCCACAACCGAGAAAAAATCGCCGCCCGACTATTCGCCGCCCCCGAGACCGGACTACTCGCCGCCTCCGGGACCGGACTATTCGCCGCACCCAAGGCCGGACTATTCGCCTCCGGCCGCATCCTCAGAACCAAAGAAATCGCGAGCCGGGGTTTGGATATCAACCATCGCCGGCGTCCTGCTCGGCGGCGCCGTGGCTGCGAATCAGATAGCGATCCACTATAAGGAGTCCCAGCGCGCGGCATCGACGGATCAATTTGCTTCGGCGGTGCAACCTTCCGCGATAGACGTCGGAGCGGACATCAGACGCTGGCTGACGATGCTCGGTCACACAGCCGAAGTGCCGGAAGTCATTAGCCAGACCGGCGCTGAACTCGCAAAGGACCCTCTCAACGCGCTGGCGATGAGAGCGCGTTGCTCTGCTCACTATGTGAACCACGAAGACGACGTGGCGAAGCGAGACGCCGAGTGGCTCGAGGCGCACCTCTCGAGCCCGTCAACCGCCGAAGAATACGAGGCGAGATGTTTCGCCAGGCGGCAATTGGAAAAACTGGACGACGCAATTAGCGATTGCTCCCGCGCGATCGAACTAGATCCACAGTATGCATTTGCCCGGTTCACGAGAGGCGCTGTCTATTACAAGAAGAGGAATTTCGATCTTTCAATCGCCGACTACAACAAGGGAATCGAACTGAATTCAAGTCACGCACCGGCCTACATCAACCGCGGGCTCGGCCATTACATGAAGGGGGAGTACGATCTTGCGATACGCGATCTCACCAAGGCGACCGGCCTCGATCCGAAGAGTGCCGCTGCTTTCGCAGACCGCGGGATTGTTCGCTACGATAAGCAGGAGTATGACGGCGCGTTAGCTGATTCCAACAAAGCAATTGAACTTGATCCGAAGCTTGCGGCCGCTTACCAAACCCGCGGCCGGGTTTATTACGTGAGGCAGGACTACCTCAGCGCGTTGAGCAGCCTGAACAAGTCGATTGAACTCGATCCACAGGTTGCAAGCGCTTACACTGATCGAGGAAGGGGCTTCGACGCCAGGCTGGATTACGATTCGGCTATAGCTGATTACAACAAGGCAATTCAACTGGATGGGAGCTTCGCACTCAACTATCTCTATCGCGGGAATGCCTACTACTTCAAGAAAGACTATGACAACGCACTATCGGATCACACGAGGGCGATCCAGCTCAATCCGAAGGAAGCGGTTGCATACTTCAACCGCGCAAATGACTACGGCGCTAAGCGGGAGTGGTACAGCGCGATAGGCGACTACACCAAAGCCATCGAGCTCAACCCGCGGTTTGAAGCAGCTTACAGCGCACGTGCGAGTGCTTACGAAGCGACGGGGGACAGTCAGCGTGCTGCGGCCGACCGAGAGAAGGCGCAGGAATTGAAAAGGTAGAGAATCAATCAACGGAGGAATCTATGGCGGGAGTATTCAAGGTGACGTGCAATTGCGGACACGAAACATCAGTTGGAATAGGCTTCACCCGAATGATGTGTCGTGAACACAAGACCAACTTTCCGGTATTGTGTAGAGCTTGTGAGACTATTGGCACATCTATTTTTTTCGATGGAGAGCTGGATTCCGACTCAGCCACGAAAGCTGCCGAACCCATTTGCTCCAACTGTGAGAGTACAAACATAGTGCGCTATGACGATCCACAACTGAGAAAGAAGGACGATGAAACCCTATTTGACAAAGCCGAAACAGGTCAGCGGTCTGGAGATTACATAGAACTAACCGAGGGGGTCTATTTTTGCCCGGCTTGTCGGGATTTCGCCTTGAGGTTTGAAGATAGTGGGATCATAGCGTGTTAATCGGTGTTTGACTGGATCAATATTCAGAGGTCCGCACGTGACTAACTCTTGCTACCGCAGGAAGACCGCGCCACAACTCACCCATCTTGCGGCGCTCTTTCTCGTCAAAGAACTTCAGCGCAAATAGCACCAAGGGAAATGAAACTGCGAGCGAGACCTTGACTGCTATCGACAAGCTCAAGCGTTTCCAACCGGGTGACGGACCTCGCACCGAATCGATCACATAGAACACCGCGACTAACGCCGAGCCTATCGCTGCTATGCTGAACACGCGGCCCCATTCGTATCGGATCTTGACGAACAGATTCGAGGACCAATACCGCAGCGCGCAAAACACCACGTAGGAAATCACCGTCGCAACAGTAGCGCCGGTAACTCCAAAGCGCGGTATCAGCAGGAAGTTCAGCCCGACGTTGACGATCAACGCCGCGAAGATCACCAGCGGCGCGAAGATCGTCCGCTTCTTGAGCGTCGTGCCGATGTTCAACACTCGCGACGCGCAGTCCATCACCGCCGCCATCGCAAGCAACGGTATGATCGCCGGGGCCGACCAGTAGCCCTTCAGCGCGAACAGCAACAGCCCGTCGCCGGCTACCGCCGCTACGCCGAGAGCCAGAAACATGCTCACAAACACGATGTAGGTCAGCACTCGGGAGTAATACTCCTCGGCGCCTTCTTCGTTCATCACCGAAAACCGCATAACGGTCCACACCTGGCTGAACGGCACCGTCACCAGGATCGTCACTACCGACACTAGCGTGTTAGCCATCGCATACGCGCCAAGTTCCCGGTCGCTTACGTATCTTTCAAGAAAGAAACGGTCGATCATCATAAAAAGATGAAACGAGATTTGACCAAAGATCAGCGGCACTCCGAACGCGAGCATTCCTCGAAGCTCGGGCCACGAAAAGCTCATGCTGAGATCTCGCCGCACCATAAAGAAGAAGATCGCCGACTCAAAAGCCGCGCCCGCCAGTCGCCCAATCAGGACGCTCTTCACGGTCGCGTCGACGCCGATGACTAGATAACTGATCAGCCCGACCTGAAAGACGAACGCGATGATGTTGATCGCCGAGTAGCGTGCCGACTTGAACTTCGCCCGCAGTATCGAGTCGGGAATTAGCGAGATCACTTCGAAAAAGCTGATGAGAAAGATAAGTCGCAGCAGATCGGCTTTCGACTGATCACCGGCGAACACCGCTGCTGAAGCCTGCGGAGCAAAAGCCCACAGCACGGCGACCAATGCAGCCGACGAAACGGACAGAAACACAAGCGTGGACCCGACGATGCGGCGGCGATGGGTTTCGTCTTCGGTGTCGTAGTAGTGACGGAAGAACGCGTGATTCAAACCGAGCTTGAGAACGATCGTCACAAGCGTCAGCGAGACGGTCAGCAGCGCGAGCACGCCGAACTCGCTCGCTCGCAGGTATTTGCCGTAAACGGGCACTAATACCAACCCGAACGCGCTGTTGACCACGCTGCCGATGCCGAAGATCAGCGTGTGCTTGATGGTCTTTTTGATCTTGTCGTAAATCGCAGTTACTCCCGCCGAGAGTTCTGGTTTCGCTTGCCGAACGGAAGTACGAGGAGGATGAGAGTCAGCGCCGCGGCAGCGAAGCTCACGTATGCGGAAGTCCTCAATGTCGCCGGCGCGAAGACGAATGATACCAGATGGCGTCCGGCTGGAACTGCGACCGCGCGCATGGTGCAGTTGGCTTGAAAGATTGCAGTAGGCTCACCGTCGACAAACGCGCGCCATCCGGGATAGTAGTTGTCGCTGAGCACCAAGGTCTCGGCCTCTTCGTTGTCGGTCTCAATAACTACGCGGTTGCGTTTGTCCTCGACGATTCGCGCAACGCCCGAGCTTGGTTGCCTCGGCACTTCAAGTCCGGCGGGAGGCGGCTCAACCTTAGCAAGCAATGAATCGCCGGCGCCTTCCACGACCGCTGTACTTCGAAGATTGATTTGCGGAATCCGCAGCCGGGCGAGCGCGTCCTCATGACTCTTCACCGAAGCAATCTGTAAGACAAAGAACGCCCGCGACAGAGCCCTTTTGTTCTCGTAAACCGAAACGCCTTCTGCACTCGATATCAGATCGTACCCTTGAAGAGGCGGCCCGGCTGAATGAGTCATCACATACTTAACGTTCAGGAGGTCGAAGAACGGCGAGCGGTACTCGTCGAAAACGACGTGGCTCATGTTCGGCTGCGGCTCGATCAGCGACGCGAACTCGCGATACCACTTTGGAAACTGCTGGTTCTTGCCCGACACGGTTGGAATTTGATAGGCAAGCAACGTGTTCGGCGGCGCGATGATCTTGTCCGTTTGGGTTGGCTTGCGATTCGTCTCGAGCTGCGACGGCACGACGAGCACTCGTCCCGCTGGAAGCGACTTGAGCAGGTCGGTCGTCTGCGTCGGCGGAAACACCCGCGAGCGATCAAACGTGCGGTTGAACTGCCCGCTATTCCAGAACAGATCAATCAACAACAGCGAGACCAGAGCCGCAAACAGTCCGGTTCGGCTCAACTTGCCTGTGCTGCGCCAGGACAAAAGCAAAACGATTGCGGCGACAAACACCAGCGGCATCACTATCCCGGCGTCAGGCGGAAGAAACTGAGCGGCCAACGCTAGCGCCGATCTGCGCGCAAACGCGAGCTTGCCGCGTTCGGCGGCATCGACCGCGACACCCGAAAGCTTCACAGCTAAAGAAGCGCCGATCGCCGCCGCTACAAAGATGACTGCCGCGATGCCGGCTCGCCGCGCGAGACGAGCGAATCGAGTCAGGGCCTCAGCGCTCGCAGACAAGAGATGATCCGTGCCAAACGCAACCAGCGTAGATGCTGCGAACAGAAACAGCACTCCGGCTCGAACGGCTACGCGGATGACTTGCAGCACCGGGATGAATCGGGTCACCGGCACATACAACGGAGCGGCCATCATTATCGCAAGCGACACCGCTGCCAGCAGAGCGAAGAATGCGGCTCGGCTACGCACCGGCCCGGCGAAACCCCGGCGCTTGAGCAGATACACCGCAAATCCGAGCGGCACGAGCGCCGCAACCCCCAGATACAAGATGTGATCGTGCGAAACTCCCAGCCCGGTGAACAACGTCAGCGTCCGAACGTCATACGCCGACCCAAACAAATTCGGAAACAGCAAAGTGCCCGCGTACCACGGAGGCAGATAGATGTATCCTAGCTCAGCTCCGATGATGCGGCGGTTTGAATACTTAAGAAGCTCCAACATCGGGACCCATTGTGTCGCGGCAAGCGCAAACCCAATCCCAAGCGTCACCGACGTCATCAATCCAGCGCGAACAATTCGGCGGGTCCTTGCCGCTCCGCGACTACCTGCGACCGCGAAAAACGCGTAGCACAACACAACAGCGCCCGCGAAGTAAATTTGATTCGGCAGGTAACCGCAGAAGAACTGAGCAGCAAGAAAGACTCCGGCGAGCGCCGCTTGCCTGACGCTATCGCGCGAGATCGCTCGAACGACGAACAGCATTATCAGCGGAAGCCACATCAGCCCGCCCCACCAGCCAAGCCCAGTCAAGTGCAACATCGAGTGCGCCGACAATCCGAATACGAGCGAGCCCATCAACGCGCCGTTCGGACTTGCGCCAATTCCCAGCGCGAACCCGTACATGAAAACGCATGCCAGCAACAACTCCGTCAGCCGCGCGAGCGAATAGCCCAACGGCACGTCGAACACTTTGTAAAAAAGAAGGAATGGCGACAGCGTCCTGGTCACGCCGTCAGCGTAGATCGGATGGCCCGCCATCGTGTAAGGATTCCAGAGCGGAAACTCGCCGTCGCGATACGCCGCCACCACGAAGTAATCGCGTGTGACGTACATATCGGTCAGGTCGCGCCGGTTGTACGGATAGGACGACTCGCCTGAGTTGTAGCCCCACGGAAGCTGGTTGTTGAGCGTTGCGACATCGACAACCGTCTCACCTAAAAAGAAGACCCGCCAGAACAGCGCAACTACCGCGACGACGATCAAGGCGATGTTCAAGACGTGCCGTCGCAAGCGACGAGGCTCCGGCGATGCGGGACCATTCGCGGGTACGAACTCCGCGACCTTTTCATGGATCGCCGCTTCACCGTCCATCGATGATCCTTACCGTCACAGGTAGCCGAGCCCTCGCAGCTTCTCTTCGATCAGCCGCTCTTCCGCTTCGCTCAGAGTTGAAGCGTCCGAAGCCACGGCTTGCGAGCCGGCATCGATCGCTGTGGGATTGCGTTCCAGGAACTCGTCAGTGAACAGCTCGTTGATGACACGGCCATCAAGTCCACCAGGCGCTGGAAGCCTTGAGCCGCGCATCAGCGTCGGAACAAGGTCATACACGGTTGCGCTGTCGAGCTGCGCTGCGCGCCGAATGCCAGGCCCCTTCGAAATCAGTATGCCCTCCGGCCGATGGTCGCCGCTCCACCAGAACCCGCGGGCGCGAACTTCGGCGGGCGGATCGCCAAGTGAAGCAGCCGGATTCCAGTAAACGTACATATCGCTCGCGCGCTCGCTGAAGGGTCCCGCGTAGACTTGATTGCGCTGGGCGACTTGTTCGACGACGCTTCTTCCACGCGCATCCGTCCACTCGCCGAGACTCCGCGTGATCCTCTCGCATACGATCTCGTAGTCGTCCGCCGCGACGGTGCCGGCTGGGTTACGCCCCGCGAGGTTTATGTTGATCACGTGACGCCCGGGCTCGGTGTAAGCCAGGGTCTGGTCCCAGACAATGGACGAGTAGAAAGAATCCTTCTCGGCAGCTTGGAGCTGTTTGACTCGCTCGGCGCCGAGTCCCGATTTGATTTTTTCTTTGACCGCACCCGGCAAGATGGTTTTGGCCGCGCGCCGTGTCGCTTCGACAAAAGAACTGCGAGAGTGAGTACCGCGGTCGCGCTTCATGAAACTGTTCGCTTCAAGCCAGTCAGCCAGATGATAAGAAGCTCCTGTGTGCGCGCCCATCCCATGGTCGGAGATCACGTAGACTTGAGTCGCGTCGTCCGTGTGCTGCAACAATCGCGCGACGGCTTGATCAAGCGCGCGATAGATTGAGAGTAGTGCTTCTTTTCCATGATTCGATCCTTCAGACGGCCAGAGGTTGTGACCGCCCCAGTCACTGGCCGTGTACACAGTCATGAAGAACTCCGTCGGGCGCGATTCAATCAAATACTCGGCCGCGGAAGTCTGAGTCTCGGTCAGCTTCAACCAGGCGCTTATTGCATCGTCGATTCGGCCCGCTCTCATCAAATCGCTCAGACCGGGCGGTGTAAATCGATAGTCAGGAAACTCGCCGATTAGCTCGCTGCGAAGCTCCGCCGGGCAAAAGGCGTTCTCGTTCAGCGAAGGCGCGTCCAATCCGCTGACCATGAACCCGCCGGGTTGGCAGGCAGCCTTGTAAGTCATCGGTACGTTGAGAAACCCAGCCGTCATTCCGTGCCGCGCCAGGAGTGAGCCGATCGTTTCACCGGCCCGATCGCTTCCTTTGAAGAAGACTTGCCGGCCCGTCGCGAAGTCACGATCAGAAAAGACAAACAGGCCATGACGCCCGGGGTTCAAACCAGTGAGGATCGAAGTCCACGCCGACGCGCTGTGCATGTTGGGAGTCGACAGCAACCGCGCGGACGAACCTTCCTCGATCAACCGCGCGAGGCTGGGAAGGTGACCGGCCGCAGCCCACGGCTGGACTAGATCCATTGTTGCGGCGTCGAGGCCTATGACTAAAATCTTCATGATTGAGGCGCCGCGACAGTCTGGCATCGGGACTGAGTGGCGAGAGTAGAAGGAGGGGAATTGAAAATTGAAAATTGAAAATTGAAAATTGAAAATTTGTCGGGCGTGAGCAACCCCGCATGCTCAACTCTTTCAATTTGCGATTTGCAATTTTCAATTTTCAATTTTCAATTCCCCAGTAGTTCACTCAATGTATCCAAGCGCCCGCAGCCGATCCCTAAGCTCAGCTTCTTCACTTGCATTGTAGACTGATCCTTCCGCGGGCATCGCGTCTCGATAAGAGCTTCCCTCGCGCGGAAGTTCCGACACATCATCGAACACCTCCATCAACGCGCGGCCATCCATATCAGTCGTCAGCGGACACCCAAGCGACCTAAGCGCCGTCGGCCCGACATCTCGCAGGTTCGGGTGTTCCAGGTTTGCGCCGGCTGCGATTCCCTTCCCCCACGCTATGAAGACCCCGTCCCGCGAGTGCGTTCCTGTAGTCGAATCCGCCGGCACGATCTTCTCGCCGTAGCTTGGCCGCTCGTTGTAGACGTATTCGTCTCGTCGCGTGATCATCACCAGATCGGGCAGACGCTGAGCGAACAAGCCGTTGAATGCTTCCTCTCGGCGGATGACCTTTTCAAACACCGGGTCGCCATCTTCGGGCGATAAGAGTGACAACAACGCGTCGCGAGCTTCGGCGACTACTTCATCGAAATCGCTGTCGCGCACAATGCCCTTGCTCTCGCGGCCGGCGAGGTTCACCCACACGCCTTTATCCTGCGCAAAGAAAGCCCGGGTTTGGGACCAGTCTATCTCATCAAGAAACGCGCTGCCGTACGCGACCTTCTTGTCGAGCACACTTCCGTTGGAGCGAACAGGCGCAAGTCTCCGGCTTAACTTTTCCCCAAACGAACGAACGAACGAACGAGTCTGCCGTCCTTGTTTGAAGGCCAGCAACCCCGCCCCTGCGAGAACCTCGTTTACTCGCACTTCAAAAAGCTCCGAGCAGAAGCCGTGGTCGGACACAACGAAGACTCGCGAATCCGCAGGCAGTTTTTCGACCAACCTTCCCACAGCCGTATCGAGTCGCTCGTAGGTCTCGTGAATAAACTCGCTAAACTCGCGCGGGGTCTTCGGATCGTGACGCGGGTGCGCCGGATCCATGTCCGCCCAGTAGTCGTGCTGAGCGCGGTCGAGCACTGAAAACACGACCATCAAGAAATCCCAATCGCCTTGCGACATCAGGAAGCGCAACGCTTGTTCGTGGACGTCGATCGAGCGCCGAAACTCAGCGGCGCGCGCGTGTTTGTCGGGTATTCGTTCAGGTTCGATCAGATAATCCGGAATCGCAGCGAGCAGCTGGGCCTTCAACGAAGCAGGATAGGTGAAATCTGAAGCGAGGCTCGGCGTCAGCATTCCAGTCACCATCATTCCGTCGATTGGCTCGGGCGGATAAGTCGTAGGAACGTTCAGCACGATGGACCGGCCGCCGTGTTCGGAGAGGATGTCCCAGGCGTTGCGCGTCATTATGTCGCGCCCGCTCATCGCGCGCACCGTGTAGCTCGACCTGTTCTTGATGAACGGCGAAAAGACGCCGTGCATTCCCTCGCTTGTGCCGGTAGTGCAACTCGCCCAACCGGGAAAGCTGTTTGGCAGGATCGTCGAGCGCAGCGGCGCGCTTGCGCCTTCTCGCATGAGGCGCGATAAGTTGGGCAGACGCCCCGCGCTCGCAAGCGGATTGATGATGTCGAACGTCGCTCCGTCCAGTCCTATGATTATGGTCTTCATTCGGATAAGGGGAACGTGATGCGTGATTCGTGATGCGTGATGCGTGATTCAGTGTTACGCGGCACGAGTCACGCATCACGGATCACGCATCACGGATCACGCATCACGGATCACGGATCACGCATCACGGATCACGCATCACGCATCACTTTTCACTTCTTCATCGCCGACGCTTGCGATTCGCGGGAGATGAGCGAAAGTTCTTCAAGCCTGGCAATAATCTGTGCCGCGCTGGTCTCCGCCGTCTCCGAGTCAGTCTCGACCAGAACGTCGGGCGAAACCGGCGCTTCATAAGGATCGTCGACACCCGTGAAATTCTTGATCTCGCCGGCCAGCGCTTTTTTGTAAAGCCCTTTCACGTCTCGCTCGGCGAGCACGTCGATCGGACACTTCACATAGACTTCGACAAACGAGCCGATGTCGCGGCGCAGTTCGTCGCGCACTTCTCGATAGGGCGAAATCGCTGCGGCTATCGCTACGACTCCGTTGCGAGTCAGCAGATTGCAGACGAAGCCTATCCGCCGAATGTTTGTATCGCGGTCTTCTTTTGAGAAACCAAGCCCTTTGGAAAGATTAGTGCGAATGATGTCGCCGTCAAGCACTTCGACTCTGTGCCCGCGCGAAAGAAGTTCGGCTTCAACCAGCCGCGCAAGCGTCGTCTTGCCCGCGCCTGATAAGCCTGTAAACCACAGGGTAAAACCATTTCGTTCCATTCTTGTCTCCGGTTTGAATTCAAGGCCTGTCAATTCTATTAGCAAGGCCGTGGTTTGCGCAAAGCGGGCAATATACACGACAGACGGGTCTTCCGAAAGCCGAGCTTCCGGGCGTGCGCGCATACTCTTCGCACTCGGTAGTCCGACAGTACCGCTGGCCGCCTAGCGGCGCCCTATCGATAGCAACGCGACAATGAGCGTTCACTGGCCGCATAGCGGCTACCTGAAGAGCTGTTCCTTTGTTCAAACTGAAATCGCCCATCGATAGGTAGCCGCTACGCGGCCCGACCGATGCTGGTTGTCCGATACTATCGACAGGTAACCGCTACGCGGTCCACCTGCACCTTCAGCCAACATCTGACGCTTACCCGTCTTCGCGGCGTTGTGAATGCCACCACCAGTAAGACTCACGGCCACGAGGCTTCACTAAGGCCCCCGTCTTAGTGGCGCCCTTCGTGTCTTTGCGCCTTGGTGGAGAAAGGAGATTGATCTCTTGCGCCCAGTAACCCAACCACTGGAAGCATTAGCTTGACACCGCTGCGCACGAAAGTTAATAATCGCGGCGCTTCATCATCAAGAATCAGTCTGCCAGCGCAGCGTGTTTGAGCTCTCGAGCGAGCAGCCCTGCCTTCAGCGGGGATTTCCAGTCCTGTATCAAGACTGACGAGGGGAACACAGCCTGATGGAGAAAGCCGAACCCGACAAGCCGGGCGTCAGTTCGACGTTCCGAGGCTTGTTCCGCGTAAAATCACTCGACTCAATTCTCAAAGACGCCGAAGAACCCGAACATCAACTTCGCCGAGCCCTCGGTCCCGTGCAGCTCACCTTGTTCGGCATAGGCGCGATCATCGGCGCGGGAATCTTTGCGACAATCGGCACCGCCGCTGCCGGCGACGCGAACCGTCCAGGCGCGGGCCCTGCGTTGATGGTCTCGTTTGTGATAACCGCCATCGTTTGCGGCTTCACTGCTCTCTGCTACGCCGAGTTCGCTTCGATGGTCCCGATCTCCGGCTCGGCGTACACCTATTCGTACGCGACGCTCGGCGAAGTCGTGGCGTGGATCATCGGCTGGGATTTGATCATTGAATATGCGGTCGGCAACATCGCAGTCGCAATTAGTTGGGCGAACTATTTCAAGACGCTGGTCGCCGGTCTGCACATCCCCGGAATCGCGCCCAACGGCATCCACATCCCCGACTGGATCTCGATGGACTACCGCACCGCTGCTAAGGTGCCGGGAGTCTACGAAAACGCGCCGCACCTCTTTGGCAAGCCGATCATCTTCAACGTGCTGGCAATCGCAATCGTCGCCTTTATCACGATCGTTCTGATTTGGGGCATTCGCGAGAGCGCGCGGTTTAACGCAACGATGGTTGTGATCAAGATCCTGGTTCTGATTTTCTTCATCACCGTCGGATTCACGTACGTCCAGCCGTCGAATTGGACGCCGTTCAGTCCCACAGGGTTTGCGGGGATCAGCGCCGGAGCGGCCATCGTGTTCTTTGCCTACATCGGATTTGACGCCGTCTCGACGGTTGCCGAAGAGACCAGAAACCCGCAACGTAACTTGCCGATTGGTATCATCGCTTCGTTGATCATATGCACGATCTTCTATGCAGTCGTAGCGATGGTTTTCACCGGCCTGATCTCCTATCCGGATCTGAAAGCCAAACTCGCGACTGAGCAAGCCGAGCCGCTGACGATGGCATTGCAGCACGTAGGCGAGCAGGCTCACACCGATCTGGGGTGGGCTATTGGAATCGTGGCTTTTGGATCGGTCATCGCGCACACCGCGGTATTGCTGGTCTTTCAGCTCGGTCAGCCGCGCATTTTCTTTTCGATGGCGCGCGACGGATTGCTGCCCCCCGTGTTTTACAAAGTTCATCCTAAGTATCGAACTCCGCACATCTCGACGATCCTGACCGGGATCTTCGTCGGCGTCTTCGCAGCAGTGGCAAGCATCGACGAGATGGTTGATTTGACCAACATCGGGACGTTGTTTGCTTTCATTCTGGTGTGCGCGGGAATAATCGTTTTGCGGATCAAAGACCCCGATAGGCCGCGGCCGTTCCGCGTGCCTGGCGGTCTGATCATTCCGATTCTCGGCATCATCTCGTGTTTTTATCTGATCTACTATTTGCCTCCGACGTCGTGGCTAAGATTTGCGGCGTGGTTGAATTTGGGGTTTGTGATCTATGTTGGCTACGGCTCGGTCAACAGCCGATTGACTGGGCGGCACCGGTCAGAGAACCCGGCTGCGCATGACGCTCATACGGCTCAGGTTGGATCCTGGCTGGGTTTGTTGGGAACTGCGCTGCTGTTTTTCATGCGCGGCTTTGATGTTTGGCTGGGAGCGCTCAAGACTCACGAAGAACTGACGGGCTTCTCAAAAGCCGCAGCCGCGTTTCGAGACGTCTTGCACCCGGGGCCGTGGGTCGAAGTGTCATGGTTTCTGATCGTCCCGCTGGCGCTGAATGCATTCGTGCTCTGCCCGATCATCTTTCGCAGAGCCGCGAACGCAAAGCGAGCAAGCGCTTCGATCAGCACCACAAGCCGCGCGATAGCAGCAGTGTTAGGGCTGGCGATCATCGCTTATTTCGCAATGGTCTGGCTGCATAATCACTGAGGTGTTTGGAGTGCAGTGTTTGAAGTACCGCCTTCAGGCGGAAGCTTGGGGACCGACACATTCCGCCTGAAGACGGTACGACGAACTGGAGGAGAAGAATGGCAGACGCTGCCGTCGCAGTCGAAGATCAAAAGACCGGGTTTATTCGCGGGCTAGGCTTGCTCGACTCGACAATGATCGTGGCCGGCTCAATGATCGGCTCGGGCATCTTCATCGTATCGGCTGAGATGTCTCGGCAAGTCGGCTCGCCGGGCTGGCTGCTTGTCGCCTGGGTGATCACGGGAGCGCTCACGGTGGTAGGCGCGCTCAGCTACGGCGAGCTTGCGGCGATGATGCCCAAAGCGGGCGGCCAATATGTCTATCTCCGCGAAGCCTTCTCACCGATGTGGGGTTTCCTGTACGGCTGGACGCTTTTCATGGTGATCCAGACGGGGACAATCGCTGCCGTAGCGGTCGGGTTCGCAAGGTATTTTGGAGTGCTCTGGCCCACGCTCTCAGAAAGCAACTACATCGTTAATCCCATCCATCTCGGCTCCGGCTATGCGATTTCGCTTTCAACTGCGCAACTGGTCGGCTTGTTGCTGATCGCGCTCCTGACGTGGATGAACACGCGCGGGTTGAAGCTCGGCAAACTGGTTCAGAACGTTTTCACCTTTGCAAAGACCGGCGCCTTGATAGCGCTGATTGTTCTGGGACTGTTGATCGGGTGGAAGGCGTCCGCGGTAAGCGCCAACTTCGGAGACTTCTGGGCCGTGCGCGGAAAGCTTCAAGACGTGGGGCCCAACGGATTGACGGCGATCACCACGTTTGGGTTGTTCGTTGCGATCTGCGTTTCGCAAACCAACTCGCTCTTCTCTGCTGATGCCTGGAACAACATCACGTTCACCGCCGGCGAAGTCAAGAACCCAAAGCGCAACGTTCCGCTCTCGCTGGCATTCGGCACAATGCTGGTCATCGCTTTGTACCTGCTGGCGAATGTAGCTTATCTGGTGACCTTGCCCTTCGAGACCATTCAAGCCGTGCCGAGCGATCGTGTTGCTTCCGCGACCGCAGATGTGATCTTTCCCGGCCTGGGCGCGACAATCATGGCGGTCTTTATCATGGTTTCGACGTTCGGCTGCAACAATGGATTAATACTCGCGGGCGCGCGAGCTTATTGGGCGATGGCTCGCGACGGGCTTTTCTTCAAATCAGCGGGAGAGCTAAACAACAACCACGTACCGGCGTGGGGTCTTGTGATTCAGGGGATATGGGCGGCCGTGCTTGTGCTGCCACGAACGATAACGGGAACAAACCCGGCGACCGGCGAAACGACTTACGGCAACCTGTATGGGAACCTGTTGACTTACGTGATATCGGCGGCGCTGGTCTTTTATATACTCACGATCCTGGGCATCTTTGTCCTCAGGCACAAGCGCCCGGACGCCGAGCGGCCGTATCGGGCATTCGGCTACCCCATCGTTCCGGCGCTGTACATCATCGGCGCCGCGGTGATTCTGGGAGTGTTATTCGTTTATCAGACCGCGACAACCTGGCCGGGGTTGATCATTATAGCCACCGGCGTACCGGTTTACTTCATCTGGCGAAAAGTAGGGGTCGCTTCGCCGGAGCAGGAAGGATGAGATGCAGGGGGCTGGGCTTGTCCCTCCCCGAATCGCCCTCAGGCGGTGACTGTCATGGCCCGTCGGCCATTTCGGGCAGGTACAAACCCTGCCCCTACAAATTCGCGGAGGACTTTAGAAAATGGCGAATCAACTCTGGGCAAGAAAACCACTCGAAGTATTGCTCGCTGAAATGAAGGGCGATCACAGGCTTCGCCGAGTACTCGGCCCGATTCAGCTCACATCTCTTGGAGTCGGCGCGATCATCGGCGCCGGCATCTTTGTCGCGACCGGGGCGGCTGCTCATAACACCGCCGGTCCAGCGCTGATGGTTTCCTATGTCATCGCAGGGATTACGTGCGTGTTCGCGGCCCTCTGTTACGCGGAATTCGCTTCTATGGCGCCGGTTGCGGGTTCGGCGTTTACTTACGCCTATGCCACGCTGGGCGAGCTATTCGCCTGGATCATAGGCTGGGACCTGGTGCTCGAATACGCGGTCGGTTCGGCGACCGTTGCAAATGGCTGGTCGAGCTTCTTCCAGAGTTTGCTTCCAGGGCTCGGCATCCACTTGCCCGATGCGATCAGGCAGGCGCCCATCGTCTACGACGCTACCGCGGGACACTTCGTCAGAACCAATGGCTTCGTGAACCTCCCTGCGGTGATCATCGTGCTCATCGTTACGGCGGTGCTGGTGAAGGGCATCCAGGAGAGCGCAAGCTTCAACGCGACTATGGTCTTCATAAAGGTAGCGGCCGTGCTATTCGTCATCTGCGTGGGCGCCTTTTACATCAACCCAGACAACTGGAAACCCTTCACGCCCTATGGATGGGGCGGGCTTAACCTCTTTGGATACACGGTGTGGGGCGAGAATGTTGGCGGCACGCCCGTGGGAATGCTTGCCGGAAGCGCGATCATCTTTTTTGCTTACATTGGATTCGACTCGGTTTCAACGCATGCCGAGGAGGCAAAGCGGCCGAGCCGAGACGTCCCGATTGCCATCGTCACGTCATTGCTCATCTGCACCGTGCTTTACGTGGCAGTCGTGGTCGTGCTCACTGGAATGGTGAAATACAATCGCATCGACACGGGAGCCGGTGTCTCGGCGGCCTTCAAGGATGTTGGGCTGCCCTGGGCCGAGGTCATAATCGCATCGGCGGGCGTCGCCGGCATCACGTCGGTGCTGCTGGTAATGATGTTGTCAGCGCCGCGTGTCTTTCTGGCTATGGCGCGCGACGGACTGGTTCCACCAAAGTTCTTTGCCGCTATACATCCGCGCTTCCAGACGCCGTGGAAAACGACGATTCTCATCGGGGCTTTTGTGGCAATCGGCGCTGGGCTGCTGCCCATTGAAGCCTTGCTCCAGATGACCAACATCGGAACTCTCTTCGCCTTCGCGGTGGTCTGCACCGCCGTGCTGATCATGCGCCGAACACACCCGAACGCGGAGCGCCCCTTCCGTTGCCCGTTAGTGCCGCTCGTCCCCATCCTCGGCATCCTTATGTGTTTGATGCTGATGTTTTCATTGCCCGCGGCAAACTGGCTGCGCCTCATTGTCTGGCTTCTGATCGGGCTGGTCATCTATTTCGCGTACAGCCGGCGCCATAGCTTTATGAGAGGTTATCTTGCTCAAGAAATGTCGGCCCACGGCGTTTCGCCCGGCGGGGCGCTGGTTGACGACGTGGAAACGAAGGACAAATCTCATCCCGACGCTGATGGCAAGTAGCGTCGATCGGTAGTAAGGGGCGGTGATCACCTCTGGGTATCATCGCCCATTCCCTTTTCTGCTTCTTTAGAATCTCCTCCAAACCAACCGTGCGAAATCAGACTCGGGTCATTTACTGTTTTTGAGACGAGCTTTGATGGGTGGGGTTCGAGTTTGCGTCGCATTTCAAGTTCTTTGCAGAGTTCGTCACTGTTTTTCCGTCATCTATTAGTGGGAAGATAGTGGAGGGATTAACCATGCCTGAGTTTCATTCCGAACCATACATCCATCTCGCCGGGCTTTCACACGACTCGGCGCTCATCGCATGGGGTGCATTCTTCTTCAGGGTAAAGAGCAAGAGGGAAGGTGATGAATTCAAGCTTGTTGACGACGACGACCTCGAAGATGTACATCCGCCTCGCAAGACCACGATTGGGGCGCGCTCTGAGCCTTATGGGAGGGCAAGGGTCGAGGTCTTCGACGCTGCGGGGGCAAAGGTCGCATCCGCCGAAACCACCGCTACTAACTGGGTTCGAGTGACGGGTTTGAAGCCCAATACTGAATATACCTACAAGATTTTCTTAAGGGATGAGGAGTGGGCTGCGGGGGAGCGCAGAGATTGGGTGGCGGGTCCGGAAGGCCAGGGACTGAAGAGAATTGGCAGGAGCTATGACAATCGCTTTCGCACTCATCCGGGTCCCGACCAGTCAGAACCTCTGAACTTCGCTGTTCTGGGCGACTTCGGCACAGGAGTTCGCAAGCCTTCCAGAGAAGACCGGCGCCAGCGCGAGGTTGCCGCGGCGATTGAGCGCGCAGTAGACACGAGAGGCGTTCGCCTCATATTGACCACCGGGGACAACATCTACGCCGGAAAGACTTTTCTCGGACTGCCAATAAAAAACACCGGCGACGAAGACGATGATTGGTTCTTCACCTACTATCAGCCGTATCGCTATATCATAAATCGTGTGCCGGTTTATCCGACGGTCGGAAACCACGACGACAGCGAGACCGAAAAGAGCGATGACCGCGATCAGATGATGGACAACTTCTATCTGATCGAACGGATGTCGACGGAAGAGCTGATGGGACATCCTTTGCTCCACCAGGGATTGTTTTATCGCTTCCGATTTGGCGCAGACATCGAGTTCATCTGTATCGATACGACAAAGGCGAAATTCAAACGCCTGTTCGAGCATTCAACATTCGTTCCCTTTGTCGAGTCTTCCCTGCCGGACGCGTCAACGGCAGGCCCAACCGCGCCCGCCTGGCGCATACCTTTTGCGCACCATCCGCCTTACTGCGCGGGGCCGCGCCATCGCAACACAGACTCTATGCTGGAGCGGCTTGTGCCTCTATTCAAACGAGCAAAGGTCAGGGCGGTCCTCGCCGGCCACGAGCATAGTTTCCAGCACTCGCGCGCGGACGACATCAACTATTTCATCACTGGCGGAGGCGGAAAAGTAACCCTCGACCGCCCTACACGTTTCAGCGAGGCGCATACTTTAACCTGGGCCGCTGAAGCTCATTTCTTGCTCGTTGAAGTTAATCGCGAACGGATGATAGTGACGCCGCTTGGCGAGCTTGACGCAAGCGATAGCCTTTCTGCAATCACAAGACTGACTCCTGGCGGAAAGCAGGAGAGCGCGCCGATCGAAATACCTTTAGCAAAGCCCGCCGGCGGTTGAATGAACCACGTGATAAGAGCCACGCGCGCCCCGACAAGCTGCCCATCCTGGTAGTGTCCTATTTAGTGTGTTGCTCGATTGGAAAACCGCCAAGACGCCAAGAGCGCCAAGGTTAAACCAAGAATCCGTTGAGAATCTTGGCGCTCTTGGCGTCTTGGCGGTTGCTCGATGCGCGGACAAAACGAGCAACACAACTCTAGGACACTACCCCCATCTTCTATTCGTTGACGCACGTTTCGCCCAGACGTTAGAATAGCTGGCGCTTTGAAATGCTATTCAAGTCTTTGAAGGGGATGTGGCGGAATTGGCAGACGCGAAGGTCTCAAAAACCTTTAAGGGTAACCTTGTGTGGGTTCGATTCCCACCATCCCCACCACAAACCAGTCGCCAGTGATCAGTGGCCAGTGGTCAGTTCGTTTCCGTCTCGAGCAACTGGCCGCCGATTGCCGGTCACCGGCCACTGCTTATGAAGAAAGCTGAAATCAGCTTCGACTCGATTCCGAGCTCCGTCGTATCGGAAACGACGCTCAAGATTTGTCTCAAGTGCGCGTTCGACGTCATAACCAAACAACTCAAGCTCACGCCGCGCACCGCTTTCTCCGAGCTAAAGAAGCACGTGCCTGAAGAATCAGACTTCAGCGGTGCAGCTACCTCCAGGCCTCACTTCTTCGCCGGCAAGGAAATCGATCACTGTCCGTTCTGCAACGGAGCGAAGCGCTGGTTCGCCGATTTTCATGCCCGGCGCATCGACGCGCATCCATCATTCGAAAAGGAACGCAAGAAGCTCTGGGCTACACTCAAGAAACAACCCGAGCGCTTCACCATCTGGAGCCCTGAGCGCACCAAGATGCAGATTTTCTCCGAGTGGCTCGAGCGTTTGAATCGAAGCATCGACTTCGAAGGCGATCACTGGCTGCTCGATGTAGCCATTTCGCACATCAAGCGTTTCTCGCCGTCCAGCGATTGGGACACGGCGCTTGCCGGCGGAGTTCGGCGCGTTCAGCTTTCACGCGAAGCCGAAGATGACTGGCGTTACGAGAACGGGTGGCTGTACGTGTCGCCGGGACTCTACGGCGATGCCCTGATGATACAGCACTTGATTTCGCGGTCTCATCTTCACGGCGGTCGAACCTTCGAAGGCCGGTTGACGCTTCACGAGTTGATGCGACGCCTTCGGCGCATCGGCTACTTCGAAGCGCGCGGCATCGACGCCGGCGAACCCTTTGAAGCGTTCGAACAGGCGATCGTTATGATAGTTGATTCGGGACCGAGCGCCGTGTACTATGCCGTGGACCGAAAGGACTACCTTGATAAACTCAAATCTGTCTACGAGAAGAAACGCGATAAATAAGATGAAGAAAACACCGGTCTCAATCTTGATGATCCTTATTCTCGCGGGTCTCGCCGCCGCGCAAGACGCCGCGCAAACCGGATTCGTTATCTCGTTAAAGAACGGCAGCACCATCCGCGGCCGCGCGCTCACCCGCGACGAATCGAGCGGCTCGTTGCGGCTGGCGATGACCCAGACAGCCTCGGGCGAGGCTAAGAGCTACGCGATCATCTCGCCCGATGACGCGGTTGACATTCGGTCTTCATCAAGCGACACCGACTCGATAAGGATAAAGCTCAAGGGTGGAAGCGAGTTGAAGTGCAAGGAGTTTGTTCTGCAGGGCGACGCCGTTGCGGTCAAGCTCGGGTCGGCTACGCGAGTCGAAGTGAAGTGGAGCGATATCGAGTCGATCAGCTTTCAGTAGGGCTGCTCGAGGATGGAGGATGGAGGATGGAGGATGGAGGATAGAGGATCGAGCATAGAGAATAGAGGATCGAGAATGGAAGATTGATAGCTCGACCTGCTAACCTCGATCCTCAATCCTCGATCCTCAATCCTCGCAGTACGGCATTCAATTCATCCCACGCAAGGCGTACGTGCTCTTCAGTCGTACGAATATTCCCAATCGCAAGGCGTAGTGTCAGCTTCCCGTGAAGCTTCGTGTGAGAGAGGAACACCTTCCCTCTTCGGTTCACCTCGTCCATCAGCCGCTCATTCAGGGCGTCTAAAGTGGGCTGGTCCTTCAAGCCTGGCGGGTGAGCTCTGAAGCAAACGAGACTGAACGGGACCGGCGCCAGCATCTCGAAGTCCTGGCTCTCACTTACCCAACCGGCGAACTCGCGAGCCAGCGCGATCTGATGCCGAAGCCGCGCTCGCAAACCTTCGACGCCGAAGTACCGCATCACAAACCAGAACTTCAACGCGCGAAAGCGACGGCCAAGCTGCGGCCCGTAATCCATGAAGTTCTTCACTTCGTCGCCTTGACCAGTTCGCAGATATTCGGGCACCAGGCTGAACGCGCTGCGAAGCACTTCCATCCTTCGACAGTACAGGACACTAAAATCGAACGGAACAAACAGACCCTTGTGTGGATTCACGACCAAAGAATCGGCGCGGTCGCTTCCTTCAAGGACCCAACGCATCTCGGGGACGACCGCCGCCGAGCCTCCGTAGGCTGCGTCCACGTGCAGCCACAAGCCCTCGCCCTCGCAGATATCCGCGATCGCCGGGACCGGATCGATGCTTGTCGTCGAAGTGGTCCCCGTCGTCGCTACAACACAGAACGGTATCCAGCCGTTTGCTCGGTCCTCAGCGATGGCTTCGGCAAGCGCCGCCGGGTCCATTCGAAAATCGGCGTCGCTTGTAATCTTGCGAAGACCCGACTGTCCGATGCCCAGCGTGATCGCCGACTTATCAACCGATGAGTGCACGTGTTCTGATGCATACATTCGGAGCTTCGCTCCGGTTGCTCCGAGCCCGTCTTCGCGCACTTTCAAGCCGGGAACGGCTTCGCGCGCCGCCGCAATCGCGCACAGCGTCGAGATCGAAGCCGTGTCATAGATCACGCCTCCGAATGACTCGGGCAGCCCGATCATCTGACGGAGCCAATCGAGCGTGACTTCTTCAAGCTCGGTCGCCGACGGCGAAGTCCGCCACAGCATCGCGTTGACGTTGAACGCGGCGCTCAACATCTCTCCGAGAATTCCGGGCGCCGAACCGCTGGTCGCAAAGTAAGCAAAGAAGCCCGGGTGATTCCAATGGGTGACGCCCGGAACGATTACGCGGTCGAGATCGGCAAGCATCCCTTCCATGGCTTCGCCGTGTTCGGGCGCGGCAAGCGGCAGCGTTTTCTTCAAGTCGCCGGGCTGGCTTTGAGAGAGGACCGGATAGCGCTCCGGGTGAGTGAGATAGTCGGCGATCCAATCGACCACTTGGTGGCCGTATCGCCGAAAGTCTTCTGAGCTCATGTCGCCAATGCTGTCGCTGGCTGAGATGCGTGGTTTTGCGCTTTCACTCATTCTTCTTTGTTGCTCCCAACCGCAAGGTGGCAAATAACTTGAGATAAGGTGCGGATTCAAGTCAGCTCCGTCAGGAGCGCAATGTTTGTAGAATACCCGTACCGTAAATAGGTTGGAACTCCGCTAGGAGTGAAATGTTCGGCTCACTCCGAACAACATTCCGCTCCTATCGGAGCTCCATCGGCGTTTACTTGCGGCCCTACAAACATCACGCTCCTAACGGAGCTTAGGTTTGGTTTGGGATACAGCATCGACTCTCACATAGTCAGCCCGACGTTTTATTGGTATGAAACCCTCCGCGATTATTGAATCTCGAAGCATCATTTCCGTCGCTCGATGATTGGCTCCAGCCGGAGTGATCACGTTCTCTTCGATCATCGTGCTGCCCATATCGTTCGCGCCGTAGTGCAATCCTTCCCTTCCGACATCCAGTCCCTGGGTCAGCCACGACACCTGCACATTCGGAATGCTCGACAAGTAAAGCCGGCCGATAGCAAGCCATCTCAAATACTCGTCGCCCGGAACACGATCCGGAAAGATCTTGCCGATCGGCGTGTTGTCCGGCTGAAGCGTCCACGGTATAAACGAAACAAATCCCGGGTTCCTCTCTTGAAGCTCGCGCAGGCGCTCGAAGTGCAGGAGCCGCTGGTCCCGCGTCTCACCCATCCCGAACATCATCGTTGCCGTAGTCGGAATCCCCATCGAGTGCGCCACGTTCATCACATTCAGCCACTCTTCCGTGTTGCAATGCGTGCGGCGCTTGCGGCGAATCTCGTCGACGAGTATCTCCCCGCCTCCGCCCGGAATGGAATCAAGCCCCGCAGCTCGTAGCTCGCGAAGCACGCCTTCAACTCCCAATCCTGTGATCTTCGCAAGATGATCCAGCTCCGGCGGCGAGAAACAATGCAGGTGAATCTTGTATCGCGTCTTCAGTTCGCGCAGCAGCCCGGTGTAGTAGTCGAGTGAGAGATCCGGATGCAAGCCGCCCTGCATCAGCACTCCGCTTCCGCCAAGCTCGATCATCTCTTCGACCTTTTCAAAAATCTCTTCGTAGCTATGGACGTAGCCTTCGGGCGAGCCGGGCTTGCGATAGAACGCGCAGAACGTGCAGACCGACACGCAAACGTTCGAGTAGTTTATGTTTCGATCTACGACGTAAGTCACGACTCCGTCGGGATGCAGCGAACGCCGAAACTGGTCCGCCAATCGGCCAAGCTCTTCGGTCGGCGCTGAGTCTTCGACCGCCTGCCATTCCTCGTAAGACAGGCGCTCGCCGAACCCGATCCGGCTCAGCAACTCTTCGACTTCAGTTCTTTCAATTGTTTTCATTTCGGGCCTCGACCGGGGATTATAGCCAAAAGACATGAGAAAGAGAAAAAGAACGCGATCGCTGAACTGAAGAGTGCCCGTTCAATCCTGTAATACCTCTAGCGTCATCCCTGTACGCTGGGAGCGCGGCCGTCCCGGCCGCTTCCTACCAAACCAATCATCCGGAAGGCGGCCGGGACGGCCGCGCTCCCAGGCTATGCACCGCCCCGATTCTGCTTTGATCCGGCATCATCGTGTGGTAAACGTAATTGTGCGAGGACCCCCATCGCATGAGACGAACTTACCAATGGATGCATACCGCAAGGCGCAGAATCTGTCGCTGATCATCCAGCCGGGCGACAGCTTCTTTCCGATGGTCGACGCGATCGACAGCGCGCAACACGAAATCAAGATGACCATCTTTCGCATGGACGATCCGATAGTCCGCGATGCGATGAGCTATGCCGTCGCCCGCGGCGTGAAAGTCCAGGCGTTGGTCGCGCCTTCTTCGAAAGGGTGGAACAAGAAGAACAAGAAGCTCGCTGAAGAGCTCACCAAGCTCGGCGTGGAAGTAAGAACGCCGAAGGCCGGGCGCGAAAAACTGAAGCGCTATCACTACAAGATCATGATGATCGATGACAAAGCGGCATTGATCCTGACTTTCAACCCGACCCAGCAAAACCTGCACTACGCGCGAGACTTCGGGCTGCTGGTCAAGGATCCCGACATCTCAACCGAGCTGAGCCGCTTGTTCGACTCCGATTGGCAGGGAACGAACTTCACACCTAAAGATTTGCCGCTGGTGATCAGTCCCGACAACAGCCGCGCCAAGTTAATTGCCCTGCTCGAGTCGGCGACTCACTCGATCAGGGTAATGGACGGAAAGATCGAGGATAAGCAGGTGTTGGGCCTGCTCCTGCGAAAAGCGTCAGCCGGCTGCAGCGTCAAGATGATCAGCAGCGACGACTATTACGATCAGGTGGTTCCGAGCCTCCAGGTGAAGACGCTGGCGCGATTCAGGCTTCATGCGAAATGCGTAGTAGTCGACGGCCTGCGCTTCTTTGTTGGAAGCCAGAACCTGCGACGCGTCAGCATGGACGAGCGCCGCGAAGTCGGGATGATTGCCGAAGATGCGGCGATGGCGCAACGAATCGAACGCGTGTTTGACGAGGACTGGAACAACGCCGCTGAAATGGCTGCCGTGAATGAGCAGAGAACGACTTAGGGATTTTGGATTTTAGATTTTGGATTTTGGATTGCCACGCCCGGAACGACACAGCAAGCGCGAGAATCCAAAATCCGAAATCTAAAATCCAAAATCGAGCAGGGTGTTTGCTATGAACAAGCCTCACGTGACGAACTACAAGAGCGGAGATGAAATAAGCTATGCGATGCCGTCGGGGATGCTCTATGGAACGGTGGTCCGATTGCTGGGGGCCGGCGAGTCCGCTGCCGTTGAGATAGAGTTCGAAGGCGGCCGCAAGGAAATTAAGAAAGTGAAGGATCGCGCGTTGAACTTGTTGCGCCGGGCCAGCGGCTTGAGCGAAGAAGACGAACGCCATCCGGACCGCGAGCGCTTGCGAGACCCGGACATCGAGCGCATTCGCCGCAGCGATCAGCGAAGAAGGTAGGAGGGTTTAGCCACAGAAACACAGATGCAGTCCGTAGTCCGTAGTCCGTAGTCCGTAGTTTGAACGCGGGAGTCTCAGCCAGTTTGCCAACTACGGACTACTGACTACGGACTACGGACCACGGACTACTGACTGCATTCAAGGTTGAACTATGCTTTCCAACGCAGCTTTTCATCACCTCGAACTTCCCTGCGAAGACCTCGAAGTTGTAGAGCGCTTCTACACCGTCATCCTCGGCGCGCAAGTCTACATGCGCCGCGACGCCTCACGGCGGCCCGGTGTGCCGTTTGCCGGAACAATCACCGAAGCCGAACAAACCGGCTTTCAAATCGATGCGACTTACCTGAAGATCGGCGACTGCAGAATCGGTTTCCTCAAGCGGGAGCAGCTTCACGATCAGCGCGAGATCGACCACCTTGCGTTCGTCATCGATGACAAAGACCTGGTATTGCTGGCGCGCCGCCTGACCGAATACAAGATCGAAGTCGTTGATCAGAACGCTGACCGGATGTTGATTAAGGATCCGTTCGGGTTGATGCTGGAGTTGTGGCCGCGGCCTGTGCTTGCAAGGATGGGATTACTCTAGCAGGCTGGTGAAAACAGTTCCTCGCCACTATGCCCCAAACATTCAAAGGAGCACAAAGCCCACAATTCCATCTCAACTGAGTTGGTGAAGCTTAGTGTCTTTGAGTCTTGGTGGCGGCCAGAGCATTTGGATGTCAACCAAACAAACGGGCGACCAGTCTCATAAGCGGGGTTTGCCCGAGATTCTCCGGACGCAAGATCAAGATTATGTAGAGAATCCGCGCAAGGCCAAAGACCCCGAATGCTATCACGAAGTTTCGGACCAGCTTGAACCGCCAGGTCAACCTATCGATCGCGTCAACCGCTTCAGTCTTGCTCGCAAGAACCAGCGCCGCTCTCGCCCATATCAGCGCTAAGCCGAGGAACAGCAACGGTCCCAATGCATTGAATGCAACCGCGCCCAACAGGTCTCCCTTACCCAACGAGCAAAACGAGTGAGTCAACCCGCAACCCGGACACGGCAAGCCCGTCATGTTCTTGAAACCACAGACCGTGAAGTAGTCGTCATACGGTCCTACAGCGTGCGGCTTGAACACGATGCTCGCGAGAACCACTAGCGACAAGCCCGCAAGCGTCAGCGCCGCGAGCTTTCTCGAATGCGTCTCCGCCGGCACCTCGTTCTGTACTATTGAACTCATATGGATCGTTGAAGACTGCGCCGGTCCGCGCCGTTGCTTCCGATGAAATCATCTACGAGCTTAACGAACTGGCCGGTGTATTCCAGCATTGGCAGAAATCCGCAGTCGTCGATCGTTGCGAGCTTGGCCGCTCGCGCAACAGCAAACAATCTCCGCGCTTCGGCAGCGCCCTTCTTGTCCTTCTCGCCGCAGATGATCAGTGACGGCGAATCGCTTCGCTCGATGTACTCCTGCAACGCCGCGGCTGGCTCGCCTTCTGACGCCGAGAGGGCCGTCTCGTAAGCCGCTCTCGGGCTGAGGTTGGCAAAGTCGTAGTACAACTGGTCTCGATAAGGCTGCGGGGCCCGCCGAAACCGTCTCGTCAAAAGATTGCGAACCAACGGGTAGTTGGCCAGCTCGCGCAACGCAAGCGAAGCCGGCGTCAGCACCGCAAGACTCTTCACATCTTCGGGCCTCAGTCCGCGGCGCGGGCTCGCGACAACAAGCGATTTGACGTCTTGCGGGTGAGCTTGGGCCGAGCGCGCGGCGACAAGCGCTCCAATGTCGTGCCCGACTACGACGGCGTCGTAAATGCCTGCGTGTTCGAGGATGGCTTGAAGGTCTTCGGCGTGATCGTCGATCGTGAATCGCGCGTCGAGCGAAGCCGGCTGCGAGCGCCCGACACCGCGCGCATCGTAGATCAAACACCGATGCTTGTCTTCAAGCTTAGCGACAACCGGTCTCCAGCACTCGCAAGACATCGCCCACCCGCTGACGAAGACAATGGGCGAGCCTTCTCCGGATAGCTCGAAGTACAGCGGTCCGTTCCTGGTCTCGATGATCACGCGTGGAAAGAATGGCCGATTGTTCAGATCGCGTCAACCGGCCCGCACTCCCGAGCCGGACTATGCAGAAACGCGCGCGGGATCGGCAGTAACCACCTCGCTGTCGCTAACCCGATTCTGTGCCCGCCTTCCGGTCTGTCATTCGCGAGCGGATTTCGCTGGTGCGGCTCTGAGCGAAGAGCGGTTGCAATGAAATGGGTAGCGCAATGCCTTGGAGTCAGTCCAATCTAATTGAAGCCGTCTTTGGCCCTTCCATCGATCTCACATAGGAAAATAAAGGTTTATGAATTACCTAGGTGGATATTTGCGTCTAAATAGATTAGCGAATGATTCTATAGCCGTAATGGCAAAAGAGGAGGGTCGACTCATGGCAAAGGGAAAAGAGAGCGTCGCCAAGTCCAAATCTAAGAATATTTGTGACCACATCGTACGTGGCTACTTCGGTCTCGGCGATCATGAACATGTCGTTCACGTCAGGAGTAACGCGGACTTCCTGCTTTATGTCTGGGCAAGAAACGTCGAGACCTCTCAGGGCGGCGTACAGATAATGACCCCTCCGAGTCAGTTCAGAACAAGTGGTTCAACAGGACCACAAGATGGCCTGGTTCTAGATGTTCCCGCGCAGACTGGTATGGACCTCGGCTGCATAGGAGCACGTAGCGGCGAGACCATCGACGTTAGCAACGCGTTTGGCGCCAGAGTGACTGTATTTCTGACGGTGGTCACGGCGAAGGGCGCGACCGTCACGATGATCTCGGCATAGCCGAGCCCGTCGCTGATCCGGAGGAACCCGCTACTGCCAAGCGGCGATATGACCAGACCCAGTCCGTTTGGTTAAGGTGCGCAGCGCGCACCGCCGCCCATCGCTGAGACATCTACGCCTATTTTGGCAGTTTTTCTTTCACCACTCCTCGGGGATACTCTCTGACTAATGAAAGCTCTGCCTTACGATGACAAGGTTTGGATCAACAATGATCCAAGCTTGATGGCATCTGCCGCGATGTTCTGCTTGCACAAGACAATGGTCTCAACGTCCTGGTGGTTGCTCATTTCGACGCCACTCTCACCGTCTTCGCAGCAACGCTCCGCGAGCGGGCGATCGACTTTCAGTCGTATCTGGCTTTTGACCGCAAGTCGCTCTGCGACATGAATCCACCCGGCAAACAAGGAAGAGTCCGGCTAGCGCTTTCCTCCTACTTCCACGCGGATCATTTCGCGGCTGAGCATCAATCCGATCGAGTCGGGCTGCGGGCGCTTATCATTGAGCACCACCCTTTGAGGGTTAGGGATGACTCGCTCCTCAGCGCCCTTAGCGCTCTCGAATGTCGCAGCGAGATCAGTTTCCACTCGGCACTAACAGACCCGTTGCTACTTCAGTTCGGCGGAGCAAAGATAGAGGGCTTGTTGAGGCGAATGGGGCTCGATGAGACGGAGTGCGTTTCACATGAGCTGATAACCCGGGCAATATGGGCAGCGCAGGAAAGATAAGCTCGCTGGTTAAACAAGAGATGCAAACACAGTCAGCGGAGGACTGGTTCAAGTTTAATCTAAGAGAGAAGCTTTGGTAGCCCCCAGTTTATGGGGATGCAACCAGTGCGTGAGTCGAGCGCTTTGCCGGATGATTGCGACGAACACGCGATAGTGTCGCCCAACGGCTACTTGCTCCAGCGGGCATCTGCAAGTCAGCCTTCAACCCCTCGTTCTATCATTCTTCCTGCAGGTGATCACAACGATGACCATAGCTAAATTCAGAATGCGAGCTCTGTTATTGGCTTCCATCATTCTGTTCCTCCTTGTACCGCTACGCAGCGACAGCGCGCTTAGATACCCAACTTCAACCGAAGCGCTGCGAGTCTTATTCATCGGCAACAGCTTGACCTACTCGAATGACCTGCCGGCGATTGTCGAGGCATTCGCAAAAGCAACAGGCCAGAGACCGCTTGCCTGCAAGACGGTCGCATTTCCCGACTTTAGCCTTGAGGATCATTGGAACAAGCGAGACGCTCTCAAAGCGATCATGAAAGGACACTGGGACTATGTAGTGCTGCAGCAAGGACCTTCGGCGTCTAACGAAGGCCGGGCTCTTCTGCTCGAGTATTCCCGTCGCTTTGCTCAAGAGACTCGCAAGATTGGCGGGAGGCCCGCGCTGTATATGGTTTGGCCTTCTCGAAGCCGAATGCAGGATTTCAAAGGCGTAAGCGAGTCTTACAGGCAAGCCGCTGAAGATATTGATGGATTGGTCTTTCCAGTGGGCGAGGCGTGGCTTTGCGCCTGGAAGACGGATTCTGCGATCGCACTCTACTCCGGAGACGGTCTTCATCCATCCACGGCAGGCTCGTATTTGGCCGGGCTAGTCATCTATGAGCAACTGTACAATCGTTCGCCGCTCGGACTGCCTTCGAAGCTGCACCTTGGTTCTGGAGGGACGCTCGAACTACCAATGGACCAGGCCGCGTTGCTGCAACGGGCAGCCGAGGAGGCGAACAAGCGATTTGGGAGACGGTAGGGAGAGTCGCGGTGCTAATCCGCGAGAACGTCCGTTTGGAAGCGCATTGGGCTTCTTCACATATGCAGCGTCAACTCATGCGAGCCGAAGCTTACTGTGATAGCTGTGGAGTCAAGAGCTCCAGATTGGTTTCCAGGAACAGTCTGACCCGGTCGAATTCTATCCGGGCCGTCTTGCTCAGAGCGGCGGCGCCGGCGAGTCGGTCTTCAAGTCCCATGCGTTCCAACTCGCGAAACGGCTCGACAACCGCGGTCATTCCGCAGTTCGCGCTAACGCCGGCGCAGTTGCGCGCAATCAGGTTTACCGCTCCCGCGTTTCCCAATTCGATGGCGACATCCAATTCGTCGAGGCTTTCACACACTTGATCGAGATACTCCGTCACGATGTGGCACAAGTCTTCCGGGTCATCTCCAATTGCCATATGAAGTCGTTCGATATCCACCGGCGGCTTGGCGTCCTGCGGAGTTGTCATACCATCAACATCCGCACTCGCCCCGGCATTCGATAACAGTCTGTCAAGCACGTGTTCCAGGTCTGCGCTCTTTACGGGTTTGGGGATGTAATCGTCCATTCCTGCTGCAATGCACTTTGCGCGATCGCTCTCCATGGCGTGCGCAGTCATTGCGACGATGGGAGTATGCTTCGTTTTCCCCTCACGCCGGCGGATTTCAGCAGTCGCTTCGTAACCATCCATGTGGGGCATCTGGCAGTCCATCAGCACAAGGTCGTAGGGAATCTTCGCCAAAGCCTCAACGGCCCGCCGTCCGTCGGTCACGACATCCGCGCGGTAACCCAACCTCAACAACTGTCGAACGGCAATCTTCTGGTTCACAATGTTGTCTTCAGCAAAGCAGGATGAGTTTGTCTGTCATTCTCTTTGTCTCTTTCAAGGAGTACTTGGTGAGTAATTTCGGGGCCGCGGGCAAGGACTCATCATCGGACTTCGGCTCAGCGGACGGCTGGCTCATGACACTCGCCAAGCACTCGAACAAGTTGGATTGGCGCACGGGCTTGGTGAGGTACGCAGCAATGCCGGCTTCGCGAGCAGTCGCTCCGTGTCCACGGTCCCCGTAGGAGGTCAGTAGCACCAGTCGCACTCTTGCAATGTCAGGATCAGACTTGATGGCGCGCCCCAGCTCAAACCCATCCATTCCCGGCATCATCAAATCAAGAATCGCCAATTCGTAGGGCCCGCCTTCTCGCGCCGCTATGCGCAAGCTATCGAGGGCCGCCGCTCCGCAATCGGCCTCGCGATGAATCATTCCCCACGAACTCAATTGATGAGCAAGAATCCTTCGATTCGTCGCGTTGTCATCGACGATAAGAACGCGCGTTTTCTCGAGACTCCGGACAATCGGTTGAGCAGCGGCCGCGTCTGAGGATTGTTTGTCGAATCTGGCAGTGAACCAAAACCTCGAGCCTTTGCCTGGATTGCTTGTGACACCGATTTCTCCTCCCATCAAATGAGCTAGCTGTTTCGAGATGGCCAGGCCCAGACCGGTCCCGCCGTACTTGCGTGTTGTTGATCCGTCGGCTTGTGTAAAAGCCTGGAATAGATTTCTCCGCGCCGCTTCATCGATACCGATGCCCGTGTCGCTGACCGTAAACCGAACAACAGCATCTTTGTCAGTCTCGCTTTCGCTCTCGACTCGCAGGACGACCTCGCCGTGTTCTGTAAACTTGAGGGCGTTGCCAATCAGATTGGTAAGCACCTGACGCAAGCGGCCCGGGTCGCCGCGAAGGCTTGTCGTCACGTCACTATGAATCAGAGAGGCCAACTCGATCTTTTTGTCCCTCGCCTGCCCGGCCAGTAGTTCAACTGCGCCCTCAACCGCATCGCTTAGATCGAAGTCCAGTACCTCAAACTGAAGCTTGCCCGCCTCGATCTTCGAGAAGTCGAGAATGTCGTTGATAATGGTCAGCAGCGCCTCGCCGCTCGCTCGAATCGTTTCGGCAAAGTCGTGCTGCTCGGCGTTGAGATCGGTGTCGAGCAGGAGTCCGGTCATCCCTATGACTCCGTTCATCGGCGTGCGGATCTCGTGACTCATGTTCGCCAGAAACTCTGATTTGAGCCGCGCCGATTCGAGCGCCGTATTACGCGCCTCCTCCAGCTCCTTTTCAGCCCGCTTCCGTTCAATGGCCAAGGCTATCTGATCGCCCACAGAGGAAAGGAACTCAAGGTCGTGCTGGCTGTACACCCCTTCTTTCTCGTAGTGCTGCACGACCAGTGTGCCGATGGTGCGCGCGGGTGTCCGCAGTGGCACACCCAACCAGGAAGCGGAATCGGACCCGCTCTTTTCGACCTCGCCTCGCGCGCATAATCGGTCGATAATCTCTTCCGTCAATATGAGGGGCTCGCCCGTCCGAAGCACATAGCTGCTGAACCCTTTGCCCGCCGAGTGCGGCTCTGGAACTGGATCAACCTTGTCCACCCAAAACTCAAAACTCAGCAAATCAGTAGTCGGGTCATGAAGCGCGACGAAGCAATTCTCTGCATAAAGGACTCTACCGATTGACTGATGAATGAGGTTTAGCAGCTCATCAAGATTCGACGTCGTGATAACACCCTGGACAATTTCAGCGATGACCTGGCGTTCTGCTTCGGCCCGCTTGCGTTCGCTGATGTCGCCAATAATCCCGCTGTAGAACGTTTCTCTCCCACTCTTCCAACTGGCCAGGGAAAGCTCCAGTGGAAACTCGCTGCCGTCTTTTCTCAATCCGTGCAGCTCTACCGTTTTACCGATCACATGAGCCTCGCCTGTCGCGGCATATCGCTCCATGCCACTCCGGTGCGCTTCCCGATAAACCGCCGGCATTAGGAGAGTCAGCGGCCTGCCTAAGATATCCATCTCCTCGTAGCCAAAAATGTGCCGAGCCCCGTTGTTCCACGAAATAATCTCTCCTTTGGCATCGGCGGCAACAATGGCATAAACCGCTGATTGAGTCACAGAACGGAACTTCTGCTCCGAATCGCGCAACGCCTCCTCAGCCCGCTTGCGCTCGATGAACTGGGCGACCTGGTTGCCGATGGTGGCCACCGTCTCGAGAAACGCCCAGTCCCGCCGCTGCGTCTCGCGGCTGAAGAACTCAATCACTCCCAGCACCTCGGCACCGAGGCGAACAGGAAAGCCTACGCCCCCGCGCAAACCCTCCTGAGCACCAGCGGTCATCCTGGGGGAGTTGCTGTCGGTTACTACGTCCTGGACCCATACGGGTTCGCCGCCCTGCCACGCTCGCCCCGGCAGCCCCTTTCCTGGTGCGAAGCTCATCTTGCGGCTGAGCGATTCAAACTCTGTGACCTTGACGCCGGGCGCCTGCCAGAATTCTTCGCAACGGAGCAGCCCGGAACCGCGGTCTACGCGCCAGAATGCGCCCACGTCCCATCCAAGGTTCTCGCAAATCTCACGAAGAAATTGGGGCGCCGCCTCGCCGAGGTTCGCCGACTCCGCCAGCACCCGCGCCACGGTGAACTGGGTACTGAGTAACTGTTCCGCGCGTCTTCGATCGAGGATCTCGACCTTCAAACCCTCGTTAGCGGTTGCAAGCTCCACGGTTCGTTCTTCGACCCGGATTTCCAAGTCCTCGTGCGCTTTGAGGAGTTCGTCTTCGGCCCGCTTGCGCTCCGTGATGTCCCCGCATATCCCTACCCATTCCTGAATACTGCCATCAAACTCGGCAACCGGGACTCCGCGCGACGAGTAGTAACCATAGCTGCCGTCAGCTTTGCGGATCCGATACTCAGTGTCGTAAGAGCCTCCGGTGCGCACCGCTTCACTCCATATCTCTGCTGTTCGCTGGCGGTCATCTGGATGTAGCGCGTCCAGCCAGCCGACCCCGCTTACTTCAAAGACACTTTGCCCGGTTATCGCGCGCCACTGAGGTATGTCGTCAACGCGGCCTTCTGCGTCCGTTCTCCACACGACTTGTGAGATCGCCCTGACCAGTGAGCCGTAGCGGCGGTCGCCGGCATCCTGCTTCGCGTTCTGCACCGCCCTGTCGCGCATATCGTCGTTGCTGCGCAAACAGGAGATGACTAGAAAGATGTCTTCGAAGACGACCCATCCGGCGTGCTCCAGGGTTCGCCATCCGCTCACGGCCAGCACTCCATAAATTGATTGTGGCCATAGCAAGCCCCGCAGCAGGTGATCCACAACAACCACGGCGGTCGCCGGAACCAGTACTCGCCAGTCGCGATAGAAAGCCAAAAATGCCAATGAGCCGAAGACGTGGAAATGAGTTTCGACGCGCCCGCCGGTCAAGTGGATCAGCAGTGATCCCATTAACATCTGGCCAACAGCGATTACATAGCGAGTAGAGGTCGCGCCGGAGCGGGTCAATCCCAAGACTATCGGGAGTATCGCAACTACGCCGCCCAACAACAGAGCGGCCCACACGTGCGGGTGTACCCGGCCCGAAGCGCCCGCCCACGTCCTCGGGGATAGGGAAACGGCGATTACGATAGCCGCAATCCACTGAAGCCCCATAAGCCCCGCGAATAGACGGTCAGTCCGGGCGTAAATCGCCACCTGGTGTTCGTGGAAGAGTCTCTGTGCCGATCGTGAAGTTGATTCGCTCACCGGCAACTCACTTGCCTTCGATTGCATGGCATTCTTCCTTTGGTTCCTCGTTCGAAGCTTCTCCGAAAAGCGGGCATCCGAACACAGCCCTCTCTCTTGTCTTTGAGTTACCCTTCGTTAGAAGTGACACGAGGGCGCAGCGCCCTTCACTGTCGCCTGAGTGTCCACGCGCGACCGTTATGCCCCCAGTGCCAACTCACCAATACTCGCGCGCGAGCATGGACAGTGAGAGTGAATCATCATAACGAGGGACGGCAGTCCGGGAGTGCGCACAATCCGGCTCTCTGCCGGCCACTCGGCCGGCGATGCCCCGCTCCGACCGGGAGTGTCTTCGTACTTCAGGAGAAAACGCAGGCCAACCCCGACGGCAAGGAGCCATGTGATAAGGCCGAGTACCATGAACACTTTCGACTTACCGATTGATCTCATGTAAGTTTGAACAGCCATCTTTGGCGTCCGACTCTGTGTCCCAGCTCCCAAATGGTTCGTGCGATGATTCACCGCTCCGCAAAACTCCGTCGCTCAGCGTTCGTCAAGAATAGTCCCTGATTTTACGGTAGTGATGATGCATCTCGGTGAGCAATGGGAGGGCAGATTGATGTTGAGATATACTCGGAAGGACTCGCTAAGCCGAGGATACCATATATTCCGGGCCTTGCTGCAGGATAGTTTGAGGGAAATGTTTTGCCCGGTCTTCGATCTCTCTGAACCCGCACGATGAGTGCGCTTTACACCCTCGCGAGCGCATCCCTATAATCCTCACTCAACCTATGGCCTTCGATCATGAAACGGTCCTCATCCTCGACTTCGGCGGACAGTACACACAACTAATCGCGCGACGAGTCCGCGAACTTGGCGTCTACTCCGAGATAATTCCTTATAACACCCCCGTCCAGGAAATTCTCAAGAAGAACCCGCAAGCGATTATCCTCTCGGGCGGACCATCGTCGGTCTATGAAGAAGGCGCGCCGCATCCGGACCGCGCCGTCATCGAGATGGGAGTGCCCGTGCTCGGAATCTGCTACGGCGTTCAGTTGATGGCTCACTTCCTCGGGGGCGAAGTGAAGCCGTCGGATCGGCGGGAGTATGGACAGGCCGAGCTTGATGCGAAACCGGAGAGCCTTCTGCTGGCGGGGATTCCATCGCCGTTGAAAGTGTGGATGAGTCACGGCGACTACGTGAGCCGGCCGCCCGAAGGCTTCGCGGTCACGGCTTCGACCGAAGCGGCGATCGGCGCAGTCGAAGACACAACGCGCAATCTGTATGGCGTGCAGTTTCACCCCGAAGTCGCCCACACTCCGCAGGGCAAGGCGATTCTGAGAAACTTTCTGGTGAACGTGTGCCGGTTGCGCTGCGACTGGACGATGGCATCCTTTATCGAGACTACCGTCGACTCTATTCGCGCGCGAGTCGGCGACGGACGCGCGGTGTGTGGCTTGTCGGGCGGCGTCGATTCTTCGGTTGCTGCCGCGCTTGTCGCGAGAGCGATCGGAAAGCGGCAGACTTGCATCTTTGTGGACACGGGGCTGCTTCGCAAGAACGAGTTTGAAGAAGTGATTGAGGCTTATCGCGAGATGGACCTCAACGTCGTCGGAGTAGCAGCCGGCGAGCGATTCCTCACGCGGCTTGCCGGCGTCAGCGATCCCGAGCGCAAACGCAAAATCATCGGCAACGAGTTCATCGAGATATTCCAGGAAGAAGCTCGCAAGTTGGGCGAGGTGGACTTCCTGGTTCAGGGCACGTTGTATCCCGACGTGATCGAGTCGGTTTCCGTAAGGGGACCTTCGGCTGTCATCAAGTCGCATCACAACGTGGGGGGGTTGCCTGAGAAGATGCACTTGAAGCTGATCGAGCCGCTGCGCGAGTTGTTCAAAGACGAAGTGAGACGCGTCGGGCGCGAGCTTGGCTTGCCTGAGGAAATCATCGGGCGACAGCCGTTTCCCGGGCCGGGGCTTGCCGTCCGCATACTCGGGGAGGTGACGGCCGATCGCGTGTCATTGCTTCAAGCAGCCGATGCAATTGTCACCGAGGAGATTCGTCGCGCGGATCTTTACGACAAGATATGGCAATCATTCGCGGTGCTGCTCCCGGTGTCGACGGTGGGAGTCATGGGCGATAGTCGAACTTACGACAACGCGCTCGCGATCCGCGCAGTCGAGTCGCTTGATGGAATGACGGCCGATTGGGCTCGCCTGCCTTACGACGTGCTGCAACGAATCTCGTCCCGGATTGTCAGCGAAGTTCGAGGGGTCAACCGCGTGGTCTACGATGTGAGTTCAAAGCCGCCTTCTACGATCGAATGGGAGTAGGTTCGCGGTTTCGGGTTTAGGGTTTGGGGTTCGAGGTTTCGAGCTTGCGGACGAGGAAGATCTTCGCCATCGGATGACGATCGAGAACTTGGAAACACGTCGCGAAGTCCTCGGGTTCAACGCCATCGCGCAAGTCGGCAATGGCCAGCTCGCCCAGTGTCATTCGTTCAGAAGAACCAAACACGCGATAGCGCGACGAACGCACCACTGTCAGCTTGATGTCGATATCATTCGATCGTTCAGCTTCGGCAAGGCTCAGTAGTTTCACTCAAGTAGCCCTTTGTCCTTTTTGTCGTTCTAGTCCTTTTAGTCCTTTTGTCCGCTGCAGATTGTCCGCTGCAGAATTGTGTTTCGCCGATAATTCTAATTGGAGACCGCCAAGCAAACAACGCCGGGAGCGGAAATGAGCCTCCACAAAGAGAACGAGTTCAGGTTGGCATTTGAAGCCGCGGCGGTCAGCTTCGGCCTTGAAGCTCTGAGTAAGGCCCAGCTCGAGCAGTTGGCTAAACACTACGCGATGCTTCGCGAATGGAATCGCCGGATCAACCTCACACGCATCATCGCGCCTGACGAAGCCGCGCGCCTTCACTATGCCGAGTCTCTGTTTGGCGGGCGCTTCGTCAAGGACGCGACTTCCCTGCTCGACATTGGCAGCGGCGCGGGTTTCCCGGCTGTGCCGCTTGCAGTGGCGAGACCGGATATTCGTGTGACTGCGCTTGAAGCGAATCACAAGAAATCGATCTTCCTCAAAGAAGTGAAGGACGAGCTGCGACTGAATAACTTTGAGGTTGTCACCGCTCGGCTCGAAGCCTTCGATTGGTCGAGCTACGACTTGTTGACGAGCCGCGCGCTTGATCGAGGCGAAACGATCCTCCCTGCCGTCGTCGGCCAGTTGGCCGACGGCCAGCGCTTGATGCTCTATTGCGCGCCCGATCTGCTGACTGCGATCGAACAGTCTCTAGGTTCGAGGCTCTCAGTTGAGACTCACCCGATCCCGCAATCCGATTCGCGCCTGATCGCGATCTTCTCTCGGCTACCGAATCCGGCCGCGACGGGAAAAAGGCCCGATGATGAACAAACGGCGCCAGTCGAGGCTCGAGGTCTGTTAGAATGCCGCTAGTTGCAATAATGATCGATGACGACGTCGAGATTTGGAGGTACAGCCGGATATGACCTTTCTAGAAATCAAAGAAGAGGTTGGGAGAACTGAGTGCGAATACTCTCGCTCGGCAAAGGGCACTGAAGAACGCCTCATTCGTGGCAGCAAATTCATCAGGGCATTGAATGTGGCAATTGACGAGATCGAGAAGTTCTTGCAAGGCGCCGCTTTAATATTGGATGAGGAAGCTGAGCGCGTGGTACGCGACCGCTCGACCAGTCTGAGAGAGTACCAGGACTGGGCCCGCAAGCAGAAACTCGACGTTCGAAAAGAAGTCGGTCCACTATTGATTGATAGCTGGCTCGCTGATGAATCGGGCTATGACGAGGCCGCTTGGCCGGGGGTCCAGCAAGCCTTGGACGGAACTCGCACGCCACAGAAAGGTCGCCCTGGTGAATAAGCCTGTCATCCTCGATGCCGGTCCACTCGGTATGATTGCTCATCCGAGACCTAATCCTCAGATAGCTGGGTGGTACAAAGGCATTGTCGGCAGCGGTGTTGAAGTCATGGTTCCTGAAGTTGCCGACTACGAGGTACGAAGAAGTTTCTTGCTGCGAGGACTCGAGAAAGCGCTCGCGCGCCTCGATGAACTTAAACAGGAACTGACCTATCTGCCTTTGACCACCCCTCAGATGCTGAAAGCGGCGGAGCTATGGGCGGATTCGTGGAGAAAGGGACAGCCCACTTGTGATCCAAAGGAACTCGACTGTGATGTAATCCTGGCGGCGCAGGCTCTGTCGGTGTCGGTAAAAGCCATTGTCGCAACTGACAACATCAAGCATCTTGCTCGTTTCGTCGACGCCAGGCATTGGAATGACATAAGCGCCGAAGATTGTATGAACCCCCTCTGAAAGAGTTGAGAAACACCGCGCCCCACCAACTCAAAGCTGGCAGCTACCTCCACGCCGTTGCTATAGTCCCAGCATGGCAGCGACACCTAAAGACGCGGCGGCGGTCATCCTGTTGAAGAATCCCGTCGATCCACAAATGTTCTGGGTCAAACGAAGCACGAAGCTCGCATTCATGGGTGGCTTTCATGCGTTTCCGGGCGGCCAACTAGACAAAGAGGACGCGAGCGTTCCGATAGCTCACTCGGGCGAGAGTGACGCAACGCTGATGAGAGCTTGCGCGGCGCGTGAGTTCTTCGAAGAGGCGGGCGTGCTGCTCGCGCGTGGCGTCGAACGAGTCTCGCAGGAAAACCTCCTGGTGAGCCGGCACGCGCTTGAAGCAAAGCAGAAAAGCTTCAAACAGCTTCTCGAAGATGACGACCTGCAGGTTGACGGCGCGGCTCTTATCGAAGCCGGCCGCTGGGTCACGCCGCCGTTTGCGCCGCGGCGATTCGACACGTGGTTCTTTCTCGCGTGGCTGCCCGAAGGCCAGGAGCCGTCAGTCGAGGTCGGCGAGCTTGAATCAGGCGAATGGATTCGGCCCAAAGACGCGGTAGCGCTGTGGCAACGCGGCGAGATCATAATGGCGCCGCCTACTCTTCACATCATCAGGACGCTTGCCGCAAACGCGGATCGTCTGGATCAGATGGCAGCGGCGCTCATCGCGGCGCCCGAAGCCCGGCGCGGTTCGGTTCGCCGCATCGAGTTCCGTCCTGGCATATTTTTGTTTCCCGTCAAGACGCCGACGCTTCCTCCGGCGACACACACCAACTGCTACATCGTCGGCGGCGACGAAGTTATCATCATCGATCCTGCGTCGCCTTATGAGGACGAGCAGCGAGCCCTGGACGAGTTCATCGACGAGTTGATTGCCGAAGGCCGGCGGGTAAGGGAAATCTTTCTGACTCATCATCACCCCGACCATACCGGCGGTGTGGATCACTTGAGCAAACGGCTGGGCGTGCCCGTCGCCGCTCACCGGCTGACCGCTCAGCGAGTTCAGCATTCGGTGGAGGTGAACCGGTTTGTTGAAGACAACGAGTTGATAGAGCTTGCGGGCGATCCGGGCTGGCGGCTGCGCGCGCTTCAGACGCCTGGGCATACTCGCGGGCACCTCTGCTTTTACGAAGAGAACACGGGCGCGATCCTGACCGGCGACCTCGTAGTTGGAATCGGCACCGTAGTCATCGACCCGCCCGAAGGAAACATGCGGCAGTATTTCGATTCGCTGGCCCGGCTGCTTTCGTTACCGAAACTCTCGTCGTTGTTTCCGGCGCACGGCCCCGCGATCGGTTCAGCTCGCGAGAAGCTCGAAGAGTACGTCGCGCATCGCACGTTGCGCGAGAGGAAGATTCTCGCAGCTGTACAGGCGGGTGCGTCGCTGCCAAATGAAATCGTGGAAGCAGCTTACACCGACGTGCATCCTTCGATGTACGGGTTGGCTGAGCGGTCAACGGTTGCGCACCTCGAGAAACTTGAGGAAGAAGGGCGCGTGCGCCGCAACTCCACGGGTTATCAGGCGTGCTAGCTTTTAATTGAACGAAATCGTTATTCCTCGGAACACACTTATCGTTCTTTGCGGTCCTGCGGGCTGCGGCAAATCGACGTGGGCTGCCGGGCACTTCTCATCCACTCAGGTCGTTTCTTCCGACGCGTGCCGAGCGATTGTCTCGGATGACCCGGCCAACCAGCAGGCGACGCCTCAGGCGTTTCACTTGATGAACGTCATCATCGAACAGCGGCTTGCGCTTGGTCGCCTCTCCGTCGCCGACGCCACCAGCGTGACGCGACAGGACCGCAAGCAGTTCTTGAAGATCGCCAGGCGATTCAACTTCCACGCCGCGCTGGTAGTCTTCAACATTCCGTTGGATGTGTGTCTCGCGCGCAACTCAAAACGCGATCCCGTTGTTCCCAGGCAGGCGATCGCTTCGCAACACTCCTTGCTCGAAGCGTCGCTTTCTACAATAGGTTCCGAGGGGTTTGACTTTACCTATGTCCTCGACGAAGCCGCGCAGTCGGGAATGAACGTGAAGATCAGTCGCCGGTCTCAACCGGCGTCTCGGAAGGCTTAAGCGGGCCTCGCAGGGTACGACGCCAGTGCAGTATCGAATCTGTTAGCACGATGACTACGCAGGTCATCATTATCGCTGTGAGCGTCGTGTTCAAGTAACCGCGAAATGCAGTCTCCGGTTTCGCGGTTTCTCTCAAGAAATTGTCGAAGATCGACCGCCACCCCGCAGTCAGCGTCGTCGTAGCCACAAACACGAGCGGCGTGATCGTCACCCATGCATACTTAGCCTTGCCCGAGTTGATTATCACCGTTGTGCCGACACACAAAGCTATCGCCGCCAGAAGCTGGTTGGCGATGCCGAACATCGGCCAGATCGTCGAGATCGAACCGGTGCGAATGAAGTAGGCCCAGCCGGCGACTATCAACGCGGACGTGATGACCGCGCCGGGTATCCAGTCGGGACGTTCGAGCGGCTTGTGAAAGCGGCCGAGGAACTCCCCGAGCATGAATCTGGCGACACGAGTGCCGGTGTCTATCGTGGTGAGGATAAACAGAGCTTCGAACATGATTGCAAAGTGATACCAGTACTTCATCAGCCCGCGCATTCCCGGGATCGAGTTGAAGATCTGCGCTATTCCCACCGCAAGCGTGACCGCGCCGCCAGTCCGCCCCCTCAAGTTCTTCTCGCCGGTTTCCTGGGTCAGCTCTTCAAGCTTCTGTTCGTGCAGGTCGAAGCCCTCGACGCTGTTGGTCTCAACAAACTGAACGTAGTCAACCCGCGCGCGATCCACATTGATCGAGAAGTAGTCGCCCGGCAACAACGAGGTCGCGGCGACCAGCGCGACGACTCCGACCAGTCCTTCCATCAGCATGCTTCCGTAGCCGATCATTCGCGCGTCAGATTCTTTGTTGATCATCTTCGGCGTCGTGCCCGAGCTGATCAGCGAATGAAATCCCGATATCGCGCCGCAGGCAATCGTGATGAAGACGAAGGGGAACAACTTGCCGGGAATGATCGGTCCGCCGCCCGCTGCGAATGGCGTTACCGCGGGCATATTGAGACGCGGCGCTACTACGATCACACCTATGATCAGAAACGCAACCGTGCCGATCTTCATGAACGAGCTGAGGTAGTCGCGCGGACAAAGCAGCATCCAAACAGGCAAGACCGACGCGATGAAGCCGTAGCCCGCCATCATGTAAGTGATCGTCGATTCCGAAAAAGTGAAGCTCGACGCGAGCGATGATTCGGCAATCCTCCCTCCCAGGATGACCGCGATGAACAGCCCGATGACTCCGAGAATCGTCGCCTCGGCTATCTTGCCTTTGCGAAAGCGATACATGTACAGGCCCATGAACAGTGCAAGCGGGATCGTGAATCCAACCGTGAAGGTGCCCCACGGGCTTTCACCAAGAGCTTTCACCACCACAAGCCCCAGCCCCGCAAGCGCGATGACTACGATGAACAGGATCGCGATTCCGGTGACGAGTCCGGATAGCGGGCTGATCTCGGTCCGAGCGATCTCGGCAAGCGACTTGCCTCGTCTCCTCACCGAAGAAACGAGAATCACAAAGTCGTGCACCGCGCCGCCGATCGTCACGCCTATGACCAGCCACAGCAAGCCGGGAAGGAAGCCAAACTGCGCGGCAAGCACGGGGCCTACAAGCGGACCGGCGCCCGAGATCGCGGCGAAGTGATGTCCGAACAACACCCACTTGTTCGTAGGATAGTAGTTCTGGCCGTCATACAGCGTGTGTGCGGGAGTCTCTCGCGAGTCGTCAAGCGCCAGGACTCTGGCCGCGATAAACGCGCTGTAATAGCGATAGGCGATCGCCAGGACACACAACACGCCAATCATTATCGGAAGTGCGCTCATTCGATACCCTAGAGTCGCGGCCGAAACCGCATCATACATTGTCTGAGTATTATTGGATGGTGATGCTAGTGGATCGATTGGGGAGTGTCAAACTCGGCTCAACCACGAAGTTGAAGAAGCCCGCTCACAACTCAATGTGAGCGGGCTCCTTGCTTGAGCGATGTCGCTGTTTATTTGAACTTGAAGTTCGCTCGATAAGTGGTACCGTCAATCAACTTCACAACCAGTTGACGACACGTGTTCGCCCAGGCCTTATCTGTCTTCCAGACGTATGTGTACACGTTAGTGGTTGGATCGAAGGATAGGCCGGTCGATCCAGCCGCTATGGTTCCCTCGATGCCTGGAACCTCAGCCGTCGAGTCACAGGCGATTTGCTGCGACTTTGGATAGCCGATCGCGAAGATGCTCAGTCCTTTGTTCCCGCCCAGACTGAACTTGACCGCCACACTCGCACCAGCCTTCACAGGGTTTATCGTCGGGAAATTCTCAACCGGCTGGAAGAAACCGGTGAAGTTAAAGATCACAAACACGGTCGCCTCGTCGGTTGCAGTAAGACCACCATCATCGGTGACTTGCACCTTGATCGTATGCGTGCCAGGAGCAGTCAATGCGGCAGCCGAAAAGGTCGCGGTCTGGCCCGGCGTCTCAAAGCTGCCATTGTTGTCGAGGTCCCAGGCATAGGTGAGAGTCCCGCCGTTCGGGTCGCTCCCCACCGCACTTACAAGGACGGAACCCCCTTCAACCACCGAGTACGGTCCGCCCGCATCGACTGTCGGCGGCGCGTTGAGAATCAGGCCAACGACAACCGGGTCATGATCAGACGCGCGGAATGCGCCCGGATCATAGAACGTATTAACCTGATTGACTGTCTTGAACTCGACGTTGTAGTCGAGGACGACCGGCTCGTCAGCATTGACATGCCACTCGGTCGCGCCTGTTACTTGCGGAGACAGGGTTGCGCTGGCCAGCGCGTGATCAAGATAGCCTGACTGCCCGTCGAATTGGTATGAGTAGGCCTCGGCTCCCACGAAGGCATTGATCAGATCAGTGTAGCCGCCGGTCTTGATCGCGGCAATCGGGTCTTCCTTAGCATAGGAATTGTAATCGCCAATCATCAAAAAGTCCGGATCGCCGCTACCGGTGGGATCAGTCGCCAGCCAGTTGACCAGCGCCGTAGCGGCTGCGGTCCGAGTCAAGTTACAGTTGCCCTGGCCATCGCCCGTATCAGGGTCACCTATGTCAGCGCAGGCGGAGCCCTTTGACTTCAAGTGGTTGACCACGACTGTAAACTTCGCGGTCGTTGAAATCTGACTAAACGTCTGAGCCAGCGCCGGACGATTTCTTGTGTCAATGAACAGGGGGTCCACCAACGTATTGAGGATTGCGTGTGAGCCGACAGGCGTGACGGTCGCGGGCTTATAGATTATCGCCACGCGAATCTCATCTGTCCCAACCACTCCTGTGTTGATGAAACTGTAAGTACCTGGCGCCGTCGCGGCGTTCAGGCCGGCTACAAGGTCTTCAATGGCGCTGTTGGGAGTCGCGTCATTTTCCATTTCACTCAACCCAGCGATATCCGGATTGATGGCCGTAATCACGTTGATGATCTTGTCTCTCTGGCGTGTGAACTCGAGGGGAGTGTTTGCGCCTCGCGAGGTCGGGAACCCTCCGCCTAGTCCATTCCCGTTGAAATAATTCAAGACGTTGAGGCCGGCGACCTTCAGCGTGCCGCCGACAGCAGCGGGTGCAGCCGGTCGCGGGTTGTCCGCGGTAAAGCTGATCGGGCCCACCGGCTGCACGCGGTAAAGCCCGAACCTCTGCTCCAGAACGCCGGTCAGGCCGCTGACCTTGTAACCCACCCGCAGAGTGTTGAAGGCGCTCAACCCCGGAGCAGGATAAAGCGTCGGGTCGATGTTTTGAAGGTTGTTGGCGTCATCCAGCACTATGCGGCTGCGGTCGTTGAGGCTTTGTTGCGCGATAGCCGCTGCGCCGGGCGTCGTGATGTTGGTCGGATTTAGCCGGCGTCCATTTACAGAAAGACCTACTTCCCCAAAACGGCCAAGAGTGAAGTTGTCTGTAACGGTCAGGTCTTGCGAGATATTGATCAGCATCCCCTCGTAGCGTTCCCAATCACCGATGCTTGCGACGGGAAGCGTGACGCCAGTAGTCGTGACGCTGTTGCCGGAACTACAGATAGTGACGGCTGAGACACTTGTCAGTTCGGTCAAGGTAACGCCGCTGGTTAGAAACTCAGTGACGGTGCCCTTTACACGAACCTTATCACCGACATTGACGGCGAAGCTGAAGTTGAAGACAAAGATCCCTTCTGAGGTGGCCGGATCAGCATCGGCATCGGCATCTTCCTCCTGCACGAAGAAGCCACCAAACGAGCTGGCTCCCTGGTAGTCGCCGATGACAATACCCTCGATTACCACATTCGTTGCTCCCACTAGCGGACTGGTCGGACCGCTACCCTGGATGGCGTGAATAAAAGTAGCCGGGTCGCCACAGACCAATACAACCGGCGTGGAAAAGCTGAAAGCAAAGTCTGCTGCCATAAGGTCTGGCGGATCATTCGTATCCTGGTCAGTCACTCCGCTCGCCAGAACTGTCACGGTGATCGTTTCGTTATTCACGAAATCGACACTCGGATCGAGGACGAAGGAGATCGGGCCGCCGCTCACGCCAGCAGCATGGGAGCCGCTTGAGCTGCCGTTGATCGTGAACCACGTGGGGCTCAGGTTTACAGGTTCGCTGAAGTTGACTGTGATATTAGCATTTAGAGAAACGTTGAGAGCGCCGTTGATAGGAGCAGTGCTTGATACTATTGGCGCCGCATCGCCAACGTCGGGTGTGAGCGAGAAATTGTCTACTGCCAGACCATCATCGGAGCCTGCTGGATCAAAATCTAGCCAGCGAATGAAGAATGAAGCGCCGTTGGGGATGGTTAATCCGGCAATCGTAAAACTGATGCTGGTTCGATTTGCCGCCGCGTTGCCGTCCTTAGCCCCAGTCGTCACAGTATTCGGCGTTGTAAAATCGAGCGCATCTACATCAATGTAGGTTCCGGTCGTCGTCAAATCCGTCGCATCCAGGCTGTACTGAAAATCGATGCGGTCGGTTCGAGCCGCCGCTCCAAGGCGCCACTCCTCGCCGGTGTACGAGACAGCAAGCGAGCTAACAGTGCTGCCTGTGTTGTTGGTGAATTTCGCCCCGAAGAACGGAAACAAGGTACCGCTGCGTAGCGCGCCGAGAGCCCGCTCAGTGGCGCTGGTAGTTCCGTAGCTGCAGATATCGCCAGTCGCGCTTCCACCGTTATCGCCGGCGTACTGCTCGTTGTCGCGAGCGCCTCCTCCAGTTTCGGTGATGTACCAACCCGTCGGCAGCGCGCTGTTGGTTGTGCCGGCGATTGCCAGCGTATCGAAGTTCTCCGTGCTTGGCGATCCTAAAGTCGTCAGGCTGATTGAACCCGTGCCCGTGTCCGCGAAACTCGCGGGAAGCAAGCCCAGGAACACAACCGGCAAAGCAATCGCCGCCAGCGCGATAGTGAACGTTAACCAGTAGCTTTTCAATGATCGCCCTGGCCTTGCGCCGAGCGCCGTTCGTGTTTTGTTAAGAGAACCCATCGCGGAGCGAGCGCGCTCTGCAAGAGAAGCCGTGACTGATATTTTCATGATTTATCCTTCGGTCCGGTCTGGCCGCCTCGGAGACACACCACCGCGCAACCCACGGACCATGTCCTTTTACTTTTCCACTTGATCCTTCAGAAACAAACCTGACAGAGCGCTGTCAGGCAGTGCGAGATGATAACGGCCAACGAGCACCAAGCGCAAGCTGCGCAGCATTAAATCAATCTGAACTACATCGCGACTCCTCATGATCCAGTGCAACGCTCGCAGAGCCGGACGTGTCAATCGAACTTCTCAGCGCCACCCGGGCCTTAAGTCGCCCAGGGTTGACGTGGACCACCTCCGCCAAGTATGTTAGTACTCACTTACTTGAGCGGAGGAAAGTCGATGGTTTCAGCAGCACCCCACAAGGCGCATCCGTCGAGGATGACCGGCGAGAACAGACGCCAGCAAATAGTCGCCGTCGCGGCCGAGCTGTTCGCGAGCAAGGGCTTCAGCGGCACCACCACCAAAGAGATCGCTGAGGGCGCCGGGGTTAGCGAAGCCATCATCTTTCGGCATTTCGCCAGCAAGGATCAACTCTATGCCGCCATTCTCGACTTCAAAGTCAAACAGGGCACCGAGAGAATGAAGGCGCAGCTCGAAGAAGCCGCGAGCCGCAAGGACGACCGCGCGTTCTTTGGCTCATTGGCTTTGGAGATGCTCGAGTTTCATTCCAAGGACAGGACATTCATGCGCCTGCTGCTGTTCAGCGCTCTCGAAGGCCACGAGCTCTCCAACATCTTTTTCGATTCAACAGCTCGCGACATAAAGAACCACATTCGTAAGTACATCAAACAGCGCACCTCGGATGGCGCGTTCCGCGCGATCGATCCCGCCGTCGCCGCCCGCGCGTTCGTCGGCATGGTCTTGCATCAGGTTCAAGCTCGCATCATTTTCAAAGACGACGACGTAAAGCTTTCTAATCGGCAAATCGCAGATCGCTTCGTGGAGATATTCCTCAACGGCGTTCGCGACTCCGAGGCTTGAAGAAACACGGGTAATTGCAGATGAACGGTCAAATGATTGAAAGAGATTCGCTCGCGGCTCAACACTGTTGGAATTTGAGGCGGCAGACTTTGTTGATCCTCACAGTTGTGGCAACGGTCCTGTTCGCTTCCGCCTGTGGACGCAAAGGGTCACCCGAAGCAACAGCCGAGGCGAAAGCGAGAGCTTCGACAATGCCCGCGCCGCCGGTTGATGTCGCAACGGCTTCGGCGATCACTCGCAGCTTGCAACGCGGCGTCGAAGTCGTCGGCTCGCTCGCCGCCGATGAAGAGGTAGTCGTTTCGGCCCAGGCGCCGGGCGAACTTGCGCAGCTCAACGTCGACTTCGGGGGTTTTGTCACGCGGGGACAGATTATCGCTCAGATAGATCAGCGCGACGCCAAGCTCAAAGTCGAGCAGGCAGAAGCCACGCTGAAGCAAACGATGGCGAGGCTCGGGATGACGGAAGGAGAGAAGTTCGACCCGAATCGAACCGCCGACGTACGGGTTGCCAAAGCTCAGCTCGATTGGGAAAAGATGAGCCTGGACCGCCAGGCGCGATTGGTTGAAAACGGCGACGTTTCTCGGGCGCTCTACGACCAGGCTGTCACGACTCACAGCCTGGCGCAGGCTCGTTATCAGGCCGCGGTGGATGCCGTCAATCAGCAACTGGCACTGGTCGAACAGCAGCGAGCCTCCTTGAATCTGGCAAAGAAGGCGGTCGCGGACACCGTGGTGCGCTCCCCGATCAACGGATCAGTGAAAGAGAAACATACATCACGAGGTTCCTATCTGCCGGTTAACGGGCGCATCGTCACTCTTGTGAAAATCAATCCACTGCGGTTGCGCGCCGATATCCCGGAGTACGCGGCGGCTTCGGTGCGAACCGGGCAGACGATGAACCTGACCGTCGAAGCTTTCCCGGACCGCGCTTTCACTGGGCGGGTGGTCCGCATCGGCGCCTCGCTTAACGAGCAGACTCGCTCGTTGACGATCGAAGCAGAGGTCGCAAATCCCGGCAATCTGCTCCGCCCTGGAATGTTCGCCAAGTCGACGCTCGTCACCTCAAACGACGCGCCCGCGGTGATGGTGCCGCTGCGGGCGGTTCAAAACATCGCCGGTTTGAACAAGGTCTTCGTGATCGAGAATGGCCGCGCATCGGAACGCATAGTAAAGACCGGAGCAAGCGACGGCGACCTGATCGAAGTCGTCGCGGGCGTGAAATCGGGCGAGAGCGTCGCCACAAGCAACCTGGACAAGCTTCAAGAGGGCAGCGCCGTCAACGCCGGCAAGTGACGATCAACCACAAAGTCACAAAGACACCAGTTTCACGAAAGCTGGAAGGCTTGATGAACTGTTCTTAGTGTCTTTGTGACTTTGTGGTTGGCTCTCAGTCTTTTGCCAGCAGGAGAAAGAGTATGCAGAAACTCGCAGAAATCTGTGTCCGTCGTCCGGTCTTCGCTACGATGCTGATTCTCACGCTGGTTGTTCTTGGGATCTTCTCGTACAACAGGCTGGTTGTTGAACGCTTCCCGCGAGTCGAGTTTCCCACGATAACCATCACCACGCGGTTGCCGGGCGCCGCGCCCCAGGAAGTCGAAACCGAGATCACCGACAAGATCGAGGAAGCCGTCAACACCATCAGCGGAATCGACGAGTTGCGCTCGACTTCATCTGAAGGCGTCTCGCTAGTTTTTGTCTCGTTCGATCTCGAACGCGACCTCGACGAAGCGGCACAGGACGTGCGCGACAAGATCAACCGGGCCCTGCCAAATCTGCCACGCACCATCGAACAGCCGACCATCGAAAAGCTCGACCCCGACGCGTCGCCGATTATGACAATTTCGGTCGCTTCGAATCGCAACATCCGCGAGCTGACCGAGTTCGCCGACAAAGTGCTGCGCCGTCAGATCGAATCCATCAACGGCGTCGGCCAGGTGCAGATCATCGGTGGACGCAAACGCCAGGTGAACGTCTATCTGGATGGCGACAAGTTGCGCGGTTACAACCTGACCGTGACGCAAGTGTCTCAGGCGCTGCAAGCTCAGAACCTGGAAGTGCCGGGCGGGCGCGTCGAACAGACCGATCGCGCGCTCACTTTGCGGACGCTCGGGCGACTGCAATCTCCAGCCGATTTCAACAATATCGTCGTCGCCAATCGTGCCGCCTATCCGATCAAGATCTCCGACGTCGGCCACACCGAAGACGGCGAAGAAGACGAAGAGACGGCCGGCCGCCTGAACGACAGGCCGGCCCTGCTGCTTCAGGTGCGGCGCCAGTCGGGCACGAACGTCATCGACGTCGTCGATGCGATCACGGCGCGGCTGGCGCAAGTCCAAAAAGCATTGCCCGCCGGCTACTCGGTCGATGTCGTGCGCGACCAATCGATCTTTATCCTCGCTTCGTTCCACGCGGTGCGCGAGCACTTGATACTAGGGTCCTTCCTGGCCGCGCTGGTCGTGCTGTTTTTCATGGGCAGCCTCCGGGCGACAATCATCGCGGCAATCTCGATTCCGACTTCGATCATCTCGACGTTTGCGATCATGGATTATTTCGGAATCACGCTGAATGGCCCGTCGATGCTGGGCTTGACGCTTTCAGTCGGTATCGTGATCGACGATGCGATCGTGGTGCTCGAGAACATCTTCCGCTACATCGAAGAGAAGGGCTACGAGCCGTTTGCCGCCGCGATCGAAGCGACAAAAGAGATTGGCATGGCGGTTATGGCCACGACATTGTCACTGGTGGTGATTTTTCTGCCAGTCGCGTTTATGCAGAGCATTCCGGGCCGGTTCTTCAAATCAATGGCGCTGACGATGTCGTTCGCCATCATGGTCTCGCTGCTGGTGAGCTTCACGCTGACGCCGATGTTGAGCGCGCGAATGCTGAATCGGTTGAAGCGGAAGTCCAACGAGGGCGGGACAGGCGAACCGGCCGCGCACACCGGAGAGAAGAGTTCGCGCATTTCGCGAGTGCTGGATCGCGGCTACACCGCGTTGCTGACGTGGTCGCTGCACCACCGCGCGACCGTGGTCCTGATCGCTGTGCTGACGTTTGCTTCGACCTTCTTGCTAGCCCCCCGAGTCGGGTTCAACTTCTTCCCGGTCGACGACCAGAGCGAGTTCGAGGTCACAGTGCGCGCGCCTGAAGGGACTTCGCTGCGCAAGACCCTCGACATCGCCGAGCGAGTCTCCGCCGGCATCCGAAATCTTGATCATATTGATTACACGCTGACAACCATCGGCGACGACCAGCAGCGGACGCAGAACCAGGCAAAGATCTACGTAAAGCTTGCCGATTTGGACAAGCGCCCGGTCTCGCAGTTCGTGGTTATGGGTCAGGTGCGCGATAAGGTCCTCCCTGAATTCAAGTTGGAGAACCTGCGCACGGTCGTCACGCCGGTTGGGGCGATCAGCGGCGGCGGCCGCGCCAATGCGGACGTTTCGTTTATGTTGCTCGGCCCCAACCTCGACAAGCTCAACGAGTATTCCCAACGGCTGCTCGACAAACTCAAACAGGTGCCGGGCGTGGTGGACGCCGACACTTCGCTGATCGTGGGCAAGCCGGAACTGCGCGCGACGATTGACCGCCAGAAGGCCGCGGAGCTTGGCGTAGGCATCTCCGACATTGCGCAATCACTGCGGCTGCTGGTCGGCGGCGATCAGGTTTCGACCTATAACGAGAACGGCGAGCAGTACGAAGTCCACGTTCGTGCCAGCGAAGATTTCCGCACTGACGCGGCGAGCATCAGCCGACTCAATGTTCCGTCGGCGCGGTTGGGCAGCATCGGCCTCGACAGCGTCGCGAAGTTGAGCGAGGCAACCGGCCCGACCCAGATCGAACGCGTCTCGCGCCAGCGTCTCGTGATGCTCACAGCCAATCTCAAACCCGGCTTTTCGCAAAGCGAGGTGCTCACCAATTTGCGCGCTGAAACGCAGGCGATGGGCATGCTCCCGGGCTATACCGCCGGCGTTTCGGGCTCGAGCAAAGAGATCGGCCGCACGATCAACGGCTTCCTGATCGCCTTCGCGCTCTCGTTTATCTTCATGTACATCGTGCTGGCCGCTCAGTTCGAGTCGTTCATCCACCCGGTGACGGTGCTACTGGCCTTGCCGCTGAGCTTGCCGTTCGCGCTCATTTCGCTGATCGTGACCGGACAGGCAATGAACATGTTCACGCTGCTTGGACTGCTTGTGCTCTTCGGAATGGTGAAGAAGAACTCGATCCTGCAAATCGATCACACCAACGGGCTGCGCAAAAAAGGGATGGAACGTCACGAAGCTTTGGTCCAGGCGAGCCGCGATCGGCTTCGGCCGATCCTGATGACCACAATCGCGTTCGTAGCGGGAATGACGCCCCTGGCCATAAGCAGCGGCCCAGGTTCAGGCATCAATCGCTCGACTTCGGTTGTGGTGATCGGCGGGCAGTCAATGTGTCTGCTGTTGACGCTGCTGGTGACGCCGGTAGCGTACTCGTTGTTCGACGACGCGGCGGCATCGACCGTTTGGGGACGCATCGGGCGAGCCGTTCGATTGCCGTTTGCATGGGCGCGGCGCAAGGCAGCTTCGGCGACCTCGTCTTTTTTGGGACTGTTCCGATAGCAGAATGAAAGTGAGTTTTGGTTATGAAGGATTTTATTAGTCGCACGATTGCGTTCGTGTTGTTGGCCGGCTCACCCGCCCCAACCGCCGGTCAGATAGTAAAAATCGAGCAGCCGGCGTCCCAGGAAGCGAAGCAAAGCTCAACACCGCCGGCCGAGGAGCGAACGCCGCATCGTGTCGGCGTTGACGAGAGCAGTCCGCTCACGCTCACTCTATTCGACGCGGTAAAACTGGCGCTCCAGAACAACCGCGAGATCGAAGTCGAGCGCATCAATGTTCAGCAAGCCAACTACGACCTGTTCTCGGCTCGCGGCACGCGAGACATCACAATCGGCGGTTCGAGTTTCTACGAGCACCGCGTGACGCCTTCCGGCTCGGTGTTGTCGGGCGGACCCAACGGGACGGTCACGACGCGAAGCGCGAATTGGGACTTGAACGCTCAGCAGTTGCTGCCGACCGGCGCACAATGGACGGCGCAGTTCACGAACCTGCGGTCGGACACCAACAGCATCTTTAACTCGCTCAATCCGCAGTACAGCAGCGTGCTCAACTTTCAGATCCGCCAGCCCGTCATGCGTGGCTTCTCGCTCGACGAGGCGCGACGGAGAATCCGCGTCGCCAACCGCAGGCTGGATCTTTCTGACAGCCAGTTCCGCCAGAAGGCGATCGAGATCGTCTCGCGAGTTCAACGCTCTTATTGGGATCTGTTGTTTGGGTTGCGCGAGGTGCAGATTCAACGCGAAGCCGTCGGCCTGGCGCGCGCGCAACGCGAACGCAACAGCCGAATGGTGGATCAAGGTACGCTGGCGCCGATCGAGCTTGTTTCGGTTGATGTGGAACTGGAGAAACGCAGAGAAAACGTTCTGTTCGCGTTGGAGGTGGTTACGCGGGCTGAGAACGCCCTGAAGCAATTGATCCTTGGCGACCGAAGCTCAGACGTCTGGAACAAGGCAATAATCCCAGCCGACGTCCCCGACCTCAACCCGGTTTCACTGAAGCTGGACGAAGCTACAGCGGCAGCGTTCGCGAACAGGCAGGAGCTTGCGCAGAACAACGTGCAGCAGGAGATCAACAAGATCGACACCAGATATTTTTCAAACCAGACAAAGCCGGCCGTCGATCTGATTGCGTCCTACACATCGACCGGGTTGGCCGGCACGCTGGTTAGCAGCACCGGGAGCCCGTTCACCGCAACCACCGATCTGCTGGTGAAGCAAGTGAACACTCTGTCGGAGCTTGCCGGTCTGCCTCCGCTCGTAATCGCTCCGTCCGCGGGATTGCCGGGCTTTCTGGTTGGCGGCTACGGTCAAAGCCTTGCGAACTCGTTCGGCAATGACTTTCGCACATTCCGAGTCGGCGTGAGCCTCAGCTTCCCGCTCAGGAACCGGGCGGCCGAAGGTCAGCTCGGGCGGTCGCTTGCCGAAGGCCGCAAAATCGGCGCTCAGCGGAAGATTCTCGAGCAGGCAATCGAAGCAGAAGTGAGAAACGCGCTCCAGTCGGTCGAGATGGGACGCGAGCGAGTAGAGACGGCGCGAGCCTCGCGCGAAGCCGCGGAGAAGCAATACCAGAGCGAGCAGCGGCGCTTCGATTCAGGCCTGTCTACTACATACTTCGTGCTTGAACGTCAGAACACGTTGTCGGAGTCGCGAGGCCGCGAGCTTCGTGCGATGACTGAATACAACAAAGCGATGTCGGAGCTTCAACGAGTTATGGGTACGACGCTGACTTCGGCTAATGTGGAAGTTAGTACATCGGCCGACAAGAAAAGCGGGAATTGAAAATCGAAGATTGAAAATTGCAAATTGCAAATTGAGATTTGGCGAGATCACTTTACTGCTCGAGCGCTCACTGTTCAGCGCAAGTTGAACTCGATCTGGGCCACGACCCAATAACTCACTGGCTTGCCATCCTTCAAAGCCGGTTTGTATCTATATTGATAAGCGGCCTGTATTGCTTGTTCATCCAATCCGTCGGGAAGCCCGCTCACGATTTTGACTTGCTTGACGTAACCGTCCGCGCCGACCAGCACGCGAGCGGTGACCGTGCCCTGAATCTTGTTCTTCCGCGCTTCTTCCGTGTAGTGGGGTGGCGGATTGCTCAACAGGACCGGCTTCGAATCTACTGCTGATGCCGGAGCGCCGGGCGCCGGTGGTGTCGATGTAGAACCTCCGCCCAGGTTACCCGCCCTACCCGGGAGGGGCATTAGCTTCGGGAGGCGGAATGGGAGTGGGTCCGTTCCCGCCTTCTCGCGAGGTGGGCCGGGCACCACGGTTATTGTCGATGTCGAAACCACGGTATATTCGGGACACTTCGGCTTCCGTGCGACGGACTTTGGATTCTGATTGAAGTCGAGGGCAGGCGTTTTGTCGGTAATGCCATTGAAGTCGGCGTACACTTTCCCGCCGCCGCCAAACGCGGTGTCGAGCGTGCCGTCCCCGTTGTAACGCATAAGAAGAAAGTCGGCAAGATCGCGATGAGTCTCTGCATATCCGCCCGCGACGATCTTCCCATCGGGCTGAACCGCTACCGATGAAGCCTCGCAGTATTCGCCGCACAGAGCGATAACCTTTCCTGCTTTGCCAAAGCTCAAGTTCAACTCGCCGTTGTTGCCGTATCGCGCCAGAGCGAAGGCGTGGGGCGACCCGGTTACATAAGCAGATCCGACGACGATGAAGCTACCGTTAGGAAGCAGCGCAATGGCTCCGGGGGTCGTTGTGTGTTCAAACCTGGTGATTGCTGTGCCGCCACTCCCGAATGAATTATCCGGAAGCCCGCTTTGATCGAAGCGTCGCAGGAGAAAGTATCCACTCCGGCCCTCCATATTCGTTTTACTCGCCATGATTACTTTGCCGGCAGGTTGGATCGCTATTGCGCGTAAAATCCCCTCGGGCGGTTTCACGGTTGTGGTCAACGTGCCCTTGTCGCCAAAAGCCGTATCGGTCCGGCCGTCAGCCTGATAACGTGTCATCTCAAAAAAAGAGAAAAAAGAAACGGTGTCACCAACGGCCGAACAATCCGATGAGCCGCCGGCGGTTAAGATCGTTCCATCGTCCTGGAGGCTGATCGAACGCGCGACCGCGAAACGAGTAAAGGGCGTGAGAGCTTTTCCGCCGTTGCCAAACGCCGGGTCCAGACTTCCGCGCTGAGTGTAGCGAACAAGAGCCAGGTTCGGGCGATCGCTTGAAACCCCTCCCGCCACGATGATCCGCCCATCGTGCTGGATGGCGACGCCAAAGGGACTATCCGTTTTGCCGAAAAAGTCCGTGACGACCTTGCCACCTCGACCGAAGGAATTGTCGAGAGTGCCATCGCTGTTGTATCGCGCAAGAGCGAAGTCAGAATCACAGTTGTCCCACTTGGTGGTTCCAACCAGCAGGATTCTTCCATCGGCCTGAAGAGCAACAGCAGCGAGATCGTCATCGTTGCCGGCAAAGTCTGTTACGACTTTGCCGCCTTCACCGAAAGACGTATCCGGACTGCCGTCGGCCAGGTAGCGGGCCAGCGCAAAATCTCCTTTCGAGTCTCTGCGAGTCTTACTTCTATCAGGTCCGTTCCCGGAAGCCGCGCCCGGCTTAGTGCTTTTCCCTCGAGTGCGACCGGCTACGATGATCTTGCCGTCGGGTTGCAGCGTAATAGCCTTCACTTCATCGTAGTTAATGTTGTCCGGCCTTCCCGTGTGCTCACCCATAGCCGGTTGAGTTTGACCAAAGGCTCGCCCGACGAACCGGGCGCACAACATCAGCACCAGCGTCAGCGCGAGAGCCGTCGAAAAACGTACCACCTGTGCGGAAACGAAACTGCAAAGAAGCCTTTGACATTGATTCTTCATGAGGAGCGGCCTCCTAACCGAAGCATCCGTGCGCCTAATACTCTGCTCGATTCTACTCTACTGGATATAGACGAAAGTCAGCTCTTCGATAATGCAAATCTCCAATCAAACAGCGTCCAGTGGGTCAGCCTTGAGTTCCCGTTGACATTTGATCCGGGTTCACCCAGCCATGGGAACAACGCTGACGCCGGCCAGGGTCGACGTGCGCAAATAGACGCGCATCCCAAGTGGTACCGGCGTCCGATTTGGTCTGACATGATGCTGCAGGGTAAGAAGCTAGACACTAACTTGAGAATCGACTGCCGCGGCGGGTCTTGAGCGTTTCGCGATAGTCATCGCCTTCCATCAGAACCAGCCTGCACATCTCGTGCAACCGCGAGCGAAGCCTCACGCCAACGCGCTCGGTCAGGCTTTCGTCGTAGGCGGAACCGATTGGAATGTCCAGATAGTTGGAAGTGAACAGCGTGATCTTCCGGTCGTTGTAGCGCTTGTTGATGATGTGAGTGATCGTTTCCTGAACCCACTCGGTCGGCTTGCTTGAACCAAGCTCGTCAAGCACAAGCACCTCGGCCTCAAGTATCGGCGCAAGGATCTTGAGTTCGGACGTGTGGGTGTTGGGGTTATAGCTGTCTTGAATCTCTTTCAAGAGATCGCGGAAATCATAAAAGATCCCAGGGATTCCCTTTTTGATCAATCCCTTCAAGGCCGCGACCGCCAGGTGGGTCTTCCCTACCCCGCAGCGTCCAAGATACAGGAGCCCAACGTCCACCACCGGAAACTCGTCGACAAACTTTCGGGTGTTCATCAACGCCCGGTGAAGCGACGGCATCAACGTCTCGAAGTTATCTAGGGTGCAGTGGGCGAACCGCCTGGGAATTCGCGCGCTCGCTTCGAGCAGATCGGGCCGGTCCGCGCGCTTGCAGTCGCAGGGGCGCACGCCTTTGCCTTCCACGAACTCCCAGCCCGTGCCCCCACATGCCGGACACGGAGCAAGCTTGAGGTTTGCCGAATCTGCTGACATTAGTAAAGTTCCTGGCGTAGATCGAACAACGTCTGAAGTGCGTAGGCTTGTTGATCTCGAACGCGCGCGATTATAGTTGATGCGCGCGAAAAAAAGCAATCGGAAACTCGCTCGACGTTACATTATTTTTTCCTCGAAAACTTCAACGTCGCTAACTTAATCGTACAAGCTTGTTAACTGAATCAGCGTCTCCACGATTTAGCGAGACAGCCGCCTCAGCGAGCGTCTCAGGACCGCTTCGATCGTCCGATCGCCTTCTTCGCGAATCGCGTCCGAGACCGCGCGCTCAGCCATCGCCTTCGGATACCCGAGCGCCATCAGCGCGGCAACCGTGTCATCGCGAATCACAGGTCCGCTCGGGGCGTCACCTCGAGCGAGCACGGGCTCAGCTTCGCGTTCGGCAGCCGCCAACGCAGCCAGCTTATCGCGCAGCTCGACAACAACCCGCTCCGCTGTCTTGCGGCCGACCCCGGGCATCGCCGTCAATCGCGCAAGATCGTTGCTGGTGATAGCCAGGATCAACTCGGCGGCCGGCATACCCGAGAGCATCGTGATCGCGAGCTTCGGACCTACGCCGCTCACGCTGGTTAGCTTCGAGAAGAGCTCTTTCTCCCGTATAGTCCAAAACCCGAATAGCTGGATCAGGTCTTCTCGAACGTGGGTGTGAATCTTGAGCGACACCTGTGTACCGGGCTCGCCCAACTCGTAGAAAGTCGAGACGGGAATCGTAGCTTCATAGCCGACTCCGCCGACGTCGATGATGACCGAATTCGGTTGTTTGTGAATGAGCTTGCCAGATAGCTGAGCGATCAAATCTAAGCCCCCGTTTGCAGTTTAGCCAGTAGTCCGTAGTCAGTAGTCAGTAGTCAGTAGTCCGTAGTCCGTGGTTCGTAGGCAGAGTTCATATTGCCGTGAAACGCCGTTTCTGTCTACGGACTACTGACCACGGACTGCTGACTACGGACTACTGACTACGGACTACTGACTACGGACTACGGACTACTGACTACGGACTCCTAATCCATAAGAACTATTGCAATATCAGCCGCTTCTTGTATACTCGGCCCTGTCGCATTTGATCCGTGACCTTCCGCAAAACTCCCCCATGCCCCTGCCGATTCACCTCCCCTGAGTGGTCTGAAGCTATGCTTATCTCAAAGAAGAAGCGGACGGCGTTCAAGCGCGTTTTTTGGGTCTTTATCCCCGCAGTTCTGGTGCTGGTAGTCGGCGTGGGCGCGCTGGATTTTTACCTTGTCCATCGAATGACTCATCCGGCTCGCACGCAGCTTTACGGCTCGCCGCGCGACTTTCAGGTCATCCTGCAACGACCGATGTGGTTCGACGAGAAGTGGAAGAACTTAGACTCGACTCAATCGGCCGGTTGGTTCTTGAGCCGCGGCAAACCCGGACCCGTCGTCATCCTGAGCCACGGGTACGGTTCGAACCGCTCGGAGTTGCTCACGCTCGCGTTCGAGCTTTGGAAGGCCGGATATCACGTCTTGCTTTACGATATGCGCGGCCACGGCGAGAGTCCGGTCAAGTGGTCCGGGCTCGGCTCTTACGAGAAAGACGATCTGCTTTCGGCGATCAAGTTTCTGAAGACCAAGAAGACCGAAGGGGGCCAGGAGCTGCTCGACGGGCGAGTTGGGCTCTACGGCGTCGATATGGGAGGCTACATCTCGCTGGTGGCTTCGTCCCAAGACCCGATGGTCAAGGCCGTTGCGGTTGACTCGGTTTATCCGGACATGAAGCGCTTCATCAATCACCGGCTCAAGACTTTTATCGGCACCGACAGTTCAACCGCCAACCGGTTTGTCGACTCTCACTGGACAAGCGATCTCACCGATTTGGCGCTGCAGCTTTACCTGCTCCGCCGCGAAGACTCAGCGCCGGCTGCGGAGTCTGTCGCCGCGGTGAACGCTTCAAAACTCTTTCTGACCGCAAAAGACACCGGCGCGTTCGAAGCGCTCACTCATGATCTATATCTCCAGGCGAAGGCTCCCAAAGCGCTGGTCGAGGTCGAGCACTCGCGAAAGGATCGCCTTTACGACACGGCCTCTTCAGACTACGACGCGCGCATCGTAGCCTTCTTCCGAGAGGCGCTTCCGGTAGCAGAAAAGATCGGGCCGATCGCTCGCGCGAAGTAGCATAGACTTTAGTCTGTGTCGCAAGTGGTGGGAGAGCAATAAGCTATGCAAGTCGAAGCACTGCGTTTTCGCCTCCTACTGGTTCCTTCTTGTCGCGCCACCTCAAGATCAATGCAACGTTCTCAACACTAGGCGGGCAGGCACAGACTAAAGTCTATGCTACTTCCTAAGCGCAACTCTGTACGCAAAGGTCTTCCCCTGTTCTCCGATCAACTCAGCCGTCAGCAGAGGATAGCCCTCTAGCTCGTCCCGCCAATCCTCGCCAGTTATCACGACCAGAGTTCGTTCGTTTTCCAGCGCCACGACCAGCGTCTCTTCGCTCAGCGCATTCAGCACATCAAACTCACCCACTCCGCAGACGACCCGGCCTTCGGCATAGAAAACAGGCGCGTACTCACTCTTGATAAAGAACGCAATGCGCTCGTCCGGCCGAAGCTGCGCCGCACTCTCGAGCGAGAAGGATTTCAATGTCGCTCTCTCGGTCAGCGCCCCGGACAGCAACACCACCGCGCTTACGACAAGGGTCGCCATCACCGCCGCCGTGCCGATGACCAGAGCTCGAGGCCGCTTCGCTGCCAGAAAGAGCGCTGTCGCCGCAGCCGCCGCCGCCGGCAAACCACTCAACACCATCCGCCATCCGGTCACGCCACTCAATTGACGCTCAGTGTAGACAACGAAACCGGCGCTTATCGCTACAAGCGAGAACGCGGTTATCCAGGCTGCCGCTGCCAGTCGCACCTGGCGTTCACCCCTCCGGAAGCGCTCGACTTCAACGCCTGCGATGATCGCCAGCGCCGGGAAGATCGGCAGGATGTACCCGGGCAGCTTCGACACAGAGAGCGAGAAGAAAACCAGCGGCCACGCAACCCAGACCCACGCAAGCGCGAGTATCGAGTCTTCGGCTTTGACTCGCGGTCTCAAGGCGCGCAGGCGAGCCACCGCCGGCACCATAAAGAACGCCCACGGCAAGACTCCAGCAAGCGCCACAATAGGAAAGAAGTAGGCTGGTTGAGGATGGTGGTAGATGTTCGTCAGATACCTTTGGAAGTGTTGCTTGACAAAGAACTCGTCCACGAATGCCCAACCGTGCCTCACCGTCACCGGCACATACCAAATCGACACGACGCCAAGGAAGACAGCGAGCCCCGTGACACATCCGCGCCAGTCGATCAACTTCAGCTCGCCGGTAATCGCCAGGTAGATGCCCAGCACAGGCACGATCACAATTATGCCGATTAGCCCTTTCGCCAGCACCGCAAAACCCGCCGCCACCCACAAGACCATCCAGCACACCTTCCGCGCGCGGCCGCTCGCGGTTGTCCACAGGTAGCCCGAAAGCAACGCGATCGTTACTGCTGCCGTCAGCAACATATCCGGCGTCGCAGCTCGCGCGTAGCCGATAAACAACGCGCTCGTAGCCAGCAGCAATGCCGCGACTACCGCAAGGCGCGCGAACCCTGCGCGGCTCAATGCCCACCAAAGCGATAACACCGTCAGCGTCGCAGCTAGCGCCGATGGCAGCCGGGCCGCATACTCGTTCACACCCAACAACTGGTAAGACGCTGCCGCCAGCCAGTAAAGCAGCGCCGGCTTTTCCAGCCACAGACACCCGCACAGGCGAGGTGAGATGTAATCGCCACTGACGAACATCTCGCGCGCAACTTCCGCATATCGCGGCTCATCGGGACCTAACAACGCGACACGGCCCAAGCCAAAAAAGAAGATGACGCCGCAAAGGGCGAGGAGAAAAAGGAGAATCGGGTATGCGTGCTTGGCAGCGGCTGGTTGTTCCACTATGCTTTCTGCTTCGTTGAGACTTGGGGGTTCCTGTTGATCCGTCGACGACGCGCAACGCTCGCGAGAATGGTCGTTCTGGGAGCGCGGGCGTCCCGCCCGCATTGATCAATCAGTGTAGGTAGCGGCAAAGAGAGGGTCAAGGCGCGAGTCGAGCGCCTTTGGAGTTTGAGGAGCAACGCGAATGATCAGGGTCGCAGTAGCCGGGGCCGGACACTTCGGGAAAGAGCACGCGCGCATCTATGCAGACTCGGCCGGAGCGAGACTCGTCGCTGTCTGTGACGTCAACGCGTCGACCGGCACTGCGGTTGCCGAGCGCTACGGCGCGGAATTCGTTTCAGACTACCGCGAGCTGATCGGAAGAGTGGATGCGGTAAGCATCGCCGTTCCGACCGTCTCGCATTGCGCGATCGCTTGTGAACTTCTCGAAGCGGGTATATCCGCCCTGATCGAGAAGCCAATCTCGCAGACCCTCGACGAGGCGGACGCGATCATTGCGGCTGCTAAGCGCGGGCGCGCTGTGGTTCAAGTCGGGCATCTCGAACGCTTCAACCCGGCTGTCGCGGCTACGTCCGGCATTGTGACCCGGCCCCTCTTCTTCGAAGCTCATCGCCTGAGCGTCTTCACCCCGCGAAGCCTGGACATTGACGTCGTGATGGACTTGATGATCCACGACATCGACGTCGTGCTGTCGTTCGTCGATAGCAACGTGCTGGAAGTTCGCGCAGCCGGTGTGCCCATACTCACGCCGAAAGTGGACATCGCCAACGCGCGTATCGAGTTTGAGAATGGCTGCGTGGCTAACTTGACCGCGAGCCGTGTCTCCGGCGAACGCGTTCGAAAGCTGCGTTTCTTCCAACCGCACCAGTACGTGTCGATTGACTACTCGGCGCAAGAAGCCTCCGTAGTCTCCGTGAAACCCGGCGCATCAGGCAAGCTGATGTTCGACAACCGCTCGCTTCCGGTCGAGCGAGACGAACCGCTAAAGCTGGAAATCGAATCGTTCATTCGGGCCGTCGAAGGCGCACCGGTTCGAGTGACGGGAGAAGACGCCCGCCGCGCGCTGGCGCTCGCCGTAGAGATTACCAACAAGATTCGCGAGCATGCGGGCCGCGCAGGCATAGATGCCAATTCAGGGATACCGCGTCTGGCTTGATGCAGCATTCGAGTTTCGGGCAGTATTCGACCAGAGGAACAGAAAGATGATCTTTCACGTCACACTGGAACACGCTGAGGATGGCTGGATCGTGGCGGAATGCCCTGCACTCCCGGGCTGCGTCTCTCAAGGGCGCGATGAAGCGGAAGCGCTTGAAAACATCAAAGAAGCCATCACTGCATGGCTTTGGGCCGAAGACCAGAAGGCTGTTTCTGGGCTCAAAGGCAAAAGAAACCAAAGGCCCATCGTCGTCGCGGTCTAGCGAATGGGGAAGCTCGCCAACATTTCTGGCAAAGAAGCGGCGAAAGCTTTCCGAAAGGCTGGCTGGCAACCAATCGGCCAAGTTGGAAGCCACTTGGTGTTGGTGAAGCCCGGCATTCGCGTAAACCTTTCAATCCCTCAACACAAAGAACTATCACTCGGAACGCTTCGCGCTTTGATCCGCAATGCGGGTCTAAGCGTTGACGAATTCCTCAGGCTACTCTGAGACCAAGATCAATGCCAAACCGAACAATCTCACGCATCCTGAACCTCATCCTTGCGATCGGCGTTGTGCTGGCGGTCGCGCCAGCGGCAGCCGCCCAGAAGCGCAAGCCGTTTCACATCGACTACACCGTAGCCGTCGCTAGCACCGAGGATCATCTCTTTCGCGTCACAGCAGATGTTCGGAACATCAGCGAGCCGCGCCTCGAGCTTTCGTTGCCGACCTGGACCCCTGGCTGGTACACCGTCGAAAACTATTTCAAAAACATCCTGCGCTTTGTTGTGACGGACTCAAAGGGCGCGCGGCTTCAACCTGTGATGACTCGCAAGCAGACGTGGCTCATCAAAACACTGGGGCTCGATCGGATCAAAGTCGAATTCGACTATCGAGCCGACGTGCTCGCGCTCAATCAAGCCAAAATCACCAAAGACTTCGCATTCTTCACCGGAACCGAACTCTTCTTGATGGCCGCGAACCATCGCAACGCGCCGAGCACCGTTCGCTTCGAAGCCCCACCCGGTTGGCGGATCGCCTCAGCGCTCAAACAGATGGACGCGACGACATTCTACGCTCCGGATTACGACACGCTGGTTGACTCCCCGACTGAGATGGGCAACTTTGATCTGACCGAGTTCGAAGTAGAAAAAAAGCCGCACTACCTGGTCACCAGTCCCGCCGGCGCGTTCTCGAAAGACAAAGCGGCGAAGTTTGTTGAGATGCTTGCGAAGGTTGCGAAAGCCAACAGCGCGATGTTCGGCGGCCTCCCGTATGAGAAGTACGTCTACTTTTACTTTTTTGCGCGGGCCGAATCGAATGCCGCCGGCGCGCTCGAGCACAACAACTCGTTCGTGGCGTTCGCGCCGCCGGGCCAGTACGCCACGCCCGAGATGATCATAGGCACGGCGTCGCACGAGTTCTTCCATCTGTGGAACGTAAAGCGAATCCGACCCGCCGAGATGTGGCCCTACGACTATTCACGCGAGAACGAAACGCCGCTGTTATGGGTGTCCGAAGGATTCACCAACTATTACGGCAACGTCGCCCTTTACCGCGCCGGCTTGAGCACTCGCCAGCAGTTTCTCGAAAGCGTAGGGGGCGCGATGGGGGGAGTCGAAGGAAACGAAGCTCGCGCATACATCTCACCTGCGAACTCTTCGGCCTCGACCTGGGTTGGCTACGACACGCCGGTCGCGTTTGGAATTTCATACTACACGCAGGGTCAGAATCTCGGCGCGCTCCTGGACCTTTCGATCATTCACGATTCGGGTGGGGCGTCGAGGCTCGACGATGTGATGCGCGCGCTGTATCGGGACTTCTATCGAAAGGGTAGGGGCTTCACGACTGAAGACATGGTTGGCATAATCAACCGGCTGACGAAACGCGACTATCACGCCTTCTATCGCAAGTACGTCTGGGGCGTGGAAGTGCCCGCTTACGAAACGATCCTCGGCTACGCCGGCTACGAGGTCGAGACGTCTGCGCAAAAGAGCTACGACGTTGGCTTCAGCGTGGAGAACACACCCGATGGTCCGATGATCGGGCGGGTCTTTCGGAACAGCCCGGCTTCGCGAGTCGGACTCCGCTCTGGCGATCAGCTTGTGTCAATCGACGGCTATGATCTCAAGACAGACCCTCCGAAAGCGATGGCTCGCCTTGGGGAACGAATCGGTCAGTCGGTGAAGCTCGCGTTCAAGCGCGACGGCCGGGATCAGGTTGTGGATTTGCCTGTGGATGCGGAGACCGAGTCGGGCCATCGCCTTGTCGAGATAGCCAAACCAACACCGGATCAACTGAAGGTGCGGGAAGCGTGGCTGAAGGTTGGCAGGTAGGCTTCTACGGGCTGCGGCGAGCGCTGGTGCTGGCGGGAAGCGAGGCCGATTGGTGAAAGGCAACGATCCTCATTGAAACTGCTCTTGGTCTGGGACGACGATGTTCCGATTCTGTTCGACATCGGCGACAGCCTCGACCAGGCGCGCACGGTTCGCGGGCGACCTCAACAGATAAGCGGTTTCGTCGCGTTCATAGACCACTATTTCAATCTCCTTGTGCTTGAAAGTTGTTCTCAGGCCTTCAAGGAAATCTTCGTTCAGGTCGTCAGCGTTTACTTGGTAAATAGTCTGCATGATTCTCTCCCGGCGTTTTCCCGCCGGCCCGATTATAACTCAATTCGTGCAATGCTTCGTAGGACTTCTGTCTCAATAACGATTGAAACAAGAGCCGCCAATCCACAGAGTTCGGGAACGAGACGTTCATCAAGGGGACTCTGGCCTTAGACTTGGTCTCGTTGAGCAGCACGAGCCGCTCGGGCTCCTGACAAGGAAGCGGTCTGATCACGTTTGGTTTGACGAAGCCGGGTTAACGATCGAGAAAGCATCGATTGGTTTTCCTATCAGGGAAGCTTTACAGTACTTCTCATAAACTGCTGCAATCAATTCCATCTTGAACTTAGTGAACTCTACGTAGTCACTTATGGTTCTAAGACTTCGGAAATCTTGTAAATCAAGAAACCCTAATAGAACGTTCTTAAGAACCCTATCAAATTCCTTCCAAGCTACCACGTGCCCTCGAATGTCTCCATTCCGGTATGCTCTCATTCTGGGTTCGGGGATCTTTAGAGATGCCCCATCATAACCAATCTCGCGGCGAGCATCTCTTGTAAGAAAATCTTCTGTCACAGAGTAGTGATCCAGAAAACCCATATAACTATGCTGATCCATCGTCTCTATGTTACGGACGAACCAAAACTCTGGGAGACCGTCCTGATTAAATCCAGCGATGTGAAAGCCCGACGGATTCGATGTCTTCGAGGTTCGCGGCACGGCGCCATTCAATTCGTCGTTCAACCTATGGGCGAAGTCGCGTAGTGTTCGAGCATCATGATTTTTATTGATGAAACTCGTAAGCCAGTCTGACATCGGGGTTGCATGTGGCCGTCGTCCTACTTCTGCGAGGCCGAAGAACCCGATCCCGGCATTGAGGTAAGGGACGCGAAATATCTTCTTGCAGAGAGCATGGAACTTCTTCTCATAGCTAATTCTCCGGTCAGCTGCAAAAATGATCGTAACGTCGTGCATATCTGTACCTACGTAGATTTCAGTTAAGAGCAGGGTCACGTTGCGTATCTCCTTGTCTAAAATCTTCCGACTAGTGTTAGATCCCGGGTGGAACAACGCACGAAGGATTTCCGATGGCGTAACCCCGTGCGATGGCGCAATCAACACATCCAGGCCGAACACTAAGAGTCTTTGAAGCCTATGATCAACACTGCGAGCGCGGGCAACGGGATTCATATGACTCGCTCTTGCTGCTTTCAGCGCGCGCGCGGTCCACGCTCGCGCCGCCTGAACTCCGTGTTACGATACATGGGTAAAGAGTAGCCATGGTCCAAAGGAAAAGACAACCATGAGAAGACCTTTCGCGATGGTGCTCCTGATTCTCGGGGCTTTTGCTCCATCTTATTCACAAGAACGTGGTATGGGCGTTGTCGAGCAGCGTGTTGCATTGGTCATTGGAAACGGCACCTATAAGGATAACCCATTGCTTAACCCGGTCGTAGCAGATGCTCAAGAAAGTTCGAAGAAGATCAGAGTAGGACCAAACGCTGTGTTGTCGTTCCCTAGACTGAAACGCTGCAAACCCAGTGACGAGACGTGCAAAAGCAACGCTTGGGGCTGGTTCGAGACTACAGTTCCCGATGAAATGGCCCTCTGCGAAGAGGACGAGCGGTGTAAAGCGAATGTCCTTCACAGGCTCGGGGCTTCGCCAGAAGCAGTGGCCTTTTCAAGACTGTTTGACTTCACGGGCTTTGTGCGCCAATTCCAAGAAATGGGGGCAGTAAGCGTTGCGTACGTCCATTTCACCAGATGGATTAATGACGGCGATCGGATTTTGCTCGTCAACGGCTCGCCACCGCTGATTGATGTGGAAGGGTGCGGGATTCCGTATTCCTTGATGGTCGTCAGGGAATTCTTGCAGGCCGAAGCAAATGAAACTGACTGTCTCGCTAACATCGATATTACAACGAACCCGCTCTATAAGTCCCTCGCAAAAAAAGACCTGAGTATTCCACCTATTATATGGGGAGGACATGCCTCGTTTGAGAGGATGCAGTATCTGGGTTTTGGAGGTCAGAGATTCATTGTCGCCTTCGAGCTTCTTGGCAGCCACGCGGGGCCTTACTTTGGCGATGCCCATATAGCGTACGACTTCGACAGCGCCGGCAGGTTCCTGGGAACGAAACTACTGGGACTAAGTGCTCCTAGGCCAAAGCGCGCAAGTGATTTCGTGAAGAGCAACAATCGGTGACGTTCCTTCACGCCAAAATTCCTTGTAGCTCTCCAATCCATAGATCCTCGACAACCTCTCACGAAGTTCTACGTTTGGATCCTGACCTAGCGAGATAATCGCTCTGTATAGAGTCCCCTCGAAGTTCCCGGCTGCGAGCAAAACAGCGATTATCGGCTCACGGCGAAGAAAGCTTCTAACTCTTCTTTCACGGCGTTCGATTCCGTCGTTAACTAGGAACATTGCAACCTCGTACCCTGACTTGCGTGAGGGACGCGCACCACAATGGGCGATGGTGAGAGCGAACTTCGAGGGCGGCTTCGCTCCAACGATTCGTCAACACCGACTTCAGGGAAAGCCTTCCCAGTAAAGGTCGAGCCCTCTCTGGGAATAGTCTTCGGGGGGCACGAAGAATATGCCCTCGTCCTGCGTAAGAGCAATCTCTTCAATATAACGTCGGGGTTCCATTCGCAGCCCCTCTATATCAGGAAGCCAAGGCATTTTCGCGAATAGAGTCGCAAGCAAGTGTTGAACAAGTATTCTCAAAGGCGGTTCTTTTTCTTCGAGCTTTCCAAATGAGAAGTGACACGGTTGTTCATGTTCCTTGTCTGGTGTGACCTTGAACGGCGGGGCATTTCTACAGCCAAAGCATCGCTGCGTGACAATAACGGATGGAAGGTGAACTAGGCGCAATTCCCGGTTCATGTTCTTCACCTTCTTCACGCGTCCTTGCTTCATCATCCACTTCTCTCTCTCTCCCATCCACTGCTCAACTGCGATTGCCAAATCGTGAACCTTCTTATACCCCTTAAACCCGTATACATAGGTTGCTGGGTAAGCCTTCAGCCAGTACCGCTGCAGCTCGAGGTAATCTTCGTGGTACCAGGTACCTTTCGTGGTCTTGTTAATGCCGAGCTTCTTGTCGAGCGCCCATCGGGAGGGTCCGTGAACGTAGGGATTAAGGTCTGCGATGGAAGCACAATTATTGAGGGCCTGTCTTAATGCGCGTTTTGTCACGGTACTCTTAACTTCTATTGTGGCAAGCACTGCCTCAACTGGATACAGTTTGTCGCCACTCGATAACGCGAACGCGAGACTGTCCCTTCGGGCTATGACAATGTCGATCTGATTTGATTCGTTTCCGTCCGAGTCCACAACCTTCCCACGACCGATCTCAAACGCCGATGGGAGGATTCGCATCAGAACGTTTCGTATTATTGTCTCACGAGCGTCTCCGAGGAGAACTGGGTGGTCTACTAGTGCCTTGTTGAAATTGGATTCGGCTTCAACAAGGTAGGCACTGAACTGCGCCCAATCATTGAAAATTCCCATACGCTCCTCCTCGGGTATTCTTGTCGCGAGTGCATTGAATTCTTACTTGATTAATACTTCATGTTTGCTATGGTGTCCAAGAGAGGGAAGGGTCAGCGCCAGCTTGTATCATCAAGTGCCAGTTCGCACGAGCGGCGTCAGGCCATCGCTTCTGCGAAGACACGCCGCGAGCCTCACAGATAAAATTAGCCCTCTGGGTTGAGCCTCAGTCGCGGATCATGCCTGCAACTTGACCGTGAGTACACGTCAAGGGTCAGGCGTGCAAATCGCCGCGCGTGACGCGATGCTCTCGCGAGTGCGCCAGGCAGAAGCCTGCGCTGCTAATGCGAGGGACACGATCTGATCGACAGTAGTGTTTTGTTTCGCAGCCAGTTCCTTGACTTCGTCGACCAGTATGTCCGGAACCTTCGCTTCTAGAGTTTTCATAGCCTTAGGTTGTCAAGAAACTCGCGAGGCCCGCAAGGGTTCGACTCACGATCGGGAGAGCCGCTCGGAGAACAGGTAGCTCCTAAAGGAGCCACAGAGATCGGCGGTCTTGTTGCTACAGACAGGTCATCCCGCTGGATTCGTCGAGGCGCCTGGTTCCTGGTTTTGGGTTCGGAGACTTCGGGTTGTGACTGGGTTGAGTGAGTCTGAGAACGATGCTAGTCTGGGCCTATGAATCAAGAACTCGTAGCTGAAATCCTAGCCTTGCCCGCTTCCGAGCGGATGCTCTTAGTCGAGGCGATCTGGGATAGCATAGCTGCTGCTCCTGAGGCCCTGGAGCTGACTCTATGGCAAAAGGATGAGCTTGATCGTCGTCTCGCCGAGTTCGAGGCCGATCCAGACTCGGGCGCTACGCTTGAAGAAGTCTTTGCTCGAATCCGACGCGGCTCGCGATATCTAACCCCAGAAAAAGTAGGAGAGCTACTGCCCGGAGATTATCGTTTATGAGCGCACAAACCGAGACCATCGAGATTACTGGACTCCCAGAGGGAACGAGGGAGGCCATCAACGAGTTGAGCCAGAGCAAAGGTAAAAGCGCGGACGAGTATCTTCGGACCTTGATCGAGGCCGAGATTCTTTCCGAGCAGACTTTTGCTGAAATCCTAGCGCCTATTCGTGAGGGTTTTCGGACAAGCGGAATGACAGAGGAGCAACTCGATGATCTCTTCGAAGAAGCCCGGCAGAACGTTCATCGAGAAGACAACACGGAGAAAGAATGAGCCGTCCCGTCGCACCAATGAAAGTGGTGTTTGATTGCATGATCTTTCTGCAAGCAACGGCGAACGAGGAGAGTCCCGCCGCAACCGCGCTTGATCTGCTCGACACCGGAGAAATCAAACTCTACGTAAGCGAGCCAGTCTTGGAAGAGGTTCGGAAGGTTCTGAATCGCGCTGAAGTCAAGAGTTCCTGTATGACATTGGCTCTGACAGCGGCAACGATGGTAGCGTATGCGTACGAACCAGGCATTCGCTGCAAGTGAGAAGAATCGCAGGATGAATGCTAGACATGCAGGCTCGCGATGAGAGAGCAACCATACCAATCGCTTTCCGCCGCCGCGCCGAGGCACTTCGGGTCGGGCTGGATTAGCGGCGTGCTTTCCATTGCCCTCGGCGCGATCGGGCTTGGAGCCGTGTTGTGCTTCCACTATCCCTCGTTGCTCACGATGCCGGCTCTCCGCGCCCTCTATCCAATACCGTATGTCCGTGCGCTGCTACACCTCATACTGGTTGCTTCCTTCGTGCTCGGCGTCCTGAGCGTTTTCCTGCGAGAGAGCAAGGCTCTCGGTTTGAGCGGGATCGCGCTCACGTTGATGGCGGCATTGCTCGGCGGCTCGCGCGTGCCGATCGAAGGCGAGTTAACCAAGGGGCCGTTTCTCGGGCTGGATTGGTTCCTGCTCAACTTGATCGGCTATTCGTTGCTCTTCATTCCGCTCGAACGATTGTTTGCCAGGCGGCCGGAGCAACCGATACTGCGCCAGGGCTGGAGAACGGACCTGATTTACTTTGGCGTCAGCGCACTGCTCGTCCAAGTCACGACGCTCCTGACAATGAAGCCGGCGATGGTGTTCTTTCAGTGGGCCGCTCATCCGGACTTGCAGGCATGGGTCGCGGGCCAGCCGTTCTTGCTCCAGTTCGCGGGTATTCTCGTCTTGACCGACTTGACGCAGTACTGGATCCACCGGATGTTTCACTCGATGCCGTTTTTGTGGCGCTTCCATTCGATTCATCACTCGACCGAGTCAATGGACTGGCTGGCGGGGTCGCGGCTACACCTTGTCGATGTAGCGGTAACCCGAGGGCTCACCTACGTACCGATTTATGTTTTGGGGTTCGGAGTTGCGCCGCTGTTCGCTTATGTCGCGTTCGTCAGCATTCAGGCGACTTTTATTCATGCCAACATACGTTTCGAGTTCGGCGCTCTGCGGTGGGTTCTAGCCACGCCGCGGTTTCATCACTGGCACCACGGTGCAGAACGGGAAGCGATCGACAAGAATTTTGCCGTCCATCTGCCGGTGCTGGACTGGTTGTTTGGCACCTTCCACTTGCCGCACGGACGCTGGCCGAAGTCTTACGGGCTCGCGGGTGGCAGACCACTCCCCCAAGGCTTTGCACGGCAGCTCGTCTATCCGTTCCTCTCTCAACCACAACGCAAGGCGAAGAAGATGGCTTGAGAAACCACGATTGTGCCGTCCACGAAATATCCTCTTTTTGGGTGTGGCCGATTTCCTTCGGCCCTAACTTGTGAGCCCGCCGGAGCAAACTCTTCCGTCTCCCACCAACGTCTACTCAAGCGCGCGTCGGACACTAGACGGCTGTGGGAGGCGCCCATGACGCGAACAGTATATCGCGGCGTGGATTTCGATGGCGGGCTGCAAACAGTAAGCTCATCATTGAATCCGCTGAAGTAGTGATGCGCCGTTCGTTATAACTCAAAACGGTAGGCCCGCCGCGGTTTTGACGGCTTGTGAGGAGAGTCGCAAGTAAACGCGAAGTGTGTGCCGAACCACGCAGAATTCATTCGCCAACGAATCAGATGTCATCAAGGGAAGGGCCAGTTACACATAAAGCAAAGAGGAAAGGCCTTCCGGCCTTTCCTCTCTTCATTTCCTAAGCAACTAACTAACTTCCTTGGCTAAGGTCATCTACGTCAGTACTGACCCGGTCCAATCGAGATAGTGTAGTCGACTGTGTATGGAGTGTCGTTGTTAACACAACCGAGGAAATACCCGGGGAAGAGTTCGGGATTCTGACTTTGCAGAATGTCCTGGGTTATCCCGATGGCGTGGGTGGCGAACTTTTTCGTGAAGGTGGTGTTGTCCGCGCTCCACCAAATCGACCATTTCGGGCTGAAACTTCCGTTGGTCACTTGACCCGAAAGTTCGATCGATGTCCCGTTAGAGTAAAACGGGCCGACACATGCATTGCTACCTGGGGTCAGTGTCCCTGAGCCGGTATCCGTCACGCGTGCAATAGCTGCAGGTGCAATGACCAGACCAGCAACCAGAGTCACAAGAAAAAGTGTCCTCAAAAGTGGTTTTCGCATTTTGTAACCTCCTTGTTTCGGCAATTTTGTGGGACGCTTCTCGATATTCGCGGACGGTGAGGGAATCCGAAGTACCGCGAAGCAACTAAATTGATGGTCGCTATGTTATTCCTATTGAAATCGAATGTAAAGAACTTTAGATACGAATGTAAAGAACATTGGCTACAGGGGTTCGAGCGCCGCCTTAGACTCGTCCTTCTCCCACTCACGTCTCTGCCGTGATCGATGACAGAGCTTTCCAACTGGCCCGGTACAGTTCCGGGTTGCGATTCCACCAAGCCGTCGTAGAAGCGCGGTTCCTGGTTTCGGGTTTCTGGTTTCTGGTTGAAACTCAAGTACACGTTCGCGGCGGTCGCCTGTTAGTCCCAGAGGGACGACCTGTCATCCCGCTGGGATTTGTCGAGGCGCCTAGTTCCTGGTTTTGGGTTGGGGGGTTTCGGGTTGTTACCTAGTTGAGCGAGCCTGAGAACGATGCTAGTCTGGGCCTATGAATCAAGAACTCGTAGCTGAAATCCTAGCCTTGCCTGCTTCAGAGCAGATGCTCTTAGTCGAGGCAATCTGGGATAGCATAGCTGCTGCTCCTGAGGCCCTGGAGCTGACTCAATGGCAAAAGGATGAGCTTGATCGTGCCGCCTGAAACTTTTCCTTCTTGCCACAACGCCTCAGCCTTGATCGATAACAGAGCTTTCCAAATGGCTCGGTACAGAGCCGGGTTGCAATTCACCCAAGCCATCAGAATCGTCTCGGGATAGAGCAAAGTAAACGTTCGTGGCGGTCGCCTGCCAGCATCCAAGATAGGACCTACAAAGATCGGGGGTCCTTCTTGAGAAAAAGATGCGTGAAGTGTGACGAAAGACGCGTTCCCCACGACGCACCTTCCGGGTCACGAATCACGCATCACGTTTCTAGGTCGAAGCCACTTGGTCCGGCATGTCCGGAATCAGAAGCTGATCGTTTTCTCGCTGGAGCATGTCTGACCGCCAGCGACGCAGACTTTGTATCTGTAAGTCCCCTTCGCGCTTCGGCTGAATTGGTCAGTGTACCTGCCCGTATTCGACACCGTAGCTCTCCGCGTGCCGTTGCGATAGATGTCCACGTTCGAACTCGGAGCTCCACTCCATCTCAGGTCGACCAATCTTGCGGTTTGAGTCCTGCTCGTCGAGAGCGTCAAGGTGATTTGCACGGGCGGCGGTGGTGGTGGTGGAGGCGGCGGTGGCGGAGGCGCGGCGATCGCGGTGAAGAGAACCGATATGGTCCCGCTGCCTTGATTGACCGCAACCAGGTCCGGCAATGAATCACCATCCAAATTTCCCGCGGCTATGTCTACTGGAAATTGTCCGACGTTGATCGCGTTGGTATGACCATAGGTGTAGTAACCTTGATTGAGGAAAACCGTGAGGGTGTTGGTTCCGCCGCTTATGAGCGCAAAATCAAGGGGGCGGCCATCGCCGTTGAAATCTCCCACAACAATGCCGGTGGGCGCATCACTTCCGTAGGAGGGGATCTCCGAGTATGAGATCATCTCTCCGTCGCCGCCGTTGATCAGGATGAACACCAGCCCGTAGTAGTTGCTCACCGTTGCTATGTCGACGGTGCCGTCGCCGTCAAAGTCGCCAACTGCCAGGTCAACAGCATCCCACACCCAGTACACATTGGGGGCGCCGAACGTCGCATTACCGTTGTTCAAGAGTATCGTGACGCTCGAGTTGTTGAGATAAGCAATGTCCTTCGAGCCATCCCGGTTCAGGTCTACGAGCGCGATTGAGCTGGAGGAGTTTCCATTTCCATACGAGCCGCTGAAACCGAAGCCGCCCTGCCCGTTGTTGAGCAATATGCCCGACCTGTTGCACTGGCTTATATCGGCCAGGTCGTTGTCTCCATCCTGATCGAGATCACCGATCGCAACTCCGTTCGAGAAACTGCACGACGTGTAGTTGACCGGAGCAGCGAACGATCGGCTGCCTTGATTCAACAGAACCGACAAAGCGCCCGTTTGAGTTGCGAAGGCTACGGCGAGGTCGTTTCGGCCGTCGCCGTTCAGATCGCCAATCGCAACGTCGCGGGTTGGCGCTCGAGGGCCAGAGCCCGTTCAACGAAACCCGCTGGAACGAGCCCCCGCCATTGTTGAAGAACAACTGCAAGTCGCCCTGGCGATTGACGACCGCGATGTCGTTTCGGCCGTCGCCGTCCAGATCTGCGACTTTCGCCGCTGCGGGGTTGGTCCCGGCGTTGAAGGACGCAACTGTATAGCTGAGTTGTGGCGGGGCTTGAGAGCGCGCCGGCCCTGGCGTGGCCACGCAGATTACAAACGAAACCAACAGCGCCGCCACAGGGAATCGCAAGACGGCCCTGGTGAGTGTTTTTTCACTAAAAGCACTGAGTAAGCGTATAGGTCGGGTCCCTGAAAGCATGGAACCCTCAGCTGGTCCCCTGTTGGCAATAGCCGTTCCAACTGAGTAAGCAGGCTTTCAAAACGATCTCGAATCTACCTTATCAGCTAGTCAAGATCAATCAGAAGAGCGTGGTTAATCTGAAGGATAGATGGGATGGACCGCAGAATGTGGGAAGGTGATCGGTCCGCTCGACTGTCAGCGAGCTGACATTCACAACTACTTTTCCAGACGAATGCGGGATGCCGGAACTGCTTGGACCAGGCGTCGGGCTTTCTTGTGCTGAACGCAAAAAGAGGCCAGTCGGATAAACCGACTGGCCTCTTTGATGTAATCCCGGCAGCGACCTACTCTCCCACACAGTTACCCGTGCAGTACCATCAGCTCCGTAGGGCTTAACTTCCGTGTTCGGGATGGGAACGGGTGTGACCCCTACGATACAACCACCGGAAAAGCTTTGAAAGAACGTTTGTGCTCTCAGATAATCGAAAGGCAAACCCCAATCAAGAAATCTAGATCAAGAGAAAAATGACGCGCTGACCAACTTTGCAACGAGCAAACTTTATGGTCAAGCCGGTGGATCGATTTAGTACTGGTAAGCTTAACACGTTGCCGTGCTTACACACCCAGCCTATCAACCTGGTAGTCTTCCAGGGATCTCATAGGGAGAACTAATCTTTGGTCGGGCTTCACGCTTAGATGCATTCAGCGTTTATCCCTGCCCCACATAGCTACCCAGCGCTACCTTTGGCAAGATAACTGGTACACTAGAGGTGAGTCCAACCGGGTCCTCTCGTACTACGGTCAGATTCCATCAATTCTCCTGCGCCCACGCCAGATAGGGACCGAACTGTCTCACGACGTTCTAAACCCAGCTCACGTACCACTTTAATCGGCGAACAGCCGAACCCTTGGGAGCTTCTGCACCCCCAGGATGTGATGAGCCGACATCGAGGTGCCAAACCCTGCCGTCGCTGTGGACGCTTGGGCAGGATCAGCCTGTTATCCCCGGGGTACCTTTTATCCGTTGAGCGACGGCCCTTCCATGCGGAACCGCCGGATCACTAAGGCCGACTTTCGTCTCTGCTCGACTTGTTGGTCTCACAGTCAGGCTGGCTTATGCCTTTGCACTCTACAGGTGATTTCCAAACACCCTGAGCCAACCATCGCGCGCCTCCGTTACATTTTAGGAGGCGACCGCCCCAGTCAAACTACCCGCCTGATAATGTCCCTCTCCCGGATGACGGGAGTAGGTTAGAATCCAGACGCAGGAAGGGTGGTATTTCACCGTTGGCTCCCCCGAGCCCGAGAGCCCGAGTTCAAAGCCTCCCACCTATCCTACGCATCCAACGCCCGGATTCACTGTCAAGTTATAGTAAAGGTCCACGGGGTCTTTCCGTCTAGACGCGGGTACCCGGCATCTTCACCGGAACTACAAATTCGCTGTGCTGCTCGTTAAGACAGTCGCCAGATCGTTACGCCATTCGTGCAGGTCGGAACTTACCCGACAAGGAATTTCGCT
>JBBPIE010000048.1:0-35054 GCA_038040485.1 Candidatus Onstottus arcticum
GACGCGCGCGTCGTTGTACTGCTTCAGCACCTCGCGGTAGCCCAGCCGCCGCGGTAAGACACTGGGCTGCGGCCCCGTTTCCAAAGGGCTCGGTTTGGCTAACCGCATTCGGAGGTCGGCGGCCCGGTGAACTCGTTCGTTAGACAACGTCGCAGGTCACGTAAGAGCAGCCTAAAAACCATAAAGCTTCATCGCATTCTCCCGAAGCACCATCCGCGCAAGCTCGACAGCCCGATCGCGAGTAATCTCTCCGTCGTTCATCATTCCAGTCAGCGCCAGCGCCAATGCCTCGCGAGCCGTCACCGCCGCAAGCCAGCCAGTCTCTTCCCAGCCAATCTCACCGAAGACCGGCGAAGCATCGGTGCCGAACAGGATTCTCTCCGGATAGTACTCCAGCCAGTTGCGCAGAATCTCGCTCAGCGCGCGAGGGTAGATCAACAGGTCCTGCGCTGAAAAGTCGGCCCACACGTTTGGCTTGCTCAGCATTCCAGCGGTCGATTTGGTGTGAGGGTAGCCGCCGTGGACGATCACAAAGTTCGTCTTCCGCAAGCTCGGATCGTTGAAGACTGAATCCAACAAGAGAGGATTGCTGCCGCTCTGCACGTAGCTGCCGCCTCCGCTGTCGAAGACGTGGATGTGAACTACAAGTCCCAATCGGCCGGCTTCTCGACACGCAAATCGAAACAAGAAATCCTGAAGCCGCCCGTAGTCTCCGGGTGGGGGCTCGCCGCCTTTCGCCCATCGCTCGTACACGCGAGTCGCGTCGGCTTCCGCCGCGTCGCCAAACTCGAGCGAGCGCAGATACGCGATCTCGAACTTGACCGCGACTGCGCGATCCAGCTTCTGACGCTCGAGCGTCGCGGTGACGACCTTGGACAAATACTCTTTGAATGTTGCGGGCAGCGCATTCATCTTCAGATCGGAAAGATAACGCTTCAACAGACGCTCTTCGGCGGGATAGAAAGCACGGTAATCGAGATTGATTCGCTTGGCCGCCTCGTTGTTCAGCGGAAAGACAAGCGCATCAACGTATGAGACCCAACGGAACCTTGGCGCGGTCAGGCCTCGTCCCATCGCGACTCGATTTGCCAGCATTGTCTCGATACCCAACTGATCCAGCACCCAGGCGGGATACCCGTCGCCACGCTCGCGCATCACGCGGCGCTTGGCCTCACCTAGTTCCCGGATGTGCGCTTCTGTCATGTCCGCGTGCTTGTAGCCGAACAGCGCGCGCCACGCAGCGGTGTATTCGAGATTGTCCGGCCGCAACCGCACCATCAGCGGAAACGGCTCGATCAGCTCGAACGGCAAAGCGTCATACTCGTGATCCTCTTCTCCCGGACCGACAATCCGTGTGACGTGGGTGTGATTGTCGACGGCTTTGATCTTGTTGATCTCGGCGAGAAGAGCCGGATCAGCGGCGGCCTGCGCGCCCGCTTGCCGAGCAACGACAGAAAACAGCAAACCGCAGAGCGACAGGACAACAAGGGTTCTCTTCATACGGGCGATCTCTCCTTTAGGGATTTGGGTTCAATCCGGCAAAGAAGATACACGGTGGCAAGCGATCAGCCAACACCTCCGGAGGGGCGCGTCAGGATTTTACGGGTGAATCCCGGACGGGATGCCGGAATAGAGCCACGGGTGAGTCCGCGAACCCGTGGAGCACCGTGAGGAAGGCGCCAAAACCCGCGAAGCGGGTGGCGGCGGGCGGCAAGGACTAACCCCCAACATCGTCGGCCCACATCCTCACCACCAATGTTATCTATCGAGTGCTTGTCACCAAGGGCCGCCACCCGCTTCGCGGGTTAGCGATGCTCCTTCGGCTTCTTTCCACGGGTTCGCGGACTCACCCGTGGCTCTATGCCTCCACCCTTTCAGGGTTGCCACCGCCGCGCTTGAAACCATAGGAGGAAGCGGAGCGCGCAAAGAAACGTTGTGACCGAAGGCGAGCGCAAAAATCTGACGGGCACCCGGGCGCAAGCGATTCCCAGACGAAATTGAGGATCGAGGAGAAGCAAGCCCGGAGGGAGCACAGTAGATTACTTCGGCTGGTACATCGGTGAGCGCGCGGTTGCAGGTTGGCCTTTCAAGTCTTCCGCTCGTATGCCGTCGAGGTCGGCGTAGAACGACAGCCGGCCCGTCTTTCCGTAAGCGCCAGGCGCCGCCGAAGCAACGAACGATTTTTTATCCTCACTGACCGTCAACACGAAGCGATATCCGCTCGCGTCACCGTCAGCGATCTCTTTCGGTACTGCGCTCAGTTTGATCAACTCTTCCAGCGTCGCGTTGCGGCCCTGAAACTTTGCCGAGTAGATCACTTCGGCGCCGATGATCCGCTGAAGCATCTCGACCGCATCGCCTTCGTTCACGGTCATCCGGGCGTTGAAGAAGAACGCTCGGCCCTGCGAACTGACCACCTCAAGTGCGTCTTTGTCGCCGACCAGCCACTCACCATCAAGTTTGACCAGCGCGACCTGTTCGAGTTGTTCAACGCCATCGAACTTTACGAAAACGACCGCGGTGTCGCTGTTGATCTGCTCGCCTCGTATTTCAATCTTCTCGGGAATTGCCGCGAACGTGCGCACGAAGTCGGGCTCGAGGTCCTGCAGCTCCGCAGCAGTCAGCCCGTCGATCGCACCGCGATAGATTGATCGGCGGAAGCCCTCGACGTAGCGTCTCTCGCGAAGCGCGCTATAGAAGCTCACAACCGTTTGAGTTGGGGTGACGTTCCTCTGGGCAACGGCCGCAGCCGCGAGCATCATGCACAAAATGGAAACCGCGAGAGTCTTCATTGCATACTCAGGGACCCGGTGGGTCCTCGCTAGTAGGAGGCAGATGAGCTACCCGAGAAACCCAGTCGATAGTCGTCAAAGCGTCTGTCTTGTTCGTGGGAGCTGGGGAGTGCCGAAGGGGTGCGCGGCACGCGGGGTATCTTACAACCCCGAGTCCGACGCGTTCAAGACTAATCCTGTGCGAGCTAACTTCCGGCTGCAGCTTGCGCAGGTTGCGCGCGGAAGACCGCGAACCGTTTCTGAAGCCAGCGCACGCGCTCGGGCGCCCAGTCCACCATGTTGAGGACCGCTTCAATGTTGCGAAGGTATTCCGGCAACCGAGACTCTTCGCGAAGCTGCGGGATGAACTTCTCCAGCTTGGCCCAGACCAGACACAACTCGCCCGATGATTCCAGCAGTAGCTCCGCATTAAGCGCGCCGGCTACAGCAAACGAGGCAGCCATGTCCCAATAGGAAACGACCATCCTGAAGTGCGCGTTGTGCGGACTGCCCGGCGCGAGGACCGCCTTGAAATCGTCGATCGACTCGGGGAAAAACTGAGTAGCAAACCAGTCGCGCGCCTCCCGAAGCTTTTCCTCGCGGCGAAGCTCATAAAGCTTCAAGATCAACTGCGCGTCTTCGTGTTTGGCTTTCTTCTTCTTTTTTCCCTTACTCATCGCTTGCCTCCAATGTCAGGAATGATGTTTGAAGGTTCTCGCCGCAGCCAAACCCATCGAGCTATCAAGGCAGCGCTCGGTTCACTTCTTACCGCCGCGTGATTCACCGCTCTTTTTCTTGAGCATCGCCAGTATCTCGGGATGTTGTTTTTCTTCCGCGTAGGCTGCTGCCGTTCGCCCCGCGTTGTCCGCGATGTTCGGGTCCGCGCCAGCCTCGAGCAATATCTTTACGATTTCGGTCTGACCCACCAGCGAAGCCTGCATCAGCGGTGTGTAGTTACCGGATGTCTTATGATTGACGTCCGCTCCTTTCCTGATCAGCAGCTCGACGAGCTCCTTGTTGCCCATGCCGGCGGCGTTCATCAGGGGAGTCACGCCGGCCGGGTTCTCCGCATTCACCTCCGCGCCGTCCTCGATCAGCTTGCGAGCGCCGTCGGTGTTTCCGGTGTCAACGGCGATCATCAGCGGAGTGCGGCCGGTTTCATCTTTGACTTCCGCGGCGGCCGGTGAAGCCGCGGCGGTGTCAGGCTTGGGTTCAGTATGGGTGCATGCAAGCACCGCGAGCGCGAGCACACAGAACAAGATGATTTCTTTGCCTCTCATGTTCAATCCTTTCCGGCCGTTTGTTAGTGGCTGTTCAACGCAGCAGTTTCCGCGCGTGAGAATCTATCACAACCCGGTACGCGGTTTCAAAAATCGGCGCGGCGAATAGGAACAGGGCGCAGATGCGCCCTGTTCTCAACTCGGTGAATTAGACCGGGACGGCCTGACATCTAAACCACCGCGAAGTCGAATTGCTCCTGATGTAAATGCGGGTCGGCTTCGATCGTCACGGGCGTCGCAAAGTAGGCCTCGATCTCTTCGAGAACCGGCCGCTCAGTACTCCGGAAAGCGTCGGCAACATGAGGCGATACGCGAAGCATCACGTCATTCGATCCCCTCAACTGCTTGGACATTCCCTTGGCCTGCTCGAGTATTTCGAAGCACATCGTCTGAGCCGACTTCACCATCCCGGCGCCCTGGCAGTACGGACACGGCGAGCAAAGCGTTCGCTCAAGCGACTGCTTGACCCGTTTGCGAGTGATCGCGACCAAACCAAAGTCGTTGATCGACAGAATCTTCGAGGGCGCGCGGTCCGTGGAAAGCTCCTGTTGCAGGGCCATCATCACCTTCTGCCGATTCTTGCGCTCATCCATATCGATGAAGTCGATCACGATGATTCCGCCAAGATCGCGCAAGCGCACTTGCCGGACGATCTCTTTGGCCGCTTCGAGGTTTGTTCGAGTGATCGTGTCCTCGAGCTTGTCGGACTTGCCGACAAACTTGCCCGTGTTGACGTCGATCGCGACCAGCGCTTCGGTCTGATTGATCACGATGTAGCCACCCGACCTGAGCCATACACGCGGGCGTACCGCTTTGTCGATCTCGGGCTGAACGCCGTACTTCTCGAGGATCGGCTGGTCGGCGGTGTAAAGCTTTACTCTCTTCACCAGGCGCGGCTGCACCCGGTTGACGAACTCGACGATGCGGGCATACTCGACCTCGTTGTCGATTCGAATCGCGCTGAAGTCCTCAGACAACTGGTCGCGCAAGATCCGCTGCACCAGGTCGAGATCCCGATGCGCAAGCGCCGGCGCTTTCACTCGCTCGGCTTTCTTTCTTACATCGCCCCAGGTCCGCAGCAGATAGCGCATATCGTCCTGCAACTCCTGCTCGGAGTGCCCCGCGCAAGCAGTGCGCGCTATGAAGCCGCCGGGTCCGCCTTCGCGCTCGCGCAACGAAGTCACGATTCGCTTCAGCCTCACTCGCTCGGCATCGCTCGGGATCTTGCGAGAAACGCCGATGTGGTTGACCGTCGGCATGTAGACGAGCAAACGCCCGGGCAAAGCGATGTGAGAAGTGATTCGCGCGCCCTTCTTGGCGATCGGCTCTTTTGCTATTTGAACGAGGATCTCCTGCCCTTCGTGAAGCAAGTCGCTGATGGTCGGAGGACCGCTGCGTTCGGGTCGTCGCGCGGGTTGAGGCTCTTGCCGCCGATGATCGGGGGCGGGGCCACGTCCATCCGGTCTGCGTCCCTCAGGCCGACGATCCTGCCGCCCTTGCGGCGGTCTTGGTCCGGAAGGCCGAGGGCCGGGTTGAGGCTGGCTGGATCTTTGCGCGCTCGGTGGGAGCGCGCTTGGCTGATCGGCCGAAGGCTCGACGTTGCTCGGTACGATGTCGACGATTGCCTGCACCTTATCCTCGACCTGCTGCGCCGGTTCGACTTGAGCCTGGGCAGGCTCGACATGAGTGTGCGGCGATTCGATGCCAGCTTCAGATTCGACGCCTCCTTCGGTAGGTGCGGGAGTGCCTTGCGCTTCATCTCCGGGGGCGGCTGCGGGTGGCTTTGGACCTGACCTGCGTCCTCGGCGCCCACGTCCTCCCCTTCGCGCCGCGAACTCGGCGCGGTGGTTGCGATCGCGAACCTCGGCTTCGCGATCTTCGGGCGAGGCCTCGTCCTCAAACGCGGAAGGCGCGGCGGTGCCGGCACTCAGCGTTTCGGTCTCGTCGCCGTAGTAGCTTTCCGAAGACGGGCGCGCGACTTCTGCCTGGATTCGCTCAAACATGCTGCTCGGCACAGTGTCTGAGACGTGCCGGAACTCCTGATCGCTCTCACGGCTGGAGGCACTCTCGCTTCTAGCAGTCTCCTGAGCTACGCGTTCGTTTTCGTCTACCACGCGCTGAAAGTCGGAATCGACTTCGACTTGCGAGCGCAGGCTCCCGACTCTCCACTCTGGTTCGGGCTCCGGTTCGAAGCCGGCCGGTCCCGTTTTGTACTCGGCTTCGTGAATTTGCTCGATGAACTTCTCTTGAAGGATGGCGTCCTTGAGGAGATCGCCCGCATCCTGAGCGCGGTCGTCATCTGTAACTCGCTCAAACGTACTCGCGTCGGGTTCGTCGACTTGTTCGGCCAATCCCTTGGCTCCGCGTCTGGAGCCGGGCCGTGCGGCTGGTCGCTTCGAGGCCGAACGGACCGGGCGAGCTGGAGCCTTGTCGTCAGGTTTGCCGGGCCTGCGTTTGGATTTGGCTAAGGGGTCGACGGCATCCGCTTCGACCGGTTTCTTACGGGCGCGTCCGCGTCTGGGCCTCTCTTCGACGTCTTCAGCGGCCGTTGTCGGGTCGGCAGAGAACTCCGCGCTTTCGAGCGGCTCGTCGGTCACGCGCTCGATCGTGAAATCCTCGAACGCGTGCATCTGAGGATCGAGGGCTTCGGCGCGCGGTTCGCCGGGTTCGTCGGCCGGCGGAGGTGGAATGAGCTTTTCAGTCGCGATCTCGGCAAGCTGCTCGACTGCGTCTTCTATGCGCACAGGCCGCTCGCTTGTTTCGGGCTCATCGCTGCGGGCCCGGGCCGGCGCGGGTCTGGCGCCTGCAGCAATCGGTTCGGGTCTCCGTCGCGGATCGCGCCGGGCGCGATCATCGGGCCTGGGGGCGGGTTGCGCCTCGTCGCCCGGTTTGAAGTCGATCTCGTCTTCCTCCTCCATGAACTCGGTGAAATCCGACACATAGAGAAAAGCATCCCGGTCAAGCCCTATGTCGACAAAGGCCGACTGCATTCCCGGCAGCACTTTCATCACTCGACCCTTGTAGAGGTTTCCAACAACGCCCTGGTTCTCGTCCCTGCGCTCAACGTAAAACTCGGTCACCAATCCGTCCTCGACAATGGCGACTTTTTTCTCGTGCACGTTTGCACTAATGATCAACTCTTTTGGCATGAATTCTCCTGGTGGTTAGTGGTGCCGAAGGCAGGTAAGAAAGGCAGGCCGCGTCAGTATTGCTTGGTTTCCAGACCTGATCGCGCGGAGCATTCCGGGTGGGAGAACCGAGCCCTGCATTCACGGTCAAGACTTGTGCGAGTCCCTGGCGGAGATCAAACAAACTCCCCGGCGCGCGCAAATTCCGCGCTCTGTCAGAAACCAGCCGACCCACTTTGGAAACCGATCGCGCTCGCTTCGCTGCTTTTGACTGACGGCGTTTGTAGCCGCGCATGCGATGCGAATTTCAAACTTACCGTGCTGCTATCAGCACAAAGCTCAAACAGTTTTGTTTTGGTTCTTCTTCAGCGGCGAACCAAAGATTCCGTCGCTTACTGAAAAACAACTAATGCACACTCTCTCGCGTGGCGGTTAGTTCCTGACTCGATTGCGTCGCGTAGCTCGTTTGAGGCTCCGCAAACAAACGCACTCGCCGCACCCGCGAGCTGAGGGCAAGCATTTCTCCTTCACTCAAGCCGTATACAGCGGCCAGAACTTCAATAGGTTTCACACCACCGTTGGGCGAAACCTCGGTGACTATCTCCAGGCTGCGGCGCTCGCTGTGAAACCGCAATCGCTGCGTGTAGCGCCTGACATCGACCCTCTGGCGTTTGTCCTTGCGAACCCGTTCGATAACGCACGAGTCGCGCGCCAGGAAATCTTCCGCCAGCCTGCCGTGAACTTCATTGTCTCCCGCGCCCGCAAGTTCGGGGCGGGCCGCGCGATTCCTTTGCATTGCCGTGGCGATCTCCGCCGCGTCGACCGAGACGGAATACTCGGCGCGGTTGATCTCCCTGATCAACGACCGGGCGGCGCCGGTCAGGCGCTCGACTGAGTTGAAGCGCAGCCCTTCGGGTAACACCGCGTTGATTCGCGCCACAAAGCCGCGCTCATCCAGTTCATCCGGCGAATCAAAATCTATCAACTCGTTCTCGCCCACGGTCCCGACTCCCAGCGCCGGGCCGTACTGAATCAGAGGCATCGGGTGGAACCCCTGACTGTACCCAAGCCTGATCTTCGCACGCCGGAACGCGCGCGGCAATGCTCGCGTTAGATCGAGGTGCGAAAGGTACTTAACCTGCTCGCCTTTTGTGAACGTTGCCCGATAGCGGAAAAGAGCGGCTGGGGGGTGGGTTTTGGGAGTTCGAATGGGTTCGTCGCTCTCCGCCGGCCCGTGCAGTTGAACCAGCGGGCGCTCGATTACTTCCCTGACGCTCTCGATTCGCTGTTCATATGTCCGCACCTCTTCGTGCATCGCATAAGCCTTCTTCAAATGCTCGCGCGAGATCGTCAAGTCGCATTCCAATCCGCATGCGTAGCAAAGAAGCGGCTGTGAAGCGACGCGCTCGAAGTCCGCGTTGGATGGAGCGATCGCCGTCGGCCGTCCGTCGATCGTCTTGACGGGCAATTCGCACGGCGGCGAGATCTTAGCCTTGATGCCTTTTGTGTACTCGCGGGCGTTGAACTCGCGCTTGACCAGTGTGTCCAGGTGGTCCCAGACCATCTGGACAAGCGGGGCGCCTGGCTTGTCAAACTCGCGAACCGGCAGTTCGCGTAGATACGGGTCGATCTCGACCCCTTCGCTCTTGAAAGCCAGCATCCATTTCGCGAAATCGAAATGCTCGCTCCAGCCGTCGAAGCGGCAGCCCTCGCGCCACGCGCGCTCGACAACTTTGCAGAGATTCCTGTCGCCGCGCGAGATCACGCCTTCCAGCAGCGACGTCTCCGCATGATGAACTTTCACGTCGATACGGTACCGCCGGCCCAGATCTTTGAGCATTCGTTGCTTGCGCTTGATCGAGTCGATGTCTTCCTGCGCGCACCATTGGAACGGCGTGTGGGGTTTGGGCACGAAGTACGAGGCCGAACACGTGGCTTTGACATGTTTATTGAACTTGGTCTTTCCAAGCTCGCGGACTTTGCGTCCCAACTCAGCTATCCCCTGCACGTCCTCATCGGTTTCCGTCGGCAGCCCGATCATGAAGTACATCTTCATCGCAGACCAGCCTTCTTCAAACGCGACCGTGCACGAGTTAATCACATCCTGCTCGGTGATGTTCTTGTTTATGACGTCGCGCATCCGTTGAGTGCCGGCTTCGGGCGCGATCGTAAAGCCGGTCTTTCGCACCTTGGCGATCTCGCGCGCAAGCGACTCGGTCACGCCCGACGCGCGCAAGCTCGAAACCGAAAGGCTCACCTTGCGGCGCTCGAGCTCCGCTCCCAGCATCTTCACCAGCGGTTCGAGGCAAGTGTAGTCGGCGGTCGAGAGCGAAGTCAGGCTCGTCTCGTCGTAGCCGCCGTTTTCGATGCCCGCGATCAAAGTGTCCACAATCTGTTTCGGATCGCGCTCGCGCACGGGGCGATAAATCGTGCCCGCCTGGCAGAAACGGCATCCATCGACACAGCCGCGCGCGATCTCGAGCGCCATGCGGTCGTGCACGGCTTCGATCATCGGCACCGGTGAGTCGGACGGAAACGGATAGGCATTGATGTCGACCACACGGCGGCGAATCGGAAACGGGATGTCCGGGTCGTCCGGCTTGTCCACTACAAGCAAGCCGTGATGCGGGCTCACCGAAGCGGTGTATAGCGATGGAACGTACATCCCTTCGATTCGCGCAATCTCTTTGAGTATTTGCTCGCGCGTCAAATCGAGGTCCGAGTCGCGCAGCTCCATGTACTTCGAGACCAGCTCGGGGAAAGCTTCTTCGCCGTCGCCGATCACAATCACATCGATGAAGTCAGCGACCGGCTCGGACGAATAGACTGTCGGGCCTCCGGCAATGACCAACGGGTCATCGAGCGTACGTTCTCGCGTGTGAAGCGGGATGCCGCCGAGGTCGAGCATTGTCAGCATGTTGGTGTAGGTCAGCTCGTACTGAAGCGAAAAGCCCACGACGTCGAACTGCGAAAGCGGAGTGTAGCTCTCGAGCGAAAGCAGGGGGATGCCGCGCTCGCGAAGCCGGGCTTCCATGTCGGGCCAGGGTGCGTAGACTCGTTCGGCCGCCCAGCCTTCGGGCTTGTTGAGCAGGCCGTAGAGAATCTTCAAGCCGAGATGGCTCATCCCGATTTCGTAGGTGTCGGGGAAGCATAGCGCGATGCGTGTGTGGATCGCCTCGGGCGTCTTGTGCACTGCGTTCCATTCGCCGCCGACGTAGCGCGCAGGCTTCTCCACCAACGGGAGAATCGAATCCATCTCTGCTCGGTAGTTCTTGTTTGCGTTGATCACCAGATATCCTTCAATTCCAAAACAAAACCAGGCATTAGCGGATCGCCCTTAACGGATTGTGGATCATCAAGGCACTCTTCCGTTTGGTTTGGGCGATACAAGTAAACCTGTCTAGACGCGGGATCAATCAACAATCCCAAGTGCGCTCCATTCGCGATGTACTCCTGCATCTTATCCTGAAGAAACATCAAACTGTCTGTCGTCGAACGCAGTTCTAAAACAAAGTCAGGGCAGAGAGGAACGAAGCCTTCTTGTTCCTCTTCTGTCAACGCATTCCATCTTACGCGTCTCACCCAAGCAGTATCGGGAGAACGTTTGGCGCCATTCGGCAGGCAAAACATAGTGGATGAGTCAAAGCTCAACCCGGTGGCATCCGACCGTGCCCAGCTCGTCACCTGACAGGTAATGTTGGCGTTACGCAATCCGGTGTTGCCGCCCGCTCCGGGCGTGATGATCAATTCTCCGTACGCACTGAGCTCGAGACGCAAGTCCTCATTGTCCTGGCACAGTTGCTGAAACAGTTCGTCGGTTATTCCGACGGAATTAATGTCCAGCGCCACGGGCAGTGAGGTTTCTGATAGCAACGACTGTCTGTCCACGACTCTTCCCTTTTGTCTCGACGGCCACAATCTAGTTTACGAATCTTCTCATTCTCACGCTCAGGGCAAGCCCGACGCCGAGGAACATCGAAATGACCGCGGTGCCTCCCGAGCTCATCAACGGAAGGGGTATTCCCATGATCGGCATGATCCCGATCACCATCCCGAGATTGCTCAGGATGTGAAACGTTATGAGCGCAACGAATCCCATCACCATCAACGCTCCCGCCCGATCGCGCGCCCCAAGCGCGATGGAGATCAGTCTCCAGATCAATAGCAGGTACAGCACCATCATCAAAAGTATTCCGAGAAACCCCATCTCCTCGGCGACCACCGCCCCGATGAAGTCGGTCCACGCAAAGGGCAAAAACCCGAGCCTCCCTTGCGTGCCCTGCCCGATTCCCTTGCCGACGACTCCGCCTGAGCCAACCGCAATCACCGACTGAATCGTCTGGTAGCCGTAGCCCTTCGGGTTCGCGCTCGCTGGATCGAAGATCACCTTCACGCGCTCCTGCTGGTATGGCTTCAAGTGAGGAAACGCCGTCACCAAACCGACTACCATCACCGCCATGCCCGCAACAAGCATCAGCTTGCGCATTCCGCCAAGAAAATAGAAGGAGGCCAGTATCGCGCCAAAGGTCAGCATCGTTCCAGTGTCCCCGCCGCGCTGGATCAGGATGATCGGTGGCAGCACGATCGCCGTCATAATCCCGATATCCTTGAGCGTGAGTTCGCCTCGCTGCCGCGCCATGAACCGCGCCAGCATCAGTATCGTCGCGATCTTCGCCAGCTCGCTCGGCTGAACGCTTACCCCAACGTGGAGCCAGTTTCTATTGCCATTCACCTCTTTCCCAAAGAACAACACAAGAACCAGCAACACGTTTGTTATGCCGTAGAAGAACGGCGCCACGTTCATTATTACTTTGCGGTAGTCAGTGAACATCACCACGATTGCAACGGCCAGCCCGATTACAAGCGCGATGATTTGTTTCTTTAGCTCCGGACCCGGCGCAGTACTTTCGATCCCAATACACCCGAAGACCGTGAGGGCGACAGGCGCAAGCAGCAAGAGCCAGTCAACGTCTCTCAAGTTTCGCTGGTTGATCTCGACCATAGCGCTACCTGCTCACTGCCGGACCGGTTGCCGCTTTCGATCGGCGTTAACCATGACGCGCGCGCCGGCGGGCGCCGGCTCGGGCTTCGCCTGGAACTGCGCGTTGAACGCCACAAGCTCGGGCAGAATCGGGCGCCCGAGCTTCTTGGAAAAGTACTCGGCCTGAATCATCTTTACTTTCGGACCTGACGCCGAAGCGCCCCAGCCGCCGTTTTCGGTTATCGCCACGACTCCAATCTCGGCTTTTTGATCGGTGTGCATCGGCGCAAAACCGATAAACCACGAGTGGTCTTTGTGTTCCTTTGTCCGGACTTTCTCGCGAGCAATAACCTGGGCGGTTCCGGTCTTGCCACCGACGTTCAACTCTCGGGGAAAACCGACGCCGCCTGCGGTTCCGCCTTCGTTGACCACGCCCCACATTGCGTAGTCGATAATGCCGACCGTGACTGGCGACAGCATCAATTCCGTCGGCTGGTTGTCGTAGTACTTCACGTCTTCTACTTGTGTCGCCCTTGCTTCTTTCAACAAGTGAGGCGTGTAAAACTTGCCGCCCGCTACTATTCCTGCTTCGGCTCGGATCAACTGGATCGGCGGAACGGCAACTGAGCCCTGCCCAATTGAGGCGATCGCGGTGTCGAAGTCCTTCCAAACTGGATCGCGAGGGTTGACTCGCTTCTTCCACTCGCGGCTCGGGATGATCCCCTTCTGTTCGCTTGGAAGATCGATGCCGGTTTTCTGCCCCATCCCGAAGCGCGAAACCCAATCGTGGATCATGTCCACGCCCATCTTCAGTCCAAGCCTGTAAAAATAGCCGTCGCACGAATGCACGATCGCCGCGTGAATGTCGGGCGAGCCGTGATTTCCGCCGCTGTCGTTAAGGAACCGATTGCCTAGCTGCAAACCGCCACCGCAAACGATCCTTGAGCTCTTGGGGGTGATCACTCCCTCTTCCAGCGCGGCGGTTGCCATCATTATTTTCCAGGTCGAGCCCGTCGGATAGATGCTCTGGGTAGCTTTGTTGAACAGCGGATGTGCCGGGTTGTTGACGATCGCTCGCACTTCTTTTCGGTTCTCGGTCGAGACGACGTTCCGAGCGAAAACGTTTGGATCGAAGCTAGGCACCGAAACCATCGCGAGTATCTCGCCGTTCTGCGGATTCAGGGCTACGAGCGCCCCGGTCTCATTCTTTGACGTAAATAGATTCTCGGCCAAATTCTGAAGGTCGAAGTCGAGCGTCGTGACTATGTCCTGTCCCTTGATTGGCTCAATTTTCTCAAGCTCGGCGACCGGCCTTCCGCGGCTGTCGACGATCACTCGCCGCCTTCCATTCTGTCCGCGCAGTATCTCGTCGTAAACGGCTTCGATTCCGCCCTGGCCGATAATGTCTCCCGACTTGTAGCCCGCGTCCTTGTACCTGGAGTACTCGAGTTGTTTAGGACTGATCTCGCCGATGTAGCCGAGCACGTGGGAAGCCAGGTTGCCGTACTTATAGATGCGCTGAGGCTGCTGATCTACTTTTATCTCCGGGTGCTCGAGTTCGTGCGCAGCTATCCACGCGCGGTCCGACGGAAGCGCGTTCTGCTTTACCAGTATCGGCTGGGACCCGGGGCGAACCTTGTCGTTGAGCTCGTCGGTTAACTCTTTGCGGTCCACCCCCAGGTTCTCGACCAACGTGTTTATGGTCTCTTCCTTACTGGCTACGTCTTCCGGAAACACCACGACGTTGAAAGCGGGATGATTGTCTACGAGCACCACGCCGTTGCGGTCGAGTATCGCGCCTCGCGGTGCCAGGATCGGTATGTCTCGAATCCGATTGTTCTCGGCCCGGGCTTTGTAGTCTTCGTGCCGCGCCACTTGCAGAACATAGAAGCGCAAGCCCAGCAGAATGAAGATCGCCAGCACCATGTACTGGAAGCCGCGCATCCGCAGCTCGAAATTGTAGCCTTCCTCTTTGGGGTTCTTACTCATAGAACCTCCGCTTTATCGCCATCCGGCGCGCGGCCCTCTGCTCGGCAAACACGCGATCCAGAGCGATGAATACTCCTGCCGCTGTCAGCGAGTCGCCGAGCGCTCTCCATCCTACCGTCGCTCCGAACTCGCCCCACGAACCGACGTACGGTAGCACTTGCTCGAGGACATGCTCCTGCCGCAGCATCTGGTGCAGCCCAACAAACAGCACTGTGTTTACAACCGAAGCCACACCGACCACAGCCAGCCGCGTCAGGGGGTTTTCAACCGAAAGCTTTATGCTCACCATTGCAACGATGTAGCCTATCAGCGTCCTCGAGAATCCTCCAACGCCGATAATTCCCCCAACCAGCGAGTCACTACCGATTCCCGCTACGCATCCGGTGACCATCCCTAGAAACGGCGCCCGCTGCAACGCTACGTACACTGTGACGATCAACGGCAGATCTACATACCGAAAAAACGACAGATACTGCGGGAGCAGGACTTGAACAAAGAGCGCGACGACTATGGTCAGGGCAATCTTGAATGTCTGCACTCTTCAGGCTACCTCGGACGTCAAGCACTCCCGCCGCCGCACCGCTCCGTTCCACTCGTCACTTGACGGTGTCGTCGGGCTTCAAGTCTTTCTGCTCTACGAGCAACACCAGCACGTGCTCGACGCGATCAACGGGCGCAGCCGGCTTGATGATCAGCCTGTGCCACGGCGCGTTCGGATCGTCCTCGACGCGCTCGACCACGCCGACCAGCAAACCTTTTGGATATATCCTGTCGAGCCCCGTTGTCACTATCGCCTCGCCCTCTTGCACGTTCTCGCTCGACGAGATGTTCTTCATCTCGCAGCGGGCGTTGTCCAGTCCCCGCACTTCCCCCATCGCGCGCGAGGTCTGAAGCATCGCTCCCACCCCGGCTTGCTTGTCGGTTATGACCTGAACCATCGCCCAGTTTGGTCCGACCGAGACGACGCGGCCTACGATCCCTCCCGCAGCCGCCACCGGCATACTGAGCTTCACCCCGTCTAGCGCTCCGCGATCGATCGTCAGGCGTCTGAACCACAAGCTGGCATCGCGCGCGATTACGTTGGCGGAGAGCTTGGGGTACGAAGCGGGAGCCGGCAACGCAAGCTGAGTCCGAAGCCGCTCCAACTCCGCTGCCCGCTCGCGCATCAAGTTGACTTCATCGGTCAGTTCCTGGACCTTGTCCCGAAGCTCGATGTTCTCCTCGCGGGCGCCTCGCAAGTCCGTGTAGCTTGCCACGCTGCCTTTGATGTAGTTGAGGGCGCCGCCTCCAGCGTCTACGACAGGCGAAAACAAGGTCACGATCCACGTTCGCAGGATCGACTGCTCGCTTCCCGGCTGCCGGGCGTTGATCGACATCAACACGACCTGGCCCAACAGGAACACCGCCAGAATCCACGGAGCCTTTTGTTGTGTAGTGTTAGCGCCCATAGACCAAGGACTGAGGACTCAGTCCTTCCCCTCACAGGCCGTGATGAAGCATCGTGTTTTCCCAGCTTACGCGGCTGAGGAGGTCAAAGTCGTTAAGCATCCGTCCGGTTCCCAGCGCGACCGAGGACAACGGGTTCTCAGCGAGCGAAACCGGGACGCCCGTCTCGTGCATCAGCCGTTTGTCTATGCCCTTCAGCAGCGCGCCGCCGCCAGTTAGCACTATGCCGCGCTCGGCGATATCCGCTGACAACTCCGGGGGAGTTCGTTCAAGCGCGACACGGACTGCGTTCACGATCGTTGCAATGGGATCGGCCAGAGCCTCGCGCACCTCTTCGTCGGTAATGGTAATCGTCCGCGGCACCCCTTCGATCAGGTTGCGGCCCTTGATCTCCATTTGAATTGGCTCGTCGCAGGGCCACGCCGAACCAAGCTCGATCTTGATCGACTCGGCGGTTCGCTCACCGATCAGGAGGTTGTATTTGCGCTTTATGTATTGAATGATCGCCTCGTCCAGTTCGTTGCCGGCGACGCGCACGGCTCGCGAGTAGACGATACCGGAAAGCGAGATGACCGCTATGTCGGTAGTACCGCCGCCGATGTCCACGATCATGTTTCCGTAGGGCTCGGTTATCGGAAGCCCCGCGCCGATCGCCGCCGCCATTGCTTCCGCGACAAGGTAGACCTTCGAAGCCTTCGCGCGATAAGCCGCATCCTCGACCGCCCGGCGCTCGACCTGCGTTATCTCGCCCGGCACCCCTATCACGACTCGCGGCGACACCCACGACCGGCCGTTATGCGCCTTCCGGATGAAGTGCTGGAGCATCTTCTCGGTTACTTCGAAGTCCGCGATCACTCCGTCCTTCATCGGGCGGATGGCTATGATGTTGCCAGGCGTCCGGCCCAGCATCTCCTTTGCTTCCTTACCGACTGCTTCGACTTTGTTGGTTACCTTGTTTATGGCGACTATCGAGGGTTCGCTTACGACGATCCCGCGACCCTTGGCGTACACGAGAGTGTTCGCGGTCCCCAGGTCTATTGCAAGGTCACTCGAAAACGGGTTGAAAAGATTCCTCATCCTCATTGAATATCTTCGCTTTTCTTCTCGAAACTTCGCCCGGCGAGGTGAAAGACGGCCAGGCTTCTCACTGACTGTTTGACGCCGCAAGCCTCACGTTGTTCTTGTTTCGCTCCTTGGCTTCATACATCGCCGCGTCGGCGAGTTCGATCAGCTTCTCCGGCTCCGCCGCGTGCTCGGGAAAGCTTGCCACCCCAAAACTTGCGGTCAGGTGAATGCTCGCTCCGACGCCCCCGCTAAAGCGATGCGTGGAGATGTGCGTACGCACTCTCTCCGCCATTTGCAAGGCGGCCTTTGCGCCGGTTTCGGGCAGCATGAGAACGAACTCATCGCCCCCGAACCTTGCGACAAAATCCGAATCGCGAACCGACGACGTGATCACTTCGGCTACCTCAGTCAGGGTCACGCTCCCGGCTCTGTGCCCGTAAGCGTCATTGACGAGCTTGAACCCGTCCAGGTCCATGAACACGACCGAAACCGCCGAAGCATACCGCCGGGCGCGCCGAATCTCGATGTCAAGGGCCCGGTACATATAGCGAACGTTGTAGAGCCGCGTAAGATCATCGATCAGAGTTTGGCGTTCGGCGTTGTGATAATCGATCGCGTTCGCAAGCGCCGTCGCCAGTGCTCCACACATGAGCGCGACCGCTCGTGCTTCCTGCACGCTGAAGCTCTTCGGAGCGGCGTCCCCATTATTTCGCCTACGTTCGGCTTCAACTCCGCCGACCAGCCGCCAGCCCGCAAACAAAGGGACCGATAATGTGAGGCTGGCAGACCCACTCGATTCCGTAGTGACTGGCGACCTTTCGTTGATCGCCCGAACGAGGGGAACCTCCGGCGAGGACAAATCGATGAACGGGCCAGAGGTCAGCCCTTCGGGGTTTATCGCGCGGACTACCTCGAGACGGTCGGCGTGCTCTGACTTCATAAAGACCGCCCACGAATCGGCTTGCACCAACCGCGGCAGGGCTTCCATCGCTACGCTCACGACCTCGCCGGCATCCAACGAGTCATGCAACTGCATTGCGGCTTCAAAGATCCTACTTGCTACAACACCCTCTTGCATCACCTTGCTCGCTCCAGCCGGCCGTCCTCGCGCGCCGGTCGCTGTCTTCTCCACCCACTTAACCCCGGGCGTCGCACCCACAGCGTCTCCCGAGTCGTACCAAACACCAGAGCAAGAGAACGTCACTTCTAGAAGGAGGAACGACCGAGAGATGAACAAGCCCGAGCGGTTGACTTCACCTTTACGGTGTAAGCTTTTCTTAATTTCGACCGACGCCGCTTGTCCCGGAACGAGGCGCTTCCTGCGCTTGCGTATCGCCCGTTCTGCCGGCCCCCAATCCTAGTAACTCCTTAGATTTTGAAATTTAGCATGGCCGCATACAACAAGCAAGAAGCTTCGCCGAATGCACCAAGGAATCTGGGCGCTCAACCCTTAGACACCTCGTTCCTTTAGACACCTCGTTCCTTCGGCAGGCAGCGCGGTGAGCATACGTCGGGCCGAGCCGACTTCGTTGCTCGCCGGCATTTGGCCGTGCTAGAATGCGATTGCTTCAAGAGGTGAATCATGAAAGTCGCAATCGCATCAGCTCCTCGCACCCTTCGCAGAAACCTCTTCGGTGACTAACGCCCCTCCCAATTCGTAAGCAATCAAACGATCGATCCGATCAACTGTTTTAGCTTTAGCCGATTCGCGGAGGTACCATGCAAGCAATCACCGAAACCACGCTGCCGGAAATCAGAACAGCATTGCCGGGCCCGAAAGCCAAAGAAGCTCTCGCCCGTGACGCGAGATTCATATCACCCAGTTACACCCGAAGCTACCCGCTTGTGATGAAGCGTGGCTACGGCGCGATCATCGAAGACGTGGACGGCAACACGTTTCTCGACTTCAACGCCGGCGTCGCTGTATGCGCGCTCGGTCACGGCAATCCCGAAATAGCCGAAGTCATCGCGAAACAGGCGCGCGACTTCGTTCACATATCGGGTACTGATTACTACTATCCGCAACAGACCGAGCTTGCGGAGAAACTGAGCGAGGTGACGCCGGGCGATTTCGCCAAGCGAATTCACTACGGCAACTCCGGCGCCGAAGCGATGGAAGGCGCGCTCAAAGCCGCGATCTATTCGACAGGCCGCGACAAGCTGATCGCGTTTCGCGGCGCGTTTCACGGACGAACATTTGGCACGCTGTCGCTGACCGCTTCGCGTGCCGCCCAGCGGCGAGGCTTCGGGCCTCAAGCTCTCGACGTGACTCACGTGCCCTTTGCGAACCCGATAAGGTTTCCGCTCGAGCGTAGTGAAGGCGAAGGTGTGGGCCGCCGCGTTGCCCGCTACATCGAACAGACAATCTTCAAGACGACCGTCGCGCCCGAAGACTGCGCGGCCATCGTAGTCGAACCGGTTCAGGGTGAAGGCGGCTACGTCGTTCCGGACTCCGGTTTTCTTCCCGAGCTTCGGCGAATCTGCGACCAGCACGGCATCGTGCTGATCGTGGACGAAGTGCAGTCAGGGATGGGACGAACCGGTAAACTCTGGGCAATAGAGCACTTCGGCGTTGTGCCCGACATAATGTGCATGGCGAAAGCGATCGGCGGCGGGCTTCCGCTCGGCGTAACGCTCGCACGTGAAGACCTGATGCGATGGCACGTAGGCGCTCACGCTTCGACGTTCGGAGGCAACCCAGTTGCAATCGCGGCGGCGATGAAGACCTTCGAGATTCTAGAGCGCGGCGTAATGAAGAACGCAGCGGAAATAGGAGCTTATCTGATGGACCGGCTGCGCGAGCTTAAGGAAAAGCACCGTTCGATCGTGGACGTGCGAGGTCTTGGGCTGATGATCGGCGTCGAGCTTGGGCGGGACGCGAAAGCGCTCGAGCCCTGGCCGGAGTTGCGAGACAAGATCGTTGTTGAGTGCTTCAATCGCGGGCTGGTGATCCAGGGCGCGGGCGAGTCTTCGATTCGGTTCTCGCCGCCGTTGATCATCGATCGCGAGCAAGCGGATTTTGCGGTTGATACGCTCGACTCGGCAATCACGACTTCGCTTAAGTCAAGCTGACTAGTTGCGCTTCCGAGGTCAGCGTGGAGAACGATGTTCTCTCTTTTCATGGCTACCGCTGTTGACGCTCTCTCATAGGGTGTAGTAGCTTTTTTTGGCAGTTCTGGACAAGGGTCACCGCAAACTAGCTGCCAAATCTCGTGCGATTCCCGATACTCATCTGGTGATCCTCCTCGAAACGGTGGGCAACTAGGGCTAGGTGATGTGCACCCGGTGCCTCATACGTCATAGCTGAACGCGAACGATCACGGTAAAGCTGATCTCCCGCCGTTTTGGTTGGAATATCTTGCTTGAAAAGAGGCAAACATGTCTCATCCTGCGGATTCAACCGTCTGGTGCCCGCTGTGCCAAAAACGCGTACAGCTAGTAAGGGTCTGCAATGCCGCGAAGATGGTCGACGTTCATACCAGAACAATCTATCGGTATATCGACGAAGGCTTAGTATATTCCCTAAGAGTCGCAGGCAAGACATATCGCGTCTGCGGCGACTGCTTGTACAGGCAAGCGCCGGACGCCAACCATTAGCTCCTGACATACTGTGACAGATGTGACGTTTCTCCTCGCTCTGCCATCGAAATCAGCGTATCGTCCTTTCCAGAGAGGGTCATATCATAGAGCCAAGAACCGAAAGAGAATCTGCGGTTTTCTTCGTGCGGCCCCGGAGAACACGGGTTAGTATCGCCTGATACGCGTTAACCGGCGCTCGCATACAGAATGCCACTCCGCACTCTCGAAACTGGATTAGGTGCTTCTCGATTGGCTGCGCTTAGAAGAAGTTACAAAGTCCAGATCAAAGGAGTTTTGCAATGAAGCAAAAAATGTTCGTACTGTTACTCGCGTTGCTCTTGGTGGCGTCTCAGGCGTCTGCATTGTCCGCGGTCGCGACGGACGCTCTTTACTGTGAGGCGATGCTACGTGAAAGAATTGTTAAAAGAACAATACTTCCCTACCCTCGACAAGCGCTGGACAACGGCGCGCAAGGAAGAGTCATTGTCGCAGTCGTCTTCGATCAGTATGGAGACCTTTCGAAAGTCGAAGTACTAGAGGCCCCGCATCCCTCGACCAAGCAAGCCGTCATAGACACACTCAAGGACTGGAAAGCTGCACGCATGGGCACATCTTCTGGCCCAATCAATTTGGTAGGGTGGCTAAGTTTTGATTTTTCAATACAGGGTGGCGTAGGGCATGTGGAATATGCCGAGCGTAGTAATGACGATGATAAACCTGACAAACGATACATCCACCCATTCATTCGTAGTAAACCCCCGTTTTATTACCAGTATCAATTTGGGGGCTGAGTCCTGCATTGACGCAGTCATTCGGTAAGCACGTCTTCTTGGCAATTTGCGAATTTCTCTCAGGATCTCCATTCATTAGGAGTGCGCGTTCATGTTCGATCGCCCTCAAGGAATAAGCCGTGTTCTGATTCTGGCCGGGTTGGCGTTGCTAATGCCCCGACCTGTGCTCGCATCGGGTTATGTCGTGATCGGTGAGGAGAGTTTACGTAAGCTGGCGATCATATCTCCCACACCAGGATATCCCACAACGTCGAAGCAAAACAGAGCAACAGGGGTGTCAGTTACCAAGTTTTACGTTGATGAAAAGGGCCATGTTGAGAACATCCAAGTCCTTCAGGCGCCTGACCAATTCATTGAAGCCTCTCTGGTTAAAGCGATTAGCCAATGGAAATTCCAGCCCTATCACTTCAATGGGAGAACAAGGCGCGTTCTCGGTAAGCTGACTTTTTATTTTACGCTAGAGCGAGGAAGGGGAGACGTGCAGAATCCGCGGTTTACCATCTTCTCAAAAGATCGACAGAGATAGAGGAACACAATGAAGAGTAGCTTTAACGCGAAGGTCGAGTTAGCGGCTAATATCACTATCGTCGCGGCTCTTCTCTTATATGGCGCAAGCCTGCTGAAGCATAAGATCTTTCCTGGCCAAGATGCAGATCACATCAAGGAACTAAAGAAGAATGGCGAGCGGATAACGGTACCGGGGGTAGAGTGGAGCAATTATTCAAAAACGCTGTTGCTGGCCATAGCGCCGGGATGTGACTTCTGCGAAAGCAGCGCTCCATTCTATCGGGCTCTATCGAAGGAAGTGGCCCAAAATAAACGGCTGCGATTGATCGCGCTCTTGCCGGCATCAGCCGCCAATGACGAGAGTTTTCTCGACCGCCTCAGTATTTCAGAAGACAGGGTGAGATCGGTTTCGTTCAATTCACTGGGGATAGAAGGAACCCCGACTCTTGTTTTAGTGGATTCCAGTGGCGTCATGACCAAGTCTTGGGTCGGCAAGTTGACTCGCGAGCAGGAGGCTGACGTACTTGACTCGCTAGCGGAGGAGGCGGCCACAACGGTGATTACGGCGGACGACTTGGCCAAAGCACTCGCCGAGAAGGAACCGATAGTCGTGGTCGATTTGAGCGGCAGACAGCAGTACGCCGGCGGACATATTCCAGGCGCGAGAAACATTCCGATTGACGAACTGGCATCGCGTGCCCTCCAGGAATTGGCGCCCTCCAAAAGGCTTGCACTTTACTGCCGCTGCGACCAGGACCAGCTAAGCAAAATCGGCGCGCGAATTCTCAATATAGGCATCGGTGGCTTCAACGACATTTACATATTAGAAGGCGGGTTGAACGGTTGGGAAACTGCTGGCTTTCCTAAAGCAACACTTAGACACATGACCATATATAACCAATAACAAGTGGTCCGATGAGAGATTTACTCAAGGCCATTGGTTATGCGAGGAAAGTAACCGCGCTTTGTCAGAGGCTTATTGAATCCTGCAAAAGCGAAACTTTTGTGCCAGGCACGTTACAAGGACTAAAGGGTCAACGGAGGTAAGGATGAAAAGCTGGTTGCTGTGTATTAAGCTCATCATTGTCTTTCTAGTCATCCGGTCAGAATTCCCCGGAACTGCCGAGCTACAACCATGCGGACTGACTGAGATCACTCCTTTTGTCTGTGTGGCAGAGCATGACCCTAATGGCAACCTGACAGGGAATTCGATCTGTGATTTCAGAGAGGAATATGAAGGGTGCGGATTTCAACCCTCCTGCATAGTTCAGCCGCCAAATCCTGTGACCGGTCACCGCCGCTGCACCGGTAGCGCCTGCGATCCGTGTTACGACCCCGGTGGCGGCGGTGGGGGCGGCGGCGCGGGGGGCGGTCCGCCGGGCGGTTGTATACTCTGTCTCGATGGGGGTACAGACCCCATCACTTGTGAATGCAATACGCCTATACTGATAGACACTCTTGGCGACGGATTTGATCTCACAGACGCTGCTCATGGCGCAAATTTCGACCTCAATTCCGACGGAGTGGCTGAGCGCCTTTCGTGGACTTCAGCCCACTCGGACGATGCATTCCTCGCCCTTGACCGGAATGGCAATGGCCGCATAGATAGTGGCAGGGAGCTATTTGGCAACTTCACGCCGCAGCCGACATGCCCGCGACCGAATGGGTTTCTCGGGCTAGCCGAGTTTGACAAGTCTGCAAAAGGCGGCAACGGCGATGGACTGATAGATCGCAGGGACGCGGTGTTCTCCTCTTTGCGCCTATGGCAGGATAAGAATCACAACGGCGTCTCGGCGCCAGGCGAACTGCAGACTCTGAGGTCTCTCGGGGTCGATTGGATCTCTCTCGATTACAGCACATCACGGCGCAGGGATCAGTACGGCAATTGGTTCCGTTATCGCGCAAGGGTGAAAGATACTGCGCAGGCGCACGTCGGCCGGTGGGCTTGGGACGTGATCCTTGTTAGTCAATAAGAACTGATCGTCCGCAAGCACGGTGCAAGTCACTTTCGGTCATCGGCTGGCTAAGACGCGTGCACGACCCGACCAGGGTGACGATGAACGTCGCGAGCGGTCCGCTATCGAGTCGAGCCGCTCGATGGTCGTAGCCCTGGTTCTTGTCTCCTGGAAAAACCAGGCTGAGAGTTCTTAATTTCGGACTTCAAGGCGCTGGATGCTGAGCGCTTTGCCGCTCCGATCATCGATCTCTACGACAACTCCGCACAACCTCGCATCTTTTGTCGCCGTCTGGTACCGAAGCGGCAAACCTCTGACGAACCGCGTTATAACTAACTGAGACTCGACTCCGATCACGCTGTCGTAAGGCCCGGTCATTCCCAGATCCGTAATGTACGCCGTGCCTCCAGGAAAAATTTGCTCATCCGCCGTCTGAACGTGCGTGTGAGTGCCAACAACCGCCGACACTCTCCCATCCAGATATCGCCCCATCGCCTGTTTCTCCGAAGTCGCCTCCGCGTGATGATCCACTATCACGACGGAAGCGCGGCCCCCGATCTCGTCGAGCAAACGGTCGGCGGTTCTGAACGGACAATCCGTCGGCGGCATGAAGACGCGCCCCTGGATGTTGATCACCGCTACTGGAGTGCCCGAATCCGTCGAACCAAGCCACAGCCCCTTGCCCGGCGCATCCGGCGCGTAGTTGGCCGGCCGCAGTAGCCGCGGCTGATTCTCGATGTACTTGATCACTTCTTTCTTGTCGAAGATATGATTGCCGGAAGTCATCACGTCAACGCCCGCCGCCAGTATTTCGTCGCCGACTCGAGGCACGACACCCGCGCCTTCGGCCGCGTTCTCGACATTCGCTATCACGAACTCGGCCTCGTGCTGGTCCTTCAACCGCTTGAGTGACGCGGTCAGGACATCGCGTCCCGGCTTTCCGACTACATCTCCGATGATTATGACCCTCATTGCTCCTCCACTCGCACGAGGTCTATTAGATCATGAACCAGTTGCAGAGCACTAACGCCGCGCCGCGCAACTCGTCCTAGCTTCATTCTCTGCGCGGTCTCGGGGTCTCGGCGCCTCTGCGGTTAGCAGAGGTTCGCCACCAACCAACCGCGGAGACCGGAGACGCAAATGCCTCGCAGAGAAACCGTTCGAACGCACAGCGTTTGATCACGCCATTCTAGCGGGAACTTGATCGCGATCTCGCGAGTGCTATAATCCGGATCGAAGAGACGGGTTCTCCTCTCTTCAAGCTTTCCGATTGAGAAGCTGATTTATGAGACGAGTGCTTGTTGTGGTGCTAACGATCCCTCTGCTGCTGGCGCTGCTCGAGCCCAACGTGATCGCAAAGAAGCGCTCGCGTTCAGGACGCGCGGCCGTCCACTCTCCGCGTGGCTCGCGAGGAAAAGCCCGCCGGGTTTCGAGTCGCACGCGTCGAGGCCGGGCCGTTTACGCGGCGCGCGGGAGACGCGGACGCCACCCAAGCCGCTCCCGAAGCCGAAGGCAAGTTGTAGCACAGTCCGTTGATTCGGCTGTGATTGCGAGACCTGCTCCGGGAATTTCCACCGAACGAGCTACTGAGATTCAGAACGCCCTGATCAAGGCAAGCTATCTTGACGGGCCGGCTTCTGGTCAGTATGACGACCCGACTATCGCCGCGATGAAACAATTCCAGGCAAGAAGCGGGTTGCCGGCTACCGGCATGCCATCAGCGCCGGCGCTCAAAAAGCTCGGCGTCTCGAAGCGAAGCAACGATGGCTACGCCATGCCCGTAACCAGCGTCAGCGAGAAGCAAAAGAAATCTCCTTAGAGAGATAAGGATGGATGATCGAGGATAGATGATCGAGGATAGATGATGGAGAATTGTAAATTGAAAATTGCAAATTGAGAATTGCAAATTGCAAATTTGAGATTGGCAGGATCAACGATGGGGATTGCAATGGTTGATCTGGCAATCTCAAATTTTCAATTTTCAATTTTCAATTTGCAATTCTCAATTTGCAATTCTCAATTTGCAATTTACAATTCTCCATCCTCGATCATCTATCCTCGATCATCTATCCTCTACCCTCTATCCTCCATCCTCCGCTAGCGTGCTCCGCCTACTCGCACTCGTAAGCCCGCGCTGAAGTTCAACCGATAGGCCGGAAATCCGAGTACCTCCTGATAGTCCTGATTCAGCAGGTTCTCGGCTCGCGCAAAGAGCGTAACAAACCTCCCCGCGCGATAGGACCCCGAGGCGTTCAGCTTCGCATAACCGTCATTGAATATCGGCCTGCCGCCGATGAACCTTGCGAAGGTTACCGCATCAAAGTCCCGACGCTTTCCGACAAACGATCCATCCAACCCGAGGTCATACTTTAGACCTGCCCAGCTAACCTCGAGCGACCCTGAGTTGCGCGCCCTCCGAAGCAACGGCTGTCCGATTTCGGGGCTCAAGACGCTGAACGCGCTTTCTGTATTCGAGTGAAGGAACGTGTAGCTTCCGAAGACTCGAAGCTGTAACAGCGGCCGCGCGGCTACCGTCAACTCGATGCCTCGAGCCGTCGCGCGCTCGACGTTGATGAAGTTCGTAAGCGTTCCGTCCGGAAGACTGATCGGCCCGAAGGTCAACGGGTCGAAAACAAATGCAATCTGATCGCGGAACCGGCCATCGAAGTAAGTTAGGTCGACATTGCCGCGTCGATTAAAGAACTCCTGAGTGATGCCCACGTCGAAGCTGGTTGCCCGCTCGGGGTCGGCCTTTGGATTCCCCAGGAAAAAGATGCTTGGGCTGAATGCTTCGTCGAGTTTCGGTTCTTTGATCCCGGTCCCAAAGCTCGCCTTGAGCCGCGTCATCCCGACCGCGTCGCCTTCTCTGTGAGCGCGAGCTATGAACGAGGCCGCGATCTTTGGGTTCGCGCTGACACCAAATCCAACGTCGCCGCTCGGCGCGCTCGAACCCAGCGCGATAAGCGCCGCCCGCAAGTCCTCCGGCACGGTGCTCGTGTTTCGCTCGACTCGAACTCCGGCCGTAACAAACAACCGCCCGCGAAACGCGGCCTGGTCTTGAACGTAGATTCCGAGGTTGTTTCTGGTTGGCGAAACACGGCTGAAACCGTCGTCGAACACTGCCGACTCGTGCTCGAAATCGACGCCGCCGGTCAGCAGGTTCGAAGAAGTAATCGCCGCGATCGTCTGATACTGAAAGCCCGCGCGTTTCTGGTGATCGCTAAATGTGAACGCGAAGTCGGTGTTTCCAAAAGGGACCGGGGGCGTATTGGGCAGGGTCAGGTCCTGGCTGGCCGGGTCGAAGTTGTGGCTCTCGAACTCCGAATAAACGAATCGCGCGGTGTGCCGCCATCGCGACGTGGACCTCAGATTGAGCGCGGTCCCGAGCGCGATGTCGCGATGCCTTTGCCGCTGATCCGGATCCGCGAAGAGGTCGGCGGTAGGACCCGGGACTCCCAACGAGTTGTTGTTCGAGCGCGCGGTCACTCTAAGTTCCGCGCTCGGGTTCAGGCGAAAGCCAAGGTTCGTGGAGGCCGAGCGGTTGAGATAGTCGCTGTTGCGGAACCGGCCTTCCGTCGATTGATAGCCGTAACTCGCGGAGTAGTCGAACCAATTCGCGAGCCCCGATAGCCTCGCCGTCTCGCGATGAAAATCGAAGCTGCCGCCTTCACCTGAAAACTCGAACGCCGGTTGTTGCGTTGTGCCTCGTTTGGTTATCAGTTGAATGACGCTGGTCATCGCGTCCGATCCAAACAACGCGCTCTGCGGGCCGCGAACGACTTCAACGCGCTCGATGTTCTCAGTCGTGAGCGACGCGAAATCGAAGGTCCCGCCCGCGGCGTTGACCGCCACTCCGTCGATCAACACCTTGTTGTAATCCGACTCGCCGCCTCGCGCGAAGATCGACGTCAGACCTCCGCGCCCGCCCGTCTGCGCAACGGATAGACCGGGCACGACGCGCAAGCTCTCCGATATCTGCGATTGGTTTTCGAGTCTCAATCCTTCACTTGTCAGAACGGTCACAGAGCCGGCAAGCTCGCTGGTTGCGGTTTCGGTTCGCGTCGCGGTAACGACCATCTGATCCGAGATTGCGGCGACCGCTAGCCGGACTGTGACAGCTTCCTCCGCGCCGGCTCGGACATCGACGTTCGCTTCTTGAGCCTGCGTGAAGCCAACAGCTTCCGCGGTCACCCGATAGTGGCCTTCAGCGACGCCGGCGATTGAGAACTGACCTTCGGACTCCGTTCGCGCTTCATAGACGGCGGTTCCAGAGGCGTCGCGCAACGAGACGCGCGCACCGGCGACTTTCGCGCCCGACGGATCGACGACAACGCCGGAGACGCGTCCGTGTTCGGCGGCAACAACCGGAGAGATCAAAGCAAAGAGCACGACCAAGACTCCGGTGCGCATGAAACCCCGCGCGAAATCTTGTAGTGTGCGAAGGCTCGAGTGTTGAGCAAGGAACTGCACGCGGCGGCGAGCCGCGCGTGTATTGGATGGTGAACGCCCGAGGGTCGGGGCTGCGATAAACCTGTTGAACATGGAATTGCTCCTTTCCGCGAAAGAGTTGGTTTCCGCGGATCGCCGCGCGAGTTCCTGACTTAGCTCAAGGGATGGTCCGTAGTCCGTAGTCCGTAGTCCGTGGTCCAGTCAGAAGCCAAAAGTCAAAAGCGAAGGTTCGACTGTTGGCCCGCACTACGGACTACTGACTACTGACTACGGACTACGCACTGCCTTGAGCATCACAGTTGCGGGACAGTGGCGGCTTCTCACCGCCTTCCCCGCGTGACGACCCAGACTTGCAAAGAACACTTTTTACGGGCGGCCCGCTCTGGCCGCCCCTTGTCTTAACAACTAAGCGCTAGAAACACCAAAGAGGAGCGGCCATCAAGAGCCGCGCCCTACAAGCTCGGCCGCACCAGTGTGATCCTCGGCGCGCGGCTCATCGGATTAACATCGACGAGCAGGTCTGTCTCGAACACGCTGCGCAGCCTGTCCTCGCTCAGTACGTCGCCCGGCTTGCCAAACGCGACAACTTCACCGGATTTCAGCAGCAAGACTTCAGTCGCGAACTCAGCGGCAAGGTTCAGCTCATGAGTCACGACAACGGCCGACATCGCTTCATCTGCAACCAGCCGGCTGACCAGATCGAGCATCTTCACCTGATGCGAGATGTCGAGGTTCGCAACCGGCTCGTCCAGCACTAGCAGCTTGGGCCTCGAAGCTAGCGCGCGCGCAAGCATCACGCGCTGTCGCTCCCCTCCTGACAGCTCGCTCACAGCCCGCGACGAGAACGCCATCGTTTCGGTCAGCTCCATCGCGCGATCAGCTTCGCGCACGTCCTCGTCGCTCTCGAATCCGACCAACCGTCCCTGTGAGAATCGACCTTGAAGCACGAACTCCATCGCGGTGAGTGGAAAGCGCACTGCCGACTCCTGCGCGACATAACCGATGAGCTTCGCCGCTTCGCGGCGAGAGACCGCCGCCAGGTCGCAACCGTCTATCAACACGCTTCCACTCGAAGGCTTCAGGATTCCAACGATGGTCTTGAGCAGTGTGCTTTTGCCCGATCCATTCGGCCCGAGCACGGCTAGCATTCGGCCCGCGCCAACCTCAAACGACAGTCCTTTGAGTACTGGCTCCGAATAACTGAATCGGATGTCGCGCACTTGAAGCATGGTGATCCGTAGCTGGAATCAGAGGTCAGAGGTCAGAAGTCAGAGGTCAGAGGTCAGAGGTCAGAAGTGCGACGTGCAATGGGGACTCCGGAGTTCTGACTCTCGCTCCTGGCATCTGACTACTGACCTCCAACTTCTGACCTCTGACCTCTGACTTCTGACCTCTGACCTCTGACTTCTGACCTCTGACTTCTTCAGGCAGCGCGTCGCAGCAGATAAATAAACGCCGGAGCGCCGATCAACGCAGTGATGACTCCAATGTGAAGCTCGCGCGGCGCTATGACTGTTCGCGCAACCGTGTCGGCCACCAACAAGAACCCGCCTCCTGCAAGCGCTGACGCCGGAACGACCAGCCGATTGTCACTGCCGCCCGCCAGCCGAATCGCGTGCGGAATGATCAAGCCCACGAACCCAATTACCCCGCTCACGGCGACCGCAGCGCCGGTGATTAGCGAAGCCGCAAGGTACACTGCCACCTTCACGCGCGGCACTTCAACACCCAACGCGAGCGCCTCTTCTTCACCAGTCATCATCAGATTCAAACTTCGCGCGTTGAAACAAACGATGAGTATGCCTGTAATGACAAACGCGGCGACCGGCGGCAACAGTCGAGACTCACCGCTGAGGTCGCCTATCAACCAGGAGAGCACGCTTCGTTGCCGCGCGCCGGAAGCGGCCGTCACCAAAAAGATCACCGCCGACGAGAGCAGCGCGTTCACAATCACACCAGCGAGTATTAACCTTTCGGTCGAGCCGCCTTGTTTGCTCTGACCGAGCGCGTAGACGACGGCTATCGTGAGCGTGGCGCCTGCAAACGCAGCAAGCGGGCGGCTGACCTGAAACGATTCGGTGAACACAGTCGCCGCAATAGCGCCAAGCGCGCCTCCGGTCGAGACTCCCAGAACGTATGGATCCGCCAGTGGGTTTCGCAGCAAGGCCTGGTACGCGGCGCCGGCTACCGAGAGCGCCGCGCCCACTACGACCGCCATTAAGACTCGCGGCAGGCGAATCCCTGAAATGATGACTCGTTCCTCGGGCGTTACCTCCGAAGCTCTGCCGGTCATTATCTTGACGATCGCGTCGAGACTGACGTGCTCGCTTCCGATCGCGATAGCCAGAACGATCAGGACCGCAACCAGCAGCGCGAGCACACTCAACGTGACGATCAGTCTTCGAGCGGTGAGCCGCCTTGGCGGTTTGCCCGGCGTTAGTTGAGGGTTGGCTCTTGCGTTGATCGTCATAACCGGGTGTCGAGGCTTACCATCCAAGAGTTCCTTCGCATACTTTCTCGCGGCACACAGACTGAAGTCTATGCTACTCGGGGCCGAACACTTCAGGGTGAAGCCTCCGCGCCATTTGTTCCAAGCCATCGACTATACGAGGGCCGGGACGCATCAACAGATTGTCGTCGAGGCGAAACACACGACCGGCGCGGCCTGCCGGAGTCTCTTTCAGTCGCGCGGGCAGATCAGGCTCGCCCGTCTGAAGGAATATGACCTCGGGACGTTTCGCAACCGCCGTCTCGAGGCTGTATTGCGGATAGTCGCCCGCGAGATCCTCGGAGATCGAACGGCCGCCGGCTTGATTGATCAAGTCGGTTATAAAACTTCGCGCGCCAATCGTTATGAGAGGCGCGCTTCCAAGGATGCAAAGCACTCGCGGGCGTTCCGCGACGCCCACACGTGAGTGCACGTCTTCAACTCGCGCACGCAACGAGGCTGTCAGTTCGCTGGCTCGAAGCGTCGCGCCGGTCAGCTCACCGATTCTCGTGATCGATTCGAGCGCGCCGGCAACTCCGTTGGGATCGCTGACATAGACTGGGATTTTGACTTCGTCGAGGTTGTAAACAAACTGTTGAAGCTGGCTGGCCCTCGAAGCGATGACAAGGTCGGTCTTGAGCGCGATGATCCGTTCGATACTTGGCCTCAGAGTATCGCCGACGTTTTCCCTGGCTGCGGCTTCGGGCGGGTAATCACAGTAGGAAGTGACTCCAACGATTCGATCGCCCAGTCCGAGCGCAAACAGCGTTTCGGTGATTGAAGGCGCAAGCGACACGATGCGATGGGGTTCAGGTTTGACAAGAATCGTGCGTCCGATCTCATCGGTGATTTGGCGCAAGCCCGAAGCGTCCGGCGTGCGCGAGGTGCAGGCGGAAAAACCCGGAGCGATTGACAACGCAATCAGTAGCCCGATCACCGCACGCCGAACGACTTCGCAGCCACGCAGCGCGCTACGAGTGGACTGGCGCGTCCGAAGTTTCGGCGAGTCGGAGGTGAATTGATACTGCTCGCGCAAAAAGAAAAACTCCCGCCGACCCAATGCGCGTGTGGGTCGAACGGGAGCCTTGATGCTGGTGCTCCCGCGCGCCTTGCTCCCTCACGCGAAGAGCGACCGGCTCGCGACTGAGCTTCGGGCAGGTCTCCTGACTTAGCCTCGTCGATGCGCTTTAGTTTCGCGCATCTCACCGCCGACGGCCTTCCCGATCGAGGTGATCAGTGGCCCTTGTTGTCGGCAGCTTCGAGAGCAACACAGTGGCGGGACCGTGCGGGAATCAAACCCGCTTCCCTATTCTCCCCGATGATCGGGGCACCCGAAGCAATGTCTACAACTTCAAAAGAACAGGAAGAGAACAAGCAAACTAGCATCGCGTTTTGTTGGAGTCAAACCTAAACGATGGCAGCTCAAGGCGTTGTCCTTTCCGGTTCGTTTTGAGAGAATCAGCGACTGGCAATCGACTCGTCTGACGCAAGGTCCATACTCCGAGACTGAATCAATGACCAAGAGTCCCAAGAAGCATAAGGCAAAGCCGGCGTCGTACGTTGTGTTCATCAGCCACTATTCAGAGGATATCTGGATAGCAGAACAGATTGACAAGCAGATAAGGGCGCTCGGCGCCACAACGTGGCTCGACACGAAGGATCTCAAAGGCGGCGATGTACTGACTGACGAGATCATAAGGGGAATAACTTCTTGCAACGAGGCGCTTGTTCTAGTGTCGCCAAAGAGCGTCAAGTCTCAGTGGGTGGCTACGAGATCGGAGCGGTCTCGGGTCAAGGCAAACGTGTTACGCCAATATTGAACCAGGTCAAGCCCGATGCAATCGCTCCAATGAAGGGCGTAAAATCAATTGACCTTAACCAGTTCGATGACTTCCTGATACAATTGGCGAAACGAATGAGTGACTGGTCAAAGACCTAGCGAGGAAAGTATGTCGTACAAAGTATTCATTAGTTCGGCGAAAATGGACATTGATGTTGCCCGCGACCTCGCACGCCGGCTCAAGGACGCTGGTGTGAAGGTATTCCCGATCAAAACGGCAGAGAGTCCAGTCGCGTCAGTCACACGTTCGTTACGGGAAGCGGATGAGGTGATCGTCATTCTCACCGGAAACTCAGTCAATAACTGGTGGGTCTTATATGAAATGGGAGCGGCGTCTGCCCTGCATAAGCGCGTGACGCCGATCGTCGTAAATGTCCAGGATTCAGAGATTCCGCCTTTCGCCAAGTCGCACGTGAGATTTGCTCAACTGCCCTCCTACATAGCCGAACTAGCCAAGCGGGCGGGCGAATTGAAGGCGCAACCAGCGTAATTTTTCGCCTCCATAATTCCAGATCACCCAGATGATTCTCATGCGCGCTCATTCGGCGGGGCGGGCCAACTCTACAAATACTTTCAACGGGCACAAGCCTGCGCTACAACGCAACGCGCACTCATTCTCGCTGAATTGACAACCGCCAGGCTGCGGGCTATTCTCACTTTTGCTCTCACACGATGTTACCTGCGGGGACCGGCATTTCCCGATCGGTCAAACACTCTTGAAAGGAAATAACGTTGAGCGAACATCGGCCGATAATCGGCATACCCTGCCGCTACAACTGGACTAATAACTATTTCGAGCTGCGTGAGACTTACTCGCAGGCGCTTTATGCGGCGGGCGGCACCCCCCTGATGCTGCCTCTCATCCCGGAGCCCGACTATGTTGACAACGTCATGGCTCACGTCGATGCAATATGCCTGTCAGGCGCGGTCAATGATGTCGACCCACAACGCTACGGACACGAACCGAAACCAAAGCTCGGCCCCGTCGTCCCGCAGCGCGATGAGATGGATATGATGCTGTTAGCCGCCGCCGAAACGCGCCGGCTTCCGGTGTTGGCCATCTGCTTCGGCATCCAATCGTTGAATGTCTATCGCGGCGGGACCCTGATCCAGGACATTGAGAGTGAGGTAAAGGAACCGCTCAAGCATATGCAAGACGGCATGATCGGGCGACGTTCACACTCGATCAACGTAACCGAGGACTCCCTGATCGCGAGGCTCGCGGGCGCTAACCATGTTGCGGTCAACAGCCATCATCATCAGGCCATCGACATCGCCGGCCGCGATCTGGAACCAATCGCATGGTCGCACGACGGCGTCATCGAGGCGGTCATCAACAAACGAGAAGATCAGTTCATTCTCGGAGTGCAGTGGCATCCTGAAGTCGGCTGGCAGGATGACCTGCTCTCGCAAGCGATCTTCAATCACTTTATCTCGGTGGCGCGCGAGCGCCGCGAATCTCAAGTGGGCGAACCAGTCCGCGTCGAGCGCTGATTCAGGATTATGCGCGCCAGGGACAAGGTCACACTCGCAGCGCTGTGCGCCGGACATTTCGTCAACGACTCCTACTCCAGCATCATCTATCCGCTGCTTCCGGTGATAAAGGTCAAGCTTTCGCTGAGCACGGCTCAGGTATTCTGGCTTGCGCCGCTTTACGCGATCTCGTCGTCGCTGATGCAGCCGCTCTACGGCTACATCTCTGACCGATACGCACGCCGCTCGTTCGCGGTGCTGGGACCGGCGATCACGGCGGTGTTCGTTTCGGTGATCGGGCTCGCGCCGTCTTATGGAATCCTGATCGTCCTACTGGTCGCAAGCGGAATCGGAGTCGGCTCGTTTCATCCGCAGGCCGCTGCAATGGCCGCGCAAGCGTCACGCGAGCGAAGAAGAATCGGGATGGCGATGTTCTCGGCGCTCGGGACTCTTGGTTTCGCGTTCGGGCCTTTTGGCATTACGCGAGTCGTCTCGCGGTTTGGCCTCGAGCATTCGTACTACATCGTGGGAACTGGCCTGGTGATGTCGGCGGTGCTTTATCGAATATGTCCGCCGCTCAACGCGCCGGCTCAACTTGCGGCGGGAGTAGAAAAGATCAAGTGGCAAGTGCTAAGCGCTCTTCGCTCAGCCTGGAAGCCGCTGCTGTTGCTATATCTGATAACGGTCATCCGCTCGGGCTTGCAGATTACGACCAACACCTACCTGCCGTTCATCCTGGAGGACCTGCATTACGATCTCGCTCAGACAGGCAACATTCTCACTGTGTTCCTGCTGATGGGTGGAGTGGGCGGACTCGCAGGGGGCTTTGTGGCCGAGCGAGTCTCAGGCCGAGCCGTAACCCTCTACTCAGGGTTGCTCGCCGGGCCGCTGATGGTCGGCGCGTTCACAACAAGCGGTCTCTTGAGCATCGTGCTCCTGGGACTCGGCGGGTTCATGTTGCTCGCAACGCTTCCGGTGATCGTGGCAATGGCTCAGGAACTGGTGCCAGGTCAAACGAGCACCGTGTCAGCATTGATGATGGGCGCCGCCTGGGGAGTTGGCGCACTCGCGCCGCCGGCGCTCAACGGCCTGGTTCCGGCATATGGCTTTCGAATGGTGCTGGTCTTCGCCTCGGCGTTCACGCTTGTGAGCGCGGCGCTGGCTTACTTCCTTCCGCGCGACGAACACGTTCACCACGCGGTCGAGACCGATTTGGCAACGGCCGCCGCCACTGGCGACTAGAAGTAGTTAACGTTAGCCGATAATAGGGGTAGGGAGAACCGATTGGCTTCGGCTCCCCCTCCCTCCGAAC
>JBBPIE010000049.1:0-34024 GCA_038040485.1 Candidatus Onstottus arcticum
CGACATAAGAATAGCTGAAATCGAGGTCAATCTTTTCATGACCATATTCATTCGGTTTCCTGAAACCGACAGGTAGGCATCCATTGTCGCTCCCAGCAAATCGCGTAGAGTATCAATAGTGTCAGCGACCCGAATCAAATGATCGAAAACATCTTGAAAGTAGACGTGAGTTTCGCGTGAAAAGATTTGCTGTTCGCGACGTAATAACGTATTGAACACATCTCGCAAAGGCGTGACAGACCGGCGCAAGAAGAGCAAGTCTTTCTTTATGCGAAAAATCTCTTTCAATGCTTCTACCTGAAAATCTACAAAGATCTGATCCTCCAACTCATCCATTCGATCAGAAAGCGCATCAAGCAGCGGCATGTAATCATCCACGATAGCGTCGATCAGCAGATATGCCAATAAACCTGTGCCTCGTTCAGCTAAATCCGTCCACCCCCGCCAGAGCCTTTCGGCGGTCTCTATAGTGCGTATGGGCTGACTATGAACGGTGACTAAATAGTTCTTGCCTAGAAAAATATTCAACTCGCGAAGTTCCAGATGTCTTCCCAAGACTAATTCAGCCTCATAGAGAACGATAAAGTAGTAACCTTGGAACTCTTCTACTTTCGGGCGCTGATGTTCGTTGCGGCAGTCCTCAATCGACAGAGGATGAAAGCCAAATTCTTTAGCTAATTCTTCAAAATCCTCGCTTGTCGGATCAGCCACATCTACCCAAATAATGTTAGGGGCTATTTCACATAGAGCACTGATCTCATCAGGATCATCGCATTTGGTAAAAGTTCTGGTTTCGCGATTGAGCACAAGCGTCTTAATCATAGATTACCTCGTCCTCCCATGACTGAACCACAATAAGCAGAGCGGATCTTATCAATCCAGATGGACTCCGCTCCCCTGGCTCCGGAAGTGAGCGGGCTCTTGTTGTCCTCACCCCGTTGAGTTTTCAGCGCCTTCGTGTTCTCAGATGACGACTTATCACGAGTAGTGATAGTAGAAGAAGGCTGAACAATTCCTGACTCCGTTTGAATTCGGACAGCGCGTCAACGACTGCCGCCGAGCCGTCCGCAGGAACCATAGCCAATTGCGACTGCAAAGCCAACCGGCCTCTCCCGGGGTGGCTCAGTTTGAAGGTCGTAACACACAGATATAGGCTTATCTTGAGATTAGAGTCCAAATCCCGACGCCAATGAAGCCGAATCCAGCTATCCATTTGAGAGTCGACGGCGAGATAAACTTTTCAAGTTGTGACCCTACCAAGACACCAATGCCGGCGGCTAGAACGAGTGCGGTAGAGGAAGCTAAGAACATTACCCACTTGTTCGTCTTCACGTCGGCTGAAAACAGCATTGTCGCAAGTTGGGTTTTATCACCAATCTCCGCTAGAAAAACAGTCGCCGCAACTGAAAAGAAGGTTTTCCAAAACATAGTAAGCCCCTGAGTTAGTCTTCACACTGGTCAACTATGCAACCGGCCAGAAACGCATTGATGGCAGCGCGCCTCGGGTCTGAAGCTTACCGAAAAGATTGCAAAGCGCCAAAACCCTCTGGTATAGTCCCGCCCAATGAGATCCGGCCGGCACACAGGCAAGATGTTATTGCTGCTGATTGCCATTGCAGTCTGCCCCCTTGATTCACCAAAACAGCAAGGTCAAAAAGGGTCCGCTCTAAATCAACCGACGCTTCAATTTGGTCGATCAGTGCTGGGTGATGGCGAAGGCCGATTCGAACATGCTTGGCAGTACTATGCAGGTCGATTTGACTCGGGCGGCACGAACTTAACCGCGCTTGATGAATCGAGTCAAGAAACCACGGACCCAGGCGAAAGCGGATCGGATCAGATCGTTACCTCCGTTTGCTCCGCGCCGCCGTGCTCACCCGTTCTCACAGGTCAATTGAGTTCCGCTTCTGTTTTGTCAGACGCCGGACGTTCTCCTTCCGAAAGAAGTCCTCCTCCCATTCTCGTCTGAATCGTTTCCATCGCCGACCGCACGCGCGGCTCTTGAGCGTACAGCTACGCGACAAATCCGGCAGGTGGAGACTGCGCTTCGCCGGCGAAGTGAAGCAACTCGCGCGAGACTACTCGAACGTTTGACACGGCTTGAAACGGTAGAGGACCGGGACAGAGCTTCTCCTCGCCCGGATCGTACGCAGGCCTGGTGAATGAGCCTGGTAGATCAGGGGAGAGGTCACGGGGTTGGTCATCACGACTCGTTCGATCCGGGCGAGAAGAAGCTTAGTGTCCCTGGTTGGTTGGGCTCCTCGAGAGCGGATCAACAATTCTGGCCGTGCATCGATTGGATAAAGCGGATACGCCGGCTCGCGACGCAAGTCGCGCGGGGGCGCTGCATTGAAGGAGCAGAGCTTTCTAACCTGGAGCCGCAGGCCGAAGAACCGAGAGACGCGAACTTGTCTCCTGACGCCCGCTGCATTCCACCCAGGGCCGGCTCTTCTCTAACGGCGTCCCGCGCGGCTTGCGCCGCTGGCCGTCAGCCGCACCGCCTCCACGCCCATTCACACGACCGCTCAGGTCCGGTGCGCCCGGGAAACTACAAACAAAGCGCGTGAGTTGTGCGGGTTTATCAACTTCGAGCGAAGATATCGCGTTCCTCGGCCAACTCGCGAGCCGCCGGCGTGATGATTGTCTTCTGGTTGATGTATATCTTCTCGCGGGCGGTGATAGCTCGCTTGACGTCTTCCTCGCAAACGAAATCGTAGACGCGTCCATTGGCAGCACCGTTGGAAGCGGAGCTGGCTGCTTGCGGTTGAGCCGGAGCAGCCGCGGGCGGAGGAAGATTAGGAAGGGCTTCGCTCTTCAGCTCAGCGGTGGCGGCCGATGCCGGGGTTACCGCCTGGTGCGAGTGTTGATCTACGTGGCGCTCCGCCAAAAACCGATCCACCAGCGCTGCGATTGAAGCACGATCGACGACAGCTCCACCAGAGGCCGCGCGCACCGCGGGACGCTCACCAGCGGCGACCTGATTGATAGGCTTCGTCTCGAAGGCGATTCGCTTGACGTCCATCAGATGACGGGGTGAGATGTTGTCCGACGTCACGTTCCCACCCCAGGAGCCGCACCCCAACGTCATCGAAGGCTCAAGGTCCGTGGTGAAACCGATCGCGCCATGAGTGGACGGGCTGTTCACCACGACCCGCGATGCCGGCATTCGTAGTCCGTACTCGCGCGCCGCGTCCCGGCTCTGAGTGTGAATTGAAGCGGTGTGGCCCATTCCGCCATATCGCAGGATCTGCGCGCAGCGCTCGCTCCCCTCGTCCATGCTGTCGACGACATAGTAAGCCAGTATCGGTGAGAGCTTCTCCATCGAAAGCGGAAAGTCGCGGCCGACTCCGCTCAGCTCGCATAGCATTGCGCGCGTCCCCTCGGGAATCGAAATGCCCGCCATCTCCGCGATGACGTTTGCGCGCTTGCCGACGATTTTCGGGTTAAGCGTGTTGGTGGCGGTCGCCACCACGCGCGTCAGGGCCTCTTGCTTTTCTTTGTCGAGGAAGCAGGCGCCTTCCGCCTCGAATCGCTCGCGCACTTCGGCGTCAATCGTGCGCTCGACCACGACGGATTGCTCGGACGAACAGATAGTCCCGTTGTCGAAGCACTTGCTAGTCAGGATGTCGCGCACCGCTTTTGTTATGTTAGCCGACCGCTCGATCATCGCAGGCACATTGCCGGGACCGACGCCGAACGCAGGCTTGCCTGAAGAGTAAGCCGCGCGGACAAGCCCGATCCCGCCAGTAGCCAGGATCAACGCCGTGCGCTTGTGCTTCATCAATTCCTGTGTGCCTTCGATCGTCGCAAGCGACATGCACCCGATCGCGCCGGCTGGAAGCCCCGCAGCTTCGCCTGCTTCTCGCATCACCCTTGCGGTCTCGCTTATGCAATTGGCCGCCGAAGGATGCGGGCTTAGCACGACCGCGTCGCGAGCTTTGATAGCGATAAGAATCTTGAAGATCGCAGTCGAAGTAGGGTTGGTCGAAGGGATGACCGCACACACAACGCCGCGCGGGGAAGCGACCTCGATGATGCTGTCGGTTTGTCGAATCACCCCGACTGTTCGCATCGGTCGAATAAAGTTGAAGACCTGCTCTGCTGAAAACCTGTTCTTTGTCGCCTTGTCGGCGGCGGAGCCGTAACCTGTTTCGAGGTGCGCCATCTCGCCAAGCCTGTAGGCGTCCTGTTGAGCCACCCGCGCCATCGCGCTGACTATTTCGTCGACCTTTTCCTGCGAGAACGTCGCGAGTGTCTTTTGAGCTTCGAACGCTCGCTCCGCCAGCTCACGGGCCTGCTCGATGGATTGGAGGTGCTTATCGCTGCTCATGATTCCGGTTCCACTAGCTAGAGTTTCTCGTGTTGGTTGCGAGGTTGATAGCAGATCACGAACCGCAAACGCCTGATCACGAACCCGAAACTAACTCTAGGATTTCACCCGGTCTTTGGCCGAAGACTGAAGCGATCGCTTCCCGTCCCCTTGTGTCCCTGCGGTCAACTGGCCGCGAGCCTCGCCGCCCGTCAGTTGCTGTCCGCCGCTCATCAAGCCCGCAGCCTCGAGAACCTGTTCGAGCTCACGATGCGGGCGCGGAATGACGTGAACGCTGACCAGCTCGCCGACTCGGCGGGCAGCGGCGGCCCCTGCGTCGGTTGCGGCCTTCACGGCTCCAACGTCGCCGCGGCAGAGCACAGTTACGTACCCGGCGCCGATGTACTCGCGACCCACAAGAATTACGTTCGCGGCCTTTGCCATGGCGTCGGCCGCTTCAACAGCGCCGACAAACCCTTTGGTCTCGATCAATCCGAGCGCTTCGGTATTCATAGAAAGATTCCTCCGTGTTTGACTCGAAATAATGAGCGTTGAGCGCGAGCAACCGGCGAGATTCACTTGCTCTCGAAGAGCCTCAAACCTAACAAAACGAGCCCCCACCGTCAAGCAATGCAAATGCACAGTCAGCGCAATGAACCGGGGTGTGAGGTCGAAGTGACCGTTGCTTGACACTGCTTAGACCATACTCTAAGATGAGCGTCGATCCTCCTATCAATCGCAGGCACAAGAGAGGTCGCTCGGCTTTATGCCGACACTGGGCGAAGAACTGAGGCGCAAGCGCGAAGAACGCGGCATCACGCTGGCCGAGATTTCAGAATCGACCAGGATCGGTACGCGCTTCCTCAAAGCCATCGAAACCGACAACTTCTCCACCCTGCCGGGCGGTATCTTCACTCGTTCGTTCATTCGCGCTTACGCAAAGCAAGTAGGCATGAATGAAGACGAAGCCATCACGCTTTATCAGCAACAAATCACCGGACCAACAGACGAGCCTCAGGAAGAAACCCCGCCGCCCGCTCTGGCCGCCAGGCCTGAACCGCTCAAGGCAAAGCTCTCAACGCCGCCCGAACCGAAACCACGGCGCTTCGAACCAGTAGCGTTTCGGCAAACTCCTACACGAACAAGCTGGCCGACGATCGTGATAGGCGCGGGTATTCTGTTGTTTGTCGTCATCATCGTTTTGGGAATCGTCAAACAGTTGAACCGCGCGGGAAACGAGCCAGCGCCGGGCCCTGCTCCGGTGGCGCAGAAGAGCGAGCCGCCAAAGCCTGCGCCTCAGCCGAGTACCCCGTCCTCTCAACCCGACTCGTCGCCGCCTCCCCCTGCAACTTCGAGCGGCGAGCCTCTGGTGGTGAAGCTTGAGGCCGCCACAGGCGACGCATGGATTCGCTATCAGGTTGATGACGCCAAGCCGACAACACTGGTTTTGAAGCAGGGCCAGACGACTGACATCCCGCCGGCTCAAAGCCAGGTGACCCTCAACTTTGGCAACCGGACTACGCTCAAGATGAAGATCAACAACCGCGACGCGAACTTCCCCGCCGACACACCGAAGTTCAGTTCCAAAGTCATCATCTCTCGCGATAACTTCCAAACGTACTTCCAATAGGCACTATTCCTCTGTCGTTGCATCTAGCTAAGCTCGTTGTGCGTAGGCGAAATCCTCAACTGTCTTCTTGAGGACGATGGGCGGTGTCTTTGTTTGATTTCTTGTCTGGCTTATTAAGCCCGTGATCTATGGCAAATTTCCTGCCCGGCTGCGTGAGGGAAATCCCGTCAGCATACGGGCCACGTTCAACGGATATGTACTTATGCTTCTCTTCTAATTCGTGAAGATGGAATTGGATGCTTACTTCATCTGGAGACGGCGTCTGTTCGAGATAGCGCAAATGTCCGAGCGTGTTGTAGAACTCATTCCTAGTGCAGGAGCCGCCGTTCTTCGCCAAGATTCGGAGTATTAGTATGCTTACTTCGGGAAGTGCGACGTCGGCTTTGATCGGGCCGCCAATGGGTGCTTGATGTCTGGCCATTCTTTGTTTGTTGACAACATCAACCCATGAGTCGTCTTCAAGTCTTTGTAAGATGAGGTCTTTTGTCTTCGGAAAAGGGTCACCGGTTTGACTATACCCTTCGTCAATCTTATACCGCTGCGGATGATAGCGACATTGAAGATATTGATAGGGACCAAAACGGCGATTAGAACGCCCAGACATGGGGGTGGGCGAATCGCATTCGGGGCATAGCGGTGTTAGGCTGCGCGGCGTCTTATCAATCTCCTTTTGGTAACGCCAGCGCCAGAGTACCCCATAAAACGTATCTTCTGTGTACTCGGTCCATTGATCGCCGTATCCAGAATGGAAACAATGAGCGGGATACACGGGAGCATCAGCATCTGGTGGCTTAGCGACCTGCGGCGTCTCTGGCGCGTTGGGTTGCGGCTCAGTTTTTCCCTCTGTGGACACTAGCTTAGGGGCCGGGCCGGGCTTGGGCTTGACGGACGGCTGGAATGTCGGTGTGGCTTCTTCAAGTGCCTGAGTGGGCGCACTTGGATCTATCGGAATCTTCGCTGGAGCTGCGCGCAACTTTGAAAGTGCTCGCGGCAACCAAAGAGAGGCCGTGAGGAAAAACAGTACAATCGCTGCTATAAACAAGAGGAGCGCAGTAGTGTCATGATTAAGGGCCTTGAAAGTGCCGGACGCAGTCAGCAATCCAGCAACGAGCACAAAAAGGCTGTTCAGAGTTTTCTTGCGCATTCGCCCCGTTCAAATCGACCGCGCGGATCTTTGCACTGGCACGTCAGATATTCATATTCGCTGTGATACAAGGCTGCCTTTTCTACGCACTAACGAACCCATTCTGAAATAGCCACGCGCAGGGCCTGCCGTATCCATTCCGATAATGACAGTCCGGCGTCTTGTGCGGCCTTCTCGACACTGAAGCGCGCTCGGTTTCCTGTAGCCGTGTCGTGTTGTCTAGATGTTTGGATTTCCATCGCGCTCCTTTAGAACAGTCAGCGCCTCCTTGACTCTCTTCTCGAAATCTCCGGTCGAGAACTCAATGTGTGGTACCTCCCCCTTGAGGCGCTGCCAAGCGTGGGGATGAATCCTCTTGTCAATCAAAAACTCACAATGGAGTCCCACGGTATTCGCAACCCCAAATTCGAAATGTAGCCAAGGAGACGGCCAGAAATACTCCCCCACCGCCACAGAACCCTGCTCAGTCCAGACGCCTAGGAAATGAGTACACGGCCGCATAGCCGATACAACGCCGCTACGAAGCGTATGGGCGGTCCCTAGATCCGTGGCGCGTATCACCAGGAACCCCTTGGTTTTGCCCACCCTCTTGATGAGCTCAAGCATCGGGTCTCCATCCTTAAGGCTTGAAGAAATAAAGAGCTTCCTTGGCTCTCCGTGGCCGGACGGACTTTCCCGCAGTAACTCCTCAACTAGCCGAATCCGGTATTGATGTTCATTCCCCTGAATCCTAGGTCTCATCAGCTTCGCTTGATACGCGCGGAGCCTATCTCTCGCTGTTCGCGTGTCAATGCGCTCGGACAAAGCGCTGGTAAATGGCTGCCGACGAACTGAAAGAGGTTTCGTTACAATTGGAGCACTATAGTCGTCTGGATAAGATATTCCTACTTCGTATTCATTCACCAGAGTCGGAACCGACATTGCGTCTACAAGCGTTGCTTGGATAGCTTTATTGTCGCTTCCTTGGCGCCACCCTATGGGCTGAAGCACAAACTCCGTGTGAGCCTGGGACTCCGACTCATACAGCCTTGATAGGCTGGTCAGAATATTGAACCCGCCTTCCCGGATTGCGCCGGTGATTGCAGCGATAGCCCCAACCTTGTCCAGATGTGACACTGTTGGAGCAATTACTTTGTTGCCTTCAGCAAGAAAGTATGCACGCAGGAAACGGTCTGTCGTATCTGAGACCAGCAGGTATTCGGGACTGGAGGATTTGCTCGTAACCGCCAGAGCTTCCAAGAGCGGACTGATTATTCCAGCCGGCATTTTGATTACGACGTCTTTCTTGCCCAGCTTGGTCACCTTGCTGGTTCCGATGGCCGGTTTGGATCGGAGTCGGAAACGATCCTGCTGAGTCTCATTGAAGCTACGTCGTGCTTCGAAAAGGTCTTGTACTCTGCGGATTCTTAGCCGCTCACGTCCTGACGGAAGAAACGCTATCTCGGGTGCGAAGTTCGCGAGGATTGCCCATCGTAGCTCGGGTAATTCTTCTATCTCTCCACTGGATCTCTTTTCATGCGTGCCATCGCCTGAATATCTGGTAGCATCGACTATCATCTCTACCGAATGCATCAACTGGCGCTCAATTGAACTGGACTCAGCGGCAACCACGTTAAGGTCGAAATCGGCGAGTATCCTGAACACCTCATTCACGAGTCCTACCCGATCACGCATTGTGATAACGATCCGCCAAAGATCGCTCCAAGAATCAAAAGGTATCGGTGAAATCACGATCTCGCGTAGGGTTTCTTCGCCTTGGGCGCCTGGAAGCAAGCAAAGCCAGACCTTTGTTCCGGGAAACAACGAAAGATGGCCTCGATGATAGAGAGGTACCTTGATCGTTGAGCCATCGAAGGATTGAGGTTTGTCCAGAATAAGCATACTGCCGGCCTCCTTTGAAGACGCAGCGCATTCTAGTCATAGGTCGCCCGCAAAAAAAGGGTCCGGAGAGTGTGTTGGATCTCCTAAATGCTATGCCATGCGGACCACGTCAAATGAGGTCGGTAGTATAACAGCCAAGAAGTTAATCACAAGAGCTTACTTGAGTACTAACTACCACACGATACATTGAAACCTAGATCAATTCAGGTTCAGTTTCGAATATGTGCCTTCAATGTAGAAGGACTCTTCGAACCCGTTCCATGGATTGGGCCATCCATTGGCCGATAGGGTCGTTCAGGCAAATGGTCTCAACTGTTCGGTTTGGTATTTAGAAAGTTCTCTGAACCCGGTTTTCTAATCTGCCCGTGGCTCTAACGTCGCGTATGCCAGGAACTGAAAAGCGCTGGCACAACTCAGCGACTTCATGAGTTATCACTTTGTGGACTTGAGGTTGATCAAGATTACTACAAACACGGTCGATTAGGCCGGCAATCGAAACCATTTCAGTCTCTCTCATTCCCATAGACGTGACTGCTGGCGTGCCCATTCGAACGCCACTCGTAACTGAAGGTTTGCGGGGATCACCTGGTATCATATTGAAATTAGTGATGATTCCAGCTTGAGCTAAGGCTACGGCGACGTCTTTGCCTGAAAAGGGGCGATCTCGGAAATCCATTATCAGCATATGATTGTCTGTTCCACCACTCACCAACTGATAGCCGAGGTTAATTAACTCATCACCTAGAGCTTTCGCATTGTGAACGACCTGCTCGCCATACTCCCGAAACTCCATAGTGTTAGCTTCCTCAAGAGCCACGGCGAGAGCCGCAATAGTATTCATGTGCGGGCCACCCTGAAGATGCGGAAAGACGGCCCTGTCGATTCGCTTTGCGAGATTGAACTTTGAATCCGAATGGTATCGCTGCTGATAACGATCTTTAATGCGGCTTAGTATGAATCCGCCGCGAGGTCCTCGCATAGTCTTGTGAGCTGTGCTAGTAACAACATCACAAACAGACACTGGGTTTGGGTGTGCGCCAGCAACTATTAGCCCACTTACGTGCGCGATATCAGCAACCAAGTATGCTCCCACCTCGAGCGCGATCTCCGCCGCGCGCTCATAATCAAAAACGCGAGGATAGGCAGTTCCGCCAACCCAAATTAGCTTTGGCTGCTCGCGGATCGCTGTGTCGCGCAGCATATCGTAGTCAATCATCCCAGTACGGTGGTCGACTCCGTAAGGGATGCGCTGGTAGTCGGTTCCGGAAAAATTAACACCCCATCCGTGCGTTAGATGGCCCCCTTCCGGGACCGACATCCCCATCACTTTGTCCTCCCGTTTCAGAAGCGCACGATATACAGCTTGATTCGCAGGCGAGCCGGAATAAGGCTGCACATTTGCGTGCTCCGCGCCGAAAAGGCTCTTAAGCCGAGTCTTAGCGAGTTCTTCAAGCTCGTCTACTATCTCGTTCCCCTCGTAGTATCGCGCCCCCGGATAACCTTCGGAATACTTATTCGTAAAGATTGAGCCGGTCGCTTCAAGAACTGCGAGGGAAGCGAAGTTTTCGGAAGCGATTAACTTGAGAGTTGTTAGCTCCTGCTTTTCCTGCCTCATCAATAATTCATAGACTGCAGGATCGGTCTGTTTCAGCTGAGCCAATGGACGACCGTTCGCCATGCCTACTATTCTCTTTGTTTTTACCGCTGTGTCAATCATTAAAAGACCTCCTAACCGAAACACAAAGATATAAGCCAAATGGCCCACTAGGGAAGATTCCAGCCGTCCGTCTGCGTAAGGGCAAAGCCGCTGGCAGTATCGCACCGCAGCGCTCAATTCGACGGTTTACTCATTCCCCCGTGCATACGTATGGTTCCCGGAGACTAGCACTGGAAATCAGCGTTGACAAGAGCCAATTCTTGCGAGTGTCGCTTTACGAGACGAGGTTGGCACGAAGGTCGGACAGAGTGTAGTATCCGTCGAAACGAGATGTAGGCTTGCCAATACGGGAGCATCCAATGACGTCTAGCGAAACTCACCAAGACGAACCTACTAACGTCGAAGAATGCTTTGTTGTTATGCCCTTCAGTGATGCCGACGGCTACTTACCAGGACATTTTAGGCATGTCTACGATGATCTATTTGCACCTGCATGTGATAAGGCTGGATTTCGCCCAGTGCGTGCGGATCAGGTTCGAGAGACGAACCTAATACATTTGGACATCTTGCAAAAGCTACTCAGATCACCTATGGCGCTGTGTGACCTAAGTAGTCAAAACCCAAACGTACTCTTCGAGCTAGGTCTGCGGCAGGCTTTTGATCAGCCAGTAGTCTTGGTTAGAGAGATTGGTACAGCCGACATCTTTGATATCGGACCGCTCCGATACACGGAGTATCACAAAGAGCTTATTTACCGTGAGGTAATTGAAGATCGAAAAAAGATTGCAGCTGCAATTGCCGCGACGCGCGAAGCATTTAAGAGTGGGCAGGGAATCAATTCTATGATCAGACTGCTTTCTCTGAGCCAACCCGCAAGCTTGGCTGATTTGCAGGAAGCTGACAGAGATCCTCTACTTCAAATCGTACGCGCTGAACTAAGCGAACTGAGATCCGACTTTAAGGCTGCCTTGAGATTATCTGATGCTTCGCAGCTTACGCGAGTCGGACGCGAGATTGAAATCAGGGAGGCGGTTGAGGAGATTGCGAGTCGCCAATTGGATAAGCTTCAACAGGACTTATTAAGTATTTCAGCGTCACTCGATCCTGAAACCGGGCCATGGGAAGAGAGGAGGAGGAAGAAGTGGGAATTAATCAAAGACGCAATAGGACTCTTAACGATCATGAGGCGAGCCGTAGGAGAAAAGTCAGAACTACTTTCGTCAATCACTGCCTTAATGAAGAGTTACAACGATGCCGAAACAAGGTATCTTGATGAAGAGATCGAAGGGTTAAACCCTAGCTGAGCCACTGAGCAACCTTCCCTGCAGGTTTGCATTCGGTTAGACTGCCTATGATTTCGCTAACGGAAGAAGTATTTGGTCCCGGCGGTCTGATCGCCCAACATCATCCTAACTACGAATACCGGCCCGGACAGGTCGAGATGGCTGAGGCCGTCCAGAACGTCCTCGTTGATGGCGGCATCGCGCTCATCGAGGCTGGAACCGGAACCGGAAAAACGCTTGCTTACCTGATACCTGCGCTCGCAGCCGGCCGGCGAGTGATGGTTTCAACCGCAACCAAGAACCTCCAGGAGCAGCTTCACAAAAAAGACATTCCGTTTCTGAAGAAGATTATTCAACGCGAGTTCAAAGCCACCTGCATGAAAGGACGCTCGAACTATGTCTGTCTTCACCGGCTTAAGAAAGGCAGTGAGATGCCGATACTCGAAGGCCTCGAGGATATCGACTACTTCGACGAGGTTCGCAAGTGGGCGGCAAAGACCGAGACCGGCGATCGCGCCGAGCTGACCGACCTGCCCGAAGCCTTGTCGTTCTGGCCTCAGATCGACGCGCGCGCTGAAACCTGTCTCGGCCAGAAGTGCCCCGACTTTGACGAGTGCTTTATCACGCGGATGCGCCGGCAAGCGCTCGAGTCGGATGTGGTCATCGTGAACCATCATCTCTTTTTCGCCGATCTGGCGTTGCGAGGCGGTGACTACGGAGCGGTGCTGCCCGACTACTCGACGATCATCTTCGACGAGGCGCACGAGCTCGAGGACGTGGCCGCGTCATACTTTGGAACAAGTGTATCGAGTTTTCGCACGACTGATCTGATCAGGGACGCGCAGAAGCTCGAGATTTCGGAACCCGACCAGGCGAGTGAGTTGACGCGAGCGCTGGCACGGCTTGCGCAGCGCGCGGATGTGTTCTGGCTTTCACTGCGCGGTCTGAACGGCGATGATGAATCGAGCGCCCCGAGCCGAGACGCACGGGAAACTCTTGCTTCACATCAGCCGCAAACGCGTTATCGAGGACGCCGCGATCGCGGCGCTTCACAAGATTCGCGGCGCGCGATTGACGGTTCATACTTCGTTCGCGCTAATCGCGAGGGCGACGAAACCGCGACGCCTTCGGGTGAGGCGGCCATTGCTCTGTCGAACGCGCTCGCTCGCCTGGCGGCGGCGCTTGCAGTGGTGAAGGATCCCCCGCCCGAGTTGGACAACATCGCGCGTCGCGTTCAGAGCCTGAAGTTTGATCTCGAGTTCATTGTCACCGCCGGCGCGCCGGACTTCGTGTACTGGCTGGAGACGCGCGGCCGCGGAGTCTTTCTTCACGCGACGCCGATCGACGTGTCCGGCATTCTCGAAGAGAAGCTGTTCGAGAACATCCACAGCGCCGTGCTGACCTCGGCTACGATGACTGCCGGCCGCAGCTTCAACTTCATTAGGGGTCGTCTCGGCATTAGCCACGCTCGCGAGCTGATCGTCGAGTCCCACTTCGACTTTGCGAATCAGTCGGTGCTCTATCTGCCCAAACGAATGCCCGACCCGCGCGCCCGCGAGTTTGTCGACGCGTCTGTCGAAGAGATAGTTCAAATCCTGGAAGCGACACACGGCCGCGCCTTCGTGTTGTTCACCAGTGTCGCCGCAATGCGCGAGACTTACGAGCGAGTGCGATACCGAGTCGATTATCCGACCTTTATTCAGGGCGAGGGATCGAAAAGCGGGTTGCTGGAACGCTTTCGCTCGACCGAAGGTGCGGTGCTCTTCGCGACGTCATCGTTCTGGCAAGGAGTAGACGTTCAAGGCGAGGCGCTGTCGTGCGTGATCATCGCAAAGTTGCCGTTTGCAGTCCCCAGCGATCCGGTCGTAGCTGCGCGTCAAAAGCACATCGACGAACAGGGCGGCAACTCGTTTTATGAGTACTCGGTTCCCCAGGCCGCTATCACTCTAAAGCAGGGACTAGGCCGGTTGATTCGTTCGACAACCGACCGCGGCGTGCTCTCAATACTCGACCCGCGGCTCAACACCAAGTCCTACGGCCGTGTATTTCTTGAGAGCATTCCTCCGTTTCGAATAACCAGACTTATCGAAGAGGCGGCAGCGATATTCGAAGACCAGGAGCCCTGACTGCGCGGTTCGCGCATCTCAGCCTAGACTATCGATGAACTCGCGAATCCGTCCGGAGATATCACCAGTTGAGAACAGATCGGAGATGACTGCGACGCTGTCAGCGCCGGCGTCGATAGCCGAGCCCGCGCTCCAAAGAACAACGCCGCCGATGGCTACTAGCGGCTTCGATATCAGGCGCCGGATTTCGGCTAAGGCTTCGAGTCCCACGACCTCGTCTGGGTTCTCTTTTGTAGAGGTCGCGAACACCGGCCCGACCGCGATGTAATCGACGGGCGCGCGATCGGCTTCCACAGCCTGTTCCACACTGTGCGTCGAAAGTCCCACGATCCGGGTTTCACCCAGCAAGCGTCGCGCGTGACCGGGCGGAAGGTCTTGCTGCCCGAGATGAACTCCGTCTGCGTTCACCGCCATCGCGATGTCCACACGGTCATTGATGATGATTCGGACATGGAGCCGGCGTGCTGTGTGCATCGCTTCGAGCGCCGCGTCGTAGAACTCCCGAGGCGACGCCACCTTCTCGCGCAGTTGAATCAGTGTAGCGCCGCCGGCGGCGAGCCGCTCGACTTGCTCCGCATGGGACAGTCTCGAGATTCGAACGTCGGTGATTGGATAGACTTTTGGAACTACAAGCGACATTTCCCGGCTTGTAGGGGCGGCCCTGCGTGGCCGCCCCTCGATAGAATTCTGGTTCGTTCGGCGCGACTCTGCCGCCGGTTCCTACCTGGCGAGGGGCGGCCACAGAGGGACGCCCGTACAGGCTACTCCGCGGCGCTCGAAGCTTCCTTCGACGCTCGCTTCACGGGCTTGCCGTTGAAGCGCTCCATGAACTTTGTTGACAACCTGCCGGCTATGAAGTCCGGCTCGGCAAGGATCTGCTGATGCAATGCAACTGAAGTTTCAATCCCCTCGACGATCATTGCCTCGAGCGCGCGATTCATCCTCGCAATTGCCATTTCGCGAGAGCGATGGTGCACGATAAGCTTCGCTATCAACGAGTCGTAGTGCTGTGGCACGAACCAGCCAGGATACGCAGCAGTGTCCACACGCACGCCCGGCCCGCCGGGAACATTCATCGCGGTGATCAATCCGGGTGACGGAGCATAGGTGACCGGGTGTTCTGCGTTTATCCGGCACTCAATCGCGTGGCCGCTGAATATGATGTCTTCCTGATCGAACTCCAGACGATCGCCTGCAGCGATAAGTATCTGCTCACGAACCAGGTCGGTGTTGGTGACAAACTCGGTTACCGGGTGCTCAACCTGGATCCGGGTGTTCATCTCCATGAAGTAGAAATTCTTATGTTCATCAAGAAGAAACTCGATCGTGCCGGCGCTGACGTATCCGATTTCGCGGCACGCGCGCACCGCAATCTCACCCATGGTCTGACGAAGCTCGGGAGTCAGCGCCGGCGAGGGCGACTCCTCGATCAGCTTCTGATGGCGGCGTTGAATCGAGCACTCGCGCTCGCCGAGATGTACAACGTTGCCGTGCTGATCGCCGAGAACCTGAATCTCGATATGGCGCGCCGTCTCGATGTACTTCTCGATGTACACAGCGGGGTTGTTGAAGGCAAGCTGCGCTTCCTGCCGAGCGGCTGGGAGCGCGGCGGTTAGCTCATCGGCGTCCCGAACTACGCGCATTCCGCGCCCGCCTCCCCCCGCGGAAGCCTTTATGATCACCGGGTAGCCGATTTCCGAAGCGATTCCAACGGCCTGGTCGTCATCCTCGATGACTCCGTCAAAGCCAGGAGTAATCGGTACGCCGGCCGCTTTCATCGTCGCTCGCGCTCGGGCCTTATCACCCATCAAATGAATGCTCGCCGGGCTGGGTCCGATGAACTTGATGTTGCAAGCCTCGCAGACCTCCGCAAAGTAGGCGTTCTCGGCGAGAAATCCGTAGCCGGGATGAATCGCATCGACGTTGGTTATCTCGGCGGCCGAGATGACCGCCGGAATGTTCAGATAGCTCTGCGAAGATGGAGGCGGGCCGATGCAGATTGCTTCGTCGGCGAATCGAACATGAAGTGAGTCGCGATCTGCTTCCGAGAAGACGGCCACCGTGTGAATCCCGAGCTCCTTGCACGCCCAGACGATCCGCATGGCGATTTCACCGCGGTTGGCTATTAGAACCTTTTTGAACATTGAAAGGCCGATTTGAAGGCGGGGCTAGACCTTTATTCCGAAAAGCGGCTGCCCGTACTCGACCGGCTGGCCGTTCTCGACGAAGACCTTTACTACCTGTCCGCTGGCCTCAGCCTGAATCTCGTTCATAAGCTTCATCGCTTCGATTATGCACACGACCGTTTCGGAGTCCACATGGTCTCCGACTTTTACAAACGGCTCAGAATCCTGGGAAGGGGCACGGTAGAAGGTACCCACGATGGGAGACTTGATTGTATGAAGGGTTTCGCCTGCGGCCCCGCCTGTTTCGGTTGCATGCTCGGCTGCAGAAGACCCGGTTGAAGCGGCGGTCTCGGGTTTGAGCAGCTTGCGTTCAGGAGTGGCTGTCGATAGCTCGGAAGGAGGTGGTATCGGAGCAGAGATGATCAATGGAGTTGCAACCGGCGCCGGCGCCGGAGCGGGTGTCTCCTTGAAGCAATTGATTCGCAGTCGAAACCCCTGTCGCTCAATCTCGAACTCCGCCAATCCCTTTTCGCTGACAAGATCGATCAGGTCTTTGATTTCTTTCAGATTCATGCGCTTGCCTCACCGTCCCGGTTTCGGGTTCCCGCTCTTACCTAGAAACTAGCACCGCATTCCAACAAGCGAAAGCCCCAACCGCAGGCGGCTGAGGCTCGCGTCGACTCTTTTGGCGTTGTCTGTCTATTCGCTCGCGTCAGTCTTCTTTCGCCTTCTGGATTTGGTGTCGGCGTCCTCGGCGGCGCCCTTCTTCGAGCCCTTCGAGCCGGACTTAGCCGAAGCAGATTTCTTCACGGGCTGCTCTTGAGGCACGCCCTCCTTCAATGCGGCTTTCTTTCGGCGGCCAAAGAAGCGGCGGGCTGTCTTTTTCTCGTCTTTCTTTTCTTCCTGGTGCGCCGCTTTGGACTCGCTGCCGACGAGTTCGATCAAAGCCATTTCAGCGCCGTCGCCTTTTCTGGTCCCGAGCTTTAGTATTCGAGTGTATCCGCCGGGCCGTTCAGCAAAGCGCTTCGCCAGTTCGCCGAAGAGTTTCTCCAACGCCGCCACACCGGCGGTGCGCGGCGCGTGTGGGCGTTTGTATCCGCCGTCGGGTATCCGATTAGTGTTGCCAGTTTGGAAATACGCAGAAGCTATGCGCCGGTTGTGCAGCGCGGTCTCGGGCGCTTCGGCTGCCAGCGCGCGTTTGCCGAGTGTGATGGCTCGCTCGGCAAATGGCCTCAACTCCTTCGCCTTCGGCAATGTGGTAATCAGCCTCTCGTGAGTGATGAGCGAGGTGCAAAGATTGCGAAGCAGCGCGAGGCGATGCTCGGTCTTTCGTCCCAACTTCCTGTGAGCTACTCTGTGTCGCATATCAAATCCCGTCTATCTGAAGTGTGCGTCGTTCAATCTAAGCGCTGGCCTCGTCGACAAGGCGTCCCTGCTCGTCGAATTTCATACCCAGGTGCAAGCCCATCGAGCTGAGAATCTCTTTGATTTCGTTGAGTGACTTGCGGCCGAAGTTTTTCGTCCTGAGCATATCGGGCTCCGACTTCTGCACAAGCTCGCGAATCGTTCTGATGTCGGCGTTCTTGAGGCAGTTGTAGGAGCGAACCGAAAGCTCCAATTCGTCCACAGAGCGGTCGAGGTTCTCGTTAAATGTCATCCGGCTCGCCTCTTCGCTGTCGGCCTCCGCGAGCTCGGGTTCTTCCTCGAAGTTGATAAAGATCTGCATGTGGTCCTTGATCAGCTTCGAGGCAAGTCCAATCGCGTTGTCTGGCTTAACCGAGCCGTTGGTCCACACTTCGATGGTGAGCTTGTCGTAGTCAGTGTCCTGGCCCAGGCGAGCGGACTCGACAGTGTAGTTCACCTTCTTCACCGGGGAGTGCACCGAATCCACCGGGATGTAGCCGACTGCAAGATCCTCGTCGTAGTTTCTTTCCGCCGAGATATACCCGCGTCCGCGTTTGAGGCGCATCTCTATGATCAGCGACCCGCCTTCAGAGATGGTCGCGATATGCACGTTTGGGTCGAGGATTTCGACGTCGGCGTCGGTTTCGATTTCACCGGAGAGCATTTCACCGGGCACTGTGTGTTCGACGCGAAGCGTCTTGGGCCCTTCACCATGCAGCTTGAATGGGATTCGCTTCAGATTGAGAATTATGTCGGTCGCGTCCTCTACGACACCGGGAATCGAGGAGAACTCGTGAAGCACACCTTCGATTTTTACGGCGGTGATGGCAGCGCCTTCGATCGACGAAAGCAGCGCTCGCCGCAGGCAGTTGCCTATGGTGGTGCCGAACCCGCGCTCAAACGGCTGAGCGTAAAACTTGCCGTATCGATTCGTAAAAGTCTCGGTTTCGCAGGCAAGACGCTTCGGCTTTTGAAAGCCGATCATGAATTGGGTTTCAGTTCCGTTCATTGCTTCCTCTCAAGTAAGCTTGCAGGAAAAAGGCGGCAGACTACTTTCGGCGACCAAGCCATGCCGGGTGCGTGTAACGTGTCACCTCGTTCCTGACGCCTGACTACTTCGAATAGAGCTCGACTATAAGCTGCTCGTTGATGTTCTGGCCGATGTCTTCTCGGCGGGGCAAAGCGACGACCCGGCCACGCATGTCTTCTGGCGAGGTGATTTCAAGCCAGCCGGGGCGTCCCCGGCCCGATGCAGTCTGAAACGCGCTCTGGATGTGAATGTTCGTGCGGCTACCCTCGTGAACCATGATCTCGTCACCGATCTTTACCTGAAAGCTCGGGATGTCGACCTTGCGCGCGTTGACCGAGATGTGTCCGTGGTTGACTAACTGGCGCGCCTGGGCGCGCGACGTAGCGTAGCCAAGACGATAGACCACGTTGTCGAGACGGCGCTCAAGCAAGGCCAGCAGGTTCTCACCCGTTACACCGCTCATCCGAACCGCTCGCTCAAAGTAGAGCCGGAACTGGCGTTCGAGCATTCCGTATATGCGTTTGACCTTTTGCTTCTCGCGGAGTTGTTCGCCGTAACCGATCAGTTTGGCGCGTCTGACGTTTCGACCATGCTGTCCCGGAGGCTGAGTCCCGCGTTTCTCGATCGGGCAACTGGGCTTGTAGCACCGTTCGCCCTTCAAAAACAACTTCATTCCCTCCCGGCGGCACAAGCGGCACACCGGACCACGATATCTAGCCAATGTGTTCCTCCATCTACTGTCGCCTTCACCAACCCTGCGGATTGTCGACGACTAGCAAAAGTTTACAGACATCGCGGATTGCGAATGCCCTTCTTCCTTTTAAGCGCGCACTACGCGCTTGAATAACTCGCAGAGCGAGATTGAACTAAACTCTTCGACGCTTCGGCGGGCGGCAGCCGTTGTGAGGTATGGGCGTCACATCTCGAATCAACCGCACCTCGATGCCCGCGGACTGGATTGCTCTCACCGCTGACTCGCGGCCGGAACCAGGACCCTTAACTCTGACTTCGCAAGAATGCATTCCGACCTCGCGAGCAGCCTGAGCCGCGCGGCTTGCAGCCTGCTGAGCGGCGAACGGCGTTCCCTTGCGCGAGCCGTGAAAGCCCAGCGCCCCGGCCGAGGACTGGCTGATCAAGTTACCCTCCAGATCGGTGATGGCGATCAGAGTGTTGTTGAAACTCGCCTGAATGTGGACGACGCCCTGAGGCACCATCCGCCGTTCCTTGCGTTTGAACGTCTTCTTTTTGCCCGTCTTTGCTGGTGCTTTTGCCATAAGATTCCGTGATGCGTGATGGATGATGCGTGATGCGATTCTGTTTCACGAATCACCAGTCACGCATCACTTCTTACTTCTTTCCGGCGATTTTCTTCTTTGCGACCGTCATGCGGCGCGGGCCTTTGCGAGTGCGAGCGTTGGTGTGGGTGCGCTGACCTCGAACCGGCAGCCCTCGCCTGTGTCTTAACCCGCGATAGCAGCCGATGTCCATCATCCGCTTGATGTCCATTTGAATCTGCTTCCGCAGATCGCCTTCAACGTTGCCCTGTTGATCGATCACTGTTCGGATGCGGTTGACTTCTTCTTCGCTCAACTCGCGAATTCGCTTGTCGACACTGATGCCCGCTTCTCCAAGTATCTTGTTGGCGCGTGACCGCCCGATCCCGTAAATGTAAGTCAGTCCTATTTCCGCTCTCTTGTTAGCCGGCAGGTCTACGCCCGAAATACGTGCCATTCTTCCTCCGCGTTATTCTCTACCCTTGGCGCTGCTTATGCTTTGGGTTGGTGCAGATCACACGCACAACGCCCTTGCGATGAATGACCTTGCAGTTGTCGCACATCTTCTTAACCGATGCTCTGACTTTCATTCCAGCTCTTCCTTCCCGCGACGCAGGCCCTCTAGCGAGAAAATCTCGTGCACAAGAAACCGTTATTCTAGCATTCGCTTCCCCGGCTTGCAACCCGAGGTCATGCTACCGTCTGGTTGAGCACTGTCAGTATCTGCGGGCCCTCGCTTGTGACCGCGACTGTGTGTTCAAAGTGGGCCGACGGCCTGCCGTCCATCGTAATAACCGTCCATCCGTCCGACAATACTTTCACGTCCTGGTGACCCAGATTAATCATTGGTTCGATTGCAATCACAAGACCCTCGCGGAGCACCGGACCCGTTCCCGGTTTCCCGTAGTTCGGGACTTGCGGCTCCTCGTGCATGGCCCGCCCTACGCCGTGACCGCAGTAGTTTCGGACTACCGAATAACCGAGCGGCTCGACATAAGCCTGCACCGCATTACAAACATCGCCGAGCCGGTTGCCTATTTCGCATTTCTCAATCGCCTTGAACAATGACTGCCGCGTGACGTCCAGCAACCGCTTTACCGGGTCGCTGACCTTGCCAACTGGAACCGTAATCGCCGCGTCGCCTACATACCCTTGCAACGTCGCACCGCAATCGATGCTGACTATGTCGCCTTCGCGCAGCTTGCGGTTGCTCGGGATTCCGTGGACAACCTCATCGTTGATCGAAGTGCAGATCGAAGCCGGATACCCGTTATACCCTTTGAAGGTCGGGTATGCACCCGCCCCCTGAATCATTGTCTCGGCCTCTCGGTCCAAGTCCCGAGTTGTCATCCCGGGCGAGACAATCTCCTCGAGCCGTTTCAGCACCTGGGCCACAATCAGCCCGGCCGCCCGCATTTTCTCGATCTCCGTTTTGGACTTCCTGATTATCATTGCCGTACACGAGAGACTCGGTCATCCGCTCAAGTCCGCGCCGCAGGGGCCGCTCCAGTTGACTTCAGAACCTCAGCAATGCGGCCGCCGACTTCGTCGCGTGTGCCAGTCCCGTCCACTTTGTAGAGCCGTTCTGTTTGCGCATAGTAGTTGAGAAGCGGATGCGTCTTTTCGTCGTAGAGCGCCAGCCGCCGAGCTATAGACTCTTCGTTGTCATCAGACCGGGTGAACAAGGGCGCACCCTCGACATCACATACACCGTCGGCTTTGCTTGGCTTGAAGTACGTGTGATAAATGGCCCCGCATACGCTGCAGGTCTTCCGACCCGCTAGCCGCTTGTGAAGAAGGTCGCGTGGAACGTCTATCTCGACGACCAGTATTTTGTGCCCTTGCGACTCCGCAATCTTTTCGAGGAGCCAAGCCTGCGGGAGTGTCCTCGGAAAACCATCGAGAATACACCCGTCTGCGCAGTCTCCGCGGCTCAACCGCTCGTTGACAACTTCAGCCAGTATGTCATCAGAGACAAGCCGGCCAGCCGCCTGAACCTCTCTCACCTGACGGCCGAGCGGCGTTTCGGTCAGGGCGATGTCGCGGAGCATGTCGCCGGTCGCCACGATCGGCAGCCCGAACGCTTCGGTCAGCATCTGCGCCTGCGTGCCCTTACCCGCTCCTTGCGGGCCCATCAACACGATGATGCTAGGCATAGGCCTTCACATTGTCCTGCGGCCGCGCAGACGACGGCCTCGCGGGCCGAGAAAGCCATCGTAGTGCCGCATGATCAACTGGGACTCGATTTGATTCATCGTGTCCATCGCCACGCCGATCAAGATAAGCAAGCTCGTCCCGCCAAAGTAGAACTGCACGCCGATTCCAGTCGTAAGCCACGAAGTCAGCGGGTTGGAGCGCAGCAACCCGTCAATCGGCGGTCCGATCACCGGGATATACTGGAACTGAAAGCCCGCGAGCAAGAATTGCGGCATAAGCGCAACCGCCGCCAGGTAGATCGCGCCCACGGTGGTCAATCGGGTAAGTATCTCGTTAAGGTAGTCAGCAGTCCGCTTGCCTGGCCGAATGCCCGGAACGAAGGCTCCATTCTTCCGCAGGTTGTTTGCAACCTCATCTGTATTGAAGATAATCGACACATAAAAAAACGTGAAGAAAATTATCGCCGCCGAGTAAATCAAGTAATGCAGCGGGTGATCCTGACCGCCTAAGTCAACGGCGAGCTTCGCCAACCACGCCCTGAACGTACCGGTCTCATTCGGGTCCGTCGCTCCGAGAAAGCCCAAAATCGTCTGCGGGAACGCCAATATCGACGAAGCAAAGATCACCGGGATGACGCCTCCCATGTTGACCTTCAACGGCATGTGCGTCTGCTGCTGGGGAATTGACTGGCGCCCGACCATTCTACGCGCGTGATTGATCGGGACTTTGCGAAAGCCCCGTTCAACAAACACAATCCCCGCTATCACCAACACCATTGCGATCAGCAGTGCAATGACCCCCAGCGCCGTGCCTGTGCCGCCGCTCGTGAGCTTCTCGTAGATTGTCTGCGCGCCGGACGGGATTCGCAGCACGATACCCGCAAAGATGATCAAGCTTATGCCGTTGCCGACACCGCGTTCGGTTATCTGCTCGCCAAGCCACATTATGAACGTCGTCCCGGTCGCAAGCGTCAGCATCGTCATCGCAATGAACGCCGGACCCGGGTTTTGAACCAGAGATCCGGTCGCCGTCTGCTGGTTCTGCAGCCAGTAAGCAATCCCGAACGACTGCACCGAGCAAAGCACAACCGTGAGATAGCGCGTGTACTGCGTGATCTTGCGCCGCCCCATCTCGCCTTCTTCCTGCAGCGCCTTGAGCCGCGGGCTTACAACGGTCATCAACTGAAGAATGATCGAAGCCGTGATGTAAGGTGTGATCCCGAGCGCGAAGATCGAAACGACCTTGAAGTTCCCCCCTGAAAACAAATCCATCACGCCGGCAAGGCTGCGATGGAGGTCGCCGGTGTTCCACAACGCCGCCAGCGCATCCGGGTCAATGCCCGGCGTGCGCACGTGCGAGCCAATCCGGTACACCGCCAGCATCGCGAGCGTGAACAACACGCGGCGGCGAAGCTCCGGCACAGCGAAAATATTGCGAACGCTGTTTAAGAAATTCTCGATCATTTGGCTGTGACCTCGCGAGATGAAGAAGCTTCAACGACAATTTGCGATAATCATCGCGATTAGCCTGACGTCACTCTTCGCTGGGAGCGCCGGATAGAAGCGTGGCTTTCCCGCCCGCCGCCTCGATCTTCTCGCGCGCGCCTTTTGTAAATCGATGCGCGGTTACGTCGAGCGCCTTGCTCAATTCGCCTCCGCCCAGCACGACCACGCCCTCGAATCGCGCGAGCTGCCCCTTCTTGACTATACCCCGCTCGACCATCAACTCCGGAGTGATCGCCTCGTTGGCTTCGAACCTCTTGTCGAGATCCGACAGCTTAACCTCGACCCACTCTTTCTTGAAGATGTTGGTGAAGCCTCGCTTGGGCAATCGGCGCTGAAGCGGCATTTGACCGCCCTCAAACCCCGCACGCCCCGAGTACCCGGAGCGCGATTTCTGTCCCTTGTGTCCGCGAGTCGAAGTCTTGCCGTGCCCAGAGCCCGGCCCGCGGCCAACCCGCTTCTTGTTTTTGTTTGCGCCCTTCGGCGCTCCGATGTTGTGTATGCCTAGTGCCATAATCGCTCCCGTGATTCCCGATGCGTAACAATGAGCGCGCGAACCGTTTTGCCGCGCATCTCGCAACGAATCACGTCTCTCTATTCGATGACCCGTCTCAAATGCGGAAACCTCTTGGCCATGCCGCGCGTTTGTACCGAATCCGGGCGTCCGACAATTCTCAGCAAGTGCGGAACCTTCTTGACCATCCCGCGCGTGGACGCCGAATCCGGGCGCTCGACGATCTGATTGAGCTTTGTGAAGCCCAGACTACGCACGAGCTCTTTGTGACTTTTGGGCGTGGCAATGGTTGAGCGATACCATTGAATCAAAATCTTCGACGCCCCAGAGTCGGTTTCTTTTCCGCTTTCCTTCTTGGCTTTCGCCATGCTGACTCCTTCTCACTTTGCGGCCGAATTGAGGCCGCCCTACGCAGTAGCGAACCCGCTACCTACAAGTTCTGAGACTCTTCCGCAGCTTGCCTTCGCAGTCTTGCAACCGCTACCGGATCCTTCAACCCCCTCAAGCCTTCGAAGGTCGCCCTCACAACGTTATGAGGGTTGGATGAGCCGATTGATTTTGTCACGACGTCGCGCACGCCAACCAACTGCATGATTGCTCTCACCGGTCCCCCGGCGATGACGCCCTTGCCTTCGGGTGCAGGCTTCAGCAACACCCGGCCGGCTCCATACACCCCGGTCGTCTGGTGAGGAACCGTGGTGCCCGAAAGCGGCACGCGGATCAGATTCTTCTTAGCGGCCTCGATTCCCTTCTTGATCGCAAGCGGAACTTCGCGCGCTTTACCCGAACCAAACCCGACGATGCCGTTTTCATTGCCCACGATGACAAGCGCCGCGAACGACAGGTTCTTACCGCCCTTCACAACTTTAGTCACGCGGTTGATCGAAATGACTTGATCTTTCAGATCCAGGCCTGCTGATTCTATTCGTTCCATGATTCCCCAATTCGATTTTGGATTTTAGATTTTGGATTGCCGATTGGGTATCCTCCCAGAATCCAAAATCCAAAATCCAAAATCTAAAATTCCAGTCCCGCTTCTCGCGCTGCCTCCGCGAGACTCTTAACACGCCCGTGATAAATGTAGCCGCCACGGTCGAACACCACGCGCGTGATTCCCTTTTCTTTGGCGCGCTCCGCGATCAACTTTCCTATTTCCTTTGCGCCTGCGACGTTCCCACCCGAACGCTCGCGCAGCGCGGGCTCAGTGCTTGAAGCCGCCGCCAAGGTCACGCCTTTTCCGTCGTCAATCACCTGAGCATAGATATGACTCAGACTGCGGAAGACGGCCAGCCTGGGGCGCTCAGCCGTGCCCGACACTTTGCGGCGAATCCTTTTGTGAACTGCCTGCCGAATCTCGTGAGACTTCTTTGTTGCCATTATCTTTTCACCTCAGTCGCTGATTGGGCGCAAGGCCTCACTTCAGCAACCCTGACGAATCCCGTTACTTCCCGGTTTTGCCCGGCTTGAGCTTCAACTTCTCCTCCGAGTAGCGCACGCCCTTGCCCTTATACGGATCGGGCCGTCGCAGTCCGCGCATATGCGCTGCCACCTGGCCCACCTGCTGTCGGTCGATACCGGTGATGGTCAGCGTGGTTTGATACTGCTGGATCGGTTTGTTGACGCGCTCGATCTTCACATCGATCCCGTTCGGGATCGGAAACTCGATCTGATGCGAATAGCCCAGGTTGAACATCACCCGTTTCTTTTGAATCTCGGCCTTGTAGCCAACTCCGACGATGTCTAACTGGCGGGTGAATCCGTCGGTCACGCCGACCACCGCGTTGTTTACGAGCGCACGCGCAAGGCCGTGCACCGCCGCGTAGTCATCCGACTCACGCTCGGCGATCAACTGCTCGCCCTCTACCCGAAACTTGATCCCGCCGGGCAACCGCGTGGCCAGCGTCCCTTTCGGGCCGCTCACTTCCACCGTGCCGTCTTCAATCTTGATCTTGACGCCCTTCGGTATTGCTATGGGCTTCTTACCTATTCTCGACATTGCTCGAACTCCAAGACTCAAGTGATCCGTGATTCGTGACTGCCAGGGAGACGCATCACGCATCACGCATTACTCATCAGATTTAGTAGATCCTGCAAAGCAGTTCGCCCCCAACCTTCTCGCGTCGCGCCCGGCTGTCGCTCATCAACCCGCGGGAGGTCGAGATTATGTTGATGCCCATGCCGCCCAACACCTTAGGTATCGCCGAACTCTTTACATACACGCGGCACCCGGGCTTCGACACGCGCTCGAGTTTAGACATTACCTGCTCGCCTTTCGGGCCATAGCGCAGGTAGACGCGTATGTTGCGGCGGGCGCCTTCGCCCGTCACTTTGAAAGTGTTGATAAAGCCCTCTTCCTTGAGTATCCGCGCGATCTCCAGCTTGATCCCCGAGACCGGCATGTCTACCTTCTGGTGCTTAGCCGAATACGCGTTTCGTATCCGAGTCAGCATATCAGCTATTGGATCTGTCATACGTCTCCTGAAAACGTGATTCGTGATTCGCGATTCGTGATTCTCGTCTTGTTCCCGAATCACGCATCACGAATCAGTCCTACCAGCTCGACTTGGTAACTCCAGGGATATGTCCCTCCAGCGCGAGCCCGCGAAAGCAAATTCGGCAAAGCGCGAACTTGCGCAGGTAGCCGCGCCCACGCCCGCAGCGCCGGCATCGGTTGTGAACCCGCGACGTAAAAACGTTCAGGTTCATTCCGCCGGCTTTCGCGCGTTTGATCGCCTTCTTGTTGTCCGCGCCTGTCTTTTCCTTCACGCGTCGCTTGGCGTTTGCGAGAGCCCGCTTTAGCTCATTCGCCTTATACACCGAAGATGTTCTTGCCATAACTTAGTCCGTAGTCCTTGGTCCGTAGTCGCCAACTCGATTCCCGAGCGACGGACTACGGCCTACCGCCTATTTCGTGAACGGCATCCCGAACTGGCGAAGCAGAGCACGTCCCTCCTCGTCAGTGCGGGCGGTCGTTACAATGCAAACGTTCATGCCTCGCGTTCGATCGACCTTGTTGAAGTCGATCTCTGGAAAAATCAACTGGTCCTTCACACCGATCGTGTAGTTGCCCCGGCCGTCAAACGCGCGCGGGCTCACCCCGCGAAAGTCGCGCACCCGCGGCAGGACCGCGTTGATGAAGCGGTCGAGAAACTCGTACATTCGGTCGCCCCGCAACGTGACCGAAACACCTACTGGCATTCCCGTTCGCAGCTTGAACGCGGCGATCGATTTCCTGGCCTTTGTCACCACTGGCTTTTGACCGCTGACCGTCGAAAGCTCCATTGCCGCCTGATCGAAAACCTTCGAATTCGTCTGCGCCTCGCGACCCACGCCCATATTGACCACAATCTTTTCGAGCTTTGGCGCGGCCATCGGGCTCGTGTAGCTGAACTCCTTCATCAGCGCCGGCAGTATCTCGCTCGTGTATCGCTCTTTCAGTCTGGTTGCCATACTATCCTCGTTACTGTTTCTCAATAGCCGCGCCGCACTTCTTGCACGCGCGGTGGCGCATACCATCCTCGAGAACCTGATGCCCGACGCGGGTCGGATCGCCGCAGTGAGGACACAGCACCATCACATTCGAAACATCGATCGCCGCCTCGCGTTCCAGGATTCCCCCCTGCACTCCGCGACGGCTGTTGGCCTTGTTGTGACGCTTTATCATGTTCACGCCTTCGACCAGCAGCTTGTGCTTTCGGGGCAGAACTTCAATAACGCGGCCGGTCTTGCCTCGGTCCTTGCCGGCGATCACCACCACACGGTCATTCTTTCTGACGTTGATCTCTAGGTTCATCGATTTCTACCTGTACGGGCGGCCCTCCGTGGCTGCCCCTTGATACGGGCGCCCACGGAGGGCCGCCCGTACAAGCTCTAAATCACTTCCGGCGCAAGACTCACGATCTTCATGAATCGCTTGTCGCGAAGCTCGCGAGCTATCGGCCCAAAGACGCGCGTGCCGACCGGCTCGTTGTCCGGTTTGATGATGACTGCTGCGTTCTGATCGAACCGGATATAGGTGCCGTCCTTGCGCCGGGTTTCTTTGCGAGTCCGCACGACCACCGCGCGAACGACTTGTCCTTTTTTGACCGCCCCGTCCGGCGACGCTTCTTTGACCGATGCCGTGATAATGTCGCCGAGTCCTGCGCGCGAGCCGGTATGCCCGCCCACCGGCAAGATCATCGAGATTCGCTTGGCCCCGGAATTATCCGCGACCTCCAGTATCGATCTCATCTGAACCATAGCCCACTCCTAACGATTGCGGATTTCGGATTGAGGATTGCGGATTTGAGGACGCGATTCAATCCGCAATCCGAAATCCGCATTCCGCAATTCCCTCAGCTTGCCTTCTGCAAGATCTCGACCACGCGCCAGCGTTTGCGAGCCGATAGCGGCCGCGTCTCGACTATCTTCACCGTGTCTCCGATGTGCGCGCCCAACTCGTCGTGCGCCATGAACTTCGAGCGCTTGCGAATGTAGCGGCGGTACTTCGGATGCCGCACCTGGCGTTCGACCCGTACAACGACGGTCTTCTGCATCTTGTCGCTGGTGACCAATCCGACCTTTTCCTGCCGTCTACGTTTCGGAGCGGGTTTCTCCGCTGCCGCGTTTTCCGCCGCCGTCTCGGTCAATTCGTTTTTGTCTTCCATACCAACCCTTCGTCACCGGGCGAAGCGCTCGCCCACTAACCTACTTATCCGCCGCTATCTCGCGCTGCCGCAGAAGAGTCTTCACTCGAGCCAGGTCCTTGCGAGACTCGCGAAGCTGCTTCACCACATCGGTGTTGCCAAGCGATATCTTGAACCGCATCCTGAATACCGATTCCTTTAGCTCCTCGATCCTCGCGTGCAGGTCGGTGTCTGACAGCTCTCTTAACTCATCAGCCTTCATACCAGCCCGCCTCCTTCCTGGTCTTTTCGAGAGATGAACCTGGTCTTTATCGGAAGCTTGGCGGCCGCGAGTCTGATTGCCTCGCGCGCGGTCTTCTCATCGACGCCTTCCATCTCGAACAGCACGCGCCCCGGTTTGACCACCGCGACCCAACCTTCGGGCGCGCCCTTGCCTTTGCCCATACGAGTTTCAGCAGGCTTCTTGGTGATGGGCTTATCGGGGAAAACGCGAATCCAGATCTTGCCGCCACGCTTGATAAAGCGAGTCATCGCGACGCGCGAGGCTTCGATCTGTTTGCCGGTGATCCACGCGGGCTCCATCGCTTTCAGGCCGTACTCGCCAAAAGAGATTTCGGCGCCGCGCGTTGCAACGCCGCTCATCCGCCCGCGTTGCTGCTTGCGGTACTTCATTCGTTTTGGAATCTTGTATTCAGCCATAACGCTACCAATTTTGGATTTTGGATTTTGGATTTTGGATTTTGGATTAAAGACTCGGCCCACCAGCCTCTGTCCAAAATCCAAAATCTAAAATCCAAAATCGTTAAGCTCTTCTCGCCTGCGCGGCGCGCCGTATGGTCATCTCCTCGCCCCGGTAGATCCACACCTTCACGCCGATGACGCCAAACGTCGTGTGCGCTTCCGCAAACCCGTAGTCGATGTCCGCTCGCAACGTGTGCAAAGGAAGCCGGCCCTGCAGATACCATTCCGACCGCGCGATCTCGGCGCCGTTCAGCCGGCCCGAAACTCGAACCTTGATTCCCTGAGCCCCAAATCTTTGAGCGTTCTCAACTGCGCGCCTCATCGCCCGGCGAAACGCGATGCGCTTTTCGAGCTGCTGCGCGATCTGCTCAGCTTGAAGCTGCGCGTTCAGCTCCGGTTTGTGAATCTCCTGGATGTTGACGTAGACCTCGCGGCCCGTCCGGTCTTTGATCTCGCCCTTGAGCTTGTCGATCTCCGCGCCCTTGCGCCCGATGATGATGCCCGGACGTGAGGTGTGGATGATGATCTTCAGCTTGTTGGCAGCGCGCTCGACGTCGATATGCGAGACGCCCGCGCCGGCAAACCGGGACTTCAGCTCTTTCTTGAGCTTCAGGTCTTCGTGCAACAGTTCGGCATAGTCGCGCTTGGCTATCCAGTTCGAATGCCAGCCGCGATTGAAGCCGAGCCTGAAACCATACGGATGAACTTTCTGACCCACAATTCCTCCATCGTGAAGCGTAATTCGTGATGCGTGAAAGAACGCGTCACGGATCACGCATTACGTTTCCTTTTCCGACTCAACCTCGATCGTTATATGACTCTGCCAGCGGCGCTCACGATAAGCGCGGCCCATCGGCGCCGGCCTCACTCTTCGGCGGAACTTAGTCGGGCCCAGGTCAACGGTAGCCTCCGAAATAACAAGCCGGTCCACGTCGATCGCCACATTGAGCTGGTCAGCCTTCTGCGTCGCGTTCGCGATCGCCGACCGAAGCGTCATCTCGATAGGCCCAGCCGCGCGCTTATTCGTCCCCTTCAACACCAGGATCGCCTCGTTGACCTTGCGCCCGCGAATCAGATCGACCACAAGCCGCGCTTTCTGCGGCGAGCCTTTGATGTACTTTGCTACAGCTCGTGCCTTCATGGCTTACTTGCCTCCCGGTGCTTTCCTGACGGTCCTATCGCTCTTCTCAGGATGGCCCTTGAACTGCCGTGTAGGGGAGAACTCGCCCAGCCGGTGGCCGACCATGTTCTCCTGAATATAGACCGGGATGAACTTCTTCCCGTTGTGGACTGCGATCGTATGACCAACCATCTCTGGAAAAATAGTCGAGCGGCGAGACCATGTCTTGTGGACCCGCTTCTCGTTAGCCTGATTCAGCTTCCTGATTGCCACAATCACATGCTCGTCTACGAACGGCCCTTTTTTGATTGATCTTGCCATAGTCTTTTCGTGATCCGTGATCCGTGACGCGTGATCACCAATCACGCATCACGCCTCACTTGTTATTTCTTTGCTCTCCGCACGATGAACTTGTCTGTGCGCTTGTTGTTCCTAGTCTTGTAGCCGCGAGTCGGCTGGCCCCAGGGAGTCACCGGGTTGCGGCCTCCTGAGGTTTTCCCTTCGCCTCCGCCGTGCGGATGATCCACGGGATTCATCGCGACGCCGCGGACCTTTGGACGCCGACCGAGCCAGCGTTTGCGCCCGGCCTTGCCCAGCGAGACATTGCTATGCTCGATATTTCCGATCTGGCCCACAGTTGCGTAGCACTCGATGTTGACCTTGCGAATCTCTCCGCTCGGCAATCGAAGCTGCGCCCAGTCGCCTTCCTTTGCCACAAGCTGAGCCGCGCCACCCGCGGCCCTCACCATTTGCGCGCCCTTCCCGGGACGCAACTCGACGTTGTGAATGGTCGTACCCAACGGGATAAACCTCAGCGGCAGCGCGTTACCCGCAATGATGTCCGCCTCAGGTCCGGACACAACCGTCTGGCCCGCCTTCAATCCAACCGGCGCGATTATGTATCGTTTCTCGCCATCGGCGTAGTGAAGCAGCGCGATGTTCGCCGAGCGGTTGGGATCGTACTCAATGGTGGCGACTTTCGCGGGGATACCGCTCTTGTCGCGTTTGAAGTCGACAATTCGATATTGCCGCTTCTGCCCGCCGCCCCGCCGGCGCATCGTGATGTGGCCATCGTTGTTGCGGCCGGAGATACGCTTCTTTGGCTCAAGCAGCGGCTCGTACGGGCGATCCCCCGTCAGCTCCTCGCGAGTGAGGTACGTCTGATAGCGCCGCGCCGGCGATGTCGGTGTCAGCTTCTTGATTCCCATCCCACCCTCATTGCGGATTGCGGAATTCGGATTGCGGATTCGGGATTGACCATCACTTCTTCAATCCGCAATCCGCAATTCGCAATCCGCAATCAGATAGCGTCCTCGTACATGATCGCCTTCTCGCCTGCCTTCAGTGTGACGAAAGCCTTCTTCCAGTCCGAACGGCGGCCCATCTCGCGCCGCGACGGTATGCGCTTCATCTTGCCGCGATAGTTAGCGACACGCACTTCTTCAACCTTGACGCCCAGCACCTTCTCGACGGCGCGCTTGATTTCGGGTTTGGTCGCCCGCACGTGAACCTTGAGCGTCAGCATCTGGCGCGTGTTGCCTGTTCGCCCCATGGCTTCTGCTTCGTCTTTCATCGTCAGCGCCTTTTCCGTGATGACCGGTCCTTTGACGACGTCCCAAATGCTTTTCATCGGAGCTCTCCCTACTTGTTGCTCAACTGCTTGTCTAGCTGCGCCGCCGCCTCGCGCGAGACCGCAAGGTGTTCGTGCGTCAGCAGGTCGTAGACGTTAACCGAACTGGGCGACACGCACGTTACCTCGCGCAGGTTCCGCGACGACAGCGCCAAATTAGCGTTCACCGAGTCAATGATCAGCGTGTGTTTATCGAGACCCAGGCTCGCAAGCGTCGCGGCAAAATCCCTGGTCTTGTGCGTCTGAAGCTCGAAGTTCTCGACAATCACCAGCCCGCCTTCGCGCAGCCGCTCCGACAACACTGACTTTATCGCCCCTCGCCGCATTTTCTTCGGAACTCGATATGACCAGTCGCGAGGCTGCGGCCCGTGAACGTTTCCGCCGCCCTTCCACAGCGGGCTTCGAATGCTGGCGATTCGCGCGCGGCCAGTTCCCTTCTGCTTCCAGAGCTTCTTGCCCGACCCGCTCACATCGCCCCGCGTTTTTGTCGCCGATGTACCAGCCCGCTGGTTCGCAAGATAGTTCTTCACCGCCTCATAGATGAGCGGCTTGTTGAGCGGCGCCCCGAACACCTCGTCCGACAGCTCAAGCTCGCCGACCTCTTCGTTCTTCAGGTTCTTGACCTTCACAACAGGCATCTCTTCGCTCCATCCACAGTGATTCGTAACGTGTGATCCGTGACCGGATCGAGTTTCGTCTTCTTCTCACGCATCACGCATTACGGATCACGGTTCCAATTACTGCACCTTCTTGATCAACACGTAAGCACCAGTCGGTCCTGGCAAAGCGCCGCGAATCATCAGCAGGTTGTTTGCGGCGTCAACCGCGACGACTCGCAAATTCTTGATCGTCTTGCGCTCGTCGCCCATGTGGCCGGCCATCTTGGTGCCCTTGAACACTCGCGACGGATACGCCGAAGCGCCAATGCCGCCGGGCGCGCGGTGAAACATCGACCCGTGAGTCGCGCGGCCTCCGTGAAACCCGTGACGTTTCATGAAACCGGCGAATCCGCGTCCCTTGGACTTGCCGATCACGTCAACAAGATCGTTCTCGTTGAATATGTCCACCAGGATCTTGTCGCCGACGCTTGTGGCTTCATCGCTAGGCTCGATTCGCACCTCGCGAAGCACCCGAGTAGGAGGCACGCCAGCTCGCTTGAAGTGCCCCTCGGTCGGCTTGTTCACCCTGCGCGGCGGCTTTTCTTCAACCAGCCCCAGCTGCACCGCGTTGTAACCGTCGGTGTTGACGGTCTTCTTTTGAACGACGATGCACGGACCGGCCTTTATCACCGTTACAGGTGTGACCGTGCCGTCCTCCGCGAACAACTGCGTCATCCCGAGCTTCTTACCAATTATTCCGTTGACCATAATTCTTAGTCCTTTGTCATTGGTCACTCGTCATTGGTCATTTGCGCGCGCCGGGCGCCGACAAAGGACTAATGACAAACGACTAAGGACAAACCTTATTTGTGGTCCTTGCCGAAGGCTTTGATCTCGACGTCCACGCCTGCGGGCAAGTCGAGCTTCATCAGCGCGTCAACCGTCTGTGGCGTCGGGTCGAGTATGTCCATAAGCCGTTTGTGAGTCCGAATCTCGAACTGCTCGCGACTCTTCTTATCGACGTGCGGGCTGCGCAGCACGGTGTACTTGTTCTTGACCGTGGGTAGCGGAATCGGCCCCGCCACTCGCGCGCCTGTTCGCTTGGCCGTGTCGACTATCTCAGCAGTCGACTGGTCGAGCACCCGATAGTCATAGCCCTTGAGTCGAATCCTTATCTTTTCATTCAGCATAGTTCGTATCCCGCTCGCCGGCGTAATAGGCTTCCGAAGCCGGTTTCACGCCTATTCCATTACGTCTGACACTGTGCCCGCG
>JBBPIE010000050.1:0-33699 GCA_038040485.1 Candidatus Onstottus arcticum
TTTTGCTGTGCGTCTCGAATTCGGCTGCGTCCTTCATCTCCATATGCCACACGTCGACGCAGCGGAGAACTCCGGCTTGAGGGTCTGCGTCCCACAACTCGCCTATCTCCCATCCGGTGCTTTCGCAGATGGCTTGAAGGATCCTTGGCGCCGCATCGCTAACGGTGGCTGACTCCGCCAGTATGCTGGTTACCTCGTATTCGAGCGCCAGGGTCCGATTGGCTCTTCGCAAGTCCTCTTGCTTGACGGCGAGTTTCACGGTCAGCATTGTGGACTTCGTGAGGGCGTCCTGGACCTCCTTCATTCGCGCTGCGCGGTAACGATCAAAGCCAACGATGATCGTAACAAGCACAATCGCGGCAAGGGCGAGGAACCACCATCGCTGCCAGACGGGAGAGAGAATTTTGAATGACACCGTGGCGGGCGATTCGCTCAGTGTGCCGTCCGCGCTTACGGCTCGCACCAGAAAGCGATAAGCGCCGGGCGGTAGATTCGGATAATTGACGGAGCGTTGATCCGACGGCGCGCTCCAATCTTGATTCGCGCCTTCGAGCTTGAACTGATAGCGGAGCGCTTCTCCCACACCCAGGCTGAGACCGAGGAAATCAATCTGAATCTGGTTGCGGCTCGCGCTCATTTCCGGCCCGGCTATTTCGGCTGTTCCCAACTCGGGAATTGGATACGGATCGCCAGCGACGCGCAGCGCGCTGATCAGAACGGGCGGCGGCAACGCCGGCCGGTCAGCCCGCGGGACTAGTCTCGATAGCCCTTGAAGAGTGCCGAACCACAGAACGCCGTCCTGAGCGCGGAAGGCGACATTGATGAAGTTGCTGGCCAGCCCGTCGGCGGTCGTGTAGTGCCTGATACTGCCGCTCAAAGGATCGAGCCTGTCGAGCCCGCGGCCAGTCCCTATGTATATCTTTCCCCAACGATCTTCGGTCACGCAGGTCGCCTGATTGCTCGACAGTCCATTGCCGGTTGTGTAGGTGTCGAAGCGCGGATGGTCTGCGTTCGGATCATCGACGCGCGCGGCGCCTCCCTCGCTCGAAGCAATCCAGAGCCGTCCTGCTGAATCGAGATACAAACCTCTCACCGAGCCAGCGGGCACTCCATCGCGATCGGTGAAGAAAGTAAATCGACCCGCGATGTAGCGCGCCAGTCCGCCGTTGTAGAACCCTATCCACAGATTGCCTGCTCTGTCCTCGCAAAACGCACTGGGTGCTGATCGGGTGAACCCCTCCACAAACGAGTACCGGTGAAACGTATCGGTGGCCCGCTCCCATCGAGTCAAGCCATCCTGATTCTCGTTTATCGAGCTGATCCATATATCCCCGCGAATGTCTTCAAAGATACGGAATATCAGATTACCAAGTCCATCTCGGGTTGTGTACACAGCTTTCGGCCGCGCAGTCGTGAGTTGCTCGAGCTTTGTTACTTTCGGGTAGCGCACCAGCCCCAGGCCGGTGCCCATCCACCACTCGCCCGTCCGGCTCTCGAACATGGTCTGATACCAACCCCAGCCCGGTAGCGTGCCTCTGGGCAAGGTAAGTCGAACCGGGGCGAAATCCCTCCGGTCGAACCTGTTGATGAATTCGTTGCTCACGTCGCCGCTGACCGCACAGAGTTCGCCGGCCCGGTTTTCAAAGATTGAACCGATGCGAGTGTGTCCGAGACCATCTCCTTCCAAATAAGTTGTGAATCCATTCACGGCCAGCTTCATTGCTCCGCTGCTTTCGGTCCCAATCCACAAATTGCCGTCGCGGTCCTCGCCGAGGGCTCCTATCATTTTTTCGCTTAAACCGTTGGCGGTGGTATAGCTTTGAAACCCGATATTGCTTTGATCAAGAGCCGGAACAAACTCGCTTATTCCCGCCTGGGTTCCAACCCAGATCCTTCCATCTGAGAACTGGAACAATGCGTTGATTACATCATTCCCCAAACCGTCCTTAGTTGTGTAGACGCGCGCGACAACATTGCGCCCGAGTTCCGGGTCAGGCGCAAGAAGGCAAAGTCCCCGGATTGTCCCAACCCATATCCGCCCATTGCCGTCTTCGAGCAGCGCCGATGAGATACTGCCGAATTGCAAACCTTCTTTTGATCCGTACGCCTCAACAACTCCGTCTGGCCGAAGCCTCACTAAATTGCCGTACGCACTGACCCAAACCGCGCCGCGACGATCCTGGAGAATCGCGAGCACCGGCAGATACCCGGGCAGATTCCGCAATTCCAGAGATCGGGGAATGTCCACGAACGAGAAAAGCCATTGCCCATCGACCTTATCGAGCCTGTAGAGACCTCCTTCTGTACCGCACCATATTGCTCCCGCGCGGTCTTCACGGATCGTATTGACCCTTCGCGAGAAGCTGCTTTCCCCCGGATGATAGACGATGAATTTCTTTTGAGAGTCAGAGCCGCCGACTGTTGTTTGGGGTGACGGATCGAGGATGAACCGGCACAAGCCCTCGTTGGTAGCCACCCAATAATCGCCGTTGCGGCTTTCCAGAAAATCGGTCACTATCCGGCCAGGCAAGCCTTGATCTATTCCGTAGTTGGTAAACTTGTAACCATCGAACCGAGAGAGTCCTTCCGAAGTGCAGAACCACAGGAAGCCCCTGGAGTCCCGCACGATGCGGCTAATGTGATCGCGGGCCAGACCGTCGGCAGTTGTGTAGGTCTTTATCGGCAATCGCTCGGCTTGCGCAAACGAGCCAGGGATGAGCATCAGCGCGACCAGCAGTGTAGCGCTTTCAAGAAAGACTTTCTTCCGTCGAGCAGGGCTCCTGGGAGCGCAGGCATCCCTGCCTGCATGCCGCTTCGCATGAAAGTGAATCGCGTTGAGCAGGAAGAGCAGGCAGGGATGCCTGCGCTCCCAGGGCGTCTGCATCCCCATTGATTGCCCTCCGGACTTGAGGCGGACTTCCGACTGACTTCTCAACAGACGGCTGTCCGCGCGACTTTCGGTTGAATCGAGGAAGGTCTTGTGCTCAGATTCGCGGCGTCGTGCGCCGCCTACAAACTCGAGAACGCCCCGTCGAGAGCCGCAACAAGCTGATCGATGTCCGACTTCGACGCCACCAGCGGCGGGCCTATGCGAATGACGTTGCCATACAAGCCGCCTTTGCCGATCAACACGCCGCGGCGGCGGGTTTCTTCAAAGACTCGCAGCGCCGATTGCGGGTCAGGCTCTTTCGTCGTTCGGTCCTTCACAAACTCGATCGCTTGCATCAAGCCCATCCCTCGCACGTCGCCGATCACCTGATACTTGTCTTTTAACTCTTCAAGCTTCGAACGCAAGTAGTCGCCAACGACTCGCGCGTTCCGAGGCAGGTCGTTCTCTTCGATCACTCGAATCGTCGCAAGCGCCGCAGCGCACGTCACGGGGTTTCCGCCGAAGGTCGAGAAGGTCAGTCCGGGATACTTGTCGGCGATTTCAGGCGTAGCGGTCGTGCAACCTATCGGCGCGCCGTTTGCCATCCCCTTTGCGAAGGTCATCACTTCGGGCTCGACGTCCCAATGCTCGATCCCGCACCAACGATCGCCGGTTCTGCCCCACCCGGTTTGCACTTCGTCGCAGATAAAGATCCCGCCGTAGCGGCGAACGATCTCGGTCACGACTTTGAAGTAATCCTTTGGAGGAGTGATGAACCCGCCGACTCCCAGGATCGGTTCCGCGATAAACGCCGCGATCTGCCCGGTCGTCGAAGTCTGAATAAGCTCTTCAACGTCCCGCGCGCACTCCATTGCGCAAGTCTCAGGCTTCAGATTGAAAGGACATCGATAGCAGTAAGGCGCGTGCGCGTGAACGATGCCCGGCATCGACGGGCCGTGTTTCCAGGGCGCGTGTCCGCTTGCCGTCATATTCGTGACCGAGCGCCCGTGATAAGCATGCCGCAGCGCGATGATTTCGGTTCGGCCGGTGTAGATTCGCGCAAGCACCATCGCGGTCTCGTCAGCTTCGGTGCCGCTGCTGGTGAAGAAGCTCTTCTTCAACTTGCCCGGCGCTAAGCTTGCGACCTTTTCCGCGAGATCGGCCTGAGGCTGGTTGATGTACAAGGTCGAAGTATGCGCAACCTTCCCGACTTGTTCACTGATTGCGCGAACGACTTCAGGTCTCGCATGACCGACGCTCGTGGTCAGCACTCCGCCGAAGCAATCAAGGTAGCGATTGCCCTCCGTGTCCCACACATGCATGCCTTCACCGTGCGACAGCACAACCGGGTGTTCGTAGTATGTCGCGGCACAAGGCCAGATGTATTCCTTTTGTTTTGCGATCAGGCTTTGAGTCGAAGTCGCTTCGGTTACGTTAGCAGTCATGAGCAGCCTCCGGTCGGATGTTGATGGTTAGATAGCGCCACAATTAAAGCAACGAACCCCAGCCGCGTCAACGCGAGCAGCCTTGAGAATCCCTGTGGGTCTCTTTGTGTCCTTTGTGTCGATCTGTATGGGCAGCCGCGAGCGGTCACTTGTAGTTCACGTACACTACCTTCGTCTCAGTGTAGAAGCTCATCACCTCGTCGCCGACTTCGCGCCCGCCGTAACCGCTGTCCTTGATCCCCCCGAACGGCACGTGCGAGAAGCCGCCCACTCCCGGGCGATTCACATGAATGATTCCGGCTTGCGCGCGCTCGGCGAAGCGGAACACTCTGCCCACGTCGCGCGTGAAGATCGTCGAGGTCAATCCATAACGCACCGAGTTCGCTACCTTGATCGCTTCGTCCAAATCTCGAATACGAATGACGGCGACAACCGGACCGAAGATCTCTTCTTGAGCTATCTGCATGCCCGGGTTAGCTTCGATCACAGTGGGGGCAAAGAAGTGGCCGCGTTCGAGACCGCTTACGGGCGCGCCGCCGGCGCACAGTTTCCCGCCTTCATTCACACCGACCCCGACGAAATGAGCCACGCCTTTCATTGCGCGCGAGTCCACGAGCGGTCCCATCTCGACGCCCGGCTCAATACCCGGTCCGATTCGCATCGATGAAGCTCGCGAGATCAAACGGCTCATGAACTCGTCATAAACTTTTTCCATCACAATCGCGCGGCTGGTGGCGGTGCAGCGCTGGCCGGTCGATCCGAACCCGCCTGCCACAACTCCGTTGACCGCTTGATCGAGGTCGGCGTCGTCGAGGACGATCTGCGGGTTTTTGCCGCCAAGCTCGAGCTGCAGCTTTAGCATTCTTTCGGCGCCGGACTTCGCGATCAGCTTCCCGACTTTGGTCGAGCCGGTGAACGACACGCCGCGCACCGCTTCGTTGGAGATCAACTCCGCTCCGGGCTCGCTGTCGCCGTGAACGAGATTCACCACGCCTTTCGGGACGCCGGCTTCTTCAAGGCCTCGCACGATCGCGGCCGCGGTCAGCGGAGTGAGCGGCGAAGGTTTGAGCACCGCCGTGTTGCCGGCGATCAACGCGGGGGCGAGCTTCCACACAGGAATCGCAACCGGAAAATTCCAGGGGCTTATCAAGCCTACGACCCCGAGCGGCTGGCTTCCCGAGTAACAAAACACTCCTTCTTCTTCCGCCGGATAGACTCGCCCTTCAAGCCTGCGCCCCATCCCGGCCGTGAACTCGAGAATGTCCATGGAGCGCTTCACTTCGCCTTGAGACTCGGGCAGGATCTTACCTTCCTCGCGGGTCAACAGAATGGCCAGTTCGTCTTTGTGAGAGTCGAGCCACTTGAGCCAGTCGAAGAGCAAACGCCCTCTGCGCGGAGCAGGAACGGCGCTCCAGCTTTCGGCAGCGCGCGCAGCAGCTTCGACTGCACGCCGCGCATCTTCGCGAGAAGAGTCGGGGGCGCGCGCTACAAGGACCGACTGATCCGCCGGGTCGAAGCGTTCGCTCCACTTGTCGGAACCCGACGCCTCCCACTTGCCGTCGATGAAGTTCAAGACCGTCTCGCCAACCTCTGGAATCGAGTTCATATCGTTGGATCTCCTCTCTATCGTGCAGCGTCGGATTATACTCGGATTGGCCGAATGCTCGCACGGCGGACGCGGCTAATATCAATCTTCCGGATAAAGTTGTTGACACTCCGAACTCGCTCGTTTATCTTGAGTCATCGGCTGATCGAGAAACAGTTGGAACCAGTCGATGCACGGACGCGTAGAATGCTACGCCAAACGGAAAAAATCATGAAGTGCACGCATAACAAGTTTACCTCCGCCGCTATCACCGGGACGCTCACGCCTTGGGATCGCCTCGAGCGAGCGGGTGCGGCCATGTGTGCACCGGCGCTCAAGCAGGTCGACCAGACCACCCGCAACGGGCCTTAACCATTTATCCAGCATCAAGCACGACAGCCGCCAGCGTCAGTTTGATGCTGGCGGCTTTTGATTTTTGGGCGTGCATGCCGACGCCAACTGCTTCTACGAAGGGACGGAGCCAAATTATGTCGCCGCCGACTTACCGAGAGTTGCTCAAGAGCAACCGCAGTTTCCGAAGACTCTGGACCGGCCAAATGATCAGCGAGCTGGGCACCTGGTTTTCATTCATCGCCGAGTTAGGCTTGGTGCGCGCGTTGTCGGGCTCGGCGCTGACCACGACCGCGCTGCTGGTTGCGCGTTTGTTGCCGTTTTTGCTGGTCGCGCCGATGGCCGGAGTCTTCGCCGACCGGCGTTCGCGCAAACAAATCATGATTGCGGCCGATCTTCTGCGCGCTGCAGTCGCAGTGATGTTCGTCGCGGCCGGCTTCCTGGGCTCGGCGTGGCTGGTGATCGTATGCAGCGCGTTGAACGCTTCGTTGTCGATGTTCTTCGAGTCAGCCAAGAACGCTTCGATCCCGAACCTGGTAACCGGGCGCGAGCTGCTGAGCGCCAACGTGTTAATGTTCTCGACGCGCTTTCTTCAGTACACGCTCGGCTCGGCGCTCGGCGGTTTGACCGCGGCGCAGTTCGGATACAACACCGCGTTTGTCGTCAACGCGTTGTCGTTTGTTGCCTCAGCGGTGTTCATCGCGCTGATACCGGCTGAGGCAATGCGCAAGTCGGGCGCCAGCGCGCTCAAGAGCCCGCGTGCAATCACCGAAGAAGCCAAACACGAAATGCTTCCGGCTGATCCGATGTCCGTCGACACTGAAGCCGGCTTGCCAATCGCAGGCAGCGAACTTCCTCTCGGCCAGCAACGGGTCGAGCAGCAGCAGGGCCGGTTCTGGAGCGATGTGCGCGAGGGGCTTCGATACATCTGGGCGACTCCGTTCGTGCGCGGCGTGATACTGGTCAACGTCGGCTGGGCGACGGGCGGCGGAATGACCGCCATTCTTTTCGACCGGATCGGCGGGCGCGAGTTCGCGGCGGGCGGACCGGGCGACTGGTTCGTGGCGGCGTTGTTCACCGCGGGCGGCGTTGGCGTGTTTTTCGGGATGCTACTCGCGCGGCGAATCGGCCAATGGACGGTCGAGACGCGGCGCGCGGGATTGTTCATCGGCTGGGCTCTGCTGGCACACGGCGTTTTGTTCGCGATAGGCGGTCTGATGCCTACGCTTACAACGATGGCCATTTTTATCGCGCTCAGCAGGGTCGTGCTAGGGGCCGAGTTTGGCGTGCAGGAGACGATGATGATGCGCGTGCTGCCCGACGACTATCGCGGGCGAGTGTTCACGACGGATCGCTCGCTGGAGTGGTCGACGATGGCGCTTGCAACCATCGTCACGGGATGGTTGTTGACGTGGTTCAGTCCGCGCACGTTGATGGTCGCTTCGGGGTTGTTATCGGCAAGCCCCGGGTTGATATGGCTGCTCGCATTGTGGCTCTCGCGCTTCAAAGTGCCCGCGAGCGCCGTCAGCGAAAGCTACGGCGATTAAGTCAGTAGTCCGTAGTCCGTAGTCCGTAGTCAGTGGTCACTCAACACGAGAATCGCATTGGCCTGCGACAACCAACGGCAAGTGATAACTCGTTACCGACTCCTGTTTACGGACTACTGACTACGGACTACTGACTACGGACTACGGACTACTACTCAGAAACTCTCGCACGACGTCTTTCACGTCGCGGTGATCGCCGTCTACCGCGTAGTTGAGCTTTCGCATCTGGGCATCGCTAACCTTCCCAGCCAGGCTCTTAAGCGCCGGCGCTATTTCCGGATACAGGTCGAGCGTTGTCTTGCGAAACACGGGCGCGGCTTCGTACGGAGGAAAGTAATGCCTGTCGTCTTCAAGCTGAAAAAGATCGAGCTTCTCGATCAACCCGTCGGTCGAGTTGCCTGCGATTAGATCGACTTGATGATCGGCCAGCGCTTGATAAGTCAGCGACAGATCCATCTCGCGCGGCGCTTCCCTGAACTTCAAACCATAAGCTCGCACGAAGCCCGGGTAACCGTCCTTGCGCGACACAAAGTCCTGTCCGAAACCCGCGCGCCATTGCGGGACGTACCGTGCCGCGTCGGAAATGGTCTTGAGGTTCAAGCGCCGCGCGTCCTCGCCTCGAACCAGAATCGCAAACGTGTTGTTGAAGCCCAACGGATCAAGCCACTCGAGGTTGAACTTCGTTTCATACTCGCTCTTCGTTCGATTGAAGACCTCGCGCGGATCGGTCAGCGGCTCGTGGCCGAGTATCGCCGTGAAAGCCGTGCCGGTGTATTCGACATAAGCATCCAACTGACCCGACAGCAGCGCTCGATGACAAAGGTCGCCTCCAAGCTCGAACTGACGCTCGACCTTGATGTCAGACTTCGACTCGATCGCCTGCGCGACTAGCTCGGCGAGGATTCGCGACTCGGTGAAATCCTTTGAGCCGACGACGATGTGCCGCGCGTTCTTCGACATTATGCCGCTGCCAGCCGCGAACAACACAGCACCGGCGACGACCACCGCAGTTGCTCCCAGCGCCCACTTGCCAAACCTGCGAGTGGCGGCCGAAGCGCCCGGCGCGAGCGACCGCTCGACCCAGCCCAACGCGAAATCGGCTCCCAGAGCGAGAACCGCCGCCGGGACCGCTCCGGCCAATATCAGCGTGTTGTTGCTGCCGCCGCCTCGCAAGCCCCGAAAGATGTAGACGCCCAGGCCACCGGCGCCGATCGCTGCAGCAATGGTTGCGGTGCCAACTGAAATCACCGTCGCCACTCGCAAGCCGGCGATGATCACGTTCAACGCAAGCGGCAGCTCGACTTGTGTCAGCAACTGCCAGTCGGTCATGCCCATCCCTCGCGCGGCTTCGCGAACCGCCGGATCGACGCCTTCGATGCCGGTGAAGGTGTTGCGGATGATTGGCAGCAGGGAGTAAATGAACAGCGCGATGATCGCGGGGAGACGGCCAATGCCGTGCGAACCGAGGACCGGTATCAGGAAGCCGAACAACGCTAGGCTCGGAATGGTCTGGAGCACGTTGGCCATCGCAAGCACAGGCTTGGCAAGCTTGGGACGGCGAGTGAGGAGGACTCCGACGGGCACGCCGACTGCCGCGCCCGCGCTCACGGCTACGACGACCAGCAGCAAGTGCTCCAGCGTGAGCTGAAGCACTTCGCTGCGGTTGCGGATGAAGAAATCTAACAAGTCCATACGGCTGCTTTGAAGGCGATGCGAGGGTCTAAAAGCGAGAGGCCAACTAACCGCGGAGTCGCCGAGACCCGGAGGTTGCGCAGAGACTGCATCATCCCGGCGTACTCGGAGGTTCTGTGGCGAATGACCTCTTCTCGATCATGGTCTCGACGAAAGCTCTCGCCTCGGGATCATTCGACTTCGCAAACTCCGATGGTGTTTCTGCCGCAATCAGGCGGCCGTCCTTGAACAACCCGATTCGCGCCGCAAGCGTGAACGCTTCGCGAACATCGTGAGTCACAAACACGATCGTCTTGTGGAGCCTGGCCGCCAGAGCCGAGAACTCCCGTTGAAGCTCGACTCGGGTGAGCGGATCAAGAGCACCGAACGGCTCGTCCATAAGCACGATCGGCGGGTCGGCTGCCAGAGCTCGCGCGACGCCGACTCGCTGGCGCTGACCTCCGGACAGTTCGCGAGGAAACCGCGTCGCGAAGGTGCCAGGATCGAGACTCACCAGATCGAGCAACTCACGCACTCGCTCGCGCCTGCGGTTTTCAGGCCAGCCTTCGAGTCGGGGAACCAGCTCTATGTTCTGCTCGACTGTGAAATGCGGGAACAACCCGCTCTCTTGAATGACGTAACCGATTCGCCGACGAAGCTTGATTGCATCCCACTCGCGCGTGGGCTTGCCTTCAACGAGAATGTCACCAGCGGTTGGATCGAGAAGCCTGTTGATGAGCTTCAACGTGGTCGTCTTGCCTGAGCCGCTTCGGCCTAACAGGACGAGCGTTTCGCCTCGGGCAACAGTGAAGCTCAAGTTCTCAACGAGCTTCTTGCCGCCCGCGACGCTCAAGCTGACGTTGCGAAACTCGACGACCGGTGAATTGGTTTCTGCAGTCACTCTTTGGTTCACTGAGGAGGGGTGGCCACGGAGGGCCACCCGTACAGTGTCATTGAAGCTCGCCGCTGGGCTAAGCCAATTAGCCTATTTGCGCGTGGGCGATCACCTTGCGGATGTCGCCGTTCCACGAGCCGTTGAAGTTGCGGATCAGAATATCAGCAGGGCAGACACGCTCGCGCACAACAAGTTGTTCGAGCACATCCATGTAGCGCGCTTCATCGGGCGCGATCCGCTCCAGACTGGAACGCGCAAGTTCGATTGAAGCTTGCGCGAGCTTGATGATTGGTTCGCCTCGCAGCTTCGCTTCGAGACCGTTACGCGCAACTTCATCTTGAAGCGCGAGAAACTCCTCGCGAGTCATGCCGGGAATCAGCTTCAGCGCGGAGTCGAGCGATTCGACGTCGTACATCAAGCCTTTCCAGAAGGCCGCCGCTGCCATCACCATCTGAATCGAGCCGCTGTCCATGCTGCGCTGCTCGATGTGCGGCTTCAAGCGGGCTTCGGTGAAGATGGTCGAAAGATGATCGATGAAGTCCTGAAAGATCGGCGTCTGGGGACAGCTACAGTGCCCGAGAAACTCACCGAACGAATGCCCGCTGTAGTCGATGTACTGGCCGTCGCGGCGGACAAAGAACATTGGCACCGCGGATATCTGCTCGATGAATCGCGGGACCGAGAATCCGTTGTCCAGCGCCACGGGAAACGCGCCAGTGCGATCCGGATCGGTCTCGAGCCACACTGCGTAGCGCGTTGACTTGTAGCCCGAGAGCTTGCCTTCCTCGAAGGGCGAGTTTGCAAACATCGCCGCCGCAATCGGAGCCATGCGCGTCGCAACCGCGAACTTGCGCGCGAGGTCTTCCAGATCGCTATAGTCCAGATTCACCTGGGTAGCGGCGGTGCGCGTCATCATATCCCACGCCCGTCGTCCGCGAGTCTTCAGATAGGGCCGCATGATTTCATAACGGCGCTTCGAGATCCACGACTGCTCGGAGATGCTTCGCACAGGATCGAACCCGGAAGCGATGAAGACGAGGCCACTCGCTTCGCCGATCGCTGAGAGTTGATCGAGAAAGCCTTGAAGCTCGCGTTCTATCTCGGGAAGCGAGCGCCGGTGCGCGCCGGAGAACTCGATCTGCCCGCCCGGTTCGAGCGTCAGCCGCCCGATGTGCTCGCCGCCCGCGCCTTCAATCGTCGCCTCGGTCAAATATCCGTTCTCTTCAGTTTTGTTGACGATCCGAGAAGCAAACCCTTCGACAACGATCTGGACCTGAGGCGGAGTGAGTCGCTCGAGCGTGTCACGAGTGAAGCCGAAGAGCTCGACTTCGACGCCGACCGCCCATTCGGATTGGGCCTTGCCGCTATCGGCGAAGAAGCGCGCGAAGTCACTCGCCCGATCGATGACGTCGGTGGCAGCGAATTGCGCGGAGGGCACGTAGGGGTTGAAATGCATGTGAGAATCAGTCACTGACGCTTTGCTTAGCAGCCCTGCCTCGCGGCGAACAGATTGAAGCTGAACCGCCGCTCACTATCAAACCACGTCTTGTCGAGCGAGAAGCCCGTCGCGCGAGCCATCTCCGCAAGCTGTTCAACGTCGAACTTGTGCGAGTTCTCAGTGTGGATCGTCTCGCCTTCACGGAAGGCAACCTCCAGGTCAAGCGCCCGCAAGCGAACCGTTTGTTGCTCGAGACTCACCATTCGTATCTCGACGCGGCCCAGTTCTTCGTTATAGGTCGCGCGGTGACGGAACTTTGTTACGTCGAAGTCCGCTTCAAGCTCGCGGTTCATTCGCACTAGCAGGTTCAAGTTGAACGCCGAAGTCACGCCGAGCGCGTCGTCATAAGCTCGAATTAGCACGTCTGCCGGTTTCTTCAAGTCCGCGCCCACCAGCAGCGCATCATCCGGCTTGAGCACGCGGCGCACCTCGCTCAGGAACGCGCGCGATCCGTCGGGATCGAAGTTCCCGATGTTCGAGCCGAGAAAAAGCGCGATGGTTCGTTCGCTGCCGCCGACGCTCTCGGCCAACGCCTCGAGCGCGGTGAAGTAGTCGGCTGCATAAGCGGTGATCGACAGCCTCGGGTAGATTTGCAGCAGCTCGAGGCTGCTGCGTTCGAGGCTCGCCGACGAGATATCAACCGGCAGGTAGTGAAGCGACGGTTGCCGGTTGAGCAGCGCCTCGATCAGATAGCGCGTCTTTTCGGCGCTGCCACTTCCGAGCTCGACCAGCCGGGCAGGCCCGCCGGCCGATGCGACAATCTCGTCCGCGTTGTTGCGCAGTATCTCGCTCTCGGCGCGAGTGAGATAGTATTCCGGCAGATGGCAGATCGCTTCGAATAACTGAGAGCCGAGAGCGTCGTAGAAGTATTTCGGCTGAAGTGATTTCTGTGGCGCCGTGAGCCCCGCGCGCACGTCTTCGGCGAAGCTTGTCGCGTCGCGTCCATTACTCAGGCGGCGCAACCCGAATCGATCGGCGGGGGCTGAAACAGTTTGCGAGACCATCCTTCTCTCCAGGGACGAGCAGTATGCGTAACACATCAGTACAGAACCGGCGATGATTTCGTTACTACGACTGCCATGGCAAAACGGATGCCACTTACTCGCGAAACAACTCGCAAATGCTATATTACTTTACCGCGATGCGCCAACTGCCGGAGAGGTTCATGACTTTAACACCATGTTAAGGAGCCTTTGATGACAAGCCGCTTCAACACTGACCAGGTCGCGAGTCTGATGGATGAGTCGCGCCAGCATACGCGCCGCTTGATGAATCTGGTGATCGACGAGGCCGATTTGCGTCGCTCGCCGGGCTCGGGATTTCGGCCGATCTTGTGGCATCTCGGACACGTTGGCGCCTTTGAGGGCTACTGGATTCTTCAACGAATAAAAGGCGATCCGACGATCTCGCAGCGCTACGACGAAATCTTCGATCCTATAAAAACGCCTCGCGAGGACTCAACGAACTTGCCGCCGATCTCCGAGATCGAAGACTACCTCGAACGCGTGCGCGAAGAAGTGCTGAGCTTTCTTGCGAAGTTCCGGCCCAGCGATGACCCCTTGCTGCGCGACGGCTACGTGTTCGACATGATCATCGAGCACGAGTACCAGCATCAGGAAACTGTTGCTTACCTGCTGCAAATGCTCGCCCCGAAGCTGAAGCGGGCGCCGGAGGCTTTAGTCTCTGGCGTCGATTCCAGCTATGCGAGTAGCGCTGAAGCACACAGACTGAAGTCTATGCTACCTCGGAGTAACACTGAAGGGCACAGACTGAAGTCTATGCTACGGATGGTGAGCGTCGCGGGCGGTCCCTTCGAGCTGGGCTCTGACGGTTACCTGTTCGCTTACGACAACGAGAAGCCTTCACACACGGTGGACCTTCCCGACTTTCGGATCGACGCTTATCCGGTCACTGCGGGCGAGTATGCCGCGTTCATCGAAGCGCGCGGTTACCAGACTCGCTCGTTGTGGAGCGACGAGGGCTGGGAATGGAAAGAAGCGAACAAGATTGACTGCCCCGAGTACTGGTCTCGCTCAGATGAGGGCGGCTCGCAAGACGCGCTCTACCGCGTGCGCGGGATGTTCGAAAACAACGCGACGAGCGCCGATCATCCGGTCACGGGTGTGAGCTGGTATGAAGCCGAGGCGTACGCGCGATTCGCCGGCAAGCGCCTACCCACTGAGGCCGAATGGGAGAAGGCCGCGTCGTGGGACCCGGTAGCCGGTCGCAAGCGCCGGTTCAGTTGGGGCGACGAACCCGGGGCTAACGGGAACTTCGGGTTTCGTCACTGGGGCACCACTCCAGTCGGAACGTATTCGCAAGACGCGAGCGCCTACGGGTGTTTCGATATGAGCGGCAACGTCTGGGAGTGGACCGCGAGCCGCTTCGAAGCTTATCCGCGTTTCAAGGCTTTCCCTTATCCCGAGTACTCGGAGATATGGTTCGACGGCGATCATCGAGTGATGAAGGGCGGTTCGTGGGCGACTCGCTTGCCGTTGCTCAGGTGCTCGTTCCGCAACTTCTGGCGCCCACGGTTTCGAATAGCATTTGCGGGGTTCCGCTGCGCCGCCGATTGAATCCACGAATAACGCGAATAAACGCGAATGAAAGAATGGTCAGGAACATTGTGACTCGTCACGACTCGCACGCTTGCCGCGTAGACGATCGACGTCACCCTCAGCTCCGTCAATTCTCTTCGTCTCGGCGACTCTGAGTTCGTGATTTTCTTAAGCTAAGTAACCTTGTAGACGAGTGGCCGCAGATGCCCAGGCGGTGCTCCTTCTTGAGCCATTCCCGCCGTTCCCGGTTGCGGAGGGAACATTCGAGTCGGGGAGTAACCCGACTTCCCACCATTCGCGAGATTCGCGTTATTCGTGGATGAAGTTTTCACCCATCTCGTTCACGATCCAGAAGCGCTTGCTTGCGATCGATGCCCCAGCGATAGCCGCCAAGGCTTTCGTCTTCTCGCACGACTCGATGACACGGAATCACAAGCGCTACAGGGTTAGTCGCACAAGCTCGCGCCACAGCTCGCACTGCCGAGGGCCGGCCGATCGACCGCGCGACTTCCGAGTAAGAGCGAGTCGCGCCATAAGGAATCTCCTTGAGCTTCTGCCAGACACTCCACTGAAACGCCGTTGCCTGCACATCGAGCGGAAGATCTAGTCGCGGATGATTGCCTTGAAGATGCTCGACAAGCGCGCCTACCCACTCGCCGAGGGACTTGTCATCGCGGTTGATCTCGGCTTCCGAGTATTCCGCGCGCAGCGCCGCTTCGAGTTCTTTGTCCGAGTCGCCGAGCCGCACCGCGCAGACGCCCTTCCCCGTAGCGGCCACAAGTAATCGTCCGAGAGCGCAATCTGCAATCGTGTAGATGATGCTCGCGCCGCGCCCGCCGCGCTTGTACGCCGCGGGCGTCATCCCGAACCGGCCGCCGGCGTTCTCGTATAGCCGGCTGCTTGAGCCGTAACCCGCTTCGTACATTGCTGAAGACACTGATTCTCCTTTTTTCACTCTTGCTTTGAACTCGCCAACACGCAGGGCTTCTCGATACTCGCGCGGCGACACCCCGACTATTCGCTTGAAGACTCGTTGAAGGTGATAGGGACTCATGCCCACGAGCTCGGCAAGCGCTTGAAGAGTCAGCGCTTCATCGCCGTGCTCTTCGATGTGGCGGCACGCCCGGCGAACCGCTTCGACGGCGGGCAGGCTTGAGGCAGCGTCTCGTGGACGGCAGCGCAGACAAGACCGAAAACCTGCGCCCTCGGCCGCTTCGGGCAAGGGAAAGAATGTTACCTGGGCGCGCCTGGGACGCCGCGACGGGCAAGACGGCCGACAGTATATGCCAGTTGAGCGAACGGCGAAGACAAAAGCTCCGTCAAACCGTTTGTCCCTGGTTAAGACGGCTTGCCAGCGAGCTTCTTCACCGACGATGTCTGTCTTGGCGTTTGTGCCCTGGGCCTGACTCACCTTTCTGGTTCCTCCACTGGCGATAATAGTTGACTGGGCGGATTGAATCTATCCGCTTCTTGCGACTAAACTCTTTTGCCGCGTTAATCAGACTGCGCGTATGACAGCCAGCAGACGCGGAAGATCCTCAGGACTGTAAGAGCCAGCCATTGTTAAAGTCGCATAACACAACGCTCGCCGGATCAAACGGGCGCGGACCGATTTTCTCTTTGAATGAAGAATCGCTCGAGCTTGGCGTGCGCGCCTTGTGCCGGCGAGATCCCGACCTGCGCCGAGTCGTGAAGCAATACGGTCCGCCGCCGCTTTGGGCACGCGAGCCGGGCTTCTCGACGCTCATTCACATCATCCTCGAACAGCAAGTGTCACTCGCTTCGGCAAGGGCGGCTCATACACGTTTGATAAAGCTTGCCCGGTCTTTGACACCGCGCCGGTTCTTGAAATTCGACGACGCGACGCTTAAGGCTTGCGGGTTCAGCCGGCAGAAGGCCGGTTACTGTCGCCATCTCGCGGAGTCGATCATCGAACGCAGTCTCGACCTCGAGGCTCTCGCGTCGTTGGAGGATTACGCGGTGAAATCCGAGCTCGAGAAGATCAAAGGAATCGGCCGATGGACTTCGGACATTTATCTTTTGATGGTGCTTCGGCGGCCGGACATCTGGCCTCGCGGTGACCTCGCGCTGGCGTCCGCGGCGTTTGAAGTCAAACAACTCGAGTGCCGCCCCAGCTACGATGAGTTGGATTTGATGAGTGAAGCGTGGAAGCCGTGGCGGGCAGTCGCCGCGCGAATACTGTGGCACCACTATTTGAGTCGTCGAAGGTGAATTCCAGCGGAATCGAGGATAGAGGATAGAGGATAGAGGATAGAGGATAGAGGATAGAGGGTAGAGGATAGAGGATAGAGGATAGAGGGTAGAGGATAGAGAATAGACGATTCTTCCCTCCCCCATCCTCGATCCTCCATCCGCCATCCGCCATCCGCCATCCTCAATCCTCGATCCTCTATCCTCAATTCTCAATCCTCAATTCTCAATCCTCCATCCTCGATCCTCTATCCTCATATCCTCTCGCCGCTTTTCGACTTGGGGCCCGGCCAAAGCCGTCTATAATGTCCGGGCGACTCTTGCGGGAGTAAACACAAACTAGTGGCCCAGGTTGGAATCCAAAACCAAGCTCCCTTTCCGAAGCCGGCCCCGGCCTTCGATCGCCGCACCGCAATCTACCTCGTCATCTTCTTGCTGGGCGCAGGGCTGCTGCTGTTCATTGGCCGCGGTATGGTCCAGGTCTCGGCGCTTACCACCTGGGCGTTGAGCTTCGGCGGCATGACGGCGGTGGCGGTGCTGCTCGCGTCCTTGTACCGCTTGCGGATCGAGCTTCAATCGAGCCGCCGCCAGTTGGCGCGCAAAGAAGCCGAGCTGAGCTTTGCGTTGGAAGTTCAGCGCGCGCTCTTTCCCCGGCAGCTCCCGGACGGAGGAGGCCTCGAGTTCGCCGCGGTGTGCATCCCGGCGCGCGGCATCAGCGGCGACTACTACGACGTGATGGTGTTGCCGGACGGGCGGCTGGCGCTTGCAGTGGCGGACATCAGCGGCAAAGGAATCTCGGCTGCGATATTGATGGCAAACTTGCAAGCAGTCTTGCGAACGATCACGCAGACCGCGAGCTCGCCTCGCGAGGTGTGCTCAGCGCTCAACCGTCATCTTCATCAAGTCACCGACTCGGCAAAGTTCGCGACGTTCTTCTACGCCGAATGGAACAACAACGAGCGGCGTTTGTGTTACGTCAATGCGGGCCACCATCCGCCGATCCTTGTGGGCTCGAATTGCGGAAAGCGCCTGGATTCTGGCGGCTTCCCGCTGGGGTTGTTTAGCGACGCTGAGTTTCAAACAGGCGAGCTAACGCTCGAGCCGGGCGACCTCCTGGTGCTCTACTCGGACGGAATCACCGAAGCGGAATCACAGGCAGGCGAAGAGTTTGGCGAGCATCGCTTGCAGGAAGCGATCGAGGCAAACTGTGCGAAGCCGCTCGTTGAAATTCAGGGGTCGGTTCTGGAAGCGGTTCGAGACTGGTCGGGAAGCGGCGAGCCTCAAGACGATATGACTCTGTTGATCGTGAGGGCTACCGAAGCGAAGGAGGAAGAATGAACATTTGCGGATACGGGCTGCGTGACCACATCAAGCTGCTTGGGCCGATGTTCGGGCTGATAGCCGTTGTGTGGCTGCTTCGCTGGGTGCTCTGGGAAGCAACCGAGCATCACAGGTCAGTCCTCGTGCTCAGCGTGACCGCCCTGACTTCGCTTTCGATATTGGTCGCGGTGGGGTTGATGCACTTTCGCCGCTTCGGCAGTTACCTCAACGTCGTCGTTGCGAGTTTTCTGTTGGTGACGTGGGGCCAGCTTCTGATAGTCGCAGCGATCCTTTTCGCCGTCGTGAGCGGAATCGAGAACGTGTACACAGCGCCGGAGTTCTCGCAGGGGCGCTCCCACGGGGAGAACATCCTTGGGCACCTGACGTTTCTAATCGGCGCGGGAACATTGTTGGGCTCGGCAACTGGGTGTTTGCTGTTGTGGCTTCTTCGAAAGCTCGCGCCTGCGCGAACGAGCCAAGATTCCGCACGTTGACGCAAATCAGGCATTCCACGCTCGCCACTCAAAGCAGCAACATCGCGTCCCCGTAGCTGTAGAAGCTGTACTCAAGCTCGATTGCGTGTTGATACGTCTTGAGGATCAGTTCCCGCCCGGCGAATGCTGAGACCAGCATCAGAAGCGACGACTGCGGCAAGTGGAAGTTCGTCACCAACCCTCCGAGCACCCGAAACTCAAACCCAGGATGGATGAAGAGATCCGTTGTTACGTGGTTGGAGTTGGGGGTTAGAGGTTCATGGAACGGCGCTCCGTCATGCGCTGCCGTTCCGACTCCCGCATCCGTCAGCGCCCCATTGACCGTCATCCCCGAACCGTCATCCTCCAGCCCCCGAATCGCCGCTGATTCAAGCGCGCGAGTTGTAGTAGTGCCGACCGCGATCACTCGGCGATGCTCTTCAAGTGCGCGGTTGATTGACTGAGCTGCTTGTTCACTAATCGAATAAGTTTCCGGTTCAACGTGATGGTCTTCGACTCGTTCGACTCTCACCGGCTGAAACGTGCCGTAGCCGACGTGCAAAGTGATTTCGGCCGTTTCGATTCCGCGCGCGGCGCACTGCTCCAAAAGCTCAGGCGTGAAGTGCAACCCCGCGGTAGGCGCCGCGACTGCGCCACGCTCGCGAGCGAACACCGTCTGATATCGCTCGGCGTCCAGGCGGTCTTCTTCGGCGCGTTTGATGTACGGAGGCAGCGGCGTGCGCCCTATGCGATCGACGATCTCGTCAAAGTCGCCATCGGCCTCGAAGCGGACTACGCGGCGGCCCGACTCGCGCCACTCGAGCACTTCGGCAGAGAGCTTGCCGCGGGCGAACTCGACTCGCGCGCCGGGAAGCAACGCTCTACCCGGCCGGACTAACGTCTCCCAAACGAGCGGTTCGATTCGGCTGACGAGAAAGACTTCGACGCGGCCGCCGAGAATCGTTGCGCCTCGCGGGGTAACGCGCAGCCTCCGGCCTATCAGCCTCGCGGGAAAGACTCGCGTGTTGTTCAACACCAGCAAGTCGCCGGCGCGAAGATGCTCGGGCAGTTCGGTGAAGACCGAATCCGTAAGCGCGCCAGTCGCGCGGTCGACTACCAGCAGCCGCGAGCTGTCCCGCCGCGCTGCCGGTTCTTGAGCGATCAGGCGCTCGGGGAGATCGTAGTTGAAATCGGAAACGAGCATTGATCAAGAACGTGCCGATTCTTTGGTCAATCGCGCTCAAGCGTCGGTGATGTCCTAAATTCAATTCTCAGTGTAGGCTCAGCGTTTCCGTGCCTCGGCGGTGGTCAAGTTATCGACGCCTACTAACCGCAGAGTCGCGGAGGCGCAAAGGTTACGCAGAGAAAACATTCGAATCACGAAGCTTCCTCATTGCCGGCTAGCCTTGAATCGCGGGCAGCTCGCCGCTCGCTCGGTCGGGCTTAGGAGAAGCCGCGTTGAACAGATGGTCGCGATGTAGCAGCGCCGTGAACTGTGCCCCGAACAACATAATCACGCTTGACGTGTACACCCACGTCAGCAACGCGACGCCCGCGCCAATCGACCCATACAACAAATCGTAGTGGAAGTAGGGAAGCAAGAAAGCAAAGCCAAACTTCGCCGCTTCCCAAAACACTCCGGCAAGAACCGCACCGGGCAGAGCCTCAAGCACGGACACTTTGGTGTTGGGCAGCAGCTTGTACAGCACCGCAAACAAAATGACCGTCACTGCGAGGCTTGCGATCACGAACAGGGTCTGCCACGCGTAGCCCGAGAGCGCCGCGAGCCATGGCGTCAACTTCAGCGGTATTCTTTCCGCGGCCGACCTCACGCCGGTGACGAACGCCGTGAACAGCGCCGACGCAGCAAGCAGGAAAAACACGAAGCTCATCACGGCCATGTTCACAGCACGGCCGTGCAGGAACGATCGCGGGTAAGTGCCCCACACTCGATTCAACGCTTTCTCGATCACCGTGAACATCCACGAGGTAGCCCACACCATCACCGTCACGCAACTCAGAATGATCCCGGTCGAGATCTCCGAAATCGACTCGAGGTTCTTGTTGACGAATGTTGAAGCGCCGGGGAGAAACGCCAGCGCCTGACCGATAACGTACTTCCGCACGGTCTCGGGGCCGAGCAACCGGCTGCCGATCGAAAGCAACAAGACCAGCGTCGGAAAGAGAGCGAGCATCGAGAAGTATGAAACCGCCGCTGCCGCCGTCGTCAGGTCGTTGTCCATAAACGACATGAAACTGCGAGTGAGTATCTTGTGACGGTGAGACTTGGCTGGCATCGGTGACTCGTGCGACTTAACGATGAATGATTGCGCGTCTCAGGGATTCTAAGTGCTGAGCTGGTGAAAGGCAAAGAACAGAGGGTTAGTGACATTTTGGATTTTGGATTTTGGATTTTGGATTGACGAGTCCTGCATTGTCGAACTCGGGAACCGAGGCCCTTCTAATCCAAAATCCAAAATCCAAAATGTCACCGGCTTCTGCCGTGTTAGAATCGCGCCGGTGATCGAAACGTATGACATCGCTGTTGTGGGCGCGGGAATAATGGGCGCTATGACCGCTTGCGAGCTGGCACGCGATGGAGCGAAGGTCGCTCTGATCGATCAGTCTCCGTTGCCGAATCCCGCCGCTGCTTCTTTCGATCACTCGAAAGTGTTTCGATTTGCGTATCCGGATCCGTTCTACGTGGGACTGGCGGCCGACGCGCTCAAGCTCTGGCGGCAGCTTGAAGCAGAAACCGGCACTCGACTGCTTACATCAACCGGCGCGTTGATGATCGGCCGAGACGAGTCTTCGTCGGAGAGGGAGACCTACGACGCGCTTCGCTCGCTCAACCTCGAAGCCGAATTGCTCGCAAGCGGCGAAGCCTCCCGCCGCTTTCCGCAGTTCAACTCCTCTGCTTTCGCGTTCGCGGTTTATGATCCGAACGGAGCGATCCTTCACTCCCAGCGAGCCGTGAACGCGGCGCTCGATCTTGCGCGACGGCTTGGCGTCGCGATCATCGAAGCTGAACGCGTCATCGGCTTGGAACAAAACGAGAGAGGAAGCGTCAAGATCGCTACCGAGTCAGGTGTCGGGTATCAATGCGAACGAGCGGCGATCGCTTCCGGGCCGTGGACTCGCAAGCTGCTTCCATTTCTCGACTCCAAGCTGACGACCACCAAACAGGAAACAGTCTACTTCGAACCAGCGCCTGCTTCGGCTTTCAGCTTTGAGCCCGGCCGGTTTCCGATCTTTATCGAGCTGGACAGCGGGTTCTACGGCTTTCCGATTCATCATCGCGGTTGGATGAAGATCGCAAATCACCACAAGGGCGCGCCGGTCGAGCCTTACTCGTTCGACGATCGGGTGGGCGAAGATTTCATCGAAAGCTGCCGAGAGTTTTTTTTCCGATTCATACCCGGGCTTGCGGACGCCGAAGTGCGCGAGACGCGCGTTTGTCTTTACAACAACACGCCGGATGACGACTTCGTGATTGACTGGCACCCGGAGATTGACGACGTGCTGATAGTGACGGGGTTTTCGGGTCACGGCTTCAAGTTCGGTTCGGTGGTTGGGCGAATAGCCGCCGAGATGTTGCGTTCGCGGCGCTCGTCTTACAACATAGAACGGTTCAACATCAGCCGGCTGATAACGAGGTGAGTAATGACAGACTTGGCGGGGAAAGCTACGGTCATCGAAGCGGGTGAGCTTGAAGGGAAAGAGGGGTCACGGCGGTATCGCGTTCCGATCTCGAAAGCGATGGGCTCGCGCGACATAGCGCAAACGATCAGCGTTTACGCGGCGGGTATCTCTTCGGCGCGGCGAAATCCCACGGGCGAAGAGGTGCTTTATGTTGTGCGCGGCGAGGGCTCCTGCTACATCGACGGCCATCGCTACGCGCTTGCGCCGGGCACGGCCGTGTTTGTTCCGCCGGGCTCGGTCCATCAAATCGACAACTCGGGCGGCGGGGATTTGGAAATTGTGAGCGTGTGCTGTCCGGAGGACGAGCGCACCGAGACCGGAATCGAGGCGCCCGCCCATAGGCCAAACGACACGGCGCCGTTTCTCGCGGTGCGCGAGCGTGAGCAAGAGCCCATCGCAGCCGGCGACCGGACTTTCAAATATCTGGTGAATCAGGAGGTGGGTGCGAGCCGGGTGACTCAGTTCATCGGAGTGATTCCGCCGGGCCGCGCTCCGATGCATCATCACGCTTACGAAGAAGCCATCTATGTCATCGAAGGCGAAGGGCGCGTATGGAGTGGCGAGGGAAGTGCAGAGTTCAAGGCGGGATCGAGTATCTACTTGCCGCGGGGAGTAAGGCACTCTCTGGAGAACACCGGTGCGGGGAACATCACCGTGCTCGGCGTATTTCACCCGTCGGGTAGCCCGGCTGTGCGATACGACGATTAGTGGGAGCGGAGGTGCCTGGGCTCCGAGGCTCTAGTGGCGCGCAACAGGCATTTCGCTAGTGAAGTATCCGCGCAAATCCGTTTGATCAGTGTCATCCGTGGTCTGGCGCTGGCAAACTGTTTCCTCCGAGCGGATAGACCACTGATGGAACGGATTCGACGGAGTTGCACGGATTTCTTGCCGATTTGATCGCGAGCAAATGCCCGGTACAAGTCACTAGTTTGGTTTCTTCTCCGCCGGCTGTTGGCGTTGTTGAGGCGGAGGCGGGAATGGCAATATAGCAAGCGGCCGCGCGTGTCCCTGATGACAGGAGTTGCAGTTCACCGCGGAGCCGTCCTGCTTGACGAGCTTGCTGCTGAACTCGGTCATCATATAGCGGGCGATCTGCTTGCGAGGCGTCTCGGCATCGAAGTCGTCCGTATGACAGTAGTCGCACTCGACGCCCAGCGCCTTGGTGAACGCCACCATCACCTGCGTCACTCTCTCCTCCGGCATTCCCTTTAGCACTTGAAGCCCGGTCAGCTTCTTGCCCACCGCGCCTTCGAAAGCGAGAGTGCGGAGCGGGGTCGGCCGGCCCTTGTGACAGTCGGCGCAGCCAACTGCGGTTCCGTCCTTGTGCTTCATTCCCATCTCGTAGTCGCGAAGCATCAGTCTGGCGATCGACTTGGCCGGCGTGTCCTGCCGAAACTGGGGCACCATGTGGCAGTAGCTGCAGTCGACGCCAAGCGCCGCCGATATTTCGCGCATCTTTTGCATGATCTGAGGCTGCTGCATGCCTTTGAGTAGCTGTAGCGTCTCGGGCCTGGCGGCGTCAGCGGGCTTTGCTTGCCCTGAGGCTGGAGCTTGAGAAATCGGCTGTTGGCCTCCAGTCTCGTTTGCGTGTATGACCGAAGCGGCCGCGAGCACGATTGAAAGCAACAACACAGCGAGCTTGAGCGTTGACGACCTGTTCATTCACTTGCCTCCTTGGTGGATGCCTGTCCGCGGTTAGATGGGAGAGCGGTCATTATACATAAAACGAAGGGGCTCGAATAACTCCGGAGGAAGGTGGCTGTGATGAGCCGAGAAACGCCAACGAGGCGCGGGAGTCTCGAGCTTCGAGAGCGCCGCGCCTCGCGAGACAACAGAGTCCCGAACTTTGTTTACTGCTTCTTGGGAGACTCGCGCGACAACGCTGCCGCCAACGGCTTCGCTTCTTCGGGTAGCGGTACCGCTCCCTCGAGCAGGATCGCGCGCGGCGACATCTCTTTCCCGTAGAAGTCGGTGTTGCCATCGTTGTCAGGTCTGAACGTTGCGCCGTTGAGCGAGACTCCGGCAAACAAGCCCTTCGCGCGGGAGTAGGTCAGTATCTCGGCATCCATCCTGACGTTGGTTTGAGCTGAGGCATCGCGGCCTACCGGACCGGCGGCGGCTGATGCATCCGCGCCGAGCGTGAACTTATCGCCGATGAGTTTGTCGACGCCCTTGCGGTTCATTATCAACATCACCACGTCCGTCTGCTGGACTCCGATCTGAAATCCGACGCTTCCGCCTTCAATGGTGACGAAGGACGGCGCGGACCAAACTTTCTTTCCCTGACGGCACATGACGATGCCTTTGCCGTACTTGCCGCCCAGGCCCAGCCCCGCCTTCTTCAAGCCGGGAATGATGCCGACACACTCCGCCTTATCGAGAAGGTCGCCCGGTATGCCCTTGTCCGGCGTCCGCATGATCTCGCCGAAGACTTCGGTCGCACGGTTGAGCCGCTCCACTTCGTCGGAACGCTTTCCGGCCAACGTGAGCGGGGAGACGAGAAGGAGAAGAAGAAATGCTGAGATGAAATGCTTCATTGGTGATTACCTCTGATCGGTCTGTCCATTCACGTGTCAAAAGTCTAGCGCGTGTGGTGGCCTGTCACAACCAGACTACCGCCAACCCGCGTGACTCCTGATCGGCAGATGCCGATCAGAATAGGGAAAGTTGCTTAGAGGGAGGTGGCTTAATCGGCGAGCGGCGCGGAGTCGTCGCCCGCCGGAGCTACCCCAATGTGACGTTCAACTCGCGGCCGAAACTGAACTGCGGACGCCGGCGCTGTTTGAGCGCTTTAGTACCGGTCTGTGAAAGCGCGGTGACGAGAATCGGCATTGCGATTGTCGGGTCGCACAGCACCGAGACGGTTCGCGCATCTTTTGCCACTCGGCCCCAGGTCTGCGCCTCCTCGAAGCTTCTGCCGGAAGTCGCGCTGCTCTCGGGCAGATCGAGCCCGATTTGGATCGCGTACTTGTGACCTCGCACCGACTGCTTGATGATCGAGGCAGTCACCTCGGTCTGTTGAAGGAAGCTTTTGGGCGGCCCGCCGCCGAACAACACCACCGAGGTATTGACCGAGCGTGCTATCACCTGCGCGGCTTCGACGACGTCTTGAATGATGTCGAACTGGAAAGGGTTCTTGCGGTTGACCCGCGAAGTAGCGATACCCACGGCGATCGCCGAATCGGCTACGCCAGGGCAGAAGATCGGGACCTTCGCCTTGTAGGCCGAGGTCAGGATTCCGTCTTCGGTTGCGATCTCCGCAAGCTCGCGCCCCAGCAAATGCAGGAACTCGCGAGTCGAATAGGGCCGCGAGTGGTCGACTGTGTTCGCGAAGTTGCCTACCCACTCGTCGGCCTCGCGATACTCGTGCTCGCTGGCCAGCGTGTCGTAGAAGCGGCCGACCTGCGCCTCCTGCAGTTCCTCGTCGGTCATCTCGTCCGACGCCTGGTAGTGATACCGGCCAAGCGTCTCGTGCAAATCGTGGAACAGATTCGCGCCGGTCGATACGACGACGTCGACGTAGTGGTTCTTGATCAGATAGGAGATCAGCCGTCGCATTCCCGCCGCCACCAGAGCGCCCGACAGTCCCATGAACACGGTCGAGTTATCGGTGAGCATGTCCAGCCAGAGATTGTGCGAGTCCGCCAGCGCGCGCGCTTGAAACCCCGCGCCTTCCATCTTCATGAGAACGCCGGCGACTGAGCGGTCGCGGTCGATTTGCACTGGCCGCGTTGGGTTCGTCAAGTACTTCGAGCTCTTCTGCTTCCTCATCATTTGGGTCATATGGCCTCTTGGGTTCCCGCGCTTCGCCTCCAGCGCCGGGCTCTAACTCCTATTCGAGATATGTGTATCTGTTAATGTCGCTCTCATACTGGCTGACGAGCGCGTCAGCCTCTTCCTGTGTGATCTGGCCGCCGGCGACTCGGGTTTTGGTCATACGCTGGACGCTCTCCCAAGCCTGCGCCTTATCGTAGCGGGCGAAGCTGATCATGTCTCCGATGCGGCTGCCCTGCACGATCCTGGTCAGGTGATAGCGGCCTTCGGTGTCGATTATTACGTGAGCCTCGTTTGGACGGCCGAAAAGATTGTGATTGCTGCCCATCACTTCCTGATAGGCTCCAACCAAAAATATCGCGATATAGTACGGGTCTCCGGTGAACGGGTGCAGTTCGAGAACGTCTTTCACGTCCTTCAAGTCGACGAACTTGTCGATGTGCCCGTCCGAATCGCATGTTATGTCCACAAAAGTCGCGTAGTCGGTTGGCTGCTCGTTCAACCGGTGGATCGGCATGATCGGAAACAACTGATCGATGGCCCAGTGGTCCGGCGCAGAGCGAAACACCGAGAAGTTACAAAGGTACTTGGAAGCCAGAATCTTCTTCAGGTCATCGAACTCTTCTTCCTGCACTTTCGCGCTGCGCGCAAACCGGGAGGCTCGAGCACAAACTTCCCAGAACAGCACTTCGCCCTTGGCGCGGTCTTCGAGGCTGATCAATCCCAGGTTGAACTGGGTGTGAAGCTCGTCTTTGTGGTCCAACGAGTCGTGATAGTACTCGCGGTAGTTCTTTGGGTTGATGTCGTCGTAAAGCGCCTTCAACTCCATGATCACTTGCGGGTCGTCATCGGTCACGTTTACTTCAGGCTGATCGTCCGCGAAGGTCTCGATCTCGTCCCGTATCGAAGTCACAAACACCGCGTGATAGGCCGACATCACCCGCCCGCTCTCGGTGACCAGATTGGGTTCGGGCACGTTCTCGTCTTCGCAGACTGACTTGATCGTGTAAACCACATCGTTGGCGAACTCCTGCGTCGTGTAGTTGACCGACGAAGCGAAGGTCGTCTTCGACCCGTCATAGTCGACGCCCATCCCGCCGCCGATATCCAGATACTCGACGTCGATTTTCATCTGACGAATCTTGGAGTAGACGCGCGCCGCTTCCTTCATCGCGGCCTTCACGCGTTTGATGTCGGTGATCTGCGAGCCGATATGAAAGTGCAGAAGCTTGAGCGACTCGGTCATCTCGAACTCGCGCAGCAGCCTGATACACTCGAGCATCTCAGACGGAGTGAGCCCGAACTTCGCCGACTCGCCGCCCGATGAAGCCCACTTGCCCGAGCCTTTTGAGTAGAGTTTTGCGCGGATGCCGATCCACGGCCGAATGCCGGTTTCTTGCGAGCGGCGGATGATCATCTTCAGCTCGTTGAGCTTCTCGACGACGATCACTACCTGCTTTCCGATCTGCACTCCCATCAACGCCAGGTTGATGAAGGCTTCGTCCTTGAAGCCATTGCAAATCAGCAGCGATTCGGGCGTCTGGTCGAGCGACAGCGCCGCGTACATCTCTGCTTTCGATCCGCACTCGACCCCGAAGTTGTACTTGCTGCCCTCGCGCAGTAGTTCTTCGACAACCTCGCGGCGGGGATTGACCTTCATCGGGAAGACCCCGAAGTGGCCGGCGTTGTAGTTGAAATCGCGAGATGCTTCCTGAAACGAACGGTGGAGCTTCTTTAGCTGGTTCGACAGTATTTGAGGAAACCGCAGGAGGATTGGAAGCTGAAGTTTGCGGTTTTCGATGAGGTCGTCGATGAGTTCTTTTACGTCGACGGATCGGGGGTCGCCTTCGGCGGGGCGGACTGCAAGATGGCCTTTTCGGTTTACCTCAAAGTATCCTGCTCCCCAATTCTCCACACCATAGGTCTCAAGGACCTCTTCCAGAGAGACATTCCTCATCTATAGCATTCTCCGCCGGAACTCATGCCGCATGTAATGAAATCAGACAGGCTTACAAGCGACTGAATTTAGCAGATTCAGCGAGACAGTATCAAGAACTATTTTTTTGGCCGCGTCGTGCTTCAGTGTCACTGAGGCCGAGAAAGTTGGTGGTCCCAACTGCGCTTTTTTGATCGACAACCCTCAAAACGATGCCTTGACCGGGACCCGTGTCTGTGTGAACCAGTCGCATTTTCAACCGACCTCCAGAACGAACGGCGGCGACGAAATATCTCCGGGATTCACGATCCTGATTTCGTGCCGTCCCGGCGTCAGCGTCACCTTCTTCAACTTGAACTGGCGGCCGTCGGGCGTCGCCTCGGTCGCGGTTCCATCAACCACTAGCTTAGCCGCCGGGTTTACGCGATCTCCGTTCACTATTAGCTGCCTCTTGCCCGGTTTGTACTTGACCTTCGTGATCACCGGCACAGTCTCGGGGTCAATCACCCTTATTTGAATCGGCGCGGTCGCGGTCGCGGCGGATTGGTCGCGAACCGACAACGTAAAGCTGAACGTCCCGATCTGCGACGGCGTGCCTGAGAGTGTTCCGCTGTTAGCATTCAAAATGAGCCCCGCCGGAAGCGCGCCCGCCGAGATCGACCACGCATACGGAGGTGTTCCTCCCGCGGCGGTTGGCTGGTAATTGAACGCCGTTCCTTTCATTGCATCAACCGAAGCCGCGGTACTGAGCGACAGCGGCGGAGGTGTGACCGTAAGAGACAGCGCTTTGCGAAAAGAGTGCGAGTCCGAGTCGGTCACGTCCACCGTGAAGCCAAAGCCGCCCACAGCCAAAGGCGTGCCCGCGATGACACCGGTTGTCCCTGACAGCAACAGACCGGCGGGAAGTGCGCCAGTAGTCAACGCCCACTTGTAAGGCGGCTTGCCTCCCGCTGCTGCCAACTGAAAGGTGAACGCGGCGCCCTTCTGGGCAGCGGGAATTGCGCCGGTCGTGATCGTGAGCACCGGGGGGCCGACCGTGATCGTGATCAGCTTTTGGGCGGACCTGCTTTGAGCATCAGTAGCCTTGAAGCTGACTGCGAAGTCCCCCAGAGCCGTAGGCGTTCCCGTCACCGCGCCGGTCGTCGGATTCAAACCCAGCCCCGCAGGCAGCGTCCCGCTTGCGACCGACCAGGTAAAAGGAGGTGTGCCGCCTGCGACTGTTAGCTGGAAGGTGAACGGCGATCCCTGAACGGCGGCAACCGACGACGGACTGCTCACCGAAGGCGGGTTCGGGTCCGTCACTACGATGCTCACGTTTGCGGACGTCTGCCCGAACAGCGACGTGCCGTCTTGAGAAAGCTGCCACTGAAAGCTGTAAGAACCGCCCGCCGCAGGCGCTGTAGCGGTGAACGTCAAGTTGAGTTGCTGGCCCGGCAGCACTCCACCGGCCGGGATCAGCGTGCTGCCTCCCCAGATCGTGTTGTTCGCCGGATTTTGTGAGCGGACCCGAACGCCGGAAGACGGGTCCCAAACCTGAGTGCCGATGTTCAGCCACTTCATGTTGACGCTGAACTGCTGGCCTATATTCAGAGCAGTCGGCACAGTCTGCGAAACGAACTGCGAATCGTACGGACCTGACGGCGCGACGACCGTTAGCGACAAAGCTTTTTGCACCTCGGCGCCCGTCCGGTCCCTGACCAACGCTGTGAAGTTAAAAACGCCAGTTTGGCTAGGCTGGCCGTTTACGACTCCGATGCCGGCAAGCGACATCCCCTGCGGCAGACGGCCGAGCTCCGCCGCGACCTCCCACCTGTATGGTCTTGAGCCGCCGGTCGCGACGATATTGTGGGGCGGATAAGTTACGCCCAAAACCCCGGTCGGAAGCGACGTGGTCGTAATCGTCAGCGGAGTACCCGGTCCGTTCTGAGTCGGGTAAACGAAGGCGATTGCATCCACATCGTCTTGCCTGATCGACGCGCAGCGCCCATCGAAGTGCGCGACGCCGAACATCGTCCCATCCGGAAACTCTGAGTGACCGAGTCCGAGGCCGTGCCCCAGCTCATGCGTTGCAATCTCTTGAACGTTGCAGTGATTTCCAAACTCGCAACTCGCGTACGGGTTGAATGAAACGAATCCGCCGGACGCCTCCACGAACGTAACGCCGTTGATCACCCTCGTCGAGGCCGAGTCCCAATGCAAACCTCCGAGCGCAAGTATCCGTGCGCACTCGGGCGTAGGCGAGAACCGCCCGTCGCACCCGCTGAACAGAATCGTGTTCTGGGCCCCCGAGTAACAGACGCCGGTCGCACCCCCGTTGACGATCCTCAGCGTGCTGTTCGGGACGTTCGACCAGGCATTCATCGCCGCGGCGGCGTCGTCCACTATCTGCGGGTTCGGAGCGCTGTCGGGATTTACGAAGAACACAACCGGCTGCAATGCGTCGGGAGCGAACCACCGCGCCGGCTGTGACTGAGGATAAAAATTAAAATCCGAATGGAGCTCATCGCCCGAAGGCGCGTGGTACTCAGGCGGGCGCGCGTGTACAGAGACGTCCCGATAAGAGTTTTGCAGAAATTGCTCGGAGCGATCCCAGTTCGCCGCCAGTCTGGATCGCACCATCGCGCTGTAAGCCGAAAGCGGAGCGTAGTCCGTCGCAATGCCGCTATTGAGCGCGTCCGCCTTGAATGCGACTCGGGCATCGCTTCGCTCCTTAAGGTCTCTGACGACGACCTTCGTGCCGAGGTCCGGGTCATCGACGACCGTAAACTTGCCGAGCAACATCTGATGAACGCGCAAGCTGCCGTCGCGCCACGTGTCGAGGTACACCAGCACTTCTTCGCCGCGCTTGAACTCGGGAGTTCCGAACACGATGCTGCCGCGAGTTCCGGCCTGCCCGCCTTCTTCCTTGAGCACGATCTTGAGGCTGGCGATTTGCCCCTTCAGCACCTCGTGCACTCGGATGGTCACATAAGTAAAAATGCGATCCTGCTGCGGATCGAGCTGGGAGCTAATCGAGAGGACCTTGCCTCTAACGATCGCGCGCGCCCCCACAATCAATTCGTCGTCAGAAGGAATGGTGAACGTGCTCGAAAGCGCGGAGCCGGCGCAGCTCAGCACAATTGAAGCCAAAGCGAGCGGCAACACGCCGGCTCTCTTCCAGGCGTTTCGCATGAAGCCTCCGGTATGGGGGCGTAACGGATATTGAATTCACCGACGAGCGGGGGCGCACGTCTGAACCGATCCTGCTGGGCAACCACGACGGGTTAACGTCGGTCGAACAGTCTCAAAACAACCTGACCTTCGGTTGGGGCTTTTCGGATTTGAGCGCGTGTGGCGCAAACCCGTTGATAAACTACGGCCAAAGCTACCGAGTGTCAATCATCTCGCGTGAACGCGAGCCTATCTCAGATTGAACTCCACCACTATCGGTATCCAGAACGGAACAGCTAGCCCGTTTTTCGTTGCCGGCTTGAATCTCGATTCGTACGCAGCAACGATGGCCTGATCAATCAATCCGTCCGGCAACCCTTTTGTGACCTTCGTCTGTTTCACTTCACCATCCGCGCCAACCAGAAGCCGCATGAGCACGACGCCTTGAGTTTGGTTACGGCGCGCTTCTTCGGTGTATAGCGGCTGCGCGTCCTTTATCAATACAGGCTTTGTATCGATAAGCGTCGGGATAGCGACGCGTTCCTGTCCGCCCGGTTGAGCGTTGCCGCCGGGCACATTGCTTCCTTGACCGGGACCTGTGCTGGGCACCGGACCTGAGCCCATTCCGGCACCCGCACTACTTCCTTGACCAGCGCCGGCGCCATCCGCCTTTGGCGACTCCATGCCACCGCCCGACTTCGTTCCCACAGTTGGTATTTCCATGTTTCGGTATCGGAGCAGCGTTGTCAGATAAGCAACCGGGATGGTGAAGCCCGGGCTCTTCCCGTCGGGGCTCTCGCCCGCAATGCCGATGACCTCTCCTTTGCTGTTCAAGACAGGTCCGCCCCTGCCGGCGCTCGTCATCGGCGCTGTGACTTGAAAGTAGAGACTCTCATTAAACGCAATCATCTTCTTAACTGTGCCCTCAGACGCTGCAACGTTCGCGTCTGGGCCGTTCACTAGATACACTCTGTCCTTTACGGCGACCTTATCGCTGTCGCCCAGAAGCAAAGGTGTGCCCTGCATTCTGCTTCCCATTAGAATGGCGGCGAACCGATGGCTGCTATCGCGAAATATTAGTTCCAGTGGGGTCGATTCCTGACCGGGCACTGTGACGCGGAGACGCACTGCGTCCTGGACTACTCGGTTGTCGGTAGCTATGAGGTTCCTGTCAATCCAGAAACCGAGTCCCGGAGCTATGGGCTGCCCATCCTTGTTTTCTCCGGTTAACACCACTATCGATGCGCGTGCCTTCTCCAGGAACTCGCGCGGGGGTGTGTCCGAATCACCCGAGCTCTGCGCCGGTCTCGCCACCAGAGGACACAGGTTGGTGATCACTGCGGCGACGATGAATTTCACGCGAAGCGATGAGTAGGTCATTGCTGCAACCTCCATCCTCGAAACGAGTTTGAGAAGCCTCGCCTGTAGCTACAACTTCTCTTCCTTTGCCAGTATCTCTTTCATGATCTCCGAAGCGCCCGCGCCGATCGTGTTCAGTCTCGCGTCACGCCAGAAGCGGCTGATCGGATACTCGGTCGTATAACCGAATCCCCCGAAGATCTGCATGCAATCATACGCAACCTTCTGCGAGAGATCGCTTGTGAACAGCTTGGCCATCGTGATCTCGCGAACGGCCCGCTCGCCTCGATTGATCAAGTCCAGCGCGCGATACGTCAGCCACTTGCCCGCTTCGATACTTGTCTTGTGTTCGGCGAAGCGGTGCTTCCACACCTGGAAATCGCCGATCGGTTTTCCAAAAGCCATCCGCTCTTTGCCATAAGCAACCGCGTACTCGATTGCGCGCTCCATACTCGCGACGTTCGCGATCGCCGAAGCCAGCCGCTCGCCCTGGAAGTTGTGCATCGTGTAGTAGAAGCCCCGGCCCACTTCGCCCAGCACGTAGCGCTTCGGAATCCGGCAGTTGTCGAAGAACAGCTCAGCAGTGTCCGAAGAGAGATTCCCGACTTTCTTCAACTTCTTCCCAACCGCAAAGCCTTTCACATCGGTCGGGAAGATAACCATCGAGACCCCCTTGTAGCGATCTTCGTCAGTGCGCACCGCCAGAATGATAAAGTCCGCGCGGCAACCATTTGTGATCCAAAGCTTCTGCCCGGAGATCACCAGATCATCCCCGTCGCTGCTCGCGCGAGTCTTTAGCGCGGCAACGTCGGAACCGCCGCCGGGCTCGCTGATTCCAAGCGCTGCGATCCGGTCGCCTGCGATTGCCGGGCGCAGGAACTCTTCCTTTTGCTCGTCGGTTCCCAACTCGTCGAGCACGGGTAGCGTGATGTCCGACTGTACGAACATCGCCATCGACACGCCGCCCTGGTTCGAGTAGGAGAAGCCTTCGAGGTACGCCGCCGTGTACCACCAGTCCAATCCCGCGCCGCCGTATTTCGGGTCAAGCCTGATTCCGAACAGCCCGAGGTTTGCCGCTTTCTTAAAAAGCTCTTTTGGGAAGATGCCGTGTTCGTCCCACTCTTCGGCGTGCGGGGCGATCTCGGCCTGGACGAACTGCTTCACGGTTTCGCGAAACATATCGTGCTCTTCGGTGAAGTAGGGAAAGGTGGTCGCCACCGCTGGCGCTGTTTCGGTCATGCTGGACATTGTCTGATTCCTCCGTTTGAAATCGAGGGGCGAGACGTGAGCCGTGGAAAGGGTAGCATAGACTTTAGAGCCTCTTGCAAAACTCGGCATTACGGAGACTGAAGGCT
>JBBPIE010000051.1:0-33096 GCA_038040485.1 Candidatus Onstottus arcticum
TCATAGTTTGTCGGCTGGACTGCAGATTCCTCGCCCGCCCTTGTTCAACACATGCGTATAAATCGGCTCATTTTCCATTTACCATTTGCCATTTTCGATTTTCATCTCTTATTGGCGCGGGCGGTTTTGAGTGATGACGTGAAAAGTCGGCAGAGTTCCTTGTTCTCCTCGATGATACTTGCCAGCAGCTCAGACTTAAGAATCTCGCTGCGTTCGATCATGCGAAACCAGACAAACGTCTCATTCAGCTCCTTCAAGACAATACCGAGCTTGTGCACAAAATCAGGCTTTCCGCCCCTCGCGCTTCGGGGTAGTTGGGTGCCGGAGAAGTTCCCGATCTCAGAATCTGTCCAGCGATGTGCTTTCCTGCCGGCGTCTTGGGCAAATTGGCCGAGAGCTTGATGATGCGGACAGCAAAGTTAATCAGGCGTTCTTCCAGTTCGTCGGCTTTGGTCTGAGAGCTTTTTACGAATGGCTCATTTCCCATAGTTCATCATAATTGTTCGATTGCTTTGTCTATTGAGGAGCGGATTGTCTTCAATGACAAATGACGAATGACAAATGACAAATGGCAAATTGCAAATGAAAAATGGGCTATACCTCGGGTTCGCCCATCTCCATCGGGTGACGCTTGCCCTGAAACAAGATGAATCGCTTGATCCAATCTGCATAGGTCTTCTCAGTGCGTTTGCTGTAATGCCGGGTGCGAATCGCTTGCCGCACCTGATCGAGAAGTTTCGGTTTGGACTCGGCAGATTGAGCCAGCCGCTGGTTGTTGTCGGTCGTTGCGCGCGCAGTGCCGTAATGCATCAAAGGGGCTCCGTTAGCAGGCGCGACTATACAACGCAATCAAACCGCCGGCAAGGGGTCTGGGGTGCGCGCTACGATCTCGCTCGGCGAGTCTTGTCCCCAGGTCTTTCAAAAACCCACCAACTGAAGTTGCCGGGATTCGCGAGGAGTCAGGGAAGACGGCGGGGAAGAGAAGAAGCGCTCTAATACTCGAGCACTCTTAATGCTCGAAGGCTCGAGCGCGGCCTGATGACTCTTCCCCGCCATGTTGTTCTACTGCGATTGAAGCTTCGTTAACCGCGAGGACTACTTGGCGTTCTTGTTCTTCGCGGCCGGCGCCGCCTTGGCCTCAGTCTCGCACTTGTTATCGACCTTCTTCACACAAGCCACGCGCTTGACCTGGTTTGTAGCGACGCCCTTCAATTGACCGGTCTTGACCTTGCCCGTAAGCGTTACCACCCCGGCGCTGGTCGATGCGTTGATGGTTGCGTCTTTTAGCGAGGGCGTCTTTGCCAGCTTGTCCTTCACCGCCGCGTTGATCTGATCGTCGGTCATCTTCGAACAATCAGCGGGCTCGGGTTTCATGGGCTTGGCGGGCTTGGTATTGCTGTTCTGAGCGGCAAATGCGCTGCCGGTCAGCAAAAGGAAAACTAGAGCAACTGCGATTCTCTTCATCTGGACACTCCTTCGACGGTTGGATTGTTGCTTCAAGAGGTCCAAAACCCATGCGGCCCGGGTGGATCGCAGCCGACATAATAAGCTTTCTCAGGCCGGTGTACAACTTCAGGTGAGCTTAGATTGCGTAAGTCGTTGGCGCGCTCTCGGCGGCTCTGTGTCTTTAGGGCTCTGAGTACTTGGCGTTGAATTAATTTTGAGTCCAGCTAACCGCCGAGGCGCAGAGACGCGGAGGTTACGCGGAGAAAGCTCTTAGAGTCAGAACGCTAGCCGAGCTTGCGGCCGCGCCAGTCCGAAAGCACCTCGCGAGCGGCGTTAAAGCCCGGCGCGCCCATTACTCCGCCGCCGGGGTGCGTGCCCGACCCGCACAAGTACAACCCCTCGATCGGAGTCCGATACTTCGCCCACCCCGCCACCGGTCTCATAAAGAAGAGCTGATCGAGCGTCATATCTCCGTGGAAGATGTTTCCTCCAGTCAGTGAATACTCGCGCTCCATATCGAGCGGGGAAATCACCTGGCGATGAATGATCGCGTCGCGAATGTTGGGCGCGTAGTCGACGATTGCGTCGATGCAACGATCGGCGAACTCATCCTTGATCGTGTCCCAGTCTGCATCGCGAAGCGTGTACGGAGCGTACTGCGCGAAGACGCACATTATGTGTTTGCCGGGCGGCGCGATTGAATCGTCGTAGGTCGTCGGTATCGTGATCTCGACGAGCGGACTCTCCGAAGGCCGTCCCTGCTTCGCGTCTTCCCACGCACGATCGACGTACTCCATCGACGGGCAGACGTGGATCGTAGCCTTGTGCTGCGCTGCAAGCTCCGAACCGGGAAGGGAAGTGAAATCAGGCAATCTGTCGAGCGCAAGGTTGATCTTCATCGAGCAACCTTCCATTCGCATCTTCTCGACTTCGGCTCGAAACTCCGCGTCGATGTCCGCGGGATCGACTAGCTTCAAGAAAGTCACCTTTGGATCTGCATTCGAGATGATCACTCGCGCGTGAATTTCGTCCCCGTCATCGAGCGCGACTCCATAAGCTCTTCCGTTGCGAGCGAGGACTCGAGCGACCTTCGCGTTGGTTCTGATTTCGGCGCCGGAGGCTTGGGCGGATTGGGCTAGGGCAACGCTGATCGCGCCCATGCCTCCGCGAACAAAGCCCCACAACCCGCGAACGCCGGTTGCGCCTCCCATCACGTGGTGCAGCATTATGTAAGCCGTGCCGGGTGTCGACGGCCCGCCGTTGGTACCGATCACGCCGTCAGTGGCGAGTGTCGCTTTTATCTCCTCCGACTCAAAACGTTCGTCCAGATAAGCTCGAACACTCTGGGTCATGATCTTGATTAGGTGAGGAATATCCGGATCGCTAAAACGCAGCGCTTCGAGGCCGAGCTTGCCGAGCCCAATCATATCGCCGAGCTTGCGGCGGATGATGTTGGGCGGAGTCGTCATCAACAAACCCTCAACCCAGTCGCCAAGCCGCGCGAGCTGGTGTTCAAAGTCCGGATACGCTTCGGCGTCGCGCTTCGAGAACTTCGCTAGTTCGCCTTGCGTGCGCGCCATGTCTTGCCAGAAGAAAAGGTGGCGTCCGTCGGGAAACGCTGTGAAGAACGCAGGGTCTTTCGGATAGAGATGAAAGCCGAAGCGGGCCAGCTCGAGCTCTCGAATGATTCTCGGCTGAAGAAGCGAGCAGAGATAGGAAAGGGTTGAGACTTTATATCCAGGCCAGACTTCTTCGGTAACGCAGGCGCCACCGACGACTTCGCGCCGTTCGAGCACGACTACGCTTAGCCCGGCACGCGCCAGGTACGCGGCAGTCACCAGTCCGTTGTGGCCGCCTCCGATTATCACCGCGTCGTATGTGTTGGCTGTCATTTCGTCTTTCTTGGTGAAGGTGATCGATTAACCTGTGCGAGCGTCCGTCCGTGGGCCCCTTCTCAATGCGAAGAGGCCTGCGGACCGAGGGGCGCCCACGGAGGGACGCCCGTACAGGGGTTCGTCGTTCAACCTGACTGGCTGCCAGTTCGATGAGCGCGTATCCAAAGCTCGTCGAGCGATCCCGCCTTCAACATCTTTGTTACATAAACGATCTGCCCGGTGTGTACGGCTAGGTGAATCGAGATGTTGAGTATGAGGTCGAAAACGGTGGGCACGTAGTTGGGCTCGTCAGTCGCGTCGAGAAACCGCGAGGTGTCGAATGAGTCCAGCACCCGACCAGCCTCTCTAATTGTTTCGTCGAAAGTCTCGATCAGTTGTTGTTTGGGCAACGGGCCGCGCTCAGCGAACTCAGCCGGACGATCGCGTTCGTATTGGATTCCGCCGATTCGGTTTGAAAGATAGTGTCGCATTGAGCCGGAGACGTGCAGCACGAGGTTACCAACTGAGTTGGCCTGCTCGTTGGGCCGCCACCAGAGTTGCTCTTCGGAGAGTTCTTCGACGCAGGAACGAATTTGCGAGGGGAGGATTCGGGTGATTCGATTGCGCAAGGCTTCGAGTGCCACGGCGTTCAACGTGTTCGTTGGTTCCATCGTTTGCTCCTGAGTTTGAGTTGAGCGCAACGGTCAATGCGCGCGGTCAAACGGAATCGTGGATCATACGGCATACGCGAACAACGGCGCAAATAGACGACCGTTGTTGCTAGTTGAAGGGTTGAAACACCGGATTTCGCTGCGGTTCAACGCGATCAGCAGATATCAAGCCTCGCGACAACCTCTACGTGATAGGTCTGCGGAAACATGTCCAGCGCGACGACGCTTCGAAGTTCATAGCCCGCGTCGAGCAGCTTGCGAAGATCGCGAGCAAGCGTTGACGGGTCGCAAGAGACGTAGGTGATTCGCGCTGGTCTCGCGGCGATGATGTGGGGAATCGTGTCCGCTGCGCCGGCGCGCGGCGGATCGAGCAGAATAAGATCAGGCGCCGGATTGCGCCTGGCGGCGAAGCGTTCGAGCCACGTGGCCGCGTTGGATTGATGAACGTCGGCGTTTGAGACATTGTTTGCAGCGATGTTGTCGGCTGCAAATGAGGCGGCACGGCGATCTGATTCGATCCCAATGACTCTTGTGTAACGGCGGGCGAGCGGCAACGTGAAAAGGCCAACCCCCGCGAAGAGGTCGATCGCAAGCAAGCCCGATTCGTCGCCGACGGCTTCGGCGAGGAGCGTTTCAATCATGAGGGAGTTCGCTTGAAAGAAAGCCGCCGGGCTGAAGCGAAAGTTGAATTCCGCGAGTCCTCTGCCCAGGACGCCGCCGGGCAGGCCGCTCACTTGCGGCTCGAATGAAACCCCCGAGTCGCCAGCGGCGATGTTGATCTCCATCGAGCGTCCGGAGGACTCGATCAGATCGGGATTGCCGGCGATGGCGTCTCGCAAGGACCCAAGCGCTGCGTCCAACCCGGGCAATAGGATGGCGCAGCTTGCGACGTCACAAACCGAGCGCAAGCCGCCGCGCGCAAACCCAACCCGCGTCGAAGTTTCATCCAGTCGTTCGACTTTGACCTGCGCTCGCGCTCGATAGCCAAACTCCGCGGCGTGCCTGATCTCGATCTCGCCCGGCCAGTCTATGCGACCGACGCGTTCGAGGGCGTCGCGGACAAAGCCAGTCTTTGCTTCAAGCTGCGCGTTGTAGTTGATGTGCTGAAGCTGACAGCCGCCGCACTCGCCGTAGTAGCGGCAGGGAGCTTCGCGTCTTGAATCGGCAGGGATAAGGACTTGTTCGATGGCGGCGCGCGCGAAGTTCTTCTTTCTCTCGGTAATGCGTACGCGAAGACGTTCGCCCGCTGCGGCAAATGGAATGAAGACGGCAAGGCCGTCGTGCCGGGCGACCGCTTCGCCGCCATACGCGAGACGGTCGGTCGTCAGTTCGATGATGTCGCCGGCGGAGAGCGAAGTGTCAGTCACGCCTTCACACTAGCAGCTTGCGGGGTGTCGGGAAACAAAGGTAGTGGCGCGGCAGTAACAGCGTCTCACATGTAGAACAAACTAAGGCGTGGAATCCGATTCAGCTCACGCAACCGGCGGGCGACGAAGTTCCGGACGGTCTGTTCGTAGAATTCCTTCTCCATCTTTTTCTTGTAGGAGCGAAGCTGTGTTTTCGCTTCTGCGTTAATCGAATCTATCTCGGCTTCAGCGGAGGATCTCACGGCGCTTTCGAGGATCAGCCGCTCGATCGAATCGAGGTCGCGCTCCAACGCTTCAGCATCGACCTTCGAGGAGGCCGCGACCTCGGCGGCGATGGTCTCGAGCCGCGAGAGAGAGCGAGCGAGTGTGTCGGCGAGCTCAACACGGCTCGAGCTGATCGCCAGATCCAAAGCCTGACGAAGCTCAGTTGCTGAACGCGCAAGGAAGTCAAGCAGCGCTTCTCGAGGAAAGGCTTCTGGTCTTTGTTTGCGGGTGGATTTGTTGGAGGCGGCGTCCTCTGCGGCTTCGGGGCCCGAACCGGTCAGAGCGAGCCGATGCTCGGCAAAGGTCGCTTCGACCTCTTGCTGACAATAGAGTATCGAGTTGATCTTGCGGAATGGGTGGGCGCGTGAATCGTAAGCGTCGAACGACTTGTTAATGGCGCGAAGGACGATGTGGAGAGGAATCCCGGCGTTCTGCCAGCTCTCTACGAGCGCCCAATCCATGGGCGAGATAAGCAGCGGCTTGCCGCGGCGGCGCACAAACTCTTCTTCGACTTCGGTGAAGTAGTTGAAGTAGTTTAGCCGGTCAGTCGAATCCAAGCCGGCTTCTTCGCTGGTGCTATCCAATGTTCACCGCACTTCTGGGAGCGCAAGCATCCCTGCCTGTCGCGCTAGCCACCCGCTATCTCTCTCGCGAGCTGCCGGCAGGCAAGGATGCCTGCGCTCCCGGCGGTTGGGTCAAAAGCGATTTGCTATCTCGCCGACCAGACAAAGCAGGATGACGGCCGCGGCCATGTCGAGCAAGAAAAGTCCAATGAGCGGCCACGCTTCTTTAGAGGCTGCCGCGTTGTGTTTGGCTATCTGCTCTTTCGGGTAGTCTGCCATTTGGTCTTCTCCTAACAGGGGAATTAGAAAGCTTTTGACAAGTCAAAGCGAGCCAAGAAAAAACGCGATTGGGCGCCGCCGAGTCACGCCAGCGGCGTGAAGCTGCTTATGATGGCGCCTTCGACAATCTCGAGCTGCTCACGCACGATCTCGGCTCTCGCTTCGGGGAGCCGTAACCGCGACGCGATCTCTTCCACCGCCACCGACAGCTCCTGGTGCAACACGTTGGCAATCCGCTCGCGTTCCGCCGAAGGCACTGCGTCGGGATTGAAGTTACTCCGCGGCCGCTCGGAGGACGGTTCGCCCGGATTCTTCTTCAGAGCGATTATCAGCGAGGCGAAGTTCGGAATGGGATGCACGCGCGTTCGGCGAAAGCCTTCGCGCATCATTCGCTTGATCTCATCTTCGTTGGAGTCCGAGAGTGCTGCGAGCGACTGTTCATCGCCGTTGGTCCAGTTGTTATCGGACAAGTCTTCGTAGAAACGGCGAACGCCTTTGAATGCGTCTTCTGTGTTGGAGGTCTGGCGCTCGAAGCGCGAGAAGCGATCAAGGATCCGGCCGTGCGCGACCTCGAGCTCGTCGCGAATCATGTCGGTTATTTCCTGTCGCTCGTTAGGCCTGATCTTCATGTTGTCCCCCAGAGTGCAGCCTGCCCAAAAGCGCAGCCAATACAATAGACGAAGCCGCGCGCGCGAACAAGCCTCGGCTCCGATGAAAGGCCGTCGAACCGGCTCCGGTGTTGTTTCGGACCCGGGTTCAAGGCGGTCACGTCCGAAACGAACTCGATTGCTCCTGCGGCGAGGCCGGAAAATATTTTTCCCGATACCGGAATATAAGTTGACACAACCGTCCTGTGGGCCGTAGTATGACCAAAATAATCCTGAGTCCGACGAACAATATTCCGACGATGTGGTCGCGAGGGAGGAGACGATGGTCGCTGTGAAGACAACGCTAAAGGCTGCCAGCCCCAGCACTGAGGCCGAAAACTGCCCGCATTGCCAAGGCAACGGAACGGTCCGGTACTCAAACGAAATCTCTTATTTTGAGGATTTGCGCAGTTGCGTCCGGTGCGACGCCGGTCGCGCTGTTGAGATGAGGATCGGTGAGATAGTCAGGCGGGCGCAGGCTGACGAACGGTTTCCCAGACGTCATCGACCTGGAGCCTAGCTAGCACCATTCGATCGACAGCGTTCGGGCAGTAGCGCGGTTGGCACCGCGTACGTTCACGAGACTCAAGAGAGCGCCCGCTCAATTCTGCCGGCCGCCGCCTCAAGCATCTTGTCTTCTCTTGCAAAGCACAGCCGCATGTAAACGTCCTCGTGTGGCTCATCCATAAACGCGCTGCCCGGCACGCCAGCCACGCCAACCTCTTTGATAAGGAACTCGTTCAACTCACTGGCGTCATGAAACCGCTCGGGAATTCGTGCCCACGCGTAGAAGCTCGACCGCGACGGATAGACACTAAAGCCTGAACGCTCGAGCGCTCCGCCCAGGATGGTTCGCTTCTTCGCAAAGTCCGCACGCAACTGGTCGTAGTAACCGGGGTGAGCAAGCAGGACCCGCGAAAGTGCATGCTGAAGGGGAGTCGGGGTACAGACGTAGTAGATATTCCCCAGCGGCGCTAGCTTCCCCAACAGATGGCCCGGACCGTACGCATAGCCGAGTCTCCATCCGGACACCGCCCAGGACTTCGAAAACGAGCCGACGGTTATCGTGCGCTCGAAAGCTCCCGGCAAAGCCGCAACCGTCACGTGGTCCTCCGCGCTCAGGGTGAAGTGTTCGTACACTTCGTCGGAGACCAGCAACAAGTCGAACTCTTCCGCGCATCTGACAATCGCAGTCAGTTCGTCACGCGAGAAGACGCGTCCTGTTGGATTCGCGGGCGAGCAAATGATGATGGCCTTAAGAGGATGTTCGACCCGAGCCTTTCCCGCGCGGCAAACTCGTCGAAGCTCGTCCAGGTCGAGGGCAAGATCGTCACCGCGAAGCTTAACCACGTCGATGCGGGCGTCACAGGTCTCGAGGGTTTTCTTGTGATATGGGTAGTAGGGCTCGAACACCACTGCAGCGGCGCCTCTTAGAAGAGCGTGCGCGAATGTCACCAGCCCGCCAGTCGCGCCAGGTGTGATTATCAACTCGAGCGGGCGGCGGTCCGGATCGACGTTCACGCCGTTAAACATCCGCAGTTTGTCGGCTACTGCGCGGCGCAGTTCGTCGACGCCTTCAAAAAAACTGTAGTGGTTGAGACCGGAAGCGACCACCTCGTTCAGCGCTTCGACCAGCGCCGGGTGCAGCGCGACTTCGTTCTGACCCTGGACGAGATTTCCGTCGGGCGGAATCAATCTGGCGATTGCTCTTATGTCGGGCTGCGGCCGCTTCGTAATCGTCTGCAAATCCAACCTCCGCGGGCATCAACGCCTCGAAGACGTGATCAAAATCGAACGAGAATCGTACGGGCCGATTGCGGCACTGTCAAGGAATCGTCACACGACGCGATCTCGTGTAGAAGCGGACCACGACGCCTGTTTGACAAGACTGAGGACTGACTCCTAGAATCGCGACACTAATTATGAGCTTGGTGCATATCAAATCTGCGACTAGACAATTGGCAGTGTGCTGGCGTCGCCAGTCCGTGTCTGTGGTTTGTGTCTTCGCTCTGTTAGTCAGCGCGGAAGCTCAGCAGCGGCCGCTGCTCACCGAAGACGTCGACATCATCAAGCCGGGCGTTATCCGCATCGAGACCGGAGTCGAGTTTCTCCAGAACCAAACGTTCCCGCTTTCCGGTTTGCGTGGAGATCTCACAAGGCTGGGCGACTCGAGGTTGAGCTTTGGACTTTCGTCAAACGTCGAGTTTCAGATCGAATGGACCGTTCGAGGTTTTCTGTCGATCGACCGGCGCGGGATTTCCGCGGTCCCCTTGAGTCTCGGAGCGAACCTCAAGGACACCAACGATGTCGGCGATGCGAAACTGTGGATGAAGATCAAGCTTCGGAACGAATCGCGAATCGCGCCGTCGGTGGGATTTCGCTTCGGAGTAGAGCTGCCAAACTCGAATCAATCTCGAGGGATCGGTACCAACACGACCAACTTCTATGGGATGGTCACTGCCGGGAAGCATGTTTTCGACAACAAGCTCAATCTGTTTGGGAACCTCGGGCTTGGCATCTTGACTTCGCCGTTGAGCGCGACGACCCAGAACGACGTGCTGCTTTATGGGCTTGCGGGGATTTACACATTGAACGATCGGGTGAACCTGGTTGGCGAAGTGAATGGGTTTCACTCGACTCGCACGCGAGCGCCGCTTGGAACGGAAGACTTTGGGGAGGCGCGGCTTGGGGCTCAGATAAAGGCGCTCGGGTTGCGGTGGAATGCGGCTGGCATTTTTGGTGTGACGAAGCGCGCGCCCAAGACCGGATTCTCGATAGGACTCACCTACGACTGGGACGCCTTCACTCCCGCGAAGTAGCATAGACTTTAGTCTGTGTCCCGCCCTAGAACTCTATTCCAGCCAAAGATCCAAGACTATTCTTACGCCCGTCAAATCGGATAAATGATGATTCGTCTCACCGGGTCTTGTCCTTTGCTTTCGGACTGCAGCCCGCTGCGCTCGATGTAAAGGTGCTGCATTCTCCGCACGTGGCGCGGCTGAGGAGAAAGCTCGACGGCTCGTCTACGCTCTACAACTTCTATCACCGCGTCTTCGACTTCCTGCATCGCGGCGTCTTCGGTCCCGGCTCTCGAGACAACGCCTAAGATTTCTCTCAAGAAGTTCTCCATCTGCGTGAGCGTGTTGCTTCTGACGATATGAACCTCGATGTTCTTGCCGCGCGCTTCTCGAAGCTTCTGCGATTGACGTTTGGCGTGCGACTTCAGCGTAAGCAGCACATCGGCCTCGCCCAGATCGTTTGTCACTGCCGCCTGTACTCCCAGGTCAAGAATCGCGCGCTCGAGCCGTTCACGGCTCAATGCGTATGGGTAAATCCGCAGCAGCTTGCCTCGCTGGCGGCCTTCGCGCCGCTGCCCGGATGAGTCGGCCTGGAGCGCAGGCGCAGTGGCGTGGGTGCCCACCGAGCCCGAGCGTGTGACCGTAAACTTGCCCTCCGCGTGCCGCTCCCGAAACTCCGTGCCCGGTAGAAAGCCTCTCAGCATCTGGTCCACCGCTTCAGCGACGTCGTGGTGAATCGCGAGCCGGTCCTTGTCTTGAATCTCGATCAGCACATCAAACGTCGGCGGGGCCTTTCGTTCGAGCACGGTCTTTTGTGTTCCTCGCCGGCGCGCTTCTTCGTCCGAGAGAGTGACTGGTTGTATTCCTCCGACGAGATCGGAGAGCGTCGGGTTGATCATCAAGTTCTCGAGCGTGTTCCCATGCACAGTGGCGATCAATTGCACTCCGCGTTCGGCGATCGTACGAGCTGCAAGCGCCTCTTGTGAGCTTCCGATCTCGTCGATGACGATCACTTCCGGCATGTGGTTCTCGACGGCTTCGATCATCACCTGATGCTGGTGCTCGGGTTCGGGCACTTGCATCCGGCGAGCCCGGCCGATACCGGGATGAGGCACGTCGCCATCGCCCGCAATCTCGTTTGAAGTGTCAACGACGATGACTCGCTTGGCGAGGTCGTCGGCCAGGACACGCGCCGCTTCTCTCAGGAGCGTGGTCTTTCCGACGCCGGGCCTGCCCATCAGCAGAATGCTCTTGCCGGACTCGACGATGTCTCTGATTATGTCGACCGTTCCGTAGATTGCGCGGCCCACGCGGCAGGTGAGTCCGACGATTTCGCCCAGGCGATTACGCATCGCTGAGATTCTGTGCAGTGTGCGCTCGATGCCGGCTCGGTTGTCGCGAGTAAACTGTCCGGCGCGGCTCGCGACGTACTTAAGATCTTCGTGGCTGACCAGCGAGTCGTTCAAGTAAACGGCTTCGCCGGGATAGCGGGCCTCGGGTTGCCGGCCCAGATCGAGCACAACTTCGATGAGCGATTCGATGTTGCCGCCGCGAGCAAGGGCTTCGCGAATCGGGGGCGGCAGGACGACCAACAACAGATCAAGGTTGTCTGTGGACAGATGCTCGTGCCGGTTTAACCTGGTGACCATCAAGACTCCGAGACTAAGACTGAGGATGAGTATTCAGTCTACTATGAACAGGAGGCTGGTGTCAGTCGCGAGGTTTGCGAGGAACAAATCGCATTGGCGCGGTGACTTCAACCCGAGGCGCAACCCCGAAGCGGGTTGCATCTCTAAAGCCCAGGGTTGCCGTACTCGGCTACCCTGGGTGACATTGTCGCGCCGAGGTCGACTCTGTCGTTAGTGGCAAACCCTAAAAGGGGTTGCGGCGCCCGGTGGCCGTTCCACCCGCGCCCACACGTTGCGTGCTTAAGGCGCGAGGCGCAACCCCTTCGGGGTTGAAACCCTCGCGATCCTGCGGCCCAAGGTAGCCGAGTACGGCAACCTTGGGCTTCGAGATGCAATCCCTTTGGGATTGGTCTTAAGCGACCAAGCTCGAGTGCGCTGACTGGAGTCCGCCGGACGCGCTCGCTACGGAGGTGATTTGCTCTTGCCCCGTCTTGGGACTTACTCTTGCCCGGCCTCAACGGAATAGTGATTGCCTCACAGTGGGCCGAATCAAAGTGGTTCGCTCAATCTACCCCCACGGTAATCACCTCGAATCTACAGCCAATAAGCCTCTAACGACTTGATGCTGAGCCTCCCGTCCGCACTCAGGCAGCGCATTGCTCAGGTAAGCGTCTGTCATAGTTTGTAACCATATGTTGCGACCAAAATGGTTTGTTAGTCGTTCAGGCATGCAACGCGATCGCGGCTTCACGATGATCGAGGTCGCCGTAGTGCTGCTCGTCATCGCCGTCGTCGCTGCTTTCACAGTCCCGCAAATACTTGCCTACATGCGGAACTACCGGCTGGGCGTTGCGGCGCGAAACGTTGCGACCGCAGTTCAGCGCGCGCGGTATCTTGCGACTTCGAACAACACGCGCGCGGGCATCTCGGTGCCGGAGCTTCAAAGAGTCGATATCGAACAATATGACGCTTTGGGCGAAGGCGTGCCCCAGAACAAAGGCCTCGTGCGCTTGCCCGAAGGAGTCACGATCGCTTCCGACGCGCCGCGGCAGATTTCGTTCGACGGACGCGGCGTCGTGACGCCGATGCCAAGTGAGAGCGCGGTTATTCGAATCAATGGAGCGAATGGGTTCTATCAAGTCGTGACGATTTCGCCAACCGGTCAGGTCACGCTTTCCGAGACATTTCACGAAGGAAAGAGCTAACCAAATTGAAGGTAGGGAATCCCCTATTGTGAGCGAGCGGTCCTCGAGCGGAGAGAAGAAGATGACGTTTCTAACTAACGCGATCAACATCGATATGAGAGCCGGGTCAAACGAGAAAGGCTTCACACTGGTGGAAGCCATGATCTCGATGCTTGTTACGGTCGTTGGCTTGGTGAGCCTCGCCGGGATGTTCACCGTCGCGATGAAGACCAACGCGAGTTCGCGCAACTTCACAACGGCTACTACCTTCGCACAAGACAAGCTCGAACAGCTTGGCGCGATCTCGTTTCAGCGGCTCGTTGATCCAGGCAAGATGGCGCCGAATCCCAAAGCTCACGGGACCGATGACGCTTACGTAGCCGGAAACATCGAGGCCGACGCGTTTGGCCCGGATGGTTCCTATTATTTCGACAAGATCATTCTTGCGGGTCGCGACGACGTCGAACCTGAAGGCACGGTGACAGTAGTTCGACCTGACGGCACAGCTGAGACCCGGCGTCCTGATGGGACGATTTCGGCAGGGAATCCGTTCGGCGAGGAGCGAGTCTCTTACTCGCGCAGGTGGGTGATCGTGTCGAGCAACGAAGAGAATCCGGCTGACCGCCGGCTGACGATCGCCGTGCGCGTCAAGAGCGAGAATGCTACGACTGGCAAATCGCCGGAGCTCGTGGACCTCTACACAGTGATCAGCAATCAGTAAGCGAATTTGGAGTCGTTGCGGTGCAACAGTGAAAACGAAGCGGGGAGACAAACCGATGAAACCAACCGAGAGAGTTCGAGCCGAACAAGCCGAAAAGCTAGAGCGAGGCTTCACCCTGACCGAGTTGATGATCGCCATGATGGTGTTCACCGTGATCATCGGGTCGGTCGTCGCGTTGTTGGGCAAGAGCCAGACGATCTTTCGCGCGGAGCAAGGCGTTTCTGAGATGGACCAGAACGCGCGCCTGCTCATGGACTTTCTTACTCGCGACATCCAGCAGTCTAAAGAGAACAGTCTCGGGCTGGGCCCAAGGTTCCGCTCGATCTATTCTTTTGACGGTCCAGAGGGGAAGACCGACGAGATCACGATAGTCTCGTCGGACACAGAATCGAAGCTTCCGTCAGCGTCGCTTCCGTTCATTCCGGCCTCGGCGAAGAGTTTTTCGGCCGGCGATCATTACGTGGAGATCGTGCCCTACAGCGCGGCTCGCGTCGATCCACACACGGTAATCAAAGCGCTGGCCCCGAATGAAGACTTGATTGTCAGCACCGTGCTTCAGGACGGCTCGGTGCAGTTCGATTTCATCAAGATTACGGGCGCGACGCTAACTCCCGAAGGCGCGATCGGTCTGAGCTTCAATACGGTCGAGCCGCGCGGCGTTCAACCCGAAGTCCCATTCGGATCGACCTACGAAAACGGCGCGTTCACGATGCGGCCAGTCACGATCAAGCGTTACTTCGTGGACCGCAAGACTGACAAAGAGCATCCGTTGTTTGCGCTTTCGATAAACGACGGACCCGCGATCTCGATCGCCCGCAATGTGGTTGCGTTTCAGCTTCGCTATCTTGAAGTGAAGGACGGCGAACTCGATGGCTCATGGGTCAAGCAGCAAAACATATCGAGGGAATACAAGACTTCGGCGCTTGAAGTGACGATGACTGCGCGCACAGAACTGAAGAACGATCCGAAAGCTGAGCGGCTTGTGACGCTTGCGAGCGTGATACGGCCTCGGCTTGTGCCGGGCGGCGGGTTTGGGTCTGCGCCGGGCGGCGGCACCAGTTCGCCGGGGTTGCCGGGGGACGGCGGTTTCGGCGGCGACGGCAATGGCGGTGGCTTGGGAGGAGGCGGCGGAGGCAGCGGATCCGGAGACGGAAACGGCTTTGGCGGTGGTTCGGCGGGCGGCCAGGGAGGCTACGACAGCGACGGTTCACCCTTGTCGGGCGGCGACGGGTATAACTATCGGACCAGACGCATCGGTAAGAAACCACGCTTAGGCGAGCGGCTCAATCCGAGGCCTTAGCGAGACCCTGGGAGCGCAGGCATCTCTGCCTGCTCTGCTTGGGGTTGCGCGAGGAGAGGCAGGCAGGGATGCCTGCGCTCCCAGGGGACCAATGGTTTGTGACTTCAGGAGGTGTGGGTGATGACTAAGAGAGGGCGTTCAAATCGGAAGAGCGAGTTTGTCTCGCGGGTGCTTTCAAGATTGTCGGCTGGTGAATCGAAACCGCCAACCGAGCGAGGAATGGCGTTGGTCGGCGTGTTGCTGATCCTGTCGTTGCTGCTGATGCTCGGGTTGGCCGTGACCTTCACCGCGCTCTCGGACAAGTCCATCACCTCGAACTTCAAGAACCTCACCAGCGGGTTCTACGCTGCGGAAGCCGGCGTGAACAACTTGCATCGCGTCCTCCGCAACGACAAGTTCGTGCTTGGCTCGTTGCCTGATCCTCCGAGAATCACTCCCGGCGAGCCCACGCTCGACGCGAAGAACTTTATCGCCGCCGCCGAGCAAGCTTTCAACAGGCAAGAAAAGTTTCCAAACGAGGCCGCCTATAAAACCAAGATCACGATCAAAGACATTCAAATGCCTTACTCGGCTTCGGACTTTGACCCGGCGCACTCAGGCAACAGGGTTCAGCTTGTAAACCCGCTGTACCCGCGGCTCGGGCAGGTCGAGCCTTATTCGGTCACATATCAGCTTGAGTCGGTTGGTGAAGGCATCGCCGGGTTGAACGGGGCGGTGACGCTTGTTGAAGAAGGCGTGCTGAACTTCAAGCTGCTGGTCAGGTCCGATGGTGGCGGCATTCGCGTTGGCAGCTTCTCGGAGTTCGCATTGTTTCTGGATCATTTCGATCCTTACAACCCGGAAGGGCCTTTCATCTATCAGGGACTCGGTCCTGGCGACCGCTTCGCCGGCCGCGTTCACACCAACGAACGGTTTGGCTTCTGGACTCCCGCGGACGGCACCGATGCGCCGGTGTTTCGCGGGTACGTGACTCAGGTGTACAAGACCGCCAGCTACTATCGACACGCCGCGGGCTACCCGCCGGCGCCGGTGGACGCAAACTCTGATGTTGTGGACGGTGTTCTTGTAGCTCCGAAATTCCTCGCCGGGTTTGATCGAGGAGTCGATCCGATCCCCGCGACCGGCAACGCGTTCGACCAGGCGCGAGCCGTGCTGGACGGCGGATACGCGCTTTCGGCTGGCCCGCCAACCGATGGCGAGCTTCATAAGGCGCTTCGACTGGTGACCGACTTGAACACCGAGCTTGCAGAGCCGAAAGACCCAATGTCTACGACGCCGACGCTCGCGCAGGGCGTCTACATTCCTTCCGATGGCGAGAGCTTGTCAGGCAGCGGCTTCTACGTGATGGGGAACGTTGACGAGATCACCTTGAGCGCTGATCCTTCGGGCAGTCGGCAGATCATCCGAATCAGACAGGGGAACACGACCACCGCGATCGTGGTGGACATGGACGCAGGCACGACTACTATTGATGCCGGCAACGGCACGCGAACGTTGAGGGGAGTTCCGAAGGACCGCTCGATAGTCGATACAGGAAACCGCGCGGCCGCCTCGCTCTACATTCGAGGCGATGTAGCTTCGCTCCACGGACCTGGACGCGACAAGAACGCTCAGCCGATTCCGGCGATCGATTCGAACTTTGCTGTGACTGTCACCGCCGGCGGATCACCAAGCGGTAATCCAAAGTTACCGGTAGCGGGCGGAAGCCTGACTCTGACCGGCGATCTTACTTATGAAACGCCGGTCGCCGACGCGGCAGGGAACCCGATTAACACGGAAGCGAACAACGTGCTTGGAATCTACGCCGCGGGTGGCAACATCAACATCCCGAGCGACGGTCGCGCGCCCGACAACTTGACGGTTCACGCTTCGATGGCTGCATTCGACTTGAAGGACTCGCAAGGCAATCCGATTCTTGGCCCGAGCGGCACTCCGTTTGGAGGGCGCGTCAGATCGGACACAAGCAATTGGCAGAACAAGCCTTTTCGAGGGAACTTCAACTTGGTAGGCGGAATGCAATCGAGTAACTACGACAATCTGGGCGTCTACGACGGAGCGTTCCACGGCTACATGTACAAAGGCAAGTGGGACCCGCGATACGACCGAGGCCAATCACCGCCGTTTTATCCGGGCTACGTTGTCGACAGCGGAGGACCTTCAGGCGCGCCGATCGTGAAGGCGCAGACTAACAGCCCGCAAATTATTTCCTACAAACGCGTGTACTACGGGAGCGCGCCAGTGGCAGGGAAGTAAATCCCGCTCACGTATCTTGTTAACAATCTAACTCGGTCTGTGTCGATAGGCTCTAACGCTCCGCATCAACGGGCGCGGGAGAAATTGCGGGTAACAACGAAAGTGGAGGTAGGACGCTCCGCACCGAACGCCCGACTTATAGGAAATATATCTTATCCCCCATGCCTCGCCTTTGAAGCAAAACGAACGATGGTCTCGGATAAAAGGAATCCTGTTTTGGAACTAAAGTAGTTTCCAAACAAGTAAAACAAGTAGTAGTAATATTAGGATCAAAACAACCCATACATACCACGGTTGTGCAAGGCAACCCTTGTTTATTCCACCATTATGTTCGCCAGTACCCTTAGGTACTAAAAGCCTTAAGTTAGGACTGCTGCTGGGATAATAGCTTTCTGCCCCATCGATAGGGGTATAAATAGCCCTCACATCGTAAGTGCCCTCATCGAGCCCAACTGTCTTCCATATTGCCCGGCCAGCAGTGTCTAATTCAATTGGTTGACCAGATACACTATTTTCCACATAAAATGTGACAGTCCCCTTAGGTGTTGGTCCTCCATTTATTAATGGAGACACGATAGCAGTAATCTCTTTCTTTCCTGTGGCGACTATTTGCACCGCGGTGCTGCGTTGTCTGATTTCCTGAGTAATAAGATATGCTTTGGCAAAATCCGCATCACCGGTGGTTGCTACATCAAATACACAATCTTTATTCAAGCCATCGTCCGTGACAATCTCACAAATTTGCCCTGCCTTCTCAATATCCATTCCTTCCGGAATAACCCAGCCGGGAATTTCGAATTGTGGCAATAGTTTGCACGGTGGTTCTCCTGCCGGCCAATCTTTATCCGTAAACGTGCTTGTTGATGTACCCCGCTCATAAACAAATAAACTGGACTTGTCCGTTAAGCGCCATGAATCAGCAAAGTTTTTATAGAGTGTGATATAACGTTCATTCAGGCTGGTGGGCATGGGTCCAACGGAGGCACCGTTTTGGAGCAAAGGAAGCCAGGTGTTTTGTGGAATGGCGCCCATAATGCCCGCATCAGCTTGAGTGCGGGAGATACTTATATTCAGATACCACACATTATGACTGGTCCAGAAAAGCGGAGTAGCTATGAGAACTGCATGATGCAGATAGTCAACTCGAAGCGCCATTTTTCCATTTACGTCAAAACCACTGACATGGTGACCATCCAGATTAAGCCCCTCGGTAGTGAGTTTTGCAGGTTTCCCATCCACGAAAAACTGAAATTGACCCGGTTCTCTGCAGGGCTGATAGGCTATCCGGTGAGTGCCTACCCTGGCGGCAACAGCAGTGTTCAGACTCGCACATGATTTCAGGCCAGTATACCCATCCGTAATGGGATTAGCCGTTAGCACCGGAGTTTGGCGTGCCTGAACTTCAAATTCTTCGTCCATCAATAAGGTAAATTCACCCGCAGCCTGAAAGTCATAAGACTTTCCATCTACGGTATGGATGTGCGGATCGCCGTTGTCCGAACCATCGTCAGGCAACCCCACTCTCAGACGGAATACACACTGATCCTTGAGACCGGTGGAGTCGGTTGCTGTAATATAAACGTAGTAGATTCCAACAGGCGTGGCGGGTGCAGCCTCTGTGTCGAACAACCAGTCCCAGTTTCCAAAGCTGGTTCCGAGGGGATAGGTGAGTACTCCCGGGTTCCCCCCATCATTCCGCGTCGCGGTGAGGGTAACGGTATTTAAGTCACGGTCGTAAAAGGTGCCTTTGCGGAAGGCCGTTCCTGGTTTAGGTGCATAAACCCATGATCCACCCACATTCACGTTCGGCTTCTCGTTTCCGTTGGCCGCGGTAATCACCAATTCACTGAGCATACCATGATGGGCATGGAAAAAGATGTGACAATGGAAAAGCCAGCGGCCCAATGCACCTCCCATGGTTACCCCGTCAACCAATTCCCGGTCAGAGATCAGAACTCTGATCAAAAGTTTATTTTTAGCAGGTATATTGAGGTTGTCCCTGAATTCAGTAAAAGGCCAGGTATATACAATAAGGGGGCCGACCGTTGAGGTGAATGAAATGGGTTGAAATGAAAACCCATGAAGATGGAATGGATGGTTGGCGTTGGTCGTATTTTCAATGGTAAGTTCTAAAATATCACCCGAAGTCCCATAACGGGAGGTGACAATGTGCGGGGTGTCTGTATAAGGGGAATGATCGTGTAATGGATCTCCTGAAGTTCCATCAATTCCCAAAATTCCCATAGCGTTAGTAAGCTGAATAATCTGATTGAACGAGCCCAACTTTGCTGTGGGGAAAAGTCCCGGATCCAGAAGGTTATTTGTAGCCGGACCCAGTGGCTGTGTTAGTGCGGTAGGTGGAAGGGTCGGCGAAGACTTTAGCTGTGTACCTGCTACCATGGGGAATAGCGGAACAGGAACGTTGCCAATGTCTATATGTAATACCGGAACAGTGGGTAGTTGAGCCCAGCCCCCAGGGTTGGCAGGCCCAACCCTTTGGAAGTCTCTTGTCCAAATGGTGCACGTTGTGTTGTTCGTTCCCAAGGGTATCACCGCAACCACATCGGCCCGGCTGGCTGTCGGGATCAATATCTCACCTTCAAAATATTTGGAATCAAAACCTCCCAGGTCCACCCCACCTTCAATAATTGCATCGTTAAGAACACCCCCTTCACCTCCCACCCGTATCAGGTTTATCAGGGCTCCGGTTGAGTCTGTAAGTCTCAGGCGAAAATATCGCAGGGTAGAAGAATTGACAAATTGAAGACGAATGCCCTGCCCGGGCTGAGCAGAAATGCTTGTGTATCCCAGTTCCAGTGCTCCCGGGCCTGAAGGTGTAGGTGTACCCCGACGATAACCCACATTCCTTCCATTGGTGAGTACGGTTTGCCCCTCTACGGTTCGGCCTGCAATAACATTGTGGTTGCCTGGAATCTCGCCGGCAAGATAATTCACAAGTGCAAGATCACCGTGATCGTCTAAAGCGGTAGGAAGTTCACAAAGCTCATCTGGACTGTCTCCCGTCTGCACGGTTACCGTGCCGTTCATCCATTCGGGTTGCTCGGTGAGAGGCAGGGCCATATACTCTTCGTATGTCTCAGCGTTATTCGAGCCCGCCGCTTTGCAAACCGTGATGTCACTCAGTACAAATTGGTGTGTATTTGCTGCAATAGGCAGGATGGGGACAGGGACTGGGATAGTAGGAGTGACAAGTGTTTGCTCATCAGGATCGGAAACGACGATCATTCCGTATTGGCCCCTGAAAACCCGATTGGTGGAATGATGATGGTGAGGATGATACCAGTAGATGCCGGCCCTGGGGACTTTAAATTTGTAAAGAAAGGTAGCACCGGATGGAACACCATTGATGATCTGTAAATTACCGCCAGGAACTCCGTTCTGGGTAACTGGCGTGCCATCCGAGTAATTCTGTAACTCGATGCCGTGCCAGTGAATGCCCGTTGGGTGACCCAGTCTATTGATGAGCCGGACAATCAGGGTGTCATCCTTCATTGCCAGAATCAGTGGCCCCGGAATTGCGCCGTTCAAAGTTTCCGCATTAGTAGCAGTAGTTCCCGCAATATCGATTGGAACAGTGGCAATGGAGGCAATGATAGTTCTTTCAATTGTAGCCATGAGTTTTCTCCCTTAGTTGTGAAGCGCTCGGCTTTTATCGAACGTCAATGCCTAAATCGAATTGAGTTCATAACTATTTCTCCTTGCCTAACGGTGGAACTCAGGTGGCTGCGCGATCAGCTTTCAAACTTGATCTTGAGATACGATCAATCGCAGGTCATCCGCAATGAATTGTTGGGTTGCCCACCCCACGAAAGATCCGGCGAACATCTCTTTGCATACTGCACAGAATGCCGATCAGTGTAGAAGGGAAATCATAGAGAGATTAGTTAGGAGGAGCCTTATTCCCCTCAGCCTTAACTTTGTCACTCTTGCCCTATGATAAATAGACGGAATCTAATAGAGAATTGATGCATACTCTTCATGTTATTTTTGTTCCTGCTTTGCGCACAGCGAACACTCGTTCTTGCCAATGCGATGACTGGCGCCCGTGACCACCTTACTTCGACAGTGAACCACCATTGTGGGAGAGAGATTCCGGCATCCGACTATGCTTTCGCTCCTTCTCAGCGGAGCCTAACGGTTGGGATGACCAGGCCGCGCAGGTAACCATGAGGCTTGACGGCTGCGAGTGTCTGCTGACAATAATTGATCTCACAGTCAACGCCTCACCTCGTTAACCTGCGTCAACAAAACGCACCCGCGACCAATGACGGCCGCGAACTCTGGAGGCTTCAATGCGTCACAACAAAATCGCTCTTCCAATCTTCCTGCTCGGGTCGATGGTTTTGACTGGAAGCAGTCTTCCGTCGGTGTCGTCCTCGGCGCGTCCGCTTCCTCCGACCGCACCACCGCAGAAAGCCAAGCAGAAACAGAAGGACAAAGAGAACAAGAAGGACAAAGAGAACAAGAAGGACAAAGAGGAGCGGAGCTGAACCTGAACGCAAAGAGGGGTCGCTTTTGACGACCATGCGCGACTTGCCCGACGCCGTGAGGCTCTGCACGGCTTTGAGCTTGGCTTCACCGCCGAGCGCCGTGCGTGCCTGGGCGATCAACCCTTGCGCTTTATCATCGCCGCCACGCGCCAACGTCGTGGTGGCGATCAACAGTTGTGTTCAGAGACCGGTTGGAAGCAGTTGGCCGGGCCTCGAAGATGCTCGATGGATTGAAGCGTTGGAGAGGTGAAGCGTGGGCAGCGCATCCGGCATCAGGAGGCGCACGGTTGCATTTTCACAAGGCTGGGCCGCCATCAGGCAGGGTGGTTGCGGATAACTATTGAGAGGGGACTCAGGGTCGGCAAAATTCAAAATTGAACATTACAGTCAATTTTTGGCTCTGGCTACCCACAGCAAGGTCTATCAAAACCCGTCGCCGTATGCTCTACTATTGAACTTATGAGTTATTCTGTTCAATTCAAATTATCTCTTTTTATTATGGGCAGTGGCTTAAACAACTGCCTTCGTGAAGGAGACGAACCATTGGGCTCATTAATCCCAAGTTCTTGGAAAAGCGTTTGTGGTCAGCGATAACGGCTCGTCAACGGTGCTGCTAATCTTTCAAAGTTCATACGAGGAGTACCAACGCGCATTGACCCCCAAATAAATTCATCCTTCAATCTGGCACTCACCTGCCACCCAAGTGTCAAAACTTTCCTTGATAGAAACCATTTGGAGCTCGGCTTCACCCTCAGGGCCTTTGGTGATGACACAAAGGCAATCTTCTGTTTCGCCATTGTCATCACCAATGCGATATTCGCAATATCGAATAGTGCGTCCTTCGAACAATACGCTCCTTGCCTCTCGCCCGACGCCCTCATATCTCTTTCCGGCTGCGATGAACTCCATTCGCTCCCCACCAGCGGGCTCCGGACGTATGGATAGGTGGACATCAGAGTCAAAATTTCCGCGCCTGTGGCGGCGGCCCAAAAACTCGACCGCCCCGGATGTCGGGTTAAGTGCATTTTCCTCGACACACACCAGATTTACGAACGGATAGAGCTGAGAACCCTGTTCAATTATTGTGTGCCCGCCATCAGGGAGCGGAAAAGCATAACCTTCTGGGTACGGAATATCTAGCCTTCCTGTCAAACGAAACGCTAGGTGGCCTTCTTCAGTATTAAAAATCTTTGCCTCACCCACATATGCAAAGGAATCGGTCGGTGTTCGCGGCTCGATCATTAGCAGAGACATCATCAAGTCCTGGAAAAGGTATTTTCTCAGGACGACGGATGCGGTCGTACAACCCGTATCGACATCCAAGACACCTAAGGATACCTTGTAGGGGTCCGTCGTTAGGCTTAAATTACGTTGAAGGTAACTAACCTTAGGGAATGTCATTTTCCCTTGAAGACCAACGAGGCCAGCCTTTGTTCCTGGGGGCAGCAATTGAAGAAGCGCGAGCAACTTCTGCCGGAGATTCGAAGGGGCTTCGAATCGTAGGACGAACGGAAAATATTTGCCTGTCAAGTGCCCGAATTGGACCACGACGTGTCCGAATAGCGGACTTTCAGCCCATGCTCCTCCACCAAGGTCGATCGACCTTAGAGCAAAATCGTCACCGAAGGTGTTCTCTGTTGGCACGCAAACAAAACGTATCTCCCGATCGGCGAAAGCTTTGAAATTGGGTATGTAAGCCCCATTATTGGCGTCAGAAGAAATTGAAGGATGACTGACTACTGGAGCCGACGCATCAACTGCTTCGCGCGCGCGCAAAAATAGATACGGATGGAGCGAAGTATTTTGGGCCTCGAATGGCTGCTGGAATGACTTAAGCGATTGAGATGGAGGCAGACGCAGGGGCTGATCACCAACGTGCGGTCCAAGTGGCAAAAACTGCTGCACTGCCACGTTCAGAACTAAACTGCCTCTGTTGTCAACCTCCAGCCAAGCCAATGCGTGACCTGCATGAGGACTGCCGGGAAATAACAAACCAGGCGGCGAAAGGCCGGGGTTCTGCATTACAAGGCTTTCGATCGCCGTGTTATAAAATGCGACATTATAATGGAAGTCAAACACTCTCCCGGTCCGAATCTCCGCGCGTCCACGTGACCTAGGTTCCAGGTCTGTCACCGAGTTCTTTTTGGAGGCCAAGAAATAACCGTCTGGGGCGGTTAGCGCGCTGTCCTTCCCTTGCAGTCCTCCTGTGTGTCTAAGCTCGAACGGCAAGAAACCATCTTCTTCCCTGCCAAACACAAGCTCGACCATACCAGACAATTCGGAAACCGTGATTGCGTACCCCCCAAGAAGGGGCTCGCCGGACCATCCGAAGGGCGGAAACCCCGATTCTAAAGGCTCCTCGTCAGGTGTATTGACTACCCTCAGACAGTCTCCGAAGAAGCTAGCTCCAGGGATCACCTCAAGATGGATGGTTTGTCCTTCGAGATCTAATCCGCACCCCGCCAAATCGGTCGCACTAGGAGGGAGCCCGTGAGAGGGGACGCCTTTAATCGGCACCAGGCCGCGCCGCCTGCTGAGCGGATCGAAAAGACGCCCGTCATAAAACGTCTGAATAGGAGTCTCAGACGCCAAATCGAGCCTCCACAACCCAGCATGTGCATGAACAAATGAAGCTAGGTTTATTGGTTCGGAAGAAGTAATTGTTTTCACGGCTACAGTCGATTCGGCAAACTTTCCACTCTTCACATCTTCAGCAGCATGGCAAAGATGGTCAAGGAGGAAGTCTGACAAGCCCTGCTGTTTACCAATCGCTCGCCAAATGTCGCTGGGAATGTCGATGTATTCAATCTGGCGACCGAGAACCGAAGAAAATACTTTCGCAGCCTGATCCTGTGTGATTACTTCAGGTCCCGTAACGTGAATTATATTGCTTGAGTAATTTTGTGGGTTCGTTAGTATCGCAACCACCACTTTACCGATGTCGCTTACCGTTATAGGAGCCTGCGCTCCAGTACCGTGAGGCAGAAAGAACTTGTTCATCGTTGCAATCGTTGCGCGGCAGACAATTGCATAGACCTCCATGAAAAAATTCGTCCTTAGGTGAACCGCTCCAACGTTGGCAACATCGAGTACGCGCTCGCCTAACCAATGTTGCCGAGTCAAAGAGCTTGGATGCCCTTCTCTCGCGTGGTATTGAGACATATTGACGACTGCTTCAACCCTAGCTTCTTTTGCCGCAAGGGCAAAGTTAACAGTCGCCTCTAACAAACGATCTTCAGGCGGGAAACAGAAGTACGCGCCAGTGACACCTGCGATAGCCAGTCGGACATCTCTCAGATCAAGCAAGTCACCCGCGATGACTTCAGCACCTAGGGCGCGCAACGAGTCTGAGCGAACGTCAACCCGATGCACCAAGGCGCGAACCGGCATTTTGCGGGCAAGGAGCTCTTTGGCTACGCAATTGCCTGTTTTACCAGTCGCACCAGTAACTAAGTAAAGTGGCAAGCTAGAATCCGCGGCTGTCTAGGTGCATTCCACCCTGAGGCGGAGGCAACATAGTTATTTGGCCAACAACAGATTTGCTCGGCACTGGCTGGCTACCGAGGAACACCCTGGCAACCGGAACGATATTACTCACCCCTGAAGTGAGGCCAGCGGCTGGATATAATCTTCCACTGACAGCGATCATTCGTCCCATAGCCGGCGTCAATTGGAATGGACTTACCAAATCTCGAATTCCCGCTAAGCCGGTCGATGTCCTGTACGGACCGACCATTTCGCCATTCCACCGTTGCAGGGTCAAAAGGGACGCGTTCGAAAAGGGACCGTTTGGGTCTGCGAATGTTCCACCAGTAACAGAGATGTGCACAAAATGGTCGATCGAGGTTGCTTTTGCCAGATCGCCGGGAAATGGACGCGCCATTGGGTCACTTCCGATCACAAATGGCCCGTCGTTGTAAAGTATTTCGATAGCGAGATGGTCGAAGGTAACTGGGCTTTCGGCCACGCCATCGTCTTCCACCATTATGTGGACCAAGAATGGGCCATTCACCTGGGCTACGGTTTGATAGCTATCAGGGGCGGTTGGGTCCAGTATGTTGCAAGAAACAACGAGCATTGTTCTCTCCTTCCTGTGTTTGCCAATGTGCAGCAGCAAAAATATGACGGATTTATAACGTGAATATGTTGGAATGTAAAGCCAGAATTGACCTTGATACCGATCTGCTTATAGGCCTCAACCCCTCGGTACTCCATACCTGATCATTAGAAATGATAGACAGGTAAGAGGCAAGCAGGTTTGCTATGGATCACCTCAAGCCTTTTACCCGGCGATGTCCGCACTGTGGAACTGCTGCTGATAAAGAAACCGATCACAATCTACATTACAGTCAATTCTTTGCTCTGGCTATCCACAGCAAGGTCTATCAAACCCCATCGCCGTATGCTCTACTATTGAACTCCTTAGTTATTCTGTTCAATTTGGAATGGGGTACCGTTGCCATTTACGAAAATTTTTACTCTAAGGGTGACAAAAATGTCGGTGCTCGCATAACCCCTTCAATAGCTGTCTGATTTCTGCTTTCCAGTCCGGCCTGTTTGCCTCTCTTTTTTGCATAACCCTGCTTGATTTGAACTGGTTCATTCATGGCGCAAGATCACCAGCGGATCTAAGCGGGCCGCACGGCGCGCCGGGATGTAACAAGCCAGTAAGGCAACAAGGCAGGTTAGAGTGAAAGCATGTTGGTAGTCCACAGTTAATCAACATTTGGCGTGGGCGGCGAGTACCTAACGGCTTGCCTTGATGTCGTAGGCCCACAACGTCCCGTTATCCCGAATGTAAAGCCTCCCATTAGCAATCACCGGATACGTCCACGCCTTCTCCGGCATAGGCCCCAGGCGTTTACGCTGCGGCTGAGCCGGCGGAGTGAATCGGCCCTTCTCCCTGTATGCCTCCGGGGTCGCCTCCACCAACGCGAACTCTCCATTCTCGCCGTGAAGATATAAAAGCCCATCGGCGTAGGCTACTGAACCCCTGCCAATCCTTTCACTTTGCCATTTGACCTTTCCAGTAGTGAACTCCACTGCGACCAGCCCCGTGCCCGATGTGCCGTAAAGATATTCACCAACCAGCACCGATCCACCCATGCTGTTCGGCAGATCGCGCGCGAAGTAGACCTGCTCTGCGGCGACTGCGCCACGGTCCGACTTTAAACGGACGAGTCCTCCTCCGATGCTCTGGGCTCCGCCGTACACATATCCGTCACGCGCAACTGGAGTCACCATCTGTGCCATACCCTTGGCAACTTCCGCGTATCGCCAGAGAAACTGGCCCGTCTTAGCATCAACTCCGACTATGCCCTTGCTCAAAAACTGCACGTACTGTTTTCGCCCGCCCGCTTGAACGACGATCGCCGATGCATAAGCCGCGGGGTCGCCGCCCGGGACTGCCGATTTCCAGATGACCGCGCCGGTTTTTTTGCTGAGCGCCACTATCGTAGCCTGCTCGCCGCCGGGGGTTACGACAACGACGTCACCATCAACCAACGGAGACTCCGCATAGGCCCATATGCCCGGCTTGCCGCCGAACTCTTTCTTGATGTTCTTCTGCCATCGAATCTTGCCGCTCCCGGTCTCGAGGCAGGCGAGATCACCGTCCGAACCCAACGCGTAGATGAAATCTCCGTCAACGGTCGGAGTGGATCGGGCCTTCGCGTAAAGAAAGTCTTGAGGGCTGCCTACGTTGCCGACGCGGGTTGTCCAGATGGGTTTTCCATCCTGAGTTGAGAGAGCCTGAACAAACTCATTCTCGAACCCGCGGTTGCTCATCAGGTAGATCCGCGGTCCGACGACCGCCGGCGTTGAATAGCCGTCTCCTATATCGTTCACTTGCCAGAGCAGTTTCGGTCCCTCGGCTGGCCATTGTTTAAGGAGGCCGCGCTCCTGCGATATCCCGTTACGTTCCGGACCTCGCCACTGAGGCCAGTCGGAATTCGAAGCACCCGTGTTGGCCGACCTCGTAACGGACACGGCTGAGAAGCACAAACAAAACGCTGCAATGGTAGTTAGTAGTCGTGACTTCACTGTCTACTCCTTCTGCCTATTGTACTTGGCTTTGGATCTTGCTGACCTTCATACGCTCAGTTTCACGCGATGTTTCGTCGTGACCGCCGCGCCGGCTCCTGGCTGCGTGCTGAAAAAGCCAAACAGGCCCTCGCCCAGGGCTGTGCCGAAAATACCACCAACGCAGTTGGTGGAGTCGTTCATACCTGGCCTACAAGCAAGAACGCTGCGGGCTCTTGAATCCCACCAACGCAGTTGGTGGAGCATTCATACTCGGCCTAACTCTCGGATTCACTTTCCGGCTGATCAGAGCTAGGTCGGATATGAACGCACCACCAACTGCGTTGGTGGGATTGAATTTGAATACTCGTGCGTCATCGATTTTTCACAGCCTGCTAAGTCCCGCTGGCTGGCGCTTCAAAGCCGCCGCCACGTGTGCTCATGCCCTCGCGGAATCTTTCCCGTTCCTCCGGCGTCATCTGTTCCCATCGTTCGGCCATTCGCTCGCCCACTCGCTCGCTTATTCGCCCCTCCATTCGCCGACGCGAATTGCGATTTTCACCGCCACCAAGACCAAAGCCTCCGAACAGAATCCGGCAGAGAGCCAGCAGTCCGAGAGCTTGCCAGAAGGTAATTTGCGGCAATCCAAACAACTCCGGCGCCAACCAGTTCCACAAAAGCTTCACCGCTTCGCCGCCGATCCAGCAGAAGATCGCCATCCCCAGGAGCGCCAGTGGCGCTATCAACATCAGTTTTTTCCGTCTCGTCAGGTCCTTCAGTCGCTTTCTCATGTTGTGTTCCTCACTTGCTCGTAAACTCATCGTAAATGCTCTGCAATCGTTCGCGTAGATGAAGCACGGCGTAACGCTTGCGCGAGAGCAGGGTGTTGACGTTTACGCCGCTCTCGGCCGACAACTCTTTGAAGGTGCGCCCCTCCAGTTCGTGAGCGACAAATACTTCACGCTGTTCGTAGGGCAGTTCGTCGAGCGCAAGCTCCAGCTCATCAAGAAGCGTGTTTCGCACATAGAGCGCTTCCGGCCCGGCATCGGGCGATGGCAGCAGATCTTCGACCCGTACCAACTCGCCGTCTTCGTCCCCTGGTCTATTGGGCGCTGCGTCGCTGAACGCCTCCGGCTTCTTCTTGCGGAAGAGGTCTGTGATGCGATTGCGCGCGACGCGAAAAAGCCAGCCGGTCACGTGGTCAATCGGCATCAGCAGGCGATTGGCTTCTACCAGTTCGTAGAAGACCTCCTGCAAGATGTCTTCGACGTCCGAAGGGTCGGGCACCCGCCGGCGGATGAAATTGCGCAGCCGGGATCGTTCTTCCACGACGATTTCGGAGATTTGACGGTCTTGCTCGTTCATCGAGATGATGCTCGCCGGCTCATTCATCCACTACTGTAGACGAACGGCGGCTGGAAATATTGTAGAGGTTTTGATCGGCGAGGCGCTGGTAGGGGTGGACGGAACGCGCAGGATCGAACCTGCGTAGCGGGTGACGGCGTGTAGCCTCGGGTGAGTCCGCGAACCCGTGGAACGTGATGCGAACCGGAATCGAACCTGCGTAGCGGGTGACGGTCTTCGACAACGTCCAACATCGCGCGTGCGTTGGGGCCATCGACGACCTCGCTGGAAACAACCCGTCACCCGCTACGCGGGTTCGTGTCGCATTTCGGATTGCCACCACGGGTTCGCGGACTCACCCGTGGCTTTATTCCCCCCACCCTTCGGGATTCAATCCTGTGAGCAGTGACGCCGGGCCTGATCGATGGGATCTCAATCGTGAGTGAAGTTCAAGGCCGTTGGAAGGGTGCAATCGCGCCGCGATGACATTAGTCGCCGACGGCCGATTGTCCGGCTTGCGCAACGCAGTGCTGGTCAAAAGCATCCCGGAGCAACGCGGCAATCTCAGGGGCTTCTCTTCCTTCGATCTGGTGCCGCTCGAGCAAGAACAAAGGCTCCCCGTTCCTAAGCAGACCGATTGAAGGGGAGGACGGACGGTAACCCTTGAAGTAGCTTCGGGCCCTCTCGGTCGCTTCGATATCCGCGCCTGCAAAAACGGTAATCATATCCTGTGGACGGACTTCATTCTGAAGCGCAAGCGCCACGCCGGGTCGCGCGCGCCCTGCAGCGCAGCCGCAAACCGAATTGACGACCACCATAATGGTACCCGTCGCGGCGGACACCGCAGCGTCGACCGCCTCAGGAGTCCTGGTTTCTCGTATTCCGAGGTTTGTCAGATCCTCTCTCATTGGTTTGATCAGCAGTTCTGAGTATGGCAAAGCGTTTCTCCTTCTCTCGTTATTGTCGTGCTTTAGTATACAGGCACCCGCGATACTAAGAACAACCTTTCATTTCTTCGGCCCATTCCCCAAAGGGGATTCGTCCTCCAGCCCAGGGTTGCGGTACTCCGCTACCCTGGGTACGTTGACGCCATAACGTGAAGTCGGTCGTTTGCCGCCAACCCTGAAGGGGTTGCGGCCGAAGTCGTCGTTCCACACACCGTCACGTTTTGTTGTTCATTATTTGAATCGAGAGAGCCGCAACCCCTTCGGGGTTGGATCCGCCTCGAACCGCTGTCCCAAGGTAGCCGAGTACGGCAACCTTGGGCTTCAAGCCGCAATCCCCTTGGGATTGGCCGGCTACGCGGCGTCTTGTGGCAGCTTCTCTCTGCGATGTTGCAACCAGCGCTCAAATGAACGTCTGTCAGTAGCCCGAGCGTCAGCGAGGGCTGACGGCTCACTCTCCCTTTGCAAACCCGCGTAGCGGGTGACAGCGTGTAGCCACGGGTGAGTCCGCGAACCCGTGGAAAGAAACGCGCGGCACAACTAATACAAATCGGAATCGAACCCGCGTAGCGGGTGACGGTCTCCGACAACGTCAACATCGCGCGTGCGTTGGAGCCATCGACGACCGCACTGGAAACTACCCGTCACCCGCTACGCGGGTTCGTGTCGACTTTCGGATTTCCACCACGGGTTCGCGGACTCACCCGTGGCTTTATTCCCCCATCCCTTCGGGATTCAAATGAAAAAGATGTTTTCGGTCTACCGAAATGTCTGTTCGCCGGCCCGTGAATTATCCAAGCGCCGCAGTGTCTGGGGTAGTCACGGCGTGGCGTGCTCGAAGCCTGCGCAGCGTGCAAGCGCAGGGACCAGTTCCTTCGCGACCTCGGTCGCCGAGCCATAGCGATCCCGAGGATCCTTGGCCAGACAGCGTTGCACGACCGCATCGAGCGCTCGAATCTCAATCGACGATCCCGGCAAGTGGTACTCGCTGTGCAGCAGCGTCGTGAGAACCTCGTGCGGCGTCTGACCGCCAAACGGTCGTTCGCCAACCAGCGTCTCGACGGTCATCACTCCGATAGCGAAGATGTCCGCGCGCTCATCAACAGGCCCGCCGGTGAAGACCTCGGGCGCGATGTAGCCGAATGTGCCCATGACCGCGCCGGCCTCCGTCAGCGATTCGCTGACGCCCGCTCCCCCGCCAACGACTTTCGCTAACCCGAAGTCCATAATCTTTAGCTCGTCCTTTAGCTCGTCCTTCAGCTCGTCGGCGCCGCCGGCTGCTTCTACGATCATTACATTCTCCGGCTTCAGGTCACGGTGAACGACACCCATGTTGTGAGCGAATTGGAGGCCTTCGAGCAGCTGCCGGAACCATTCAGCAGCTCGGGCAGGAGCAATCACACCGGAGCGCTTGAGTTCCTCCCGCCAGGTCCGGCCGGCAACGAGTTCCATAATAAGGTAGGCCCCGCCTGAGCCGATCGCGCCGTAGTCGTGCACCCGCGTGATGTGGCGGTGGTCGATCCTCGCGGCGGCCCGTGCCTCGCGCTCGAATCGCCGGAGGGCCGCCACATCGCCGAAAGACGATCCCATCATCACCTTCGCTGCCACGCGGCGCTGCAGCCTCAGGTCAGACGCTTCGTACACGACACCGAAGCCGCCGCGCCCCAGCGCTCTTTCCAATCGGTACTTGCCGTCGAGCGTCCGCTCCACTGGCAGCGTCAGCATCAGCTCGGCGCCGTCCTCTTCGCAGCGGTCCGTCGTGCTGTCGTAGCAGGCGCCGCACACCGGGCATTCCTTTAGCAGGCTGACGCCGCGCTCCTCCAGCCGCCCGAGCACATCGCGCCGGACGTCGGCGTCCATCCGCACGCGTTCTCGCAGGTGCTGATTCTCGTACACCAGACCGATCTGCGCGGCGATGCCTTCAAGCAAGCGCCTGTCTGTTGCGGAATACGGCTCGTCCGACATCCGCCCGCCCAGCAGCAGCACCCCGACCAGCCGGTCGCGAGTTCCGGTGATAGGCACAATCAGTCGGACGCCCAGGTTCTCCAGCCAGCAGCGCTCCTCATCCGGCAGCTCATTGCAGTCGGACGGAAAATCGCGTATTGCCTTAGAGCCATCGAGCATCCGCAGCAGCACCTGTTGCTGTGATAGATGCTGCTGAGTCGGGGCGTCATCCATCACCCGCGCGAGTGTCTGCTGTCCCGACAAATCTTGTTGACTCGACGGCTGTGAAGCAGAGCGGCCCGAGACGAACTCGCTGTCTCCCTTCGCGCGATAGAAGATGTGCAGCGCCGTCGGGTGCAGCACCGCGTCGATGCGCGCGCTCACGAGCTGCGCGATCTCCGCAACTGAGTCCAGCTGCCGGATTTCATCGATGAGGTGCACGAGCACCTGCTCGTGCTGATAGTCCTCGCGGAAAAAGCGCCGGTCGAGCCACGTCTGAACCCGACGCCTCCAATGGAGCATCGCGGCGACGGCGCCGATCCAGACGACGTTCAGCCAACCCGAGCCCTGCGTGAGGATCTGAGCGATGGTGCGGTTGGGATTCGAGAAGATCGAGAACGCGAGCAACGCAATCGGAAGCGCGAGAAGCGTGCGGAGCGCAACTTTTGCAAACAGATACTGTAGGCCGCGGCGGACGAGCACGCGGATATCGAACAGCTGGTCCTTCCAGACCGCCGCCCCGATCGAACCCGGAATGCACAGCATCGCGAGAAAGCTGAGCGGAGAGTAGAGATTGTACGTGTGCGGGCTCCCCCACTCGGCGATGTTAAACACGAATGTCAGACCCACGAACGGGATGACGGCGATCGTCGCTCCCGCGATAACCAACCGGATTCGCCGCCGGCTGTCGGGATCGGGCAGGCGCTGGTAGTTGCGCGCGGTCACAACCAACGAGAGCACAAAGCAGACAATCATGTAAACATACAGCGGGCGACCGCCCGTAACCTGGCAGGCGGTCAGGTAGAGCGATGGATGGGCAACCATAAAACGAGTGGCGCCCTCGGAGACGCCGAGCCCCAGATAGTTAGTCACCCAGGCCGGCCAGATCACCAGCACGAACACCGCGTACAGCAGCCACTGTATGGTCCGCCACGCCGGACCCGGACTTCTCCAGACAGGGAAGCGGCTGAAGAAGTGATAAGCCAGCGGCAACGACCACAGCGACATCAGCACGACAACATAATGAACCGTTCGTTCCCGCCCGACGAGGAAGCTAAACGCGGCCTGCAGAGTCTGGTGAAGCGTGACGAACCCGACTGACATCAGGAACGCTCCAA
>JBBPIE010000052.1:0-32805 GCA_038040485.1 Candidatus Onstottus arcticum
TATTCTTTGTTTTTTTTCTTTTTTTGCTTTTTTTTGTGTCTTGGTCTCTGCCTCGCCCCCACACCCCCCCCCCCACCCCCCCCGCCCCCCCCCCCCCCCCACTCCAAATCCTGTCCGGCTAAGTTAAGACCCGCCCGTTACTGCATCCGGCCGGTCTTCATCAAGCGCTGACGCTGCGGATGGTGGACGACCGGAGTCGCTCGTGGCTTCGGATCAAGTACTCGAAGGAGAAATATGGAAGCGTTCAAAGAACAGATCATGAATTTTCGGAAACTCGAATTTGCAACCACCATCAAAGTCTTGAGCGCATATCCCGAAGACAAATTGGATATGAAGCCGGCCGAGAAATCGCGCACCCCTCGAGAATTGATCGTGACATTTATTCGCGAGGAATATGTTTGTAGAGGAGCTATGCGCGGCGACCTCGGTCTTGCAGATTCGCCTCAAAGCATACCGGATGGTTTGCAAGGCATGCTCGACATGCTCAATCAGATTCACAATGAAGTTCAGCAGACGATTGCTCAGGCGGGTGATCAAGAGTTGAACAGGATTATTGATTTCTATGGCTTTCAAATAAGAGCGATCGATGCGCTGTGGGCAGAGCTTCACGATCAGATCCATCATCGCGGCCAATTCTCTGTTTACCTGAGACTGGCCGGAGCAAGAGTCCCGTCAATCTACGGCCCGACCGCAGATGAGCCGATGGGTGTGTAACCACCGAGCGCCTGCCCGGACTGGACAGTCTGCGCTACCTTGACCTCACCTCAGTTTTTGGGGTGCTCGTGTTTCTTGTCTTTCTCCAACACTTCCTTTGAGAGAGGGTTCGTTTTGAAATCAAAGCGCAGCATCTCAGCCGGCGCAGGGCCGGTATTCTCAAATCCTCTTTGTTGACCGGCCTCTACCCACGCGTTCTGTCCCATCTCGAGATTGAGGGCAGCACGTTTGTTCTTGCTTTCATGGACCTTGAACTTTGACGGACTCAAAGCAATCAGCAAGGCTGGCTCGGTTGAAGTTGCGGATATGTCGAGCCGCTTGCCCGGCGCGCAGACCAGACGAGTTATGCGAACCTGCTCGTTTTCAAACTGCACCTTCTGAAAGTTCTCGCCCGCCGGATACTCTTCGCGAAAGAAGCGGCCGTACAATTTCTTGTCATTTATCGGCTCGGTCTTGAACTCGACCCGCAGAAAGTCGCTCGGAAGGTCGGAGAGGTTTTCGACTTCGTGCATTTCCTTTAGCCCGCGATAAAGGCGAAAGCTCCCGGCTTTGGTTGCGGGCCGAGTCACTGCGCCATAGTCCAGGCCGATGTGCTTGAAGACCACCGGCCCGCTATCGTTCAAGTAGACATACGCCGAGCCCGTCTGCGTGTGTTGATGCGACGGGAGCTTCTCCTTCGGCGCATAGTGGACGCGCGTGACTTTCACCCAGTCGTTTTCGAATTGCAGCTTGTAGGCTTGCGGCAACGCCTTCGAAGGGTCTTGAGCCAAGGCGCCAGTCACAAACACGAAAAGAATCGCCAAAGCAAAACTCAGCTTCGCGGTCACAGTTCGAACACTTCCATCGATCGAGTTCATTCGCACGCCTCCTGGGGTCTGATTCTGTTCCGCTGTAGACGCGGATCGCGCGTTAATGGTTGCTTTAAGTAGAACCGCCTGCTTTTGTGGCGACCGCCTTCATCGTCGAATCAAGAACAACACTGGCCCGCGGGCTTTGAGCCGAGTTCGATCGGGACAAAGCTCAGCTCGGGTTTCGTGTCCCCCACCTTGACGACAAAGAACTCCCATCGATAGCCGTTGGGATCGGTGATCCATATCTTGTCTTGGAGCGCGTAACAGCAATCGGTGCCCATCTCATCGAACGTAGCGAGCCCCGCCTCTTGAAGCCTCGTCTTTGCGCGAAGCACATCGTCCGTGCTCGCGACTTGAACCCCGAGATGATTGAGCGCGCCGTTGCCGTTGACCGGTCCCGTGTAGTTTAGCGTGAGGTTGAGAGCGGGCTGCGCAACGTCGAACTTGGCGTAGCCGGGTTTGTGTTTGATTGGCTCGATGCCGAACATCGCGCCGTAGAACTTCACTGACTCTTCCACGTCGTTTACATTGAGCGCGACGTGAACCTTCAAAGTATCCATAAACGTTCTCCTTGTGTTTTCGTCAATCATCTACGTGCCTTGGCCGAAGTGATCTTGATCGGCTCGACTACGCCGCTGCGAGTGCAGCATTCGGCGTAGAGAAAGCCGAGCAGGTCTTGAAGCCCTGCGGCGTTGGCCGAGTACCAGAGCCATTGCTTGTCTTTGCGGGCCTCGACCAGGCCTTCCATTCGAAGCTTTTCGAGATGGTGCGAGAGCGTCGAGTTTGGTATCCCAAGTTCGGACTGCAGGTCGCCGACAATCATTCCATCCGGGTGGGCCGACAGCAGAAGCCGGACGATTTCGAGCCTCGGCTCCGAACCCAGCGCCGCGAACATGTCAGCGTACTTAGCGGCTCCGTCTTTCATATTTCGACAATACTAGAAATACAATCTTCGTGTCAAGAACTTTCTTTGGGAAGGAAGAAAACGTCGTGTGCCGACTTGGGAACACCTGCGTTCAACTGCGGCTGGAGTCGTCTTGCCTGCCTATGTCCTGGGTGAGTTTGGTCAGCTTCAGACGGTCGAGTCTCTCGAATGGAAGGGAACAGAACAACTCAAGGCGGCGCTGCATGAGGAAAGCGGCATTCCTGAATTCTTTGAACTTATCTTGATCCGTGCCGGTCGCAAGCGCCGGGTCGGGTATTCCCCAATGGGCTATGATCGGTTGTCCGGGCCAGTAGGGACACGATTCACGAGCGTTGTCGCAAACGGTTATCACAAAGTCAAACTCAATGTCCTTGAACTCGTCCCACGATTTGCTGCGCGCGTCGCTGGTGTCCAAGTGGTACAACTCCTTCAGCACTCGAATGGTAAACGGATTCACTGTGCCTGTGGGTTGGGCGCCTGCGCTGTAAGCTTCAAAGCGGTCACCTGCAATTCGTTTGATCAGGTACTCGCCGAAGATGCTACGAGCCGAATTGCCTGTGCACAAAAAGAGAATTTTTCTTGTTTCACTCATTGAATAGACCTCGCTTTTCGTTCTTCATCGAGCGGGCCATCTAATCTGGATCCTTTGTAGTCGTGCCAGTCAAGCTACGCGGGGCGCCGAAACCGTCGAGCCTCGCGCTGGCATAGCAGAAAAGACTCGGGACTGCCCCGCAAGCGCTGCGGCGCAGTCCCGGTCGAGCGGTAGGTTAGAAGTTGACTCGCAACGCAAACTGAATCTGCCGGTTCGTGCCAAGTCCGACCGTGCGCTCCACGGTGCGGCTGACTACACCGAAAGCGCTACCCGCCAGTGCCGGCGTGAAAGCCAGACCTGGCTGCAGTGTCACGGCGGGCCCCGTCGTGAACGTGCTGGGCAGTTGACCCGGTGGATTGGCGAAGTTTGTAACGTTGAAGAGATTGAAAACCTCGGTACGAAACTCGATGTTGGCCGATTCGGTAATAGCGAACTTCTTGGCCAGGATTACATCTTGCTGAAAGAATTTCGGCCCGTGGATCTGGTTGCGTACCAGATTGCCGAACGTGCTTGGCTTGGGAATCGCGAAGGCCGCAGGGTTGAGGATCGTGCGGTCCTTGTTGATAAAGGGACTAACTCCCGGAAGCAGGTCCGGACGACGCACGTTGCGCGAGTTGCCGCCGCCTGGCGTGTTGATCACCACCGTGCGGCCTACCCCCGGCCCGCCGTAGAAGAGGCCTGCAGCGTCGACGTAAAGGATGTCCGGACGGGTGATCTGAACCGGGATCGGCAGACCGCTGCGGACGTTCATGATCGTCCCTGCTTCCCAACCGCCGAGCAATGTCTTGCCGATGCCGGACAAACCTTTACCCCACGGCAGCGCATAGACCGCGCTCACGTTAAAGGTGTGGCGCACGTCGAAGTTGTTGTATCCGATATCGTAGTCGAAGTCCTCCGTCTTGCGCGCAAGATTGCCCGCCGTCGAAGCCTCATTCGAGCCGGCGGTGTTACCGTAGCTCCGCCCAAAGGTGTATTGCGAGTTGAGCGTCACGCCGCTGTTGAACCGGCGCGCGAGCGTCCCCTGGAACGCGTTGTAGCTGTCGTGCCCGCCGCTTCGCTTGTAGTCAACTTCGGCAAAGGGGTTCAGGACGGTCGGATTCGCGCCCGGGTTTTCAGTCACTTTCGAGAATTCACGGATGATGATGGCGTTGCTGGCCGGGTTGACGTTAGTGCGCACCGAAACGATCTGGTTGGCAACGCTTCGCAAGAAGAGATTGCGCCCCTGGCTGCCAACGTAAGCGAGAGTCAACACCATCTTGCCGGGCAACTCCTGTTGGATCGAACCCGAGTAGGAGAAGATGCGCTCCGGCACTCGGTAGTTTTCCTGGTCATAAGCGCGCGGTTGATACGAGCGATTGTTGGGATTGGCAATGAAGTTGGCCACAATCGCGGGAATGTTCGCCGGGAACGCGTTGGCGACATTGCTCAACGTCGAGCTGATACGGTCGGATTCAATCGGTTGAATCTGGTCTTCGGTCTGTCCCGGTCCGTAGTTGATGCCAAAGCCCGCGCGAACGACTGTCTTGCCGCCGCCAATGAAGCCTGAGGCATTCGGATTCGGTGACCACGCAAGCGACAGGCGGGGCGCGAAATTCGTCTTCAGCGCCTTGTAGACGGTCGTGTCTGAAGGCAGGATGGCTCCCGCGTTAATGTCAAAGACGACCTGGCGGTTCTTATCCTCGCGCAGCGGTGAGTAGTATTCATATCGCAGACCGTAGTTGAAGGTCAGATTCGGCCTCACCTTCCACTCATCCTGCGCGTAGAAGATGTAATACCCCTGTTTGGCGAATCGGTTGCCCGTTGCGCCATTGTTGAAGGGGCTGGGCGCGCTGACGTCGCCGTTGTACTGGATGGAGGATGCGGTATTCGCCAGGAAGCTGGATAGATTCGAATACGAGTAGGTCGTGCCACCCAGGCGATCCGTGTAGAGTCGGATGAAGCGAACCTCCTCGCCGAACTTGAGGGAATGGTTGCCACGCACCCAACCAAGACTGTCAATCAAGCCGATAGTATAGGGTGTGTAAGGCGCGCCTCGTCCGTTGGTCGCGGAATTCAGACGGAATTGCCCGCCCGGTATTGAGAGGCCCGCTGAGTTGCCCTGGCCGGGGATGTTCGCGAGCGCGACGCTGCCCGAAAGGTTGATCGTTACTGCCGAGAGGTCAATGCCGTTGATTGTCGGCGCGCTCCCTGCAACACGAGTGTATGCCGAATTGTAGCCCAGCTTGAACTCGTTGATCATGGTGGCACCGATCGTCGTTTGCCACGACGCTACGCCGTTTTGCGGCACATAATCGTATACCGCGCGCGCGCCCGAGACGTTCTGCGGCTGATCGTTGTCACCCTGGTCTCGGAAAAAGCGAAGGTAGAAAGAGTTCTTTTCGTTCGCTCTCAAATCGAAGCGAACAGCCACGGAGTTTTCGTTGACCGGGTTGCTGGCCGCCAACTGTCCAATATCGAAATCCGGGCTGGTCAGGGGATTGGTCACCGTTCGTGTGCCGCCGGCGCCCAGAAACGCTCCTTCACACAGTGGGCGAACAGCAGCAACGGCTGACGCGCAACGCGAGAGCTTCGGCACGCCTTCCACGATGTTGATGCCGGAACGCAACCGATAGCCTTCGTAGCTGGCGAAGAAGAAAAACTTCTCTTTGACGATAGGTCCGCCAATGCTTGCGCCGAATTGATTGAGCCTCAGCGGATTCTTGAAGTCCCGGTCGAACCAGTTTCGCGCGTCGAGCTTTTCGTTGCGCAGATATTCAAAGACCGAGCCGTGAAACTGATTGCCACCCGATTTGGTCACAACGCTCACCTGCCCACCGGTACCCGTGCCGTACTCCGCGGGATAGCTGTTGGAATCTACGCGGAACTCTTGCACGTTCTCCAGCGAAGCTTGCAATCGGAAAGGCGAGGCAATCTCTCCGTTCAAATTGCCCGGAGCGGCGTCAATGATGGCCGAGCCCTCAACACCGTCGTAGCGAATCGCGTTCTGTTCCACGGCGCGCCCGCTAAAGCGAATGTCGCCGAAGGTGCCCGAGCCACTGTTTAGCGAACCGGGCGCTTGCAGATAAAGCTGCGACAACTGGCGGCCGTTGAACGGCAGCGCTTGCACCTCGCGCGGATTGACGTTTGCCCCGATGCGAGCAGAGCTTGTATCGAGTTCCGCTTCTTGCGAAGCGACAACCGTCACGGTTTCGCTGGTGCCCGATGGGTTGACCTCGATATCGAGAGTCAGCGTTTCACCGACAAGCACTTGAAGCCCGGTGGTCTCTGAAGTGCCGAAACCCGCCACGCTGACACGCGCCGAGTACGCCGACGGCTTCAGATTTGATACCAAATACGAACCCTGATCGTTTGTGGTGACCGTGCGCTCCTCACCGGTGCGCTCGTTTTTGACGGTGACGCTGGCGCCTTGAACAACGGCTTTGGCCTGGTCCCGAATCGTGCCGCTGATTCGCCCCGAGTCTGTCTGGGCGATGCCGCCAATCGGGATCAACAGTTGAATGGCCAGCGCTGCCACTAGCATTGGAGAGATAAAGCGGAAGAACCGCTTCTTGTCCTGCGTTTTCATGCGTGCCTCCTGTAAAGTGTGCGAGTTATCAAGTGTGGTTCTTACGAAATGGTTTTTGATCGTGGCGCAGCCGTTTGGCCATTCGGGCCGCCCAAGGTTCTCTATCTGAGTGCGAGGGTTCAAGCGTGGAATCTAGCAGTCAGGAGTTACCGCGCAGTGACGCCAAGCTTAAATCTTTGTAACTTGTCGGAAGCTGTGGCGAGGCTTGAGAGCGATTGCGCCCGTCAAACCGCGGCTTCCTCGATTGGAGGCACGGCCTACGCGGCGCTACAGCGCCGGCTTGAATGTGGAATCTGTCTGGCAACCCGGCTTCCCCCAGGGACCGATCACTCACAAGTTATCCGAAACTTCTGAAGTTTGAGTAAACTGATCGTTATTGTTTTGTTAATCCTGCCGGCGGGCCTTGGAGTATGGGGACGCGCCGTGATAGCTAGTCTTCGGAGGAAAGCATGCGAAGAGAATTCCTTGTCGCGCTCGTTCTGATCTTGCTCGCAGCGTCGGTGTTACCATCGCCCGCTGAGCCGCAGCCGCAGGCGCCGGTCGTGTTGATCTCGATCGACGGTCTGAAGCCTGACTATGTGCTCGAGGCAGACAAGCACGGCTTGAAGATCCCAAACCTCAGAAGGCTTGTTGCCGAGGGCGCTCACGCTTCAGGTGTGACCGGCGTGCTGCCAACGGTCACTTATCCAAGCCACACGACGATGGTGACCGGCGTCGCGCCCGCCAAACACGGAGTGATCGCCAACTCGCCCTTTGATCCTTTCGGCAAGAACTTGAACGGCTGGTATTGGTATTCGGAAGACATCAAGGTCCCAACGCTGTGGGAAGCGTGCGCAAAAGCTCGACTCACGACAGGCAGCGTGGATTGGCCGGTCACGGTCGGCGCGAATATCACGTTCAACATTGCTCAGTATTGGCGAGCCGACAACGCCGAAGACCGCAAAGCGATTCGCGCGCTCTCGACGCCAGGGCTGCTGAGCGAAGCCGAGGCCGCGCTCGGCGTGTACACCGATGGCAACGACTATTCGATAGCCGGTGACATTCGCCGCGCGGCTTTCAACGTCTACGTTCTCGAAAGGAAGAAGCCGCGTTTTCATCTCTCCTATTTCGGCAGTCTCGACGACGAAGAGCACAGAAGCGGTCCATACAGCGCGCAGACGTTTGCCGTGCTTGAACAGTTGGACTCGGTTATCGGACAAGTGCGCGCGGTAGCGGAGAAGATCGGCGGCGGACGCGCGATCATTTGCGTGGTGTCGGACCACGGCTTCAAGCTCACCGACAAAGAGGTCAACTTGAACTCGGCGCTTCGCGAAGCCGGACTGATCGAGTTGAACGAGCAAGGCAAGTTGAAATCCTGGCGGGCGTTCGCGTGGTACGGAGGGGGCTCGGCAGGAATAATGCTTCGGGATCAGGCGGATGATGAAGCGAGAAAGAGAGCGGCTGATGTTTTGAATCGGCTGGCAAGCGACGCTTCATCGGGTGTGGCGAAGGTAGCTGATCGCGTGGCGGCTCGCGCGTTGGGAGGCTTCCCGGACGCGGCGTTTGTCGTTGCGTTGCGGTCGGGCTATCGGCTTGGAACAAAGCTTGTGGGCCCGGTGACCGCAGCGGTCAGGCCGGGAGGAACGCACGGTTACGCACCGGATGTGGCGGAGATGAACTCGGCTTTCTTCATCGCAGGTCCCGGCATCGCTGCGAGGCGTGACCTCGGCCAGATAGACATGCGGGACATCGCTCCTACGCTTACAGCGCTGTTGGGAGTTTCGCTTCCGTCGGCTGATGGTCGGAAGCTGACCCTTCGATAGATTGTGTCTTAGAGTGCGCGAACCCGACCAACTTTAAGTCTACGGATCGTTCAAGACCAGCCTATAACAAGATACAGCGTCGCTTTCCTCATCTCACCGCAAAACGTGCGCCAGCTGGTGAAGATTCACACAAGGTTCAAGAAGACTTCACCTCGATTTCAGGAGGCTCGATTAGAGTTGTGTTGGCCGGCATCCTGGGGGATGCGACAGGGCCATTCATCTCTGGAAGATGTGGGTGGCCCGGCAGTTTGATCGGGCGGCTCAGCGATTGAGACCGAAACAGGAGGTCGAAGGATGAGATTGCGCGCCCGTACTTCGTAGGGGCGGGTCTAGTCCCTGTCCGGATCGCGAAGCGCCAGTGGGTCAACCTTCGCGAGCTTGGGGGATGTGACTTTGCCGGACAGGGACGAGACCGGCTCCTACGAGGAGGCGCGATGAGCCCTCGATGAGCAAGCAAGTGCGCAACGGTTTACCTTCCTCGACAGTTGCCACAACTAGACGAGAGCGGGGATCGCATCCCCGCTCTCGATTTGGTTTCACGCTGGCCCAAGCGATTGATCGCAAACACGCAATGTGTCTCCCTCGTTGCTCTCAAACGGCCCGCTCCGCCAGGCAGTTCAATGAGTGGTTGATGAGCCTCTCTCATCGTTCACTCTTAGCAGGTCTCAACCTTGTTTGATCTCTCGCGTCATTTCAGGGGTAGCTTGAAGGTCGCGCGTGGTTGCCTCAGTCACGCTTACCGCCTCCCCGACGCGCGGCGCAGAGGTGATTTCAACAATAGGGTTTTCGGTCTTAGCCGCGAGCGCCCTCTGTTTTTCCTCGATGCGCGCAAGGTCGTACCGCAGTTGGCGTTCCTGAAACTCCCTGAAGAAACCGCTGCGAGCCAGGTTGAAGACCCCCAGTCCGCCGGTGATCAGCGACGCCCCGAGAAAACTCATCAACATCCACAGAAAGCCCGGACGGTTTCCAAGGGTCAACGTAATCACGCCAAAAACAGCGAGAAAGATCAGCAGATCAAATGCGGTAACGAGCGTCAACACAACGCCTGCCCCCCTCTGCCTTTCGCGGCGCAGTGGCCGGTTCCCATCCGAGTCAGCCTCGCGTTGCGACTCGAGCAGCCTAGCGTGCTCACTGAGCCGGAGACCGCATCCCTTACAAAACTTGACGGCCTCCTCAATCTGAGCGCCGCACTTGGGGCAATACATGTCTGCTCCTCATCGCTTGATCTGCTTGCCGATCTGCCGGCCCGAACATGCAACTTCCGGATGCGACACTGGAATAGTAAGAGGGTGGAGTTCGTTGCACAACCGATGTTGGATGGTTACTCAAACTTTAGAGAAGCGCTCGCAAACGCAGGTAGAGCCGAGAAGCAACCATCCTCATCTCCTACTTCTGGTCGTCTCTGTCGGGCGCTCAATACGCTTTGTTGTTGGAGACGCAGTTCCTGGTGGATGAGTGGTCCGGCCACTCTCATTCGGCGCAGGCCCACAGGTGGCGTCGCTGGCAACTGAGCCGCCCTTCCGTGCGATGACAAAACCGGGCGCACAGAATCTCGTGCTTCCCATTTGCGCGCCGCGCCCAAGTTAACGCATCGTGATTTGGGCTCTAGCTTTCAGCGGGGCTGAGCAACTTTTCAGGCTTGGGCTTCTTCGGTTTTGCAGCCGCGACAGTCGCCGAGTCCAGGGAATAATCGATTCCGTCGAGCGCCTCGCGTACGGCGCCCAGCAACGTCTGCCTGTCCGCCTCTTCCTTCTGCTTTCTCTTGGCGCTTTTCTCAGCCTTCTCCTGAAGCTCCTCGGCGTATCGTTTGTTTGCTTCGTCAACGGATTGCTTCACCTCGGCGAACACAAGCTTTACATCGGTCAGTGAGCACTCGAGCAGGATCTCTCCCTTTCGAACACGCGCGCGGGTCTTTCGGGCCGGCGACTTCTTTCGGCTCGACTCCCAGACACGCTCGAAAGCATCCGCCCACTCTTCGTTTGGCTTAGCCGACAACGAGAAGGGAAATGATAGGAGCTTCTTACTTTTTGAAGCTCGCTTGACCTTCTCAGGATCGCAGCCGGTTATTTCGATGACGACAAGAGATGCCTTGGTCATTCTTCTGTTTCTCCATTTTTTGAGCCCGATGCCGGGGCCATGTTTGGTACCCGATTGTATCACGCTGCAGCCGGACCGCGACGAACCGGCAGGAAGTTAAGAAAGATTTAACGCGCGCCTGAATCAACGACTCATTACCTGGGCTCCTGCGTGACCCCCTGCGCGAAACGACCGAGCAGCCTCTGCGCGGCCTGCAAAGGTACCGATCGCGCTAACTCTCCAAATTAACGAAGAGTTAACCGCAAGGTAACCTCCTAATAATCAATTTGCGCCTATAATTCGCGCAGCAGGAGAGAGGTGAACCCGCCCCAAGACTAAAATCCCGAGGGCTCGATGTCTAAGAAGAGCGAAAAAAGCGCCGAAGACCTGGAGCGCATAGCGCAGGACAAAATTAGTGCGATCCGGCGGATCGTTCTCGACCCTGCTGGTCAGGGCGGGTCGATCAACGGAGCAGGAATGAGATCTCGAGAGATCGAAACGGTTGTGTTCGAGTCGCTTCGAGTGCGCAAGGCTTTGAAGCGCGTTAGAAGGACGCAAGCCAGGCAGCTCAGAAAAGCGGAGCGTGCCAGGTGAGACGCCCGCGAGCCCACCGGCAGAGGCGCCGCCACCTCCGGATGAACTCGCTGCGGAGAAAGGGCATGGCGACTGGGGCGGTTGCGCTCGACAATGCGGCGGTCTTCTGCGGCGAGCCTGTTTCAGGCAACAAAGGATCAAGCGCTGCGTCAAACGTCGGTGAAACGGAACTCCTTGAGATCAGACTTGCCCGTGCCCGACTCGACCAGGCTGAGCGACACATGAACTCGCTCAAAACAAGAATCGACTATCTCGAGCGGCGAGCCGCCAGCAGCATCGGTGCAACCGAGCGCGAGTTGGAGGACTTGATGCGGGCACGTGATGAACTGTCGGCGAGTGCCGCCAACGTCGCGCACCTATCACTCCGGCTCGAGAGACCTGAGGTTGAGGAGTCTGAAACTTTTGCCGAATGGGACGGCTGGAACGACTACTGACGCGCGCGAGTCAGTTTTTGCTCGATTGGCGGCGAAGATGGTTGCGCTCGAAACCCGTGAGTCCGACCATCGCCTCGCACCGAAGCTTCGCGATAGTTTCCTCCAAGGGATTGTCAGGTTCTTCGCGCAGAGACTCCATGATGCCGATATACTCAAGTACCTCTGCAGCTTCGATCTCGCTTAGCGTGTCGGCTTTTCTTTTAAGCAGTTGACGATTGACGACCGCGTTGTCCATCAGTCACCTCAGCGCAACGAAAAGTGTGGAACAAGCCCGAGTGTAAGCTTGTTCCACAGCCAGGGTGCTTCACACATCCGCGCGCAGCAAAGGCCCATCGCGATCGGCGCGCGGGTTCGATCTACCTGCATAGGAAGGATGGTATCAACTGCTGATCGGAGAATAGCGCTGTTGCGTAAGAAAAAGATGAAGCTACCGTTAAATGAATATGAACTCCTGGGAGCGCGGCATCCCTGCCTGCTTGTTCGTCAGGAGTTCTGTCAGAACCCGGGAGCGGGCACGGATGCCCGCGCTCCCAGGACTCATGCATTTCCGTTGTTAGCGACTGTATCGTGCTGATCCGCGAGCCGCAGTGTAAATGTAAATCGCGAGCCGCGCCCAAGCTCGCTTTCGGCGGAGACCTCTCCGCCGTGCGCGTGAACCAGGTGCTTGACGATCGCGAGACCCAATCCCGTTCCCTCCGTTGTTTGCGAGCGCGACTTGTCGGCGCGATACAATCGCTCGAATACGCGATGCAGGTCCGGCGCCGCGATTCCCGCGCCGGTGTCCCGGATGTGAATCGAAACGCGGCCGCCGTCGATGTCGGCGGAAACGGCGACTGAGCCGCCCGGCCTATTGAACTTCACTGCGTTGTCCAAGAGGTTGTATAGAATCTGTTCAAGTCGCGTGCGGTCAGCCTGAACAAAGAGATGATCGGGGATCGATACGCTGAACGAAACGTTGCAGCCGGCTCGGCGCGCTTCAAGCAAGGCGATCACTTCGTTGACGATGTTTCTTAACCGCACCGGACCGGGCGTGAGTTTCACCTGGCCTGACTCGATCGCCGACAGGTCCGAGATGTCCGAGATCAGCTCGGTCATTCGCGCGGCGTGCTTGTGAAGCTTCTCGACGAATCGTGTGTTGTTTTCTCGGTCATCCATGGCGCCGCCCAGCAACGTCTCGGAGTAAGCGAGAATCGCGGTGAGCGGCGTGCGCAGCTCGTGTGACAGGTTCGCGAAGAACTCTCGCCGGACTCGCTCGAGTTTTTCGAGCTGGGTGATGTCGAAGAAAACGCCGACAGCCAGTCGCGCGCCAAGGGGCGCGACATTGAGTTGGAAACTCCTACCCTCAAAGTCCGCTGTCTCGACGCGGATTTCAACCGAAGCTTTTTCGTCGAGCGCGCGTCGAAACGCCGCGTTGATCGTCGGGTCGCGAGTGGCATCAACAAGGCGGTGCTGTGCCAATGCGGGCGGCAGCAATCGATGAGGACCGGGCAACGAGTCCCATCGCGAGGCAGCTTCGGAGTCGCGCGTTCGGTTTCCCGCGGCGCTTTGCACTCGTCCTCCGCTCTCATCCGGCGGGCCGGCCGGCAGCTTGAAGATTGCGGCCGCGGTGTTGTTGTACAGCACAATGCGAGTGTCGGAGTCTACGATGACAACTCCTTCGCGCATCGTCGCGAGCACGGCCGACAGCAGGCGATTGTTCTCTTCAGATATTTCGGTTTGCCGTTCGATTTCGGAGAGAGCCTGGCTGTAACGGCTCAACGCAAAGCGGGATACGAAGAACGTCAGCACCGAGACTACTATCACGGTGATCACGTGAGAGCTAACGACCGACAGGTGGGGGAACAGCAGCGTCTTGATCGTTTCGTACACGACGAAAGTCAACAACGCAGCAAGAGTCATCAGCCATACGCGTCGTTCGAGGTCCTTCATAAGGAGGAGGTCAGTGGTCAGTAGTCCGTAGTAGGTAGTCCGTAGTTCGTAGTTCGTAGTTCGTAGTCGGTGGTTCGCACTCCGTGGCTCGTAGTTCGGAGGCGCAGGCAGTGGCGATGATTAAGAATGCAAGATGCCGCGATCAGAGCCATTCGCTACGGACTACGGACTACGGACTACGGACTACGGACTACTCTTCCTGCTGTCCAGCAAGCGATATCCGATGCCGGTCACGGTTTCTATCAGGGAAGAATCGCCAAGTTTCTGACGTAACCGTCGGATGTGCACGTCCAGAGTTCGCGAGTCGCCGTAATAAGACAGACTCCACACTCGATCCAGCAGCGTCTCGCGAGTCATCACCCGTCCCTGGTTCCGAGCAAGCTCGGACAGCAGCGCGAACTCCTTGCGCGTGAGCCGGACTTCTTTGCCCTTGAATCGCACGCTAAAAGTTGCCGGATCGATCGACAGTTCACCGTTGTCGTAGATTGGCCGGTCTGTATCAATCCCTTCGGCGCGTCGCAGCACAGCATTCACACGCGCTACCAGCTCGCGCATGCCGAACGGTTTAGTGATGTAGTCGTCGGCGCCTATGTTCAAGCCCAGCACTTTGTCCGACTCGTCGGTCCTTGCGGTTAGTATCAGGATAGGGACGCGCGCGGTTGGCGCTTCGGCTCGCAAGCGGCGGCACATCTCGAACCCGCTCATGTGGGGCAGGTTTAAATCGAGAAGGATAAGACTGGGCGGGCGATCGAGTATCAGGTTCAGGGCGTCTTCGCCGGTCGCCGCGACGCGAACTCGAAAGCCTTCGCGTTCGAGGTTGTAACGAATCGACTCCGCGATGTCTTCGTCGTCCTCGACGATGACGACGTTGCGAGTTCGAGTCTCGTCGATGCCGGCTACCATATCGAGTGTTTTATCACCTGGCCGCGCGCCATGTAGACTATCTGTTCGCATATGTTTGTCACATAATCGGCGATGCGCTCGAGGTGCTTGAGCACCGAGAGCCATTCCGCTCCCCGCTCGACATTTGCCGAGTCACGTTTCATTACTTCGATCACTCGTGCGACCAACTGGTCGTACAGGTCATCGACTTCGTCGTCTCGCGAGATCGTCGCCTGCGCCCGCTCCGGGTCTCCGGAGGTGAAAGCGTCCAGTCCCGCTACGAGCATTTCCTGAACGATCCTCGCCATCCCCGTGAGATCGACGCCCAACTCGAGCTGTGCCTCCCGGTTGAGCGACAGCGTGTGTTTCGCGATGTTGACCGCGTGATCCGCGATGCGTTCGACGGTTGGAGCTGTCCTCGCAATGGAAACGACAAAGCGCAGATCGGACGCGGCGGGTTGCTTTAGGACCAGCACGTCCACGCACATCTGATCGATTTCGAGTTCCATCTGGTCGATAGCGTCGTCTTCGTGGATGACGCGCTCGGCCAGGTCGGAGTCGCGCTCGATCAAGGCGCGCATCGAGAGCATGATGGCTTTCTCAGCCGCGCCAGCCATGATCAACAGCTTGTCCCGCAACGCATCAAGGCTGTCTTCAATGAGTCGTTTATGCATGGTAGTCAGTAGTCAGTAGTCAGTAGTCAGTAGTCAGTAGTCAGTAGTCAGTAGTCCGTAGTCCGTAGTTCATTGATCTCACCCCTTGTCGGGAACGCGACCGATGGATCGGAGATACCCATTGAGCATCGGGGCCAGATTGTCGGTGAGCGGCTTGATCTTGCTGACCCGCTCTTCGTCAAGTAGCTTTCGCTTGAAAGCACGTCGCAGGAAATGCTGAGTCTCCTTCAATGAGCCTCGAGCCATCCGGACAAATCTTCGATTGTCCTGGAAACTGCCTCGCCCAGAGCCCTCCGCGATATTCGCACCTATGCTGTCAGCCGCCCTGACAATTTGTCCTCCGACCGTATTTCGCGCAAACTGATCCCACTCCACAACCGTGTCCCAGATCTCGTCAGCCAACCGCTCAGCCAATTGATAAACCTTCAGATTCTCGAAGTCGCTTTTAGGCATGATCAACACCCCTCTTCTCCCTTTATTTGCCCCACGACTTAGTAATCCCCAACGAGCTACGGACTACTGACTACGGACTACTGACTATTCCTCATCCAAACCTTCCGGTGATGTAGTCTTCGGTCATCTTGTGATCAGGCTTGGTGAACATCTTCTCAGTCGTGCTGAACTCGATCATCTCACCGATCCAAAAGAACGCCGTGTAGTCCGAAACACGAGCGGCCTGCTGCATGTTATGCGTTACGATCACGATCGTATACGTTTCCTTTAGCTCGACAATCAGCTCTTCGATCTTTTGCGTCGCGATCGGATCCAGCGCCGAAGTCGGCTCGTCCATTAGCAACACTTCCGGCTCGACCGCCAGCGCGCGAGCGATACACACCCGCTGTTGTTGGCCGCCGGACACGCTGTAGGCCGACTCGTTCAATCGATCCTTCACTTCATCCCAGAGCGCCGCCGCGCGAAGACTCGCTTCCACGCGGTCCGCCAAATCAGATTTTGACCGCGCCATGCCATTGATCTTAAGCCCATAGGCCACATTATCAAAGATGGACCGCGGGAAAGGATTTGGCTTCTGGAATACCATGCCCACTCGCCGGCGAAGCGAGACAACGTCGGTTCCAGGCGCGTAGATATCCTGGCCGTCCAACTCGACGCGGCCCTCGACCCGCGTTCCCGGAATAACGTCGTTCATCCGGTTCAATGTTCGTATCAGCGTCGACTTGCCACAGCCCGAAGGGCCTATGTAAGCCGTGACTTGATTCGGAGCTACGTCGTGAGAAATTGCCTTTAGCGCCTGCACGCGGCTGTAGAAAAAGTTCAGGCCCTCGATCCGAATCTTGCGTTCGACCGTTGCCGCAAGCTTTCCGGCTTCGCGCTCGGGCAGAGTTATGTGCTTCTCGGGAATTGCCGGCGCCGGGACCGTCATTTGTGAAACTGCTTTCATGTTGTCGTTCTCCGCCTGGTCCATTCAATGTGCCTCTTCTGCCGAGCGCCCCCGCGGTGGCTCGGAACAATCCTCATTGTTGATGACGGTTTCGTGTCAACACTCGAACCACCACGTTGATACCCAGAATCATAGCAACCAGGACCAGCGTCGCCGCCCACGCCATTGAGTGCCACTCTTCATAGGGCGAGCCCGCATAGTAGTAAATCTGATTAGTAAGCGAAGCGATTGGCTCCGAAATACTCGTGCTCATGTAGTTCCGATTCAGCGCAGTGAAGAGCAGTGGAGCGGTTTCTCCTGCTATTCGCGCTATTGCAAGCATCGCGCCCGTCGCGACACCGCCCGCAGCCGCCCTCAGAACCACGCCAAGGCTCATCCGCCATACTGGCGCTCCCAATGCAAGGGCGCCCTCGCGCATACTGTCAGGCACGAGTTTGAGCATCTCTTCCGTCGTGCGGGCGACTATCGGCATCATTATTATCGCCAGCGAGACGCCGCCCGACAAAGCCGAGAAGTGGCCCATCGGCTTGACCATCACCGTCCACACGAAGACCCCTACGATGATCGACGGCACGCCAGTCAGCGTGTCGATCAGAAAGCGCAGCGCTGTCCCAAAGCGACTCGACGCGAATTCAGCCAGATACAGACCGCCGAGGATACCAATCGGCATTCCTATCACCGAGGCTACGCCGATCAGCACAAAGCTGCCCACGATTGCGGGTGCGATTCCGCTGCCGGGCTCGCCGACCGGCTGTGGTTCGTTGATCAGGAAACTGATGCTGAGTTCGCTAACGCCGGTCGCCCCGATATAACCGAGTATGAGGACTAGCAGGAGGATGACGACGCACGCCGAGACACTCGTCACCAAAGTGATGGAGGAGCTCATAAGCTTGCGAAACCACAGGCTATGCATGAGCTGCCGTCCCCTGTCCGCGTGTCGCAGTCCACACGAGGAACCGCGCGACCACGTTAATGGCGAAGGTCATAACAAATAGGATCAGCCCAAGCTCCACCAGCGCGTGCCTGTAGACCTCTGAGGTTGCCTCCGTGAATTCGTTGGCGATCGCGGACGCAATGGTAAACGACGGATCAAACAGCGAGGCGGATATTTCAGGCCTGTTACCGATCAGCATTGTGACCGCCATCGTTTCACCAACCGCGCGGCCAAGGCCCAGGATCACCGCGCCGGTGATGCCCGAGCGCGCGTTCTGCAGAATGATCAGAGTCGCTTCCCACTTGGTTGCTCCGAGCGCGAGCGCGGCCTCTCGCTGAAACGATGGAACCGCACGCATGACATCGGTTGTGACGGCTGTAATGATCGGGACAACCATTATCGAGAGGATTATTCCGGCAGTAAGTAGTCCCAGCCCGTTCGGATTGCCTCGAAACAAGGGCAGGAATCCGAGCTTCGACTGAATTGCCGGATACACGTGATCACGCAGCAGCGGCGCCAACACGAATATTCCCCAAAGCCCATAGACTACCGAGGGGATGGCGGCCAACAGTTGGACCACAAACGAGATCGGTGTCGCAAGCTTGCGAGGCGCTGTTTCCACGAGAAAAACCGCTACACCTATGCTGACAGGAACGGCTATCAAAAGACCGATCAGCGAAGACACTGCCGTGCCGTAAATGAATGGCAGCGCGCCGAAGTCGTCCCGTACCGGGTTCCACACTGACCGTGTTATGAAGCTCCAGCCGAACTTTTCAAATGTCAGCGTCGAGTTCCTCGCCATTTCAACGACGATCAACACGACGGTACCTGCGATCGCTAGAGCAAAGAGGAGCGTGGTCTGTTTGAACAGCCAGTCGGCGGGCGTGAGTGAGCCACGGAGCGCCGAAAAGAAACGTGGAGTACCGGTGCCCGGCGGTTTTTTCTTTGTCACCGCTTGGTTCATTCGTCCTTGTAAATACATGTCCGCCGCCTGACTGACGTATCAGGCGGCGGCAATGCGAGCGCGGCGTGAGCCTAGCTTGTGCGAAGCGGTTTGCCCTGGAAGGTTATCGACTTGATCCTTGTCTCTGCTTTTTTTACGACTTCGTCAGGCAGCGGCGCATAGAGTTTGTCCCTCGCCATCTGCTCGCCGTCGTGAATGGCCCACCAGAGGAAATCGACAAGCGCTTGCCCCTTCGCCTGGTCCTGCTGTTCTTTGTAAACCAGTAAGTAGGTGAAAGACGAAATCGGATAGGCGGCCGCACCCGGCGCGTTCGTAATCGAAACTCTTAAGTCGTCCGGTATCTGCCCTGCTACACTCGAGGCGGCCGCCGTTGTCGAGTCGAGCGACGGACGAACGAACTGACCTGTTGAATTCTTGATCGACGCCACCGGCAGCTTGTTCTCCTCAGCGTAAATGAGCTCTGTGTAGCCAAGCGAGTTCGGAGTCTGCTTGACCCGCCCGGTGACTCCCTCATTGCCCTTTTCGCCGCCACCCGCCGGCCACTGAACCGCAGTGCCCGCGCCGACTTTCTCTTTCCACTCGGCGCTCACTTTGGACAAGTAGTCGGTGAACACGAAAGTCGTGCCGCTCCCGTCTGATCGATGCACTACCGTTATAGGAGCGTCGGGCAAAGAAACACCGGGGTTCGACGATGCGATCGCCGGATCGTTCCATTTGGTGATTTTTCCCAGGAAGGTTCCAGCCAGTGCTTCGGGCGTGAGATTCAACTCGGTCTTCACCGAAGGCAGGTTATAAGTGACGACTACTGCGCCCAGCACTGTCGGAATGTGAAGGAGTTCTCCGGGCGCGGCCTTCAATTCATCATCCTTCATCGGCGCGTCGGTTCCACCGAAGTCGACCGTCCGCGAACTGATCTGCTTGATTCCGCCGCCCGACCCGATGGATTGATAGTCAAACTTCACGCCCGGATTGACCTTGTTGTACTCGCTAAACCACTTCTGGTAGAGCGGGTTCGGAAACGTAGCGCCCGCGCCCTGAAGCCGCAACTCAGCTCCCTCTCGTGAGCCGGAACAAGCGTTCATTCCGAATACCGCGGCCAGGGCTAGAAGGAAAGCGGTGAACCTGCGTGCAGCTTCGTAATTGGTCATTTGGGTCGATGTCCTCCAGGAGGGGTGAATCATGATCAAGCTCTCAAAGGTGGAGTATAAAATCGCTGTGTTACAAAGCTGTAACATTAGCGTTAACGCTTCGTAAACAAACTCTTCCGCTCGCTTTCTGTTTTCACTGCTTAATTGAATGGAGATTGACGGGAGGATTCAGACGATCTCGCAGGTAACTGGGACTTAGAAACAGGTACTCTTTGCAATCGGGTATTACCGCTCAAAGCTTGTACGCTAGTTGGACGAGAAGGAGAACAAGGGCGGCCATAGCGGCAGAAAGCGGAATGGTCAAAACCCACGCCCAGACAACCGTTCGCGCCACCCCCCATCGCACCGCCGACAACCTTCGCGTCGAGCCTACGCCGACGATCGCTCCGGTTATCGTGTGAGTCGTGCTTACAGGGATGCCGCCATAAGTTGCGATAGCCAGGGTGATTGCGCCCGCGGTTTCGGCAGCGAACCCCCCGACGGGTCTCAGCTTGGTCAACCGCGAGCCCATCGTGTGCACGATTCGCCAGCCGCCGGACATGGTCCCAAGCGCGATAGCTGCGTGACAACTCAGAACAACCCAGAGCGGAATTGCCGGAAGCTTCCCGTCAGGTCCACCTCCCAGCAAGCCACCTGCTACCAACACCGCGGTGATGATACCCATTGTCTTCTGGGCGTCGTTACCGCCGTGGCCGAGGCTATAGAAAGCTGCCGACACGAGCTGTCCCTTTCGAAATAGTCGATCGACTCGGTCAGCCGATGAGCCGCGAAAAATCCAAAACAGCGCGACCATTATGGCGAATCCGAGCGTCAAACCGACAAGTGGCGAAATAATGATGAACGAAACCGTTTTTATCCAGCCAGCCGCCTTGAGCAATCCGTCGATTCCCTGGCCGGCTGCGAGGCGCGCGGCTATTGCGGCGCCGGCGTACCCCCCAACCAGAGCGTGAGACGAACTAGACGGCAACCCAAAGTACCAGGTGATGACGTCCCATATGATCGCACCAATCAATCCGCTGAGTAGCACCCAGAGCTGCCACTCCTTGCCGATCAAACCGATGTCGATCAAGTCGCCCCCGATGGTTTTTGCCACCTGTGTTCCGTAAACGGCGAATGCTATGAAGTTAAAAACGGCAGCCCATATGACTGCGATACCCGGTGAGAGCACGCGGGTTGATACTACCGTCGCAATAGAGTTTGCTGCGTCGTGCCAGCCGTTTACGAAATCGAAGATGAGCGCAACAATGATTATGAACAGGACAAACGCGAGGGGCGTGGTCATTCGGCCTGACCTCCGCTGGCAAGGACGGCGACGAAAGGCACGTCACGAGCGGGAAGCCATCGTTGTAAGATCAGCTCCTTCACACGGTCGCTCATTACTCGTTAGTTCTCACTTGTTCTTGACCACTACGGCCTCGAGAGCTTCGGCTACGTCTTTGCAGCGGTCAATGGAGTTTTCAAGCTCTTCGTAGATCGACATCCACTTGATGACTTCGATGGCGTCCTTCTCTTCCTTGAACAGGCGGCGGACGGCGTCGCGGTAAAGAGAGTCCGCTTGCCTCTCAAGATTGCTTATATTTACTATCTGGTCGCCCACGCCCTTGTGCTGCTCCAGGTTTGCGAATGCCGCCTCGACCTCCTTCGTAGCCTCGCCCAGCACTTGCGCAATCTCTACAGCATCCGGCCTGGGTGTTGTTACGCCATATATCTCCAACCTGCGCGCCAAATCATTGATCATGTCGATTACGTCGTCCACCTCAGTCACAAGCAAGTAGATGTCTTCGCGGTCGATCGGAGTGATAAAAGTTGAGTTGAGCTTTTGAATAATCTTCGCCGACAACTCGTCGCACGATACTTCAATCGACTTGATATGCTCAGCGTGCCGCGCGTGATTCTCATACTCCTGGAAAATCTTCACGAACAGCTCGGCGCTCTCGCGCACCTGAGAGGCCATTTGATTGAGCATGCCGAAGTACTTTTCTTCTCTAGGAACGAAGCGCACGATACCCCCTTACAGATTCGGATCGGCTTGATCTCCAGACGAACTTCTCATTGCATCAAGCCAAGCCCTCGAAGAATTTGCTCAATCCTATTATGACGACCTCGAGCCAGTCAACGCCCGCACTAAAGGCCGGCTTGCCAAATTCATCGTCAAACACCCAACAAAACCGTAACGAAGTTGTAACACCGCGTGTGAACTCTCTGTTAAATGGCCCTTCGGTCGAATATGCGGTCGATCATTCCAAGTCCTGCGGTCGATGAGCAAAAAGAGCGATTCCGTTGTAGATTTCACCAAAGGCGGTTGCCGAGAGCAGCCTACAGGTTTACTTCGACTGTGACTCTGCCGTATCTGAACGCGGTCGGCGGTACCAGATCGAGAATGCGAGCCGGTATCGCAAGCTTTTCGACCTTGATCGTGTCCAATGCAAGTCAAGTGGTCCGCTCGCTCGCTTCTCTGGCGGGCTCGCGACTCTTCTTTGTCGGTGTTCTCCCCCAAGCGTATAATCTGCGAACCTAGTTTGGAATTCAATCTACCGAGGAACCAATGTCAATCGAAGCCCTCATCGAGACCTGGAAGGATGTTCGCGAAGGAGTCATCGCCGAAACCCGCCGCTTCGACGGGAAGATGGTAACGAAGCTGGCCCTCTTGCAGTTCAGCTACAGCCACGAGATGTACCATCGTGGCCAGCTAACCGTGTATCAGCGGCTGCTCAACATTGAACCGGCACTGACCACGCGTTTGAATCAAGTCTTTGAGGCGAGGGGATAGGTTATGCAAACAGCAGATCTCGCTGCGGTGAAGCACGCGATAGAGAAGCTGCGCTCGCTCATCGCTGTCGTGCCCGTTCGACTGAGGTCGATCGACGACGAGCAAGCCGCGGCAAAGCAGGCGCCCGATAGCTGGTCGAAGAAGCAGGAGCTTGGCCATCTGATCGACTCGGTTTCGAACAACCATCAACGAATTGCTCGCGCGCAGGCGGAGAGCGATCTGATCTTGCCCGGCTACGACGGCGACCGTTGGGTTGAGCTGCACGGCTATCAGTATCGCGAGTGGCACGAACTGATCGATGTATGGCGAGCGGGAAACAAACAACTGCTCGTCGCTGCTCAGTCGGCGCCTGATGCATCGTGGCCGAATGCGGTCACTGTTGGAGGTGAAGAGCAGACGGCCGGCTTCGTGATGGCTGATTACGTCCGGCACATGGCGGAGCATCTTCGGCATATCGGCGTCGAAGTCGATGATGTGTTGGAGGGGGCTTCGACCGACGCGCCGTCTGAGTATCCTGAAAAAGCGGCCCCCGCTGACTACCCGATCAACGAACTGATGCGTGGCCGCTGGAGTCAGAGAGCGTTCGCAAGCCGCGGGGTCGAGCGCGAGAAGATTCTCACAATGCTCGAGGCTGCTCGTTGGGCGCCTTCCTGCTTCAACGATCAGCCGAGGTTCTTTCTTGTCTTCGATGGCGCGGACGCGGACGCTCTCGAGCGCGCTCGTGGATGTCTGACTGAAGGCAACGCGTGGGCGTTGAAAGCTCCGGTGCTTATGCTGTCGGTCGTGCGCGATACCTTCGAGCAGAACGGCAAGCCCAACCGTTGGGCTCAGCACGACGCTGGCCTGGCGACTGAAAACTTGTTGCTCGAGGCGGTCGAACTGGGCTTGGCTGCTCACCCGATGGCCGGTTACGACGCGGATCGCGCGAGAAGTGAGTTTTCCATTCCGGAGGGCTTCACCCCGATAGCGATGATCGCTATCGGCTATCCGTATCGCGGCAAGCTGGATGATCTCGACGAGAAGCTTCGAGGCAAAGAGCTTGCGCCGCGCGCGCGCAAGCCGATCGCGGCGATGGCTTTTGCGGGCAGGTGGGGCGCGCCCTACGCGTAAGAGCCTAACCGGTTACGGAACTCTCCGGAGAGGCTCAGACGCAGCGGACGCCGGCGAATACCGGTTCTTTCCTCAAACACCCCGAATCGACTCGTGCGTCTTCCTGTTCTACTCAGTCGCGATGATTTTGATGAACGCCTGTAGGGGCGTCCCTCCGTGGGCGACCCTCGTTGGTAGTCAAAGTGCCCAGCAACGAGGGGCGCCCCACAGAGGGACGCCCCTACATGTCCATCATCTTGAGCGGACAGACTACTAGTGCTTCCTCCTGGTGGTAGTCGTTTTTGTCTTAGTGGTAGTTTTGCCGCCCGCGTGAGTAGTGGCGCGAGTTGTGGAACGAGTCGTGGTTCCCGTCGCCGAGCGGGTGACCGTCGTCCTGTTGGTAACCAGAGTAGAGGACCGGGGGGCGTAATGCACCCGGGCTACGGTTGTGACCCTTCGGGTTGGAGTGACCACGAAAGTGTTTCGGGCGGTCAGCCGGACCGCGCGGGTGTGGTAAACACCGACGGCAACCGGATGAAACGGCGTCCACCACCGTGGATAGGCACCAAAATAGAAAGCAGACCGGTAGGGTCGATAGACAGGCGCGTAGAGCGTCGCAATCACCGGCCATCGGATGATATGAACGCTCGGCGGAGCTACGTAGTAGGCAGGTCCGTAGATGTGTTCATTTCCGGTGACCTGCATGTTGTACTGGTCGCTTCCGGCTTTCTCAACTTCGATAGTCGCAACATCCTGGAATTCATCTTTGGCGAGCGGGACTTGCAGCACGATCACATGCGTGTCCCCTCCCGCCTCCGCAAGCACGCGTATGAAATCGACGTCTCCGTCGTCGTTTAGATCGAGGTTGTTAATGCCAACGTTGGGATCGTTGAGGCGTTTTTCAAAGTCTTCCAGATCCTTCGAATCCTTGAATAGCTCGGCCACGGCACGCAGGTCCAGACCCTCAGCGGCTTTCGACGTTGAAGCCGTTACGGTGGTGCTGTCCTGCGCTGCTACGACGGAGCAACTGACAAGTAAAGATAGGGTAAGAGCCAATCCGACAGCCTGTGATTTCATTCTGTTCTCCTGTTTTCGATACTGATTCCCGGCCGAATCTTGCCAAAGCTTCGACCGGCGGTCAATCAACAAGCGAAAAAAAAGGAAGACGCGCGACCGGGCGAGACTTCCTGCGCTTCGGTTCTATGCCGGCGCGTCACAGAGCGGCTTTCGCACTTCGCGCCACGCCGCGTCATATGACGCAGTATGCGAACACCGAGTTTGGAAATCTCGAATACCTGCCTTGGGGAAGTTTTTCAGCAGCCTGCTACGTCGTAAACCGCAGCCGGGAGCAGTCGCTCTAGCATCGAGGTCGATGACCGTTGTGGACGAAGCCCTACAAGTTCTTGAAGCAGCGTTCAGCCGCTGCTGAGAATTGGGAGGAAAGCCTTCCACGGACCGACTTGCTTATCGTACTGCTTGCTCATAACCCGTGCGATCTGCGCGATGTGACTCAGGTCGTGAACGACCCAGGTGCCAAGCAGTTGTTCGAGCGTCACCACGCCAAGCGTTGGGTGAGTCCCGCGCAGCCCAAACTTCTCCGCTGTCAGATCCATCTCAACCAGGGCCTTGAGATTGTTCCTGCGCAGCGATTCGAAGCCGTCCAGCAAGTCGGACAAGGTCTTCCCTTTTGACTTCTCGAACATGGCCTCGCGGTCGAACGGCTCGAAAGTCCGTGACTCGCCGTGTTCGAGGATGATTCGCGCGCGAGGAATCCAATCAGTCTGGTCGCCGTGAATCAGATGCCCGACAACATCAAACGCGCTCCAGGTGTTCGCGCCTTCGTTGCCGAGGACCCACGCGTCGGGCAAACCTCTGAGCAATCGATTCAACGTGTCCGGTGTTCGAGCAAGAACGTCCACCGCGGCCTCAAGCTGAAATTCCATGAGAACCAACCTTTCCGTTTGGTTTCTGGTTTCTGGTTTCTAGTTTCTGGTTTGTGGTTCGGGGAACATCAGTGACAACCAGAAACTAGAAACCAGAAACTAGAAACCAGAAACTAGAAACCAGAAACTAGAAACCAGAAACCAGAAACCAGAAACCAGAAACCAGAAACCAAAAACCAGAAACCACAAACCACAAACCAGAAACTAGAAACTAGAAACTAGAAACCTAGTCCTGCCGCAGCGCTTCCATCGGATCTACCTTAGCCGCTCTGCGCGCGGGGATGTAGCTCGCCAGCATCGCGACAATCGCCATCAGCAAAGATATTCCGGCAAACGTAGCCGGGTCCACCGCACTCACTCCATAAAGCAGGCTCGACAGGACGCGAGTCAACGCAAACGCCGCCGCGAGCCCGATGCCGACTCCGACCGCAGTAAGCTTCGCGCCGTCGCCGAGTATCATCGTCAACACGTCGGTTTGCTGCGCGCCCATCGCCATTCGAATGCCTATTTCGTGCGTGCGTCCGGCGACGATGTAAGCCATCACGCCGTAGATACCGACCGCCGCCAATACAGCCGCCAGAGCCGAGAACACCACCAGAAGCGACATACTCAACCGCCGCTGAGAAAGCGAGCCCGCGACAATCTCTTCCATGGTTTGCACCTGCGAGATCGGAACGTCTCGATCGATCGAGCGCAACTCGCGTCGAATGCCTGCAACCAGACTTTTGGGCTCGCCGCTGGTTCGCACCGCGAGAAAGACATTGCGCAGCGCCGCAGGGTACGGGTTCTGCGGCATCGGAACATAAAGCGTTTGATTGATCTCGGCATCGAGCCCCAGCAATCGCACATCGCCGACTACGCCGACTACCTCGCGCCAGCGCGCAGGGTCGGGAAAGATCTGTATCCGTTTGCCGATCGGGTCTTCGCCGGCGAAGAAGCGGTCAGCCAGCAGCGCGTTGATCACGATCGCATCGGGTGAGTCTTTGTTGTCCCGCTCTGTGAAGTCGCGGCCTTTCAGCAACGGGATGCCCATCGTCTTGAAATAGTCGCCCGTCACCGCCCTATAGTCCGCCGTCGGTTCGCTGCCTTTCTCGACCGGCTTCCCCTGAATTGTGAAGCTGGTCGAGGCGTTGAACCCGACCATTGGAATCCGAATGATGCTCGCAGCCGAATCGACACCAGGCATCGTTCTTACTTTTGCAAGCAAGCTCTCGTAGAAGGCCGCTTGTTTTGGAATGTCGGGATACTTCGAGGACAACCCGATCCCAAGCGTCAACACTCCTTTTGGATTGAAGCCCGGAGACACCTTGCTTATCGAAAGAAAGCTTCGAATCATCAGTCCAGCAGCGGCTAGCAAGACGAGCGCGATTGCTATTTCAGAAACTACCAGCCCGCTGAGCAACCGTTGATGAAGCACGCTGCCGGTCGTTCCTCTTCGCCCCTCTCTCAGCGCGTCGCTGGTGTGCTTGCTGGACGACCGAAGCGCCGGCGCAATGCCAAACGCGATCCCGGTAATCAACGAAACCAACGCAGTGAAGGAAAGCACACGAAGATTGATGCCTACTTCCGCGGCGCGCGGGATGCTGTTTGCACTGATCCCTATCAATGCGGGCACTCCCCAAAACGCCAGCAGCAATCCCAGCGCTCCGCCAGACAAACTCAGCAGCACGCTCTCGATGAGCAGTTGCCGGACGAGTTGCGCTCGGCTCGCGCCCAACGCACCGCGGATTGCGAATTCGGTTCGCCGCGATGCGGCTCGCGCGAGCAGCAAGTTGGCGACGTTGGCGCACGCGATCAGCAACACGCAGGCTACCGCGGAAAGCAGTACCATCAGCGCCGGCCGCACGCGGCCGACGACCTGCTCGTGCAACGGAACCAGATCGATTCCATAGCCGCTGGTCGTGTCGGGATATTGCTGGGATAACCGGGCTGCGATGGTGTTCATCTCGGCTCGCGCCTCGGCTAGCGAAGCGCCCTGATTCAGCCTCCCGATCACTCGCAGGAAGCGCGCGCCGCGAGCCATTTCGTTTGGTTGATTGATGAGCGGCACATAAAGAGAAATGTCGGGCGTCGGATAGTAGATGTCCGGAGGCAGAACGCCGATGACGGTGTAGCTCTTGCCGTCCACGTTCAGCGCTCGGCCGATCAGGTTAGGATCGGCGCGGTAACGTTGTTGCCAGAGACCGTGACTAATTATCAGAACGGGCTCTGCTCCGGCGAGCCCCTCTGAGTCGAGAAAGTCTCGCCCGACGAGCGGCTTCACTCTCAGCAGCGAGAATAGATTGACGGCCATGCGAACGCCGCCAATTCGCTCGGGCTCATCGGTATCGGTGAGGTTGAACGCCTGACTCCTTGTGGCGGCGATCTGCTCGAAGACGTGATTCTGTTCCTTCAGATCGTTGTAGTCCGGAACCGACGAGGGCTGCTGGTAGAGGTTCGCCGCCGCAACGTTTCCCCAAATCACCGTCAGCTCCTCGGGGCGTTCATAAGGCAGCGGCGAAAGCAGCACGGCGTCCACGACGCTGAAGATCGCCGTGTTGGCGCCGATTCCGAGCGCCAGAGTCAGCACGGCTACGGATGCGAACAGTGGCCGCTTGAAGAGCGTTCGAGCGGCGTAGCGAATGTCTGCGAGCAGTCGTTCCATAGTGTTCTCCAGGGTTCCGAGTGAGAGCGCCGGGGTTCTTGTTCGATGATGTATACGGCGGCGGCCTCGATCGTGATGATTCATTGTTCTCTCTCTTTTGATGAAGTATCCTCATAGCTGGGCAAAACGATTTTGTCGTCTTCTCTGCGTGACCTCCGCGTCTCGGCGTCTCTGCGGTTAGAGGGTTCACAAACTTGTAAACTTGGAAGTGCTCTCTAACCGCAGAGGCGCTGAGACGCAGAGGCCTCGCAGAGAAAAACTTGCCCCTCGAAGGAGAAGCGAATGGCTTTGCACCTGGAAGTGCGTCACTTGAAATTGGTGGAGACGGTTGCGAAGGAAGGCGGCCTGACGAAAGCCGCGAACCGGCTGCACGTGACCCAATCGGCGCTCAGCCATCAACTACGCGACATCGAAGACAAGCTGGGGACGCCGCTGTTTCTGCGGCTCAACAAGAAGATGCTGCTGACGCAGGCGGGCGAGCGGCTGCTCATCTCAGCGCCGGCGGTGCTTGACGAGTTGAAGCGCGCTGAAGAAGACATCCGCCAGATTGCGCTCCATCGCGAAGGCATACTACGAATAAGCACCGAGTGCTACACCTGCTATCACTGGCTGCCGCCGGTGCTCAAGCCGTTCAGCCTTGAATTCCCTCGCGTCGAAGTGCGCATTGTCGCCGAAGCCACTCGCCGCCCCATCGAAGCGCTGCTTGACGGACGGCTCGATCTGGCGATCACCAGCTCCGCTACTCGCAATCAAAAGCTGATGTTCAAGCCGCTCTTCAAAGACGAGATGGTTGTCATCGTGAGCCCAGATCATCCGCTCGCCTCGCGACCTTATGTCACCGCGAAGGATTTCGCTTCAGAGCACCTGCTCGTCTACGCGCTGCCGAGAGAAGAGCTGACCGTCTATCAAAAGATCTTGATTCCCGCGGGCGTCTCGCCAAAGCACGTATCTCGAGTGGAGCTGACCGAAGCGATCATCGAAATGGTGAAAGCCGGGCTTGGAATCGGCGTGATGGCTCGGTGGGCGGTTACGCCTCAAGTTGACGCCGGGACTCTTCGCGCGGTGCCGCTGACCGCGAAAGGGTTTCACCGGCAATGGAGTGCGGCGATGATAAGGCATCGAGCAACGCCGCCCTACCTGTTGAAGTTCGCGGAGCTGCTAGCGGCTAATCCGATGACGATTGCCAAGCGAGCGGTCGGTTCTACCAATACTTCCAGCGCGGGACCACGTGTTCCTCGAAGGTGAACGGATTCTCACCGCCCGGCTTCACCACGACCCGGACCCAGCCGACCTCGGGCGAGCCAGGTACTTGCAGCCGCGTGACATTCTCTAAGCGCCGGCCCGTCGTGCGCCTTACGAGCGGGTGATCGACGGTGTAGACGTGGCCGTCCCCGTGCGCCAGGAGCACCGGCCGAGCGAATCGCTCGGCCTCTTCCTCGACTGCGGTGATGAAAGGCTCGAATGATTTGCTATAGGAGTCGTCGGGTCCTTCGAGGTCCGCGTTTCCGTGAAAGCCGAGGACTACTGCGGAGGCGTTCAAAGTCTTAGCCTCGGCGAACGTCTCGCGCACCCACGCTGCCCCCGCGTCCGTCCTCCGTCTCGCGGCGATGTCGTCGGCCTCGGTGCGCGCGGGAAATGCCTTCATGCCGTTTGAGCTCCCGACAATATGCACGGTGGCGAAGACGATTCCTTCGTGTACCCAGCGAGCGTTCTCGATGAACTCGGGAAACGGTGCGCGGCCCGCTTGACTAACCAGTGATAGGGTTCTCGCGCCCAGACTGCGGGCCGGGTTCTGAAAGAAAATCTGCCGTATCCGCTCAAGCCGGTCTTGAGGCGCGAAGCCACCCGATCCCTGCTCCCAGCAATCCGTCCACTCGTTGTCGCCCGGTGTGTAAATGACCGGGTGCCGCAAGCCGTTGAACTCGCTTAGCGTTCTCTGGTAGCGCTGGTCCGAGCAAGGCCGCCAGAAGATGTCTCCTACATCGAGGACCCAGCTAAGGTCGTGGGCCTCGAGCGACTGAAGTACGAGGCTGTATTGCAGCTCCTCCCACGCGTAGTACGGGGCGTCGCCTAGAACCGCGAATGAAAAGGTTCCGGGGGGATTAGGTGTAGGCGCTTCCGGGCCGCGGGTGATCAGGAAAAAGGCGATGAGCGCCACGAGGACGAGTCCGATTAGCCAGACTTTCGGTCGCTTATGGAAAGGTCTGTTGCTCACCTGTTCTCCTTCAAGGCGAACGACTCATGGCACAGACTAAAGTCTATGCTACTCCGAAACGCGACCGTAATCGCGGTCGACGAAAACACTAGAGCCGCTCCCCTGAAGTCTCCAGAAGAGCGGCTCTGTTCATCCCTGAATCCCGCGGCCATCCGGCTCGCGATTTTGGTTCTTATAGTTTTGGTGAGATGTCCGGAAGGAGCTGACCTCTGATTTCGCCTCCCGGGAAGACGGTCGAATGCACGTTGGCGTAAACGGTGCCTGCGCGAATGGCGGCCAATACTTCTGCGAACTCTCCGGCGGCGATTCCCTGCGCGGCTGCGCCAGCGCCAACATTAGCAGCGGTTATTCTTCCGCTGACTGAACCCGACGTAGGCCCCGGGCAAAGCTGCGTGCCCGGAGGACCATTACCCAGGTTCGTGCAAAAGAACACCATGATCCCCCCGTTGACACCCTTCTGGGCGATGTGAATGTGAGACTGCGTCACGTTGCCCACGAAACTCGAATAGCTCACCTGATAGTCAAAAAAGGTGTCTGACGGATCGATCGTCAGGCTAAACGTGCCGAACCCCGTGGTTGAGAGAGCGGGCACCTCTTCGTATCCGATCAGAGTGGCCGTGAACTTTTCGCCCCCCAGCCCGCGAAGATTCTGGGTTTGAGCTATGGACGGCAGCACGCAGACTAGCGTCAGCAACAAGCAAAGCTTGAGACATTTTTTCAGCATTCTTCACCTCCAAAGTTTGAGAGACTTCCACGGTTGTGAGGAAACAGCTTCTTCTTTCTCCTTCAATCAGCCGGTCAAGTCAACGTAGCGTGCGATGCGGCTTCTTGGCAGCGTCGTTTGTGATTCGAGACCGTCAATCAGGTGTCTAGTCAGCGGCAGCCTGCTGAAAAAACCAATTCATCGCCACTTAAGACACGAAGGAGCACAAAGTCCACACATCGAGCATTCACGGCCTTGGTGCAGCTTCGTGTCCTTGTGTCTTAATGGCGAGGTCCTATTCTTCGGCAGCCCCGGTGTTAGCGCGGAACCAACTCTACTTCGGCGACTTGAACACCTTCCCGCCTTTCATCACGAACGTCACGCGAGTCAGCGCTTTGATGTCATTCAACGGATCGCCTTCGACGGCGATGATGTCGGCGAGCTTGCCGGTCTCGATGCTACCGATCTGCTTTTCCATTCTCAGCAGCTCGGCCGCGCGAGTAGTCGCCGAGCGGATCGCGTCGATCGGTGTCATTCCGTACTCGACCATCTTCACAAACTCGCGAGCCGATGTGCCGTGCTCGAATGCCCCTACGTCGGTGCCGAAGCAAATCTTCACGCCCATCTTCATCGCCTTCTGGAAGACCACTTTGTGATGAGCAACAATGCGGCGGCGAAACTCGGTATCGTCTTCCGGCGTCTCGGGCAAGTAGACCGAAAGCGTCGGGCACCAGAACGTGCCGTGCTCGACCAGTAGCTTCAACGTTTCGTCGTCCATCAACATCCCGTGTTCGATCGAACGCACGCCGCCGCGAATCGCGTTCTTCGCCCCGTCCCCTCCATAGGCGTGAGCCGAGACGTCGCGACGCCATCGCGCGGCTTCCGCGACGACTGCTTTCACGTCTTCGAGTGAGACCTGGCTTAGCGACTCGAGCGTGACCGGATCGACGTGGCGGAGCGTGCCGGTCGCGTACAGCTTGATCCAGTCGGCCCCGTACTTCACTTCGCGGCGAATCTCAGCGATCATCGCGTCACGCGAATCCGTGAGCGCCGCCGGATCGGGAATCGCGATGTCCGGGTTGAGCCCTGTGTTGTTCATATGCCCGCCCGTAATCGTCAGTGCGTAGGTCGATACAAACAAGCGCGGCCCCGGGATGATGCCTTGATTGATGGCGTCGCGAACGGCAACGTCGGCAAATCCCGCCCCTTCGCTGTCCAGATCGCGCATCGTCGTGAAGCCGGCTTCGAGATCTTTCTTCACGGCGGCGACGCCTTGAACTGTCCTGAAAGCCTGGGACTTGGTGACGACCGGCGGCGCGCCTCGCTCGTCCTCGGGTTGAAGCAAGACATGAGTGTGAGCGTCGATCAAGCCGGGCAGCACGGTGTAGTTCGACAGATCGATGACTTTCGTGCCGTCGGGGAGCTTGAAGTTCACGCCAGCCGCAACCGTTTCGATACGTTCACCGCGCACGAGGATCACGACGTTCTGAGCAACCGAGCCGTCAACAGGGTTGATCAACCGGCCGCATCGAATTGCCGTCAAACTGTTCGACTGTGCGAGTGAAGCGATAGACCCGAGGAATAGAATCGCCGCCGCCATCGGCACGATAAGAAATCGCTTTGTTAGCATAGAACAATCCACCTCTTCGTTGATTTGAGAGAGGCGTGTTGATTATCTGAATGCTAGAGAAGAGTCAAGAGCAGCCGCTGGCTTGAAGGGGCGTGAGCCGCTGCCTGCAGGTATCGCGCCGCGCGATGAAGCCCGCCCGCGGACAGGTGCCATCCGCGCTTTCGAACGGATGCCCGTCATCTTTTGCGCATACCCACCTCGTGAGAGGTGGGTCGGTGATGCTTCGGCCTACAGAAGAGCACTTCTGCCTACATTGTTCGCATACCCACCTCATGAGAGGTGGGTCGGTGATGCTTCGGCCTACAGAAGAGCACTTCTGCCTACATTG
>JBBPIE010000053.1:0-30486 GCA_038040485.1 Candidatus Onstottus arcticum
GATCGAGCTATTTCTTAGGCGGGTTCCTGACTCTGCGCGTAGCGCTTAGTTCAACGAACACATGCACCGGAGCCGCGCGAACGAGTTTCGCGTGGTTCTTTGGGTATTCGGCGCGCGGCCCGGTGATGTGAGGCGTTAGGCCGATTTAGTATGCGCCGCCTAAACCGTCGATCCGGCGAACTCAGCCTCACTAGAGGTGAGAAGCCAAACGAATTGAAAGAACCCCTCGAGTTCACAGAATGCAGCCGTCATCCTTCCGTTGTTCTCCCACGTCTTCGGTTTCATCGCGCCCGCCGGAGTTTGTCACCTTCTCCGCACTCTTGCCAGTTCGCCCGCCTGACTGCAAAACTCTAAGGTCGGCGTGATACGAAGCGTTGAGTCGATGCTCAAAGGCCGTGTCCTTTGGCGTGCTTCGGCCTGCCGCCGCAAACTACAGGCACTTGTTTTATGGAGGTTCGATGAAAAGGGTTTCACTGTTGCTGGTCGTTGGGGCGTTGCTTGCCGTAGTCGCGCAACCGTTCGATGCGTTTTCAGCCGCTAGCCAAGCTTCATCCGCGCGCCGAGCCACCAAGCGACCAGTTTCGCCAACGCCAGCAAAAGCCGCCAAGAAGGCCGAAGAGGATTGCGGATGCGAGGCGTCGGCTCCGCCTGGCGTTATTGCCTTCGCGAACGGCGTCAAGGTCGCGATGACTGATGTCTACGACCCAATCAAAGACAAGGTGCAAGCGCTGCAGAATCAAATGGCTGACGCGCGGCAACTTGAGCTGCAGTTGCAAATCGCAAGAAGGTTGTTCGAAATCGAAGCGAAACGGCGCGGAACTACGAGGGAGAAGCTCCTCGAGCGCGAACTCGCCGGCAAAGTGAAAGACCCGACGGAAGCCGAGCTGCAAGCTTTCTACGAACAGAACAAGGCTCAGATTGAGGGCAACTACGCCGACGTGAAACCGCAGATGACGGGCTACGTTCGCGATATGCGGCTGAGCAACGAGACGCAAAAATATGCTCAGCGGCTAGGGGCAGGCCGCGTGCGCCTCTTAGTTGAGAAAGTGAACGCCCCCGCGAGCGAGGCAGACCGGGCTCGAGTGCTTGCAACCGTGGACGCACAGCGCATCACTGCCGGTGATGTTGAGGAATCGCTGGCGCCGTTCATCTTCAACATACAGGAACAGATTTACGAACTGCGAAAGAAGCAGCTCGACGCCAAGATCAACAACATCCTGCTCGAGCAGGCGGCCAACAAACAATCGACAACCCCGGCGGCGCTCTTTGAATCCGAGGTCACTGCAAAGATGAGGAACGTGACAGACGACGAAATACAGACGTTCTATCAAGAGAACAAGGCGAGGCTTGGCCGGCCACTCTATCAGGTAAGAGACCAGGTCGAAGAACATCTCCAAGGCCAGATCCAGACGGAGACGGCAGGCGCCTACGCCGAGCAGCTTCGCAAGGCGGCTAAGGTGCAGGTGTTTCTGAAAGTGCCCGACCCGCCATTCATCAAGATCACGATCGACGACCAGCCGTGGACGGGGGCCGCGAACCCAAGAGTCACGATAGTCGAGTTCACCGACTACGAATGCCCGAGTTGCGGGCGAACGGCTCCGGTGCTCGAAGAGGTGATAAAAGAATACCCGGACAAAGTGAAGTTAGTAGTGCGCGATTTTCCACTCGATATGCACGCTCACGCGTTCAAGGCGGCGCTTGCGGCAGAGGCGGCGCGCGAGCAGGGCAAGTACTGGGAGTACGCTTCGATTCTGTTCAAGAACCAGAAGGCGCTTGAGGTGGGAAACTTGAAAGAGTATGCGACGCAACTCGGGCTGGATCGCGCGCGGTTCGATCAAGCGCTTGACTCGGAGAAGTACGCAGAGAACGTGAAGCGAGATCTTCGGGACGGCGGGCTGATCGGGGTCGACTCGACGCCAACCGTTTTCATAAACGGGAAGCGCATCCGCGACAAGAGCACGGAAGGTTTGAAAGCGGCCATAGAAGCCGCTTTGAAGCAAGCACCAGCGAAGTGAAGCAAGAGGAAACGCCAGGGGCAGTCATAAAGAGACCGCAACGAAACGATGATCTCGTTCCGGCTGCGAGAGTTTAATAACTGTAGTGCGCCCGTCAGAGTTTCGCGCAGACCGCGTAGCGGTTTCCCATCGATAGGACCGGACGCCGGGCGGCAGCCGGGCCGCGTAGCGGTACCTCTGGATGGATATCCGAAGGCCGCCATCTATCGCTCAAAGAGTATGGATTCAGGTAGCTGCTACGCGGCCAGGTTCTGCCTGATTCAGTTTGCTATCGAGAGGACGCCGCTACGCGGCCAGCCCGCCAGTTCGACTACCTCGGCCAAAATCTGACACGCGCCCATAGCTGCAAATTTGATGGGGTGACCCATCTTCACCCGCGTTTCAACTTTGAGGCGCACCGGTCTTTAGCTGCTCCTGGAGGTCCTGAATGTCTTTGCTGATGCGCTGGGCGTCTGCGGCGCCGGGCTGAAGCTTTAGGTACAGGTTCAGGTTGTCGAACGCGAGTTGGAACTGCCCCTTGCCGCGGTATGCATATGCAAGAAATTTATACACGTCGAACAGATTAGGCTGAAGCCGTCGGGCCTCCTCAAGATAACTAATCGCGCCATCGATGTTTCCCTGCTTGGCCAGGGTCGCGCCTAAATGAAAATTGACCATTCCATTGTCAGGCTGAAGTTGCATCGCGCGATTGAAGCACGCAACAGCGCGGTCGTAATTCCTCAGGCTTGTATCAAATGTGTAGACCGTTCCGAGCGTGTCCCACAGCGTTGGCTGCAGGTCATTGATGCCAAGCCCCTTTTCGCAAAGCGCGGCCGCGCGGTCGAGATGCGCACGGTCGGCGGCGGCCGGGTTTACCGCCGCTTGATTCTGGTAGGTCAACAGGTGCGCCGCCGCGAGATTGCTCAGAACGATCAGATTGTCTTGCTTCAACTGCATATAGGCCTCGAACTCCTTTATGGCCATTTGGGCGTCCCGAAGTTCGATGTACTTGTGCGCAAGAATGTAGTGAGACATCGGCTGATCCGGCGCCGCTTCGATACCGTAGTTCCACAACGTCAGATCGTCCTTCCAAACGGTGTTCTGCGCGACTGTCTTGCCGGTGAGTGCGAGCGCTATGAGCGCGACAACTAAAGCCTGTGCGGTGCGGCGGCTCCCCAGCGTGAACCACCGATGGATGGGTAGCTTCACCAGGACCATAGCGACCAAAAGCGAGAACCCAATCGATGGTAAGTAGACGTATCGCTCCTGCACCAGGAATTCCAGGCCAAACGCGCTCAGGTTGAGGACGGGCAGCAGGTTGATTGCGAACCATAAGGTGGCAAAGCGTGCCGCGCTGGACCGCCGCAGCAACCATACCCCGTAGCCAAGCGCTACGAGCCCAACCGCCGGCAGTATGAAATGGACGTCGAGCGGGCTCTTTACCAAAAGCGTTTCGTGGAACAGCGACAGGTTGTAAGGCCAAAGCAAAAGCCCGATGTACTTCCAGATCACTAGCGGTATGGTCATGAATATCTGGTGCCTTGGGTACGATTTGAAGCTGAGATCGTTGAAGAAAAAGCCGAGGACATAGAGCCTGACGCAAAAATAGAACGCTGCCAGAACAAAAAAGCTTGCGCCGAACAAGAGCGCCTTCTTCAGTCTCACGCGAAGAGGATTCTCTTGATCGGCTATCAAGACTTCGTACACGGCGATGAAGATGGGTAAGGCCAGGGCAGGCTCCTTCGTAAAGGCAGCGAACAGAAACAGCCCGAGGGCGCCGACGAGGTGCTTGCGATTACCGTCCTCGCGATAACGCAAGTAAAGGAAAAAGGAAGGAAGGAGAAAAGCCGCAAGCAGGAGATCGGTGATGCCGCTGATCCAGGCTACCGATTCGCTTCGCAGCGGGTGGACGGCGAACAGCACCGACGCTATCGCCGCCAACCTCAGATCGCGAGTGACCTTCTCCAAAACAGCAAAGACAGAGTAAACGACGATCATGTGCAGCAGTATGTTAGTCAGATGCCAACCCGCAGCCGAGGCTCCGAAAAGGCGCCAAGCCATCATCAGATATAGGACGAACACCGGTCGATAGTAGGGCGTTGACGGCTTGTCTTGCTGCCCCGGATCTTTGTCCTGCTGAACACGCCAGAACCACGTTTCAGTCACCATCGCCTTCGGCGCATTCCTCAAATCCTTGATGAATTCGTTCTGGAGAATTTGCGTCCGGTCGTCGTAAGCGAAGCCATTGGACAGCGTATTCGCGAACGCCAAAAAGGTCAGTACTAGGATCGAAGCGATAACCCAGGTGCGAGTGGAGGCGAATGGCGACTTGCTCCGTTCGGAGGCTACCATCGGCTCTTTGTGTTTTTCGCGAGTGCGTCTCTTTTTGCTCATCGGGGATACGGGTTCGCTAGATAAACATGGATGAAGATCAATTCGGATTACCTGTCGTGAAAAAGATACTATCCGGGGGACGATGACGAGTCAAATATGAGGATGCAGTTAGTGATCGGCAGGTTGATCAAGCGTCCGTGGCGCTCAACGCTCGCTCCGACAGTCACCGACGACTCGAGCCGGAACGCCTGCTACGATCGCGAAGTCGGGAACGTCGCGAGTTACAACCGCTCCCGCGCCGACGAGGGCGCCCTCGCCGATAGTGACTCCTGCCAGAACCGTCGCGTTGCTCCCAATCGATGCTTTGCGTTTGACCAGCGTCTTGCCAATCGGCCTCGGTCTGCAACTCTCCTTCATCATTTGTGGCGCGCGGAAACAGGTCATTGGTAAAGATCACACCGTGGCCGACAACTACTTCGTCTTCGATGGTCACTCCTTCGCAGATAAAGGTGTGCGAGGAGATTTTGCACCGCGCTCCGACCGACGCGTTCTTTTGAATCTCGACAAACGTTCCGATCCTTGAGTCGGCGCCTATCGAGCACCCGTAGAGATTCACCAGATCGGGGTGAAATATTTTCACCCCTTCGCCCAGTTGAGTGTCAGGACTGCTCGGCATTGTTGTCCTTCCCGGAAGCGAGCCTCACCGTATCCAACGTTCGCTCACCCAACCTTCGGCCATCAGATACTCGCCTTCCAGAATTCTGACTTTCTTCATGCCGGCGCCAGATTCCAGCACACGCACTCTGAGGTCGTTGCTGACCCTGAGCAGCCGGCCTGAATCGACGAGCGCGTCGACTTTCGCGTTATCTTTGGCAGGCAGGGCATTCATCAACTCGTTCAATGCGCGCTCATCAACGGCGACGAGAATCGAAGGCACGCCGTCGAGGTGCAGCATCGCCGAGCCCTGTTCATTCTGCGATCGAGTATTTCCGCCAGTGGCCGCTGACCCTGGAGACGCGGCAGGACCGCTAGGCGGTGTGCCGCTTGAGCTGCCACGGCTGCTCAACCAGAAGAGAAGGACGACACCGATCAAAGCGGGAGCTAGAACGGGCGCAAGAGCCTTGAGCGTACGTACCAGTCCGCCGCTTGCCGGTGATGCACGCTCCGCTGCGCTCCGCGATTCTCTTAATCGATCACCCGCCGCGAGTCCGATCACTCCCAGCAATCCGAGCGCGCTTAATAGCGCTCCCACCGTTCGCGGTAACGTGTTCACGAACGAAGCTTCAATTCTATGAACACCCTCCGGTACTTCCACGACCTGAACGCCGTCCTTGTCGCTCAGCATTGGCGTTGGCTTGTCGTCGACCAGGGCGAGCCATCCCGGAAAATTGTAAGTCTTGAAGCGGACGCTGCTGGGCGTGCTCACGTTGACGTGAACTTCACGATGATATGGCTCCCAGCGCACGATCTCCGCGGCCTGGCTCTGCGGCTCCACGATGACCCGAGCCGTGTCCGGAAGATCGCGCGGGTCGGTAGAGCCTTTCGGTGTAAAGCCCGCCTCCAGAAAATTCGGAGGAGGGTTAAGGGCAGGATTTGAAAGCGCCCGGCCCATGACATCGTGTGCGGTGATCCAGAAACTAAACAAAATCGCCGCGCAGATCGAACCACGGCAGACCAGCAACCACCTCGCGTTAAGACCGGTATTCTCGCGCAAACGGTCGATGGCCGCTGCAACGACCAGTGCGGCAAAGAGGCCTGCGATAACCAGCCATCGCCAGGCAAACGAGGCAACGTCTATTTTCGGTATCAGCTTCGAGACATAAATCGAGAGGGAGGTGCACATGAACGTTGTTGCCAACCCCATGATAATCCACAACCGAGTCTGAGACTCGCGCCGCTCGGGTTTCGAATCATGCTCTTCGGTTGAACTTCGGCTCACTCGACGCAGAATAAAAACGGCAGTCAGCAGCACCACGGCGTGAGCTGCAAAGGAAAGGTTCATGACCTTGGCAAAACTGTCGCCGCCATTCAATAACGTTATGTAGCTGCTGTGGTACGGGAAGATCGCGCTGAAATGTTCGGCGGCCTGGCCGATCTCAAGAAACGCTGGGAGCAAGTAGATCGCGCCCACGGCGAAAGCGAGGGCCATCCCGGCAAATACCCGAACAGCGATTTTCGGGTCTCGCTCTCTGGCAGCCCAGACAACCGCGAAGAACGCGAGCGCATACGTCATCAGGAAAGCCACTGGGATGTGGATCAGCAGAAAGAGCCCGTGAACAAGACCAAGACCAGCGTAGTAACGAGCTCGCCCGTATGCGCCAAGCTTAAAGGCGAAATAGATAATCAAGGGAACCAGCACGAATCCCACGAACTCCGGCATCGCGCCTCGCCAGTAGAGATCGAGGACATGGTAAGGAGCGGCCATGTAAAAGAGCGCACCAATTGCGCTCGCCAATGGGCTGTAGAACTGAATGGACAGCAGATAGAATGCGAGGCCCGAAGCAGCCAAACTCAAGCACGATATGACGAAGAGCGTGTATGCCCAATCGTTCAGGACCGCGTTGGCCACCGATGTAACATAGTAAAACCCCGGCGGATAGAAGTTGGTCCAGGCAAGGCCGTATCCGTTATTGACGTCAGGGAGCCAGCGCGGATAGACGACTCCTGTCCTGAGCACCTTGTCGAACTGTTCCATCACGGCAAGGTGTTGAGCCATGTCGTGAGTGTTGGCCATCCTCGACACGTGGTCGCCGGCGCTCGCTTCTTTATGGGAGAAATAAAACGGAGCGGCTATCACTGTGCCTGTCACAATCGCCGCAAGCACAATCACCGCTGGCCTTACCCGTGATGTCGCCGGTGCTTTCATCGGAGGCGGGGCTTCCCTTCTCAAGTCGTTTGAACTGGCTTGGTCTCTCGCGCCTTCCAGAACGACCCGTCACTCCTTTGGCCGGCAGACGAGGATGAACTGATAACCCAGAAGCGTCTTCCTGAGTTTGGTCACGGCCCAGTTGATTGCGTGGAGGAAGCTGAGTGATCTCCCCTTGCTTGTCGCCGGCAGAATCAGCGGCAGCGGAATCGGCGTCACGCCTGTGCTGATCACATCAAGGCCGGAATCTTGCGCCAACTGCCTGGCGCTCTTCAAGGTAAAAAAGCGAAGGTGGGTTTCATCCAGGATTCCGACGCGGCTGTAGTTGAAACGCCCGAACAAGAGATTGAGACGCACCCAAATGTTCGCAACATTGGGCAGCGACATCAGAATCTTGCCGCCAGGCTTGAGTTTGCTGCTGAGCTTTTCGAGTATCGCGCGCGGACTTCGCAAGTGCTCCAGAACATCTCCGAGCAGAATCGCGTCAAAGGACCCAAGGCTATCGAGGTCCAGCGTCTCCACATTGGCCTCAAACATCTGCGTGCAATGCGGCCTCGCAAGTTCAGCCATCGCAGAATCTTGTTCGATCCCGGTAACCGAGCAGCCAAGCGCGACCAGCTCCGAAGTTAGAAAGCCCGTCGCCGTGCCGACTTCCAAAACCTCCGCCGGACGTTCCTTCCTGATCCAGTTGATAATCTGCGCGTGGCTGCTGTAGGGGTCCGCCTTCTTGTAGACATAGCGGTCTCCCCTTACGTCATACTTCGAGTCGTATGTCATTCTTGCCCGGTGCAGCCGATACTTCAACGCGGCCTTTATGCAATGAAAAGCGTACGACAGTCCGTTGACGTAACATATCTCATCGCCATAGTAGGTTGGGATCGGCCGCTCGGCAATCCGCAGCTCCGCTTCATGGAATTGGATGAGTATCTCGGTATCAAAGTGCCACTCGTTGGAGTTCAGGAGGAAGGGCACCTTCTTGAGCGCTTCGCAACTGTAGAGCCTGTAGCCCGAATGAAACTCCGACAGCTTCATTCCTGTCATGAAGTTTTCGATCCTGGTTAGAATTTTGTTGCCCGCAAACTTGTATAGAGGCATGCCTCCCGCCAGGGGGTCGCCGCCTGCCGCCATGCGCGAACCGAAAACCATGTCGGCTTGATCTGTCTCGAGCGGTTCCAGCAACTCGCCGAGCACTTCGGGAGCGTATTGGCCATCGGCGTGCAACATTACGACGATGTCGAGTCCACGCTCGATTGCATATTGATAACCGGCCTTTTGATTGCCGCCATACCTGAGGTTTTGTGGATTGCGGTGGACCGTGAGCTTGTCGAGCCGCTTGGCGTCCTTGTAGCCGATCGCCGCATAGTACGTGTTGTCTGTAGAGCAGTCGTCAAAAATGAAGACCTCTTCAACCCGGTCCCATACTGCCTTTGGTATTCGATCCAGCGTCCAGTCAAGCTTGTTGACCGCGTTGTACGCGATTACGAAAATACCGATTTTCTTTTGTTGTGCCGGCATTGGACCCCTAGTCGCGAAGCCTTTCCGCAAAAATTGAAAAGCTTCCGTTAGAAGACTTGTATACCAGATCAAGCGCGGACTGGCCAACATTCTGCTGACTGTCGCCCATCGCAAGCACGTAACGAACGCCCAGCCTTTTCAAAGCGGGGTGGTCTGGAGCTACATACACATCCAAAGCGTCTTCCTGCGAACTGCGAAACGAGATCAACGATGGGCTGGCCCGATAGATCAACTGGACCTGCGCAAATCTGTTGTAAATCTTTTCATAAGCCCCGTCGGTTGGATCAAGCGAACGCCAGAGCGCCAGTTGCGGAGGCCAGTGAACGCCGGTAAGCGACCTGCCGCCCAGCGTTGTTATCAGCATTCCGGGTTGCACGCCGCCATAGGTTATCCACAGAGGACGGTCACTTGACTCTCTGTTCAACCTGACGATCTGTTCGGCTAGCTCGGAGTGATAGATGTGATCCAGGTTGGTTGCGAGCGGATTAAACACGGCGGTCGTGGCCACGAGGATTGCGCCCAACGCTCCGCAAAACAGTCTAGTCCTTCCGGCTACCAGGCAGTAGGATAGAAACGCCGTCAGAAGCGCCACGATAAGAATGATCCTTAGCGATGGAAAGCCGTCCGCCACCTTCATCAACACCAGACCGTGACAGGTGAATAGGACAGCGATGACTCCGGACACCAGCCACGGCGCGATTCGAGACCACCGAGTCTGAGCATCTTTCTTCAAATCCCTGCCCAGCGCGAGCACGTACACGCACAAGATAATCGAAGCAAGCCCGATTGCGAGATCGGCTCGATTGGATGGGACGTAGCTCATCAGAGTGAGCTTTGCGATTGCTTCGGGTAACCCGATCAGCAGGAAAAAAAGCATGCCTATCAGAAAGCTCACAAGCAGCCAGCCGAGAACTCCCAACCTTGTCGCGAGCCGTCTCGAAAGGCAGATCGTCAGAAATGCCGCCGGAAAAAGATAGTAAAAAGACGACGCCTCGGTCTGGTTGCCAAAAGGGTCTAGTGGCTTGTAGATAGTGATCAGGTTGTACATGCCTTCGAAGAGGAAAGCGAAAGAATAGTCGCCACCCAAAGAGAAACGCTTGCCCGGGTAAACCGTATTCGACATGGCTTCCAGGTCCGGCAGGCACGTAACAACAAAGGAGAATGTAAGGCCACCCGCCAGTAACAGCGCTACAGTCAAAGGAAGCCACTTGTTCTTTAAGATGGACTTTGCTGAAACATAAAGCTTGTCTCGTACGACGAGCCCTCCGAAGACGAGCAAGAAGAGGTAGCCCACCGAAACCTGCTGGGGCGGATATAAGATCATGATGAATCCAGGGATGCTCAATCCAAGAAGAATCGCCCAGATGATCTGCGCGGATTTCTTTTCAGAAGCAAGCAGGCGATATGCGGCGAGGCAGCCTAACGCGGCAAAGAACGCAACCTGGGCCGGCCAGAGCGACCAGCAGACGACGTATGCTGAAGCGCAGAACCAAAAGGCCCCAAACGCGGCAAGCCCGCGATGTCCTTTCAGGATGACTTCCAACAGCAAGTAGAGAACGGTAAAGCAAGCGAACACCCTGAACCACCAATACCAGGCCAGTCCGCGTTGTCCTCCAAGAAAAAAGTAGCCCCAAGTTGCTGGCCTCGCCAGCGTGACCACATGCCATACCGGTGTGTGCGGCACTGTGAGCATGTTTTGCCCGTTGGCTATGTTTGTGTTGACGACCGGGAACCGGGGATTGTGTGACAATTGACTCAGAGACAGAGGAGTAGAAATCATCAACTCGTCCCACCTGATCCAGCGGGCCCTGGCCATCAAGAGATCTTGCAAGACTTCAGCTTCATTCTTCGACACGGATTGCGGGGGGTTGAACAAATAACCGGTGTAAGGTTTCTCCGGCGCCCACCAGCCGGCAAGCACACCGGTCGAAGATCCGTGAATTCCAAAAGCTACGAGAAGCAGAAACAACACCCATATGCTGAGAAGGGCTTTGGTCGCTGTACTCAAGCCGCGCAGCCGCGCCTTGAGCCTCTCCGCTCGCGAGGCTTTGATGGCCTCATCGGCCAACGTGCCGTTTATCATCAGGGCGCACCCTTGTCGCGGCTACTCTGATTGGCGTCCTCATTTGAGTTGATTGTTGCCGGTCGCTTCAAAGCTGCTGAAGTGTATCCCAGCGTGAATCTCTTCTCTCGGTCCAAAGGCTCCAGGAGTAAAAGCGCGGGGCCCAGCAAGTATGCCAGGAATATGTGAATCGGCGACAATGCCAAAATCATAAGCGACATATGCTTTTTGTACCCGACGACAATGCGCGGAATGGCATTCGCAAGTCTGTCATACAGATAGTAAAAGTACCCGCCCCGTTCCCTGATGTTGAGCACTTCAAACCCTGCCTCCTTTAGAATCAGTTCGAGTCCGTACTTCGTAAAATAGAAAAAGTTGTAAGGCTCGCCGTGGACTCCGTATCCCTGCGGAACAGTCACAAAGAGCCGGCCGGACTCCCTTAACACCCGATGAAGTTCTCTTAGCGCCGCCGAAGGGTACGGCACATGTTCCAACACCTGCGTGCACAAAACGACGTCGTAGCTGCCGTCTGCAACGGGTAGGTTGTCGATCGGGCAAACGTAAGTATGCCGGCTGGCCAGATTGTCGCGCCCGCCATCGTCAAGGTTGCCGTAGAACTCCTGGACTTCCGCGAAATCAGACGATTCGTAGTCGCAGTGTGCAAAGTATTGTTGATAAGGTTTCAGGCCCGCGGCAACATCCAACACCTTTGAGGTTGGGGGCACCGATTGGGCAAACCGCTTGACCGCTTCTCTCAGCGTCCTGTTCTCGATATCAGTCAGACCCAGGATCTTGTAAGCAATCTTTTCAAAAAGGTTGAGTCTTCTGCCCTCTAGCATGCTTCTTCAACCTCTTTGCTCGCGGTGACGGCCCAATCATACTTCCTGGCTATCTCGAAGGCCGATTCGGCATGCTTGCTGACTTGATCCCTGTGCTGGAAAGCCCATCTCAGCTTATCGGCCAGGTCTCGAGCGTCTTCCTTCGAAGCGAGTGTGGCCGAGTCTATTCCGAGCACATCAGTGATCGCGGGGATGTCGCTGGCAACGATCGGGAGTTTGCTCGCCATCGCCTCGATCAACGATACGGGAAGGCCCTCCCAAATTGAAGGCATGACAAGAAAATCGTAGCGACGATAGAGGTTCGGCATTTCGGCATGACCAACCGGCGGGCAAAACTCGATCATGTCCGCTACGCCGAACTGCTGCGACACTTCTCTCAGACGTTCTTTCAGAGGGCCGTTTCCTAGTATGTCCAGTCTCAGATCGGGATAGTCGCGCTTCAAGTACGACATCGCTTCGATCGCGTACCGATGGCCCTTGGTTTCAGCCAGCCGCCCAACGCTCAACAACCGGATGTGCCCGTTATTATCCGCGGCCGGCTGTGCCGGACTGAACTCATTCAGGTTGACGCCATTCGGAACATAACAGACCTTGTCGGCGATTGCGGGCGACTCTTTCATCTCGTCCGCGAACCACTTAGCCGCGCAGATGATTCGATCATACTTGAGCGCGCCGGACCTCAGCAGCCGGTCCATCGCGAAGCCGGCCAGCCCAAACACGGGACCATAATACTTGGTCCAGCCTTTCAGCGTTCGCGATAACATATGAGCTACGGCAATCCGTCTTGCAACCGGCAAATGCACGAGCGACAACAGAAACGTCGGCGGAAACGGCGCAAGGTCTTCCCTTATCAGATCGAACTTCCCTTCCCGGAGGAACGACGGAACGTAGAACATCAGAAAGAAATTTGCGGCCGCAAGCGAGAAGTAGTGGGGGTACGGATACCTTCTCAATAACCAGTCAGGAAGGGTCTTCTTCGAGACGATTCTTACGCCGCTGACTTCGGTGACTCGGGGATCGCCGGCGCTGGTCTTCCCGCAAAGGATGGTGACCGCGTGACCGGAGCGCACAAGCCTGAACGCTACTTCTCGCGTGCGCGTTTCGGCGCCGCCTTCTTTCATTGGAGAGGAATGACTGATGAACAGGATCCTCATTGCTGCTTCTTGACCAGGCGCCGCAGTAGCTGAAAGTTCTCGTTGTGGTACTTCGACAAGGTGTCCAGAATCAAACCGATGCACAGGCTCAACGCAGCCAGAATCATGGTTCCGGTTGCAAGCACAGCCGAAGGTAGATGATAAACCTGTCCGGTTTCGAGGTAATCTCTCACGGCACGAAACCCGGTGAGCGAGCTTATGATTAGCAACACGAAGCTCAACGACGAAAAAAAGATCAGCGGCTTGTAGTCCTTGAAGATTATGAAGATGGCTTTGAGCACAAGGAACCCGTCTGAAAAGGTATTCAGCTTCGAATAACTGCCCTCCGGGCGGCTGCCGTACTGGATTGGGACCTCTCTGATGACGAAGTCTTTAGTTACGGCTTGAAGCGTCATTTCGGTCTCGACTTCGAACCCCTTTGATTTCAATGGCACACTCTTGACGAACTCCCTCGAGAGCACGCGGTAACCCGACATCACGTCGGTGAGCTTGACCGAAAATAGCCTTGATATCAGCGACGCAACCAAACGGTTCCCGAACCTGTGAAAGCGGCGGTACGAGTGTTCCTGGGCCGAAGACTCTCTCACGCCGACGATCATATCGACGCCGCCCTTCCGGAACTCCGCGAGCAATTCACTCGCGGCAGAAGCTGGATAGGTGTCATCGCCATCAACGGTTATGTAAGCCTCGGCATCGACCTGGTCAAACATCTGCTTGACGACGTTTCCTTTTCCACGCCGCGGAGCGCGGATGACGATAGCTCCGTTCATTTGAGCGACGGCCGCCGTGTTATCGCTAGACTCATTATCAAAGACAAGGATTTTGGCCCCAGTCAAAGCCCCGCTGAAATCCGTCACAACCTTGCCGACGGTCTTCTCTTCATTAAAGCAGGGGATCAGGACAGCAACGTCGCAGTAGCGGTTCGCGTCGCTTGCGTGGCCATCGCGAGTTGGCTTACTTCCGCTCATATCCCGAAACTCCAGCTTCAGCTTGCGAAAAGCTTGGAACAAACGCGGGCCGCCGCGAGAAGCGGCTAAACCGGGGCGACGACTTCGGAGCCATACCTACGCTGGACGAGCCTCGCCGCCTTGTCTGATTCTTTGATCTTTGATGCGGGGCTGGCACACCAGATCGCCTCTTCACACAGTGCGAACGAACCCAAAAAGAAGCCGAAGTTTAGAAGGGGGCATCGTCATTGTCAAATAGCCGACGCGACCGGTGCCGACGCGACCTGAAAGTTTTCTTGCGCTCATCTCCCGCGCTCGGGGTGATGTGTAGGGCTCCCGGTTATCTCAATTCTTGGTTTCCTTTCAAATGCCCATCGCAAAGGATATTCTGATTCTTAAGACGCCCGTCATTTTGTACAGAGCAGTCCGGGAAGAGAAAACTCTGTTTGTAGAGTAAAATATTTCTTGACTCCAAAACATACCTGCCGTATCATCGGCCCGTATTTTTTGTTCCAGTCCCAAGGGCGTCACGCCCCAAGCATTGCAAACTGAATCAGAGTTCGACGTGGGACGAACGAGCGTCCGTTTCGCTGAGTCCCGCCAACACCCGTCGAGACGCGCGTCAACCTCGAAGGAGGTCCCCAATGAATTTTCGCTCTCGCTTTCAAGCTCATCGGTCGGCCGGCTTACTCTGTTGCCCAGGAGCGCGACGCTCCATGCTAACCCGCTGGTTTCGTCGTCGTGTCTTCGGCAAAGTCATCTCCTTCACACTCATAGCGAGCCTTCTCATCCTGCCTGGGCCGGGGATTGCTGCCAGTGATGTGCGGGCGCTGGCGTCAACCGCCGTTGATCTGACCACCGCCCCGATTCGGTTTCTTCAACCGATTCTCAGATCGTTGTTTGGCTTCGGAGCGCAAGCCAGGCCTCGGCGTGAGACGCTTACGGACAGACGGGCGCGCGTTTCCCAAATTCGTGTTTCTCCCTTCAAACTTGTCGGATATGTCGGCGAGGGAGCAACCTTCACCGCTTCACCAACCGACTTTCGTGATCGCACTATCCAAGGCGTGAAGTTCGACTGGGAGTCTTCTGATCCTCAAAAGCTCCAGATCGACGAAGCTGGGCGCGCGACGTTTCTTCAACCGGGACGCGCCTGGATCACTTGCCGGGCCGGGACCGCCTCGGCGACTGCGCCTGTGCTGATCAGGCCCGGTCATCGTCCAGTTCAATCAGATCCAGACTGGCGGAACGATCAGAACGGATTGGACTCGAGCGGTAACATAGTGGGTCAATCAGAAAGCGGTAGTGAATCGACGGTTGCGGCGACTGAAACAATGATCAACTCGCTGCTCGACAAGCTGACGCCGGCTGCATCCGCTCAAGCGTACCCTGATATTTGGGCGGCAGACCTGGGCTATGATCAGTTGTGGAGCGAGCCGAGGAATGCGCTGGGCTCGCCTCGAAACACCGCCGCAGAGCCGACGCCTCTTGGGACAGTCCTGCCTGAGGGGAGCAACTTCACATGGGGTGTGCCAATCATGGGGCTTGGAGGTCGTGGCATCGGGACGAATCTCGCGCTTTACTACAACAGCCGAGTCTGGTCGCGTCGAAACAACGCAATGGCGTTCGACGCGATCACAGGCTGGCCGGCGCCCGGCTTCTCGCTGGGGTTTGGAAGGATGGTCGCGTATGAGATCGGCGCCGGCGCTAACCCAGCCTGCAAGTTCATGCTCGTAGACCCTGACGGCACTCGCCATTCTCTGGGCACCGGGAGTTACAACGGAATCGGGTATGCGCTCGGGGGGCCGTATGAGACCGCAGACGGCACACACATCGTCTACACCGGCAACGGACGCGATGGCGGCGACTTGCACTATCCAGACGGCACGACGGTTAATTTCACCGCTGTGAACAATCGTTTGCTGCCGACCACGATGTATGACAGCAACGGCAACTATGTACAAGTCGCCTACAAGCCCGACTGCTTTCAGGTCGGCAATGAGACGTACTGTGGCTATTACGCGCCGATGGCGATTGACTACGTCACCGACACGCTGGGCGACTGATTCAGTTTCAGTACGATTCCAACTACCGACTCAGCGCGATCAACACGCCGGGGTTCGGGGGGAGCAGTGAGAATCCAGTGACCCAAACACTGGCGCAGTTCGATTACCAGACAGTTTCGCCAAGCTACAGCTTTACGGGTTTGACGGTCGAGCGGACGGCTGGGAACCTGCGGCTGAAGCACGTTTATTTTCCGGCGACCGGCACCGGCTACAAACCAACCTATTCGCAGTACGGGATGATACAGAGTGTCTCGGTACGGAGGCAGATGACCGCGAGCACGGCGAACCCGCCGGTCATCAACGATGGAGTCGAGAGCGCGGCCGTCTCGTTCAACTACCCGATCTCCGGTTCGTTGACCGACGCGCCGGCGTTTACCCAGCGCACGGAGACGGCGGTCAACAGCCCGACCGGTGCCTTCAGCTATTCAACAAGCACAAACGGCCTCCTGCAAACCATGACTTTCACGATCACACGGCCCGACTCGACAACCGTGGAGCTGACGCGCTCGACCAACGTTTCGTCGCCCGCCAACGGGAGGGTGATTCAATCCGAACTCAAGATAGGCTCAACTTCGCTTGGTAAGAGCGTCTCGGCTTATGTTAACGATGCGAGCGGTTCGCCGCAGGTGCAGTCAGTGACTAGCTACGACGATGCGGGAACCCCGGTGAAGATCGATATGGACTACGATCAGTACGGGAACGTGACGAACAAGCGGGAGTACGGCAATCAAGTGGGTGGGGCGTGGCAAGTGCTGCGAAGAACCCATTTCACTTACAGCACAAACTCGAACTACTTGAACCTTTGGCTGCGAGGGCTGGCGACTCTGGTTGAGACATTTGACGGGATTCAGAACACTAGCGACGCCGACGATGTGCTGATAGCCAAGAGCAGCTATGCGCTGGACAATTATGTGTCGATGGGAGGGATGGAGGACTACGGCGGAACGGCCAATCCGATGGGTCATCTAAGCTGGTACAACACGAGCTTTACGTTGAGGGGCAACATCACTGGAATAACCGAGTGGACCGATCTTCAAGCGGGAGCGACAATTCAGCATCTCGCCAAGATCGACGTCTTTGGCAACGTGGTCAAAGCTCAAGTGTCTTGTTGTCAGGAGAAAGATCTGACCATCACTGACGCGACTTATTGGTCGCAGCCGGATTCAGAGACGAGCGGCGATCCGAATGGCGTCCACACGACGACCTCAACTGACTACGACTTCAACACGAGCCTCCCGACTTCACTCGTGAATGGCGCCGGACTTGAGACGAACATCGGATACAATGCGGCGCTGCAAGCTTCAAGCGTAACGCTTCCGACGGGCGCGAATGCAAACGCCAACTTCAACTACGCGACCCTCTCTTCAACCTCGCAACAGACATATGACGATCTCGGAACGCAGCGGACTCTCATCTCGACGACGCAATACGACGGCTGGGGGCGAGTGATCTATTCAGTGGCGCCTACGGGTGCGCAGGAGAACACAAGCTACGACGCGATGGGAAGAGTCATCAGTTGGACGAATCCGTTTCAAACGGGCGGCTCTCCCGGCCCCGCGACTACGATTCAGTACGACATCGCGAATCGGGCGGTTGTAACGACGCTGCCCGACGGCAACACCACGCGAAGCGACTACAGCGGGAGCACCGTGACGCTGACCGATCAGGTGAATCGCAAGATCAAACGCGAGAGCGATGCACTCGGGCGGTTGATCAGAGTCATCGAGCAGACTTCGGCGGGTGCCCTTACTCAAGAGACGAGTTACTCGTATTCGCTTCTTGATAAGCTGACGTTGGTCAACCAAGGCAATCAGGCGCGGTCATCCAAGTATGACGCAATGGGGAGGTTATGTTACGAGAAGATTCCCGAGCAGACGGCAACCATCAACGACGGAAGTGGAACGACGTGGACCTCTGCTTATGCGTACACCGAGTTCGGCGCGGTCAAAAAGAAGACGGACGCTCGCGGAGTCGAGAGTCACTACGCTTATGATGCGCTGCACCATCTGACTCAGATTTGGTTCACTGGAGTCGGTGGCGACGACTCCGGGTTGGTGCGCCCGGCGCTCCCCTCAGGAATTGCGGCGACCGAAGATCGATTCTTCGGGTACACGAGTTGGGGAGCGCTTTCGAGTGTCACTATTCCGAACAAGTACAACGAGACTTATGCCTTCGACTCGTACTCTCGAGTCTCGTCGGTGACGCGATGGATACTAGGCCAGACCTCCGACACGCGTAAGACTTACGCAACGAGCTACGAGTACAACCTCGGAGGCCAGCTTTCGAAGATAATCTATCCATCAGGCCAGCAGGTTTCGGTGAATCACGACGACAAAGGGCGGATGTTGTCCCTTACCAATGCACCAGGAGACACGTCGGGCTACTTGACCGGAGTGAGCTACAACATTGCCGACCAATTAACCGGTCTCACGCTTGGCAACGGAGTGGTCGAGAACAATGGCTTTGACACAAACCGTCTGCAGTTGACGAGTCAGACGGCGACAAAAGGCGCAACCTCGCTGATGAACCTAACCTATAATTACCAGGCGGCAGCCGGGCAGATGGGAACAGGCTCAACTGCGGGCAACGCAGGTCAGTTGACGTCAATCAGCGGAACAATCAACGGCACTACCGAGAGCGCTGCCTACGGCTACGACCTGCTGGGGCGGCTCGCGACTTCTAATCAAACATCGAATGGCTCAAGCGCTCAGAGGCGATTTGCATATGAGCGATGGGGCAATCGCACGGGAGTGTGGGATGCAGTGACGGGCGGTACTCAGATTCAAAGCATCACTTATCAAAGCACATTCCAGCAAGGAGGCTCGGCTCCGACGAATCGAATCGCGACTGTCACCAACAACGGCTCGACGGTGAGTTACACGTACGACGCAGCGGGCAACCTGACCAACAACGGACTTCACACGTACAGCTATGATGCTGAGAACCGAGTGGTGAGCGTAGACGGCGGAGCTACTGCGCAGTACCGGTACGATCATCAGAACCGTCGAGTGACGAAGATCGTGGGTTCAAGCTGGACGCACTACGTATGGGAAGGCTCGCAGGTAATCGGCGAGCACGACGCGACGACTGCATACTCGACGAATCCGACGTATCAGGTCAAATCGGCGCGAGTGGATAATATCTACGCGGCTGATGAAAGAGTCTACAGCCGAGTGCGTATGAGCAGCATCGCACCCTGGACCACGTACTACTATGTTAGCGACTCACTGAGCGTAAGGATGACCCTTGACTCGAGCGGAAACGTATTAGGTCGCCAGGCCCACTTGCCATTCGGAGAGGACTTCGGAGAAAGCGGCGCGCAGCAAAAACACCACTTCACCAGCTATGAACGGGATAGCGAGACTGGGATGGATTATGCGATAAATCGGCACTATTCTATTATTCCTGGCCGCTTCCTTTCAGTAGACTCCTATCAGTCAACTTCTCTGCTCGAAAACCCACAGAGCCTCAACCGGTATAGCTACAGTCTCAATGACGCAATCAATCTTGTAGATCCCGACGGACTGAACGCGATTCCCGTACAACACGCGCCTCCTCCAGGTCCTGGGCAGGATGGGGTTGGGATCAATGCAGCCTCGACGTGCTCTATTATTCTTAGATTAGGTACCCCGAGTAAATCGTTCGTCGGTAACTATCCCGGATACTCGGCGTTATGGGGTCGTGAGCCTGCCGTAACTGGTGAGCACGAAACCTTTAATGCCAGCGCGAATGGCGCCTGGTGGTTTTATGCCTTCGAAGTGATCGTTAACTACCCAGGGATAGCGACGATATTCGATCCTTACTTTTATACTCAAGAGGTTTCAGAGGTGGAATCTTGGTATGGTCTCGATCGGTTTACGGGCAAGACTTACCCGTTTTTCGGTTTCCGTGATTACCACGACGACAATCCCGATAACGGATTCTTTATCGCTACGCCGTTCCAGTTTTATTCGCTCGACACGCCTGGGATTGCCAAGACTCAGCGAAAGAAAATAACAAACTCAAAGGGGAAGAAGAAGAAGAAGAACCTTGAGGTTGATTCTGGGGAGTTCATATGGCGGTTTACCATTGAGGGATGGGATGCAAATCGCACGTTCAGTTGTAAAAAGTCGTTTACCTTAATACTAGACGTTCCGAGGCACTGGGAGGTGTCATTTCCATAGCAGGCGCGCCCCACCTCGCGGAATGCGGAATAAAGACCTCCCAAAGAGTGCCAACTCAAGGAATAGCTTGACGATGGGAAGAGTGCGGCTCAAAGGAAGGACGGTGGGTTATCCGGAGGCCAGAGAATGAAAAACGCGGAAACCGAAGAAATAGACAGTCTAATAGACAGGCTTTTTTCTACTCAGGCTGGGAATACGAGCTATGGGCCCAGTCCCCAGGCTCAGCAACAAGTGCCGACGGCACTGCTTTCGATAGCAAATCGGTCGGCCGATGCCAAGGAGAAAGTCATCCGTGCTCTCATTAAACTGCTCGAAGACAACGCAGACGGTGGCGAAGACATAGCGTTTTATAATGCATGTGGGCTGCTGGGAGAGCTCAGAGCAGTAGAGGCTATTGATACTCTCGTCAAATACATTGACTACCAGCCGGGACATATCGGCACATCACTTAATAGCAAACCGGCGGTAAAGGGTCTGATTCTGATCGGCGAGGCCGCAATCCCTAAGATCGCTGAGGCCTTGATGTCACACACATCCCATCTGCATCCGAACGACCATTTGCTCCTCTTGAATGCGATCGCCGCGCTCAGAAACATTGGCGGAGCTCAGGCTAAACAGGCGCTGGAAACAGCGTCCTCAGTCGAACAGGACGCGAGGAGCAAGGAGATGATGGAGCTAGCAATCCAAGACATAATGAGAGCAGGAGGCAGTACAAGTAATGTCGTCGTGATTAAAGCTCGAAAGACTGATTACATGTAGCTCCGCCGAACATGACGACACAACTAACTCCTCACCGATCCAGCGTACGAGGTCACATCCGCGCAACCGGACTACGTTTATGCCGGCGCGCGAATGATCCCAGAACCGCCAGCACGCGCGCGCTCTCCAAGGTATCAATGACTCGTCTTGTTTGTCGCGTGGCTCGAATGGGTCTTTGACAGCATGGATGGAAGGCTGTTCTCTCTCGTGCAAAGCCATCGATGACCGAGTTGATGGGGCCGGGCGCGACCGAGGCGGCTATCGGTTTCTAGACCAGCGGTGGTCGTCGTTCTTGATAAGTGGGATTACGCCACAGTCCGGGGCGCGTTCGCCCAGAGCCGCGCAAGTCGATCATCACGATCCAAGTTGTGGTACGATTGTTCCTTCGTAGCAAGCGCAGTATCGATGTTAGACTCTGTACAAATCAAGAACAACCGTGGCGAAGCAGTCGGCTCGGTTAGCTTCAATAAGAGTCCGGGGCGCCTGCAAGCATCTCGCATCGCCGGAGGCTTCAAACTCACTCTGCCCGCAGTCGTCTCATTGAAGACAGTTGCCAAAGACTATCCTATCCCGCTCGTCAGCGACTTGTGGGCCACCCTCACAATGGGTCACAAGTCATCGCCGTTAGAGGTAGGCTGTATTGAAGCTGAAACGGACTACACCAGCTCCGAGAGCAGCGAGCCGAATACACTGGTTCCCCGAGAAACTCACTTCTGGTGGCGGGGAACGTTTGCCGAACTCGCAACAGTTGAGAAACTGCGGGCGGAGAAACCGCCGGAATTCCAGGTCGATCTCTGGGGCCAGCTCTCCTATTTGCTACCAAGTAACAACTCATACCAGATTCGCACTGCTCCTCATCAGGTTTACGGTCAAACAGTCATCAGCTACTCGAAGGAGGTCTGGGTGGATAGGCTGCGCCGCATAGGAGTGATGGAGAATGTTCTGATTGAGATCCCCCTACCGCCCTGTCCCTCGCCAGACTGGGAGGAAATATGGAATGCACTGGTAGAGGCCAGAAACTTTTTTGAGCAGGGAGGTAGCACCGGCTGGAAAGGATGCGTTGCCGCAGTCCGGCTAGCGCTTGAGAAGTGGCAGAAGATCGAACCGGAAAAACACGGAGCGGGTTGGAAGGCTCCAACGATGGCCGAGCGGGAGAGCCGAACGTGGCAAGAGAGGGTGGACAACCTACGATGGGACCTGCTTCAGTGCGCTCACAAGGCACCCCATAGCAGTGCGGCGGAATGGTCGCGCGACGATGCGCTGCTGATGTTATCAACGCTCTCGGCTCTTCTCGCTGAGAGAAAACCCTAGATTTCGTAGAACAGGAAGTCTTCTGTTTTTGTCCCACCTCAGGCACCCACAGTGCTGAAGGCAAGCGACCGGCAACGATGTTGGAGCCTTCAACCAGTGAAGGGTTCGCTTGCCCTCGGGTTTCGAATCAAGCATCTTTACTTTCCAGCGTCGTGGTAATATGCTTGGCCGGAAACGAGTTAAGGGCTTCGAGGACGCAATTCGCGGTTTCATCCGTCATAATCAAAGACGCCAAAATGCTGAGCAGATTGGGCTGGGCCGGCCCCATGGGAGATACGATGAAGAGGAGAATCGTTTTTGCCGCGCTGACATTAACACTGACACTGATCTCAGCCATCGTATTGCTAAGGGTTTCAGCTTCGGGAATCAGGCAGTCGACGGCGGTTTCCGCGCCGAGCGCCCCGGCGGTGACGTTCACCGTTAACACCACGGCCGACGACGGAGCCGGCTCGCTGAGAGACGCGATAACTCAGGCGAACGCTTCGCCGGGCGCTGACGTGATCAACTTCGACATCGGGATCAATACGCCAACGATCCTGGTCGGGAGCACTCTATCCCTCCCACTCCCGACTATCACCGAGGCCGTGACTATCAACGGCGCGACCGGCGGCGCGACTCGAGTGGAGCTTAACGGAACACAGGCCGGCGCCGCGGCAAACGGCCTTACCATAACCGCGAGCAACTGCCAGATACTGGCGTTGGTGATCAATAGGTTCAGCGGCAACGGCATCTCGATCACCGGAGGCGGCGGGAATGTGGTACAGGGCAGCTTCATCGGAACGAATGCTGCCGGCGGCGCGATGCTCAACAATACTCTGTCGGGAGTCCTGATCGATGGTTCATCAAACAACACGATTGGGGGAACCACCTCCGCTGCGCGGAATGTGATTTCAGGAAACGACGGCAATGGGGTACAGATCCGCAACGCCGGTGCTTCCAACAACACAGTCCAGGGGAACTTCATTGGCACCGATGTAACGGGGGCGGTAGGGTTGACGAACGCGTCGGGCGGTGTGCTGGTCCTTCCGGGCGCGACCTTTGCTCAGATCGGCGGGGCAGCCGCCACCTCAGGAAATCTAATCTCCGGGAACGGCGGGTTCGGGGTGCGTTTCGAGACCGCCAACAGCATGATCACGAACAATTTGATAGGGACGACTGCTGACGGCTTGAATCCCCTCCCAAACGGCAACGGCATCGAGATGGGAAACCATGCCGTTAACAACCTTGTCGGCGGAACGTCGGGCCGGAATATTATTTCCGGGAATGACTCTATCGGTGTCCTCATCGGCGATACGTCAGCGGAGAACACAATTCAGGGGAACTTCATCGGAACAGACATCACCGGGACGGTCGCGCTGGGCAACGCGTCCGCAGGCGTGGTGATCAACTCGGATGCGTCCGACAACTTAATCGGAGGGTCGATTGGAAACGGCCCCGGCAACGTAATCTCGGGCAACAGCGGCGGGGGAATAGTGATTAATTCCTCGACCGGAAACCTGGTACAGGGAAACCTCATCGGTACGGACGTCAATGGGACCGCCGCGCTGGGGAATAATTCAAACGGCGTTAGCGTCGGCAGCACTACTCAAAACAATTCAATTGGCGGCATAGATCCCGGCGCAGGCAACACGATAGCGTTCAACAATGGTATCGGCGTAGGCATCGTGGCCGGCTCGCAGAATAGCGTCCTATCAAACTCGATTTTCTCCAACGCCGGTCTTGGGATCAACCTGAGCGACGACTCAAGCGTACAACCAAATGACGCGTGCGACGACGATACAGGAGCAAACAATCTTCAGAATTTCCCGGACCTCACGTCTGCGACTTCGATGGGTGCTAGCACGGCAGTTGTTGGAAGCCTTAATAGCACGGCCAGCACTCAATTCAGGATCGAGTTCTTCTCCAATGCGGTATGCGATGCATCAGGCAACGGTGAGGGCGCCGTTTTTATTGGCTCGACTGTCGTGACAACGGACCCCACTTGCATCGCGCCGATTAATGTCAACCTGCCGGTTACGGTTCCTGCTGGCCAGGTCATCACTGCCACCGCGACCGACCTTCAAGGCAACACTTCGGAATTCTCACAGTGCGTGACCGTTGCCGCAGTTGACGCGGATCTTTCTATCACCAGCAACCTCGATTCGCCTGACCCAGTAGTCGCCGGAGCTAATATTACCTACACGATCTCATTTGCGAACAACGGGCCTAACCCTGCTCAAACCGTGACCGTGACCAACGCCGTGCCTGTGAACACCACATTCGTGTCAGCGACGGTTACAACGGGCGCAGGTTGGAGCAAGGCCGAACCATCAGTGGGCGGGACCGGCAACGTTATCTTCTCGAAGGCCACGGTTGCTTCGGGCGAGACGGCTGTGTTCACAGTCGTGGTCAATGTAAATGCCAACACACCTGACGCCACTGTCATCACCGACAATGCCGTCGCCGCGAGCGCGACAAACGATCCTGTTCCAGGCAATAACACGGGAACAGCAATGACCGCAGTGCTTGGTATAGCTGATCTCGGGGTGACGAAGACGGACTCTCCCGACCCTGTGGGTGCGGGGAACAACATCACTTACACGATCAACTTTGTCAACAACGGGCCAGGCGAGGCGCAAACCGTGACAGTGACTGACACCGTGCCGGCCAACACTACATTTGTGTCTGCGGTGGTTTCGACAGGCAGCGGTTGGGGTGTTGTCGCGCCGGGAGTAGGCTTAGCTGGCAACGTCGTGTTCTCGAAAGGAATCGTTGCTTCTGGAGAATCCGCCGTTTTTACGATCGTGGTTAACGTAAACCCCGGCACGGCAGCCGGCACCTTGATCACCAACAACGCCGTCGGGGCGAGCACCACCGCCGATCCAACGATGAGCAACAACACTGGGACGGCGACGACTACCGTTCAGGCGCAGTCCGATCTCGCAGTGACCAAGACCGACTCGCCCGATCCAGTGATCGCAGGGAACAACATTACGTACACCGTCAACTTCGCCAATAACGGTCCGAGCATCGCCGCTAACGTGACGGTCACAGACTCGGTTCCAGCTAATGCCACCTTCGTGTCAGCGATGGTGACGATCGGAGCAGGCTGGGGCGTTACGGCGCCCGCGGTGGGAAGCACCGGAAACATCGTCTTCTCCAAAGCGTCGGTTCCTAACGAGGAGACAGCCGTCTTTACGATCGTCGTGAGGGTGAACTCCAATACTCCCAGCGGGACGATCATAACCAATTCGGCTACCGCTGCGACGGCTAGTGCCGATTCGAACCCGGCCAACAACATCGGAACCGCGACTACTACAGTTGAGACGCAGGCCGATGTGGGCATCATAAAAACCGGTTTACCGAGCCCAGTTTCTACTGGCTCGAACCTGGCCTACACGATCGGGGTCACCAACGCCGGCCCAAGCGACGCAGTCGGCGTCACCGTAGGCGACGAAGTTCCCCCGGACACTACGTTTGTTTCGGTCACACCAAGTCAAGGCACCTTCACCGCTCCGCCGCCGGGCGGCACCGGAGCCGTGACATGCTCCTTGGGAGCGATCGCGTCCGGAGGTTCGGCGAGCATAACGCTTATCGTGAGGGTCAACGCGGCGCCGGGTTCGAACATCACCAACACCGCTTCGGTGACCGCGAATTCGACCGACCCTGTGCCCGGAAACAATTCTTCGACCGTGATGACGCCGGTCGTTTTCTCCCCGTGCTCACTTAACTGTCCCGCCGATGTCAGTGCGAATACGCTTCCGCTGCCATTCGGCTGTGGCGCGCTGGTTGGCTACCCTCAACCGTCGACAGTTGGTCCGTGCGCGGGAGTCACGTGCACCCCGCCTTCGAATACTTTCTTCCCGGTGGGCGCAACGCCGGTCATCTGCACCGCCGATGGAGGAGCAAGCTGCTCGTTCAACGTTACGGTGAAGGACACAACCGCGCCACGAATCACGTGTTCCGGCAATATCACGACCTCGGCGCCTCCAGGGCAGAATTCCGTGGTTGTGAAATATGCGTCGCCCCCGATAGTGGTCGACAACTGCTCGGGCGGGACTGCAATTTGCACGCCGCCATCGGGCGCGACATTCCCGGTAGGCACGTCAATGGTAACTTGTACCGCGAGCGACGCGGCAGAAAACACATCCACCTGCTCATTCTCCGTCACGGTCACGGACGCCCAGGCACCCACCATCACGTGTCCTTCACCGGTCGCGGTCGACATTCCGGCAAGCCAATGCGCAGCGGTAGTGACCTATCCGCCGCCGACGGTGACGGACAATGCTCCGGGTACTATCGCGACATGCGCGCCGCCGTCGGGCTCGACTTTCCCAGCAGGCGTCACGACTGTTAACTGCGCGGCGGTGGATATCTCTGGCAATCGAACAACTTGTGCGTTTGCGGTGACCGTCCGGCGGCCGGGGAATGTGCAAACCCCGACCGTCACCTTCGGAGGGCAGACTCCGGTTCCTCCGGTTCGCAAAGCCAAGAAGAACCCACCCGCGAGCTGCGACTGCTCAAAGACTTTCACCATTCCGAACAATGGCTGCGGAGTGCTCGGCCTGAGCGTGTCATCCATTTCGCGCACTGGGAGCGATGTCACTAGCGGAAAGATCACTGATCCCGACGACAGCAAGTTCTTTTCACTCAGGGTCGTCAACCCGGATGGCTCGGAGAGCCCTGCTTTTCGAGATCTGTGCCCCGGTTTCTGCATAGAGATCGAACCGGGTCAGTCACAAACATTTCGAGTGGTCTTTAGCCCTGTAATCCCCCGCCCGTCGGGTAAGACAACTGGGCTTGCCGCGAGCGAAGTGCTGCCCAACACGGTTACTTCAAAGATCACTTTCAGCACGAACGCAGGCGGCCCCTTAACTGTCGACCTCATCGCTCACGTTGGCACCGCCCTCCAATTGATAAATGCGGCCAAGCCGAAGAAAGCAGCTACCGCGAGCTTCACTAGATCCGGCGACGAGTTCATCCTGACTTATTCCGTTTTCGATTCGAACCTGGACACGACACGCGCCAGGTATGAGCTGCTTGACCAAGGCGGAGCGGTTGTGGGTCAGGCGATCGAAGTTGATCTGATTCAGCCGATCATCGAGGGACGGGTCTCAAAAGGACAAAGCTTTGTCGTCGAACAAAGGTTCCCGGGCGCAGGAAACCAACCGGGGGTCACCAGCCTGCGGCTCACTGTTTTCGATGCAGAATCCAACGACTCGCTGACCACGCAACTCGGGTCGTCGGCAAATGCGGCGGCCGTGGGAGCCAGCGGTCTCGCAAAGCCCGTGGCTTTGAAACCCCGCGCGGTCAGGCTTTCGGGATCACGGCCTTAAGGATCTGTGGCACATGCCACTGGGTTGGTGGACTTGCCAGTCGGCAGGTCAAGCGCTGCTCGAAGCGGCAGCTCGAAATCTCAGGCGCGTCGGGTCAGACGCAGCTTCCTGAAGACTGAGCGACGACTTCTCTTGCGTCTCGAATCGTTTGTGCTAGAATGAGGGCGTTGAAAAAGGGCCGGGAGCCACTGGCTGCTCACTCCAGGGTATTTCGACCCACTCCGTTTGTGAATCGCGACAATGGTTTTGAAGGGCGACAGCGCATGCCGCCTGCGACTCGTGCCACCATCGCATCATCTCTTGGAAGCACAGGTCAGGTTCTTTAAGGCTAATCAATCGAGCCGGGAGCACCCGCCATGAAACAAAGATTCGCGTGCGCAATCCTGTCCTCCGTTTTGTTTGTTGCACTCTCGCCGCTTCACAATGCCACTGCTCAGCAGGGCGGCGGATCGGGGACGCCACTTTCCAAACCGTCGGCGGCCGCCCCGCGAGACGATCCGCGTCCCGCGGTTAACACGAACTCCGGCTCGCCCGCAGTTTCACGCGACGGAAAGCCCATCGGACAACGGCCAGATGACAAGATCATCCTGGATACCAGCGTTGTGAACGTCATCGTGAGCATCACCGACCCCTATGGCAGATTCGTCACCGGACTCACCAAGGATCACTTCGAAGTTTTTGACGACAAGGTGAAACAGCAGATCGCCCACTTTACTGACGATGACTCGCCCGTGTCGCTTGGAATCGTGTACGACGTGTCGGGATCGATGAAAGAGCGAATCGGGCGTTCTATTCGGGCGCTTCGACGATTCATCGAGACCTCCCACGATGACGACGACTTTTTCCTGATCGGCTTTAACGACCGGGCAAAGCTCGTTCAGGACTACACCACGTCCGGCGACAATATCCTCGGGCATTTGATGTTCATACAACCGAAGGGTTCCACGGCGCTTTACGACGCGGCCTATATTGCTGTCGAAAAAGTTCAGCAGGGACGCCACTCAAAGAAAGCGCTGCTGCTGATCTCCGACGGCCAGGACAACAACAGCCGCTACACTTACAAAGAGCTGCGCAACCGTGTCAAAGAGGCTGATGTTCAGATTTATGCTATTGGCATAACCGATCCTGCCAATGACGCTCTGTCGGGGTTTGGGCGCTCGATACTGGAAGAGATCACGCGAATGACAGGCGGACGCGCGTTTTTTCCCAACGCCTATAACGAAGCCGAGCTTGTCGAGATATGCACGCGCATTGCCCTGGAGCTTCGTCATCAGTACTCAGTCGGCTTCTATCCCACCGATCTGCAGAGCGAAGCCAAATGGCACAAGGTCCAGGTCAAGGTCAACCCGCCGCGAGGACTTGGCCGCCTGTCGCTCCAGTACAAGGACGGGTATCAGTCGTTCAAGAAGTAACCGACCACCTCGAGCCTCACCAATATTCTGCAAGCCCGCAACTTTGCCCGCGTTCCTTCGGCAACGGGCTGAGACCGTCCAGGCATCCCAAAACCGGTTTCAGACGCACTAGTTTTCAAAACAAGAAGCGCGGAGTAGAATTTCGATATGAAAGTTGCAGTGATTCGAACGTTCGTTGTATCCACCTTCCTGCTGGCTCTCGTCCTTCTCGGTAACGGCTTTGGCTGGCTGCCCGGCGTGGAGCCATCTCGGGCCGATGATTCGCAGGAAAAGCCCAAGCTCGGCAAGCCTCAACAGCCGAAGCAGCAGGGCGACGAGCCTCAGTCCCGCGACGACGTTCCGATAAAGCTAGGAAGGGTCCTGGTAGTCCTCGACGTCACGGTCCTCGACCCTTCAAACAAGCCCGTTACCGATTTATCCAAGGACAGCTTTCAAGTCACCGAAGATAAGGTTGCACAAACGATAGAGTTCTTCGGACGCGAACAAGTCCCCGTCTCAATGGTGTTCGCGATAGACACATCAGGCTCGATGCGAACCAAACTCGATGTCGTAATCAAGGCTTCGTCCAATCTGATAAAAGAAAGCAAGGCCGACGACGAGATGGCGGTGATTGAGTTTAAGCTTCAGCCTGACCTGCTGGAAGAGTTCACCAACAACACCGCCGATGCTATCGACACATTACAGGGCTTGATTGCATCGGGCCAAACCGCGATGCTCGACGCTCTGTACCTTGCGGCCGACTATGCAAACAAGGAAGCAAAGAACCGGCGCAAGGCGGTCATCCTGGTGACCGACGGCCTGGACAAAGACAGCTACTATAAGTTCAACGAAACTGTCGAGCATATGCGCGAACTCGATGTGCAGATTTATCTGATCGGCTTTACCAACGATCTGGATCGCGACTCCGCGATATTCAAGAAGAGCCCGAAGGATAAGGCCGAGAACTTACTCGCAAAGCTCGCCGAAGAAACCGGCGGCAAGGCTTTTTTTCCCAAGGAGCTCTCCGAGGTCCACACAATAGCCCAAGCCATTTCTAGCGATCTTCGCACACAGTACGCGATCGGCTACTATCCGACGAACGCGAACAAGGATGGAACCTTTCGCTCGGTTAAGGTCCAGGTGAGCTCAGGCACTCGACGCCTTGCCGCCCGCACACGCAACGGCTACACCGCGCCGAAATGAAAGACAAGTGAAACTGTGACCGCTCGAACCACGCAAGCGGACTTCGGCGAGCGCCAGCGCGAATACCTACTCTTTGTTGGGCATCTGGCTGACCAAGTAGGCAATGATAGCTATGAAAATCAATGCCAGGGTTATGATTACCAGCATTACACGGGGCGGGGCCTTGGTCTGTTCCCCGTCTCCAGTCTCTACAAAATCAGATGGCATATGAAGATCGCCCGTATCAGGGCGAATAATTCCTGCGTGATTACTCTGATAATGCGACAAGCTTTGAACTTCCTCTTCAGTGTATTGCTTGGTCGTCTCAGCGTCGTCTTGCGGCCTGCGCAATCGGGTCCAACCTGTGTGTTTCCTCTTTTTATCTTGTTTCATAACCATTTGATCCTTCTGAAATAGAGATAGAGAGCAACACCGACAGCTAAGATTGATCCTAGCGCGCCCACATAGCCGTATCTCCATTTCAGTTCGGGCATAAAGTCGAAGTTCATTCCATAGATTCCGGCAATGAGCGTGACCGACATAAGAATAGCTGAAATCGAGGTCAATCTTTTCATGACCATATTCATTCGG
>JBBPIE010000069.1:0-3158 GCA_038040485.1 Candidatus Onstottus arcticum
AAGTTCTCTTCTCAGTCAGTCCTCACGGGCATTGTGGATAAAACCCTATACGTTCGGCGCAATACTTGAAGCTGAGGCTTATCCGCCATCGTCGCGTCGGCCCTCCTGTAGATGCTGAATTTCGCCCTGCCCACAAGAAATGATGCATTATTTCTCAACGCAGTTTCGTCTATTAGCCATGGAGAACACTTCAAATCGTTCTCCAATAGATTGCAAGTAAATACCATGAAAGGAGACTGCCCATGCAAAGCACAAAGAGGATCCACTTAGTTCTAGCTGTCACACTATTGCTTTGGCCCATCTACTCGACTGGAGCCATCACACAAACTCCATTTCGAGCTGACCAGCTTGAGAAAAAGATACTTCCGGCTCCAAGTCTGCTCGCGGAGCGAGGTATCTACTTCTTTGATTTGACGATTAGGTATCCTACAGTAATCGTCAATCTGTATGATGCCTCAAAGGCGATACAAGCTGTTGCTGAGCTAACTGAAGAGCCGCTTCAGAATCGAGTAACTCTGAAGATAAGCCCCACAAACATGGAGGAAGCTTGGATTACCATAGAGAGACAGATGAGGCCAAAGCGGATTCTCCTCTCAATTGACTCCTCAGTTGGATCAGGATTCCAGGTCCGCCTCGAAAGGGCTGAAGGTCCCGTTGGAAGCGCATCCATTCCCATTAAATCAGCGCGCGTGAAGGTAGATGGGAGGTGGATCTCACTACCGTTCAATGACTTGAGGCATCAAGCTGGTTCTGACGTAAACCAGCTGAGAGAAATTGAGCAAAACAGGCTCTTTACTACCCCCTCTCTCCAACTACTCAGAGCGCTGATGCACGAGTACGGTGGCGTATTGGCTCAAGCACTAAACTCCGGAAAGGGTAATATCACCGCACAAGAAGCCGGATGCTCTGTCACTTGCTTTCATGTGGCAGAACTTCTCCCTCTCTACTATTGCGATGGAGGAGCGCTTTCCGGGTGTTCTTGCTCGGCTGGCGAAGGATTCTTTTTTATCGGTGGTTGTACCTGGATTCTTCCTTGTTCTCTTGGTTGTGGGGCGTTCTCCCCCTTGCTTAGTTGAACCTCAACGAATTCAGTAAGGTCACAAGTGCGGTGCCTTGCGGTCGTAGGGATCTCGCTTGTGACCTATGTCCAGAGCTGTTTGCACAAGCAACCCTTATAAATTGCTAACTGCATCTCATTGAGCTTCTATTTGGCCGGTGGTTTTTCGGAGCCATATTCAAGTATTGCGAAATCGGTTACCCGATTCGTTGATGTGCCGCATAGAATCTGCAAGAATGGGCGCAAAGAAATATTACGGTGGAGAAGCGATATGAAAATACCCAAACATTTGTACCTTCACACGTTCAGGTCCGAACTATTTTGGATGTGGATTTTCAAGGTCATAGTTTTGCTTGCTGCTCTAGTGTTTTTGATTCTTCTTTGGTTGAGGTAACGCGTCTCAAATCGCGACGTTCTGCTGGCCAATCAATCACGATCGACAGCAGTCAAGCAAGCGGTTGCGGCGCAATGGGTCCAATGGCCCGGCAGGTCTCTGTGAGTCTAAGGCGGTGGGAAGAAGACGCTATCCCGGTTGCGATACGAGAACGTTGGCGGAGTCGTCGTCTGTGCGCATGAAAGAATCAATGGCGAGGTGAAAAGACCATGTCAAAGAACGTTCAGTTCGCAGTAGACGGAGATGGGAACAAGACCTCCGTGATTGTCCCCATCGAGGACTACGAGGAGATGATGGAAGACCTTCACATGGGGCAAGCCGCTCGCGATAGCAAAGACGAGCCTCGCCGGCCCTTCAGGGAGGTCGTGGACGAAATGCGCGCTGCCGGCGAGATTGATGTATAGCGTCAGCATCTCGTCGCGCGCCGAACGGCAGTCTCAGAAGGCCGGACCGTCCACTGGTTTAGAAACTCAAGCTTATGGACTAATCGGGAAGAAGATCATCAAGAAACAACAGCTATCTGACACGGACTACCTAACTCAGCGTGCAGCGAAGCGGGGTTCGTATGATATCTAGGAAGGTTCGGCGCGCGCCCGTTGATGCCTACGTTCGGCCCGGTAGTAGGCATCTTGTGCCTTCATAAGAATGTTCGTATGATCTCCGACGATGAAGGCGACGTACTTCGTTGGGACTGCGCACCGGGATCTGGCAGCATTCCCAGAGTCCGCACGTCGGCGAGCTGGATACGAGTTGTTTATGGTCCAAGTCGGGCGCGAACCCTCGGATTTCAAGCCGCTGCCGAGCGTCGGGCCGGGTGCTTATGAAATCCGTGTACGGGACGACGCGGGCGCATTCCGGGTGATCTACGTGGCGAAGCTCGAGCGTGCGGTCTACGTGTTGCACGCCTTCCAGAAGACAACACGGAAAACCCGGCAGGCCGACATCAAGCTCGCGGCGAGGCGTTACAAGGCGATCGGGGATGAACCATGAAGAAAACTACCAAGCGCACCAATCGAGGCAGCAGGAATGTGTTCCTTGACCTGGGATTCCCACCGCACGAGGCGGCGGTCATGCTGCTGCGCTGTCAGCTTGCTGAGGCGCTGCGGCAATGGATGGCTCGCGAGAGTCTTACGCAAGCGCAGGCAGCGAAGCGTCTCGGTGTGGTGCAGCCCCGCATTTCCGAGATCGCTCGCAACAAGGTGGACAAGCTCTCGCTCGACTACCTGGTGAGTCTGTGCACAAAGGCCGGCGTGTCGGTAGCAGTGAGGTTGGCGGCGTAGTCGACGCCGAACCCGGCGATGGAGGCGGGCGCATAAAGCGCGCTGCTGGGGAGATTGATGTAGAGGGTCAGCATAGCGTCGCGCGCCGAACGGGACCTCACGAAGCTGGACCGTCCAGCGGTTAACTTCATTCACAGCCTAGCGCCTTAGATGAGTCTTCACATTCGACGATTCGCTTTGAGGGAGCAGTCCGCGAGATCAATCCTGATGAGTCATGCAGAAGGGAACGTGCGGCTGACGCCTCTGAGTTCTTACATCAGCCGAGAACGGCCAAGATCTTCAGTTCTTGGGGAACAATCGATCTCAATAGCCTGAGATTGTTTAGCGTTATGCAGAAGGAATCGTTTGGATAAAGAGAGTAGACAGTTTTCTGTCGAATTCATGTTGAACTAAACCGCTTCGCGGTGGCTTTGAGTTCTTGATTGAT
>JBBPIE010000011.1:0-31671 GCA_038040485.1 Candidatus Onstottus arcticum
GGGCCGCGTAGCGGCTACCTATTCGATAGCCTGCACAACCAGAGAGGGCCCGGGCCGCGTAGCGGCTACCTATCTTTGGAAAACGTCAGCCGCCACGCCGCAAAAGCTGGGCACAGGTACCCGCTACGCGGCCGCGCCCGAGGATCGTTGTACGCTGCTATCGATAGGAAACCGCTACGCGGCCAACGCAATTCTCGCGAACCCGCGAAATCTGGGCGCGAACAGCGGCGCGATTTGCAAACTGTCTTTTCATGCTCAAAGCGACTTCAAATCTAGGAACATTTCGAGTAGGCACGCCTCGCGAACGTGGAGAAGGCCTGCGAGTCGGCACAGTGCGCTTTCTGCCGCGCGGCGTGAAGAAAGAAGACTACGCGCGATTGGACTACTTCGACGTGTGGTTCCCGCGCTTGCCCCGAGCTCAGAGTTGCTCAAGTGGATGAAGAGCCGCGATTGGCCGAGCGAGCAAGTCCGATGGTCGAAGTTCAAAGAGCGCTACACAGCCGAGATGAAGAAGACCGACGCGCGCCAGGCTATCAAGCTTCTGGCAGAGTTAGCGCGCGCGACTCCGGTGAGCATCGGGTGCTACTGCGAGAACGAGTCGTTCTGTCATCGCTCGATACTCCAAGAGTTGATCGAACGCGCCGCGAACGTTTGAGTGCAGGACGGATAGCCACTCACGATGAAATCGCAACGATGATTTGTCTCTACCACACCGCGACTACGCCGATTTCGCCGGACGTGCTGATCAGGTTCTCGCTCGACGCGGACAGCTCTGCGGAGGAGATGAAAACTGCGTTGTCGCTTTAGAGCGGGCATGCTTCGGATAAGAGATGAAATACGAATTGTTCACTCGAGTCGCGCTGAATACCGATCTGCCGCAATACGGACTCCGTAGCGGGGACATCGCAACAGTCGTCGAGGAGCATCCCGGACGGCCTGGCCAGGAACCGGGCTACAGCCTCGAGGTGTTTAATGCCGTCGGGGACACGGTTGCGGTAGTCACAGTCCGTGAGTCTGAGATCGTGCCGCTCAACGCCAACGAACTCTTGCATGTCCGCCCCTTGGCGGAAGCCTCGCGTTGATTCACTCCGCTGCACCCAGCGACTTCCAGCGGCCGATCTGTTCGGCAAGGTTCACGGGTGCGCCTCCTCGGGCAAGAGTCGGTGGATCGCACGGCGCAAGTCTTTCACAGTTTCAAGCGCCGACAGGACTTCTTCACGATCGGGGTACAAGGTCGCGTCGTAGCGCATCTCCACTGCATACGAACTCAATCCAAGGAGACGTTCGCGGAAAGAGTCCAAGTCAGGGTGGTCAGGAAGGACCAGATCGAGCAGAGCTTCCAGGTCGTGAGTCCGTGGATATTCGACTCCGCGCGAAGCAAGCAATGCCTTGAGCAGCTTCTCAGCCGCCTGCTGAAGATGAAAAGCAATAGTGTCAAGCGGTCCATCGTGCTCCATCACAATTTCTGCCGTGCGTAAGTCGTGTTCGGCCTTAGTTCCCAAACCTCGCGCGAGGTCAAGCGCGCTTTTCATAGAGCACTCTCCCTTCGCGCAGAGCGCGGGTGGCAACATAGTTCTGAACGCCTGCCCAATCTCTAATCTCGCTCGGGGTTCGCCAGATGATGTCTTTAGGAACACCGAGTCCAGTCAATGCACGATAGGCGGGTATCACTCGCCGGTGAGGAGGTTCATCGGAGTCCTTGATCACCAGGAGATCGACGTCGCTGTCGGGCTTAGCATCCCCGCGAGCTCTGCTGCCGAAGAGGATTATGCGGTCAGGATCGATGGCCTCGACTAGCCTGCGGACCATTTCCTGAAGAACGGATTCATCTGCGATGACTTGTGCCACGGTCTTATTTTCCTTCCTCGAAGGCGCACTTGGTCAGCAGGTCTCGGGGGATCTTCTTGACTATCACAGCCCCTCAGAGCTGAAAGACCTTCAAAACTTCGTCGCCGTAGTGGTTGATCACCTTGACGGCGATCTTGCCCGTCTTTGGGCGAGGGAAAGGGCGGCTGACCGTTTGATAAAGACTCGACCAGGCCGCTTCGTCGATCTCGGCTCTAAGCGCTCGCTTCAGCTTCTCGTAAGGCTCGCCTGCTCCGGTGAAATAGGCGTGGCGTACAAAGAAGCTCTCACCGTTGTAGTCCGTGTCGATGAACCAACATGCCAGATCGTCGGTCGATGACGAGCGTATCTCGCCGGTAGTCGGGTCGTAGATGTCCAGCCCCTTGATCTCCACAGTAATCGTGCCGTCCTTCTGGTCGTGAACGTCTACGTCGGGTTCGCCGAAGACCATGAACAGATTGCCGGCGCCAGTCTTCTTGAGTAGCTCATCGCCCATTGCAAGGTCTGGGTTCATGCGCGCGGGCAGGACCGTGAGCTTGCCGTAGCGCTTCACTTCTTCCGCAACATGCGGGTCGAAGGCGAAGCCACAGACGACAAGCAAGTCGAAGCCGATGCCCTGCACAGCCTCTTTCGCTGCCTCTTTGACCTGTTGCGGGCCGACCGTTCCGTGCTCGGGTCCAAGCGAAACAGCCACACGCTTGAGCTTTCCGTCGCGGTCGGTGAACGTCCCGGCGGCGTTGATCCAAACACCGGCGTGGCTGTCGAGCGTTTCGAAGACAAGGCGCTCGTTCTTCCGAGTATTCTGAACTCCGGCCTTCTTGAGGTTCTCAAGAATCATCGACGCGAAGTCCTGATTGCGGCGACCCTCTTTTTCAGAGACCGTCCCGTCCATGTTCTCGTCGGCGGCGAGCACTCGGTGAGGCGAAAGGCTCTCGACTGTGAACGGCCCGGAGACACGGATGCGTTTGTTGTCTTCGTAGGGCTGGTCGTAGAGCAATTCGGTGTCGGCACGTTTTGCGATGCTGGCGTCGATCTCACGCTGCCTCTCGCGCCGCAAGCGCCAAAATTCAGAGTGCGCGGCTTTCGCTTGCTGAGGCCACTTGTCGTCGGCCTCGCGTGGCACTTCCCACTCTTCCCAATTCTTCTTCAGTGTCTTGTTGAGGGTTGCTCGCGCGGCGTTCTGTTTCGGCTGCCAGCGTTCGTGAATCGCGTCGATCTCTTCGTTGTTGGCGATGGACTTGAGCGTGATATGCGGGACTCGCTTATTGACGAAGCCCTTCTTGATGTCCCCTTCGGTCTTGTACTCGGGCGCGATTCTTCCTGTTGCTTCGGCTTCCTTCTGAACGCCTTCAGGCGAATCGGCGAGAAGATAGTAAGGAAATTTCGCCGCCATCAACCGCGTGCGAGCGAGCGCTAGTGCTACTCGGCTGGTGTCGATAGTCATCCAACGTCGACCACACGACTCCGCAACATGCGCTGTCGTTCCGCTGCCGCACGTTGGGTCGAGCACCAGATCGCCGGGGTCGGTTGCCATAAGGAGGCATCGCGAAATAGCTTTCTCTGCGGTCTGAACAACGTAAACCTGGTCTTCCGTGAAGCTGCCGGTCCCGGTGTCCATCCAAATGTTGTCGAGTTCGGTGGTGGGATTGTCTTCCGAGAGCAAGAGCGTTCCAAGCGCCTTACCGGATTTGAGAAGGCGGCTCAGAGACGCAAGCTTGTCCATTTCTTTGTCAGCTGCTGGATCGTAGCTCCAATGGCGTCCCTCTGACGGGTAGAATATCTCGCCCTGGAACCTATAGGGCCCGCTCCGATTCTCCTGGGCACCTTGTGATGTGGACGGGCCGATTCGACAGATCTTCCAGCCCTGCGGAATCGGTTGTGTTCCTTCCAATTCCTCTTTCCTCATCTTCCTGATGGTTGCGAGGTCAGGTGAAACCAGGGATGTGTATTGCTTTGCGCCAATTTCGCCGGGAACTTTTGTCCTTAGAATCCGGCGAAATTTCTGCAGCTCTGGGGTCTTCGCATAAACTATGAGGTAGTCCACAACGGACTGAATTCGGGCGGCGCCTTGCGAGCTTGTCTTGTAGAAGACGATCGTACCGGCGTAGTTGTCACTGCCGAAGACCTCATCTAAGAGACTCCGGACAAGGTGTACGTTCTCTTCGCCGATCTGTACAAATATGCTTCCGGTTTCAGTGAGTAGCTCGAGAGCAACATAAAAGCGGTCGCGCAAGTAAGCCAGATAAGAATGAATGCCGAGCTTCCACGTGTCGCGGAAGGCGCGAATCTGTTCGGGCTGTCGCGTCGCATCTTCCGCCTTCCCGTCTTTCACGTCGCGCTTGCGAGTTGAAACCTGCCAGTTCGAACCGAACTTGATTCCGTAGGGCGGGTCGATGTATATCATCTGCACCTTGCCCTTGAGACCTTCCTTCTCCGCTAGCGAAGTCATCACCAGCAACGAGTCGCCAAGGATCATTCGATTCGACCAATGCGGCTGGCTCTCAGACTCGTGGGTGTAGAAGTCCACCTTCTTTTCAAAGTCGTCCTCGATGCCGTTGAAGTCCGCGAACAAGCTCGCCTGATAAGCGGTCCACTTCTCCGCAACGCCTTCGCCGGTCGGCGCAGCGTGTGCGCGCAGGTCTTCTATCAACGCCTGGGGATGAATCTTCTCCTGGATGTAGATCGGCACCACGGGCACGGCGAGATCGCTCGCGTCCTGCTCGTCTTTGCCTTTCCAGACGAGTTGCGGATCGAGCGACGGATCGCGGGGATAGAGCATAGTCTTCGGCGCGTTCTCGTCCTCGGCCACAAAGTCGCGCAACTCTTCGGTAGGAATATTCGCGCGCTTGTCCTTGTGTTTGATCGAGTCGACCTGCGTCTTCGATTCTTTCTTGCTTCGCGCCATCTGGTCCTGTGCTCTCGACTCTACCTCAGTCTTCCTCCGCGGTCGGCTCTGGTAAGTTATCGAGCAAGGGCATTCTTCGTGGCTCCGGTCTACTGGCGTCGAACTTGATGCGCCGGTCTTCAAGCCAGTTCAAGAAAGCGTCTTTCTCATCGGCTAACTCCCATCGAATCCTCAAGGTGCTTCCATCCAAGGTGATGGAGCGTTGCCTCTGTTGCCAATGGTCACGTATACGTTTGAATAGGTTCTCGCGAACAAGCAGTCGAAGACTTCTTTGACGTGCGCCACCAAGGAATTCAAAGACCCGGTCGCTTGTCCTCATTAACAGTTCATCGACGGTAATCTCATACTCCTGATTAACTGGAAGGCTCTGCACATCACAAAGCAAACGCGCCCGTACCTGATCCAGGATGACGCGCCTGTAGAAATCACGATTGTCGGTGTTCGGACAGTCTTCTTCCGAGAATACAAGTATGAGTGGGCTAGGATCGGTGTGCGATTCGAGATCATCGATGATACTTATTGAGTCCGCACTTTCACCTACATAATCTTTGAACACGGAATCCCAGATATAGATCAGCTCGTGGTCGGCGATCCTAAGACCGTGACATGAGAAGGAACCCGGCTCTAAGCCCTGGCCACTTAGTTCCCCGGCGAGATCAGAGAGGCAGTCGAACATCAACGCTCGCTTGTCGTCGGGAACGACATAACAGAGCAAGGATGAAGTGAGCGGAGCAAGCACCTCAGCGAAGGCCGGTCCGGTCGCCAAGAGATGACCGCGCGCCTGCTTTGAGTTACTACTGTCAGGACTAAATGAGTCGGCTTTTGCTTCGAAGTACAGTGCCTTTCCGTTGCGAGTGCGGGCCAGAATTAGTTCCGGTTCGGGCGCGAGCTTGATACTCAAGCTCGACTCTCGTGCTGCCTTTGATGTCTCTTCAGGAAGCGGAAAGGGCTGCTGGATGTAGATCGTCTTGAAACCGTGTTCGAAGAATACAGGACGGACACGGTAACCCTCGGTTGGCTGCTCTTTCGCCATCCAGAGTAGAATGTTTAGCTGAAACGTGGGATCCCGAACTAAGTCAACGTTCATGTCCGTCCGATTCCTGAAGGTTAGGTGACCACTGACTCACAAGCGAATCGAATGGTTCGGAGCCTACCCATGCATGTATCTTGGGCGATACGTAGTGCTGAATGTTTGCGACTAGGCGATGGAAAGTATTGCCGCATGTGCCGACCGGTAGAATCGCAACCAACTGCTTCGCGGTTATTTCCAGATTGATCGGTTGCCAAAGATGCCGGTCCGCACCATAGACATGCACTTTCGAAGGTCCAAGGCGAATCGGATCCCCCCAGAGCTTAAATCGGTTCCTCTTTTGAAAGGCAAGTTGAACCCAACGGTCGAACGTCGCCGTTGATAACGGCTCCTCAAATCTTACGATCAGCGGAACGCCTTTCACTCCAGTTTGCAGGGATCTCTCATCCGAGATCTGATGCCACGCGCTGTGTTCCGTGGATACGAGGATGGATTTGTATATTCGATACAAGTATCTGACGGTGTTGCGGTGATCTTCAAAGCTATCTGTTCGGTTTGTTATCCGGCCCGTCTGGAAAAGCTCATGGCTTCCGTGTCCGACTCGGGACGGCAAGCGTAGCGCGTACAAGGCGTGCAAGGGATCGTAAATCGTCTGAAGCCCTCTCAAGGCCAATCTTATTTTGCCAATTCGATCTCCCATTTCGAATCTCGCATTACGAACCTCTGTTTCGAACCTATCGTCAATGATCGCGCTTTCGTCGTCAAAGTCCTCCTCATTAGATTGTTCGGACACTGGGTCAATCGAAGCGGAGTCCTCTGGCATTTCAAAGATACTCTTATGCCTAAAGACAAGCTTCCCATAGCAACTGTCACCTCGTCTCGAAATGTCCTTGTCCCACAACGCCTGAAGCAGCGGGCTGCTGTACCAGGTTGCATCCAAATCCGGATGTTGAATCCAACCCTCCACCCGTCTCTTGGCGAACGTAGCATCGTCGCACGTGTAGTATGCGAAGAACCTCTCGTCGTATTGCTCCAAGAATCCGGTCGTTATCGACCTCATGCGATTTGTTTCCGGATCCAGCACATCGAACGTCAACCCCATGAAGTTCTCGTCCAGCAACCGCACACTCGCACCAAGGCTTGCAAAGATTTCGCCAGGAGCTTTGGGATGGCCGTTTTCATGACTCGCTACGTGCTCCAACAAGAACGTCTTCACGAGGGGCACACGAACGCGGCGCTGGTCCAGTCCTTCCTTGCCTTCTTCAGAAATACCGTTGAAGAAACGGTAGACGTCGAAACGATCCTTTGGGTTGTCAGGTGCTAATCTGAGCATAGTGGAGTCCCATGGTGTCAGACGTTCGCTCGTTTGGCTAGTAGCGCACGAATCCCTGTCGCCGCATCCCAAGGGTCGGTGATCTCGATGAAATTCCAGCGACCGAAGCCTCCGTGATTGTTGACCGCTGGAACCCACAACGTTTTCGCAGTGCTCACTTTCGCGGCTTTGTCTTTCTTCGGCTCGCCCGACACTTCGACGAGCAAGTTCAGCAAATCGTCGCCGCCGTTACTGTCGTCAATCATCGCGATGAAATCGGGAGTGTACTGATGCTCTTCGCCGTTGATCGTGTACGGAATCGTAAACCCGAGGTTATGATTCTTGACGTAACGCACTACCTCGTTCATCTCCTCAAGCGTTTCTGCCATCTTCTGCTCCCACGATTCGGTGTGCGCAACCACGTGCGAGACGTGACACTTGTCTTCGCGAGTTGAATACGTTGGACGGATCGTGTCGAAGCTGACGTACCTCGTTGAACCGACCGTATCGTAGGGGCGCAGAATGGGCTTGAGTGTTGGCGCTCCGGGCTGAGCGCGCACGATGGCTTTGTATATCCGGTCGGCAGCGTCGTGCGAGAACTCAATCATCAATAGCACCTGCGGAAACATGTTGTCCTTAAGCCTTACGTGCTCAGCCAGCCAGTCCCTTGTGATGCCCAGGACTTGCGGGAACAGCCAGGGGCGGTCGTTCCCGTCGTCATCGCGAAAGTATTTTTCAAGAGTCCGCTTTGCCAAGACGAACGCGACTTCATTGGGTCGTCGCCGTTTCAGGTCATCGAGGGTGTGAACGCTGCTTTCGCCGACGATGGGATCCAGTTGAACCTTCGTCGGAAGGTCGGCTGTTGAGAGCACTAGCGTTGAGTCCTCGGCGAATCGAGCTTCCAAGCGTTCCCCCGGAATATCGTAACGATAGCCGACAAGTCGCGGAAAAGTGATCTCGCAAGCGACGCGCTCTTCAAGCGCACGCACGTGAGTAACAACCGGCCCCGGTTTGGGATCGCTGTTACTGCCACTGGTCGGGATGAAAGAGAACGGAACACCATAGACTTCCGCATACTCGGCCGGGAAGGCGTCGAGTTCGACCATCTGACCATTGACCTTGAGCTCGGTCTTCTCGGTTGCATAGCTCATACGCCGAAGACCTCGGCCGACAACCTGCTCGCACAGAAGCTGAGTGCCGAACGCTCGCACGCCGAGAATATGAGTGACGGTGTTGGCGTCCCATCCTTCCGTCAGCATCGACACGCTCACTACGCACTTGACATGTTCGCCTAACTTGCCGGGCTTGCCGACTGTGTTCATCACCTCGCGCAAGAGGTCTTCATCAGTCAGCGCTTCAGCATCGCGGCCGGGGAAGCGAGCGCGATACTCGGCTTTGAATTCTTCGATCTCCCGCGCGGCGATCTTCTTGAAGTCATCGCTCATTGCATCGCCGGATTCCAGTTGCGTGCTATCCACGAGAATGGTGTTCGGACGATGCAACCATCCGCCGTTACCGTCATCATTTCTGAAAATGGGGAGCGCTCCGGCTTGAACTACTGTGCGGTCGCCGATTGGCTTCTCCCATCCGGCGACGTAGTCACAGACAAGCTTCGAGACATTTGTGTTGTTGCAAACGACTATGAAAACCGGCGGCGTAACACCCTTCGCGCGGGCATCCGCGTTTTGTTCCCAAACGCGGTAGTACTTTTCATAGTTGCTGTAAAGACTGTGCAAAGCGCCCTGCAGTTCAGCGGGGAGTTTAGGCTCGCCACCAACGGCTTCAGTACCTCGCCCCTTGCGGGGAAGGTCCTCCCGAATGCGCAGCCAGAGATCTCGATAGGTCGGCTGAGCGCCCAACATCGAATCGTCGGCCACTGGCACTCGCGGCACTTTGACTATGCCCGACTCGATGGCATCGATAAGCGAAAAGTCAGATACAACCCACGGGAATAGAGTTCCTTCGGGCCAGCCTGAACCGCGCAAAAAGAAGGGCGTAGCCGATAGGTCGTAGATTCCTTTGACACCGATCTTCGCTTTCACGGCCTCAATGCCTGAAATCCAAATGCGGGCCTCCTGGTCGCGCTTCTCTGCCTCGCGGCGCTCATCACCAACGAGCTTCTCTCCGTTGGCTTCCGGCCTTCGCCGATAGCAGTGATGCGCTTCGTCGTTGATGACGACGATATTCTTCTTGTTGCCAAGTTGACGACAGACTCGCCGAACCATTTGATCGGGAGTTTCGGTAAAGAGTCCTCGATCTCCGTGCCCAAGAATTGATTTGGTTAGCTTGCCCGCTTTGACTGTCTCTCGCTGTTGAAAGGAGTGAAAGTTCGTGATGATGATCTTTGCCCGCTGGAGCAGTTCTAACTGTTCAGCGGTGACGATGTCTAGCTTGCGATAATAGTTCTCAGGGTCATTCGGCCAGAGCACCCGTAGGCGGTCTCGAATGGTTATGCCTGGCGTCACGATCAAGAACGCATCACTGAAGCGAGCGTCTTGAGTGTTAGCCATCTTGTTCAAAGCCTGCCACGCGATGAGCATAGCCATGACGACTGTCTTACCAGAGCCCGTGGCCATCTTGGACGCGGTACGAGAGAGACCAGGGTTGGAAGTGCCGTTAGCAGCGCGAAGATCATTGGCTATCCAGGCATCGCCGTACTTGCTCGCGACTTCGGTTACGTAGATGAGTGACTCAAGAGCTTCGATCTGGCAGAAGAAGAGCTTTCGTTCTCGTTCGCTCTCCGTCCAGTAGTCGAGCAACCGCCGTGTAGTCGCAGTAATTCCTACATAGCCGCCAAGCCGCCAAAGCTTGACGCGCTCACGTACCTGGTTAACGAACCTATTTTCCTCGATACGATCTTGCGTCCACTCTGTTTCAAACTGAAGCTGCTTCCCCTTCTTCTTCGGCCGCGCGATGGGAATGAAGTAAGCACTAGAGCGGCGATCAGGCACGATCTCATCGGTGATCCCTTCTTCAGTGAAGCGGAAGTGGCGCTCAGGCGCAGCGAACGGCGAGTTGATGATTGGATTCTCAATGACAGCTTGCGGCATTTGTTCCGAATCCTGACCTCTCGACGTTATTAACGATCGGCTCGACGCCCGCAATGACGAGGAATAGTGCGAAACCCTCTCGAGCCGCCAAAGTCCGAATGGGGAACGAATCTTAGCTTACCAATGGCGAATTGTCACGATTCGAGAATGCGCGCAGTGAGCCCGCGCAAGACGTGGTGGTTGAAAACTTGATCGATGAGCAGTCGGAGCATTCGTGCTCAGTCTGCGCTCGTGGGCGCTGAAGGATCTTGCTTTGATGCCCGTCTCTTTAGTATTCGAGCGCGGTATGCCGGAGTATCGACCAGATACCTGGATGTTCAAACGCCCGATTCATTAGGCTGCGCTCTCATCCACGGTGGACTTTTCTTTGCGACAAGAGGGTAAATTGGACAACCAGGATCGTGCGCGCCGGAGAGGTAACCCGTGCTGATCAGGAACTCGCCGGTGATCTCGCCGCCGGTGAACAGAAACGTCTTCTTGAAAAGCTTGACCCACTCTTCCTTTGCCAGCGGATGATGACCATCAAGCCATCGAGCGAACGATCCGTGCTCATCGCGGAGCACGATGATGCGCCGCGCGTTTTCGATCACCGCATTGACCTTCAGTTCGTTGCGAATGATGCCGGGGTCGCGCAGAAGTCTTGATCGCTCGCGTCGGCCGTAGCTTGCGACTCGATCGACGTCGAACTGATCGAACGCCGCGCGAAAGTTGTCGCGCTTCTTCAAGATCGTCCGCCAGGACAACCCCGCCTGGTTGATCTCGAGCGCGAGCCGCTCAAACAACCGCGCCTCGTTTCGGATCGGGAATCCGTACTCCTTCTCGTGATAAGGCCCGTGAAACGGATGGCCCGGAGCGATCAAGCAATAACTCATCATCACCTCTTGTGGATTTCGTAGCAGTCTAGCGAGCGAGCCTTCGGGAATCAAACTTCTCCCATCATATAGGGGTGCCCTCTGTGGCCACCCGTTCGTAGATTCGGGCAAACCTGGGGTAGCCACGAGGGGCTGCCCTACAGATTGCTTGAGCCTCGCATGCTTGAGCATTGCTTGATCCCCCTGCTTAATTGCGCTGCCCCGTTTGCCCGTTGGTCAAAATCCCGCTATAAGCATCGAGATGAATCCCGATGAGATCATCGCCCGCATTGAGGCCAGCATCCGTCAGTTGCCTCTTTGCGACACACAGAGCATCCGCCGCACGCGCAGAGCCTTCTCAAAAGAAATCGCCGGCGCGGATCCGCGCGACGTCGTGAAGCTTGGCTTGAAGCTTCTCAGGCGCGGTGATTTCATGCATCGCTTCATCGCTTATGAACTCGTGTCGGCTCACCGCGAAGGCCTCAAGAGCTTGACTGCGAAAACACTTGAGCAGTTTGGCGCTGGCCTGAATAGTTGGGAAAGCGTGGACACCTTTGGTTCGTATCTGGCCGGACCCGCATGGCGCGAGCATCAAGTGCCAGACTCCCTGATCAAAGGCTGGGCTCGCTCGAAGGATCGATGGTGGCGACGCGCGGCACTGGTCTCGACTGTCCCGCTCAACAACAAGACTCGCGGGGGAAGTGGAGACGCGCCGCGCACGCTGATGATCTGCACGATGCTGGTCGAGGATCGCGACGACATGGTCGAGAAGGCGTTGTCGTGGGCGCTTCGTGAGCTTGCGAAGCGCGATCCGAAAGCGACGCGTCAGTTTCTGAGCGAGCACGAGGGCTTGCTCGGCGCGAGGGTGCTGCGCGAGGTTCGCAACAAACTCACAACCGGATTGAAGAACCCGCGCGGCAGGTGAACATTCGCCCGTAGGTTCGACGAAAGGTGAGTGTCCTGTCTTCAACTCTGCGTTTGTTTCTGCGTCTCGGCGGCTCTGCGGTTAGCAAGTCTTCAAAGCTTAGCTAGGCCCGAGCCGCAGAGGTTACGCCTGAGAGAATAGTTGAATTGAGACACTCCTCGCCGGGCCATTTGATTGACAACGACTGACTGCAACTGTAAAAACTGGTTCCTGATCGCGTGCCCAACTCCACATCATTGAGGTGCCTCGGTGCCAAAAGCTGAGACAAAACCATTCGTTTTGAACGACGCGTTGTTGAACGCGTATGCGACGAACGACAACATCACTCGCTATCTGATCGAAAACCTGGACCCGAAAGCGTGGCGGGCGGAGCCGCCCACCGGCAAAGGCAGAACCATCGCCGCCGTTGTCGCGCACATTCACAACGTTCGCGTTATGTGGCTCAAAGTCATAAACAAAGACGGTCCAAATCCCGAGCAACTCGACCGGCACACAGTGACCCCGGGCCAGGCAGTCACTGCGCTTGCCGAGAGCGGGCAGCACATTTCACGAGTGATCGCGGCGGCGCTTGCGGGGGACGGGCGAGTGAAATACTTCAAGCCGGACGTCGCGGGTTTCATCGGATACGCTATCTCGCACGACGCGCATCATCGGGGGCAGATATCGATGCTCGCGCGGCAGGCCGGCTACGCGATTCCGCAAAAGGCGATGTTTGGGATGTGGGAGTGGGGCTCGCGAGACAGCAACGCGCCGGCTCCGAAAGCCAAGGCCGCAGCCGCGAAGCCGAAGCCAAAGAAGAAGAGCTAAGCATGCGAGCTGAACGCTTCGCGGCAGGCGTGACGTCGAGAAGGCGCGAGAGAGAGAAGAAGATGGTGAAACGATACTGGTTGATGAAATCCGAGCCCAGCTCGTTTTCGATCGACGACCTCAAGCGAAAGAAAACCACGCTCTGGGACGGCGTAAGAAACTATCAGGCTCGCAACTTCATGAACGAAATGAAAGTCGGCGATGAGGCGCTCTTCTATCACTCGAACGCCGACCCTCCGGCTGCCGTCGGCGTGATGACGATCAGGGGGGCCGCCGAGCCCGACCCCACCCAGTTCGAGTCCGAAGACAGCCACTACGACCCGAAGGCGACGCCGGGCCGGCCGATCTGGTACGGCGTGAGAGTGAAGTTCAAAAGCAAGTTCGCGCGCCCGGTCAGCTTGCAGGAGATGCGCAATCACAAAGGCTTGCAGAAGATGGTCTTGCTTCAGAAAGGCAGCCGGCTTTCAATCCAGCCGGTCCGTGACAAGGAGTTTCAGATAGTCTGCGAGCTCGGATCGAAGAAAATGCCGAAGCGAAAAAAGTGAGGGAGAGAAGGGGGATTCTCTCCCGTTCCTGCAAGAGTTAGAACAGATACTGTGTCGGGCGTTGAACGCGCCTGTTCTTGAGTGGTTGTCTGCAAAGTCAGCGATCATCCAGTTCACAAACACGTGCTGTCTCAACCAGTCGATCGTTCGATATTTTCAAAGCCGCCTCTTTAGTTCTCTCAGCGCTTTGATCATCATCTGCTCGGTGACATAGCGCGGATCGGCAAGCCATCGCTCGACAGCGGCCGCCAATGTCTCAAGCCTGGCCAGACGCAAGTTCTTCTCACCGTCATCCATCTGTCACCAGCCGTGGGCTCTCGGACACAGTCCGCGCTTGTTGCCTCCGCCGGCGGCTTCGTGCGGTTCAAGCCTTTCCCCGAAAGGCCTCAAAGCGGCGATCTGGAACGCGGTCAGCGTGAATCCGCGGTGAGTCTCCGCATCGTCTAGCCGGCGCTTCGCTTGAGAAGCTCGACCGGCCGCTTTGCAGGCGCTCGATTGAACCCAGCTCGAAGTCCGGCGACACGCAACGCAATGACACCGCGTGTTTCGGCCTCGCTAACCAGCCAGTCAACGTCGTGACCGGGGACGAAGCCCGCGGCACCGATGGTCATCACTTCGGTGCGGCTTCGTCCGCGCCGAATCTGAATTCTCCCGATCTCGCACCCGTCGAGCATCACGCGGTCGCGGCGACACCAGCCGCCGAAAGTCCGAACGCGACGTCCCGGCTCTATTCTTACGTTTGTTCGCATGGCTTGCTGCAAAGTCATTGGGGTGTTCTCCGTTCGCTCTTTATTTGATTTTCGGTTCCTGCCTGAAAATAGATCGAAAATATACGAAGAAACGCGGAGCTTGTCAACAAGTATTTTTGGAGACGAGGCTGTGGAGGATTGGGCGACGGGTAAACGCGGGAGGAGCGCGTGTAGTGAGAAGAGCTTGCAAGAGCTGCCCGGCGTGGCCGCTCCGGCGCATCATGTTTGGCAGAATCGTCCGAAGTTTCACGGAGGGGCCGGCCACGGAAGGCTGCCCTTACATGAGTGCAAAGAATTTGCTTGACATCATCTCGCCAATGTTCGATTATGTTCGTCAGATTTTCCAAGCGGCTGCACGTGGGATTTTCGCCAGCCGCTTTTAAGACTCGAGGAAACGCGAAGGAGGTTCGGGATGCCAGTAACGCCGCGTCTGCGACAGATCTACGATTACCTGTGCCGCTACGGAGACAAGTTCGGCTATGCGCCGACGATCGCCGAGATCGGCAAGCAGTTCAACCTCAGCTCACCTGCGAGCGTCCATCACATTCTGTCGGGACTGGAACGGGAAGGGCTTATCCGCCGCATACCTAATGTCAGCCGCGGGATCGAAGTCGTAAAAGCCGAGCCCTCCGAAGACGACTCTGAAATCCCGTTGCTTGGAGTGGTCGCGGCCGGCCAACCAATCGAAGCAATACTCAGCCACGAGACCATCTCTGTGCCGCGCGACATGCTGGGAGGGGGTGGCAGATTGTTTGCGCTTCGAGTGCGAGGCGACTCGATGATCGGCGAGCAGATACGCGAAGGCGACTTCATCGTGTGCGAGTCGCGGCAGACGGCTACCAACGGGCAGACGGTCGTCGCGTTGGTTGACGGCTCGGACGCAACGGTGAAGAAGTTCTACAAGGAGCGTGAAAACATCAGGCTCGAACCGGCGAATCCGAAATACAAGCCGATCATCGTGAAGGCCGATCGAGTGACGATCCAGGGTGTGGTGAAGGGCTTGATTAGGAAATACGCGGTGCACTAATGGCCTGTGCAGGTCATCGAGCGGCGCACGACGCGCCCGCTAGCTCGAAGCCCTATCCTACTTCGCCATCGACTTGATCGCCTCAATCACCTCTTCGCTGTGGGTGGCGACCTTTACCTTTTCATAAGCCTTCGCCACTTTGCCCTTTTCGTCGATGATGTACGTGATCCGAGCGATCCCCCAATACTTTCTTCCATACATGCTCTTCTCTTGCCACGCGCCGTAAGCCTCAGACACTGCGTGGTCGACATCTGCAAGCAGCGGAAAGTTCAGATCATGTTTGGCGGTGAACTTCTGATGAGTCTTCTCAGTATCGGCGGAGACTCCGAGCACGACCGCGCCGAGTTTCTTAAATGCGCCAATGTCGTCGCGAAACGCACAGGCCTCGACCGTGCAGCCCGGCGTCAGGTCTTTCGGATAAAAGTACAGAACGACCTTCTTGCCTTTGAAGTCCGACAGCTTGATCTTGTTCCCGTCCGTATCATTCAAAGCGAACTGCGGAGCCTTCTCCCCTACTGACAGCATAGTCGATTCCTCCTCGATTATCAGAACTGAAAAGCGAGTGGGATTATAGCGAGCACTGAGCGACGAGGCTAGCTCGCGTATGTTTCAGGAGCGGGATCGCTTCGAACTTCGCTTCATCAAAGGAGTCGCGGCCAGTGATCACCTAACCGCCGAGTCGCAAAGACGCTGAGACTTCGCAGAGAACTTGTAGGAGCGGCCCTCCGTGGTCTCGCGAGGCTTGAGAATGAAGTCGAAGTCTCGCTCCACCCTGGCGTGGCCACGGGGGCCGGCCGTACACGTTGGTCTCAGGATGTTGCCACGCCCGCCAGGCTGGCACTCCTACGCGTAAGTTGCCTTTTCGGCGGTCAGCCTTCGAGCAACGACTTCAAGCGGTCGAGAGCCTGGGCCCATCCTTCTCGCAACCCATCCGCTTCTTCGCGCTTCTGAATCCGGTCGTGAGTTATCATCACGCCGATCTTCCCTTTGCCCTTGTCCTGGAACACCACGTCGACGAGCGTCGGCGAAGTGTGCGCGGGGTTCTCCCACGTGAATCGCAGGTCTTTGTTCTTACGAACTCGTTTGAAGATTCCCTTGTCGCCGTCGGAATTCGAGTAGCTTCCGCCGTCCGCGACTTCAGCTTTGTTCTTTTTTGAGAACCACTCGTTCAGGCCTTCGGCGGTCGCCCAGGCCTCATAAGCCTTGTCGACCGGCGCGGCGATCGTCTTTGTCACACAGATCATGTAGCCCTTCGCCCGGCCGTCTTTTTCGACCACGGCGCGCGCGGCTTCGTACTCGACGTTGATCGTCGCGCACCACCACGGATCAAGCTTGCATTCGACATAGAGGTAATTGCCGATGTCGCGGCGGCCCTTCGCGATGCCGCCGCGCTTGTCGAGAATTGAAAACCATTCCTCCCACGTCTTGCCGGTAGCCGATTTGACTTCGGTGAGGGCGTGTTCTGCTTTGAGAGTTACGTGCATTTGTTGCCTCGTAGTTGTGCGTTTAGGCGCATTAATCCCCCGGGGTCACGGCGGGCCGCGCCCGCGTAAAATCAAAATTGGTATGTCTGGTGTCGTTATTAGCGGCTGGCGTTGGCAGTCTGACCTGCGGGTCTTCCGTATTTCTGCGTCGCGAAGCCGACTACCAGACCCAGGATGGAGCCAGGCAGCATTATTTCGAAATAGTAGTGCTCGCCGTGTTCGCCCGGAATCGCCGCCACCGCGAACGCGAGGATCAACCCGATCGCAAGTCCGAAGACTATTCCGAGCGGCAGCGAGTTGAACTTCTTTGCGAAGAATCCGATCAGAATTCCGGCGATCAGCCCCTTGACCGTCGATCCGATCACGATTCCCATCAACTGATCTCTGACCGCAGGCGTAAACCACGCGGTTAGCCCGTCAAATATTCCCAACACTCCTCCAAGCGCAAGGCCAAGCACCGGTTTAGACATTCGCGTCTCTCCTTTTCTTTGTCGTCTGTACTTCTATTAAACAGCCGCAGCGAGTTCTTTAACGTCCCACAAAGAAAAACACAAGCACCCGCATAATCAGGTAAGCGAAGATCAGCAGGACGATGAAGCGGTTCTTGTTCAACCATCTGCCAGTCTTCTCAAAGATGTTCTCCGGATAAGCCAGGACAGGCTCGCCGTCCAGAAATCGAATCACGTCCGCGGCGATCTCCTCGGCGCTGGCGTAGCGGTCTTCGCGGATCTCGGACATCGCTTTCAGGCAGACCGCTTCGATGGCTCGCGGAATCTTCCGATTGATCTGCCGGGGACGCGGCGGCCGGATGCGCGTTCCTTCCGCTGAGCCTGTGGCTTCGAAGGGCACGCGCCGGGTCAGCAGAAAGTACAGGATCGCTCCGAGGGCATAGACGTCGCTGAGCTGATCGAGCAGGTCGGTCTTGCCCTCCGCTTGCTCGGGCGCCATGTATGCCGGCGTGCCGATAACCGTGCCGCCGCTGGTGTCGCCCGGTGACGCGTCCGGAGCGAGTGGAAGCGTCGCAACAAGGTCGGCGTTTTGGATGACTCGAAGCCTGGTCCGGTCGTCCTTCGCGCCGCGGTCCGCATCCACGCGCCCCTCGCCCAGGACCTTCGCGACGCCCCAGTCCATCACCAAGACTTCGCCAAACGGCCCGACCATGATGTTTTCGGGTTTGAGGTCGCGATGGATCACGCCGCGCGCGTGCGCGAACGCGACGGCTTCGCAGACCTTTTGAAAGATCCGCAGCAAATCAGAGATCGAACTCGTGCCGCCGGCGAACTCATCAAGCCGATTCCCCTGCACAAGCTTCATCGAGTAAAAGACGCGGCCGTCCTCAAGCGCGCCGACGTCGTGTATCGGAACGATGCTTGGATGTTCGAGCAGCGCGACGATTCGAGCTTCACGCATCATTCGCGAAGCGAGCGCGCCCGCGGAGTCGGCCTGATTCATCACTTTCACAGCGACCTTGCGGCCTAGGTCCACGTCCTGCGCAAGATAAACCGTGCCCATACCGCCGGCGCCGACTTTGTGAATCACCAGATATTTCGAGCCGCCGAGGTCTGGCAAATCAGCCTCTTCGCGAAGACGTTTGACGGCGTTGTCCGAAAGCCATCTCATTCGGGGTCTACTCCAAGCAGCGCGCGGGATTCGCGGCGGTACTCTTCGTCGGTCGCTGTCAGCTCGCGAAGTTTGTCCAGAACGATGCGCCGGAACTCGCGGCGACCGTAGGCAAGATAGTTGGTGATGTCGCTTGTTGAGAGATCGAACTCAGCGGCGAGAGCTTTGTAGCTTGGTTTCTCCGCGCCCTCTTCAGCGCAAAGCACGTATCGCTCAAAGAGGCGCAAGTGGGTCTTCTTGCCTGCGCCGAGCATCTCCGCACGAAAGCCTTCGAGCGCGAGGCTGAAGACGCTTCGCACCCACTCCTTGTCAAAGTAGTCGTCGATAGCGTTGGCTGACGGCGTCGGGGCGACTCTCAACTGTTCTTCGGCGCCTTCGAAGTCCAGCGAGAGAATGGTCGCGTCGCCCCCACGTTTTTTCCGGCTCGCGGCTTTGTTCTCGTTGGCCACAAAACCATCGAGGCAGGTTCGAAGAAAGGTCCGGAATTTCGCTTTCGAAGCATCATAGCGCCCAAAGAAATTCTTCTCGATCGCTTCCAGAAAAAAGCCCTGGGTCAGGTCGCGCGCGTCTTCGGTCGGCTTGTTCCACTTGATGCGGACGTACTTGTAGACCGGCATCCAGTAAGCGGAGACCAGCACTTCGAACGCGCGGGTGCGCTCTTCCTGGTTGGAGCTTGAAGCGGCAACTACGGCGGACATTCGGGTGACGGGAAATCTGTCGCGCGGAGTACCGTGAGGAGAATCGTCCATTGATTGAAAGCGTCAATAAACATGGCCCTCCTGACGGAGGGGCTGGCCTTTCACACTTCGAACAAACTCAACTGGGGACGAGCCGGCCGCTTGAAAGCCGCTGTTGATAATTCATGTGCGCCTGACTCGATGCCGGCCCTGCGGCACGCGAGCTTGAACATCGACTTGATCTGCTCGGCAAATACTCCCTCGCCCTTCATCCTCGTACCAAAGTTCGGATCGTTTAACTTTCCACCGCGCATCTCGCGAATTCGATTCAGCACCTTCTTCTTTCGATCCGGAAAGTGTTCCTCTAACCAGTTCTCAAACAGCTCTCCCACTCCATGCGGCAAGCGCAACACCACGTACCCTGCATGTCGGGCGCCCGCCTTGGCCGCAGCCTGGATGATCGAAGGAAGTTCGTGATCCGTTAAGCCCGGAATGATCGGCGCGGCCAGAACGCGGACCGGCACGCCGGCTTCCGACAGCGCCCCGATCGCCTCGAGCCTGTTAGCCGGCGTTGACGTTCGCGGCTCCATCACTCGCGCAAGCTCTGCATCGAGGGTCGTGACCGATACGCAAACCGCCGCCGCGTTGAAGCTCGCGAGTTCCTTCAAGACATCTATATCGCGAGTCACGAGTTGGTTCTTGGTCACGATGACAACCGGATTGCGAAACTCGGCCAGCACTTCCAGACAACGCCTTGTGAGTTGGAGCTTTCGCTCAATCGGTTGATAGGCGTCGGTCACTCCGCTGATAGCGACGACCTTGGGTTGCCACTTCGGCGAAGCAAGCTCCGCGCGAAGCAACGCAGGCGCGTCCTCCTTGACGAGTATCTTTGTTTCGAAGTCGAGTCCAGCGGAAAAGCCGAGGTACTCGTGATAAGGCCGCGCGTAACAGTAGATGCAGCCGTGCTCGCAGCCTCGATAAGGGTTGATGCTCGCGTCGAAGCCAACATCGGGGCTGTCGTTGGTGGTTATCAGCGATCGCGAGGCGTCTTTCAGATACTGAGTCTTGACCGCGCGTTCTTCATCATCGGGCGACTCAATGACCGGAAGATACGCGAGCCTTTCAAAGCGATTGGGCGGATTCTCAGGCGTCCCGCGGCCGTGAGATAAGGTGTGTCTTGACTGCTGCTCCACGAGGAGTAAGCCTCCCTCGGACGCCCTGGTGTCGACTCAACGAACTCAAGCAAACTGCAATCGAAGGTTGATGTCAACCCTGCGGCATTGACTCAATGCCGCGCTCGCGATCCAGATTCTGCCGCCTTTGCCGTCCAAAGACATTCTGCCTTTATGCCAGTTTTTGCCGTTGACGGCAATTCGCTGATTATCTATTATTTTCGAGAGATTTTCAACAGTCGCCATGACGATCCGCTATGAGGGCCTATGTTCTTCGAGCTTGTGGGTGCCGTCGAAAAGATCGAACTCATCGCCGCCGGTGGATCCATCCGCGACATCACGCGGTTGCGCAAGCAGTTCGGTCCGGGACGCTGGCGAAAGCTAAAGGGCGTTGGGACGGTTCGCCTCTTCGATGGTAGGATGCGAAGAGCAGAAATTCACTGGTACGAAGCGCACGGCATTGGGAAAGTAAAGCTCAAGATAAAGAGATACCTGGACGACTAACGATGAAGGCGGGAAAGAAAAACGACATCAAGTTTGCCGTTTGCATCAATGACTCGGAGCCGGATCTTGAACTGCGCAAGGTCTACAAGGTTCTGCCCGATGAAGCAGCAGCCAAGGACCAATACCTGAGAATCATCGATGAATCCGGAGAAGACTACCTTTATCCCGCAAGCTTCTTTGTGTTCGTTGAAGTGCGCAAAACCGCAGAGCGCGATCTATTACTCGCGTCGTGACAGCCGCAGTTCTGACCCATTGGCTCAGATTCGTTCTCGCGCACAAGGACTACGATGAGGGACGTTGGAAACGTGACTGGGGTGTCTAGCGTTAGGATCGATGCCGGCAAGTATTCTCGTTTGCTTGCGAAGGCCCAGCCTCGCGCAATAACGAGCGAAGAAGAGAATGAGCGGATGCTTGCCTTGGTCGATCAGCTCATGTCGAAGGGCGAAGAGAATCTCACTCCCGAAGAGAGTGCCCTGTTCGATTTGCTCGTTACGCTAATCGAGAAGTTTGAGACGGAGCACTACCATCTAGAAAGGAACTCAAGGTCTACGCCTCTCAGCATTGTGCGGGAACTGATGGCCGCTCGCGACTTGAAGCCAAGCGACCTTTGGAAGGTGTTCGGCTCGAAGGGTCTCGCCTCTGAGGTGCTTAGTGGCAAGCGCGCAATCAGCAAGAGCAAAGCTAAAGCGCTTGCCGAGTTCTTTCATGTCTCGGCGGAGTTGTTCATCTGATGATCTTCGCCGCAGGAGCAATAGTTAAGGTTGGGGATAGCGGCTCTTGTTCGGCTCCGAGGAGAACTCAGCCCACAAAACTATCTGATTAGGTTGGCTGATTCGAAGAGCCATTCGCGGACCTTTCACTACCTGAAGGTCACCACGTTCTGTCGAAACCAACAACCCCTCCTCCGATCGGCGTATCACGAATCGATAGTCCCCCAAATCGATTATTAGTGCCTCGCTGACTCCGATATCAAGTTTCTCTTCTGATGACGCGTACTTCGCATCGATCCCTCGACGCTTGCGGACATCCCACGTAAGACCTTTTGTCATAAGTGCTCCCTTTCATTTGAATAGATGCCTCTTTGCATACAGAGGCTATTTCGCTAACGCAATTCTTAGATACTCGATCAGTGATGCATACAGTAGGAATGAATTTTGAAGGTCATCGCCGACGGCGTTGGTATCAATAACACTCGTGACGCTCTTCCACAATCTGGTGCTTTCGACGTCGTTAGCAGGAGCGCTTGTGATGTCTGCGAATACCTTCGCTGCCAATTCGGTTCCCCCACTGTCAATTATTAGAAGAAGATCGGCCTTGAGATTACTTGCTATTTCCGGCGAGGCTTTAGCCAGCTTCGCCATCAAGAAGGCAAGAAGCACAGCATACAGGTCCACAAACTGTCCCCGGGTGACGGACTTAATGCTTACCGTCAGAATGGCTTCACCTTCTCTCGGAAACACGAGACGCTCGACGGTGTGGTGGCTCATAACAAGGAGTTTAGTAAAGAATTCCACTCGGTCACTTGGGAGCGCGTTTACCTTGCGGATTAGCTCGCTCAGGACCGGGTTGTGTATGCTGGTCCAGTGGTTGGTATCTCCGGAAAGACCATCCTTAGCGCTCTTCAAGAATCCCATGTTCAGGCTCCTACCAGTATCTGTGCCGATGCCACTGTATATTAGTAGGAACAATCCCAGCAATATACCGATGTCCACACTTCGTAGATGCTACCCCGGCGGAGTTATCGAGGGCTTTGGAGCTTTGTCGCCCTCTGATGTTAGGATTGGTTTCGCAATGTCACTCAACCTCTTTCACCCCTCCGTCGCCAACTGGTTCTCCAAACAATTCGCTGCGCCGACTGCGCCTCAAGAGCGTGCGTGGCCTTCGATCAAAGACCGGCGTCACACCTTGATCGCTGCGCCTACGGGATCGGGCAAAACGCTGTCGGCTTTTCTCGCGGCCATAGATGATCTGGTCAGGCTTGCGCTGGCCGGCTCGCTCGAAGACGCGACTCACGTTGTCTACGTCTCCCCACTCAAGGCGCTCTCAAACGACATTCAAAAGAACCTGCAAGAGCCGCTCGCCGGCATCCAACAAGAGCTGAAGGCGCTCGGGCTGTCTGAGATCAACATTCGCACGATGGTTCGCACCGGCGACACGCCCGCCTCCGAACGCGCCGCGATGACCAAACGCCCGCCTCACATTATCGTCACCACGCCCGAGTCGCTCTACATCCTGCTGACCAGCGAAGGCGGGCGGCGAATGCTGGGAACCGCTCGCACTTTGATCGTAGATGAAATCCACGCGATGGTGGGCAGCAAGCGAGGCTCGCATCTCGCACTCTCGATCGAACGTTTGCAGGCCTTAGCCGGTGACGATCTGGTTCGCATCGGACTTTCAGCGACGCAGAAGCCGATCGAAGAAGTCGCACGCTTTCTCGTGGGCTCGGCAAACATCGACGAAGACGGAACGCCCAACTGCTCGATCGTCGACTCGGGGCACCGGCGCGAACTGGACCTTGCGGTCGAAGTGCCCGGCTCGCCGCTCAGCGCGGTGATGTCCGGCGAAGTCTGGGACGAAGTGTACGACCGTCTGGCTCAGCTAATAGCCACTCATCGGACGACTCTCATCTTCGTAAACACAAGACGAATGGCCGAGCGAGTCGCGCGCTATCTGGGCGAGCGAATCGGCGACGAGAACGTGACTTCTCATCACGGAAGCTTGGCGCGCGAGCAGCGATTGGTCGCCGAGCAAAGGTTAAAAGCCGGCGAGCTTCGAGCGCTAGTTGCGACGGCTTCGCTGGAGTTGGGAATCGATATTGGCGACATCGACCTGGTTTGTCAGCTCGGATCGACTCGCGCGATCTCGACTCTGTTGCAGCGCGTTGGGAGATCGGGCCACAGCGTCAGCGGCTTTCCCAAGGGAAGAGTCTTTCCGACTACTCGCGACGAGTTGATCGAGTGCGCTGCACTGCTGGACTCGATTCGAAGAGGCGAGCTTGATCAGTTGTCGATCCCGGAGAAGCCGATTGACATACTCGCTCAACAGATTGTCGCGTCAGTCGCAAGCGACGAGTGGGGTGAGGACGAGTTGTTTGAGATGATTCGCCGGGCCTACCCGTACCGCCGTCTCGAGCGAAGCGAGTTCGACGCAGTGATCACGATGCTGCGCGACGGGTTTGCGACTCGACGAGGACGCCGTGGAGCCTACCTGCATCACGACATGATCAATCATCGTTTGCGCGGGCGAAAAGGCGCGCGGCTGACTGCGATCACTTCGGGCGGCGCGATCCCCGACACGGCCGACTACGCGGTAGTGCTCGAGCCTACCGACACGGTTATCGGGAGCGTCAACGAAGACTGGGCGATTGAAAGCATGTCGGGCGACATCTTTCAGCTTGGCAACGCGTCGTGGGAGATCTTGCGAGTCGAGAGCGGCAGAGTTCGTGTGGCGGACGCCCACGGCAAACCGCCCTCGATTCCGTTCTGGCTCGGCGAAGCGCCCTCACGAACACACGAGCTATCGGCGGCGGTGTCGCGGCTCAGGACCGAGCTGGCCGAACGCTTCGCCGGCGACGACAACGCGGAGGCTGCCGGTTCGGCGCTCGCCTGGCTCACTGATGAGATCGGCCTTTCATCATCCGCCGCCGAACAAATAGTCGAATACCTTGTGACGGCGAAGGTCGCGCTGGGAGTGATGCCTTCGCAAGAGACGCTCGTGATCGAGCGCTTCTTTGATGAGAGCGGCTCGCAGCAAATGGTGATTCACTCGCCGTTCGGCAGCCGGTTGAATCGGGCGTGGGGTCTCGCGCTTCGCAAACGTTTCTGCCGCAAGTTCAACTTCGAGCTGCAAGCCGCGGCGACTGAAGATGCGATCGTGTTGTCGCTTGGAGCGACTCACAGCTTCGCGCTCGACGAAGTGTTCCGGTATCTGCGTGCGTCGTCGGTTCGCGACTTGCTGATTCAAGCCTTGCTGGCCGCGCCGATGTGGGAGATTCGCTGGCGGTGGAACACGACTCGCGCGCTGGCGGTTGCGCGTCGGCGCGGCGGAAAGAAGATTCCTGCTCAGCTTCAGCGAATGGACGCGGACGATTTGCTGTCCGCGGTGTTTCCGGACCAGCTTGCGTGCGCGGAGAACCTGACCTCCGGTTATCGCGAGATCCCGGATCATCCGCTTGTGAAGCAAACGGTCCGCGACTGCCTCGAAGAAGCGATGGACATCGAAGGCCTCGAAGCGCTGCTGGCGTCGATCGAGCGCGGCGAGAAGACATTGATCGCACGCGACGTCGTCGAAGCTTCGCCTCTGGCCCAGGAGATACTGAACGCGCGGCCGTATGCGTTTCTCGACGACGCGCCGCTTGAAGAGCGACGCACGCGTGCGGTGTTTCAGCGGCGATGGCTCGATCCCGAGACGGCTTCCGATCTTGGCGCGCTCGATCTCGGAGCGATCGAGCGGGTTCGCGAAGAAGTGTGGCCGCAAGTCGATCGAGCCGATGAGCTTCACGATGCGCTGGTCGAGATCGGCTTTATCACGCCTGCCGAAGGCCGAGACTGGGAACAATATCTGCACGAGCTTTCAGCGGATCGCCGGGCAGCCGTCTATCACACGAGCCCGGGCGGTCCGAGGTTGTGGGTAGCGGCCGAGCGGTTGCCTCAACTCAACGCAATCTTTGCCGATTCGAAGACTGAGCCTCTGATCGTGGCACCCGATGCGTTGGCCGGTGCAATCTGGAGCAGCGAGTCCGGGCTGGTCGAGATCATTCGCGGACGGCTTGAGGGACTCGGTCCGGTGACGGCTCAAGCGCTGGCTGATTCGTTAGGCTTGAAAGTCGACTCGATTGAAACAGCTCTGGTGAGTCTCGAGGTCGAAGGCTTCGTGTTTCGCGGCCGCTTCACGCCGGGTCTTCGCGAGACCGAGTGGTGCGCGCGGAGGTTGCTTGCGCGGATTCACAGCTACACATTGAATCGATTGCGGCAGGAGATCGAGCCGGTTTCGAGCGCCGACTTCGTTAGGTTTCTGCTTGCGTGGCAGAAGCTCGGGCCGGATCACCAGGTCGAAGGACCCGACGCCGTCGTTGCTTTGATCGACCAGCTCGAAGGCTTCGAAGCGCCGGCCTCAGCATGGGAAGGCGAGATTCTCCCGGCGAGGATGGCCGACTACGATCCGGCGTGGCTCGATTCGCTTTGCTTGTCCGGGCAAGTCGTGTGGGCGCGGCTGACTGCGCCAAAGAATGGAAGTGATCGCGCCAAAGCATCGGGTCCGGTTCGCACGACCCCGATCTCGCTGGTGAACAGAAAAGACGCGGTGCTGTGGAACTCGCTTTTTCCCGGCACTGTAAGAGAAGACGTGTCGCTCAGCTCATCCGCGCAAGCGGTCTACGACGACCTGTCGGCGCGTGGCGCGTCATTCTTTGCGGATCTCGTCGAGGGCGGCGCTCTGTTGCGCAGCCAGGTTGAAGACGCGTTGGGCGAGCTTGTAGCTTGCGGGCTCGTAACGGCCGACAGCTTTGCCGGGATGCGGGCGTTGCTGACGCCTGCTAACAAGCGAACCAACGCGGCGAAGAAACGAGGCGGAGCGGCTTACGACATGACGAGCGCGGGCCGTTGGTCGCTGCTCGGCCGGCGCACTTCTTCCTCGGCAGATCAGGCTTCAATTGAAAAGCTTGCGCGAATCTTGCTGCGACGCTACGGCGTGGTGTTCAAACGCGTGCTTGAGCGCGAAGGGTTTCAGCTCACCTGGCGCGAGCTGTTAAAGGTCTTTCATCGCCTCGAAGCGCGAGGCGAGATTCGCGGCGGCAGGTTCGTTAGCGGGTTTTCGGGCGAGCAGTTCGCGTTGACCGAAGCGGTAGGCATGCTCCGAGCGATGCGCCGCGCGCCAACCGAGAACAGCCTTGTCTCGGTAAGCGCCGCTGATCCGTTGAATCTGGTCGGCATCATCACCCCAGGCGACAAGGTGGCCGCCTACTCGGGCAACCGCGTGCTGTATCGCGATGGCGTCCCGATAGCAACGCTCGAGTCGGGCGAAGTGCGCTTCCTTGTGGAGCTTGATCCGGCTTCGCAATGGGCGGCGAAGAACGCGCTCCTGAGACGCAGTGTAGCTTCTCCGGCATTGCGCTCGTATCTGACAAGACCAGCCTAAGGAACGGAGCCTCCGAAAAGAAAACGGGCTGGCGAGTTTGACCCCGCCAGCCTTGAAGTTTGCCATGTGTGAACTTTAACTATGCGGCTATGCGCGGACGGCTCCGCGTACTCGGCAACAATCGGGCAGAGTCGGCCGCTGCGGCTGCTTTCACGTCTTCGGCGTCGTCGCGGAAGAACTCAAGCCTCTGAGCCTCGGCATCGAGGTCGATTACTATCACGTCTCCAAGCCGCGCTTGTCGTGTTGCCGACAAGTTCGCCAGCGGGTTGACGACGAACCTTTCGATCGCGCGCTTCAAATGACGCGCGCCGTAGCGATACTCGATCCCCTCGCTCAACAAGAAGTCTTTTGCCTCGGGTGCGAGCGTGAACGTGAACCGCTCGCCCGCTCCTTCTTCGATCCTTACCTGCACCGCCTTCAGTTCTAGTTCGAGTATCTCTTGAAGCTGCTCGTGCCTCAGGCTGCGAAACACCACCACCTTGTCGACCCGGTTCATGAACTCGGGCGAGAACTTCCGCCTCGCCGCTTCTGACGCAGTGCGATAAATCTTCTGGTCCAGGTCATCGACGCCCATCCTTCCGCCCTTTGCCGGCGCGAAGCCGATCGAGCCTGTGATCAACTCGCTCATCTCCTTGGCGCCGAGGTTCGACGTCATGAAGATCATCGTTTGCGAGAAGTCGACGCGGCGGTTGTCGCCAAGCGTCAACGTTGCTTTGTCCAACACGCCCAACAGCAACTGCCAGAGCGAGTCGGACGCCTTCTCGATCTCGTCAAACAACACGAAAGTAAACGGGTCGCGATCCGTGCGATTTTTTTCGAGGCTCTCTTGAGTGAGCAGCGGCGTGGTTTCTCGATGCCCCAGATAGCCCGGAGGGGATCCGATCAGCTTGGCGATCTCATGCGAGTGCTGAAACTCGGCGCAGTCGATCTTTATCACCGCGTTGCGATCGCCGAACAGGATTTCGGCGGCCGCTTCGACTACGTGAGTCTTACCCGAGCCGGTTGGACCCAGAAACAACATCGTGCCAAGCGGGCGCCCGGGCGAGGTCATACCCGCCTGAAAGACCTGATACAACGAGGTGATGCTCCGAATCGCACGGTCCTGCCCGATTACCCGCGCGCGAAGCCCCGCTTCAAACTCCTGAGCAATGGGACTTTTCGATTCTGTGTTGAGCGGCACCAACTTTCTTGCTCTTGCGTTGCTAGCCATCTTCAAGCCTTCTTTCCGCGCCCTTTGTTCTCCTCGGAAATTCTGCTCTGTTTCTCTCCAGGTTGACTTCATAGGATCGCCAACTCAGTTTGTGTTTTTCAACGCCCTTCTTCCCTGTCTGCTGATACCCGATCAGGGATTCCAGCGTCGTTTTCAGCAACTTTGATGCCTGCTTCCGGGTTGCCGTTGCAGTCTCCTCGGCACTCCTGTCAAACGAATGAACGGCTTCCAAAAACTTCCCTTGCAGCAATGCTTAATCTTTCGCTCCTTCAACCATCGCTCTCGGTTACGCCCGGCGCAGCGTGTAACACAAACTGACATCTCCGCTTGCGGGCTTTTAACAAAACATGTCAGGCGGCTATACCGGATACAGCCAATGCACTTCAAAAACGTCGAGGAACCGCGTACAACACCCTCTCGAGTTGGTACCCCCGAGAGCGTCCAGGTTTATTCCCGGCACGTGTCTACAGAGGGCCGGGCCATCGGCTTGATACGTCGCCGGTTTGCGTCTTCAGTGCACGAATAGCTACACGCCAGCTCGCGTTCAGAGCGGACCGATCTACACTATCGATGTGCGATGCGCTATCATTGCGCGGTTCTTGTCAGACGACGTGGGAGGAAAGAATGAAGCTCGAGGGAAGAGTATCTATCGTGACCGGAGGCGGGCGAGGCATCGGGCTGGCCATTGCGCTAAGTTTTGCCGCGGAAGGCTCGGCAGTTGTAGTTTCCGGGACAAGCAAAGACGCGTTGGATGACGCGGCTGAAAGAATCCGCCGGCAAGGAGGCCGAGCACTGTCACTGGTCGCCGATGTCGCCGACGAGGCTCACGTACGAGGGCTGGTTGAAGCTACAATCGGCGAGTTTGGACAGATCGACATACTTGTCAACAACGCCGGCATAGCCGGACCAACCGCGCTTGTCACAGACGTCAATCTCGAAGACTGGGAGCGCACGATGGGGGTGAACCTGACAGGCGCCTTCCTGTGCGCTAAGCACGCGCTTCCGCATATGATCAAGCGGCGAAGCGGCCGCATCATTAATATCACTTCCGTAGCCGGGCTCAAGGGCTATGCCTGGCGCAGCCCGTATTGCGCGTCGAAGTGGGGAATGATCGGCTTGACCCGGACGATTGCCGAAGAGGCAGGGCGCTACGACATCACTTGCAACGCGATCGCTCCCGGACCGATAAGCGGCCCGCGAATCGAACAAGTCATCAGGAGCCGCGCCGAACAGATGAATCGCACCTACGAAGAAGTCGAGTCGGACTACGTCGGGCCGACCGCGCTCAAACGAATGGCCGAAGAATCCGACATCGCGGCGATGGCATTGTTTCTCGCTTCAGATGAAGGCCGCAACCTCACCGGTGAGACTCTGAACATCTCGGCCGGCTATAAGCTTTCGTGAAACAACCGGCGAGGCCTTTTTTGCTCAGGACACAAGGCGCGTTTCAATCCGGTCGCGAACAATCTCGACGAGCTTGCCTGTGTTTTTTCGATGACGCGTCGCGACCACTGCAGCCTGAAGCAAGTCATCGATTGTTTCCCCATCGATCAAGTACTCGGCTACTGTGCTCCGCACTTTACTTTGCTTATGCCCAGATCAGAAAAACTCGATCTCAAAGAACACATCAGGTCAAAAGAGAAGAAGCAGCGGTACGTCAACCGACTGTTTGAAACGATCGCACCGCGCTATGACTTCTTCACAAAGTTCATGTCCTTCGGCATGGACCAGGGCTGGAAGCTAGCGCTCGTTGAGATGGCGGCCCTCACGGGAGGCGAGACTGCTCTCGATCTGGCGTGCGGAACCGGTGATATCACGTTCGCCTTGGCGAGCCGTCTGTCAACCGGCCGTGCAGAAGGCCTCGACATAACGCAAGCCATGCTCGACATCGCCGAGAGCAAGCGCCGCGAGGCGCACGTCGAGAACGTGAGTTTTCATCGAGGCGACATCATGAGCCTGCCCTTTGCAGACCAGGCCTTCGACTGCGTGACTGGCGGCTACGCGCTTCGCAACGTGCCGGACATCGCAGACGCTCTCGCGGAAATCTTTCGCGTGCTCAAGCCCGGCGGCCGCTTTCTCTCGCTCGATTTCGGCCATCCGGGCAACGTGTCTTATCGTCGGCTCTACCTGAACTACTTGATTGTGGTCGGGTCGGCTGTGGGACTCGCAATGCATGGCGACGCGGATACATATCGCTACATTCCTGAATCATTGAAGCGTTATCCGGGTCAGCGCGGCGTGCGAGAAATGATGGAGCGCGCGGGATTTGTTGAGACAGGCTTTCGCGAGTTCGGTGGCGGAATCATGGCTATCAACTACGGAAGGAAGAAGTAGCATAGACTTTAGTCTGTGTCCTGCCGAGACGCATTCTCAGCGAGACCGCCTGGGAGCGCAGGCATCCCTGCCTGCTCCACGGTTCGGATACTCTGACGAACATGCAGGCAGGATGCCTGCGCTCCCAGGACACAGATTAAAGTCTATTGCTACTCACCAGTGCAGCACGATCTTTCCAACGGCCTTTCGCGACGCAAGATGCTTCATCGCGTCCGCGGCGCGTTCCATCTGATAGCGCGCTCCAATGACTGGTTTGAGCTTGCCTGTCTCATACAAGCCGAACAACTCCTTCCAGACTTGATTGATCATTTGCGGGTTCTGCTGCCGGTAAGCGCCCCAGTGCAAGCCAACCACGCTGTAGTTCTTGATCAGGATGTGATTGGAAGCGAACACCGGAAACTTGCCGCTGGTAAAGCCGACCACCAGCAAGCGCCCTTCGAACGCGATGCACTTCGTGCTGCGCTCGCCGACTTCGCCGCCCACCGGATCGTAGATGATATCGGCGCCCCGCCCGCCAGTCTCGCGCTTGACCACGTCGACGAAGTCCTCGGTTTGATAGTTGAGCGCGATGTCCGCTCCGCTGTCGCGAATCACCTGGAGCTTGTCATCCGAGCCGGCGGTTCCGATGATCTTGCCGGCTCCAAGCGCTCGCGCGATTTGCACTGCCGAAAGCCCAACGCCTCCCGCGGCCGAATGAACAAGCACCGTCTCACCCTTCTGCAAGCCGGCGCGATACGCAAGCCCGAAATACGAAGTCTGATAGACAAGCGCGAAGCTCGCTGCTTCATCGTCGGTCATCGAATCGGGAATCGCCTGAACGGCTGCGGCCTCGGCCACGGCGTACTCGGCGAAGCCTCCAAACGGCATCTGAGCCAGCACTCGTTGTCCAACCTTGAGCCCCTCGACGGCGCTGCCAAGCTTCTCGATCGGGCCGGCGACTTCAAGACCGGGCGTGAACGGAAGCGGCGGCTTGAACTGGTACTTGCCGGCGATCAGCAGAATGTCCGGAAAGTTGAGCGCTGCCGATTGAACTTTGACGAGCACCTGGTTATCGCTCGGTTCGGGAACTGGAACTTCGTCGATCACCAACCCGTCCGGCTCACACCACTCGTGAGCGCGTATCGCTTTCATCTATTCACCTCGTTTCAAAAATGTCGCGTCATCGTATAGAAAGAAGCGGCACAAGTACAAGCCCGCTTGTGCCTTGAGTACACGCCCGCTTGCGCCCTGAGTACACGCCCGCTTGCGCCCTGAGTACACGCCCGCTTGCGCCCTGGGTACACGCCCGCTTGCGCCCTGGGTACACGCCCGCTTGCGCCCTGGGATTCGCGCAGTCTCGCGCGCGCGTAAGGTTCTGCTGGCCGCGTAGCGGTCTCCTATCGATAGCACCGGCACAACGAGCATGATCTTGGCCGCGTAGCGGCTACCTGAGCGTTACGGCACGTTCTATCCGGTCTGAGCAGAACCATCGACAGGTAGCCGCTACGCG
>JBBPIE010000011.1:31771-126521 GCA_038040485.1 Candidatus Onstottus arcticum
GCCCGGCGCAAAGCTGGCGTTGTCGGCTATCGATAGGTAGCCGCTATGCGGCCCGACGTGGGGTGGGCACCTTCGGCTATCGATAGGTAACCGCTACGCGGCCCGGCGCAAAGCTGGCGTTGTCGGCTATCGATAGGTAGCCGCTATGCGGCCCGGAGTGGGCTGGCGTTGTCGGCTATCGATAGGTAGCCGCTATGCGGCACCGGATGCAAACGCTGCTGTTCATCCGCGTCGAGCGCGTGGCTTTGCCGAAACGCTCTCCTGATAGAACCGGCAATCGAGCCTAAGCGGACACGACGCGCACAACGGCTCCGATCTCTTACACAACTCTTGTCCGTGACGACGCAACAACTGGTGAGCTTCAATCAGCCAGTCGAAATCTTTCTTCAATTCCGCTTCGACCGCTTCCTGAACCGAGCGATAAGTCGCCGAGTAGTTCTTTCGCTCTTCGCCGTAGCCCAGCCGCAGCAACACTCGCAATCCGTTCGACTCAAGCGCAAGCACAGGCAACGTTCGCGTGAAGAGTAATATCTTCTCAGCGCCTGGATCGGCTATGCTGGGAAACTTCTTGAGCGCGCGCTTTGCTTTCGGCACCGGCAGATCGAGAACGGATTTCAGGTCGCCGTCGAACTCCTGAAGCGTAATGTTCGCGATTCGTCTTAGCTTCTCGACTCGCCCGGCTGGAAGCATTCCACCCAGACGAGCAACCTCCATCAGCTTTTCGTCGTGAGCCGTTACGATATCGACCGGCGAAAGGCCAACTCGATCGCGCAGCAATTCGAAAGCTTCCTCCCGTTGCTCGTCGCCGACCAGGTACGCGACGTTTTCCAGAAGGATCATCTCAAAAGGATCGGTAGTCTTCGGCGGATTAGGCGAGCCGTAAAAGGCTTGCAGCTTTGCGATGATCTTCTGAAATGGCTTTCGCGGTTTTGACACTTGCGTCTCGGGCGGTCATTCACTAACCAGTTCGAAGAGCTGCTTCTCGCTAATCTCCTTCACGCCGGCCTTCCGAGCCTTCGCAAGCTTCGAGCCCGGGTCCTCGCCGACCACCAGATAGTCCAGCTTTTTAGAAACCGAAGCCAGGACCGCGCCGCCCTGTTCCTCGATCCATTTCTCGGCGGCACTGCGCGGCATCGTCTCGAGCTTGCCGGTGATGATAAACGTCTTGCCGGTAAGCGGTCCGGTTTTGACCTCTTTCTTCGCTCGCGCCATCTTCAAGCCGGCGGCCCGCAGCGTCTCTGCCAGCTTGCGATTGCGCTCGTCAGCGAACCACTCGTGAACGCTGTGCGCGATCTGCGGACCGATGCCGCTGATTGCCGAGATGTCTTCTTCGGTCGCGTTCAACAACGCGTCGATGTCATGAAAAGTCTCGACCAGCAGCGCGGCTACGCCTTCACCCACGTGACGGATGCCAAGCGCCAGGAGCACATTCTCAAACGGCCGCAGCTTGCTCGCTTCGAGCGCCGACAGCAGATTGGCGATCGACTTCTCCTTGAAGCCCGGAAGCTGCGCGATCTCTTTTTCGGTGAGCGCGTAAAGATCGCCGCCGTTCTTAACCAGCCCAAGTTCGAGCATCTTGTGCAGCGTCGAATAGCCCAGCCCGCGTATGTCCATCGCGCCTCGGCTCACGAAATGCGCAAGCCCTTCAAGCAACTGCGCCGGGCAGTCGCGATTCACGCAGTAGGCCATCGCGTCGCCTTCTTCGTGAACCACGGGCTGGCCGCACGACGGACACTTAGTCGGATACTTGAAGACCTTCTCTTTTCCGGTTCGCTGTTCCAGCACGGGACCGACCACTTGCGGGATAACGTCGCCCGCGCGTTTGACGACCACCATGTCGCCGACGCGAATGTCCTTGCGGCGAATGTCATCCTGGTTGTGCAGCGTCGCAAGCTTGATCGTGACTCCTCCCAACCGCACCGGTTCGAGCACCGCGTACGGGTTCATCGAGCCCGTTCGGCCGACATTGACCCCGATCTCTTTCAACCGCGTCGTCGCGACCTGACCCGGGAACTTGTAAGCGATGGCCCACCGCGGATCGCGGCTCACCGTGCCGAGCAAACGCTGGTACTCGAGGTCGTCGACCTTCACGACGACGCCGTCGATCTCGTAGTCGAGCGAGTCTCGTTTCTTTTCCCAGGCATTGCAGAACTCGATCACGCCTTGAATCGATTCGTGCCATCGATAGTTCGAGTTCACCGGGAAGCCCCACTCGGCCAGCGTCTCCAGAATCTCCTTCTGAGTGTGAAGCGTTTTGTTCTCGATGTGCCCAATCGCATAACCAAAGAAGGCGAGCGGCCGCTTTTTCGTGACTTGCGGGTCGAGCTGTCGAATCGCGCCGGCAGCCGCGTTTCGCGGATTTGCGAACTGAGATTCGCCCTTGTCTGCGCGTTCCTCGTTCATCGCTTCAAAAGCGGAAACCGGCAGGTACACTTCGCCGCGCACTTCCATAAGCGGAACGTCATCGGCGCCTTTGAGCTTCAGCGGAATCTGTTTGACCGTCTTCAAGTTGGCGGTTACGTCTTCACCGATCACGCCATTCCCGCGAGTCGCGCCGCGCACAAAGCTTCCGTTCTGATAAGTCAGCGCAATCGCCACTCCGTCGATCTTCATCTCGGTCACATAGGCGATGTCGCGACGGTCCAGCAGATTGCTGATTCGTTTATCAAACGCCAGCAGTTCCGCTTCGCTGAACGCGTTCGCCAGCGAGAGCATCGGCGCGTGATGCGGCACCTTCTTGAATCGCTCGAGTGGTTCTCCGCCAATCCGCTGTGTGGGCGAGTCGGGAGACGCGAGCTCCGGATGCGCGCGCTCTAGCTCAAGCAACTCGCGGAACATCCGATCGTACTCGGCGTCGGAAATCTCGGGCGAGTCCTGAACGTAATAGAGGTAGTTGTGGTACTCGAGCTTCTGTCGAAGCTCCGCCATTCGAGCTGCGGTGCGGTCGATGTCGATATCGGTGCTCATAGTTCAATCTGGTCCTGGAGATGGAGCCGCCAACCCGACAAACCTGAATTGGGCAAGACCTTGCAATGATTCGCGTTGATTCGTGCGATTCGCGGATTCTGCAATCGTCTTGCCGAACCCGCAAATCATGACTCAGAGCCGCTGGTTTCGGAAAGCCATATGCGGCCCGGCTCGCACAGGTCGAGGAAGTTGCACACTCGGCAATGTGCGGCTGGCCTCGTGGGGAAGCTCTTCGGCCCCGATGAAGAAACAAGCTCGGCCATAGCTTCATCGATCGCGCGAGCTGCAGCCTCGCGTTCGAGCAATGCGTCAGGCAAGCTCACTTCGATGTCCGGATCGAGAAAGTGCAGCGTCACCTTTACTCGCGCGATAGACGGCATCAACTCGCGAACCGCAAGCGCATAAGCCTGCATCTGCAACCGGTAGTCGCTCGCTAATATGTCGACTTCAGCTTGAAGCTGAGAAGAAGGCCCTTCTCGTGCGCCGCTCGCAAACGCGAACGCCAGTTGCTCGCGCTCGCTAACCTCGGACGCTTCCTTTCGAGCGTGGAATCGGTTTGTTTTGAAGTCGATGATTTCCGCGTTTAGTCCGGCCGGCGACCGATAGATCAAAAGCTTGTCGATGGTTCCCGTTACCAGGCCGAGCGGCCGCCGCAACCGGAACCGCAACTCGCTGGTGACGCCGCGCGGGACGTGATCCGTGATTCGTGATTCGTGAGATTCAGCACGAGCGGCTTCGATTCGACGGCGCACTTTGCTTGAGACATAGTTCTCCGCCAGCGGCAGCAAGTCGCGAACGGCTTTCTCGGGATCGATCTCGATGAGCCGCTCGCTGAGTTCCGCTTCTCGTTGCCGCAGCACCTCTGCAAAGCTTCTTCTCAACGTAGTGTGAAGATCGTCGCCCTCCGAGTACATTTCGCAGAAGCGATGAATAACGGCGCCCTTCAGCGTCGCGGTCAAGTTGGCCGGCGGCTCGGGAGCGTCCGCGTCGTTCCACACCGCGACCTGGTCTTCGGGCGGCGTGCGCAGCACTCGATCGAAGTAATACTGCCGGGGGCAGCGGCGGTAGTTCAGCAACTGCGTCACGCTGAAACGGTGAAGCCCGCTCGCGTGCTGCGGCTCGATACGCCCGAGAAGCGGAAAGCTCCGGTCGTCGGGCGGCATCAATTCTCGATCAACGCCGGCAACCCCGGCTGCTTCCGATGAACCTTGATGAGCCGAAGCGTCAGCAAGATTCACGGTTACTCGAACCTCGATCCCTTCGCTTGATCTGAGCACACCGCTCTTGGGTTGTGCATCAAGCCCGAGCGCCTTGCTTACCCAGCCAAGCCACGAGCCTCTCAAACTCGACAGGTCTTTCGCTGCGCCCGACAGTATCAACCGGTCTTTCGCGCGAGTCGCCGCAACGTACAACAAACGCATGCTTTCGAATTCCTCGCGCCGTTTCGCCCGCTCCACGAAAGCAGCAGCCGCGCATCCCGCAACAAGCCTGCCTCTTCCATCGGGGACCTTGAGAGTAAGACCGCGATGCCGGTCCAACGCCCACCACTCCCGGCGGTTGTCCGGAAGACGATGAAGATCGGGGATTATCACCAGCGGGAACTCGAGTCCCTTCGATTGATGAATCGACATCAGCCGGACCGCGTCAGCCGAATCGTCAAGCTGGCCTTCGCTCTCCCGGCCGCCGGCTTCCTCGAACTCTTGCACGAAGCGGACAAAGTCACGGATCAGATATGCGCCCGACTGCTCGAATCGTTCCGCAAGCGTCAGCAGCTTTTCGATGTTCGCAAGCCGGCCGGCGCCGTCGAAGTTCGCCGCGGCAACGATCCGATATTCGGAAGCGTCAATCGCAAATCGCAGAAGCTCCGACAGCCGAGAACGCTTCACTCGTAAACTCAAATCGCCTAGCAGCGCTTTGGCGTGGTTTAGCGCCGCCCGGTCTGAAGCGTCTATCAGATCTATCAGCTCGTGATGATCGATTGCATCAAGCAGAGGCCGAACTCCGTTTCGCCTCAGCAGGCGGTCATGCTCCAACGCCTTCGCTTGAAGCGGCGCGCAACGAAGCGCCAGTAGCGCATCGTCCGACAGGCCGCAGATCGGTGAGCGCAGCACCGCCGCAAGCGCGACTTCGTCCGTCTTGTTGTCGAGGAACCGCAGAAGCTGAATGAAGTCGGTGATCTCCTCGCGCGCGTAAAAGCCTTTCCCGTCGACCGTTACATAAGGAACGCCAGCGCGCCGCAACGCCGACTCGTAGAGATGCACTTCGGTCATCGCCCGAAACAGCAGCGCGATGTCTCGGTATTCGAGCGTGTGTCTGCCGGAGGCGCTGTCCGGGCCGGGCGCGCTGATCGACTCGTTTCCAACCAGCGAGATGATTCGCGCGGCCAACTGCTCTGCGTCGCGCTCGCGGGGCTTTTGCTGCGGCTGCCCGTCTGCCGGCTCGTCCGGTCTCAGGTCCACCAGCAACTCGACGACGGGCGGTGGATCTTCGTCTTCGCGGGCGGCGATGCCTGGTTCGTGGTCGACATAGCCCAGTTCGTTCAATTCTTCAGGCGTGAGTGCGGACCGCTGGAATACGTGCTCGAACAACAGGGTGAAGAACCGAATCAACGGCGGCTGGCTGCGAAAGTTTCGGTTGAGCTTTACCGGCAACCCGTTCTGCGCTTCGATCCTCGCGGTCATCTCGCGAAAGACGTCTACGTCCGCGCCTCGAAAACCGTAGATCGATTGCTTGCGGTCGCCGACGATAAACAGGTTCGCGCGTAGGGTAGACTTTAGTCTGCGATGCGCGGTCTTGCTCCCGTCAACCTCGCTAGTCCTCTCGTTCAATTTGTCGAGCTGACCGAAGTCGGTGCCACCCAGGGCGAGCTTCGACATCAAATCGCCTTGAAGTCCATTCGTGTCCTGAAACTCATCGACCAGGAAAAACTGGTAGCGGCCCGAGGTGCGGCGCAGGATTTCCGGATGCTCTTCAAGCAGCCTGAGCGCGCGAACCTGCAAGTCGTCAAAGTCAAGCGAAGACGTGCGCCGCTTCTCTTCGTCGAGCCTTTGCTCGGCGCTCGCGACTACTTTGATCAGCTCTTTCGCATAGTGTCTTGCACTCAGATCGAAGAACGCTTGTGCGACCCTGCCGCGAAGATTGGTCTCCCAGATCAGCTTGTCCAGTTCCTTCACCAGCTCGCTGATTCTGCCCTGCGCGCTGGGTCTAGCGAAGCGGCGGAATTCCTCGACGTTCCCGCAGAACTCGGCGACCGATGTCGATTCCGATGCGCTCGCCAGAAACTCAAGAAGCCGCGGCCAGCGGCGTTCGGCCTCGACACGCTTGTCTTCGGCTGAACGCGAAAGGTCGCGAGCCTGCGTGAACTCGCGCATCTTTGCCGACAGAACCTCGACTTCTCGCTGATAGTCCTCGATAGTCTTGTGGCTCTTGTCCACCTCCGCCGCAAGCTTTTCGACCGTCAGGCCCTGGTTCCGCAGCGAGCGATAAACGCCGATCAAGCCGCGCGCGAGCCTTGCTCGTCCGACTCCTGCAGCGAGTTGCGTAACAGCATCGCGAGGACCTGCGCTGATGAATTCGGTGAGTGATTCCTCTGCGACCGCTTCTTCGAGCATTGCCGACTGATGGGCATCGAGCAGCGCGAATTGCGGATCGATGCCGGCCTCGACCGGGAAGTCGCGCAACAGCCGCGCGCAGAAACCGTGGATCGTCGTGATGATCGCGCCGTCCAGCGTCCGCTTGTAGCGCATCCATTTCGCGCGCTCACCTGGGAGCGCAGGCGTCTCGCCTGCATCCGCGAGTGCGAGCGTCTTACCCGCATCTGGGACCGCATGCGTCCCTCCCGCATCAGCCGCTCCCAGCAGTCTGTCCAGCTCTCGTCTGAGCCGCTCGCGCATCTCGTTAGCCGCGCGGTTGGTGAAAGTGATCGCGACGATTTGATCTACGCTGATTTCGTAAGTGCGGAGGATGTGCAGGTAACGCTCGACCAGCACGGTCGTCTTGCCGGCGCCAGGACCCGCGGTGACCGACACGTGACGGTCGAGCGTGTGGGCGGCCTCGCGCTGCTCGGGCTTCAGCTCGCGAGGTTTGTTTTCAATCACCAGACTCATAACCACTCTTGAGATCACGCGGGACTAAGAAAGGATTGAAAAATGAAAATTGAAAAATGAAAATTGCAAATTGGAATTGAGAACTTCGATTCCAGAGGCCAGTCGCGGATCTGGAGGCAGCAATTTTCATTTTTCAATTTTCAGTTTTCAATTTTCAATTACCGAATTTCAATCCTCAATCCTCAATCCTCAATCCTCGGTCCTCGGCGCCCTCTTCCCACGAATGCGAAACTTCTCATATCGGCACACCGCCGAGTAGTCGCAGTGCGGGCAGGTCGCTTCGGGCGCAGACGGCTCAACGAGCATCTGCCCAACTCGCAAACCGTCGATGAATTCCCAAATGCGAGCCTGCATCTCGTCGCGAACGCTTTCCCATTCCGAGGCGGAGAGACTCGAAGCGGTTTGCGTGCGCACGCCGGTATACTCGGCGAAATCTTTTCGATACAAACCCTGATTTCGCCGGGCATCGCCGCCCTTGATCGCGTAATACCCTGCGCCCGCGATCTTGCTCTCCGGCAGAAAAAGTTGCTCGAGCGCCGCAAGATAAATGTGAAGCTGCAACGCCCGGCCCTCTCGCATATCGTCCAGCGTCGCACCTTTCGAAAGCTTGTAGTCGTACGCGATCGCCGTCTTGCTGCCGTCGTGCGCGACGTCGACTCTGTCAATCTGGCCGCGAACACGCACTGTTTCGGCTTGATCACCCGACCCGCGCTGGAAATCGAGTTTGCGATCAGTCGAGTGCGGATCGACTGCGCCGCCCTTCATCCCAAATGCAAGCTCGAAGTAAGCCGGCCTCACATCCCTGGCGCGCGTCTTTTCTTCAGCCTCAATCTCGTAGTCGAGTACCTGTTCGAGCAGCAGCTTTCTGATTTCGCGGTCGATGTTCCACACCTGATGATTGAGCGGCGGCACTACATGCTCGTGCTCGTCGAACACCGCGTCGGCCACTTTGCCAAGCTCGCGCCGCAATCCCGCTCGATCAAGTCCAGTAAGCCGCTCGCCGCGATGCAGCTCGAAGAACCGCCTGAGCGCTTCGTGCAAAAGGCTCCCCGCGTCCAGCGCCGTCAGATCGAGCGCCGCCTCGCCGCGCGGCTCCAGCCGCAGCACCTTCTCCGCGAAAAACTTGAACGGACACTTGCCGTAGAGGCTCAGCTCGCTCGCGCTGAAATCGTGACCGAGGCCGTATTGCTTGCTGAGGCTTTCGACCAATCGCTTGCTCGTAATAACTCCGTCGAACCTCCCAAAGCTCGACCCCCCGCGTTCACGTTCGATAGCGATGCGCCGTCTCGCCGTCTCGCTCAAAAAGCTTCGCTCGCAAGCGGTTGCGATCAAACTCGCGATCACCTCGGCCGGAAAGGTATCTGCGCGCTGCGCTCGATGCCGTCGTCTTTCTTCCTGTCGCACAACTAGCGTCGCAAGCTCCGAACCGCGCGACGACTCAAACAACGAGCGTCCGTCGAAATCGCTCCGCACAGTGTCTCGGCTTATCTTCGCCGGCGCGATTGCCCGGCTCAGTTCTTCGACGTAGTACGAGGCAACCGTCTCCGAACCGTCTTCCAGCACCAACGGTCTGCTCAGGTAAAGTCGTTCGGTCGCGCGGCAAGCCGCCTGATAAAAGTAGTGTTCTTCTTTCAACAACGTGTCGGGCGAGATGTCCTCGAGCGTCAGCCCGTACTCCTTCAACCGGTTGCGTTCATCGTGCGGATAGATCCAATCCCGCGAAGCTCGCAGCGGGAAGCCGCCTTCCACCAACCCTGCGATAAACACCGCGCGAAACCGCAGGCCCCGAACGTCTGTTGCTTCAAGTACCTTCAACCCATCTGGGTCGGCGCCGCCCGTCACCAGCGATTGAGCCCGCACGCATCGGACCGTTTCTTCAAGCAGAGTCGCGAGCTTGATCGCCGAGGGGGTCTCAACTCGAGCCACTGTGCGTTCCGAGATTTCGATACTCTTCGTGGCGCCCGCAAGCGCGCGGCGCAAGCCCTCCAGCCCGCGCAAATCGAGCGTCAGCGCCGAAAGCTCATCGTCGGCCACGTTGTGCTGAGAGCCTCGCACCTCGCCGGCAAACTGAAGCTGCTCGAGCATCCGCATCATCGCGTCGCGCAGCTCACGCGGCCCGCCTTGTCGAGGCGCGCCCCGGATAATATGTGCGACCCGCTCGACTACAAGCGCCGACCATGCGATCAGAGCCGGATGAACTTCGCGCGCGGATTTCGGCCTGCGTTGCGATCCGGGAAGCGGCACATCCACCGGCTCGGCGCGCTCGACTCTCCGCGTTGCTGCGGCCGGTTGCTGTCCGAACTCAGCAGCGCTCTCTTCATCCGTGTCCAATTCGTCTTCGGTCTCCGGTTTCTCGGGTTCGGGCTCGGGCAATCGAAATGTCAACTGCCGCGCGCGGTTCAACCAACTTTCTATCCGCAACTCGGCGCCCACGTATGCGATCGCGTTCTCGAGTTGATCTGCATCCCATTCGCCGACGTTCAACTCGCCTGGCGCTTTTCGATACTCAGTGACCTGTAAAAGATGGCTGTGCTCTTCGGCGAAGCGTTCTCGCAACCCGGCAAGCTCGCTTTCAGACAAGCGAAAGTAGCCGGACTTCACGAGATCGGCCAGTTCGCCGGCCTTCACCGCGCCGCCCTCACGCGCCTGCTTTGTCAGCAACTCGAAGAGCTTCAGCGCCGCGCGCACCGCGGGAACATCGGTCAATTGGATCCGGCGCTCGAGCGAACAAGAAATGTTCTCTTCCGCGAAGACTCGTGTGACGACTTCCGAGTACGCCGCCAGCTCGCGCACGACCACGGCAATATCGGCGAGCGCGTAACCGTCCGCGAGAACGAGCCGCTTGATGCGTTTGGCGATCGCGCGAATTTCGGTTTGGCGGTCGCTGCACTCGAGGAGGGTGATGCGTGAGGCGCTTTCTTCCGCATCAGACGTAGCGCACGCTGCCGGCTTGCGATCTGAGGGCTGGCCATCAGACGTAGCGCACGCTGCCAGCTTGCGATCTGAGGTGTGACCCTGGTCAACCTGTAAGGGAGGCCCTCCGTGGACTCCCCTCGATTCGTTCTCGGACAATTCGTTGCCCGAAGGGTCGAACAGTCGCGCACGAAGCGGTGCCAGGTCTCCGGCGACGGGCTCAGCTTGCTCTTCAATCAGGGTCTCGAAGTTGGCAATCGAGTTGAGCTGCTCAATCGTCGAAGCAAACGGACGAAAGATCTCCACGTTCTGCTCGTCGCGGTTCACGTTCACGATCACTTCTGGGATCGATGGAATCAGAAACCGCAGCATCTCGCCTTGCGCGGGCGTGAAGTCGAAAAACCCATCCAACACCAACAGCTTTACCTGCGACAACCAGGGCACGCTTACTTGCGTCCCGTCGATCTCGCCGCGCAGCACATCAAGCGCGCGCAACTGGTCGGCGTCATCTTCACTCAAACGAAAGGGATCAAGCGCCGCTTGATAAGCCGAGTAGATCAACCCGATTTCGCGGTCGAAGTCGATCTGCCGCGAAAGTGTGTCCGGAGATTCGGCCGCTTCGACGGCGTTTTGATGAAAGTCGCGCTCGCGTGCTTCGACGATCGAAACAAACTCGGCAGGGCTTTTGGCGGCGCGTTGGATTTCGCCGATGAGCGTGGCGATGGAGTTCACACAGCCTTCTCGACGAGCGAGCGGCGCAAGCGCTTTCAGTTTCTCTTCAGCAAGCAGCCGGGACATCACTTGCGAAATCAAGCTGCGTTTTAAGGGAAGCTCATCGCGATCGATCGGGATGCGGGGCGCAATCGGGAAACTGGTTTGTTCATCCACCGCGGTCGCGAGCAGGTGTCTGACCAGTCCGCGAAAGAGAAAGACGGGAAGCGTGCCCCACACGCCTCGATTGCGCTCGCCGTCCAGCAGCCCTCTGGTGACCAGTTCAAGCAGCGGCCGGGAGGCGGTGAGATAGAGGAACCGATCGGACTCGCGTGCCGCAATCAAATCCGCGCACCGCTCGATTAGCCTCTGCCGGTTCGCGCTAAGGATGGGAGCTAGCCAGATTTGCTTGGACAAGATGACCCCGGATTGATGGAATGCGGGAATTGAAAATTGCAAAATGAAAATTGCAAATTGAAAGATCAACATTGACAATTACAACCTAACCCAACGACCCGCGGCCATTCAATTTGCAATTCTCCCGGCACCCGGGGTTCTCAAGGGCGAATTCTCAATTTTCAATTTTCAATTTGCAATTTGCAATTTGCAATTTTCAATTCTCCTGAATCTGCGCTCCGGCTTCCTCTGTTTCTGAATCCTCGTCCTCAAGCAATCCCGGAATCAGCCCCGTTTCACCAAGGTCAAGAAGCCTGGTCGAACGATCTACGATCTCGAGCGGCTCTATGTCCTCGCCCGTAGTCGCGCCCAGTTCCTTGAATCGCCGCGCTGAAACCAGCACACGTCCTTCGAATGAGCCGACTGCTTTGTTGTACGAGTCTACTGCTCGGTCCAAACCCTTGCGCACGTCGGAGAAGTGCTCGGCCAGGATCTTGAGACGATCATACAATTGTCGGCCGAGTTTGCTGATCTGCTGAGCGTTCTCCGTCATCCGTTCTTGTTGCCAGCCGTACGCGACCGCTTTCAAAAGGGCTATCAGGGTCGTCGGCGTCGCCAGAATCACGCGCTGCTCGACGCCGAACTCGATCAGCGACGGGTCCTGTTCGAGCGCCGCGCTGAAGAATGTCTCGCCTGGCAGAAACAGAACTACGAACTCAGGCGTGCAATCGAGCTGGTCCCAGTAGCTTTTGGCACCGAGCTTCAAAAGGTGCGTGCGAACCTGTCGCGCGTGATCCTTGAGCCGCGCCGTCCTCGTCGTCTCGTCGGCCGCCTCCAGCGACAAGTAATAACCTTCGATGGGCGCTTTTGAATCGACGACGATCAGCCGCTCGTTCGGGAGCCTGACGATCATATCCGGACGCAAGCGCCCGTCTTCGGTCGCGATCGTCGCTTGCAGGTTGAAATCGCAGTATTGGCTCATGCCTGCAAGCTCGACCACGCGGCGAAGCTGAATCTCACCCCAGCGCCCGCGCACTATCGGACTGCGCAGCGCGTTGACCAGCTTTGATGTTTCAGTCTGAAGCTGCACCTGCGAAGTCGCGAGATGTTTGACCTGTTCGGTGAGCGACGAATAAGCCGACGCGCGCGAGGATTCGAGCTCGCGAATCTTGGTGTCCACTTTTTCGAGCGACTCCTTTAGCGGCTGAACGAGTTCGCCGATCGCTTTCTGGCGCGTATCGAGATCGCCCTTAGCCGTTTCCTGAAAATGACCGAGCGTCTCGCGGGCGAGGTTGAGAAAACTCTGACTGTTTGTGTTGAGCGCTTCGGCCGAAAGCGCTTTGAACGCGTCTGAGAGTTTGCCCTGGGCGTCTTCGAGCAGCCCGAGTTTTTCAATCGAAGCCTTGCGCTCGGCGTTGAGCTGGGTCTCGAGCGCGCTGATTTGCGCAAGCAGGCTCGCACTCTCGTTTTGAAACTCCGCCATCCTGGAGTTCAAGGCGCTCACGTCGGCTTCGAGTTTGCGCGTCTGCTGGTCTTTGCCCTGAAGCCGCTCGACCAGTGTAGCGCGCTCTGCTTCGAACTCGCTTCTAGCGCGATCGTACTCGTGTTTGATTCTCGGTCGCAGGAGCAGCCAGACAACTACGCTTCCCAGCAAAAGGCCAAGCGCTAAAATCAGGAACGGATAAACGGTTTGGTACAATCCCACCTCTCCCTGCTTGAAACGGATCGGGCCCTCGCTGCAGGGCCGGACTCTCGCCGTTGGATATTTGTCCAGTTTCCTTATCCCAGCTTCGAGATCTCTGTCAGCCTCTCTAACACAAGATTGATTCGGCTTTGACTAGCCGCATCGCCCAACAGATAGCCAGGCAGAGCATCAGTGAACTCATCTGTCCTCAGCAACTGTCCGATAGCCTCTGCAAGGTTCGGATCAGCCATTAGCCTTCCTGCGCAGAATCTTTATAAGTTCCTGTTCTGCCAGTTCCAGTTGTCGCGCGCGCGCTCGGCCGTCTCGGATCGCATCTATGAGCGCGAGTTGCTCGTACAATAGGGGATCTTGGAGCGCCGCAATAGGCAGGAGTTTATAAAGGGGAGCAAAAGCGGTCCCTCGCTTTTCTCCTTTGCCATAGGGCCAGACCGGAATCGGTCCATTCCCAGGATCGATCAGGCGATTGAGCGGCGCGGCCGCATATGATGTCGGCACGCCGCGGGTTGGTTCTCCGTGCTCCGCGGGAAAAACGTATTTGATTCCGTGAATGAGGAATTCCTCTAGCGCGCTTACGATGGGCCGGTTGGACAATTCCGGGCCGTGCAGAAGATGAGCCGCTTGGGCCCGCTTCATCGCGCCGTGGACTTCAGACGAACTTAGCCAGAGCTCACGAGCAATCTGAGCGAACGGCGGTCTGCGCGAATCGTAGCCAAGAAGCTTGAGCGCAACAACCACATCTTGAGGCTTTAGCATCACGGGGCAATTATATATTCGCTATTCGCGAATAGCGAATGACCTTCTCTATCATCCTTAGCTTCAAACACTTATCTAAGGTCACTTCCAAGCGCGGATGCGCGAGATACCCAACGGCCAACCTGCTGTCCAGTGAACAGACCGTCTCTAGCTGCACGCAAAAGGATGGCTAACCATTCTGGAGATCGTTCTCCAGACCTCGTCGTAGAACTGCGTTTAAGAACTCCTCGCGCGCGGCTGCGAGGAATTCGACCTTCATCAGCGCTTCCTGTTCTTGATCGAGTTGAACACTTCTTCGGCAGAACTGGCCTTGATCTCGCCCCGTTCGTAGGCGTCCAATCGATCTTCAGCTTCTTGAGCCCAGAGGAGATCAATAGGACTCAGTTCTGGTTCCAAGCTGGAAAGGAGGCGCTCGGCTACGCGAGCACGCTCATCGGGAGAAAGGTCGAGCGCTTGTTGAATGAGTCTTTCAGCCAACTCCGACATGCCTCGCCTCTCGTTTCTACCGTCTGCCAACATCAGTTTAAATGTTGCCTACATGCGTGATGCGCCGCTGGATCACTTGAATTCGTTTAGCCATCGAACTGTGTTCTTCAACTCATCCGCCGTCACGGAGTTCAGGAGTCGCAGCAGTCGATGCACCAGGTTCCGGTTCGCTCCTCCGTTGAGAGGATGATTCCCCAATGTTCTTTGCCACCCGCTATGTACTTCTCGTGAAGTTCGACGTAGTCCCTAAAGTTGAAAGTGACGATCGCGCGCTGCTCAGATACCGCAAGAGCAAACTGTTGATCGTCGTCGCTCGACAACATCCGCGCGCCGTGCGAGGACGTTACATCAAATCCATAACTTCTCAACTGTGTGGCAAGACGCGGTGACAGGTGCTCGTTCAGATAGAGCTTTGGGGGTTTAGACGGTGGCATGAGCGTAGTTTTCTAGCCACTGCTCGTAGCTGTTCCGTTGACGTACCTGATCAATCTCATCTCTATTGTCGTGATAATACGCGAGCGCACTGAATACCTGGGCAGGGGTCAGATATTCCCACTCCGCGAGAATCTCTTCTACTGACATTCCGGCTTTGTAGTAGTACCCTACGATGTGCCAAACGGCGATACGCGTGCCTTCGATTATCGCTTCGCCACCACAAACGCCCTCGGTCTTTACGATGTGCGGGAAGCCAGTCGGCCGCGCTTTGTCGATGCTCATATCAACCCTCGCAGGCCCAATGTTATCACACTCGCTCGTCGGGCTCGGTTAGCAAGTGAACTACAATCTCAGCAGCACGCCTTTGACGCGCAGCCTTGTTGCTCGTGAGATCGCAAAAGCATACAACCCGACCTGTTCACGATACTCGTCCAGCCTTCCTTCGATTTCGAAGTCGGTCTTGAAATCCACCACTACCCACGCGCCCGACTCATCAATGAACGCCAGGTCGACTACGCCCTCAACCAGCAAGCCGTCTTCAAGCTCAATCGCAACCGGACTCTCCCGCCGCAAGCCTCCACTCGCGGCGGCTGCTGAGGCTCGTCTCAACAGCGGATGCGCAAGCGCTCGCGCGACGGTCTCTGTCGCGGCAGCTACTTCTTTCTCAGTTGCACTGAGCACCCTTCCCTGGAGCTTGGCGACAGCTTCGACTCCCGCGCGATCGGTGTCGAGGTCAACCACCGAGAGCACCGAGTGAACCAGGATTCCGAATCGCTTTCCGTGCGGGCGCGAGAAGTCTACGCCGGCCGATTCAACAGCTACGTCGGGCATCGCCCCTGGCACCGGTGGAGCGGCGACCAAGTCTTCGTGCCCGAGCGGCGCGGCACCTTTGCCCTTTGCCCTTTGCTCTTTGCCCTTTGCCCCTTGCTCTTCGCCCTTTGCCCTTTGCTCTTTGCCCTTCGCGTGTTCGGTTGCCGTGACGACCCTCAAGCTTGGCGCGCCGGCCGCGTCGCGCACGCTCTTTCGCGTCGCTTGCCATTCGCCGTGAGCCAGAATGCCGGCTTGCGAACGCGTTCCCTTTTCGTCGGCCGCGATCAGCTTGTTTAGGCGCGACCCGACGTCTTCCTCCTTACCCAGCTCCAGGACACAAGGGTCCCACCACACCACGCGATGCTCGCCCGCCTCCGGTTGGTGTTGACCCGGTGTCACCGACCCTTTCGGACGAAGCACACCATTCGGCCGCAGACAATTATCGAGGCCGAACTCCGGACAACCGGCCGGGTGATTGGTCTCGGGTGTGAAGCTGCGGTCAGGCGGCGGGAAGATCGCCGGGTTGAGCGCGCTCAGCCAGCGATCGTCGAAGCGCTGGTCACCTATTGTCGAAACCACGAGCAAGTCGCGCGCGCGAGTCGCGGCTACGTACAACACGCGCGCCGCTTCTTCGATGTCGCGCTGCTTCTCTTCTTCGCCGTGCTCCAGAAGCTCGGGCGGCGCACAGCCCGCAAGCGTCATCACGCAAAGCCCGCGCTCCGGGTCGCTCCACCTGGAAGCATCGCGGGCGGCGTTCGCAGTCATGTCGGCGAGAATCACTACCGGGAACTCCAGGCCCTTCGCTTTGTGCACGGTCATTATGCGAACGCCGTCCAGTCCTTCTTCGATGATGGGCGCGTCGCTCGCCTCGCCCGTCTCGGCCTGGTCGACAAGCCAATCCACAAATGCGCGAAACGAAATCAACCCGCTGCGTTCCGACCTTCGAGCCATATCCATCAGCCGCGCCACGTTCGCAAGCGCCTGCTCGCCGGTGCTCCAGTTGGCGAAGCCCGCGTGCGCGCGAGTCGCCGCGAGCAACTGCCCGATCGTGTCGGCGATCGGGCGGCGATTGCGTCCTCGATGCAAGTCGCGCAACACAGCAAGCGCGGCGGCAACTTCCGCTGTTGCTTCGGGCAAATTGTCGGCAGGTTTCTTGAACGGATACAACGCCGAGTGCGCGGCTCGATACGCGAGCAACTGCGCGTCGGTGAGCGCGAACAGCGGGCCTCGCAGAGTCGCGAACACCGCAAGCTCGTCGTCCGGCCGCTCAACCGCCGAAAGTGCATTTCTTATCGCTTCGATTTCCTCGCGCGCGTGAAAGCCGCTCCCGCCAACCAATAGGTGCGGCAACCGCCGGGCTTCCAGCGCCCGGACATAGGGTCGAGTTACATCTTTCGCGAAGCTCCGGAACCGGCGGAACAACAAGCACACGTGACGCGGCTGAATCGGAACCCGCTCGCCCGAGTCCCCGCGCACGCTCACGGTCCAGCCGCTCTCGCGCACCAGCCATTCGACGAACGACGCGACGCCGTCAGGTTCGGTCGCTTCGATCTTCCACAAGATCGGCTTGCGGTAGTCGGGACCCGGGTAGGGCTCGGGCACCGGCAACGCGATGACCGAGGGTTGAGTATCGACGCCCGGTCTGAACGGTGCGAGCGGCACATAGCGCGCTTGCGACGCCGACGTAGCATAGACTTTAGTCTGTGCCGGTTCGCCAGTAGCATAGACTTTAGTCTGTGTTTGTTCAGGCGGGCACAGACTAAAGTCTATGCTACCCATCACACGCGAGAACGCGGCGTTGACGGCTTCCTGGATTTGCGGCACCGAGCGGAAGCTGACGTTCAGCTCCTCACACCTGCCGCCGCTAGCGACAACCTGGCGCTTGACCGCTTCGTAAAGAGCTACGTCGGCGCGGCGGAAACGATAGATTGACTGCTTGGGATCCCCGACGATGAACAGCTTGCCGGGAACAGGCCGCACGTTCCGCCATTCTTTCTCCTCGGGATCGTCGGCGGCAAGCAACATCAGTATCTCGGCTTGCAGCGGGTCCGTGTCTTGGAACTCGTCCACGAAGATGCGGGTGAATCGGGATTGCAACTCCTGCCGCACGGACTGATTCTCGAGCACCAGATTGCGCGCGCGAAGCAGCAAGTCCAGAAAATCCAAACACCCGGCGCGTTCTTTCAAGCGCGCGTATTCTTCGATGACCGCCCACAGATCGTCGCGAAGCTGAGGCGCAAGCTCAGCCCCCGCGCGCCGTACAAACTCTTCCACTTTCTCTTTGAGCGCGTCGCGCCGCTGCTTCAAGTCGCCGGCCGGGAAATCGTCTCGCGTGAAGTAGGCGACGTAATTCTTCGACTTCCAACTCGACAAGAAATCAAACAGCCGCGCTTCGATGCCGTCGTAGTCGCGCTTCGAGTCACCTTCTCCGCGAGTCATATCCGCGACAATGTGCTTCAGGTCGAGAAGCGATTTCGTAAACCACTGTTTCGCGTCGCCGCGGTCGGCCCACGCCGCAAGGTCTTTCATCTCAGCGATCAACTCGTCGATTGCGCCCTTGCGATCGAACTCGGGGTCGTGCCGCCACGGCGCGGGAAAGTCGCGGCGCTCGACAAGCTCCAACGCCGCGCTTCGAAGCCTGCGCCGCGGACCATCGCCCGAAGGCCGCCGCGCCAGCGTAGCCGGTCTGCCGCCGGAATACTGACGCCGCGTTCGCCTTCGAAGAATGCGGCGAACGGCGTCGCTTGGATCGGCAAGCTGCCCTTCAAACCAGCGATCGAACGCCATCTCGAACAGCGGCCGCGAGGTGTCTTCGGACGCGACTTCAAACAGCGGATCGATGCCGGCTTCGACCGGGCGCTCGCGCAACAGGTCCGAGCAGAACGAATGAATAGTTCCGATGCGAGCTTCTTCAAGTTGAGGCAATGCGCTGTTAAGGAACTCCTTCTCTTGTGGCGCGGCGTCCGGCGATTGGCGCTCGCGTTCGATTTCGGCGCGCAACCGAAGCTTCAGTTCGCCGGCCGCCGCGTCGGTGAAAGTCACGGCTACGATCCGATCAAGCCCGGCGCGCCCCGACTTGATGACCGAGATGATGCGACGCACTAGCTCGCTGGTTTTGCCGGTGCCTGCGGCGGCTTCGACGACAAGGGTGGTGTCGAGGTCGTTTCGAATGCGGTCGCGCGCGGGTTGATCGGCGAGCGCATTGGAACGACTAACAGACGGCGTTGAGTCACCTGAGTGAGCAATCGTTTCGCGCGGCGGCTCATCCGGGAGCGAGTCAAAGAGGCCAGGTGTGTAGCTATTCTTCTTCACAAAAAACTCGAATACCAGTAGGAGCAGCGGCTCAGTCTGCTCTCTGCGTCCGGACTCTGTGTCTCTGTGTCTCTGTGGTTAGACAGTATTCCAAGTCTGCATAGGCGCAAAGCCTCGTTAACCACAGAGGCACAGAGACACAGAGACCGGACGCAGAGAAAACAAGGGTTCCTTCATGGCAACTCGCGAAGGCTCTTTAAAGGAACCAGCCTCTCTTGAGGCTTAACCTTCACCCGTCGTTCTTCGTGAGGCCCGCACACCGCAAGATAGTCACACCACACGCACGCGTCGTGGGCGGGAGCAGCCGGAAGAAAGCCTTCAGCGAGCGCTGCGCCTACTGTCTCAACCATGATCCCCGCATAGCCGCGCGCGTACTCGTCAAGCGGGACCTCTACCGGCGTATAGTCGCCATCCGCCGTGCAGTAGTACAGCCGCCCCGATTCGACCGGGCCATCCAGCAACTCCTCGCACGCAAGCGCGTACAAGACCGGCTGCAAGTACTGACCGCCTCCGATGACGACCCCGTCTTTTGCGCGAGCCTTTCCGGTCTTGTGATCCGTTGCGCGAATCTTGCCCGAAACGTGACGCTCGACAAGATCGATCGAGCCCCTGAGCTTGAGCTTGCCCCCGTCTATGATAGGCACCGGATCGGGAACGCTCGCCGGGTCTTCCTCTTCGCGCCCGCGATCCGCGAGCCCGAACCCAAGTTCAAACTTGTAAGGCACCCAACCGTCTTCCGCGTCGGCCTGGCGGCGAAGCCACTCGCGCAGGTCGGCGCCGATCGCATTGATCCCGTCCTCCCAAACCTTGGTGATTGCAGGCCACAACTTCTCTTCATAGTCAGCGGCGACTTGCCGGAGCACTTCGTTCACCGTGTCGATCGCGCGCTCGACGTTCTTATGAGTGACCGGCAACTCCTCGGCCGCTCTCAGCAAAGTCAGCACCTCGTACTGGACCTTATGAAAAAGTGAACCTCGAGTGAGCGGATCCAGCACCTCGAGCGCGGCCGGTTCCTCGCGAGACTGCAGCTTGTGAACGGTATTAAGGAAGAACCGATAAGGGCACGCGGCAAAGTTCTGCAGCGCGGTCGGCGAGAATGATCGAGCCGAGAGCTGATGCTGCGCGAGAGCTTCGAGCGCTGCTTCGTCGGGATCGACCAGACCGTCATAGGGAGTCCACCGCCTGATCCACTTGCGCGACCGGCCGCGCAGCGCACGCGCTAGATAAGGATTCGATCCGAGCAGGTAGTGCGCAGTCCCGGCAGTCGTTTCGGGGTCGGCATCCAGTAGCCGTCCAAGCAAAGCCAGGTCGTATTCGGCTTCGTCGATTGCGTCGGTGGCCAGCTCTGGCGCGGGCCAGCCGAGTCTTCCGCTCGAACCTGACTCCGCGCGCGTGCTTAGTTCATCGAAGCCGGTCAGCTCGCCTTCAGCCGCGCGCAACGCTTCGAGTCCGTAAAAGGAGGGCACACGAGGCCGCGACTGCTGAACATCGATGCGCGGATAAGAAAGATAAGCTCTGTTGTGAGCGGCTCCCAGAGCCAATCTCAAGGCGAGCCGTTCGTAAGCCACGCGGTCGCGTTGAGTCGTAAGCTCGGCCGAGCCCGCTTCGCGGCGCTCGGCGTCGAGAAGGATCGGGTCTTCGACGACTTTTCGAGGGAAGAGCTTTTCGGCGAGTCCCGGAACAAACACCACGTCGAAGCTCATTCCTCGCGCGGCGTCGGTGGAGCCGACAAACACGCAGCCGTACCGCCGCCGGCGAGGAACTACCGCGAGATCGCGAAGGCGCGGCGACAGCACCTGTTGAACTTCGAATAGCTCGACCGGCCCAACGGGCGCCATCGGCGCAAGCTCTGCCAACACCGCGTTGACGCTTTCCGGTTCACGCAAGGCCGCCGACGCAAGCTCGTTCAACAACGTCAGCCACTCACCCCATTTTGCGCGCGCAGGAAACGCTGCCAGCTTCTTGATCAGCGGCAGCGCGAACTCGCGCAGATGAATCAGGTCGCGAATGTCCTGGTCAAGCCGGGCAGCTCGGTTCTCGTCTTCGTCCGCGAGTTCGTCGCGTCGCAGACGAAGTTCGCGTTCGAGCCCGGCGATTCGCCGCTCCCATCTCGCCTCGCTGCCGATGACCGCCGACTCGACCAGCAATCGTTCCCACCGCCACGGCGCGCGAAGCGTCCCATCAACCTCCGCCTTGCCCTCCATCTCGGCGGGCAAGGGCGTTCGCTCGAGGTCAGTTTCTTCGTCGCTTGCGACTTCGATCGTCGCGGAAAGCAAGTCGTGACGAGGCGGAGTCCAGTGATCTTCTGTACCGGGATCTCCGGGGTCGGGCACTTGTGCAAGGGAGACGTACTCGGCGAACCGCCTGGCCGACAATCCCTCGGACTTGCAGGCAAGCAACGCCAGCAGCGCGCGGCCCGCCGCGTCCGGCCGCGAAGTCCCGCGCGCGAAGTACGCATCGATGTTTGCGCGGCGAAACGCTTCTTCGAGATGCGAGCCGTACTCAACGGGCGAGCGCAGGAAAACCGCGATCCGATCGAACGCGACTCCGTTTGCGGCCTCCCGTTGAATGAACCGCGCGATCTCGACGCACTCGCGCGCCTCGCCGGGCCAGGAGGTCAGCTTCACGGTCGCATCAAGTTTCACTGGAACGCCCGATGAGTCTTCGAACAGATGGCGCTTCAACGACGCAAGCGAACTTTTCTGATTTGAATCTTCGGCTTCGATAGCTTTTGTCTCGAGGGCGCCTTCGAGCCGGCTGATTGTTCGCTCGTCTCCACGCGCGGCTGTCGCAAACACGGCGGGCGCGCGGCTGACGAGCGCCGCGATAAGCTTGGCTTCGCGCGACGAGGTCAAAGCTACGTCGAGCAGCAGCAGCGGCAGGCCCAGCGAGTGCTGAGCGTTGAGTGATGAGTGTTGAGCAGCGTCTATGGCGGCTTCGAAGACTGCTGCGCGGTCGGCGATTTTCGCTTCGGCCAGTTCGCGCGCGACTCTTTCGGCGAGAGCAGCGAGATCCGAGCCGCCGCGTGCGAGCTTGCGTATCGCTCGCGCATCGGCATCATTCATTCGAAGCTCTTCAAGCGTCCGCGCAACCGCGGTCGGGAAACCCGGTCTGGTAGCGACCGGCTCGAAGTACGAGAGCGCACCTTCAGCCAGCAGCAGATGCACGGCTCGCGCGGCGACGGCTGTCAGCGCGAATCCGCTTGCGGGAACGAGCCCCGTGTGCGCGAGCACCGGCGCCGCGAGGCTTGCAGCGAGATGATTGAGAGTGAAACGAGTCAATCCGAATCGCGCGCCCGACTTGCGCGCCGCCGTGCGGGCGAACTCGTCTCCCGCTTCGCGAGTTGGAGACACGATCAGGATCTCAGCGTCGGCGGGATAAATGGCAAGCCACTCGGCGGCTGCGGCCAGACGGGCAGCCGTGTCGCGCGCGATGACTATTTCAGTCTTGTCACTCTCAGGCATGTTCGGTAAAGACGAATGGCCAATTACGGCTAGTATGATAACAACCGACCAAGCCAGGCGAAACTCGCGTGCGAGTCTTTGATTGTAGGGGCAGGGCTTGTCCCTGCCCGGATCGCCGAAGGCGATGATGTTCTTGTGGTTTGGTTGATTCGATTGGCATTGCGCTTCGCGCAATCCGGGCAGGGACAAGCCCTGCCCCTACATCAATGGAAATCGCGCGAGGGTATAGCTTCGGTCGTGAATTCGAGCGGGCGGATGCGGCCGGCTTTTACGTGAATAACACCGTCCTGATTCTGAAGCACGCCGTCTATCAGAAGCAGTGGATAGTTCACCAACACCTCTCGATTGCGATCGAACACACTCGGAGTCACGATGATGTTGGCGATGCCGGTTTCGTCTTCCATGCTCAGGAACATAAATCCTTTTGCGGTGCCGGGCCGCTGGCGAACGATGATCCATCCTGCTACCGTCACCGGCCGGCCGTTGCGAATCTCGCGCAAGTCGATTGCTCGGGTCACTCCAAGCTTGTTCAGCTCCTCACGCCTGTAAGCCATCGGGTGCCGCCCAATCGTAAGCCCCGTCCCGCGATAGTCCGCCGTCAACCGCTCTTCTATCGTCATCTGTTCGAGAGGAGAAGAGGAGGTCGATTTTGGATTTTGGATTTTGGATTTTGGATTGAGGTCGATAGCATCGGTTTCTGTTTGGTCGCGAAGCAAGGGGCCGGCAGGCCGCGCGGCTCGTTCGACTTGCCAGAGCGCGGAACGACGGTGAAGGGACTGCGATTTTGGATTTTGGATTTTGGATTTTGGATTGGCGCACGCTTCTGACTTCTGATCTCTGACTTCTGACCTCTGACTTCTGACCTCCGACCTCTGACCACTGCCGATGAAATTCAGAGCGCCGACTTCTGCAAGCTTCCTCAGTTCGTTCTTGTGAAGCTCGGGCACTCGGTTGTGCAAATCGTCAACGTCGGTAAAGGGACGTCGCGCGCGCTCTCTCTCAACCGCGCGCGCGGCTTCCTCTCGAAGCCCTTTCACGTATCGCATCCCGAGCCGCAGGTAGGGGTTGGGTGTTGGCGGCGGGGTGCTGGCATGGGGTACGGGGGTTAGGGGTTGGGGGTTGGCCAAGAACGACGCGCGAGGTTCATGAACCGACTCGGATGTTGACTCGTCAACAAAGCCGTCTCCTGACCTCTGACTTCTGACTTCTGCCCTCTGACCTCTGACTTCTGACCTCTGCCCTCTGACCTCTGCCCTCTGACCTCTGCCCTCTGACTCTTCTATCGTGCATTCCCAGTTCGAGCGAGTCACATCGACAGGCAGCACCTTCAAGCCGTGCCGCTGCGCATCTTTGATAAGAGTCGCGGGTTGATAAAACCCCATCGGCTGGTTGTTCAAGAGCGCCGCGGTGAACGCAGCGAGATAGTGGCACTTCAAGTACGCGCTTGCGTAAGCGATCAACGCGAAGCTCGCCGCGTGCGATTCGGGAAACCCATAAAGCGCAAACGATGTGATCGCTTGGACGATCGAGTCCTGAGCTTTGCCGGTTATGCCGTTGTGCGCCATCCCGCGCCGAAGCTTGATCTCGATCTCAGCCATGCGCGCTTCCGAGCGCTTGAAGCCCATCGCCCGCCTCAACTCTTCAGCTTCGCCTCCGGTGAAGCCGGCAGCGATCATCGCTATGCGCAACAACTGCTCCTGGAACAGCGGCACTCCGAGCGTGCGCCTCAAGACCGGCTCGAGCGAAGGATGCAGGCAGGTCAGTTCTTCGCGGCCGAGCCGGCGGTTCAAATAAGGATGAACCATGTTGCCGACGATCGGGCCGGGGCGAATGATCGCGACCTGAACGACTATGTCGTAGAACTTCATGGGCCGCAGCCTCGGGAGACACGACATCTGCGCGCGGCTTTCAACCTGAAACAACCCGATCGTGTCGGCCTTTTGAAGCGCGGCGTACACCTCGGGATCGTCCTGGGGAAGATGCGCGAGATCGACTTGTTCATCGTAATGGTCGGTTATCAACTGAAGCGTTTCTTCAATCGCCGCCATCATCCCAAGCCCGAGCAGGTCTACTTTGATGATGCCCATGTCGGCGCAGTCTTCTTTGTCCCACTGAACGACTACGCGGCCGGGCATCGACGCCGGTTCGAGCGGGACCACGGAATCGAGATGCCCCTGACAAATCACCATCCCGCCCGAGTGCTGGCCGAGGTGTCGCGGCAAGTCTTGCGCGGCGATATACATCTCGAAGAATTTTCGGATGCGCGGGTCATGCAGATCGAGCCCCGCGTCGCGGAACTGGCGCTCGGGCGTGTCCTTCGGGTCTTTCCACTCCCAGGTTCGGACCAGGCTCGAAAGCTTTGTGATCGTCTCTTCATCGAAGCCCATCACCTTTCCTACTTCACGCGCGGCCGAACGCCCGCGATAGGTGATGACGTTGGCGGTCATCGCCGCGCCGCGCCGGCCGTAGCGCTCGTAGACGTATTGAATGACACGCTCGCGCTGATCCCCGCTCGGCAGATCCAGATCGATGTCCGGCCACTCGCCGCGTTCTTCCGAGAGAAAGCGCTCGAATAACAATTCCATCCCGACCGGATCGACTGCGGTAATTCCAAGCGAGTAGCACACCGCGCTGTTGGCAGCCGAGCCCCGGCCCTGGACGAGGATTCGTTGATCGCGGCAGAAGTTGATGATGTCCCAGACGATCAGAAAGTAACCTTCGAGTTTGAGCTTTTCGATCAGCGTCAGCTCGCGTTCGATCTGCAGCCGCGCTCGCTCGTATGTCGGCGAGCCATTTTTTCCAGTGTAGCGCCAACGTGCGCCTTCGTCGGTGCGCTTGCGAAGAAACGACGCCATCGTCTCACCCGACGGCACCGGATAGCTCGGGAACTCGTAGCCCAAATCTTTAAGAGTGAAGCCGAGCCGCGATGAAAGCTCGCGGGTGTTGTTGATCGCCGCGGGGAGATCGCTGAAGAGCTGCGACATCACGCGAGCCGGCTTCAAGTGGCGTTCAGAGTTCACCTGAAGCAGGCGGCCCGCGGTGTCGAGCCGCACGTGGTTGCGAATGCAGGTGAGCACATCGAGAAGCTCGCGGCGGTCTGGGCTTGCGTGACTGACACCGCCCGTCGCCAGCAACGGAAGACGCAACCGGCGGGCGACTTCTATCACCGCGTGGTTGCGAGCTTCCTGACGGCGATTGAAATGCCGTCCGAGTTCGGCGTAGACATTGCGTTTGCCGAATATCTCCATCAACCATTGCGCGATATGAGTGGCTTCATCAATCGCGGCGTGAGGGGTGCCGCGAGCCTCGCTTGAGTGAAGCGCGTGGGCGAGCGGTCCGTCTTCCGCGCCGGTCAAACAGATCAGGCCTTCGGCATACTCAGCCAGTTCTTCGGGAGTAGCGGCGACCTCGCCTGGCTCTGCGTTCTTGGGAGCGCGAAGCTTCATCAGGGTGATCAAGCGGCAGAGGTTTTGATAGCCCGTTCGTGTTTCGACCAGCAGCGGAAGCGTGACTGTAGTGAGTGATGAGTGATGAGCGATGAGTGATGAGTGAGCTCCCGCCAGGGATACGGTTATTTCGGCGCCGATGTGAGCCTGGATCCCGGCTTTCTTTGCGGCCATGTGAAACCGCGGCGCGCCGTAGACTCCGTTGCGGTCGAGGAGCGCCATCGCTGGAATGTCCAGTTCGGAACAGACGGAGATCAGCTCTTCAGGCAACGACGCGCCTTCAAGAAAGCTGAACGCCGACCTGGAATGCATTTCTGTGTATTGCTCGGCCATGTTCAACAACCGATTTGCTCGATGGCACACCCACCCTCAATCCCGAAGGGATGGCGGTGTAAAGCCACGGGTGAGTCCGCGAACCCGTGGAACCAACGGCACGGACACCGAGCCCCCAGAGGGGCGGCGGAAAATTGACGACCTCGCCTCGGTCCGTCACCCGCTTTGCGGGTTCAACCCTCCATCAAACTAGCCACGGGTTCGCGGACTCACCCGTGGCTTTATCCCTTCACCCCTTGCGGGGTTCAGAACCACTAACCACTGACCACCGGCCATCGCTCAGTCATACACTCCTTCAACAAACCACAAGCCGCTCTGGGTCTCCTGATACAGGCGGTACAGCACTTTTGAATCGCCAACCGCCACGTCCCATTCAGCGCGGTCCCATCTTTCTTTCAACCACCACTCACCCGAAGTGCGCCACGGCCCGGCTGCTCTCAAAACCTTGCCGCTGATGCTTCGACCGGTAGCCGGACTCCGCGCGCTGATTCGAGTCGGACGTCCCGATACCGATTCGACTTTCGCGCGCAGCGGGGGCCGAAACACCCTGAAGCCGAGACGGAATTGCGAATTGCGGATTGGGGATCTCGAATTTTGGATTTTGGATTTTGGATTTTGGATTGCGCGCTGTGGTTGCGAGCTACGTTTTCGACTCGTCGAGTTTCCTTCGCGTGCGCGTCCTTTGGTGATAGTCGGTCGCTTCACGCCAAAGCGTTTCATTCTAAAAGCTCCCGGGCGATGGGTGTCCATCAGTTCAGGTGAACCGATGTTGCCGGCTCCAACCAGTTTCACAAGCCGCGCTATCGTCAGCTCGAGTTTCTCGGGCTCGGGTGCCAGCGGCTGGAACAATCCTTTTTGAATCGAGCGAGGCGGGGCGGGTTCGGCCGCGATCGAAACGGCAGTGATCGCGGACTGAGGCGGATGCGATTCTATGTCCAGCATCAGCAGCTTCAAAAAAGTTCGCGGGTCGCGCATCGCGATGGGCAACCGCAACAAGCGCTCGCACTCGGTTCGGTCTTCAAGCTTGAGCCGGACCTTTAATTCATTGGCGGCCAGCGCGTATGTGTTCAGAGTCGCGCAGAGTTGATTCAACAATCGCGACAGGATAAACGATAGCGGTTCGAGCAGCTCAACCGGATCGTCCAACTCGAGGGATCTCTCGAAGACCGGCGCCTGTTTTTTTAGAAGAAGCGGGCGAGTGTTTGTGCCGCGGGCGAGCTTCTGAAGCTTGACGCCAATCGGTCCCAGGCGCTGGGCGATGCCGGCTTCGGGCAGCGCAGCCAGTTCGCGAAACGTGCGGACTCCCCATGTCTCGAGCGTTTCAAGCGCGTCGGTCAGAGCACGAGCTTCGTTGATCTCCTTTGGCGATTTTGGATTTTGGATTTTGGATTTTGGATTGGTGCGGCGCGGTCGGTGAGCCAATCCAAAATCAATCGCTGCTCTCACCGGCAAATCGCCGAGCCGTTTCAACTCTTCACCTGCGGGGATGACGGTTACGCCGTTGAAAGCTCTCGCGGCGTGAATGGCCGCATCAGGGTTTGAAGCTACGGCGACGTTGGCTTTGATTCCGAGACGCGCAGCCTGCCGGGCTATCGCGATGGCGGTGTCGCGCGGCGGCCCGAACAACATCTCGCAGCCTTCGATATCGAGCGTGACGGTGTCGCAAGCGGTTTCTTCCACCTTGGGCGAGAACCCGTAGGCCAGCTCTACGAGCGCCGAATAATCACAGACACCGATGGCGTAAACACAAGCAAACATATCGGGGGTTCCTGCCCGTCTCGAAAATCAATCGAAGATATACGAAAATATACGAAGATAGTCAAGGGTGATTTTGTGAGGTTATGATCTTCGAGCAGGGCGGTAGGCGGTTCGAAGGCAAGTAAGATGGGTGAGTTCAGAGCGCAGATGGAAGGGTGTCGGGTCTTGCCGGCAGCCACTACTCAAATTCCGACCGAGGTATACCGCTCTGCCGAATGATCGAAAGCAAAGTTCCGATCTTGATCTCCGAATGATCTGGGACTGGGACGGTCACGGTCGTGCCACCGCCCCTTTGTTGCATGACGATGTGACTTCCGCGCTGCCGAATCTGAGTGAAGCCATGCGCCTCCAGAATCCGGCACACCTCTCGGCCTGAAAGAACTCGAAGCTTACCCATTTGCTTCGAATCGCGTCACGAAGATTTCGCTGTGCAAGCGCTGCTCGATCTCTTCAGGGTCGGCACATTCCAGGAAAAGCTCGACGGCCTCCTTAAGGTTTGCGGTCGCTTCCTCTACCGTTGCCCCCTGGCTGGCCACGTCAAGCTCAGGACACAGGGCGACATACATCTCGCCTTCTTTTTCGAGAATCGCCGTATATGCAGTCTTGGTCGCCATAGCATTTCACCTTCTGAACGGTTGAGGCTACTGTAGCACGATTCGGTTTCGAGCCCAACGCTGTTGTCATCTGAGGTTTTGCTGTACCGGCCTAGAGCTTCCATAAAAGCACTTGACAGCAACAGCTTGAAAGGGGGTCCGGATGGTTGTGAAAAAGCGCCAGCGTAAATCTGGTTCTTCGGCGGTGTCACTAGCAGAAGATCAGCAGAGAGATACCACAACGTTCAGTATTCGGCTAACCAAAGACGAGCGAGATCGTCTGGTGAGGCAGCCAAAATGCGCGGATGGACACCGACGAATCTCATCCGCACTGCAACGGTCGAAAGAGCAACGCATATTCTGAACACCGCACAACGCACAAGCTTTCCGTTCAAGTCCGTTGCGAACGACATCGCCGAGAAACTGTTCAAGCCCTTTGACCTAGCGTTCGGCCAGGACGACGTGGATGACGCGTACGGTGAAAACCCAACTGTTCAAGTACCGGGGCTACCTGTTGAGAAGCTGACGCAACTGAGAGACGCAGTGCGGTTAGGAGGCGCCGAATTCCTAAGTCTGATACTGGACTTCTGCGAAGAACTAACCGCCGACCGGCGCACAGACCTGCCCGAGCCAGTTGACCCTTTCGCTGATAAACCCATAGCATCGGAGGAATCTCATGCCGTACGCAAAAGTCGTCGCCTATCGACATAGAAACACAGTCACTATCGAGATCGAGCTTCCAGATCATGGTGAACCCTCAGATCGCGGACGTCCCGAAAACCTGGTGGATCCCAGAGCCTGGATCGATTTGGAAGAAGAGAACGACCGGTTAGCCATCAAGATGACGGTCGTCGCCCATACAGACGACGTCGAATCTGGGCAAACGACTAGAGACGTCGTGCCCGAGCCGTGACATGAAGCGGAGAGGTCGGGATAATGGGACGCGCGGTGCGTTTCTTTCTCAAGCAGTCACCAAAATGCCAGCATCAGTGACGTTGGTGCTCGGTTTGACAATTTCCCTATCAACTGACTCTTACTGCCCATACACAATCTTCCCGCCTACAATCGTGTACACCACTTTCGTGTCGAGTATCTCGTGCGGGGAGGCCTGCAACAGGTTCTTTGTCAGCACAACAAGATCCGCCAGCTTGTGCACTTCGATCGAGCCTTTGGTCTTCTCTTCGAAGTTCGCATAAGCCGTCCCGTACGTGTACGCCCGAATCGCTTCTTCCATCGAGATGCGCTGCTCGGGGAACCAGCCGCCCGCGGGCTCGCCGTTCAACGTCTGACGAGTCACTGCCGCATACAAACCCAGCATCGGGTTGATCGGATACTCCGAGGCCGAAGTTCCAGGCCAATCAGTGCCGAAGCACAACACCGCGCCGCTGTCCTTGATGCTCTTGAACGCGTAAGCCCCCTTGCAGCGCTCGCGGCCGATCCGCTCTTCCATCCAGCGCATGTCGTCGCTTAGATGAAACGGCTGAACTTCCGCTACTACGCCGAGCTTACCCAATCGCTTGAAGTCGGCGGGCGCGATCACTTGAGCATGGACTAAACGAAAGCGGCGGTCGCGCGGGCCGTTCTGGCGGTCCAGTTCTTCAAGGTAGTTGAGCAAGACGTTGTTGGCTTCGTCGCCGATCGCGTGAACGGTGATCTGCAAGGCCGCCCGGTCGGCGTCGAGCATGTACTGCAGGAACTTGCCTTCGGCGAAATTGCCTTTCTCATCGACCATTAACGGACGCCACTTGCCGTGATTAGCCGGATCGTTCGAGTAGCCGGCGAAGAACCGCGCGGTGCTCGTGCCCATGATCCCGTCTATGTGCCCCTTTAGCGCGCCCAGCCGTATCCACTCGTCGCCCGATCCGATCTTGATTCCGCGATCGGACACTTCCTGCCAGCGATCGAGGCCCGGGCGAAAGTGAACGCGCACAGTCAGCTCGTTTGTCTTGAGCAGCTCGCGATAGATGTCGAGCTGTTCGTCGTCCGACATGTCGCTGACGTTAGTAACACCGTAGCGGCGAATCTCGGCTAGGGCGTTTTTGGTTTGCTGGACTCGGCGTTCGTGCGAGAACTTCTTTGGAATGACCGAGGCAAACAAGCTCATCACGCCGCGCCCGCGCAAATGTCCGTTGAAGCGCCCGCTTGAGTCTTTGAGGAACTCGACGCCTTCGATCTTCGAGCCGGCCGGTTCCGTGCCTTGTCTTCGAACTTGCGCGCCGTCGCCCGTCGCGGTTGGGGGTTGCTTGGGATTGGCGGGATCTATTCCGAGCGCGCGGAGAGCTGCGGTGTTGGCGGCGAACTCCGAGTCATCAAACTTGCGGATGAACATCGGATGATCTTTTGTTATGGCTTCGGCCGCGCGCATATCGGGTGAGAAGGGCTCGCGGCGAGCGGCGCCGGCGCTTCCCGCGGCCCACTGATCGTAAGCTCCCCAGTAGCCGCCCAGTATCCATTCGCCTTTTGGCAGCCGCGCGACGGCTTCTTTCACGCGGGCGAGAAACTCCTGCTGAGTTGTTGCGCGCATGATGTTGAACTCGAGGAACTGCGCCGCCGAAGCGAAGTGGACGTGGTTGTCGTTGAAACCGGGAAGCACGAAAGCGCCCTTCAAGTCGATCACGCGTGTTTGCTTGCTGCGGAACTGCATCACCTGTTTGCTTGATCCAACAAAGACAATTTTACCGCCGCGGATGGCAACGGCTTCGGTGAGCGTGTTTGTTGGATCGACGGTATAGACGAGACCGTTGCGAAGGATTAGGTCCGCGGGCTCCGGCGGCGGACCCTCGATCTGAGCGCCAAGGGTGAAGGACGCCGAGGAAAGCGCCAGAGCGATGACCGCGATCAGAACTCGATAGACAGACGGATGCATGCGCATTGGTGACCTCCGGGAATGGAGCGTCAATCATAACTCGGCGGCACGAGAGAGGCCACGTTCATTACCGCTGGTAGCATCCTGGTTCGGATGTTTTCTCTGCGTGATCTTTGCGTCGCTGCGCCTCCGCGGTTAGTTAGCGTCGAAATCCTGCTAACCGCAGAGCCGCCGAGACACAGAGATGGCGCAGAGACCCCCCCCGGCATTTCACGGCATATGCGAAGCCAGAGACTGAATCCGCGCTTCTCGTTTTCTCACACGCATCGGTTTGTTGCGCGCGATCCGGAACATCGCCCCGGAGAGTAGAGTCGAACACGTTGGCGGCAAGCTCTCGCTCGATGAAGCCGTCGACCATGCCGCATTCTCCTTACTCAACTCCAGCGCAAGCGACGCGCACGAGCGAGCGTTTGGCTCGCGCTCGATCACCAGCAAACAAGTCGGCGTGTTCTCGATCGCGCGGCGGAAGCGGTGCCACCAACTCGAGGGGATTCGCCGAGCCTTGTCCGTCGAGACGTCGCCGAGGTCCAGCGCCACCAACCCGAAGCCGCCGCTTTGAAGTAACAAGTCGACGGCTTTCAACGCGCACTCGGCGTCCGAGCCGCAGCGAACCCAAAGCAACCGATCCAGATCAACATCGGCGCTCGCGGCAGAAGCCGGATCGAACGAGTCGTTGGCGTCTACAAGCGCGAAGACTTCATCTCGATCCGTCGCCGCCCTGAGCGCCGCAAGCAACAGAGTTGTGCAGCCGGAAGACGCAGGGCCAAGCAACTCAGAGATGGCGCCGCGCGGCAAGCCTCCGGTCATCTGGTCTATTTCACCGAGGCCGGTCGAGACGAACTCAGTCACCGGTTTTTCGCGCAGCTTTATCGCGTCGCCGAAGCGAGTTACCAGTCTGGATTCGATCTCAGATTTCAGAAACGGTTTCAACTCGGCCGCCTCAACTGCTCAAACAAGTCATCCGCATAACGAAAATCTATCAAAGATATACGAAAATCTTAGATAGTCGTCAAGGGTAACCGCTCTCGGGGGTGCGCGTCAATTTTTTGCGCCCGAATCCCGAAGGGATGGCAGAGTGTAGCCACGGGTGAGTCCGCGAACCCGTGGGCAATGCCGGATACCCACGTGAACCCACGCAGTGGGTGACGGCAAGCAGCGAGTGACCACTTGGAGCAGACATATCGAGAACTCCTTGTTCATCGTTGATCTCTTCTGCGTACGCCTCGCCGTCACCCGCTTCGCGGGTTTGCGGTGCCCCTGTTCGACCATCCCCCACGGGTTCGCGGACTCACCCGAGGCTACACTCCGGCATCCCCTCCGGGGATTGAAACGCAAAAAAGTTGACGCGCACCCCGCTCTCGATTGCCCGGTATGTATCGATATGCATATATTGGTCGTGTGAGTTTCGAGTGGGATGAGAATAAGGCGATGGCCAATTTCGAAAGGCGTTAGCTTTGAGGAAACGGTTCTTCACGCACGCAAAGCCAGCAAGCAAATGAAGAGACTTTATGAGCAAAACCAAAAAGGCGAGTCGTAAGAGTCTAGTTCTCAACGTGACCAAAGAGGACTACAACAAAGAGGCGGCAGCGGGAGTGGAGGAGGAGTTTCGGCTCAAGCCCGGGCACCACCAATTCCGCCCCGCACCCAAGGGGGCAACGCGAGAAGAGTTAAGCCCGCGCAACACCAAAGTGCGCATCACCATCAATGTCGATCTTGACGTGCTCAACTACTTCAAGAAGCAAGCCGAGCCCGCGAAAGCCGCTCCTTACCAGACGCAGATCAACAACGCGTTGCGTGAATACATAGAGCGAGCCGAAGAACCTGCGGAGTACACGCGGCTGATTGAAGATGAAGGCTTTTTGAGTGCGCTTGAAGAGAGGCTTGGCAAGCGGTTGAACTCTCGTCTCTAGTTCTAAATAAAGCGCTCCCAGATTCATTTACTATGGTGGTCCTGCCAGGCTTTCAGGTAACGAGCCGCCTTCGGATTTGAAGCGTCCCACCTCGGTTCTTGCGGATTGTCGGCTATCATCAGCAACCCAAGCGCAGCCGTTCGATCTACTTTTTCCATGTTCGCGTAGTCGATCTTCTCCCAATGATCGCCAACACCGTGATAGTCGGGAAACAAGAAAGACACACCCAGCGTGTGAGCGGGCACGCCCTGGTCGGCAAGCGATTGATTGTCGCTCCGGCTGAAAAACGAGTCGCTGTTCTGTTCGTGTTTGTAGATCGTCACTCCGGTCATCTCGCCTGCCGCTTTGACGATCGTTCCTATGTCCGAATAATCGAAGCCGGTTATTGTAGCTCTTGAAACCTGCGGTCCTTCGCTGTCATCCGTTCGCCCCACCTGTTCGAGATTCAAGTGGGCTACCGTCTTGTCGATGGGGAACACCGGATGCCGGGCGTAGAAACGCGAGCCGTACCCGCCCTTCTCTTCGCCAAAAAAAGTCATAAAAACAATGCTTCGTTTCGGGCGCTGCTTCAATGTCGCAAGCGCGGACGCTATTTCGATGACCGAGACCGTCCCACTGCCATCGTCATTAGCGCCGTTGTAAATATTGTCTCCGCCGTTAGCCGGCCCCTTGCCAAGGTGATCGTAGTGCGCGGTCAGCAGCACGTAAGTGTTCGCAAGCGCCGGGTCCGAGCCGCGCAACAGACCGATCACGTTTCGCAGCTTGATCTGGCGCTCAACCTGCGCCGGCACTCGCGCCGAAAGCTCGGAGTCCGATGGGCCCGGTTTCATCGCGTCGTAAACTTTCACTACGCGCGGGTCGTGGACTGTGATCACCGGCACGCCGGCTGAGGGTGCGATTTCACGACGACGGTTTTCGGGATCAATCATGCGGCCGGCTCCGCCCCCGCTCCCGGCCATCGTCAGTCGGTCGATTGAAACAACCAGCGCAGCTTTTAGTCTTGTTATCTTGCCGTTGAATTCTTCCTGTGCGCGATACATCTCCATCCAGCGCGATCGCTCTTCGCGGCGATAGTCCGGGATTTCGGCGATGACGACGCGGCCTTCGATCTGATCAGGCTTGAGGGCCGCGAGCGCAGCCCCATTCTTGTAATCGACCTTGAAAACAGCCGCCGAAACCGTGAGCGCTTTCTCGATCGAGAAGCTGACTTGATTGGCCGCGACGCTGATGGTTTCCCCGCCGTCGCGAAGCTTCAACTCGAAGCCCGCCATCGGCGTTTCGGAAACCGCGAAGGGGGCAGTCTGGAAGTAACCGTCGTCGCCCACAGGCTCGAGCCCCGCGCGGCGGAACTGGGCGGCGATGTATTCCGCCGCGAGGTCCAATCCTGTCGAGGGAGTGGCGCGGCCTTCAAGCGCGTCCGAAGCGATGAACGAGAGATGTCCCCTCATCGACGCGGCTGAAATATGATCGAGCGCGGCTCGTTTGTCCGCCGGGATGGTTCGGCTCTGCGCTCCCAGACAGCAGGCGAGTACCGCGACGGCGACTGTTGTATGAACTGTTCGAGTCACTATGGGGTCCTTCCGCGGCTTCAGCTTACGAACTCGTCCGGGGCTTCGTCGAAGCCCGGTCTGATGAAGTTCATCGCATTCGGGAAAGATAGCTCGGTCCTCCTCCGCAGCCGCTCGAGATGAACAAGTAGCGGCACGATCTCCTCAGCTTGATTGGGGAATTCTTCGCTGAGTCTGCCCCACGCGCCGATCGAACGACTCATTCCCAGCAAAGCGACCTTGACCGAGCCGTCGGAATCTTTCTGGTGAGCAAAAGGTGACTCGTCGCTTTCTTCGTCTTCATCATCGTCGCGCATCAAGCCTCGCATGATCTTGACGGCAATTTGAAACTGATACCACCGAATCACCTCGACAGCGTCTCCCACCCTCTCTACCTTTTCCTGATGGTCGAAGTTCACCAGAGGCAAGCCGGCTTCGTCCACCGTTTCGAGCGCCTCCTCGATCTTGGGGAATTGACTATCGAACCAGTCGTTTACCATCTGGCTGTATCGTTTCGCGGCGCGGGACAATTCATGAGAGTCAGACCTTGCGTTTCGGGAGCGCTTGCGCTCTTTTATCTCCGCCCAATCGACATCGTCGAGGTTGATGCCTTGCTCGGCTGCCATCGTTGTAAGCAACTCGCTGGTCTGTTCGAAGATCGCTTTGAGCCGTTCCCAGAAGGCCTCGTTGTGGATGTCGTTGACTTCGCTGTCATCGGTGGACGCCTGCTCCTGCGCGTACACCAGGCAGCGCGAAGTGAACTGGCAGCGCTCGCACCACCGGTCGCAATAGTTGTATATGCCTGAGATGAAGCGCGGGTCGCCGGCCATCTCCAATAAGTCTCTTGGCTTCAAGCTCGTCCCTCGCAGCGGTTGCTAGCCGCGGTCCCTTCGAAGCGTCAGCCCGCCGTCAACCGTAATCACCTGGCCGGTGATGTAGTTGTCGGGCTCGAGCAGCAGCCTCACCACTCGCGCGACGTCCACTGGTCTGCCGAACCGCGGGATGATTCCCAGGTCGATGTAGAAGTCATACTTGCCCGACTCGATCGACTTCAACGCCATGCCGGCGCGATTGACTCCTGGAGCGACGACGTTCACCCGGATGCCGCCGGGCCCGCCCCACTGCTTGGCCATTATTCGCGCGGCTTGAATCAGAGCAGTCTTCGGGCCGGCATAGTTGATGCTCGATTCGAACACGGCTACGGCTTGCATGGTGGAAAGCAAAACGATCGAGCCTTCGGCGCCGCGCTGCTTCATCCGCAAGGCGGCTTCGCGCGCGAGCAGAACAGGCGAGACGTAGTTCTTCTGCAACGAGTCGTGAAGATCGGCGTCGGTCACATCCTCGAACTTCACGCGCGCAGGATCGCCGGTGAAACACACAAGCCCGTACAGTCCCTCCCGAAGCGCGTCCGCCGTCTCGACGTATCGCAAGCGTACTTCCGGATCGGCGATGTCGCCTTCGACCAGGTGTATGGCGGTCTTGTATTTGGCCTCCACAGCCTGTTTCAGGGCTGTCGCGCGATCGCGGTCTCCCTCGTATCCGGCAACCACCGTTGCGCCGTCACGCGCAAGTAACGCCGTCGTCGCGCTGCCAAGTCCGCCGGTCGCGCCGGCTACAAGCACAACGCGCCCCGCCAATTCGCGCTCGTCGAAATCAAAGGTAAATGGACCGTCTGGGGCTAACAAGCTTGATTGTCCTTCCTTGTCTTTCTAACACCAGTCTCTATCAAAGGTTCTATTCTAACAAGCCGCGCTGAACGCGTCGTCGTCACCGCCTGAACAGAAGTGATGCCGCCATCGCGAGTCCGATGAGGACCACCGCGCGGCGAACAAATCTGCGGCCGAGTCTTCGCGCAAGCCCGGCCCCGCCGTAGCCTCCCGCGATCGCGCCGGCCACCATCACCGCTGCATATTTCCAGTCGACGCTTCCCCGTAACGCGAAGTACGCCGCCGCCACGAGGTTGATACACACCGCAAAGAAATTCTTCAGCCCGTTCATCTGATGAATGTCAGTCAGCCCCAGCAACCCGAGCGCTGCAAGCATCAGAATTCCGATTCCCGCGCCGAAGTATCCGCCGTAGACCGCGACCGCGAACTGAAACACCATTGCCCACACCCACCAGCTTGGGCTCTTGGCGCGCTCGGAGCTCGCGCTCGCATCGCCTTGCAGTCTTCGGGTGATGGGCTCCTGAGTTGCGAACAGGATTGTCGCGAACAGGATCAGATAAGGAACAATCGAAGCGAACACGCGCGAAGGAGTGCGTAAAAGCAGGAACGCACCGGCGAGCCCTCCAACAACCGAAACCGGCGCCAGCAGCCTCATCCAGCGCCCGCTGCCTGCCAGCTCGCGGCGAAAACCGTACATCGCGCCCAGCGAGCCCGGCCACAACGAAACCGTGCTGGTCACGTTGGCTTGAATCGGATCCATGCCCAGCCATATCAAGGCGGGAAACGTCAGCAAGGTGCCGCCGCCTGCCACGGAGTTCATCATCCCGGCGATGAACGCGGCAGCGAAGACTATCACTCCGTGCCAGAGACTCATTGGCGCAGACTAGCAAGGGGAAAGGGCAAAGGGCAAAGCGGAAAGGCAAAGTGCGAAGGGCGAAGGGCGAAGGGCAAAGTAGTGGTTAGTGGTCAGTGATTAGTGGTCGGTGGGTCAGAGCTAGTTCGCAACCACTAATCACTGACCACTGACCACTAGCCACTGATTGCGCTTCGCCCTTTGCTCTTTGCGCTTTGCCACCTACCACTCCTTGAGAAACTTCGTTCGAGTGTAAACGACTTGAAAGCCCTGGCGCTCGACGTTGCGCTGCGATCCGCTGCCCGGCTGAGCCGCAACCATCGCAAGATCGCAACCGGTCTCGACGGCGACCGCAAGCCGCGCGAGGAGCAAGGCTTTTTGCACACCTCGATTCCGAAACTCAGGAAGAGTTCCCGTGCCGCCCAGCGACGCCACGCCTTGATGAATCGACATCATGCCGCCACCGGCTGGAACGCCATCGACTTCAGCCATGAAGAAAAACGCGCCGGCGGCGTAAAAACAACTCGTGAAGACGCTCAGGAACTCGGGCGAGATCGCAGTGTTCTCAAAAAAGCTCCTCGCGACCACGAGTGAGTAACTCTCAGCTTCACCGAGCGCCGGTCTGCGCACGCGAACTTCGCTTGTTGAATCCGGCCAGGCTCGCGCGTCGCCATCAGTAAGCTCTCGTATGAAAACATTCGAGTATTCGATCGGCCGGTAGCCGTGTTCGTTCAGCAGCTTCAGCAAAGAAGGATCGGCCAGCGGACAAGTTTCGATGTTAACAGGCGACCCGTGCGCTCGATAGAACTCTTCCATCCCGACCATGTCCGCTTCGGTTACAGCGCCGTTTAAGCCGAGACCAAACGCTTGTGTCACAGGCGAGTCGATACCGCCAAATGCCGCGTGACCGCCTGCTACCGGGAGAAACACTTCGCCGGTGAAAGAGTTAAGCCGAGCCCACGAGCGAGCGAACTCGATGCCCGCAAGCGCGTCGGTCATCTCCAGTCGGCGAGCGAGTGCTAGATCAGCGAAGAGCATGAGTCAGTGGTTTCTGGTTTTTAGTTTCTGGTTTTTAGTTTCTGGTTTCTGGTTTCTAGTTTCTGGTTTCTGGTTTCTAGTTTCTGGTTTCTAGTTTCTGGGTTCTAGTTCGTGGCTCATCCGTGACAACCAGAAACTAGAAACCAGAAACCACGACCACGGACTACTGACTGGCTCTAGTGTGCTCGTCCATCAGCCGCTTCATCATCGCGTCGCGGCGATCGTAAAGCCGTTTGAGCTTTCGAGGCTTGTGACGTGCGAGCGCGTACGACGTGATGATCGGCAGGCCGATCGTCGAATCCAGATAACAGACGACGGCGTCAGGAAGACGGTCGGGATCGATCTTGCCCCAGCTCACCGCTTCGCTGGGAGTCGCTCCCGACAAACCGCCCGTGTCCGGCCGCGCGTCGGTAACTTGTAAGAAGTAGTCGTGGCCCTTCTCTTCGATCTTCAAGACCTCTTGAATCTGCGGCTCGGTTTGAAGGAGAAAGTTCTTGGGACTGCCGCCGCCGAAAATCAACACCGCGGATTTTCCGCCGCTGCGTTTGGCGTCCAGAACGATGGCCGCAGTTTCGTTCACATCCGCGTTCACATCGTAGCGGAGTTTATTTCCAGTAAGTGCCTTGGCCGCGACGTTCATCCCAATCGAGCTATCGCCGGGGGATGAGGTGTACACGGGCACCGCCGCCGTGTGTGCCGCCGCCAGCAGACTCTTTCCCTCAATCCCAAGCACCCGCTCGCGTTCGGCGATGTACTTGCCTGCAAGGTAGTGAAACTCAGCAGTGGACATGTCTCGCTGGAACTCCGGGCCTTCGATCATCTTGCGATAGAACTCGTCAGTCGAGAGCAGCACGTCGTACTCAAAGAAGATGTCGTAGATCCTCACGACTCCTTCTTCTCGCAGGACGACGTCGCTAGTCTGCGGATTGCCGCGGTGCATTCGAAGCCCGATTCCAAAGTGCGTGTCGTGATAAAGGTTCGCGCCGGTCGACACGATCCAATCGACAAAGCCGTTCTCGATCAACGGAATGATCGCCGACATCCCTAGCCCGGCCGGTGTCAGCGCACCAGTCAGGCTCATCCCAACCGTCACGTCATCTTCGAGCATCTTCCCGACGAACAACTGGCAGGACTCGCGAAGACGCGCGGCGTTGTACGCGAGGAACGCCGAGTCGACGAGATCGGCTACGGTCATCGAGCCGGTCACGGGTTTGGGTTCAATCGGATTGCCGGCGAGAAAGTTGTGCCTGTTTGCCATCGTCACCTCGAGGATCAAATGCCGAGGCATTAGGTTAAGCTCCGGTGTTTCACAATGCAACCACGATGACGACGGTGTTCTCGGGGTTCGGGGTTCAGGGTTCGGGGTTCAGAGTTCGGGGTTCAGAGTTCGGGGTTCAGAGTTCGGGGTTCAGGGTTCGGGGTTCAGGGTTCGGGTTCAGGGTTCAGAGTTCAGATCTCAAGCCGCAGGTTGAACTCCAAACCCCAAACTCCAAACCCCAAACTCCAAACCCCAAACTCCAAACCCCGAACTCTGAACCCCGAATCCCGAACTTCCTAATTGGGCGTAGCTTTCACTTCATGCGATTTGGGCGTAGCGTTATCAGAATCTGTGCGCAAAGGAGGAGGGATCATGAGACGTCATAGAGACCATCCGAGAAAAGTAACGGGACTTGTCGCGGTTGTTTTCGGGCTGCTGGCGCTTGCGGCGATGCCCTGGCGTAGCGGGGCCGGAACCCTCGAAACGGCCGGCGTCTCAGCACACGCCCAACCGGCTTGCGTGATTCGAGACAACGCGGGGAAAGCCGTTCTGAATAACAATGACGCGCTCGGGAAGCTCTTGCTCTCAAGCGGCGCCTGCCCGCCCGATGTCTTTGAGCTTCGAGCCCGTCTGCTCGCCGCGGGAGCTAAACTCAAAACGGCGTTCGTCGCCAATCGCGGTTTTCACAACCCGGGAGAAGGCAGCTTCAGCATGTTCGAGATCGTCTCGGGAAAGCTTTCGCCGCTCGGGATTGAGATCGCCGACGGAGAGTTCCTGTTCGGGCATTTCACCGGGACGAGCGGCAGCAGACTGATCGCCAACCAGCAACCTGATGGTCTGATGGTCGAGTTGATCGCCTGGGACCCGGTGAAGCAAGTTTTCAATTTCTACGAAGTGATCGGAGACGGACAGCGGAGCCAGTGGTTCTATCGCGGCGATTCGCTGGACATAATGGCCGACGTCGAACGCCTCCATCGGCAAGCAGTGCCAAGCCGCCCGCAATTTGGGAAACGGCTCCGATGTTCGGGCTGCCACACGGCGGGCGGCCCGATCATGAAAGAACTCGCACCGCCGTACAATGATTGGTCGACGAGCAAGCGCCAGCTTCCTTTTGGCTCACTGAAACCGGATGCCGAGTTGTCACGCATCTTGAAGGGTTTGGTTGATGCCGGCGAGTTGGCGGCCTCGGTCAAAACTGGATTGTCGCACCTGAAAGAAAGCGCGAAGTTTCAGGCAGCCAGAAAAGCGCGTTCGCTCCAGGAGCAGCTCCGTCCGCTGTTTTGTCCGGTCGAGTTGAATCTGGAGTCTGATGCTCAGCCGTTGGATGACAAGGCCGCTCAGCTAACGATCCCTTCGGGTTTCTTTGTCGATCCGCGCCTCGCGCGAAAGGACATAGTGATCAATCGCGCGCACTATGATGCGGCGCTGGCAACGCTCAAGGTGTCGTTCCCCGAAACTTCGCGGGCTGATGGCGATCACGGCTGGCTGACTCCGGTTAGGGCCTTCTCCGACGCGCAGGCAATTGAGCCGCTGATCAAGGAGGGACTCATCGATCAAGAGTTTGCCGCTGACGTGCTGGCGGTAGACATGACCAACCCGGTGTTCTCGGCCGGCCGGTGCAGCTTACTTCGTTTGTTGCCCAACAGTGCGGCGGGCGACTGGCAAAAACTTTTCAAAGCCGCGCTCAAAGCCAACGCGAAGAGCAACCCGGCGGCACAGGAACTCCTCAACAACCTGACTGACCCGTCGCGCACGCTGGCATTTCATCAAGCGCGGGCGGCGAGCTTTCTGGAGCGGTGTCAGAAGAGTCTGGAGGCGAGGGATGCGGTCGTCAAGTTGTACCAACTTCTGGCAAGCAGAAGGGCTGAGGCGTTCGCTTCCGAGATTTCGAAGAACCCTCGTGGTCAAATCCTGGAACCCGGCTTTCGAGTCATCTTTCCACTGCCCCGGCCGGCGATCAAAGCGGGGAGCTTTCAAATAACCGAGGAGGGTCGTGTGATCCCGCGTTAACCCTGCGCGAGGTAGGTTGGGCGGCGATTCAGGAGCTACTCGGCGGCGTAAGGTTTGAGCCGCTCGATCATCTCAGCGGGCACTGAAGCGGACTCGAAACTGGAACGCGATACACAGGCGAGGACGATGTGGCCTTCGGCGACCAGATCGCTCTCGCCTTTCTTGTTCACCTCGAAGCGCAGCGTCAGCGACCGATTCCCGAACCGACCGACAAAAGCCGAGACCTCTATAAGATCATCCAGCACGAGAGGCTTCTTGAAATCGAAATGAATTTGTACTCGAGGGAGCCAGATGTCGAATCGATCAAAGACGTCTTGATAAGACAACCCGACTTCGCGAAACAGTTCGGTTTCCGCGATCTCAAAGAAACGCAGGAACTGGCCGTAGTAGATGATTCCCGCGCGATCGATATCCGACCACCGGACGTGTTCCTCGATCGTGAATCGTTTGTGCATTGCTTGAGATTCTAATCGCGATCCTTGCAAAAACGCGAAGCGAGCCTTTGGGTCTGGACGGCTACTTTTTCGAAGCTCTACGCTTGCGGGACGGCTTCTCAGACCGGGTTTCTTCGGTGAGTGGCTTGCCGCCATCGATCTGAAATGCGCCTGCCAGGGTTTTGTACTGAGCGAATGCCCTGGAATAGTCTTCATCCAGGCACCAGCCTGTAAGGAGGTAGTAGCGCCAGCCAGACTTGCACGCGGTCGTGAAACCGCGCAGCTTTTGGCCTTCCGAAGTCCACGAGGTTTCGACCGTCCTGGCGGCGTTCCCGCCGAGATTCACATCGGCTCTGCCCGTCTCTTTCAAGTCCGGTGCCTCCTTTAGCCTGGCCTGCAACACCCTCGATAAATACTCGTCGAGTGACTGCACTTCGACCAGCACGGGCTCGGCGATCAACGCAGCGCCGCACCCCGACCGGGCATGGGAAGCGACGAGCGTTGCCTCCGGAATGGGACTGTCCTTGGTGATCAGAGCCCACCCGGGAGGGAGCCTCGCTTTGACCCCCAGCTCGAGATCTTCGAAACCGGCTTCAAGCACGGAACCGGCTTCAGGCTCGGCGTACTTCGCAGATTGCAGTTCGTTCATGCCGCTGACCAGGCTCACAACAACAAAGGTTGTGAAGCTGCCAGACCACGCGACCAACACCGCCGCCACTCCGATTCCCACCTGAAGTCTCGCCGGAGACTCGGCTACGAGCAGGGCGACGATTCCTGCGCAAAAAACAAGCTGAAAGAAGATGTCCGCCCATCCGAGTGCCGTCGGTGGCGCGAAAAGCCCACGCACCAGGAACAACCCTCCTCCGAGGACCGCGCGGACCATTCCCCATCTCCTGAATCGCTCTTTGCCGCGCAGCAGCCCCACCGCAACGATCAGATCAACTATCGGCACGAAAAAAGTCCCAGGGTCGCCAGGAGTGCCCAGCTTGAAGAGCAACAACACAGCGATGATGAGAAGCCCTAAGACGCCGTTGATCGCCAGCAGGATTCCCGCGGCCACCATGCCGGGCGTTCGCTCGTTCTCTTGAGCCATCACATCGGCCATTGTCTTCGGCTGAAAGCTCAAGGTTGGCGGAGCACCGGGAGGCGCGGTATTGACCAGAGCCGCGCGCCACAAGGTCAAGTCGAACATCTCGTGAAGTCTGAACTTTGGCTTACCTGGCTCGCAGACCTTCGAGTTGCGGTCTATCCGCCCCTCAAAGTACCACTGCTGAATTGTGTCGCGGTCGAGTGGTCCGTACGCTAAGCCGTCTCGCGCGACAACCATGTACCCGGAAGTCATCTCGAACTCCTCCCTCGTTGTGAAAAACAGTGTGTCGGAATGCGCGGGTCTCGCGACGTGAAGATCGGGTGCAACACAAGCAAGCGCAAAACGGTTCGAGAAAGGGACCCGCGGCCGCGCGCGATTCTAGCACACAACGCGCTTGTCGATTACAAAGAAAGTACGGGCGAGCCGGATCGTTTGCTGCGGGTTACTCGGGATCGTAAGGCTCGACGCTGATCGTCTCGAACATCGACGCTGCCTGAGCTTTTGAGGGTGGTCTTTTGGGGATTTCGGCGACTCGAACCGTAGTGATGCGTCCTCGTCTCCTCAAGGCTATCAGGTCGCCGCTGCGCACCTCTCGCGCGCTCTTTGCCGGTGCGCCGTTGACCTGAATCGCGCCGGCTTCACACATTTGCTGCGCAAGCGTTCGCCGCGGTTCGAGCCTCGAGAGTTTCAGGAAGATATCAACGCGCATATTGGGGAAGCGGTGTGAAGCGGGGAACGGGCGAGGGGGCGAAGGGGCGATGGGAAATTTTGGATTTTGGATTTTGGATTCATGCGCGCAAGTCCTTTGTTGGACATCGTGTTTAATCCAAAATCCAAAATCCAAAATTTCTCCCCCTTCTCCCTTCGCCCCCTCCCCCCTTCTCTTCTTACCCGTCTTTCTTTTCGGTCTTCACCTGTTCCGCCTGGTAGCCCTTGGTGATTTCGACGAAGGCTTCATCCCGAAGCTTCTTCATATATTTCTTGCGGGCTTCTTCCGCGCGTTCCATCGTAGCGGCGCGGCTTATGGCCTGCTGCACTTCCGGTTCGGCGAACGCTCTTGTAGCCGGCGTCTTGCGGTCATCGACTCGGATGATCTGAAATCCGTCCTGAAGCCTGATCGGTTCAGTGACTTCACCGGTCTTGAGAGTTGAAACCGCTGCCGCAATATCCGCCTTCAACTCTCCCGGCTTGAACGTTCCCATCTTTCCGTCTTGTGCGCGGGTAGCGCGAGTCTCGGGCGAGTTCTTCTTGACGGCTTCGGCAAAGCTCTGGCCGGCTCTCAACTCTTCGATGATCCGGCGCGCGCGCTGCTCGACTTCGGCCGCGGTGTGGCCCTCGAGCGGCAGGAAGATTTCCGAGAGCGTCACCTCTCCTTGGGTGGTGAACAGATCCTTGTGCTTATCGTAGAACTCGCGGCGGTCCTTGTCACTCAAGTTCTGATAGATGGGTGAAATCACTTCGCGCTGAACCACGTACTGTTGGAGGAGGTTCTTGCGCAACTGCGCTCTGGCGATCTCCGGGTCGACGCCCTGCTTCTTGAGCTCGTTCTCAAAAGTGATGACGTTCGGGAGTCCCTGCTCTTTTGCGATCCGCGCCATCTCCTGGTTGACGTCGGCTTCGACGTCCAGGCCAAGCTCTTTGGCCTTCTGTTCCATCAGCAGATTCTCGATCAGGTAATTGAGAACGTTCGACTTTACCCGCTCGAACTCGGCGTCGATCTCGGCCGCGCTCTTGCCTGCCATGTGACTGGCAAGCTCTTCCCTGAAGTCCCTGGCCGCGTTGAGGTAGTCGGCGCGGGTGATAATGTCGCTGTTGACCCGCGCAACGATTTCATTGATCAGCTCAGGCTCCTGCGCCCGCGTCGCGCCCGAGAGGGCCAGCAGGCAAGCAATCGCCAGAGTAGTAGTTAGGAGCTTCATCTTGCACATCCCTGTTTCGAAATTATTATTAACCGATGAATTATGAACGATGAGTAAGGGACCGTTTGCACTGTCACTCATGATTCAGAATTCGCCGCCCGTTAATTGTGCCCTATCAGTCCGCTGTATGTGAAGCCCAGCCCTGAGTCGATAATCCTGATCGACGCCGCCGAGACAAGCCGGGCGACCGCGGAATCGATTGCTTCCTGGTTCTTTCGCGCAACAATCTCTTCGGCCAATACTTGTCGGCGATCGTCGAGCTTCGAGCGCCGCTCGTCGGTGGGGTGAGGCTGAATTCGCCGCTCAAGCTTGAAGATGTGAAAGCCGTATCCGGACTCGACAACCTGGCTCACGTCGCCCGGTCCCAGCGGCTTGATCGCCTTTTCGAGCACGTCGGGAAGCTGGCCGTCGTCATAACGCGTCAGGCCGCCCCGTTCGGCGTTTGGCGCGTCGGAATGAAGCCGCGCGACCGCGGCAAAGTCCCGTTTGCCGTCGGTGACTTCGCGACGCAACCGCTCGGCTTCTTCGCGCGACTGAACGCGAATCTCCCGCACCGCAAAACCGCCGCGCTCGGTCAGTCGCGCGAGGTTCTTGTCGACGTACTGTTGAATCTCCTCCGGCGAGACTCGCGCTTCCTTGAGCAGGACTTGTTGGTAGCACTTCTCGACGAGCAGATCGCGGGCAAGCTCCTCCCGAACGGCGGAGTTTGCGGCTGTTGATCTCATCTGCGGGTTATCCTGAGTGGCCTGATTCATTTCGGCTTCCGAGATGGTGAGCCCGGCACGCACGGCTTCGTCGAGCACAACCCGGCGGCGGATGAACTCATCGAGCATCTGGCTCTTGAGCGAGTCTGCCGAGTCCGCGGTTGTGAACTCGCCGACTTTGAGAGCGAGGAACTGTTCGAACTCCGAGCGGTGGATTTCCTTTCCGTTGATCAAAGCGATCGCCGGCGACCGATCCCCGGCTAGCCGGCACGCCGCAGTGACAGCGAGCACGAGCAGCAAGAGAACAAATACGAATCTCGTAGACCTCATAAGCCGGTTTCCGCGGATCGACAACATCCAAAACTGACTGAGCGACGACGACGCATTGTACGAGTTGATTCTGGTGAGCCGCAATCTGACGGCTTCAAGCCCGGCTCCGGCCCTTTCGTAGCATAGACTAAGCGGTAGCATAGACTTTAGTCTGTGTTGATGTGCCGTTCGAACCGAGGGCCACAGACTAATGTCTATGCTACGGTTTTGCGGCGTTCGGTCAAGTCCAACTGCCGCCGCGAAAAACAGCGGCGAGCGTGAAACTATTTCGAACTGCGAATCACTTACTGGCATTCCGGGTAGCATAGACTTTAGTCTGTGTCGGAGTGTTCGAACTCGGGGACACACAGACTAAAGTCTATGCTACCGATCGATCAAGGAGTGAAATGAACATTAAGTCTGGTTTCCGCAAGTACTCAGCGAGAGCGATCGTGGGCGTGCTCGCGTCCCTGGTTTGTTACGCGTCCGTAGCAGCGTTTTCCGCTCAAAGTTCGATAACCGGCGAATGGATCGTCGAGATGAAGCCCGGCACGGACTTCGTTTATTTCTCGGTTCATCGCCGAAGTGAGCGAGGCGGTAACCACTCGTCTTCTTCGGACATCCGTGCGGACAGCTTGAAAGGGCTGACGCAGGCTCAAGCTTCGAGCAGCGGTTCGGTCGTCAGATTTCAGGTCGTGCGAGAAGCCGGCACGCTGAACTGCGAAGGCTGGTTCAAAGACGGAAAGGGCTCGGGCAGCTTCACGTTCGCACCCAATCAAAGCTTTGCCGCTGAAATGAAGAGCCTTGGCTACGAACAACTCTCGGACGAGAAGCTGTTCTCGATGGCCGTCCACAACATCGGGCTGACTTTTATACGCGAGCTGGGCGCGCTCGGGTATGACCGTCTGACGACAGATCATCTCTTCGCGATGCGCATACACGGCGCGGGCCCGGAGTTCATAAGGGCAATCAAAGCCGAGGGCTATGATCGGGTGCCGGTCGATGATTTGGTCGCGATGCGAATTCACGGAGTCAAACCGGAATTCATCAGAGAACTCAAATCGCTCGGTTACGAGCACCCGCCCCTCGACCAGCTTGTGGCGATGCGCATACACGGTGTGAGCACGGAGTTCATCAAGGGCTTGCAGGACTCGGGCTATCGAGTGCCGCCAATCGATCAACTGGTCGCGATGCGAATTCACGGCGTGAGAAACGAGTTCATCAAAGAGTTGAAGGAGCTTGGCTACGAGCGCGTCTCAATCGATCAACTCGTGGCAATGCGCATACACGGCGTAAGCACGGCGTTCGTCAAGGATATCCAGGCACAAGGCTACACCCACGTTTCGCCCGATCAACTTGTGACGATGCGAATCCACGGAGTGAGCTCGGACTTCATCCAGAAGGCCAGGTCGCGCGGATTCAATGATGCTTCCATCGATCGACTGATCGAGTTGAAGATTAGAGGCTTCGACAAGTAACCATCACCTACGGAGGTCTGATATGAAGGCAAAACATGTTTCCGCCCTAAGCCTGCTCGGAGCGTTCGCGGTCCTGAGCCTGGTTGGTTGGTTCACGGCTTCGCGAGCAAGCGCTCAGGACAGTTTCACAGGGCAATGGATGATCGAACCGTCTGACAGGACTGACCGCTTACACCTTTCACTGACGTACACCTCCGGCAGATCGGGCCGCGGTCACAACACGTCGGGCTTCACCATCACGCCCGACCGGCTTCAGGGACTAAGTCAGACACAAATCATGTCCGCAGGCTCGCGGGTGCAGTTCCAGCTTGTTCGCGACGCCGGCACGTTGAACTGTGAAGGCTGGTTCAAAGAGGGCAAGGGCTCGGGTCATTTTGTTTATGCGGCCAATTCCAGATTCGCCGCCGAGCTTGGGCTGCGGGGCTATCAGGCGCCCACGGAAGCGCAGCAGTTTTCGATGACGCTAAGCGATGTCAGCCTTGCGTTCATCGACGAGCTTAAGGCCCAGGGCTATGAACGTCTTTCGGTCGACCAGCTTGTTCGAATGGGCGAGCACGGAGTGAGTCTTGAATACATCCGCGATTTGAAGGCGTTAGACTACACGGTTGAGTCCGTCGACTTGCTGATCAGAATGGTCGACCACGGAGTGACGTCCAGGTTGATCAGAGAGTTGTATGCGATGGGCTTCGGGAAGCTTCCGGTCGGGACGCTTATCAGAACGGTCGATCACGGCGTCACGCCGGGCTTTATCAACGAGCTCAAAGCCGCCGGCTATACCGATCTCTCGCTTGATCAAATGACCCGAGTCGTCGACCACGGAGTGAACGCAAAGTTCATCAAGGAAGTGGAGACGCTGGGCTACGGCCGGCCTCCTTTGGAACAGTTGGTGAGAATGCAAGATCACGGAGTCACCGCGAAGTTCATCAATGAGCTCCAGCAGCTTGGCTATCAGGGTCTGCCGATAGAGCAACTGGTACGCATGCAAGATCACGGAGTCACAGCGGCGTTCATCAAGAAAGCGCGCTCGCTTGGGCACACAGACGCTTCGATCGACGAACTGATAAGGCTTGCGGACCACGGGTTAAAGAACTGAAACGCTCCCAACGGCGCAGCATACCAGGTGCCGCCGCTGCGGCGATGGCTAGGTAATGTCCGAAAGAGAAGAACCGCAGCGACTGGTCCAACAAGACCGCGTCGAGCGCTTTCCCACCAAACGCCGCCAGCATTCCCAGAAGAACAAGCCGGCCCGTAAGCGGAGCGACGGTGACGCGACCGTATGGATCGACTTGTCGCCAATCAGCTCCGCTACGAGTACGGCCCAGCAAGACGTAACCGAATCCCGGCGCGTAATCCTCCGCGCGGGTACGTGATCTATGTTTACAGGAATTCGATCTTCAAAATCGGATGAAGCTCTATCCCGTTAAACTGCGAGACGCCCATTTGCCCATGCACTTTGTCGAAGAAACCAACCCCGGTGATCCTGCAAGCGATAGGCTTGAGCTTGGCCATAAAGGTCGGCACGGGTGCAGCGTCATCCGCCTCAGCCAGAGCGAACGACTGAACAATGGGCGGCGTCATTGCCATCGCCTGCGGGTGCAGCGAGGGAGGTAACGACTCCCGAGGTACGAGCATGTCGTCCATCAGCACAAAGTTCGCCGGCGAAAGCTTTTTGACAATCCTGTCGTCTATGGCTTTCCGAGCCACATTCAGGTTCGAAGTCCAGGGGCACGATGCATCCACAAAAGGCGGGCGAGGAGTTGGGGCCTCGGCGATCATGGTCTGACCGCTCGCGCCTTGCACGATGAGGTGCAAATCGCCGTCTCCCTCTTGCTTGACGGCGATGAGATCGCCTTCCAGCCTCCAAACCACCATCTCCACTGGTCCTCTTCGCTTTTCCTGGAAGCGGGGGAAGAGCCTGTCGACCGGTCTCATATCCGTCGGGCGAGGAATGAGGACCAACTCCTCCACGGTCGCCTCCACTATGCCGGTGCCAAGGCTCATGCCGTTGATGATGTTCTTCCCCACCAGCGCCACATCGTCATCCGTGCCGGTCTTCACAGGCCATCTCTCGACGCCCGGTTTGGTCACCAACTTAAGCCCAACCCCGACCGCAGCCATTTCCGGAAAGTCGCTCTGACCTTCTGACATTGCTGCGGCCTTGATCTGCGCCGCGACTGCCGCGCTCACAGTCGGCAGGGCATTGACGTCCTTGAACGGAGCGCCAACCACGCCTCCCACAACAGGCGTGGGGTCTGGCGCGGGCTCGGGTCCCGGTGTTGGATCTGGCCCCGGCCCTGGCGGTGCCGGCGTGATTCCGGCCGCCTTCACATCACCCGCCCGGCCGAAGACCACGAACCGCGGCGTAACATCCCGATTCGACCCGTCTCCCTTCCCCTTCATCGTGTAGCCAGTTGCGGCAAATAACTTTTGATTCGGGAAAACGCGGCGGACGGCCAGGTAATCACCCCACTCACCGTTCCCGTCGGCGTCGAGAGGTCCGCGCTCGCCCTTGGCGGCCATCACGTTCTTGCGTGTCCCGGTCAGGATGCCGACGATGTGCGAAGGCGGAAACGCTCCGCCGATCATGTAAGACACGCCGACTTCGTCGTTCGAATTTGTGGACAAAGTTCCGTAGGCGATCGCCGAGGTAGGATCGAAGATGTTGATGTTCTCGAGCAGCGTCAGGTTTGTGGAATCGATCCTGGCAATCTGGACGAATGGTTGAGCTCGCTGGTTTGAACGGCGGTCGACCGTCCATGCGAACCACAGGTCTTTCTTGACCAACGTCGCGCCGGTGATGCGTGGATCGGCGCGATCCAGCCATCTGCGGCCATCGGGAAGTCGCGAAATGTATCCATTGCCGCCGATCCACCGCGCTACGGGAACCAGCTTCTGCACCGGTGCGCTCTGGCCTTCTCTCCACGTGAATACGGCCAGCGTGCTGGTGTTTTGATGCGCAGCAAAGAACGCGGTCGTTCCGCAGTTCTGGGCGATGCGAAAACTCTGCAGCGACATGGAGACAAAAGGCTGAGCGGTCACCTGGCCGCTCTCGATTCCGGAAAACGGAATTCGAATGACCGCCGAACCAACCTTGTTGGCAGGGGCGAAAATGTTGGTAGTCACATACAAATTGTTCGCGCCAACCGAAATATCGGGGAAATCCAGAAACGCTCCCTCAACCTTGAGGATCTTCGTTGTGATGTCAAACAGCCGCCACTTGCCCTTTACCACGTCGGCGGTCTTCGCGAACGCAAGCCGCTGGATGTTGTCGCCGTCTTCCGGACCATATTGCAGAAGCCAGACAAAGGTGTCGATCTTGCTGATGTAGTGGACTATCTGGTCGCAGCAGAATTGCGCATTCGGCGCAGGATTCGGAAACTGAGTCCCAGGATTGATGAACTTGAAAGTCGTCCCGCCGTCGGATGAAACCGCCGCGTACCAATTCCCGGTGTAAAACACGACGTTGCCGTTTATCGCGACGCTGGGCTCTCCGACGTTGGACGCCGTTTTCTGTTTTCCGGGAGCGGTCAGTTCGGTGTTCTTGGCCAGCGTTACTTCATCTGAGGCGGCCATCGGCCCCAGCGCTTGTGGCCGGATGATTGCCTCTTTGCTAAGGCTGTGGACATTGCGTTCCTCGCCTTCCTTCACAAGTGGGAGCAGATGTCGGGGATGGATCTTCTTCGGCCTCTCAATTGTGGGAGGCTGATCCAACTGCTCGACCGAAATCTGCTTTTTGGAAGGAGCATATAACCGCACTACGGCGATTGCGCCGGGTTTCTTGGCGCCGGACTTTCTCTTTTTCGATGATGTTGTTTTTGGCATGACGGGGACCTCCGAGCTCGACCAGCAAGAGAGTGGTCGGCAGTCGAACACACGAACGGCGAAGACCGCCGCCGCTGGTTATTACTTAGCCTCGTCGGCGTCTTCGGCGGGAGCTTCAGGCACCTGAGGCAAGGGACGGCGTTTGTGAATTTTCTTGTCTTCAGGAGGTATGGGAGGAGCCTCTTGATAATCGACCTCGAACTCCCCGGCGGGTTTCAGGGGAGTGTTGTCCTGCGACTCTGAGTTCCGGGCTTTCCGTTTCTTGCGCGTTTGACGTTTGCCATTCTGCATTGAAGGCGACCTCCCTGAGCGCGACCGATCATACGCCCCGTTTCGGATTGAATGCAACGGAGAGTGTGGTAGGGAGGTCACTGCTTACGGGAGCGGAACAGATCCCGGCGGCATTCCAGGGTGCCGTCACTTTCGATCGCCGACTACCGGTGGCGGCGCCTCCGGCTTGCCACCGGCTAGGTTCCGGCGCCGCCTCCGCGGCGCGCATATGTATCGGCTTGCTAGCAACACGCTTTTAGGACAGTTCCAGAAATACGGTTGGCGTGAACTTGGCTGAAATCATTAACGCAGTCGATTCAACAGCATTCTCACTTCGTCAAACACCGCGGCGTCGTCTTGAGACCCAAGCCTGATCTTCAACACGCCGCTCGGGGCGAAGCTCGCCGAGCCTTCCGAGACCATCGCGATCAATTTGTCCGGATCCACCTTAGCTTGTTCAGAGAACTTCACCGCCAATCGGTCGCCTTCGCGGTCGATCGAGATAACCCCGAGCCTCGAAGCCTCGCGGCGCAGCTTTGCAAACTCGAACAGGCTCTCGACCGTTTCGGGTATCGGGCCGTAGCGATCCGCGATCTCCGCATGAACTTCCGCCAGCTCCTCTTCGCTTTCAGCCGAAGAGATCCGCTTGTAGGTCCGCAGCCGCTGACTCATGTCGTACACGTAGTCTTCCGGTATTCGAATGTCGAGTCCCAGATTGAGCGTCGTCGAGATTTCATCTTCGATCGGCTCGCCCTTCAGCTCGCGCACCGTCCGCTCGAGCATCTGCGTGTACAGGTCGAACCCGATCGCGTCGATCTGACCTGATTGCTGGCCGCCCAAAAGGTTCCCGGCGCCGCGAAGCTCGAGGTCGAGAGCAGCGATTCTGAAGCCCGCGCCCAGGTCTGAGAACTCGCGAATAGCCGCAAGCCTTCGCCGCGCGAGGTCCGTCAACGTGTCTTCGGCCGGGATCAGCAGGTACGCGTACGCGCGGCGGTTCGAGCGCCCGACTCGCCCGCGCAACTGGTAAAGCTGCGACAGGCCGTACTTATCCGCGCGATTGATGATGATCGTGTTGGCCAGCGGAATGTCCATTCCGTTTTCGATGATCGTCGTGCAAACCAGAACGTCGAGTTCGTGACGCACGAACTTGAGGATGACGTCTTCGAGATCTTTCTCGGCCATCTGCCCGTGCCCGACTCCAATGCGAGCTCCGGGAACGAGACGGTGAATAAGCTCGGCGATTGTGAAGATCGTCTCGACGCGGTTGTGAACAAAGAAGACCTGGCCGCTTCGTTGCAGCTCGAGCTCGATCGCCGAACGCGCCACTGCTTCCGAGAACTGCACGACGTGAGTCTGAATCGCCAGCCGGTCGCGCGGAGGAGTTTCGATGACGCTCATGTCGCGCAAGCCTGCGAGCGACATGTTCAAAGTGCGCGGAATCGGAGTGGCCGACATCGCGATCACGTCAACTTTCCTGCGCATCTGTTTGATGCGTTCCTTGTGCGCGACTCCGAAGCGTTGCTCTTCATCGACTACCAAAAGCCCGAGGTCTTTGAAATGGATGTCTTTCGACAGAAGGCGGTGTGTGCCGATGACCACATCGACGCTTCCGGCTTCGAGCAGTTTCACAACTTCCTTCTGGTCCTTTGTCGTTCGAAAGCGCGAGAGCATCTCGATGCGCGCGGGAAATGCGCTGAACCGTTTCTGAAAAGTCTTGAAGTGCTGGAAGACCAGAACCGTCGTCGGCGCAAGCACCGCGACTTGTTTGCCTTCCATCACCGCCTTGAAAGCGGCTCTCATAGCCACTTCGGTCTTGCCGTAGCCGACGTCGCCCACGATCAGCCGGTCCATCGGCTGCGCGCTTTCCATGCCTGCCTTCACGTCTTCGATGGCGGCTTCCTGATCGGGGGTGAGCGTATACTCGAAGGCATCCTCGAACTCGTGCTGCCACGGAGTGTCCTCGCCGTAGGAGTGTCCTTGAACAAGCTTGCGCTCGGCGTAGAGCTTCAGCAGTTCTTCGGCCATATCGCGCATCGCGCGCCTGGCCCGCGCTTTTGCCTTTTGCCAGCCGATCCCGCCAAGCTTATCAAGCGGCGGTTTGTGGCCTTCGTTTCCGGAGTACCTCTGGACGAGATCTAAACGTTCCACGGGCACGTAGAGCCTCGCGCCTTCCGCGTAAGTCAGCAGCATGAACTCGCGAACATCGGACCGCGCGCGTTCGAGCCCGGCGGCTGTGTTTCCCGTAGCTGCGCCCGCAGTCGTGATCTGTGTCAGCCCCTGGAACTGACCGATGCCGTGATCGACGTGCACGACGTAGTCGCCGACCTTCAAGTCGCCGAGATCCGAGAGAAACGCCGAAGCTTTGCGTTGCTTGCGCGCGCGTTTTGGGAGCGCGCGCTGCCGCGCGGACATTTCGGCTTCACCGAAGACGTCGCTCTCCGTCAGCAGGTTCAGATCTGCTGAAGGCAGCGCGAAGCCGTTTGACACTCTGCCCACGGTAACGATTCGGCTGGACGCGTGAGCGGCGCCTCGGTGTTGCTTTGAAGACGAGAGCGTTGGAGCAAGCTCGGCCGCCACGTTGTACTCGCCGAGCATTTCGACTATGCGCTCGGCGAGACCGAGACTCGGCATCACGAACAGCGTCGTTCGCGGATCGGCTTCGAGGTCGCCGGCCAACTCTTGAACCCGCCCGTGGTACCGGCGCGGCGCTTGCGAGATGATCGGGACATCGGGAGTCGTTTCGGTGACGTTGAACAGAAAGAGACTGGCTGATCGCCGGCGGCTCGAAAAAAAACTTGCTTCTAACACTCCTGGGAGCGCGGGCGTCCCGCCCGCAGGTTCCGCCCTGATCAGATCTGGTAACGAGGACGGCTCGTCCACAGCTTGAGCCGTGCTAGACGCAAAACTTCCATCGTGAGATGCGGGCGAGACGCCCGCGCTCCCAGCGGGAATCGTCAGCGAGTCGATTCGAAAGCGCTCGTCGGTGGCGGCGGCCTCACGGCCCAGCAAGCGAAATTCGACTCGAACGCTTGCATCAAGGTTCGCGCGCAACTCATCGACCGTCAAAAACAACTCATCCGGCGGCAACGCCAGTTCGCCGCCCTCGTCGGCCTGACCGAAGCGATCCTCCAGCATTGAGTAGAGGTCAGCCGCGCGCTTCTCGATCTCGACCGGTTCGTCGATCACCAGAACCGCGTCTTTGAAATAGTCGAAAGCCGATGAGTTGAGCGGGCGCGTGAGCGGGATCAGGTACTCCCAGCCGGGGAACGGTTCGCCGCGCTCGGCGTGCGCAAGCCGCGCGCGCAGATCTCGGCGAAACCGCTCATCGGTCCAGCGCAGCTCGGCGGCTTCGGCCCACTGCATGAACTCTTCTCGCCTCACGGACAGCTCACGCATCGGGACAATAATTGTCTCGCCGGTCCGGGTCACTGAGCGCTGAGTCTCGGGGTCGAACTCACGAATCGATTCGACTGTATCGCCAAAGAACTCGACACGGTGTGGAGCGTCGTGCGCGGGCGAGAACACGTCGAGGATTCCGCCTCGCAAGCTGAACTCGCCAACCGAGCCGACGGGTTCTTCGCGAACGTAACCGCCTGCTATCAACAGATCGACGATCAACTCGGGCGGCATGTCTTCGCCGGCTCGAAGCGTGATGCTCGACGATTTGAGCGCACTCGGCGCGACCGTGCGTTCGGCCAGCGCTGCGATCGAGGTGAGCAGTATTCGCGCTTCGCCGGCGGCGGCGCGGTGCAGTGCGAGCGCGCGTTGTTCGAGCGCTTCAGCGTGGGGCGATGTGCCGTCGTAGGGGTCGGCTTCAAGCGCGGGAATCGTGAGTACGCTTGGTGAGTCGGGGCTGACGGCGCTTAACGCCGAGCAGAAGAACTCGACCTCGGGCAGAAACTCTTCCACCTCGCGGTTCGAGCGGGTGACGAAGACGACGCGGCGGCCGGTCTTCTTCTCGATCGAGGCAAGAACGAGTGCGCGAGCGCTTCCGGCAAGCCCGGAGACCACGACACTTCGCTTGCCGGACGCGATCTCGGATGCAAGCCGCTCGACTTCGCCGGTTTCTAGGAGACGGTTGAAGACTTGAGATGAAGTGAGTTCAGAAACCACCGCTGGGAATTGAACCACAGATGAACACCGATCGGGAAACCACCGGTGGGAATTGAACCGCAGATGAACACAGATGAACGCAGATCGGAAAATTGAGATAAGAACACATCAGTGTTTATCTGTGTTCATCTGTGGTTGATCTTGTAGCTCACGCCTCGGCGATGACGCTTTTCACGTGAGTGTCGCGCGCAGCACGAAGCTTATCGAACTCGGCTGCCACGTCTTCATCGGCGCCGTCATCTCGGATGCAAGCCGCTCGACTTCGCCGGTTTCCAGGAGACGGTTGAAGACTTGAGATGAAGTGAGTTCAGAAACCACCGGTGGGAATTGAACCGCAGATGAACACAGATGAACGCAGATCGGGAAATTGAGATAAGAACACATCAGTGTTTATCTGTGTTCATCTGTGGTTGATCTTGTAGCTCACGCCTCGGCGATGACGCTTTTCACGTGAGTGTCGCGCGCAGCACGAAGCTTATCGAACTCGGCTGCCACGTCTTCATCGGCGGCGCTCATCTGTTCGACGTCGACCTGCGCGAACTCGATCACGTTCATGTCGGCGAACGCTTTCTGAATACGCGGCCCCCACAACCCGATCGCCTTAATGGTCGGCACGATTCGCGAGAAAAGCATCTTTGTGTACTGCTGCATGAACGGCGATTGGCGAGTCCAGTCAACGCATCCCTGGACATCCAGCCCGAGGTTCTCCCATATCTCCTCGGCCATGAACCGGTCGCGCATCAGATAGCAAGCGTCGACCGCGAACTCTTCACGCTCGTCGCGTTCCTTCTCGGAAAGCTTCGGATAATAATCTTGAAGCGCCAGTCTCCCGAAAGCGACGTGGCGCGCTTCGTCTTGCATCACGTAGGCGTTGAGCGCGCGTCCGAGCGGCTCGGTCGCGAGGTCGCGGATCGTGCCGAACGCCGCCAGCGCCAGCCCTTCGATGACTACCTGCATCGCCAGATAAGTCAGGTCCCATCGCGTGTCGGTGATCGCCTGATCCAGCAGCGACTTCAGGTGAACGTTGATCGGATAAGCCAGGCCGAGCTTCTCTCTCAAATAGCGTGAGTAGACTTCGACGTGACGAGCTTCGTCGAACACTTGAGTTGCGGCGTAGAACTTCGAGTCGATGTCCGGGACTGTCTGCACGATCTTGGCCGCGCAGATCAACGCGCCCTGCTCGCCGTGCAGGAACTGCGAGAAGCGCCACGCGTCGAGATGAAGCCGGGTCTCGCCGCGCATCTTCTCGTCCATCTTGTTCCAGATCTCCGAGCCGTACAACGTGGTGTAGTGGTCCGGAAACCCCAGCGGGTTCGACAGGTCGATCTCCATGGACCAATCCAAACGATCGTTCGCGTTCCACTGGTTGTTCTTGCCTTTTTCGTAAAGCCCCAACAGCTTGTCACGGCCTTCGTCGTACTCCCAGTTGAAGACGGTAGTAGCGCCCACACCGGGGACTTGCCACTGAGTCTGCTCGACCGGAAGCGTGTACATACGTGTGCTCATGAGTGCTCCTTGATAGATTGAGGGAGATTGAATTGCACAGCGAAGTTATGAGTTTTGGGAGATCAAGTCAAGACGCGGGTTTTGTAGGGACAAGCCCTGCCCCTACAGGTACGCAACGTCAGCCTGAATAGGCAACTCGTCGATCAACGCCGGCGCGTGAGTGTCCAACGCTTCGAGGACCGGATGTTCGAATTGGTCGTCGGCTGCCAGCAGATGATAGCCGCCGAGCGAGGTCAGCAGCGCCGCGGTCGAATCTGTGCTCGCGTGACGCCCCGCCATCTCGGCCATCCATGCCAGCTCCAGCAAATCTCCCAGACGGTCAACCACTCGACGTGCGTGCTTCGCGGCCCATCCTCGATCGCCAAGTCTATGTTCGAGGACTTCCCCCGCCGTGTCTTCAAGCGCGCGCTCGAATCTCGCTCGAGTCGTTGAGAGAAAGTCGAGCGGCCAGCGTTCAAGCGCCGCCGTCATTTCCGAGCGCCAACGCTCAAGTAAGTCCGAGCGCGCGGCATCGCGCACGATCTGCAAGCAGAGCGTGTTGTGCGCGCCTTCCCACGTCTCGATGATCATCGAGTCCCGCAGCAGGCGCGGAAGCACGGTGAAATCTTCAACGATTCCGTTGCCGCCGAACACCAGAATCGCTTCGCGAACCGAATTGGTCAGATCGACCGACGTCCGGTACTTTGCAAGGTTTATGAGAAACCGCTGCCACATCGCCTGACTTGCGTCCTGCGGCACGAGTCCGAACTGATTGACAAGCGCTACAAGACGGAATGTAAGTACCCGTCGGCGCCAGAGTTTCTCGAGCAGACCTACGAGCGTCTCCTGAATAAGCGGGTAAGAAATGATCGCGCGGCCGAATGCTTCGCGCTGACGGGCGTAGTTGCGCGATTCCAGAAAGGCGCGATGCAAAAAGCCGCACGCATTCGCCGCGTTGTGAATTCGCGATGTGTCGATGACATAGTTCATCAACGTCTTGAAGCCGTCGCTCGGGTCGCCGATCGCATAAGCGGTCGCGCCTTCGAAGTCGATCTCAGCGGTGGGAAGCGACTGAGTGCCGAGCTTGTCTTTCAGCCGGCGAAACGAAATCTTGTTGACGCTGCCATCAAGCAGCACGCGTGGGACAAGAAAAACAGCTACGCCGGCTGTGCCGTTCGGCGCGCCGGCGGGGCGGGCCGCGACCAGGAAGTACTCGTCGGGATTCGAGCAGAACCACTTCTCGCCGGTGAGCGACCACGTGCCGTCGGAGTTGGGCTTCGCTTCGCACTCGATTGCTCCAACATCCGAGCCGCCGTCTTGCTCGGTTACGAACTGCGCGCCCGCAAGCGGAGTCTCAACCGAGAGTAGTCGTGGCAAATAAGTTTCGCGCAGGAACTCAGAGCCCCGCGCTTCGATAGCGCGAACCAATCCGTCGGTGCAACTGAACCCGCAGTTGAGCGAGCCTTCGCCGTTGTGCGCTGTGAAGTAAACCATCGCGAACTTATGAAGCTCGCTGCGCGTCCGGTTCAGCACGCCAAACTGGGCGGCCTCGCGGCGCAACTGGCGAGTGTGCTCGCCGAAATCTACTCGCTCGATGCGATTGCCCGCGCGATCGAACTTCAAGATGCGTGGGAGATTTTCTTTTCGGCTCGCTTCGCGCGCAAGCTCGTTCCATCTGCCCGCAACCAGGCGCGCGCACTCGTGAAGCGAAGCGAACACCGGTTCGCGCTCGTCGACAGGCAGCAGATCGCCGAGCAGGGCCTCGAGTCCGCGGTCCTGTTCGAAGAAGTCTGTGCCTTCGATTCCCTTGAAGTCTTTCAGCTTCCCCACGTCACCTCTTTTTCTTTCGTGGAGCGCGAGTTTTTTTCATCGCGGCTTTTCGCCGCGCCGCTTCGACTGAAGCCGCCGCCCACACCTTTAACTCGTCCGTGTCTTCGAGCACTTCTGCCGGGACCGAGTAGTAACTCAATGAAGCGTTCCCGTCGCCGTACGGGTCGAAGCCTCTCGACTTCGCTTTCAGGTAGCCGGGTCTGGTCAGATCGTCGACCTTGAAGTACAGAATGTCGTCGTCGATCAGCCCGAAGAACAGAGCGTCGTTGTACAAGCCGACGCCGCCGAACATTCGTTTTGAGACGACCGGCCCGAACCTTTCGAGCTGATCGAGCACGTATTCAAGATATCCTTTGCTGACTGGCATGATCGATGACCGGCTACTTGTGAGCCGGGTGGATTATATGAGGCGGGCTAACCTCGATCAAGCACGGCGCCCTTTTGGGGGTGCGCGTCAGATTTTCGCGCGGACCGCGTAGCGGTCGCCTATCGATAGTTACCGGACAACCAGCATCAGCCGGGCCGCGTAGCGGCTACCTCTTGATGGATAGATTTCAGAGGCGCGCCATCTTATTGCACAAATGGATTCAGGTAGCCGCTACGCGGCCACGCTAAGGCGCTTCGTCTCGGGGCTATCGATAGGAGACCGCTACGCGGCCAGCTCAACTGCTAAGCGCCAGCTCAGACACCGGAAATACCATGCGCGAAAACCTGACGCGCACCCGCCCTCTGGATTCAGACCGACACGCCGAGATAGGATCGTCTCAATGTCGATGCCAGGTCCGTCACTATTCCGGTCTGGAACCGCGCAGGTCCTCTTTGTGAGCGGGCTGGGCGTTTACGTTCTGATGGCCGTGCTCGCTCGACGATATGAGTATTTTGACTGGGACCTTCGCCTTGCGCTTGCGATTCAGTCGTTCAATGCGCCTTGGATCACGCAGGCAATGGTCTTTGTGTCGGCGCTCGGCAGAGGCTGGCTTGCGGTCGCTTTGGTTGTAGGCGCCGGAGTCACGCTCATAGCGGCGGGGTTTAGGACTGAAGGTGTGGTTTGTATGGCGGGACTTGGCGTGGGCAGATTAGTGACCAGCTTGTTGAAGCTGCTAAGCGGCAGGGTGCGACCCGGCAGCGGGCTCGTTCAAGTGTTCACCACCTTTCATGAGTTGAGCTTTCCATCGGGTCACGCGATCTTTTTTATGGAGTTCTTCGGGTTTCTGTTCTTCCTCACATACCTGCTTGCGAAGCCGGGCGTGCCACGCGCAACTGCGCTTGTCATCCTCGCGACGTTGATTATGTTAGTGGGAGTATCGCGGGTCTATTTGGGTGCGCACTGGCCCAGCGATGTGCTTGGCGGCTACCTGGCAGGCGGGTTGTGGCTGATGCTTATGATTGAGACTTACAATGCGGCAGTCGCGAAGAAGGAGGCGGGCTGACGGCTCACGAACCCGAGATTGGACAAGCAAGAGTCAGGGCGCTACTCTTTGTGTCAGCGAAGTGAAGTCCGGAGACGACGACCCAAGAGGTCTCGCATCACTCGCAAAAGTCTCTTCCCCCATTTGAAGTAGTCGGACTCGGCCGTGGATGATCGCAAGGAGAAGTGTCCCATGACATCACGGAGACTCATTGCAGTTGGGTTCTTGCTGGTCGCGTTCCTTTCACTGGCAGCCGGCGGTGGGGCGGCGGGAACCAGCGCGGTACCGCAGATCGCGGCTGCAGAATCGGTTGATATCGTGCTTCAGCCACTTTTGTCTGGTCTCGATAGCCCGATCTTCGTCACAAACGCGCACGACGGAAGCAACCGGCTGTTCGTCGTCGAGCAACCCGGGCGCATCAAGGTGCTTCAGCCGGGCGCTTCGACGCCGACGGTATTCCTGGACATCACCTCGAGAGTCTTGTCGGGAGGAGAGCGCGGGCTGCTTGGTCTCGCGTTTCATCCACAGTTCTCGGCCAACCGCCGGTTCTTCGTCAACTACACGCGGCAGTCCGACGGAGCGACAGTGATTGCCGAGTACCGCGCTTCGGCTTCAAACACCAATGTCGCCGATACCACTGAAACCGTGTTGCTGGTGATCGCGCAGCCGTTCTCCAATCACAACGGCGGGATGATCGAGTTTGGCCCCGACCAGTTCCTGTACATAGGAATGGGAGACGGCGGCTCGGCTAACGATCCGGGAAATCGCGCACAGAACATAACGGATCTTCTTGGGAAGATACTTCGCATAGACGTCGATCACGCGAACGGCGGCGTGGCTTATTCTTCGCCGAGCGACAATCCGTTCTTCGGCGCGACGGCTGGACGCGACGAGATTTACGCGTACGGGATGCGCAACCCCTGGCGGTTTTCGTTTGACCGCGTCACGGGTCAGCTTTACGCCGGAGACGTAGGACAAAACGCGAGGGAAGAAATCGACATCGTTACTCGCGGTGGAAACTACGGCTGGCGAGTGATGGAAGGCAACATCTGCAATCCGAGCTTCAACGGCGGAGCTTGCACCCCGATCGGCGTAGGGCCGGTTGCCGAATACACTCATTCGGGGGGGCGCTGCTCTGTGACTGGCGGGTATGTTTATCGCGGCTCGCAGTCGAGCCTGCCCGTGGGGACGTATGTGTACGCTGACTTCTGCACCGGTGAGATTTTCATGCTCAGCGGCGGCGCGACCAGCTTGCTGCTCGACACCTCGATGAGCATCTCGTCGTTCGGCGAAGACGAAGCGGGAGAGATCTACGTTGTGGACATCGAAGGCACCGTGAACCGACTCGCAAATCCCAACCCGCCTCCTCCTCCTTCGGACACGCTCATTATCGAGAGAGCCCTGGTACGACGCCGTTCCAACAACGAGGTGCTTCAACCTATCACGGTCAAGAGCAACGGCAAGAAGTACGAGGTGGTTCTTTTTGGGTCAGGCTTCGTCGAGGATTCGAGGATCTTTGTCAACGGCAAGAAGTTGAGCACGCATTTGGAGAACACGGTTTTTGAAACGACGATTCTGATTGGCCGTCTGAAAATGAACATGCTCGCCGCTCCAGGACCGCTGGTCGTCGAGTTCGAGAATCCCAACGACGCGCGCTCAAACCAGTTCACGCTTCAAGTCGTGCCGGACTAGTGACAGATTTCGGATTGCGAATAGTGCTGTCCGGCTCTTAGACTTAAGCGTTATGAGGAGTTCGTTCCACCGTCAATTCGGAACCTTCAAGGGAGTAATCGGTTTGTTGAAGAAATCTTCGCGCGCGTTTGGCGCGGCTCTGCTTGCCGCCGCGATGCTCGCATCTGGCGGTTTCCCGACTCCGGGCGCCGCCCAGACATTCAGGCCCATGCCAGGGCCCGGTTTTGAGATGGCGTTCGGGCCCTCGCCTCTATACGCTCCCCCGTTTGCCAATCCCTCCAACGTGCCGGAGTTTGCTGCCAGCGCATTCTCGGGGCCGGTTTCAATGGCCTTCGACTCGCGCGGCCGTCTGTTTGTGGGAACCTACCCGGGGAGAATTCTCATACTGCTCGACAACAACGAGAACGGGGCAGTCGATGAAGTGAAGACCTTTGCCACTGGCGTGCAGATTCCCCTCGGCCTGGAGTTTCGCGCGAACGGCGATCTGTTTGTGACCAGCAACCTCATCGGCGGAGTTGGCCGCATAATGAGGTTGCGCGATCTGGACGGCGACGACGTGGCCGACGAGAAGACGATCATCCTTGACGGATTGCCAAGCGAGGGCGACCACCAGACCGACAAGCTTAAGTTTGGCCCGGATGGACTGCTCTACTTTGGCCAGGGTTCTTCGACCGACAACGGGACCGCCGAACCGGACCGTCCCGTCGAGCGCCCGCTGAACGCGAGCATTGTGCGAATCGACGTCGACAATCCGCAGCCGTCGGTTTTCGCGAACGGGCTTCGAAATCCGTTTGGAATGGCTTTCCATCCTGAAAACGGACAACTGTTTACGACTGACGGCGGCTCCGGGGAAGTCTGTGTGACCGGAGCGTGCCCCGAAGACACTTCTCCGTTGGAAGAAGTGAATTGGGTCGTGCAAGGCGGCAACTACGGGTTTCCCGCTTGCGAAGGCACACCCGATGGCCGGCCGGGTTGCGCTGGGGTTCGGTCCCCGTTGACTCAGTTTCCGCGGCACACTACTCCGACCTCGGTGACCTTCTACACGGGGCCCCAGGCCGGCGAGTCAAAGAACCAGATGTTGGTGACTTTGTTCAAGCGGCTGGGCGGCACGGGCGGAGACCTGAAACGGTTTAACCTGACCGGAAACACGGCCGTAGGATTTCAAGCAACCGAGATTGTGCCTCCGATTGCCGAGTTCGGGTTGATCGATCCAAACGACGGTCCGGTCGACACCGCAATCGATCCGATCACCGGAGACATCTACGTCGCGCGTTTCGATCCGGTGAATCACCGCGATCAAAACGAGCACCATCACTACATCTACCGCATACATCGCATTGGAAGCGACGCTTTGACCTTCATCGGGCCTGTGAAGCCTGCGGCGGTCAAGGCGGGCTCGCAAGGCGTGACCATTTCGCTGTTCGGGCGGCGCTTGAAACCCGGCGCCGTGGTTTTCGATGTAAGCGACGGCCTGGCGCTGGCGACTCGGCCGGGGACGCGCGCGTTTGAGCTGCTTGCCGATCTGCCTGCAAGCGTACTGGGAAGCGAACGCACGCTCACGCTCGAAGTGAGGAACCCGGACGGGAGCCAGTCGAACCAGCAGACTTTCGCGGTAACCACGGGCGACCCGGACCCTCCGCCTCAAGTGTCGCCGCATCTCACCTCGATGTTTGTGTACAAGAAGAAGCGAAAGAAAGTAGTAGACCCCCTGACGGTGCAAGCGACCGTCAAGAAGCTGAGGCTTGTGGTGAGCGGGACGGACTTTGACTCAGGCGCGCAGTTGTTGGTGAACGACGTCGTGCTTCAACTCGATAGCTCGACCGCGACTGAGTTGGTCGGACGCGTCACCAATCAGATGGTCGCGGCCGCCGGCGAGCTGAACGTCCAAGTCAAGAACGCGACCGGAAAAGTTTCAAACACACTTAAGCTTCCGGTGACTCCGTAGTAATCAGTCGGCGAGAATGAATCTGTACCGGCGTTCCTTCGTGGGCGCTCCGCATCCTTCACAGATATTTCGTCCGAATGATCCCGACGTGATGAAGCTCGTGCCCGGCGATGATATACGCTAGAGCTCTCACGCTTACCGCGTTGCCGTTAGCATCACCACGCCGCTCCCACGCCTCGCTGTTCAGCCCCCGCAGCATGTGCAGATTCGCGCGTCTCACGTGCTCAAACTCCGAAGCGAGATCGTTCAATCCTTGATCGTCAAACGCAGCCGCTTCCACGTAGTCGTTCTGCTCGAACCCGGAGAGCGGCGTTTGATCGTTGCGCGCAAACCGCATCGCTCGATATCCAAAGACTCGCTCTGAGTCGATCAGGTGCCCGACTACCTCTTTCACGCTCCACTTTTCAGGCGCATAGCGAAACCCGGCCTGCGCTTCGGAAAGGCCATGCAACAAGGCCACGGTGTTGTCGATTTGTGAGCCGAGGACCGTGATTATGTTTCCATCCGCAACGCGCGAGATGTATTTGTGATAGTACTCCGCATATTCGGTCGGTTCCGGACGAGTGCTTAGCTGGTGTGACATTGCGAACCCCCTTTCTGTCTCTGGTTTCTGGTTTCTGGTTTCTGGTTTTTGGTTTCTCTGATCTAGTCGGTGGCGCCACCCGTGGGAAACCAGAAACCAGAAACCAGAAACTAGAAACCGCATCGCGCTTCAATCTCCGCAACGTACGCCATCGCGGCTTCTTCTGCGCGAGAGTTGACCGTCAGCTCCTTCGAAGCGAGACCCGCGCGAAGCTCACGATACATATCAGCAGCCGCACGAAGAGCAGCGGCACACGACCGGGCATCATAAGCCGCAACCGTCGCTTGCATCTGTTTCGCTAGCTTTGGCGCCGCAAACTCTAGCTTGCGCACCCCGGCGGGACGGTGTCTGCTGACGACCGACGCGAGCGGCCCGAGCACTTCAGCTCGCAGATACGCCAAAAAGTTTATGGCCTCGAACAACTCGCCTCGCCCGATCTTCGCCGCGCCGTAGTGAGTCCAAATCCAGAAGCGGTCCTCGATCCACTGGAGATCGGGTTGAGGATAGAGTGCAGGCGAAGGTCGAAGCGCCGCGCTGAATCGTCCGTCTCGCTCCCAGAGAATCGCCGGATCCTCGACTCGCGCAGCCGCGTCGTCGAGACTGATGAACTTGAGATCCACGTGAAGCAGCGGTGGACCATAAAGACAGATCATGAGCCGGGGCTCGCCGACGTGCTCGCCTGTGAATGAGGCGAGCAGCGGGCCGATGCTCGCAGCGATTGCACGCCGTTCGTTCAGGACGGATTGATAGGAGTCGGGTTCAATTGCGATCACAAGGTCGAGATCGCTGAACTCGTCGATAGACTGAGTAAGGTAAGACCCGCCGGCCGCAACGCCAACGAGACGCGAGTCGTGCTTCAACCGATCGACTGCGTTGGTGAGAAACTCGGCGTGGGGCTTGGGAAGTGCGCTGCTACCTGAGTACGTTTCCATCATCAGCGAATATCGTTATTTCTTCTCGCGGAAGAACACCTGAAAAGTGTGAATCGTTCTGAAGCCGCAAGATTCATACAGATGAAGCGCGCTCGCGTTTGCGCTGGTCACTGCCAAAGAAGCTGAATCGAAACCGCGGCGTGCGTACTCGAGCAGCGCGCGGTTTATCATCCTCCGGCCCAGCCCCCGCCCCTGATGCGCTGGGTGCACCGATATCTGCCCGATGTGTCCCGCGCCCGACGCGATCCGGGACGCGATCAGAACGCCGACAAGTTTGCCGGCCGCGGCCTGATATGCCACTTGTGAAACGCCATTCAAAAAGTCGCCGCACCAGACGTGATCAGTCAGGATCGTCAAGAGCTCGCCGCAACCCGACTCGCTGCGATACTGAGTGTTGATCCGCGAGTCGTGCCGGCCTCGATACGACCGGTGGATGACTTCGGCCGCGCTAGCGAAGTCGCCGTCTTCCCAGGCTCGTATCGATATGCCGCTTGCTTCCGTGAACTCCCGCGATTCGAACGCCTCGTCAGCACGTGGAGTGAGTTCCATCGTCATGTAGTGACGGTCGAAGCGCTCAAACCCGCGAGCTTCCAACAAAACGGTTGAGGCCTCGTTCCCAACACTCACGCACTGGCTCTCGATTCTGCGAACGCCGGGCGCGTGATCCATCTCATCAACCATAGCGGCGGTCATCTGGCGATCAATACCCAACCCTCTCCAGCTTTTTGAAACATAGATGTCGCCGATCGAGCCCCGCCCGCCCTCGACAACGTAGTAGCTGAAGCCTACCGCGAGTGTCCCGCTCATCGCGGCAAAGCCGGCCAGTTCGCCGTCGCGCGCCACCTGCCGGATCATACGGCTCGGCCCGCTGTAGTCCCATCTCAACAGCTCAAGCCATTCGTCGCATTGCTCATCGAAAAGCGGTTCGAGCGAAGCGAAGCCCGCCTCGCGGAGAGAAACTATTTCCAGTTCGGTGTTTAGTATTGGAGCAGTTGCCATCTTCGTTGGGTCTTTGAGAATGAGCTAACGCTTTGCGGGTTGTCTCGCTTCGAGATCGATTATAAGAGCGGGCAGTTCGACGGACAACTCCGCCAGGAGTTGAATGTTTATAGAAGGGTGTTGTTCTACACAGCGCACCCCAGCGGGGTGCTATGTCGATCACGCGGCGATCGTACGCGGATTGATCCGGCACATTGCACCCCGCTGGGGTGCGGATGTCGTACGGACCACGCCCCTATAAACATAGCACCCCCGCTGGGGTGCCAACCCGTTATGAACAGGTTTCGTGCTCTCGCCAATCCGGCCCCACGAACGCTACTGCGCCCGGAGCGTCACTAGCGGCTTGCGCGACAGCACGTCAAACGTCGAGATCGCGCCAACTACTGTCACAAGCAACACCGTCCCAGCCACTCCGCCAAAGTTGATCGCAGCAGTGAAGCTCCACGGAATCTCAAACACCCACCGCGACGCCGCATAAGACAACCCTGCGCCCGCAGCCGACCCGATTATCCCGGCTACCAATCCCATCAATCCGTATTCGGCCAGCAAAATCTTCAGCAGTGTCTTTCGCTTCGCGCCCAGAGTCTTCAGCACCGCCGTCTCGTAGACGCGTTGGAACTTTGTCATCGCAAGCGACCCAGCCAAAATCAGAATCCCGCTCAGCAAAACAAACAGTCCGACGAATGAAACCGCCAGCGTGATGTTGTTCAGGATTCGTTGAATCGAGCGAACGACATCAACCACATCTATCACCGAGACATTGGGGAACTTATCAACAAGCGCGCGCTGGAAACGCGACCGGTCGATTTCCTCGGCTGGTCCGCTCAGCGCGCCGACCATCATCTGAGGCGCGTTCTCGAGAGTGCCGGGTCGGAACAGCACCATGAAACCGGTTCGCGAGTTCCGCCAGTCAACCTTACGAATGCTTGTTACTCGCGCTGTGAGCTTGCGGCCCTGCACGTCGAACGTGATCGAGCCTCCCACGTCGAGTCCGGAAAGACCCTTCATGCTCTCCTCAATCGAAGCCTCCGGTTCGGGCGAAGGCGTCGCGTCCCAGAACTCTCCCGCGATCACTTTCTCATTCTCCGCAAGCGCCGGACGGTAGGTCACCACATACTCGCGCGAAAGCCTTCCTCGCTCGCGTTTCATCTCGTCTTTGTCAAAGTCCACTTCTGCGCCGTTCACCGCGACGATCCGCATTCGTACCGTCGGGACGAGCAGCGGGCGTTCGCCGGTCGCCTCCAACACCAGATCAGATACACCCTGCGCCTGATCCTTCTGCACGTCTATCAGGAACATATTCGGAACGTTGCCGCCGCGGGTGATGTCAAACTCGCGAACCAGATTCGATTGAAGCGACTGGATCGTGATGACCAGGAACACGCCGAGGCCGACTACCATGATGATGACTCGGGTCTGGTTGCCAGGCCGGTGAAGGCTGTTGATCGCTTGTCTCAATGCGAACGAGGAGAACGGCCGCGTGCGCCGAACAAGAAAGATCAAAAGCGTAGCCGCAAGATAAAGCGCGCCGGCGGTTACCGCGAGCGCAACAAGAAAGAACGTCCCGACGCGAAGCGAATTGGCTTGCCACGAGACCAGCAACAGCAGGCTGAACACAACCGCGGCTGCGGTCGCCCATCGCAACGGGTCGAACTTGCGATGAGTCTCCCCGGCTTCTTCCCGCAGCAGTTCGTTTGGTTTGATGTTGCGGATACGCAGAAGCGGAAGCGCCGAGAACAGTATCGAAATCAACACGCCCGCGCCGATTCCCTGCGCGATGGCTGAGAAACGAAGCCCGTAAGACATATATGGCGGCAGCGCGGCGGCGAATCTCGCGGCGATCAGGAGCAGGACGGCTTTGCCAAACAGCACGCCCAGAAGGCTCCCCCCTATTCCAAGCACGATGACTTGCAGGAGATAGACGGCAGTTATTCTCCAGCCGGTTCCGCCGAGGCACTTCAGAACCGCGATCGACTTCTTCTTTTGATCGATGAACACGCGAGTCACGTTCGAGATCCCGATACCGCCTAGCACCAGGATCACAAGCCCGGTGAGCGACGAATAGTTCTCGGCGCGCGAGAACTGCTCGCTCAGCCTCTCCTGCGAGTCCTTATATGAGCGGATCGTCACCACGTTGTTGTTCGGCAACTCGGCGCGCAGTTGTTTGACCAGCTCATCCATTTGACCTTGCGGCGTCGTCAGGAGAATCCTGCGGCGAGCGCGGCTGCCGAAGCCGGTCAGTCCCGCCCGCTCCACTGCCGGGCGCTCGATAAACACGCGCGAACCAAGACGAAAGCTGTTTCCGCCGCCCGGCTCCTGCGAGAAGACCCCGCGAATCTGGAAAGTTTCGCTCCCGATCTTCACCTCGTCTCCAACCTTCAGCGCGAGCCGGTCGAGCAACGACGGCGCAACCACCGCACCGTTATTTTCAACAAGAGAGTAGTCGAATCTCTCTCCGCTGGTCAGCTTGAAATCACCGGCCAAAGGAAAGGCCGGCTCGATGCCTTTCAGCTCGATCATCACCGCGCCTTCGCGTGCGGGGTCGGCGGGCCGAAGCATCGTCGCCGAGTCGATCGTCTCGGTTCTGCCTTCGACAAGCGGCGCTACGGCTAAGCGATTGATCACCGCAATCGTTTCATCGGTCCATGGCCGGTTTGTGTCTATCTGCACGTCGGCGGTGAGCAGGTTCCGAGCTTCGGAAGCGACGGCCACAGCCGCGTTTTGAAGCATCGAGCGCCCGGCTGCGATCGAGCCGACGCCGATCGCTATGCAAAGAAAAAAGAAGAGAAGCCGCCGCCACGCAGTTCGAAGTTCGCGTCGCGCCATCTGCAGGATGAATTTCACAGCGAATCCTCCATTTCCTTGCGGTCTTCTAACTTCAATTCTCTGCGTCCGGCTCTGCGTCTCCGCGTCTCTGCGGTTAGTAGGACTTCGCGCTCAGCAACCGCCGAGACACAGAGACGCAGAGCCGGACACAGAGAGACTCCAAATCAGGACACTACCTCACTAGCTTCGGTGATTGCGCCGGGTTGATCGCTGTCCATCACCACTCGCCCGTCTCTAAGCGAGATTTGCCGGTCCGCCTCCGCCGCAAGCTCGTGATCATGCGTCACCAGCACAAGCGTCGCTTTGCGTTTCCGGTTCATATCGACCATCAGATCAAACACGTGCCGGCCGTTGTGCGAATCGAGATTGCCCGTAGGCTCGTCGGCAAGAAGGATTGACGGATTGTTAGCGAACGCGCGCGCGATGGCTACGCGCTGGCGCTCGCCGCCGGAAAGCTGCGAAGGATAATGATGCGCGCGAGCTACCAGGTCGACGTCCAGAAGCAACCGGTCCGCTCGCTCTTTTGCATTGCGCTCGCCCGCGATCTCCATCGGCACCAGAATGTTCTCGAGCGCTGTCAGCGACGGGATCAGGTGGAAAGACTGGAACACGAACCCGATCTTCTCGCCTCGAAGCTCGGCGAGCCTGTCTTCGTTCATCGCCGTGATCCCCTGGCCATCGATGCGAACCTCGCCCGAAGTCGGCGCGTCGAGTCCCGCAATCAAACCGAGCAGCGTTGACTTGCCGCTCCCGGAGGGCCCGACTACCGAGATAAACTGGCCGTCGGGAATGACCAGATCGAGCGAGTGAAGAATGGTCAGCATCTCCGCGCCCGACGGCACAACTTTGGAAACCTTGTATAATTCGATCATGAATTTCCCACAAAGCCTGGGAGCGCGGGCGTCTCGCCCGCATCTTCTTTTCTTTCTGCTCGCCTCGTTCCGCCTTGGAGAGCGCGCGTCCTGCCCGCATCTTCTCTTTGCGTTTCTAGTCGCATTTTCACTTTCCGCGTGCAGCGGCGCGCCTTCGAAGCCGCCCGCCGACTCGCGCGGCGCTGCGTCATCATCCCCGGCAGCTTCAAAGAGTGTACCGAAGATAGTCGCGTTCGGCGACAGCCTCACCGCCGGGTTAGGGTTGCCCCAATCGGCGAGCTACCCCTCGCTGCTTCAAAAGAAACTCGCCGCCGATGGCCTCGAGTACGAAGTGGTGAACGCCGGCGTTTCAGGAGACACAACCGCGGGCGGACTGAGGCGAATCGACTGGGCGCTTGAAGGCGGTGACGTGCGAATCGTCATCCTCGAGCTTGGCGCAAACGACATCTTGCGCGGCCAGCCGATCGATCAGATGAAGAAGAATCTTGCGGCGACCATCGAGCGCGCTCAGGCGCGAGGCGCTCGCGTGCTGCTTGCCGGGATGGAAGCTCCGACCAGCACAGGCTCTGACTACCGGCGCGAAATCCACGAAGCGTTCGTCGAGCTTGCGCGCGAGCATCAACTGGCGATGATTCCATTTTTTCTGGAGGGTGTAGCGGGAATCGACTCATTGAATCAGGCCGACGGCATTCACCCAAATGCCGACGGAACAAAGATCGTTGCCGAGACCGTCTATCGTTCGCTCCGGCCGCTACTGGATTAGCTGGTTGACGTAGCGCACGCTGCCAGCTTGCGATGAGGAATGCAGCTCTGAGGTAGCGCATGCTGCCAGCTTGCGCTCTCTCGGCCCTTGCATCGCCTGATCGCAAGCTGGCAGCGTGCGCTACGTCGATCGCAAGCTGGCAGCGTGCGCTACGTTATTCAAAGTGTCGTCGCAATACTTCCAGCAGTTCCGCGTGATAACGGCCGCCGATCGCGGCCTCCACGCGACTTCGGATCGTCTCATCCTGACGGTAGATTCCGAGCGCGGCGATCGCGGCGGTCGCCATTCTGACCTCGCCCGCTTCGATCACCGATATCAGGAAGTCGCGCGCTGCTTCATCTCTAGTCAGCGCCATCGGAAGCAAAAGAGTCTTCTTGAACTCGCGGTCGAAAGTAGCAGTCCACTTTTCCTTCAGCAGATCGATGACCCCCGGCACTCGCGACTCCGAAAGCGCGAGCGCCGCGTGTTCATACAGCAACGGATACTTCGGATCTACAAACCTGGCCACGAACTCGAAGGCTGCGCTCGGCGAAGAAACCATCAATGCCTGGAAGCACTCAGCCAGCACCGCCGGCTCTTCGTCTCCGATGAGCGCCTTGAATCTCAACAGCGGCGCTGCGGCCGGGCCGCAGTGTCCAAGCGCCCGCGCAGCCCCTAAGCGCGCGTCGGCCTCCTTGTCCGCAAGCAGCGCCGCAAGTTCGTTAAGCGCGCTCAGCGAACCTGTTTGGACCAGACCCAGGCCGCAGAGCGCCCGCAAGGGCGCGGCGGTGTCGCCGCTGCCGCCCCAGCTTGGCTCGAGCTGGACGTGACGGATGCCGGTTAGATAAAGCTGTTCGTCGTCACACTCGGCGGCTAGCAGCGCTTTGACGACGGCGGTCTTTGCGACGCAGCCCTTGTCGGTCTTCGCGGGGTCGACCATGAAGCGATGAAAAGCCGCGATCAGATCGGTGACTAGTTCGTGGTTCTCGATGCGAGCAATGATCTCGGCGGCTTTGGCAGCCACAAGGCTGATCTTGCTTGCGAGATGTTTTTGAAGTTGCTTGCGGGTGTCGGGAGTATCGGCGGATTTGCTAAGACTGGCGAGTTCGGCGAGCCGGTCTTCTATTGAGGGTCCTTTTGCCACAACTTTCTTTGCAGACGCGGATGCGCTGCTTTGGTTTACTGGCGGCGAGCGCGGCGCGGAAGTTTTACCCGACGATAAACCTGAGCGACGGTCAGCGTCAGCCCAACCGATTCGAGTTTCAGTTCATCGCTTAGTTCGGTGAGCACGTGCCAACCCCAGCGGCCGCCTCGCCCTCGGCGGAACACCTCGATCTGCGCCCGATCCTGGGAAACGATGACGTACTCCTTCAAGCTCTTCACCTGCTTGTAAGCCACCAGCTTCTCAGCGCGGTCGATGCGCTTGGTGGTGCGCGAAGTCACTTCTATGATGAGTCGCGACTGTTTTCGATAATACTCATTCGCGCTCGGCCCATCGCACGCAACAACGACGTCGGGATAGTAGAAGACGCTCTCGCTAACCGAGAACTTCATGTCGGCGATGAATACCTCGCACGGTCCATCATCAAGGTGACCATCGAGCTTAGCCGCAAAGTTAAGGGAGATGCGGTTATGCCTGTCGCTTCCGCCGGCCATCGCGAAGACCTGGCCGTCGATGTACTCGTGGCGAACGCGGCCGTCCTTCTCGCCTTCGATGTACTCGTGGCGAACGCGGCCGTCCTTCTCGCCTTCGAGATACTCTTCCACGCTCGCGCGTTGTAATCGCTTCGGCACGCTCATGATTTACTCGCGGAATCTTAGCACACGATGCTCTCGTCTACGCTTTCGGAGCCAGAAGCAGTTTGACGGCTTCCTGGCTTCGCACAAGCTCGAAGCCGCGCTCGAAGTCTTCAAGCGGCACCGGCTCTCGCGAGATGATCTTCTCGAGCCGCGCTTTCAATCCCGATTTCTCCGACGCCAGCAGATCGAGCATCGCGTACCAGGTCTCGAACATCCGGCGGCCGAAGATGCCTCGGATCGTCACGCCCTTCCACACCGCGTACTTCCCGAAGTCGAACGACTTCAGCGGCCACGCCGGAATTCCAAGCAACAATATCTGCCCACCATTCTTTACCATCGCGCCCGCGTCGTTGTAAGCCGCTTCCGCGCCGCTCATCTCCAACACGACATCGACTCCGCCGCCTCGCTCGCTCGTGACTCGCCGGAACAACTCGTCCTTCTGTCCCGGCGAAGCAGTTTCATTCGTGTCAAAGCAGAAATCAGCTCCAAGCTCCTGCGCGGTCTCGAATCGCTTCGCAAGGCGCTCACTCCCATCTCTACCGGAGAAGTCAGTCACGTAGATGCGAGTCGCGCCGAGCGTTCGAGCTACTGCAGTCGCCATCAGCCCTTGCGCGCCGCAGCCGAGTATCGCGACGGTCTTTCCGGCTACGTCGCCTTCCATGACGGTGTGAACGCTGTTGCCAAGCGCGTCGAGGAACGCGCCGATGCGCGGCGGGATCACCTCTCGTCCGCCAAAGCGTTCGAGGTTGATCACGTTGTCCGAAGGAAGGACGACGAACTCGGCGAACGCGCCGTCAAGGTGCACGCCTTTGACGCGAATGTTACGGCAGATGTGCCGCTGTCCGGTTCGGCATTGCTGGCAGTATCCGCAGCTTATGTGCATCTCGGCGGTTACATAGTCGCCGGGTTTGCACAGTCCCTGGTCGACGTCTTCTCCGACTTGGGCGACTTCGCCGCAGAACTCGTGACCGATGATGATCGGCCGATAGCGCGACACGTCACCGCCGTTGTAGACCAGCATCTCGTCGCGCATGCCGGGACGGTCGAGGATGTGATAGATGCTCTGATCGGTACCGCAGATCGAGGCGGCTTCCACGCGAATCTTTACGTCGCTGTGACCGACGCGAGGTTCGGGCTCGTCGCGAACAAACTCGAGCCCGTCCTGTGTGAGACTTTGTTTTTTTAGTGCTTGCATCCGTTCTCCTGTGGAAGAGCTAGAGAATCAGATTGCTGATGATAGCTTCAAAGCAAACAACCGCCAAGACGAGCGGTACACCAGGCACTCATACCTTGTGAAGATGTAATATCAGCGTAACTCCGTCGAATCCGTTTAATCCGTGGTCTATTCGTCGTTAGCAAAGCAATTCCTCCGAACGCATCGACCACTGATGACACGGATTCGGCGGATTTGCACCGATTTGTGGCCACTTTTACGAGAGAAGTGCCCGAACCAAGCAATTAGTCGTTCTCGCCGGCGAAAGAAATCGACAAGTCGCGCGCGACGCCTATCAGGTAATGATTCAGCGGCACGCACTTGATCGACATCACACATTCCTCGAGCGGCACGGTCACGATTTCATGGTTGCGAAGCGCGACCATGTGCCCGAACTTGTCTTTGGCTATCGCGCGAACCGCAGCCGACCCATAAGCCGACGCGAGCGCGCGGTCGAGCGGAGTCGGGCGGCCTCCGCGCTGCAAGTGCCCCAGCACCACCGCGCGAGTTTCTTTACCGGTGAGTTGAGAGAGGCCCTCGCAAACGCGCTCGGCCATTCCTCCAAGCCTTCGAGCGCGGTTTGGCTCTCCCAAGTCCTGGTAGACCTGCGCGCCGCCCGCCGGGTGCGCGCCTTCGGCTACGACGACGATCGAAAAGTGTGCGCCGCTTGCGTCGCGTTGCGAGACCGTCGCCGCGGCTTTCTCGATATAGAACGGGATCTCCGGGATGAGGATCACGTCCGCGCCTCCGGCCACGCCTGCCTGAAGCGCTATCCATCCGACGTCGCGACCCATCACCTCGACGACCATCACCCGGTCGTGGCTCTCGGCTGTTGTGTGCAACCGGTCGATCGCTTGAGTGGCGAACTCCATAGCGGTGTCGAACCCGAAAGTCATATCGGTCCCGACCAGATCGTTGTCGATCGTCTTGGGCACTCCGACCACCGGCAATCCCATTTGCCAGAAGTCATATGCGGTTCGCTGAGAGCCTTCGCCGCCGATGACGATCAGCGCGTCCAACCCCAGGCGTTCGCAATTCCGAATAGCTTCCCGGTAAGCCGAGTCGTCCTTGACGCCTCCGATTTGAGTGGCGAAGTGCCCTCGGCTCACCGTGCCGAGAATCGTTCCGCCTCGAGGGAGCAAGCCTCGAACGTCGGCAGCGTCGAGCGGCCTTGTCAGCGTCTCCCCAAGCAATCCCTCGAACCCGTCTTCGATGCCGACCACTTTCCAGCCGTAGATATTAGTCGCCGTCTTGACGACTGCTCTGAGCACTGCGTTGAGTCCCGGCGCGTCTCCGCCGCCGGTCATTACTCCGATTTGTTTTATTGGTCCCGCCACATCAACACCATCTTCATTTCTAAATCTCAGATCTCAGATTCTGGATTTGATTTACCGCTTGATTGTATCACGGTAGGTTGATGGGCAAGTTTGGAGCGAACTGTAGTGGCGTCCTCCGTGGGCGACCCTCGGTCAGGAGGTTGTCGTTCACTCCAGAAGGGGCGGTTACGGAGGGCTGCCCGTACACTTGAATGGCGCCTAGTTGATCTTCTTCGCCTGCGTGTCGCCGCCCTGATGCAGAATCAGGTGGGAGACTTTTCCCGAAGCCTCTTTAACAAATGTGATCCTTACGTCGGCGACTTTGAAAAAGAACTTTGTTTCAGATTCCGGGAAAAGCTCGGCCTTCTGTTGGCCGGTGGCCTGCGCCATCAAATGGCCGGCTTCATTGCTGATTGTGAGGATCAAGGCCGGTGTCAGTTGATACTTGCCGGTGTAAGCATCAAAGATCTTCGGATCAACTTTGACCTCGACAGTGGCCACCGGAATCTCATACTTCTCGCCAAGAAGAATTGCCGCGAGATCCTGGCTGATCTTGCCAGGCCCGGGCGCACCATAGTCAGCGTTGCGCAGCACGACGATGGTGACTTTTTGATCGGGGAAGCGCGCGAGGGAGGTCGAGAACCCGTTGATCCCGCCGCCGTGACTGATCATCTTGTGGTTGAACTTCGTGTCCACGCCCAAACCGTAGCCGTAATTGTTTTTGACCGGCGTCATCATCGCCTCGCCGGACTTGGGCGAAAGCAACTTCCCCGAATAGAGCGCTTCGTTCCACAAGAAGAGATCCCCGACTGTCGAGTAGAGCGCTCCCGCCGCAAAGGGTTGCGTCATGTCGATGAACTTCGAGTTGACCGTCTTTTCTTTGGCGAGCGAATAACCGGTCGCGCGTTTCTTGAGGATCGTGTCGTGATGATCGTAGCCGGTGCTGGTCATCTTCAGCGGATCGAAGACGTTCTTTTGCAGAAAGGTCTCGTATGATTCGCCGGCGGCTTTCTCAACAACGTAACCGAGCAGGAAGTAGCCGGAGTTGCTGTAGTTCCACTTTTCCCCCGGCTTGAAGTCGAGCGGTTTATCTTTGAAGCGCGCAATCATGTCTGGCGCCGTCACCGGCATCATCATCTTTGGGACATAGTCAAAAAAGCTTGTGAAGTTGGGAACCCCGGCGGTGTGGCTCAGCAAGTGATGAATCGTCACGTCGCTCCACGCGCTCGGGCAGTTGTCGACGTATTTGCAGATCGGGTCTTGCACGCTGAGCTTGCCACGCTCTTGCAGGAGCAGAATCGCAGCGGCTGTAAACTGTTTGGTGACCGAGCCAAGCCGGAATTTCGTCTCAGGCGTGTTGGGCGCGTCGAACTCAATATTCGCAAGCCCGTAGCCTTTGCTGAAAACCACTTTGCCGTCGAGCGCGACGAGCACCGAGCCGGTGAATCGCCCTTGATTGATAAGGGCATTCAGGTACTCGTCAAACTTGGGAGTGAGGTCTTGCGCAGCGGTGCTCGTGACTAAGAGAAGCAACAGCGCAATCGAGGCCGCGCTTCGACGAACGGTAAAAGAGATGTTGTTCATTTTCTCGCTCGCTGGTTCATCGGAAACTCGGTTTCACGACAGTTGTTCCTGCTCGCCCACAAACTGTTGAACCCTCTTGATCAGCTCCTCTGGTCTTGGTCGGCCAAGAAATGTCCCGGTAGCTGCATTGACATAAACGTCAGCCACCCGGGCCGCCATTGGTTTCGCTGCCGTGCTGAACCAGACCGGTACAAGCCAAGCGAAGCTTTCTGTGATAAACGTGGCCTCGGCCGGATAAAGCGCGTCGCCAACATTCGTCCGCAGCCATCGGCCGACGAACCGGCGTGCGGACTCGCCGTCTGGTAGCAATGGTGAGGCTTGTACTTCCGAAGAGGGTCGCGGGCTCTTTGTGTCTTCCATCTTTCTACTTCTTCCTATACTTCTCAAACCAGCCGCGCAGATAGAGTATCTGCTGAAGCCGGTTCGACGGATGACGTGGCGTCGCGTTGAAGCCGTGATACTCATCGGCGAGTCTCACCATCACCGTGTCTATCTTGCGAAGCTTCAGCGCTCGATAGTACTGCTCTGTTTCCTCGATCGGTGTTCGCAAATCTATCTCGCCGGTCATGAGCATCGTCGGTGTCGTGACGTTGCCGACGTAAGTGATCGGCGAGCGCCTCAGGTGCTCAGACGGGTCCTCCCACGGGAGCTTCTTGAAGTTGTAGTACCACGACGAGCCGTCGGTCGTCCCAACGAAGCTGTACCAGTTGATCACCGGTTTCATGCACACGGCTGCCGCGAATCGCTTTGTGTGTCCCACGATCCAGGATGTGAGGACGCCGCCGCCGCTCCCGCCGGTCACGAACAGATTGCGCTCGTCGATGTAGCCTTTCTTGATCACCGTCTCGACCCCGTTCATCAAGTCGTCGTAGTCCTCGCCCGGGTAGTTGTTGTTGATCGCGTTGCCGAACTCCTGGCCATAGCCGGTCGAGCCGCGCGGGTTTGTGTACAGCACGACGTAGCCTTCGGCTGCGTGATTCTGAAACTCGAAGTTGAACCCGACGCCGTACATCGCGTGCGGCCCGCCGTGAATGTAGAGCATCAGCGGGTATTTCTTCGACGCGTCGAAGTCGGGTGGCTTCACTATCCATCCTTGGATCTTCTTGCCGCCAACCGAGTCGTACCAGATCTCCTCCACATCGCCGAGGCGCCGGTCTTCGAGCAGATCGCCGTTCACGTCGGTCAGCTTCTTGAGAACCGGCTGCTTGAGGTTGAAGACGACTACGTCGCCGGGTTCGTTTGGACTTGTGAGAACGCCGGCCATCATTCCGTTCCGGGCCATCGACGAAACTTGAAGTTGGTGATTGCCTTGAGTGACCTGTCGCGGCGTGCCGCCCTTCACCGGCTCGAAGTAGAGATTGTCCGTTCCTTTGTCTTCCGTCGTGAAGTACAAACCGCTTCCGTCAGCCGCCCAGAGCGGACGGGCCGGCGCGCGATCGAATCCTTCGGTCAACGCCTTCTTGTTGGCGCCGCCGATGTCCATCACGTAGAGCTTCGACACGGTGTATGTGTTTTCGCTTCGATCGGAGCCAGTGTAGGCGACCTGGCGGCCGTCCGGCGAAATCACCGGCCCCTGGTCCGGGCCTCTGCGGTCTGTAAGCTGGCGAACCGTTCCGTCTTTCACCGAAACCGAGTAGATCTCGGAGTCTCCGCGCTGGTACTCGGCGTCGGGCTTGCGAATGGCGCTGAACACAATCGTCTGCGAATCGGGAGTCCATTCGGGCGACCCGTGGTTGTAATCGCCTTCGGTCACCTGGCGCGGCGTGCCTCCGGAGTCGGTTCCGATCACGAAGATGTGCGAGTAGCCGTCCGACCGGTAGCCCTGTCCGTCGGCGCGATAGTCGAGGCGGTCGATCACTTTTGGCGGGTCAATCCACTTGGCTCCTCTGGGCGCCGGTGGAAGCTTGACCGTGAACTCGGGCTTCGACGGAACATTCATGCTGAAGGCTATTCGCTTGCCGTCGGGAGACCAGTCTAGGTTGGTGGGAGCGCGTTCGAGCCGCGTCAACTGCGTCTCTTCTCCGGTGTCCATCCATTTGACCCAAATCTGTGGGCCGGACGGCTGGCCCGATGCGAGGTAGGCGATGCGTTTGCCGTCGGGCGACCACAAAGGAGAAGAGCCCTTAAGGAGGAATCGGTTCTTGCCGCCGTCGGAGTTCATTATCCAGACATCGGTCTCGAATTTGTCGTTGATCTTATCGGTCCATCGCCGCGTGTAGACTACCTGGGACCCATCGGATGAAATCTGAGGCGTAGCGACGTACTCCCAATCCATGTAGAGATCGAGCGTCAGCTTGCCCTTGCCGTTTGCCCAGGCGCTCGCGGTCAATGCGCCAACAAGGAAAACCGCGATGAAGACATTTCGGTTTCTCATTAGAAACTCCTGCCGAAAGAGATTTGAAATCAACCCACTGGTTGCGAAGCTCACTATGTGCACGAAGAGATGCTTCTTGGTGGGGCATTCTATGTTTTTGCGATAATTCAGGTCAAGGAGACCGGTCGCATTAGCGGGCAGGCGCGAAGATTTAGTGATTCGATGGTCGCTGGTTTTGCCGGGGGCCACAGTCAAACGGAAATACAGCGAGCTCAATGCAAAAAACCGCTTCCAGTTTCCGTCTATCTTAGTGGAGGCGATAAGAGTGTCTTTTGGTCAGCGTGTTTCAAGGAGTCGGCGGGCAGATGTAAATGGTCCGCGGCGACGATTCCAAAAGCAACCCATCCTCACCAACGCCGAACGAGAGAGAGCCTCCGTGTAAGGATCACCTACGAGGCCTCCGCTATGGACGGCGATCATCGATCAATCCAAACGACGCCGGCGGGCGGCCCCTGGCCCGCGTACTTTTTATGCGACGTCGTTTTTTGAGCAGTCTGGTCTAACACGGCCCGGTGCATTCGCACCGGCATCACAGGAGAAACATGGCTAAGTCAAAATCCAAGTCAACTAAATCAGTAGTTTTTACCGCGGCATCGGCGCAATATCTGAGCGACCTGAAAGGGGCCAAGGACAAAATGTCCGCGGAATTCCTTCAAGCGGCCCCAGTCTTAGCATTCAGCGCGAAGAACCTGGCAACGAGTACTGCGCCGGAAACCAACGTCGTCGGCGTAGGGATCGGGGAGAAAATCTCCGACGGAAAAAACACGGGCGTCATGGCGGTCAAGTTTCTGGTGCGTGTCAAGTATTCGCCCAGCGAAGTCGATAAGAAACACCAGCTTCCCAAGACAGTCAACGGGCTGCCGACCGACGTGGAACAGGTCGGCACCTTCAGAAAAGTAGGAGTTGGTGTTCCGGCGCTTCCTCCGATGCCAAACCCCAAACTGAGATTTCGCCCGGCCCGACCCGGCTGCTCGGTTGGATTCAAAGATCCGGGCAACGCCTTCATAATGGCCGGCACGTTCGGCGCGCTCGTGAAGAATAGCCAGGGCGTCTTCGTTCTCAGTAACAACCATGTGCTGGCCGACGAGAATCAGCTCCCGCTCGGCTCTCCGATCTTTCAGCCGGGACTGCTTGACGGCGGCAAGCCCCTTACCGACCGGATTGCGACGCTCACAAAGTTCATCGAACTCAAGACCACCGGGATGAACAAGGTCGACGCCGCGATCGCCAAGGCGTTGAAGGCTAACCTGGTCTCGAACTCGATTCTTTTTATCGGGCCGCCTCAAGGAACGACGGCCGCTCTGATGGACATGGTCGTGCACAAGTTTGGCCGAACGACCAGCTATCGTGTCGGGCGAGTGACGAGCATCAACACCGACGTGTCCGTGCAGTACGACACTGGGCTCTATAAGTTTTCGGGGCAGATCATCATCAAGGGCTTGAACAGTCAGCCGTTCAGCGCAAGTGGTGACTCAGGCTCATTGATCCTCGAGCGGGCAAGCAACAAAGCTGTTGGACTGCTCTTTGCCGGATCGTCTACACACACAATCGCCAATCACATCAAGGATGTGTTGACTGCCTTCGGCGTGACGCTTGCCTGAGAGATCGCCATTTGGAAGAATGTACGCATGGCATCAGAAAAAGAAGTAACCGCAATCAAGGACCGGGTATCTTTTCGGTTGCTTGATCTGCCCGAAGTCAGCGGTGTTGGGGTGGAGAAAGACGAAGCCGGAGGGTTCGTGCTTGCTGTCCATCTCAACACCGATGAAGCTGGAATACGCAAACGCGTTCTGGATGAGGTAAAGGGCGGTCCCGTAAGGTTCGTGGTAAGCGGGCCGTTCGAAAAGCAGTAGCGGTTTCTGACTTTCAATCGGAGAAGACTTCTAGTTTTTTCGAAAGACCAGGGCCAGGTCTACCTGTGCCTCAGCCTCTTCCTTAGTTTCTTCCATCACTTCTGATATCTCGCAAACGAGCAGGCGTTTCGCCCGGTCAAGCGTGCTACGCTCGCCGAACGATAGCGAGCTGGTTTCAAGGAGCCCGTTTAGTGTTTCTACAATTTCGGCCAGATCAAATGCCGACCCAGACGAGATGAGTTTCAAGTTGTCACGAACTCGCTGCTTGCGATCCACTGCCGCTCTTGAACGCCGCTTTAGCTGATCCAGCAGCTTAGGAATCTCGGCCTTGTTTAGCAGCGGTCGGAGCCCCACTGTCCGGAGCTTCTCCACCGGGATGAATAGCTTGAGGCCGCCTTCGTTAAGAACAAGTAGCTGGTAGAACTTCATCGGTCTGTCGCCAACGGTTCGTTCGGTGATCGAGCTGATGAGGCATGGACCGTGACACGGATAATTGACCTTGTTTCCAACTGCAAGCATAAGGCTAACCTCCAGGTTTAATGCTCAATGCTGCTGGATCAATTCCAGGAGACCAATAAGCAAGAGGCCTCGAAAAAAATAGCTCCGGTTCCACCCAAGTTTCCTGGTCTTTGGCCGGACAGAGACATCGTCATCATAGTGGTTGGCGGTAGCCATATAGTGTCAGGCAAATACCGAAAGGCGGCCAATTCAGAATCCTTGCAGCTCATTCCACCGTTGACCGGTGACTTGAACAAGACCTTCTTTGGCCGCCGTACCGCCTCTGGATGCGATGACTAGTTCCTGGGTTTGGCTTCATCCACCTTGAGCGCTCGCCCGTGGAGATCCTGCCCGTTGAACTGCGCCTTGGCCGCGTTCGCGTTGTCCTTCGAGTCCATCTCGATGAAGGCGAATCCCTTCGAGGCTCCGGTGTCTCGATCTGTTATCAACTGGCAAGAGTCGACCTGGCCCGCGCCGCTGAAAAGCGTTTTGAGTTCATCACTGGTGGTGTCTGACGAGAGGTTTCCAACAAACAATTTGGCTGACATTAACTTTTTCCTTTGTATCTTCTAGAGGTCCAAACCGCGAGTTAACGCGCTGACTCCTTAAGATGTGAGCTGTGGTGGTCAGATGGTCTGGGTAATTCCAGAAAGGCTGAGAAGAGAGTGAGCTGATCTCTATTCGTGTGAAGCTTAACAGTCGTCCCGAGCTTCTGTCAAACGAATGGCTTGGCGACCGGCCCGCGGCAACGGGCCGACACGGCAGCAGGCGCTTCAAAAAAACACCGCGTGCCGACTGCCGATTGTGGGCGAGATCAGTCGCGTTGCCCGTGCAAGCGCCAGTACGACTCTGGAATGCATTTCAAGCGCTGCTGACCAGTTTACTCGCGGCGCGCGAGCCGCTGCCGCACCAGTTCGAGTCGTTCGCGAGCGATCTTCGCGGAGTCGCTTGCAGGGAAGCGCTTGATGATAGTCCGATAAGCCGCTCCATCATAGATGTACTCGCCTGTCGCGTCGTCGAAGTCGAATGACACGCCGAGCCTGCTAAACCGGTCGAGCGAAGCGTCGCTCAAATAATAGTCGCGTTGACTGGCGTTCGCCGTCCGGGGGCCGACTGCCGCTACGCGTTTGGCGACTCGCTTGCTGAGCGTAGAAACCGAGCGCTCGGCCTCGGCGGCCAACATCAGCAAAGCTTGCTGTACGAGCGACGAGTTCTTGAAGCTTTCAGTCAACAGCAGGCACAAAGCGATTCGATCCAGCCCGTCGACTGCTTTTTCCGCTAGTTGAAGCACACGCTTGTCCTCGCCGGCGCGGCTCGGGATCGCGACAGCCGCCGCGTGTATCCAACCTCGTGTTCGCCGTGTTACTGCAACCCGGTAAAACTTCGGCTCGCCGGCTTTGCTGATGCTCGATCCGATGATGAAGACCGGCCGCCTCAAGCGCAGGCGCTGCACCACCTGTGATCTCAGGTCGGGTTCTTTGCGCACCACCGACAGCCGGTCATCCGCCACAAAGGCTTTGACGAAGTGCGGCGCCTCGGCGGACGTTCCTGATTGGGGGCCGCGCCGGGCAGGATTCGCGTTTTGAGCTTCAGCCGCGAGCGGCAGAGCTAACAGCAGCGCTATCAGGGCGTTTGCCCACAACTTGAGCCGCATAGTTCTCCTCCTGGGAAAAAGACGTTCACAATTGATAGACGTAAAGCAAACGCAAGATAATTCACCTTTCGTGATTATTTTCAACGGTCACTCGTTGACCATTATCGACCCGGTTGCTATAAACGCGTTGCGCGTTAGGCGGAAATCGGGAAGAAATCGGCGGCTTTATGAACATACTTGTAACGGGCGGAGCTGGTTATATCGGCAGTGTTGTAGCCGAGCGCCTCCTTGAAACAGGAAACCAGCCGGTGGTCTACGACAATCTCTCGGAGGGTCATCGCGACGCGGTGCCACCCGGAGCCTCACTTGTTGTCGGCGATCTGGCGGACGCTAGCTCGCTCACCGATTGCCTGCAGACGCATCGCGTTGAAGCGGTGATTCACCTGGCAGCAAGCGCGCTAGTTGGTGAGTCGATGGTGAACCCGTCGAAGTACATTCGGAACAACATACTTGCAGGGACCGACCTGCTTGATGCGATGCTCAGTTGCGGAGTCAACCGAATCGTATTCTCCTCAAGCTGCGCAGTCTACGGCGAACCCGGTACCCTTCCGATAACCGAAGACTCACCAACCGGTCCGACAAATCCTTACGGTGAAACGAAACTGGCCTTCGAAAGAATTCTTTATTGGTACGGAGTCGCACACGGCCTGAGATACGCAAGCCTTCGGTACTTTAATGCGGCGGGCGCCACCGCCGGGCTCGGGGAAGATCACTCGCCGGAGACCCACTTGATCCCAAATGTGTTGAGTTGCGCTCTCGGGCTCGTTCCGCATGTTGAAGTCTTTGGCGACGACTATCCGACTCCTGACGGGACCTGCATCCGAGACTACGTGCACGTCACGGATCTGGCGGATGCTCACCTACTGGCGCTGGGCGCGCTCGAGAAAGGAAGCTCACTCTATAATCTCGGGAGCGGCAGCGGCTATTCGGTCCTTGAAGTGCTCGACGCCGCGAGAGCCGTAACTGGACGTCCGATACGGGCTCAGGTGACTCCACGCCGGCCTGGGGATCCTGCCGTTTTGGTGGCAAGTCCGGAGCGGATCAAACGCGAACTGGGATGGAAGCCCGCGCACACCGATATCAACTCGATAGTGGAAGACGCCTGGGCTTGGCGACTCGCGCATCCGAACGGATACGAACAGTAAGCCGCGAATAACTCCGGATGCGCCGCCGGATCGTATCTTCCCGGAGTAGCCGAGCTTCTCGCAGGCTCACTTAGTTGGGAATTCCAGGGATCGCTGCGCGGCCATATCACCGCGAGTGCTGTGACTTCTTGAGGAGCCCGCCGCGATAGTCGTGCGCCGGGGACTAATCGCGTTCAGCTTGACAATAAATAGCCCCTTTCGTATGCTTTCCGTTCGTCTTCTCTACAAGAGATTTGGAGATTCGTGCCATGCAGACATACGTTCCTTCTGGGAAGGATCTCGAGCAGAACCGCAAATGGTTTGTCATTGACGCGAGCGGGAAAACCGTTGGCCGTCTGGCTACGCAGGCCGCGCGCATTCTGATGGGAAAGAACAAGCCGACCTATACCACCTTCATTGATATGGGCGACCACGTGGTGATCATCAACGCGGAGAAGGTGGTGTTCACTGGAAACAAACTTCAGGACAAGCTCTACAGGCATCACACCGGCTGGCCTGGCGGTTTGAAAGAAGTCAGCGCTGGGAAGCTGATGCAAAAGCATCCGGAGCGAATACTCGAGTTTGCGATTCGCGGGATGTTGCCCAAGAACAAGCTGGGCCGGAAGATGGGCAAAAAACTCAAGGTGTATGCCGGCACGGACCATCCGCATAAGGCGCAGCGGCCTGAGCCGCTTGAACTTTAGAAGGTGATGCCCGAGCGCTAACGGCCCGGGCACTGATCTGGAGGAGAACCGACTAGTGGCAGAAGCGAATCAAAACTACGGCACGGGCCGCCGAAAAAGCGCGACCGCGCGGGTCTTCATGAGGCCGGGCACCGGCGAGATCGTCGTCAACAAGCGCAAGTTTGAAGAGTACTTTCAAAACGAAGTGCACCGAATGGTGATACGCCAGCCGCTGCAGTTGACCGACTCGGCGGGCAAGTTCGACATCTTGGTCAACGTCAACGGCGGAGGGCCCGCCGGACAGGCAGGCGCCGTGCGCCACGGGATTACTCGAGCACTCATCGAGATGAATCCCGAACTCAGAACCAGGCTCAAGAAGGCCGGGTTCGTGACTCGTGATCCGAGAGCCAAAGAGCGAAAGAAGTACGGACAAAAGGGTGCGCGAGCCCGCTTCCAGTTCTCGAAGAGATAGTTTCATTTTGGATTTTAGATTTTGGATTTTGGATTGGCGGCTGATGCACAATCCAAAATCGCAAATCCAAAATCTAAAATCCGCAAATCCATTGCCGGCTAACGATTGGTTGTTCCAGCAGGACAATTGGGACGCGAGCCGGTGAGTACATAAACCAATTCACTTCAGGAGGATCGATTGGCTACTGTAACGATGAAAGAGCTGCTTGAGGCGGGTGTCCATTTCGGGCATCAGGTCAGGCGGTGGAATCCGAAGATGAAGGAGTATATCTTCGGCGAGCGCAACGGCATTTACATCATTGACCTTCAAAAGACCCAGCGGCTTTTCAAGGAAGCGGTCAAGTTCGTAACCCAGCAGGCGATGGATGGCAAAAGCTTCATGTTCGTCGGCACAAAGCGTCAGGCGCAGGATGCTGTCGAAGAAGAGGCTAAACGCTGCGGCCAGTACTACGTCAATCAGCGCTGGCTCGGCGGCTTGCTTACAAATTTTCAAACGGTTCAGAAGTCGATCCAGCGAATGAAGGACATCGAAGCGATGCGCACCGACGGGAGAGCCGATGCGCTGACCAAGAAAGAAAGGCTCGGGCTCGATCGGGAGCACGCGGCACTCGAGAAGAACCTGGCGGGCATTCGCGATATGCGAAGCTTGCCTCACGTCATCTTTATCATCGACTCGAACAAGGAAGAGATCGCGGTTCACGAAGCTAACAAGCTCGGCATCGCGACGGTCGCGATTGTCGACACGAACTGCAGCCCAGACGGAATCGACTACATCGTGCCGGGCAACGACGACGCTCTTCGCGCAGTGCGGTTGTTTGCCGCAAAGATGGCGGACGCGATCATCGAGGGTCAGCAGATGCTGAAAGAGGGCGGAGCGGAGATCGGCGATGAGGGCGATGGCGCCGAAGCCGCCGCCAACCCCGAGACGCCTCGTGAAAAGAGCGAGCGGCGCGAGCGCGGAGGCCGCGAGCGCGGAGGCCGCGGGCGCGGCGAGCGCGGTGGCCAGCGACGCACGACTTATGTGCCGCCCGGCGCCCCGCCAATTCCTGAGCCGGTCGCTGCCGTGGCTGCTGCTCACCAACCTGCGAATGCAGAAGCCGCCGCCGCCGCCGCGGTACCCGAAACTGCAGCACCCGAAACTGCTGAAGCGCCGCCAGCCGAAAGAGCGCCTTTGGACACGACGCCTCTCGAAGCACTGGCCGCCGACGCCGCAAACAACGAGGCCGTTGAAGCTCTTAAGGCTGAGAAGGCCGAAGTCGGAGAGTAAGGCAAAAGCAAAAAGGCGAAAGGCAAAGTGATGAGCCGGGCCGCTTGTTTGCGCCTCGGGCCATTTTGCTTTTGGCATTTTCCTTTTGCCTTTTTTGCTGGTTGTGGATAGCAAATCTTAGAGGGAGAGACAGGTAGTAAATGGCAAACGAAATAACACCCGCCACGATCAAGGCCTTGCGAGAGAAGACGGGCGCGGGAATGATGGAATGCAAGGCAGCGCTCACCGAAGGCGAAGGCATCGAGGAAAAAGCTATCGACATATTGCGCAAGCGAGGCCTTGCGAGCGCGACCAAGAAATCCGGCCGCGTGGCCGCCGAAGGACTCGTGCACTCGTACATTCACGCTGGAGGCAAGATAGGCGTGCTAGTCGAGGTGAACTGCGAGACCGACTTTGTCGCGCGCGGCGAAGAGTTTCGCTCGTTCGTGCACGACCTTGCCATGCACATCACCGCGGCTGAACCTCGCTTCAACGCCAAGGAAGAAGTTCCCGCTGAGGTGCTCGAGAAGGAACGAGAGATCGCGCTCGAACAGGCGAAGCAGGACCCGAAGAACGCGAACAAACCTCAGCAAGTGCTCGACAAGATAATTGAAGGCCGCCTGAGCAAGTTCTTTCAAGAGGCCTGTCTGATGGAGCAGCCATTCGTCAAGGATCAGAACATGACCGTGGGCGAGCTGGTCAAATCCATGATCGCGAAGACCGGAGAAAACATCAGGGTGAGGCGATTCACTCGCTTCAAGATGGGCGAAGGGATCGAGAAGCGCGCGTCGGACATCGGCGCCGACGTTCGTGACTTACTCGGCAGCAACGAGTAGTTGACAAAAGGCCTCTCGCGAGAGAGGCTTTTTTTCTGTCCGAAGATCCCGGGCGCGATCTTGAATTCGATTTTGCGGTGAAGTTTAATCCTCGAAGCCTGGAAGCCGGAAGAATATGTCGACAGAATCACAGGCGGTCTACAAACGAATCCTTCTGAAGTTGTCCGGTGAAGCGCTGATGGCGGACCAGGGCTACGGTATCGACCCGGCGACGATCACTCGGATAGCCTGCGAGATCAAAGAAGTTCACGCGCTCGGAGTTGAAGTCGCCATCGTAGTGGGCGGAGGCAACATCTTTCGCGGCGTGGCGCTTTCCGCGCGAGGCATGGACCGCGCTTCGGCAGACTCGATAGGCATGCTGGCGACAATGATCAACGCGCTCGCGCTTCAAGACGCGCTCGAAAAACAGGACGTGTTTACGCGCGTTATGTCTGCCATCGAAGTGAACAAGATCGCGGAGCCTTTTATTCGCCGCCGCGCGATTCGTCACGTTGAAAAAGGCCGCGTGGTCATCTTTGCCGCCGGCACGGGCAATCCGTACTTCACCACTGATTCGGCAGCCGCGCTCCGCGCGCTCGAGATAAAAGCCGACGCTATCCTTAAAGGCACAAAGGTCGAAGGCATCTACACCGCCGATCCGGCCACCGATCCGACTGCCACAATGTTCGACCGAATTACCTATCTGGATGTGATCCAGCGCGACCTGAAAGTCATGGACACATCGGCCATCAGCCTGTGCCGCCAAAGCGGCGTGCCAATCCACGTTTTCAATTTGCACACGGCGGGGAATATCGCCCGCGTGGTTCGCGGCGAACGAGTGGGAACTGTCGTCTGTGCAGAACCCGAATCCAAGAGCCAGTCCGGCTAATCGAGACCGGCGCGCGGCGCAATGCGCAACCTTGTCTTATCTGAGTCCTCAACTCTAAAATCCAGAAACCCAAAATCGAAGCGGCGGAGGTTCGGCGAATGGAAATCAAAGACATCATCAGCGACGCTCGCAAGAGGATGGACAGCGCGGTCGAGGACTCGCGCAGGAAGCTCGCGACCGTGCGCACCGGACGCGCGTCGGTGTCGTTGCTGGACAACGTGACTGTCGAGTACTACGGCACGCAGATGCCCCTGAACCAGGTTGCGACTATCCACGCGCCCGAGCCCACGATGCTGACCGTTCAACCGTTTGATCCGACGCAGGTCGCCAACATCGAAAAAGGAATTCGCGCTTCGGAGCTGGGCTTGAATCCATCAAACGACGGCAAGCTGATTCGAGTGCCGATTCCTCCGCTCACCGAAGAACGCCGCAAGCAGATGGTGAAGGTCGTGCACGAAGTTGCCGAAGAACATCGCACTGCCGTGCGCAACATTCGCCGGGACGCTAACGATCATTTGAAAAAGATGCTGAAAGACAAGACGATTGCCGAGGACGTGGAGAAAGACGCGCTCGATGAGGTTCAGAAGCTCACCGACCAGCACATCAATCGCATCAACGAAGCCTCCGAGCAGAAAGAAAAGGACGTGATGACCGTCTGAGGGTTCGAACGCCTGCACAAGATTTTACTTTCCAATGAGCGTATCCGTGCAAATCCGTCAAATCAGTGTCATCCGTGGTCTATGAACCGGCAAAATGAGTCGTTCGAAAAGCGTAGACCACTGATGAAACGGGTTCGACCGATTTGCACGGATTCGTTGTTGATTTTGATCGCTAGCGAAACGCGGGGAAGAGGTCACAGGGTTCGGATGACTATCATTCGTTCAGAATCGGAGACGTAGGAGATATCGACTTCAACCGCGCCTTCCGGCATTGACGCGAGGCGTTCAGCCCACTCGATCACCACGACTCCCTTTTCATCTTCGAGAATCTCTTCAAGCCCCAAATCAATCCGCGAGCTTGATTCAAGCCTGTACAGATCGATGTGATACAACCGCAATCGACCTTCGTGAACGTTGATCAACGTAAAAGATGGGCTGGTGACTTCGGCAGGCTCGATGCCCAGTCCGGCGCCGAGCCCCTTTGCAAACATAGTCTTGCCTGCGCCTAGTTCGCCTTTCAACAAAAGAACGATCCTTCTATCGAGTCGCTCTCCGACTCGCTCGCCGAGCGAAAAGGTCTCATCGGGCGAATGCGTACTAAACTGGCCTTCATAGGCATCTGGTTGCTGGTTTCTGGTATCTGGTTCCGAGATCACGTTGTCTCTCACCTGACCAACCTCTCTGCGTCGCCGCCAACTTCAATGAGCGCCGCTCCCAGATTAGCCGTAATGTCTGAAGCGATCATCGCGCGAGTCCCAAGCTTCGAAGCGGCAATGTCGCCCGCCAGGCCATGCAGATAAACCGCCGCGATGGTTGCGCCGAGCGCGTCATCCATTTTTTGCGCGAGCAACCCGGCAATGATTCCGGTCAGCACATCGCCCGAACCGCCCGTAGCCATCCCCGCGTTACCGGTGGGGTTCACGTACACTTGCCCGTCGGGAGCGGCTATCAGCGTCCGGCTTCCCTTGAGCACCAGGATCACGCCGTGAGAGGTCGAGAACTCGCGCGCGATCTCGATCCGGTCCCGCAAGACCACGTCGATCGGCTTGCCCACCAGCCGTGACATCTCGCCGGGGTGAGGAGTGAGAATCAGCGGAACCCCGGGCTGGGCGCCGACAGCTTCCTCCCACGGAGCGAGCGCGTTCAGAGCGTCCGCGTCGGCTACCGTGGGACGTTCGCGTTTCCCTACAACCGCTCTCACGAACTCACGTGTTGAAGCGTCCTCTGACCCCAGTCCCGGTCCGATCGCAACCACATCGCGCTCTGCCCCAAGCCGCGCCACGTCTTCCGCGGCTTCGAGGGAGAACGAACCCGATGCTGTCTCGGCAAGCGGTTCGGTCATGCACTCGGGGATCGCGCTCGAAGCCACGATGGGTTGAACGGACTCGGGCGTCGCGATTGTGACCAACCCGCAACCAGCGCGCAGTGCTGCTTCGCCCACCAGACAAGCCGCGCCAGTCTTGCCCCGCGACCCGCCGACTACCAGCACCTTCCCAACGTCGCCCTTGTTCGCGTGGGAGCTTCGCCTCGAGCTTTCAAGCCACGTCCTGACGTCGCTCGCTTCGATCAAGTTCAACTGCGAGCCCGAGGAGTTGATCAACTCGTCCGGCGATCCTATTTGCCCGACGATCAATTCGCCGCATTGTTCGCACGCGGGAGGAAGCACAGCCGCTACTTTCGGCGCTGTGAACGTTACAGTTAGATCAGCTCTCACTGTGGGGCCGATCAACTCCCCCGAGTCAGAAGCGAGACCGGACGGGACATCAACCGACACGACACGAGATTTATCACCGAGTTCGTTAATCAAAGCAGTTGCTTCTTCGAACAAACCAGCGGCGGCTCGTGTAAGTCCGGTGCCAAAGATCGCATCAATGATCAGATCATACTTTGATCTAGTTGCCGTCTCTCGAAGCGCGCTCGCGGTCTCAATTTCGGCAAAACGGAGCGTCGAGCCGGCGGCATCCGCGATCGCCTTCGCGCTCTCAAAGTTCGTGCGGGCATCGCCCTGCGTCTCGTTGATTCCTCCGAGCAGACATACATCAACCGAAGCGCCCTTCTCATGAAGCAATCGCGCAATGGCCGCGCCATCTCCACCGTTGTTCCCTCGTCCGCAGACCGCCAGCACGCGCTTGCCGCTAACGTCTCCGAACTTCTTCTCGATGGCTTCGACCGTTCGAGTGGCGGCGTTCTCCATCAGTTGAAGGCTCGGCACACCGTGCAGCTTGCTCGTGAGGCGATCCACCTCACGCATCTGTGCGGCCGAGAGAATCTTCATAGTCGCGATGATAGGTGAGCCCTGATGGGCTGTCAAAGTACGGCTTTGAGAAGGAATATCGCACGGGGCGTTCCGCGGGCGGCAAGTTCTCTCCGCGTCGGCTCTACGTCTCGGCGACTCGGCGGTTAGCAGGATCGCGACGTTAACTAACCGCCGAGACGCGGAGCCGCAGAGGTTACCCAGAGAAGACATTCGAGACTAGGAAACTACCCGCTGACAATTAGTATTCACTTGGGACTGGAAGGATGGTATAAGCCTCTTTGACATCGCTGCAGCACCGTGTTTTTCCCCCGAGAGTGGTCAATCCCCTTTGCCTCGTCTGATTCAATCGCCCCTCAGATTCGCAATCTGCCTCCCCAAAGTCCTTTGCCCGCATCGCCGAACGCCCGCGCCGCCCGCTTTGAGCGTGGCACGCGAAGGGCGACCGATGGGCGCAACTGGAAGAGCGGCAAGAGACCGCTCTGGTTGGATTTGAGCGGGCCTCGAGTTCGCGCGGCAAGTGGGAGACTGACGGATGACCGACATCGACTGGGCCGGTCTGCTCGACCAAGAGGACGTTGAGAGCTTGTGGAACGGGCTCTATCAACTGGTCTCTCGGCACCCGGGAGTGCGCCCGCTTCACTTTGCAACCGACGGCGCAGCCGTCTCCTCACAGACTGAGATCAACGCGGACCTCGCGCAGGAGTTGTTCCTCGAGTTGTTTCAGAAGCGGCGTTTCGATCACTACGTTAACACCGGCTATACCAGCTCCGAGATTGAAAGCGAGCTTGCGCGAATTGAAGTTCCGAACCTCGTGGGTGCGCGGCTCCGCAAACGGTATCCCGAATCGTTTCGCATGGCGCGGCGAGTCAGTTCGCTGCTCAAGACCAGCGAGCGCTTTCGCCGAATCACTGCTGACTCGCGGGACGACGACTCGAGTGCCGCGCCGGCCAATGGTAAGCCCAAACGCCGGGGCAGGCCCAAAAAACTCAAAGCGAGCGAGTCCGTGGCTTTAGCTCTCGTCGAAGACGACGATGACATCGAAGCCCTCGCGGTCTCGCCCGAAGAAGAACTCGGGGAGCCGCCGAGCACCGCTCGCGCGGGCAGTGAGCAGCGGCGCGGCCGAATGGTGAATCAGGTGTATGGACTTCGCGAGTGGCGAGCGTCAAAGCCGCTTCGCGACTCGGGCCACTTCGGCGAGCTTGCCAAGTCAGTGCCTATACGCAGGCGGGACACGCGGCTTGTCGGGCGCACGGGCACTTCGCAGCTCATACTCTCGAATCCTGATCTCGAAGAACTGATCGTCGAAGTGCTGACTGCCATCGACTCGCCCGCCGACGTCCGCACGCTTCGGCAACTCGTGCTGTCGAAGATACCGCTGCAAGACTACAACGTCTCGTCGCTCGATGAAGAGCTGAGCACCGGGAACGAAGGTTCGACGCTGCGCCGAGAAGCTCGCGACACGCGAGACACGCCGGAGGACGCGCTGCTGCGAGGCGAACAGGACGATCGCGCTGCTGAGATGGCCGGCGAGTTTCTGGTGCAGCTTCGCCGGGTGGTGAACAACAACGAGCGGCGATACGAAAGATTGCTGTCAACGTTGTGGTACTGCTACTACGACACCGAGAACCATTCGCAACTGGAGATCGCGCGCCGTCTCGGCGTTTCGGATTCGCTTGTGAGCGACAGCCGCAAGCTGATCGAGCACGAACTCCGAAAGCTAAAGCTTTCAGTGGAAGAGGGCGCGGTGTTTTCTGAATCTCTCCAACGACTTGTAACGCCGCTCGCTGAGATTCACTAGCAGCCCATGGACACTGCCACCAATGAACTCGATAGCCAACGCGTGCGCTGGCTACGTGTCCAGAGACTCTTCCCACTCGGCGCCCATCACCCAGGCAAGCGCTGACAATCGTCCGCTCAGCAGGCCCCACTCGAAGTCATCCCATCCGAGATTCCTGCGGCCATACTTCCGCTCGATACGTCGCGCTCCTTTCTTGGCTTGCTCCAGCAACGCCTTCCGCGACTCTGTCAGAACCTCTTCTCCACTCTTGATCCTGTAGAGCCAGTTTTGGTGGCGGTTCCACCACACCTTGTCCCAGAATTCCTTCTCCGCTTTAAGGATCGCCTTGTCGTTGCGACGAAGCAGCATTGGCCATTCTTCCCCCGGACGCTCATCGTCGGGTAGCCATTCAACCTTGTCTCCTTGCTTGGTGTACCCGACCCTGTAGCCGTTCGGCCCGACCTCTCCCGATTGCGCGGGGTCTGTTGTTTCGCCACTTGAGCGCCGCGTGGTCCCAAGAACTCGTCGCGGTACCTGTTGAACTCTTCGGGCGTGATCTTGTTCTGCTTGTGCTCGAGAATCAACTCGGTGATTCTGGATGCTTGATCGAGTTTTCCCACCGCGACCCCCTTGCCTGCTCGGTTTCATTTCCCTAACAAAGCGGATCAGATCGCGGAGTAGTGTCTGCCGGAGTTCATCGACGCTGGCGAAGGCGCCGGTGAGCGCCCTCTCGTAGGTCCCGGCTTTGAAGGTCCTCAGCTTCCTGAACTGCGTCAGGTCGATCTTGTTCGGGTCAATAGGGCGGCTCGAAAAGCCAACTCCCCCGGTTTTGCCGACCTGACGATCAGGTATGGGGGGGCGACGCCTCTTGCCGGCGACTGGGATGGATTGTGATTGGGATTGGGCGAGTAAGCTCAAAGACCAGAGGGTGCAAAGGCTACAATTCTGTTGGCGTTTCGTTACGAGGCGAGGACACGAGAAACGCGATGCCATAGGACAGCACAACAGGGTTGCGCGCAAAGTCGCGATAGCCGACATCGTTCAAATACCGCAAGGCCGATTGTTGATGGTCCGTTAAAGGGAACCATCTGTTGTCCTTCTGCTATCTCAACGTACTGCATCAACTGAACCGGTAACCGCCACTCCTACACGCAGCGGGCAGGCTTTCGCAAAGCGTCAGCAGAGTTAACAAGATAATCTTACCGACACTGCAGTAATATGGCCCAGAAATCCGTCTATCGTATTAGGGAAGAAGTGTAAGTATCCGAACTCATTGTTAATTCAGCTCGGATTGGAAAAAACGTCCGGTTGATTTCAAAGGACTTGCGAGAACAGGCGACTCGAAATGGAAGCGTTTTCATGAACCGTCTACTCGTGCAGCAGCAATACGCTATGGCCGCCGGGAGCTACTGCCCTGGCGGCTAACCGGTATGGATTGTGACGTCGCTATTTTTCAATCCAGTCTAATTGTCGAACAGACTCGGCGCACCTGAACTGAAGGTATAGAGGTGAAAAAAAAGCAACGACAAGACTTCGCCAGCTTGATCCGTTTTTCGCGTGTTCTGTCTCTCAGCCTGCTCGTGGTTGTATTGGGCGGGCTGCTTAAATCAGAGGCGGCCGTTCAACCCGTTTCGTTTGGTGCGAAGACGGACTTCGGCACGGGCAGCGATCCAATATCAGTCGCGGCGGGCGATTTCAATGGTGATGGCAAGATCGATTTGGCGGTGGCGAACATTCTTAGCGACA
>JBBPIE010000011.1:126621-173236 GCA_038040485.1 Candidatus Onstottus arcticum
CCGTCTCGATTCTGCTGGGCACGGGCACGGGCAGCTTTGGGGCGAAAACCGACTTTGCCACGGGTTCCGAACCGCTCTCAGTTGCCGTGGACGATTTCAATGGCGATGGCAAGCTCGATCTGGCGGTGGCGAACTCTAATGACGACACCGTCTCGATTCTGCTGGGCACGGGCACGGGCAGCTTTGGGGCGAAAACCGACTTCGACACGGGGGGCTCTGCATTCTCAGTCGCGGTGAGGGATCTTAATGGCGATGGCAAGCTCGATCTGGCGGTGGCCAACACTTCTACCAACACAGTCTCGATTCTGCTGGGCACGGGCACGGGCAGCTTTGGGGCGAAGACGGACTTCGGCACGGGCATTAATCCAAACTCCGTCGCGGTGGGCGATTTCAATGGCGATGGCAAGCTCGATCTGGCCACGGCGAACTTTAGCAGCAACACAGTCTCGATTCTGCTGGGCACGGGCACGGGCAGCTTTGGAGCGAGGACCGACTTCGGCACGGGGGCCGGTCCATTCTCAGTGGCGGTGGGCGATTTCAATGGCGATGGCAAGCTCGATCTGGCGGCGGCGAACTTTAATAGCAACACTGTGTCAATTCTGCTGGGCACCGGCACCGGCAGCTTTGGGGCGAAGGCCGACTTCGGCACGGGCTTAAGTCCAGAAGCAGTGGCGGTGGGGGAGTTCAATGGCGATGGCAAGCTCGACCTGGCGCTAGCGAGCCGTAATAGTGACACCGTTTCGATTCTGCTAGGCACGGGCACGGGCAGTTTTGGGGCGAAGACCGACTTCGGCACAGGCAGCGGTCCAGTCTCAGTCACGGTGAGCGATTTCAATGGCGATGGCAAGTTCGATCTGGCGCTGGCGAACCTTAACGCCGCCACCGTCTCGATTCTGCTGAACTCGGGCGCCGACAGCTTTGGGGCGAAGACCGACTTCGGCACTGGCACAACTCCAATTTCTGTCGCAGTGGGAGATTTCAATGGCGATGACAAGCTCGATCTGGCGGTGGCGAACATTAACGGCGCCACCGTCTCGATTCTGCTGGGCACGGGCGCTGGCAGTTTTGGGCCTAAGACCGACTTCAGCACGGGTAGCCGACCGGCCTCAGTCGCAGTGGGAGATTTCAATGGCGATGGCAAGCTTGATCTGGCGGTAGCGAAAGATGGCGCCGCCGCCGTCTCGATCCTGCTGGGCACGGGCACAGGCAGCTTTGGGGCGAATACCGACTTTGGCACGGGCAGCAGCCGCCCAGTCTGGGTCGCGGTGGGCGATTTCAATGGCGATGGCAACCTCGATCTCGCGGTGGCGAACGTTAACGGCGCGAGTGTCTCGATTCTGCTGGGCACGGGCACGGGCAGCTTTGGAGCGAAGACCGACTTCGGCACTGGCGGCAGTCCAGCCTCAGTCGCGGTGGGAGATTTCAATGGCGATGGCAAGCTCGATCTGGCGGTGGCGAACCAAGGAAGTGCCACCGTCTCGATTCTGCTGGGCACGGGCACGGGCAGCTTTGGAGCGAAGACAGACTTCGGCACGGGCGGCCAGCCACGCTCCGTCGCCGCGGGCGATTTCAATGAGGATGGCAAGCTCGATCTGGCGGTGGCGAACTTTGCAACCAACACCGTCTCGATTCTACTGGGTACGGGCACGGGCAGCTTTGGGACGAAAACCGACTTCGGCACGGGCAGTCAACCAGGAATCTCAGTCGCGGTCGGCGATGTCAATGGCGATGGCAATCTCGATCTGGCGGTGGCCAACCAAGGAAGCGCGAGCGTTTCAATTCTGCTGGGCATGGGCACAGGTAGTTTTGGAGCGAAGACCGACTTCGGCACCGGCAATGTTCCACTCGGGGTTGCGGTGGGTGATTTCAATGGCGACGGCAAGCTCGATCTGGCGGTGGCGAACACTGGTAGCAACACCATCTCGATTCTGCTGAACACCACACCAGTTGTCTCCTCTGGAGTGTTTTGTCCCAAGACCGACTTCGGCACGAGCGGCCTGCCAGTCTCGGTCGCAGTGGGAGATTTCAATGGCGATGGCAAGCTTGATCTAGCGACGGCGAACTCCTTTAGCTTTCCCACAACCGTCTCGATTCTATTGGGCACGGGTACGGGCAGCCTTGGGTTGAAGACCGATTTCGGCACGGGCGCCGGTCCACGTTCAGTAGCAGCGGGAGATTTCAATGGCGATGGCAGGCTCGATCTGGCGGTGGCGAACTTTAATAGCAACACCGTCTCGATTCTGCTGGGCACGGGCACAGGCAGCTTTGGGGCGAAGACCGACTTCAGCACTGGCAACCTTCCGGTCTCAGTCGCGGTAGCGGATCTCAATGGCGATGGCAAGCTTGATCTGGCGGTGGCAAACCAGGGAAGCGCGACCGTCTCGATTCTGCTGGGCACGGGCACAGGCAGCTTTGGCGTGAAGACAGACTTCGGCACGGGCACTGCTCCGATCTCAGTTGCGGTTGGAGATTTCAATGTCAACGGCAAGCCCGATCTGGCGGTGGCGAACTTTAATAGCAACACCGTCTCGATTTTGCTGGGCACGGGCACAGGCAGCTTTGGGGCAAAGGCGGACTTTGGCACGGGGAACCTTCCACACTCAGTCGCGGCCGGTGATTTCAATGGCGATGGCAAGCTCGATCTGGTGGTGGCGAACCAAACAAGCGCGACCGTCTCGATTCTGCTGGGCACGGGCTCGGGCAGCTTTGGGGCGAAGACCGACTTCGGCACGGGCTCTAATCCAGTCTCAGTCGCGGTGGGCGATTTGAATGGCGATGGCAAGCTCGATATTGCAGTGGCGAATCAAAATAACAACACCGTCTCGATTCTGCCGGGCACGGGGACGGGCGGCTTTGGGCCGAAGACCGACTTCGGCACTGGCACCTTTCCAGAATACGTCGCGCTGGGCGATTTCAACGGCGACGGCAAGCTGGATCTGGCGCCGGCGAACGAAGATGACGACACCGTCTCGATTCTGCTCAACAACGGCCCGCCGAGCATCACCGCTGCTCTCGTCACGCGCACCGCCGGCAATCCGTCGGCGAGCTCCCAGATCGCGACAGTCGGTGATGCTCAGCAAGTCGCTAACACGCTCGGCGTGAAAGTCAACGGCGGCACGAGCGCGACCGTCAACGGCGTGACAGTCACGCTCAACCCAGCCGCTCCCAACGCGAGCGGCCAGGTCTTCGCCGATGTCGTTGCCGCCTGCGCTGCGACCACGGCCAACTTTACCCTCCGCGCTACTGATGGCTGCGGCCTCTTCACCGAGGCGACGTTGACGGTAACGGTCACCCCACCGCCCACATCGATTTCTCCAACAAGTCAGTCATTCACCCAGAGCGGTGGCGCAGACACGGTGAACGTGACCAGCCCGTCAAGTTGTACCTGGACTGCAGTGAGCAACGACGCTTGGATCACCGTCACCACAGGCGCGAGCGGAAGCGGAAACGGCATTGTCAATTATTCGGTTGCCGTCAACAACAGCTTAGACTCACGCACAGGCACGATGACGATTGCCGGACAGACCTTCACGGTTAATCAGGCAGCGGTGGTCTGCGCCTACTCAATACTTCCAATCGAGCGGGCTCACGTATCCGAAGCTGGAAGCGACACTGTTAGCGTTAGCGCGCCAGGTGTTTGCAGCTGGACTGCGGCTAGCAACGATTCATGGCTGAGCATCAACTCGGGTGCGAACGGAGCGGGAGACGGAATCGTCGGTTATTCGTACGAGGCGAACGAGAGCGCCGGCTCGCGCATAGGCACATTGACGATAGCGGGTCAGACTTTCACCGTTACGCAGAGTGGGCCGACAGCGGTAGAACTAATCTCGGCTGCCGCAATCTACTATGACAACGGTGTGTTCATACATTGGCAGACGGGAATGGAAGTGGAGAACCTCGGTTTCCACATCTACCGAGAGGCAGGCGGACAACGCACGCGAATCACGCCGGAGGTCGTTGCGGGTTCGGCTCTGATTGCCGGAAACAAAACCACTCTCACAGCAGGCAACTCTTATGCTTGGTTTGACGCGGGAGGCAAAGACAACCAAGACGCGCAATACTGGCTTGAAGACATTGATATCGACGGCAAGTCGACGCTGCACGGGCCCATCTCACCCAAGCGGGTCGGCGGGCTGCCGCCCGAACAAAGCACGGCGGCGCTCTTGAGCCGGATGGGCAAGGGGCAGCCCTACATCAGTCAGCTTGGCTCAAACCGAGCGGCTCCGGTCGGGCCGTCGCAGAAGCAGTTCGAAACGCAGTGGGATTTCGCCGGAAAGTCTGCCATCAAGCTGACCATCAAGGGAGAAGGCTGGTATCGCGTCACGCGGCAGGAGCTTCTGTCTGCCGGGCTTGATCCCAAAACAGATCCGCGCAACCTGCAGTTGTACCTTGAGGGCCGGGAACAAGCGATGCTCGTTTCCGGCGAGGAGGACGCCAGTCTCGATCAAAAGGACGCGATAGAGTTCTACGCGACCGGACAGAATGTTGCCTACACAGATGCGCACACTTACTGGCTGGTGAGCGGGAAGCAACCCGGCAAGCGAGTCAGCATCACCAAGAGCGATGCCAAGCCGGGCGGGGCTTCAGGCTTCTCTTACACCGTCGAGCGCAAGGAGCGAACGATTTACTTCTCAAGCCTGAAGAACGGTGACGCCGAGAACTTCTTTGGCCGGGTCATCTCTCCACAGCCGGTCGATCAGGAATTGACGCTCCAGCATCTCGATCAGACATCGCAGGCGGACGCTGTGCTTGAAGTCGCTTTACAGGGAGTGACTGATTTGCCGGGCATCGGTAACGATCATCAGGTTCGAGTGACGCTCAACGGTGCGCAAGTGGGCAGGATCTTCTTCGACGGGCGGCAGCATCAGGTCGAGAGGTTCGCCGTGCCGCAGGGCGCACTCAAGGAAGGCGATAACGTTGTCACTCTCGTGGCTGAAGCTGGGCCCTCGGATATCTGCCTCGTCGACTATGTTCGAGTTACTCACCAGCATACGTACACGGCAGATCAAGATGCTCTGAGGATGACAGTCGCAGAGCAAGCCACCTCGGGTGCCAGCCGATCGCAGACGATCGATGGCTTCGCCTCGTCGTTGATAAGAGTCTTTGATATATCCAATCCGGGCGAACCGCAGGAGCTGATCGGGCGAATTGAACAGCAGAAGGGCGGGCGCTTCGCCGCGACGGTTGAAGTCGCGGGCAACGATCAGCGAACCTTAATCGCGCTGACTGCCGATCGGATCAAGCATCCTGTCTCGATAGCCGCTAATCAACCTTCAAGCTTGCGCGACAAGGCCAACCGCGCTGACTTGCTTATGATTACTCACCGCGCGTTTGCCAATAGCCTCGAGCCTTTGAAGACGCTCAGACAGAAGCAGGGCTTTGCGGTCGAGACGATTGATATCGAAGACATCTACGATGAGTTCAGTTTTGGCGAGAAGTCGCCACAGGCAGTTAGAGACTTTCTCGCCTACGCACGCGCAAGCTGGCAGCTTGCGCCACGTTTCGTTCTCCTCGCAGGCGATGCGAGCTTCGATCCGAGAAACTATCTCGGCGCGGGCGATTTTGATTTCGTGCCTACCAAGCTGATAGACACGACCTATCTCGAAACGGCTAGCGATGATTGGTTTGTCGATTTCAACGACGACGGACTCAGTGAGATGTACGTTGGCCGCTTGCCCGTGCGCACACCTGCCGAGGCAGCGGTGCTCGTCTCGAAGATCGTCAACTACGATTCGAGCATCACCAAAGGCGTAATGCGCCAGAAGTCGGTGTTGCTTGTTGCAGACAAGAACGACGGCTTCGACTTTGAGCAAGCGAGCAGCCAGTTACGTGGTCTGGTTCCAGCGGGCACGAATGTACAAGAGATCTTTAGGGGCCGGCTTGACGATGCCTCTGCAAAGAAGCAATTGATCAGTTTGATCAACGCCGGTCAGTCGATAGTCAACTACACGGGCCACGGCTCGACCAACGTGTGGAGGAGCCTGTTCACGACCGAGGATGCTCGATCGCTGAACAACCGACAGGCCTTGCCGTTGTTTGTGACAATGACTTGTTTGAACGGATTCTTCCAGGACCCGGTGATGGAGAGCCTGGCTGAGGGCTTGTTGAAGTCGGAGCGAGGCGGCGCGGTTGCAGTGTGGGCTTCGTCGGCGTTGACAGCGCCAGGCCAGCAAGCGGTGATGAATCAGCAAGCGTACCGGCTGCTGTTCGCTGGGACGGGCGGGCTCACACTCGGCGAGGTCACGTCGAAGGCTAAGGTTTCAGTAAGCGACATCGACATCCGCCGCACATGGATACTATTCGGCGACCCAACGACCCGATTGAAGTGAGATCCGACGACGCGCCGCCAGCGATTCTGTAAGCTTCCTCGCCCGCTTTACGATTGACTGCCGCAGCGCCCGACCGAGTCCCTAAGCAATGAGGTCGTGGATTACGTTCCCCGCGACATCGGTCAGGCGGAAGTCTCGACCGCTGTAACGGTAGGTGAGTTTGGTATGGTCAATGCCCAGCAGGTGCAAAATGGTTGCGTGCAGGTCGTGGACATGCACCGGTTTGTCAGCCACCTTGAAGCCGAAATCATCGGTGGCGCCGTAGATGTGTCCACCTTTGACGCCGCCGCCGGCCATCCACATTGTGAAAGCGAACGGGTTGTGGTCGCGGCCGTTCTGTATCCCGTTTCCGCCCATTTCGACTACAGGTGTGCGGCCAAATTCGGAACCGCACACCACAAGCGTGTCATCAAGCAAGCCCCGTGACTTGAGATCTTTGATCACCGCGGCGAACGGCTGATCGGAGTCTATTGCGCACTTCCGATGCGCCTGGATATCGATGTGCGCGTCCCAGGGATCGCCCTTGGCGTAATAGACCTGCACCATTCGCACACCTCGTTCAACCAGCCGAACGGCAAGCAGACAGCCGCGCGCGGTGCTGCCGGGGCCATAGAGCTTCAGCGTGGCGGGCGTTTCCTTACGAATATCGAAGACCTCCGGGGCTTCCGTCTGCATCCGGTAGGCCGTCTCCATGGACTGGATCGTGGCCTCCAGTTGTGGGTCCGGCGATTTTTCGCGCTCCATCTGCATTCGGTTGAGCCGCGTGAGGAGATCAAGCTCGCGGCGTTGTTCGGGCAGCGCAAATTTTTGGTTGTGAATGTATGAAATCAGTTTCTGCGGATCGAAACCCGGCTCTACCAATAGCTCGGCATTTTGTTTCTCGCCCGGCTTGTCAGAGATATAAGTTCCCTGGTGAATGGCAGGCAGGAAGGAACTGTTCCACAGCGGCGGACCTACCGTGGTCGGAACATCGGGACACAGGACGACGAACGCCGGCAGGTTCTTATTCTCGACGCCAAGACCGTAAGTCAGCCATGAACCGAGCGACGGGCGTCCCGCTTGACTGAAGCCGGTATTCATCATCAGCATCGAGGGTTCGTGGTTCGGGATGTCTGTATTGACAGATCGAATCCAACAGATGCTGTCCGCGCATTCGCCGACCTGCGGGAACAACTCGCTCACCTCCATGCCGCATTGGCCATATTTCTTGAAGGTGTACGGCGAGCGCAACAGCGCTCCGGTCTTCCGCTCGGTCGCAATAGTCCCGCCGGGCAGCGGCTGGCCGTGATACTTGTCGAGCATTGGCTTGGGATCAAAGCTGTCGACCTGTGAAAGTCCACCGTTCATGTACAGGAAGATGACGTGCTTGGCGCGCGCGGCGTGGTGAACCCCACCCTTGGGCCATTTGGCGGACGGGGCGGAAGTTAACGTCTGCGCGCGGGCCAGTGATTCTCCCACGATGCCTGCAAAGGCCATCATTCCGAATCCACTGCCAATCCGGCAGAGCGCTTCACGGCGCGTGATCGGGCTGGATTCTTTATGTGTCATCGCGTTTCCTCGAAGTTGTTTAGTTGATGAATACGAATTCAGTCGAGCTGAGCAGGATCTTGACGTAACGTCCCCAGTGAGTGACCGGCAAGAGCGGTTTCTTCGCGTCGGTTTTGCCGGCGCTTGGCACGACACCAGCCATCATCCCGTTCGGATCCATCTCTGTGGCGACCGGCATATCCGGCATCACGTTGGGCGCGGCCGCCGGAACCTCTCCGGGCTTGTCCGTCATTTCTTTCTTTTCAGCCTTCTTCTTTTCCTTTTCCTCTTCAGCCTTCTTCCGCTCTTCGTATTCTTTCAGCGGCTCGTTTCGGAGATAGTCCAGGCCAAGCCGTGTTTCTTCGGGTGTCGCCGCGCGCCCGAACACAAGGCGGTAGGCTTTTTGTATGCGCGCCTCCAGGGTGGGTTCGGATTCTATTCGCTGGACGAGGAGTTCGGCCTGCTGTTGCACAAAATCGCTGTTCATGAAAAACAAACGCTGCAAGGGTACGTTCGTCGCGTAGCGCTGCTCGGCGGAAATATTGGGACTGGGGAAATCGAAGAGCTGGAGAAAGTCATCCAGTTTGTAGCGGCTCACTTTTCCATACAGAGTTCGTCGCGTGGACTGCGGCGTGAATGTTTCCGATGGCCCGCCAATTTTCTTATCCAGCGCACCGGAAGCGGCGAGCAGCGAATCGCGGATTTGTTCGACATCCATGCGACGCCGATTAGCCCGCCAGTAAAGCCGATTCGCTGAGTCCTTATCGTAATTCGGCTGGTTGGATGCGTTGCTCAATTGGTACACGGAACTGAGCATGATCTCCCGGTGCAGCTTCTTGATAGACAACCCGTTCCGGATAAAAGATTCGGCCAGATACTCGAGCAATTCTGGATGAATGGGGCGTTCGCCGTTGAACCCAAAATTGCTGGGAGTGTCCACAATTCCCGATCCGAAATGCCATTTCCAGATGCGGTTCACGATGACGCGCGTCGCCAGCGGCTGGCCCAAGATCGCGTCCGCCAGTTCCAGTCGCCCGCTTCCCTTAGTGAAGCACAGCCGGCTGTCCTGCGAGAGCACCGACAGGAAACCGCGTGGAACAACCTCGCCCAGGTTGTTCGGATTGCCGCGCAGGCTGACCGGTAGATCTATAGCCTTCTCCTGATCCGCAACACCATGCACGTAAGGATACTGGCCGGGCATCGCTTTCCTGAAACTCTCGATGTCCTCTCGCAGCGCAGTTAGATACGCCCGCCGCTCGGCGCTCAACTGCCGCTCCAACCCCCATGCTCTAAACGCGAGGAGCCCTGGTTTGTACTTTTGTATCACCCCCGGGAGCATGGGATCGTCAAGGTCGCGCACAAAAACGTCTACCCAGAGATTGGTTCGATCGAGGGGCATCGCTTTTGTCTCAACACTGCAGCTTGGGCAAAAGTCGTCGTTGGTCACGAATTCGTTCGGCTTGAACAAAGGCTCCTTCGGCTTCGTTCCTGAAAGGGATTTGGCGATGATGATGTCGTTCTGTTCTTTCAAGTCCCGGCGCTCGGAGAGCACATCCAGCAGCAGAGCCTGGAATTCATCCGCCAGTTTTTTTGCTACCGCCGCTGTCCCGCCCTTTTGCATCATCGCCTGCCAATCCCTCAGGTAGGGATAGTAGCGTGGAGGCCGGGCGAGAAACCGAATCCAACGCTGCATCAGCTCGAAATCCAGCTTGTTCTTTTCAATGACATCGTTGAGGTCTTCCTTGGGTTCGCCTCCCACACGCCAAACTGACTGCATGTATTTGGAGGTTTGCAGGGTCAGGCTTTCCGAAAGTTGTTTTCCTTCCGTCTGAAGAAACTCCCCAAGCGATTTCTCCTTGTTCTTCAGTTTCTTTTCCAGGTCGGTATATTGTTCCACGATGCTCTGCGGCGCTTGCGGATATTCTTTATAAGTCGTGCTGGCGAAGATTCCCGCCATCGCATAGTAGTCTTTGGTTGGGATCGGATCGTATTTGTGATCGTGGCAACGGGCACAACCCACAGTCAGCCCCAGAAATCCGCGACTGACGACATCAACGCGGTCGTGGCGCTCGTCCGCGCGCGTCACCTCGACAGCACCATTGTCGTAATACCAGGGCCCCTGCCCGAGAAATCCAAGCGCCGGCAACGTTCTCACTCGTAATTTCTCATCCATCTGATCACCGGCCAATTGCGCGCGCACAAACTGGTCATAAGGCAAATCGTCATTAAAAGCTTTTACCACCCAGTCGCGATACAAGTAAGCGTGGGGATAAGGCGCGAATCCCCGGCCCATCGGATCGAGGCTCCGATAGTCGTCTTCGCCGTAGCGCGCTACGTCCAGCCAAAGACGTCCCCAGCGTTCTCCGTACTGTGGGGAGGCGAGCAGGCGATCAACCACCCTGGCGAACGCATCCGGCGCTTTGTCATTCTCGAACGCCTCAACCTCTTCCGCTGTCGGTGGAATGCCAGTCAGATCAAGTGTCGCGCGTCGCAACAGCGTGCGCCGATCAGCAGGTCCCACGGGCGCGAGTCCTTCTTTCTCCAGGCGAGACAGAATGAAGCGATCGATTTCGGTCTTCGCCCAACGGCTGTTTTTAACGGTGGGTGCCAGAGCCGGATGTAACGGCAGGAAGGACCAGAAGGCGCGCCGTGCCGGATCAATTGTGAGTTCCCCCTTCGCGGCAATCGGAGTCTTTCCCGCAGCCGGCCAAACAGCGCCCATCCGAATCCATTGCGCAATCGCGTCAATTTGATCCGGCGTGAGTTTGCCGCCCTTCGGCATCTTCAAAGCTCCGGCCTGTCGAAGAGCAATCACGATAAGGCTTTTGTCGGCATCTCCGGGCAGTATTGCCGGGCCCGATTTGCCGCCCTTCAGCATGGCCTCGCGGGAGTCCAAGCGCAGACCCCCCAATTGCGAATCGGTATGACAGGAAAAACATTCCGTGGCGAGGATCGGCCGCACCTTCGTCTCAAAAAAATCAACATCCTTGTTTTGGGACCACACAGGCCAGGCTGCCACACACAATAGCGCGAGACCGAGCACGACACGCTGATATTTGATAGAGGCTCGATGGTTAAGCACGTTCAGCAGGCCCTCTTGTTGACGTTCAGACTCAAACCGCGCTCGACGATTTCTCACGTTCGGTCGCCGGGGAACTCTAGCGCAGCGGCGACTCATGATCAATCTTAACGACGCGAATGGATGGGTACGCGTCAAGTTTTCGCGCATGGTATTCCGGCGGTTGAGCTGGCCGCGTAGCGGTCTCCTATCGATAGCACCGAGACGACGCATCTTGGCGTGGCCGCATAGCGGTTACCTGAATCCCACGGTTTGTGCGATTGAGGGGCGCGCTTCTGAAATCCATACATCGAAGGTAACCGCTACGCGGCCCGGCCGATGCTGGTTGTCCGGCTATCGATAGGAGACCGCTACGCGGCCAGCTCAACCGCCGGCATACCATGCGCGAAAATCTGACGCGCACCCGACTCTCGTAACGCATCAACTTCAACTTTTTGCTAAGATGCGCTCCATGCTACGAATACTAATTGCCCTTCCGATCCTTCTGTCTTCTCTTGTGCAGACGCCCAAGCCCGCGCGTCCACCCAGACCGGGTGTAAAAACTCCCAACGTGCGTGTCCCGATGACGGCGCTGAAGCCGGAGGCCGTCTTTGACGTGCCCGGCGCGCCGGACTGGATCGCCATCGACGAATCCGTCTGGGTGTCCAACGAACCGAAGAACACGGTGGCGAGGCTGGATCCAAAATCCAACAAGGTGCTCGCCATCATCCCCGTCGGCAAAGCACCCTGCTCCGGTCTGACGACTGGCTTTGGCAGTCTATGGGTTCCTCTTTGCGGCGATCACGCGCTCGCACGCGTTGATCTTAAGGAAGGAAAGGTGACCGCTACCATCCCGATCGGAATCGGCGATTCTGAAGGCGGTCTGGCCGAGGGCGCCGGCAGCATCTGGCTAGTCACCGACAAGAAGGGAACTCTCGCGCGAATCGATCCGGCGACGAATAAGGTGGTCGCGGAAATCCAGGTTCCGGCCGGCTCATTTACAGTCGCCTTCGGAGAAGGGGCGGTTTGGGTTACGGGGACCGAGACCCATGTGTTGACGCGAATCAACCCGGATACGAATCTGGTGGTCGAGTCGATTCCGGTCGGCAAGGCCCCGCGCTTCCTGACCATCGGCGGCGGCTTCATTTGGACGCTCAATCAGACCAGCGGTGATGTGTCGAAAGTGGACCCGAAGACTAACAAGGTCGTGGCGACCATCGAAGTCGGTGTGCCCGGCGGCGGTGGAGAGATCGCCTTTGGTGAAGGTTCGGTGTGGGTTACGTCCTTCGAATTTCCGATCTCTCGGATCGATCCCGCGGTGGACAAAGTGGTGCAGCAATTCGCCGGTGAAGGCGGCGATGCAATCCGGGTAGGCCTCGGCTCCGTGTGGCTCTCGAACATCCGCGCCGGCACAGTGTGGCGGTTGGACCCGCGCCGCATCGCCGCGACAGTCGCCCAGTGAAAGAAGCCGAAGCATTCCAGACCCCATTGCTGCCAAAGTTGTGCGTCGCAGTATTGAGAGAGTAAGCAGGTCATCAACCTGATACCGCATAACGGGCGCTATCGTGCATTCAGCATCGGATTCGACAGGCGACCGCCATTCAGGATTGATCCAGCTTTCCTTCCCCAATGGTCTGGATAATTGCCCTCCCTCCACGCAGAAGCATCTCGCTTGCTGCGTGATACGAGAGATGATACAAAATGCATCGATTCGGCGATTCATTACGGAAGCCTAAGCCGAACAATCCGACAATCGGCATCACGAGCGCGAACGTTTTCACGATATTCCCTTAATGGCCAAGATACCTCAACAACTTCAGGAAGCCGCCGACAAAATCCATCAAGATGGCAAACCCAAAGTCGTACGCGTAAAAGAACTTCTGTCCTGGTTTGACGCGCAGCGTCGCGGGCTTCTGGTCGTACGAGAAATTAGATCGGCTCTCAGGAAAGCCAAGCTGGTTACTGTTCCTGATTTCGAAGTTGCTTATATTGACCAACGCATCAAGCTTAAGCCGCTACAGCCCTCGGTTAAGAAACCTCTGGCTTCCAAAGAAATCGTTGTTGAGGAACGTGGGGCCGACACTGATCGGTCGGCTGCCGCGGTGAGCGGAGGAAGCGTTCCTGATCCGGCCCCGCGAATTGGCATGCTCAAGGCCGCGAATACGCCGCCACTCTCCGTCACCCGCGATACGGAACTCACCGATGCGATCGCCAAGATGCTCTTGAATAACTATTCGCAATTACCCGTCATGCAAGGCGAACGAATTGTGCAAGGCCTTGTAAGCTGGAGATCAATCGGTCGAGCAAGAGTGAGAAGTGGCAATCCATGCAAGTATGTTCGCGACTGCATTGAGGAAGCCGACGTAGTAAGCTCCGAAACACATCTCTTCGAAGCGATCGGGGCGATAGCAGAAAGGGATGTCGTCCTAGTCCGGAACAACGAGAATAAGATCATCGGACTTGTTACTACCTACGATATTAGCCGTCAGTTCAGCGATCTCGCTGAACCCTTTCTTGTGCTCTCAGAGATTGAGAACCACCTGCGGCGCTTGATTGACGGCAAATTCTCTCTTGATGACCTAAAGGCCAATCGCGATCCGAATGACGCCAACCGAAAAATAGAGAACGTGGCAAACCTGACGTTTGGGGAGTATGTTCGTCTGCTCGACAAGCCAGCCAATTGGGATCGCCTTGGCTATGATCTGTCACGGGCAGAGTGTACAAAGCGGCTCCGCGAGGTCGGCAGGATCCGCAACGATGTGATGCATTTCCATCCGGACGGAATCTCTCCTGACGATATGGACCTGCTAAGAGACACGCGCAAGTTTCTTCAGATGCTCTGAGCACTAGACGGCGGCTCAATACGCGATGTCGCGATTGACGTATTTCCTAAAGGAATCCATGTCCGTGTAGAGTCATTCTTTATTTGGGTGTTTCCTATCAAGAGTTGCCGGTACGAAGATGACATCTGACCTAACATTTCTTACCAATGAACCGGGCAAGTCGCTACTGGATCGTTTCCAAGCGCTGTTAGGCGGGAACACGCGATTGTTCGATTGTCTCGTTGGCTACTTCTTAATCAGCGGTTTTCACAAGCTTTACCCAGCGCTTGAAGAAACCGAGAGTATAAGGATTCTCATTGGAATCAAAACCGATGCTACCGTTTTTCAATCGATTGAACGGGCGAAGGAACAGCAGTCACTCTTATTGCAATCACACGCTCAGGCGAAGGAACAGCTTCCGGCTGACGTTCTCGAAGAGCTAGAACATGCGGAAGACACAGTAGAGGTAGAGCGCGGCATAGGTAAGTTCATTCACTGGGTAGCCTCGGGAAAGCTTCAAGTTCGTGTCTATCCATCAGAAAGGATTCACGCGAAGGTTTACATCCTCACATTTCCGGAAGGTCATTACGACGTAGGTCGCGTCATAACGGGTTCAAGCAATTTCTCGCAGTCGGGCCTCGTGGATAATCTAGAGTTCAATGTCGAGCTGAAAAACCGATCCGATTATGAATTCGCCCTGACGAAATTCAACGAGCTTTGGGAACGTTCAGTCGAGGTATCAAAGACCTACGTCGACACGATTCAAAAGAAGTCTCCGTACGCCCAATTCACCCCTTACGAACTCTATCTGAAGTTTCTTTACGAGTACTTCAAAGGTCAGTTAAGTCTCGCGGAGCAGATCGAAGACATTTACTTACCTCCCGGTTTCAAGAAACTCAGGTATCAGGAAGAAGCAGTTCTCAGCGCAAAAAACACGCTTGAGGCATACGGTGGTGTGTTCTTGTCCGATGTCGTCGGTCTGGGTAAAACTTACATGTCCGCTCTCCTTGCCCGCGAACTCGAAGGCCGGAGTCTCGTGATTGCTCCGCCCTCTCTGCTCGACGATAAGAATCCCGGCTCCTGGCCAAACGTGTTTCACGACTTCGGAGTCCGGGGCTCCTACTGTGCTTCCGTCGGAAAGCTTGATGACTTGCTCAAACGAGATATCTCAAAATACAAAAACGTATTTGTTGATGAATCCCATCGCTTCAGAACTGAGTCGACTCAGAGCTTTGAAAAGCTGGCGCAGATTTGTCGCGGTAAGCGGGTCATTCTCGTGAGCGCTACGCCATTGAACAATACTCCTAGAGATATTCTGAGCCAGATAAAGCTCTTTCAGAACTCAAAGAAAAGCACGATTCCAAATCAAGCCAATCTTGAAGCGTTCTTCGCCAATCTTGAAAGAAAGCTTCGAGGCCTCGACCGCAAGCGAGATCGCGACGAATACTTCAAAGTGGTTCAGGCCAACGCGAAGGATACTCGGGAGAAGATCCTCAAGTATCTGATGGTCCGGCGCACCCGAACTGAGATCAAGAACTACTACGAGGGCGACTTGAAAACTCAAGGACTCAAATTTCCCGAAGTCTCAGATCCCGAACCGCTTTTCTATAAGTTCAGCAAATCCGAAAGCGAGAAGTTTTTTGAGACTCTGCGCCTAGTGACAGTTCCGTTCAAGTACGCTCGCTACCAACCGTTGGAGTATTACACGGGACCTCGTGACGAAGGCGACATTCAAAGCCAGAAAAACGTCGCAAAATTCATGATGATCCTGTTGGTCAAGCGTCTCGAAAGCAGCTTCTTTGCTTTTGGAAATACCCTGTCACGGTTCATCGATTCATACGAGCGAGTCATCAGGGAGTACCGCAATGGCTACGTCTACGTTAGCAAGAAATATATTCACAAGATTTTTCAGTTCCTTGACCAGAACGATCCCGAGGGCATCGAAAGATTGATCGACGAGGAGAAGGCTGAGCGGCTCGATGCAAAGAAGTTTCTACCTAACTTCATTGATGACCTGCGAAACGACTTGAAGATATTGAAGAAGATTCAAGAGATGTGGTCTGGAATGAAACGTGACCCAAAGTGGAATGCCTTTCGCGAGGTCTTCCAAAAGGTCAGTCGATTTCGAAAAGGCAAGTTGATTATCTTTACTGAATCGAAGGAGACCGCCGAGTATCTCGCGGGGAGAATTGCAAACGAGATCGACGACAAAGTCATCCTCTTCACCGGGTCTTCTCACAAAGGCGAACGTGAAACCGTCCTTGCCAATTTCGATCCGCGCGCGTTTCAACCAAAAGACGATTACCGCATCCTGGTAACAACTGAAGTCCTCGCCGAAGGGGTCAGCCTCCATGCCGCCAACATCGTCATCAATTACGACATTCCCTGGAATCCGACTCGAATGATGCAACGAGTGGGGCGCGTCAACCGCGTTGATACGGCCTTCGATAGGATATACACGTACAATTTCTTCCCAACCGATGAGTCCGAGGACGTAATAAAGCTAAAGGCATCTGCCGAAGCCAAGATCGAAGCGTTCATTGAAATGCTAGGCTCTGATGCGCGATTGCTCACTGAGGGTGAAGAAATCAAGTCGCATGATTTGTTCATGCGGTTGAACTCGCGAAAGACCATTACGGGCGAGGATGAAGACGAAGAAAGTGAGTTGAAGTATTTGACAGAGATACGGGCTGTTCGAGACACGGACGGAGAGCTGTTTGAACGCATCAAGCGCTTGCCCAAGAAGGCTCGCTCTACACGCCAGGTTCCCTCGGACTCGGAAAGCATACGGAATCGTCCAGCGCTTCTCACCTATTTCCGAAGAGGGGCTTTGGATAAGTTCTTCCTTGCCCAATCAGACGGTCCGAATGTAGAAGTCGATTTCTTTTCGACTGCGCGTCTACTGAAGCCTGAACACATCAAAGAGAAACGACAGTCGATAAGCCATAAATTCTACCACTTGCTTGAGCGAAATAAACAAGCGTTTGTCGATGTCACCGTTGCTGAAGGCAGCGATGGCATTCCGCATCGCAACACGGCGAATGACGCCTACATTTTGAAGCGACTCAAGGCCAAGGACATCAGCCGCTTTCAAAGCTTCACCGACGAAGATGAGCAATACATTCGTCAGGTCGTCGGGCTCATTGACGATGGCGCGCTTCCCCGACCGACCACCAAGAAGGTTGCAACCGCGCTCCAGAAAGAATCCGCGCCATTTAAGGTTTTGGGAATACTCAAACGTGAGATTCCCAAAGAATTCTTTCAAGCAACTGTCGCCGACTCGGCACGCGATGCACATAGTCCGAGAGAGGTGATTCTTTCGTCATTCATCCCCGCCTCGCCGGATAAGACGTAGGGTCAATCAAACATGGATACTGCTCAAGCTCGATCCCGAATTCGCGAGGCGTTCATTCAACCTTTCGACGAGGGTCGATTTCGTCATTTTATTCACGATCTTTTGAATCACGTAGATGAATCAAAGGCGACGCGGTGGAACAAGACTTACGTCAAAGATGCCTTCAAGCCCAGAATAAAGAAATTCGAAAGAGTGGCGACTTACACCGATCCGCAAGGCGAGAAACTAGACGTTTTGATTATCCATCTTGAGCGAGAGTCGAGCCTCGAACGCGCGCGCACATCATTGCGTAACTTTGCGGCGGATTACTTGACCTCGGGACACGGCCAGGACAAGTCGGCGGTTCTTGCTGCTTTCGTGCCTCCAGACCCGACCGACTGGCGATTCTCTTTTGTAAAGTTGGAATATGAAACGAATGCGGATGATAGCGGCAGGATCAGAGTTAGTGAAACGCTCTCACCCGCGCGCCGCTATTCGTTCCTCGTTGGAGCCAACGAACACAGTCATACTGCGCAGAAGCAATTCCTGCCATTGCTCGAACAAGACGACGCCGACCCGTCTCTGGCGGACATTGAGAAGGCCTTCGATATTGAGAAGGTCACCAAGGAGTTCTTCCTCCGCTACAAGGACCTGTTTGAAAGCGTGCGCGACGCGCTTGATAAGATTCTCAAACGGAACACGGCCGTCAGGGACGACTTTGACAAGAAGGGGATCGAGACAGATGACTTTGCCAAGAAGCTGCTTGGCCAAATCGTGTTTCTTTACTTTCTCCAGAAGAAGGGTTGGTTCGGCGTAGAACGCGGCGACGAGTGGGGGAAGGGGAACAAGCGGTTTCTTCGTTATCTGTTTGATAATCGCGCGAAGTTACGCGCGCGAGCTGAACGTTCAGCTAGTCGGCCAGTCAATTTCTTCAACGACGTTCTTGAACACCTCTTCTACGACGCGCTGGCCCGTGAGCGCGACGATGACTACTACCCTCGATTCGATTGCCGCATACCGTTTCTCAACGGCGGATTGTTCGAGCCGCTCTTTGGGTATGATTGGGTCAACACCGAGATCCTTCTTGCTGACCAACTCTTCTCCAATGCCGAAACGACAAAGGAGGGCGATACAGGCACCGGAATCCTCGACGTGTTCGACCGCTTTAACTTTACGGTGAACGAAGCAGAACCACTCGAAAGAGAGGTCGCCGTCGATCCTGAAATGCTCGGCAAGGTCTTCGAGAACCTCTTACCCGAGAACCTAAGACACAAGGGCGGGACGTACTACACGCCGCGTCCCATCGTCAACTACATGTGCCAGCAGAGCCTCATCAACTACCTCTCAACCAACTTGCCCGACGTTTCGCGTGATGACGTTGAGACGTTCATCCGCATCGGCTATGCCCAGGCGGACTTTGAGGCAGGTGGAGCGGCAAAACATAAAGACAAGTTTCTTGGTGAATCGATTAGCCGGAATGCCAGGAAGATCGACAAGCTCTTGGAAGACATAACCGTCTGTGATCCCGCAATCGGTTCGGGAGCGTTCCCTGTCGGGATGATGCAGGAGATCGTGCGCGCTCGCGAGGCGCTGTGCTCGGTTGAAGGCATGCCTAAGCGCACTGCGTATAAATTAAAGCGCCATGCGATTCAGAACTCGTTGTACGGCGTGGACATCGATCCAGGCGCCGTCGAAATTGCTAAACTCCGCCTATGGCTTTCGCTTGTGGTGGACGAAGACGACCGCGATCGAATCCAGGCGCTTCCCAACCTCGACTACAAAATCATGCAAGGCAATTCGTTGCTTGATGAGGTTTTGGGAGTAAAGCTTTTTGACGATAGACTACTGGAACAGCCGGCCTTCAGAGACAAAGAACTTGACAGGCGTGCGATTAAGGATCGCATTGCAGAACTGTCACAGCAGTTCGTGGAGCTATACCGGCGCGGCAGCCGTGAACGGGCAACTCGCCGCGCGGTCGAGAAAGAGATTGAAAAGCTCAAACGGGAAATAAAGAGTCTCGATGAGCCATCGGATACGAGACCGGCGTCTGCCCAACGGACTTTCAGCGATCTCTTCAGCGAAGCGCAACGCAAGCTGCCGGAACTGCGAGATTTGCACCAGAAGATTTTCAAAACGACGTCCCCAGCGGAAAAGAAGGGGCTTCGCTTTCGCCTATCCGAGCTCGAGTGGGAGTTTATGGAGGCAACTCTCCGTGAACAAGGAGCGAACAACGCGGTTGAAGAACTGATGAAGCATCGGCGGGATAATCGCAAAGACTATTTCCTCTGGAAGCTTCATTTCTTCGAGGTGTTTCAGGGAAAGGGCGGATTTGATGTTGTCATCGCCAACCCGCCTTATGTGCGTCAGGAGAAAATCAAGGAGCTCAAACCGGCGCTCAAAGCCTCTGGCTACGAGTGCTATAACGGCACGGCCGACTTGCTGGTTTATTTCTACGAACGCGGCGTGAAACTGCTGCGCCCAGGTGGCGCAATCGCGCTCATCACTTCAAACAAGTACTACCGCGCCGGCTACGGCGAGGCGCTGCGCGGCTTTTTGGCGCGCGAACTCACTCTCCACCGGCTGATTGATTTCGGCGACGCGCCCGTGTTTGAGGCTATCGCCTACGCTTCCATTCTCACCGGCACGCGCGATGCGCCGCCAAAAGACGCCGCCGCGATGGCCTATACCTGGCAAAAGGAACTGTCCTTTGACCGCATCACACAAGTCGTGGCCGAGCGTGGGCAGAAACTTTCACAGAGCGAATTGAAGCCCAACGGCTGGCAACTTGACTCGCCGGTGGCTGGGCGATTGCTCGAGAAACTTCGCAAAGCCGGAAAGCCATTAGGCGACTACGTCAATGGCCGTTTTTATAACGGAGTTAAGACCGGCCTGAACGAAGCTTTCGTTGTAAGTCGTGCCACCCGAGACAGACTTATCTCGGAACACAAGTCATCCGCAGCCGTGCTAAAGCCGTTCCTTCGTGGTCGGGATGCCAAGCGGTGGGAAGTCGTGTCCCACGATCTCTGGCTCATCTACATTCCTTGGCACTTCCCGTTGCATCACGATCCAGCAATCACAAGCGCATCGAAAAAAGCAGAAGCGGAGTTCAAGAAGCAATATCCAGCGATTCATGCTCATCTTCACAAATTCAAGCGAGACCTTGCCCTTCGGGACAGGTCTGAAACTGGAATCCGATACGAATGGTATGCTCTTGCCCGTCCGCGATACGAATCTCACAGCGCCTTCGCTAAACCAAAAATTGTGATTCCGACAATCGAGAAGAATACGGCTTACGGTGCTGACTCACGAGGCCACTTTAGTAACGACAAAACCACAATTTGCGTTGCGAACGACATCAACTTCGTCATGGGGGTCCTTAATTCCAAGGTGCTTTGGTGGATGATCCGAAAAACGGCTGCAACCAAGCAAGGGGGTTTTTACGAGTTCAAGCCAATGTATGTTTCCGTCTTGCCCATTCCCGCCGCGTCGCCTGAAAAGCGAAAGGCGGTGGAGCGCTTAGTTGACCGCATCCTCGCGGCGAAGCAGCGGGATGCCGATACGGACGTGAGCGCACTGGAGCGGGAGATAGACCAGTTGGTGTACGCGCTCTATGGCCTGACGCCGGAAGAAATCCAAATCGTTGAAGGCGTAGCGAAATGAATTCCCCAGAGATCATGTTCAGCCTTTGGTATGTACATGGAGGGGATGGGCTCATTTATTCGTTGCGCGCTCGCGCATATGTATGCACGGGAAACGAAGAAGAAGACTTGGCATTCTTGCAGCGGCTTGCTCCGACTGATTACCTTATCGCAAAGCCGTTCTCAATCCCGGAACCATTTCACATCAGGCAAGCGGTTATGGGAGAAGCAGAAGATGAAATTCTGCCAGTCGCGCACGTCAGCGTCGTCACACGGAACGCTGTTGCATTAGGACTGGTGGACAGTCGAATCGCCATTTTCGAAGAAGCCATAAAGCAATTGGGGAAAGAATTTCCTGCCCAATCGCGGCTGAGAGTCCCGGAGAATCCGCTTGTTTGCATTACGCCATTGGTCGGCGATGAAGATGGAAACATCGAGCCGGAGTTTAGAAGCACGCGACGCATTTGAGTATGGATGAAGATAATCGATCCTGGAGCTGGCCACCGTTGAGGCGACCGATCAAACAGATCGAGGGTTCCACCAAGTGTTGAATTACGAGTTCTCAATACACGTTCAGGAAGAAATGGAGCGACGCGGGATTCCGGTTGCTGTGGTCGAGGCCGTAATGATCGCACCCGATCAGAAAGTGCCCGAACACAGTGGTGTGATATGCTATCAGTCCAAGATCGAAATCGATCAAAAACAGTATTTGGTGCGCGTGATGGTGAACGAAACTGTGACTCCGATGAAGGTTGTGACTGTTTATCGAACGAGCAAGATTACCAAATACTGGGAGACCGAATAATGAAAGTGACCTACGATCCGGAAGTCGACGTGCTGCGGATTCTCTTTAGCAGTGCCCCGATCGAAGAGAGCGACGAAGACAAGCCAGGCGTGATCCTTGATTATGACAAGGATGGTAACGTCGTGGGCTTGGAAGTACTGAACGCGTCTCAGCGCATCGAGAACCCGCGCTCAGTCGAATATGCAGTGACCGCATAGAGCCGGTGACCGGTGACAACGGTTCCAGTAGCGCATCGACTCTCCCCGCCTCCTCGAGCTCGAACCCAAGCTCGACCGTCTACAAACCAGCGACTTGTTATCTGATCTGTTTTTCAGCAAGATCATCCCGTGATTCGCGTTGACATCAAACCAGAACTCCTGACATGGGCCCGTGAGCGCACGGGCTTGGAGAGTGATGCACTCGCGCACCGCTTTCCCAAGCTCGAAGCGTGGCAGCAAGGCACTGTCACTCCGACTCTTAAACAGGTAGAAGATTTCGCCAAGGCCACGCATATGCCGATTGGCTTCCTGTTTCTTCAGGAGCCGCCGGTTGAAGAGATTCCCATACCTGATTTCCGCACCATCCGAAACAAAGCCATCTCGCGCCCCAGCCCAGACCTGCTAGACATGATTTACGTGCGCCAGCAATGCAAGATAAGAAGCGTTATCTGGCATTCGAAATCATCCTCATCGAATCCTGGGCGAGAAACCTGGTGTCGTCAGCCGACAACCCCGCGACAATGGAGACGCGCTGGCTGGGGCCGTACCTGCGTGGTAAGATTCCCGCACTGTGAGAGACAAGATTCAACTGAGCATCATTGCTCCTGAAGGCAAGGTTTTCGAGGCTGAGGTCGATCGAGTCGAAGTGCCCGGGCTCGACGGGGAGCTGGGCATCCTGCCGGGACACACCGAGATGGTTTCGCTCCTGAAACCCGCCGGGCTTTTGACTTATCACGTTGGCGCGACAGCGGGTGAGATTTCAGTCGACGGCGGTTTCGTTGAAGTCGGCCCGGACCGCGTGGTCGTGCTTGCTAACAAGGCTGAGGCGTCTCACTTGGCGCCAGATACAGTGAGCGCGTAGTTCAATCCCGTCATACTTGCCCCGATACAGCCAGAGTGTAGTTCAATTCAGGCATATGGCTCTGCACCCCGAGAGCGCGAAGTTCAATTCCGTCCCGCCTTCCACCTTGTTTTCCCGCGATGGTGCCGCACAACCCGAAAGCTGGGTGCGCGTCAACTTTTTGCGCCCGAATCCCGAAGGGATGGCAGAGTGTAGCCACGGGTGAGTCCGCGAACCCGTGGGCCAGCCGGATCCCCACGTGAACCCACGTAGTGGGTGACGGCAAGCAGCGAGTGATTACTTGGAGCAGACATATCGAGAACGTCCTTGTTCATCGTTGATCTCTTCTGCGTACGCCTCGCCATCACCCGCTTCGCGGGTTTGCGGTGCCCCTGTTCGACCACCCCACGGGTTCGCGGACTCACCCGTGGCTACACTCCGACATCCCCTCCGGGGATTGAAACGCAAAAAGTTGACGCGCACCCCCGAAACCTCGTCGTCACCGAAAGCTCGTCTCCCTTGAAAAACACGACTGCTACGCTTATTCTGGCGGTCTGCTATCCAAACTCGGAAAGAAGGCTTGATTCGGGAAAAGGCTTAACTCGGAAAGAAGGTTTAACGATGGGCGACTTCAGTTTACAAGAGCACGAGATCACGGTCGCTGACGTTCACAGAAATCTACCGCCGGCTACTTTGTATGAAGAGGCGATTCGCTTCGATAAACAAACTCGCATCGCCGCCGGCGGGTCGTTGGTAGCTTATTCGGGCAGCAAGACGGGCCGGTCGCCTAAGGACAAGCGCGTTGTGCAGCGCCCAGAATCGCAAGCCGATATCTGGTGGGGCTCGGTCAACATTCCGCTCGAACCGGTTGGCTTCGAGATCAATCGCGAGCGAGCCAAAGACTATTTGAACACGCGAGATTACCTCTATTGTGTGGATGGTTTCGCCGGCTGGGACCCCGAGCACCAGATCAAAGTGCGTGTGATTTGCGCTCGTCCTTATCACGCCCTGTTCATGCACACGATGCTTATCAGGCCTACGCCCGAGGAGCTTGCGAGCTTCGGCAAGCCCGACTACGTGATTTATAACGCAGGCCAGTTCCCCGCCAATAAACTGACCACCGGGATGACGTCGAACACGAGTATCGATCTCGACTTTGACAACGGCGAAGTCGTGATCCTTGGTTCGCAGTATGCCGGTGAAATGAAGAAAGGCGTCTTCACAATCATGAACTACTTGATGCCGAAGAAGGGTGTGCTTTCGATGCACTGTTCGGCTACGGCGGATCGGCAGACGGGGCAGTCGTCGATCCTGTTCGGGCTCTCGGGCACGGGCAAGACAACTTTGTCGGCTGATCCCAAGCGGCTGTTGGTGGGCGATGACGAGCACTGCTGGACTGATAACGGCGTCTTTAACGTCGAGGGCGGCTGCTATGCGAAGACGATTGATCTGAGCCCCGAGTCGGAACCGGACATCTATGCCGCGCTGCGGTTTGGCTCCGTGCTTGAGAACGTCGTGCTCAGGGATGATCGAACGGTCGACTTTGCCGACGCGAGCATCACCGAAAACACCCGCGGCGCTTATCCGATCGAGTACATAAAGAACGCCAAGATTCCGTGCGTCGCCGGCCACCCAACTGACGTCATCTTTCTGACCTGCGACGCGTTTGGCGTGTTGCCGCCGGTGAGCAAGCTGACGCCCGAGCAGGCAATGTATCACTTCATCAGCGGCTACACCGCGAAGGTGGCGGGCACCGAAGTTGGAGTCACCGAACCGCAGGCGACGTTTTCGCCGTGCTTCGGCGGTCCGTTTATGGTTTGGCATCCTACAAAGTATGCGGAGTTGCTTGCAGCGAAGATGAAGCAGCACAGCGCGAATGTCTGGCTGGTGAACACCGGCTGGAGCGGCGGTTCGTACGGCACGGGCTCGCGAATGAAGCTTCGATTCACGCGTGCCATCATCGACGCGATTCACAGCGGCGTTCTGGCTGCGGCGCCCACTCAGACGGACCCGTTCTTTGGGATCAATGTAGTGACTGAATGCGCCGAAGTGCCAAACGAGATTCTGATTCCGCGAAACACGTGGGCTGACAAGGCTGCTTACGACGAGACTGCGCGCAAGCTTGTGAACCTTTTTACGCAGAACTTCCGCCAGTATGAAGGCGGGGCCGGCCAGGCATTGAAAGAAGCAGCGCCGAGAGCTTGATCGGTCATCATCGATTTGTTGTTCAACCGCGGGCCGCCCAGCGACTCAAGCAGAAGCAAGGCGGCTCGTCGTGTCTTATCTCGCTTTGAGCGGGATGAAGTCGCGGCTCATTAGCGCGACAACGGCGTAGGAGCGGCGAATGGCTGTTCATCCACTGGCGGGTAAACCCGTGCCCGCTGAAATGCTGATCGACCCGGCCAGGCTCGAGCGGGAGTATTACGAACGCGAGCCTGATTCCAACAATCCACATCAGCTTGTAAGCTTTGGCACCAGCGGGCATCGAGGCAGGGCTCAGGACGGGAGCTTTAACGAAGCGCATGTTCTCGCCATTACGCAGGCCATCTGCGACTACCGCCACGCGCAGAAGATTCACGGGCCCGTCTTGATGGGCAAGGACACGCACGCACTGTCCCGCCCGGCGGAACACACCGCGCTTGAAGTCCTTGCCGCGAACGATGTCGAAACCATCATCCAGCGTGATGATGGAGTGACGCCCACACCGGTCATCTCGCGCGCGATTCTGGTCTACAACCGAGGGCGCAAGGAGAACCTGGCGGACGGCATAGTCGTCACGCCTTCGCATAACCCGCCCGAGGATGGGGGCTTCAAGTACAATCCGCCAAGCGGAGGACCGGCCGACACCGATGTCACGAAATGGATTGAGGATCGCGCGAACGCATTGCTTCGGGCAGGCAATCGCGATGTGAAACGCGTGCCGTTCGCTTCGGCTATGAAAGCCGGCACAACGCACGCGCACGACTTCGTTCTTCCCTACGTCAACGATCTGCACAACGTTGTCGATATGGACTCGATTCGCGACGCCGGTCTAAAGCTCGGCGTCGATCCGTTGGGCGGAGCTTCGGTTCATTACTGGGAGCCGATTGCGGAGGTTTACGGTCTGGACATCACAGTTGTGAATCCGCGTGTCGATCCAACCTTCAGCTTCATGACGCTGGACCACGACGGCAAAGTGCGAATGGATTGCTCGAGCCCGTATGCGATGGCGAGCCTGGTCAAGCTCAAGGACCAATATCAAATTGCATTCGGAAACGATCCGGACACGGATCGACACGGCATCGTCACACCGGCCGGGCTGATGAATCCGAATCACTATCTTGCGGTCGCGATCAGGTACTTGCTTACTCATCGCGAAGCCTGGCGTAAGGCGGCGGTTGGCAAGACTCTTGTCAGCAGTACAATCATCGATCGAGTTGTGGAGAACCTTGGAGGAAGCTTGTTGGAAGTCCCGGTCGGGTTCAAGTGGTTCGTCTCAGGGCTGCTTGATGGCTCGGTTTGTTTTGGCGGAGAAGAGAGCGCCGGCGCAAGTTTCTTAAGCAAAGACGGCACCGTTTGGACAACGGACAAGGACGGCTTGATCATGGATCTGCTCGCCGCTGAGATACTCGCGCGAACGGGAAAGGACCCGGGCGAGCATTACGACGAGCTGACCGCTGTTTTTGGTACACCGTACTACACGAGGATCGACGCGCCGGCGACTCCGGAGCAAAAAGCGCGATTGAGGAAGCTGAGTCCGGACGCGGTCAAGGCGTCCGAGCTTGCCGGCGAGCCGATAGTTGCCAAGCTTACTCGCGCGCCGGGCAATGACGAGCCGATCGGCGGATTGAAGGTCGTTACCAGTAACGGCTGGTTTGCAGCGCGACCTTCCGGTACGGAGAACATCTACAAGATCTACGCCGAGAGCTTTGTTAGTCGTGAGCATCTGGACTCGATTGTCGAAGAAGCGCAGCGAATTGTGAGCGATGCACTAGCGGCGCAGGATTGAGAAAGTGAGGACCGGATTGATGGTTGAGCTGGTCTTGATTCGGCATGGACAGAGCACCTGGAACCAGGAGAATCGCTTCACAGGCTGGACGGACGTCGACCTGACCGAGCAAGGTCGAGCCGAAGCAAAACAAGCAGGTGCGCTCATCAAGGAAGCAGGCTTGTCATTCGACATCGCTTACACGTCCGTTTTGAAGCGTGCGATCAGAACTCTCTGGATCGTGCTTGATGAGCTTGACCTCATGTGGATCCCGGTCAATCTGTCGTGGCGGCTGAACGAGCGGCACTACGGCGCGCTTCAGGGATTGAACAAAGCGGAGACGGCTGCGAAGTTCGGCGAAGCACAAGTAAAGATCTGGCGAAGGAGCTACGACATTCCGCCACCACCGCTTGAGAAGACCGACCCTCGGTACTCGGCAAACGATCCGCGATATCGCAGCCTCACTGAAGCTGAGCTTCCATTGACCGAGTGCTTGAAGGATACGGTTGATCGCTTTCTGCCTTACTGGCAGGCGACAATCGTTCCCGCGATTGAGTCAGGACGGAGAGTGGTGATTGCGGCGCACGGCAACAGCTTGCGCGCGTTGGTGAAGCATCTGGACAAGGTTTCAGAGGAGGAGATAGTCGAGTTAAACATCCCAACCGGCGTGCCGCTGGTCTACGAATTGGATGAACACCTCAAGCCTATCAGGCATTACTTCCTGGGTGATCCCGTCGCGATTGCCCGCGCCCTGGACGAAGTAGCAAGCCAGGGAAAGGCCAAGTAAAAAACAAACCGGGTTACGGATCGAACGCCCGTAACCCGGATGAACTCTTCAGTGTGAAACACAAGCGCGCTAAGCGGTCGCTGCCATCTGCCTGGCTTTCTCTCGAGCTTCCTCAATCGTGCCCACGTTGTAGAAGGCCTGCTCGGTCATATCGTCGTGCTTGCCGTCGACGATTTCGCGGAAGCCGCGAATCGTATCTTCGAGCTTGACGTACTTGCCTTCCAGGCCGGTGAACTGAGTGGCGACAAAGAAAGGCTGCGACAGAAAGCGCTGGATCTTGCGCGCGCGCGCGACTATGACCTTGTCGTCTTCAGAGAGTTCGTCATACCCAAGAATTGCGATGATATCCTGGAGCGACTTGTATCGCTGCAGAATCTCCTTCACCGCTTGCGCGGTGTTGTAGTGATCCTGTCCGATGATCAGCGGGTCGAGCAACCGCGATGACGAAGCCAGTGGATCGACCGCCGGGAAGATTCCAATCTCAACGATCTGCCTCGAGAGCGCAGTGACCGCGTCGAGATGCGCGAAGGTTGTTGCCGGTGCAGGATCGGTATAATCGTCCGCCGGAATGTACACGGCTTGAATCGAAGTGATCGATCCGGTCTTGGTCGAAGTGATGCGCTCTTGCAGCTCGCCCATCTCGGTCGCAAGCGTTGGCTGGTAACCCACAGCCGAAGGCATACGGCCGAGCAGCGCAGAGACTTCCGAGCCGGCTTGCGTGAAGCGGAAGATGTTATCAATGAACAGCAACACGTCGAGGCCCTTGTCGCGAAAGTACTCGGCGACCGTCAATCCCGACAACGCGATTCGAAGCCGCGCTCCTGGTGGTTCGGTCATTTGCCCGTAGATCAACGCGACCTTTGAGTTGGAGATGGCGCTCTTATCGACTTTCGACATGTCGAACTCGCCGGTCTCTTCCATGTTCTTGTAGAAGGACTCGCCGTAGTCGATGACTTTGGACTCGACCATCTCTCGAACCAGGTCGTTGCCCTCGCGAGTTCTTTCGCCGACTCCGGCAAAAACCGAGAAGCCTGAGTGTTTGAGCGCGATATTGTTGATCAGCTCCATGATCAAAACTGTCTTGCCCACGCCGGCCCCGCCGAAGAGACCGATCTTGCCGCCGCGCAGGAAAGGCAGTAGCAGGTCGATGACCTTGATGCCGGTCTCGAACATTTGAAGATCGGTTGATTGCTCCTCGAGTGTGGGGGCATGCCGATGAATCGGTTCGCGGCTTTCGGATTTGACTTCACCAAGCCCGTCAACGGGCTCGCCTATGACATTCAGTACTCGACCAAGCGTCGTTTCGCCGACCGGCATCGTGATTTGACTGCCAGTGTCGATGGCTTTCATGCCGCGCACTATGCCTTCTGTTGGTTGCATCGAGACCCCGCGCACCCGGCGGTTTCCAAGATGCTGAGCCACTTCGCAGATGATGTCGATCGGCTCTGGTCCTTCAAACCCTTCGGAGGTGACGCGCAGTGCGTTATAAACCGGAGGCAGATAATTCCCATCGAACGCTACGTCTATTACCGGACCGATCACCTGGATCACACGTCCCACTTTGACGCCACTGGAATCAGACATTCTTCTATCCTTTCGTAACAAGAATCAGAACACTTTGATTGACTCAGACTGCAAGCGGTCTCGGGTCTCGCCAATAAATGCGGCAGGCTCAACCAACCCGTCATCAACAAAGCCCTGAGCGGATGAGGACATATTTACTCACACGGGAGCACGAAATTTCAAACGCGAATGGCCCCGGGTGATACGTACGCGCACCGATACAGGACAAAGCAGAGCGGTCCGTTCTTAAGGTTTGAAGTAACTGGCTGGGCTGGAAGGCGCGAAGGAGTCGATCGCTGCACCGATAAGCCGAAGGAACCCCGACATATGCAACTGACCGCAACGGCATCGCTACATCAGTTTGTCGGAATCGCAATAGAACCTGCGCAACATCTCTTCCACATGTTGCTTTCCAATGGCCTCGAATATCACGCTTGGAGGGACGTTCATCCCCTCGGCGAGTTTCAAAGCGCTCTCGACGTTGAGGGTGCTGACAACAGACGAGAGGATCTTGGACAAGAGCCCCTGGTCAAACCCCGTCTCCCTGCAGAAGTCCACTTGTCTCATTTGTTTTGCCTTCAAGTGTGAGTTGACCAGTTCGGCCAATGGAGTGTTGTGCCCGCCGCCAGATGAGCCAGCGGAGCTCAAAACAGCAACTCGTCTCTTAGAGAGTTCGGATTCTGGTTTGGACATTTCCGTTCCTCAGTCTTGCAAGAGCCAAAACTCGGTCTTTTCCTGAAACTGCGTGCCGGTCAAAAACTGTGGCGGTCTCATCTGGTGAAGTTGGCCCCCTCTTTCGACGGTTGAGGCATTCAGCCGTCTCCAAGTGCATAAGAGGCGAAATGTTCGATTATTTCCAGCGGTGCAAACAGGCGCAGGTAACTCCCCAGCGAGGTTACACCCAACGGAACACGTTCGTTTGGTACACCTGGCGCCTGCGCGAAGCCGACATAAACTATTGACTTCACTAACTGGTTACCTTATAAAGCTAGCCAAAGGTGCTGCTTTCGCAGGTCGTGATCGACTCGCTGTTCGAGGAGTTCCAGCCCGGGCTAGTCAGCGCTTTGGAACCGGGTAACCGCCGCCCCTCTCAGCCCCTAAAAGGACAATCATCGCGCTGCTCACACCGAGACTTGTTTGACTGTTTCAAACAGCCGTCTCCGCCTCCGGGATTCCAAGCACGCCAGTAAGGAACGCTTCTATGCTAGCTCAAGGGTCCTACGCGTCAGCGCCTTTGGAGGCGCCGTTGTCGGACGGAACAGATCGACTCTACAACCTTGCCACAGTCCTCAACGAGATAAGCGAAGGCGCCGCGTTGATGAACCAGGAAGGCCAATTGGTCTGGCACAATCGGTCCTTTGACAAGCTGCTGGTCGAGAATCGCGAGGGCCATCTGTTAGTTGCCGCAGTGATCGAATTCGCAATGGATTTTTATCAAGAAGTATACGAATCTCGCGCGGGTCGCCACGAAGGTGATCATTCGCTGGTCCGCGACGTTACTGTTGGACGGATAGCGCATGAGATTCATTGTACATTGATGCCTCAAGGTATGTTGGGCCCCGAGAGCTATGCGCTTTGCCTGATTAAGCGTTCAGCGTCGAGGTGGTCGAACTACGAAGAGCATCTCAGGCAAACGTGGGGATTGACCGAGCGGGAAGCTCAAGTAGCAGTCGAGTGCTTGCGAGGCAACAAAAATCTGGAAATTGCAGAGCGTCTAAAAATAAGCGTCGAAACCGTTAACAAGCATCTAGACAAGGTCTACCAAAAAGCGAATGTTCGAGGTCGAGCCGAACTCGCGTCCCGGCTTCTTGACAGCACATTCTGAGGAATATCACCCCCTTGATGTCCTAAGTCCTCATCGCCGTCTTGCGGCTTTTCTAATCAAAGCATATCTTAGTGCTCATGCAAGTCAGGAAGGTGTCATCTTCAGTGTTCACCGCTCTGTCTGACGGAACAGCAGTGCTCCTGAACCTCGAAACTCTGCTGTATTTTAGTTTAAATCGAACGGGTGCGGCGCTTTGGCTTGAGATCGATCGAACTGGGCCGGTCGCCTTCGAGCACTTGGTGCAGTGGATCTGCGAGAGTTTCGATGTGGATCAAGGTTCAGCTGAAGTGGGGATCGGCAGGTTCGTTGAGCAGCTTAACCGCTTGGGCCTAGTCCAACTCTTCTAGAGGAGGGCGTTTTAAGCCCGGGAGAGCCTCACCAGGAGTCGCCTCCTGCTGACCCTCAGCTCGATCTAGCCAGTTCCTCAAAAAAGTTTCCGACCAGAAACACCCTGCAAACTCGTATTTTGGAAAGAGTTAGGACAGTAATGACACAATGACCGTCCGTGCTTGATAAGTTACTTGAAGTTTTCTCTTGCATCCTGTTGAGAGCTATGATATAAGCTGCTCTCGTAAACAACACCGCTTCAAGTTCCTGCCTTGAAGCGGTACTGTTTCAGCGGTGCGCTGGGGTATCGAACATTCAGAAAGGGGGCTACTGAATGTTCTGGGGGCTTGTCGATTAGACGACCCGGCGCACCGCACCATCATACTCGCAGCCTTACTCTCAGTCAACGAAATTCGCTAAAAATGCTTGCAGATAGTCGGGCTATGGTGCCCTTTAAGGATTATCCGCGGCAGCACGCTGGAGGTTCTACACCAACGCTTGTGGCTGTCTCCAGCGGCTGGGGCCATGAGTCTGCAATATCGCGGAATTGCAACTGCTTGCCCCGATCTACAGGATACATCTCCGGGCCGTTCGTGACTGGATTGACAACGGTTTAACCGACATGTTAAAAGCTGTGCGACTAGAAGCGCAGTTGTTTCATCAAAGATTTCTTTTGTTGAGGAAGCGGTGAGTCTTATTTATGGGGCCAGCTGCGTCGTGGCTTCTGCGACAAGGCCGAGGACACGATGACAGACGAGTCTAACGATAAACCGGCTGGCGAAGACGCTGAACGAGTCCCAAGCGAGCAAACCGACCAGGCCGAGTCTCCTTCACAACCAAAGGCCGGTGCGAGCGCGCCAGAGGACAAAGACACGGCTGGGGTGAGTCCCGGCCAAGGTGCCCCCTCGGGGGGAGACTCGAAGTCTGTGTCCGCAGAAGCAGTTGGCGACAAGCCTGCGCCGCCGAAGGCCGCCCCCAGAGCCGATCACAAGCCAGCCGCGGGAGAGAAGCTCGCGCCCGCCAAGAAGGGTCCCGTCATAACCTCTGAGATTGTGGACGATGTGTTGATTGACCGCATCAGAGAGCGATTCGGCGACGCGATCTCGGAAGCGGTTGCTACCCTCGGTCAACAGATACTGCGAGTGAAGAAGGGCTCATACGTTGAGCTGTGCCGCTTCCTTCATGATGAAGACGACGCGGATTTCAAAATGTGTATTGATGAGACCGCCATCCATTGGCCAGATCGGAAGGGCGAGGAGTTCGACATCGTTCTGTTCCTCTATTCGCTCACCAAGAACCGCAGGCTGCGTCTGAAACTGGCAGTCGCTGATGGCGAAGCTTGTCCGTCGGTCACCTCGATCTGGGCGGGGGCGAACTGGATGGAGCGCGAGATTTACGACATGTTCGGGATCTTGTTTGAAGGCCACCCCGATCTCAGGAGAATCCTGCTCCCGACGGACTGGCCGGGACACCCGCTTCGCAAGGAGTACCCCATCGGCTACCAGGACAACGAATGGACGGACAAACACCTTCAGTACCGGGAGATTGACTACGACACCAGTTTGATCGACGTGAAGTACGCAGAGCGACGATAGTCTTATGCAAGAGCAATTGACTGGCGCGGGCCAGGAGACACTGTTTGATTCTGAAGAGATGGTCCTCAATATGGGACCTCAGCACCCGTCTACGCACGGCGTGCTGCGGGTGATCTTGAGGCTCGACGGCGAAACCGTCGTTGATCTCGATTGCGATATCGGGTATCTGCACCGTGGCGTCGAGAAGATCGCGGAGAGTGACACTTACGCGATGATAACGCCGTATTGGGACCGCCTGGATTATGTCGCGGCTGTGTCCAATGATCTGTGTTACGTCGAGGGCGTAGAGAAGCTCCTCCAGGTTGAAGTCCCAAAGCGAGCTGAGTACCTGCGCGTCATTCTCACTGAACTTCAGCGCATCGCGTCGCATCTGCTCTGGCTTGGAACGCACGCGTTGGACATAGGCGCCGTGACTGTCTTGCTGTACGCATTCCGTGAGCGGGAAGAGATACTAAAAATATTTGAGGATTTTATCGGCGCGCGGCTCACGGCACATGCTTTTCGGATAGGCGGTCTGTGGTGGGATACGTATCCTGAGTTCGACTCGCGCGTTCGGGATTTCCTGAAAATACTTCCAGGCCGAATCGAAGAGTACGAAACTCTGCTCAACGCGAACCGAATCTGGCTTCAGCGCACGGTGGGTATCGGCATTCTGCCCGCCGAAGAAGCGATCAACCTCAGCCTTACCGGCCCGGGACTCCGGGGATCAGGTGTCAAGTACGACGTTCGCAAGGCGCAACCATACTCAGCCTACGCGGACTTCGACTTCGAGATCCCTATCGGCGAGAACGGCGACACGTATGATCGCTACCTCTGCCGGATGGAAGAGATCAAGCAGTCTGCGCTGATAATAGAACAAGCGCTGGATGGTTTGCCCGAGGGTCCGGTTATGGCGAAGGTGCCGAAGGTGCTCAAGCCGCCGGCAGGCGAGGTTTATCACTCGATCGAAGCGCCCAAAGGCGAGATAGGCGTCTACCTGGTAAGCGACGGCACCGGCAAGCCCTATCGAATGCGGATCCGCCCGCCATCCTACATCAACCTCCAGTCGCTCAAGCGAATGTCGATCGGGCATCTTGTTGCTGATGTCGTCGCATTGATCGGTACTCTCGACATCGTGCTGGGAGAAGTTGATCGGTGATGCGAAAGCGCGTTACTGTGATTGTCGAACAAAATGCAGAGACAGCCTCTCTTTGGCAGTAGTTGGTGACCGGTCTGAGTTGACACTATGCAAAGCCTCCTGGCGACGTTAATGCTTGTAGCTCCCGACTGGGTTCTGGGTCTGACCCGCGAGCGTCGGCCCAACGCGTTCTGGGCCGAATACGTCGTCTGGCCGATCTTCCAAATCCTGATCGTCCTGTTCATCGTCCTGACGCTCGTCGCCTATCTTGTTTACGTCGAACGCAAAGTGTCTGCGTTCATGCAAGCGAGGCTCGGACCGATGCGAGTCGGTCCGTGGGGGCTGTTGCAGCCGGCAGCCGATGGCTTGAAGCTTCTACTCAAAGAGGACATCATCCCGCTCAAAGCCGATCGGATGGTTTTTGCGCTCGCGCCGATCATCTCCGTTGTAGCCGCGCTGATAGTTCTAGCGGTGATACCGTGGGGCGCGGCGTGGGCGACCATCGCCAACATCAACATCGGTCTGCTGTTCATCCTCGCTGTTTCGTCAGTCGGGGTGCTCGGTCTGGTGCTCGCGGGGTGGGCGTCCAACTCGAAGTACTCGTTGCTGGGCGCGCTCCGGTCATCGGCTCAGATGGTGAGCTACGAGATCGGTCTAGGACTGTCGATCATCGGCGCGTTGATGTTCGCGCGCACCTTATCAATGTCCGGCATAATAGAAGCTCAACAAGCTGACCATGTCTGGTACATCTTCTTTCAGCCCCTGGGCTTCCTTGTTTATCTGATTAGCGCTCTTGGTGAGACGAATCGCGCTCCCTTCGACCTGCCTGAAGCTGAGTCGGAGCTTGTCGCCGGATATCACACCGAGTATTCGGGGTTTCGGTGGGCCCTTTTCTTCATGGCCGAGTATGCGGCAATGATCGTGACGGCGGCGATTGCAGTGACGCTGTTTCTCGGCGGCTGGAGTTTTCCTGGCGTAACCGGAACCTCGCTGTTTGGCGTAGGTCCAATCCATAATCCAACTCTTCATACGATCGCAAGCGTGGTGGTCTTCGGGTCGAAAATAATGTTGTTGATCTATGCCTATATGTGGTTCCGCTGGACCTGGCCGCGCTATCGCTACGATCAGTTGATGGAGCTTGGATGGAAATGGATGATTCCGGCGGGACTTGCCAACATCGTGCTAACCGGGATCTGGTACGTGCTCGCGCTGCCTGAATCAAGAGGCGGCGTGTTCAACTTGATGCGGGACGTCGGTGGCAGACTCGTGCCAACCGGCAAGGGCGTGATCTACTTCATAGTGACGGGTACAGTCATAACGGTCCCGCTAGTCTGGCTGCTGCTGGTGAAAATCAATCGCCGTTCGCGCGACTTCAATCTACATGAGCAACGGCAGCTTCAGATCAGCCTGCGGCGCGAGCGATTAGAAAAGGCGCTACGTCCACAACCAGCCGATGGCGGCGGACAGTAAGATTCGACACGGCAGGATTTGCATTTAGGTGATTTATGGCAGCAGTAAGAACTCAGGCGACAAAGCGAACGCTCGGCCAATTGATCAAGCGGCTTCTTTTGCTTGATCTATTCAAGGGTCTGGCGCTGACTTTCAAATACAACGCGCGTGCTCTCTATGAACCGCGCGACGGGGGCAACCCCAACCAGGCGATATACACCGAGCAGTATCCGCTCGAAGCCGCGCGAGTCTCCGAGAGATTTCGAGGCGCGCCGCGCTTGAACCTTGATCCGGATAATGGAAGCACGCTCTGCATCGCGTGTGATCTGTGTGCGCTTGCGTGTCCAGTCGATTGCATCGAAGTCGGCTCGATACGGCGCGAGGTCCGCGACGGCGAGAAGGTGAATAAGAAGAAGGTGCTCACCACTTTCATCTTCGACACGTCGCGATGCATGTTCTGCAACCTCTGCGCCGAAGCCTGCCCGACCGATTGTCTGGAGCTGACTCAGAGTTTTGAACTCGCGGTGTATCATCGCGCAGGTTTTCGCTGGGATCGCGAGATGCTCGAGAAGGGCATCAACTACGTTCGATACGCGAAGTAGTCACTCGTCATTTGTCCCGAGTCATTGGTCGTTTGCGCGACTAATGACGAAGGACAATGACCAAGGACCGGCATGCAACTACACGGGTTGGAAGCGCTACTTTTTTATGTCCTGGCCATAATGACTTTGTTTATGGCGGTCTTCGTTGTGACCGCTCGAGTCACCATTCACTCCGCGCTTTTCCTTATAGGGACGCTTGTTAACGTGGCGCTGCTGTTTATCCTCCTTCGCGCGGAGTTCGTAGCCGGCGTTCAGATACTCGTCTACGTCGGCGGCGTGATGGTGCTGTTCTTGTTCGTGATAATGCTGGTGCAGACCCGCGCCGAAGAAGAAGCGCGAGTGGCTCTATATACCGGGCAGACCTGGCCGGCAGTCGTCATCGCGCTGCTGCTGGCGGTGTCCTTCTACTTCGCGATGAATCCCGCCCAGGCCGCCTTCCGACCCCCGGATAGCGCGAGTGCTGTAACCGCAGTCGAGAGCGGCGAGCGGAGCAATGCGGGCGCGGGATACATCTCGAAGGACACTCAGGAAGTGGGCGAGCAACTCTACCGACAAGCAGCTCTGCCCTTTGAAGTGGCCTCACTGCTGCTGCTCGTAGCGATGGTTGGCGCAGTCTTGCTCGCGCGCGGCACCAAACAGCAAAAGTACTACGAGTAGAGTTGAGAGTGGATATTGATATGAAGACGAGACAGCAAACGGGAACGAACATTTCGCGGTGTCTCCCTTTCCGCAGTTTCGATTCGGGAGGGCGAAGTGTTTAGTCTTGCCATTAGCGCGCTCGCTTATTTGACGCCGCTGCTTCTGCAAGCCCAGCAGCCGTTCCTCAAACGCTTCGAGCCTACGCTTATCAACTTCCTGATGCTGAGCTTTCTACTGTTTGTGGTTGGCGTGGCGGGCGTCTTGTCGCGCCGAAACATCATCGTCATCTTTATGTCCATCGAGCTGATACTGAACGCAGTCAATCTGAACCTGATCGCGTTCTCGCGTTACCTCGAAATAAACAAGGACGCGCTGGCGGCGAAAGGGCTGGCCGTCAACTCGCTGTCCGGTCCGGTGTTCACGATATTCATCATAGTCGTAGCCGCCGCGGAAGCCGCTGTCGGGCTGGGGATCGTCATCGCCATGTTTCGCAACAAGGAGACGGTCGCGATTGATGAGATTGATCTGTTGAAGTGGTAGGAATGACGCCTGATGCGTGATTCGTGAGGTCTCACGGGTCACGAATCACGAATCACGGATCATGTGCTTATGCTGAAACTCGTCTGGTTGATTCCAGTCTTGCCGCTTCTAGGCTTCCTTATAAACTTTTTGCTGGGCCGCAAACTCCGGCTCAGCGAACGCGCCGTCTCGCTCATTGGTTGCGGCGTGATCCTCGCTTCTCTGTTGCTCACACTCGGAGCGTTTTACGAGTACGCAACCGATTACGCCCGCAAGCACGACGACAAACCATACATCACCAGCGAAGACGGCGGGTTCCCGCACTCATTCACCTGGCTGCCCGGTGGCGCCGCGCACAAGACTCACGGCAACGAGGCGGGCGGGCTTGCGAGTTTCAACATCGAGTGGAGCTACCAGATCGATCAGCTAACGCTTGTGATGATGTTCATCGTCACCTTTGTTGGTTTCTGGATTCACGTCTTCGCAGTCGGCTACATGCGCGGCGACCCGGGCTTCTACCGGTTCTTCTCTTATCTGAATCTATTCATGTTCATGATGTTGCTGCTCGTGATGGGCTCGAACTTCATGATCATGTTCGTTGGGTGGGAAGGGGTAGGGCTCTGTTCGTATCTGCTGATCGGCTACTACATCAACAAACGTGAAGCCGGCGATGCCGCAAAAAAAGCCTTCGTCGTGAACCGCATAGGCGACTTTGGGTTTGCGCTTGCCATCATGGGAGTGTTCGCGACGTTCGGTACGCTTCAATTCAAAGACCTCGCGTCGCTTTCCGCGGCCTACCCAGTCGAGCACCTCTGGCAGTTCGGGTTGATGTCGTGGCTCGCGCTCGGATTGTTTGTCGGAGCCACGGGCAAGAGCGCGCAGATACCGCTTTACATCTGGCTTCCGGACGCGATGGCGGGACCCACGCCCGTCTCGGCGTTGATTCACGCGGCGACGATGGTCACCGCCGGCGTGTTCATGGTGGTGCGCACGAATTTCATTTTCCAACGTTCGGTCACGATGATGATGATCGTAGCCCTGATCGGCCTTCTGACCGCCTTCGTCGCCGCTACCATCGGCATTACTCAAACCGACATCAAGAAGGTGCTCGCATATTCGACCGTCTCGCAGCTCGGATTTATGTTCCTGGCGGCAGGCGTCGGCGCCTTCGTAGCCGCGATCTTCCACGTGTTCACTCACGCGTTTTTCAAGGCGCTTCTGTTCCTCGGCTCGGGCTCTGTCATTCACGGCATGCACCATGAACAGGAGATGCCGAAGATGGGAGGCCTCGCCAAGTACATGCCCAAGACCTATCGTGCGATGTGGATCGGCTGGCTCGCGATATGCGGCATTCCGTTTTTTGCCGGGTTCTTCTCCAAGGATGAAATTCTTTGGAAGACTTTCAGCACGGGAGTCTTCGGCGGCGGAAAGTTACTCTGGTTTATCGGGTTCATCACGGCCGGAATAACGGCGTTCTACATGACGCGGCTCATGTCGATGACCTTTAAGGGCGAAGAGCGATTCAGAAAAACTCATCACGACGAGCACGGTCATCACGCCCCGGTTGAGCCTCATGAGTCGCCGACCATCATGACGCTCCCGCTTCAAGTCCTCGCGGTCGGCTCGATCCTTGCGGGTCTGATAGGCATTCCGCTCGCGCTTTCTTTTGGAAAGGACATCAACTTCTTCGAGCACTGGCTCGATCCCGTGATAGTCAATGTCCACGAAGCCGGAGCCGGACACGCAGCAGCTCATCACGTCGAGCCGATTGAATACGCATTGATGATTCTGTCAGTCGGGATCGCGGTCCTGGGAATATATCTCGGCAAGCTCTTCTACGAGCGCCGCACGGACCTTGCGGACATCTGGGCCGCCAAGCTTCGCCCGCTTTACACGCTCAGCTTTAACAAGTGGTACCTGGATCATCTGCTCGACGAAAAGGGAGTCGAAGCGGGCAAGGCTGTGAACAACGCGATGTGGCGCGTGGACGCGGCGGTGGTGGACGGCGGCGTCAACGGCGCAGGCTGGCTCACGCGGTTTTGGGCAAAGCTGAGCGGCTTATGGGACAAGTGGGTGATTGACCTGGCGGTTAACGCGACCGGATGGATCGCGCGCGCGGGCTCGATTGTGTTGCGCACGTTTCAAACCGGCTTCTGGCAGAACTATGTGTTGGTCTTCGCGCTCGGTCTGTTTGTGATTCTGTTGATCTACATCTTCCCGTCGATCCCGGCCACGATCCGAAGCTTCAGGGGAAATTGAATGTGCGGGTGGCTGGGTGGCCGCCCCGCATTGCGCAGTTAGAATAAGGGCGGCCTGAGTGGCGCCCAAACAAGACGATTAGGAGACACTGGCTATGCCTCGCGATCATTACTTCCTCGGTATCGGCATCCTGTCGTGGGTGACATGGCTTCCCGCGGTTGGCGCAATACTCATCTTGTTGTTCAACCGATCAAAGAACGACGCTATTCGCTGGTTCGCGAATGTCTGGATCTCGATCTGTTTTCTAGTCTCGATACCGCTGATGACCGGGCTCGGAAAAATGCATGGCTATGAGCGCGCGCTCGGCGGCTTGCAGTTCATCGAAGACCACGATTGGATTCCGCTCATCGGAGCGCGTTACCAGCTTGGAGTGGACGGGCTGTCGCTTATGCTGGTGATGCTGACGACGCTGCTAGGGGTGATATCGGTTGTCTGCTCGTGGGCTTACATTCGAGAAAAAGGGCGCGAGAAAGAGTACTACATCATGCTGCTTTTGCTTCAGAGTGGCATGCTAGGCGCGTTCGTTTCAGCCGACCTGTTTCTGTTCTTTGTTTTCTGGGAAGTGATGCTCGTGCCGATGTACTTCCTGATCGGCATCTGGGGCGGCAAGAACCGGCTCTACTCGGCAATCAAGTTCTTCCTGTACACGCTGGTCGGATCGGTCGTGATGCTGCTCGCGGTTCTGAAGCTTTACTTCATCTTCCCCGACGTTGTGAAGGCTAAAAAGGTCGAAGTCGAGGCCACCGCTCGCCAGAACGCTGCAAGCAGCATCACCGATCCGCAGCGCTTCGGCCAGGTGAATGAGCCGATGCTCAACCTCGCGCTTGATGCGATGAAGCGCGCAGACGGAATCGATCCGCGAACCAATAAATCGCTCGAATCCGGCTTTGTTCATAGCTCGTTCAACATCGCCGCGATGACCGCAATCGGCCCGCATATAAAAGCGGTCTTCGGCATCGGCCTGGTGATCTGGTTGTTCATCGGGTTCGGATTATCGTTCGCTATCAAGGTTCCGATGTTTCCGTTTCACACCTGGCTACCCGACGCGCACTACGACGCTCCGACGGCCGGCTCCGTCATCCTGGCCGGCGTGTTGTTGAAAATGGGAACCTATGGCTTCCTGCGTTTTTCACTGCCGATCTTTCCCGATGCGGCGACCCATCCGACGGTGCGCCAGGTCATGGTCGTGCTGTCGATCATCGGAATTATTTACGGCGCATTGGTGGCGATGGCTCAAAAGGACGTCAAGAAGCTGATCGCTTATTCGTCGGTCTCGCATCTTGGATTCGTTATGCTCGGGTTGTTCGCGCTGAATCCCAACGGCATCAATGGCGCGGTTCTTCAGATGATCAACCACGGCATCTCGACCGGCGCGCTGTTCATGCTCTGCGGGATTCTTTACGAGCGCCGTCACACGTACGAGATTGCCGAGTTCGGCGGCTTGGCTTCAGTGATGCCGACGTTCTCAACGATCTTTCTGATAGTCACGCTCTCGTCGTTAGGCTTACCGCTGATGAACAACTTCCAAGGCGAGTTCCTGGTGCTGTTAGGCGCATTCGAGGCAAAGGTCTGGTGGAGCGCGCTCGCAACGGTAGGCATCATCCTCGGCGCGGCTTATATGCTGTGGTTGTATCAGCGAGTCTTTTTTGGCCCGGTGTCGAACCCGGCCAACGAAGGCTTGAAGGATTTGGACGCGCGCGAGGCATGGCAGTTTGCACCGCTGATAGTTTTGATCTTCTGGATCGGGGTTTATCCGAAGCCGTTGCTGTCGTACATAAACCCGCAGACCGAAGTTGTGGTGGCGCAAGTCGCTCCGGATTACTTCAAGAACGCGCCCGCCGCGCAACGCCCGCAGGTCGCTGAAGAGAAACCGAGCGCGGAACCCGAAACGAAATGACGTTCAGGGTTCGGAGTTCCGAGTTCCGGGTTTAACCCCGAACCCAGAACCCTGAACTCTGAACCCGGAACCCGAAACCGTTTATATGCAAGCAACCGACTTCCAAAGCCTGATGCGCCAGGCGTCGCAGTTCCTCATGCCCGAAGGCATCCTCACGCTGTTTGCCTGCGCGGCGCTGGTGCTCGACGTGATGCTTCCCCGCCATCGCAAACGCATGGTAGCCTGGGTGAGCCTCGCTGGCGTTGGCTTCACCGCCGTCTCGCTCTGGATCCTCTACAGCAACATCGTCTCCAAGGGAACGCCCCGCACAGCGTTCTTTGACATGATTGTCCTCGACAGCTATGCCGTCGTCTTCAAGACTATCTTCCTGATTGGCGCGGGCCTATCGATTCTGCTGTCGGTCAAATACCTCGACACCGAAGACGAACAGCACGGCGAGTATTACTCGCTTATGCTCTTCTCGGTCATAGGCATGATGTTCATGGCTTCGGGCGTAGACCTGCTGATGCTGTTTATCGGGCTCGAGCTGATGGCGATCTCGGTCTACATCCTGGTCGGCTATCTGCGGCGCGACAAGAAATCAAACGAAGCGTCGATGAAGTACTTCCTGCTCGGCGCGTTCTCGTCGGGCGTGTTGTTGTACGGCATCTCGATGATCTATGGGCTGACCGGCTCGACTAATCTTGCAACCATCGCAGGAGCCATACCCAAGGTCATGATTGTCGAGGTGATCAAGAACGCCAACAACACCGAAACCATTGTTGATCTGCGCTATCTTCTGTTGATGTCGATGATCCTGATGGCCGTGGGCATGTTCTTCAAGGTCGCCGCGGTTCCGTTTCACATGTGGGCTCCTGACGCATACGAAGGCGCGCCCACTTCGATCACCGCTTTCATGTCGGTAGCGGTCAAGGCAGCGAGCTTTGCGATGTTCGGACGGCTGTTCCTCTATGCGTTGCCCGATATGCGCGCTGAAATCGTTGGGGATCCCTCGCGCAACATCATCGGGTTGCCAGGTTGGGCCGTCTTGCTGGGAGTGGTGTCGGCGATCACGATGGTCTGGGGCAATCTCGGCGCGCTTACTCAGAACAACACCAAGCGGCTGCTCGCCTACTCGTCGATCTCGCACGCCGGCTACGTCCTGCTGGGATTGATAGCCGGGAATCAGACAGGCTACACCGGCTTCATAATCTATCTGTTTATCTACTCGGTCATGAACCTGGGCGTGTTCGGCTGCCTGATCGCGTTGAGGCGGCGCGGGATCGCCGGTGACCGTATTGAAGACCTGAACGGGCTGATCAAGAAAGCACCCGGGCTTACGGTGCTGATGACGATCTTCCTGCTTTCGCTTGGAGGCATCCCGCCGACCGCCGGTTTTATTGGCAAGTTCTATCTCTTCGCGGGATTGATCGAGGCCGGCAACGTGTGGCTGGTGCGCCTCGCGATCCTTGCAGTGCTGATGAGCGCGGTGTCGTTGTACTACTACATCCGATTCATCAAGGCTATGTACATCGATGCCGAGACCGAACCTGAACCCATCAAGCTCGGTCCGTCGCTTCAAGTCGCGTTGGGGATTGCAGCGGTGTTAGTGATCTACATCGGGATCTTCCCGCAGCGTTTGATCTCGCTGACTCAGAAAGCGGCTACGGCATCGGGGCTGAAGGTGCACACGTATGGGCAGAAGCCGGCGGCCGCTTCGGGTCAACCTGCCGGTCAGCCGGGAATTCCGGGCCAGCCTGATCGCCCGCCCGCTCCACCGCCTCGGTGATCGTATGCCTTCGAATGAGAACAACCATTCGGATCAAGACAGCTCTCCGGACGCCAGCGAGCCGAACGCGCCTGCCAATCAGAGCCAGCCCTCCAATCAAGAACAAACCACCGACAACATGAGTTGGCGTCAGGCAATGACCACCGTCGGATTAGCGCTTGCGATTCCGTGGATGATCGGCGTGCCCACGCTGATCGGCTGGTGGATTGATAAGAAGTACGCGACCGCGCCGGTGTGGTTTATCGTCGGGCTTGTGGCAGGACTTGTGAGCACGGCAGTAGACATCGTTCGGCTTCTGCGTCGCTTCGGCCAGTTCAAATGAAAAAGGAGAACCGGCGCTCACAGCGAGCGCCGGATAAAACATCCACTGCCGCGGCTCGAGTTCGAGCCGCCAACAACTCAAGCGACGCCGGTCCTGACGTCATCCAGAAACAAGTACTTGCGCCACTCGAGACGAGACTCCGCCGCGTGCCGCAATGCGACTCGCTCGATGCCGTAAGTCAGCGCGCTGGGATTCGACAACAGCGGCATGCGAGCCTCCTCAGGCGTGCGGTTTCCCTTACGCTGATTGCACGCAAAGCACGCGGCGCACAGGTTCTCAGGCACAGTCCTGCCGCCCCGCGAACGTGGGATGATGTGATCGACCGTCAGATCGAACCCCGTACCCTTCAAGCCGCAGTACTGACAACGGTGACCGTCGCGGATCAGGATGCGAGTTCGTTTGGTGCTTGCGCGCCCCTGGCGCCCGCGCACGTCGATGTACTCGATCAACCGAATAACGCCGGGCGCGGGAAAGACAAAATGCTGCGACCGGAGCACGCGATTGCCGTCCAACTCGACGACTTCCGCCGATCCTTTCCAAACCAATCGCACGGCCCGCGGAATGTTGACGATTCCAAGCGCTTCATACGATGCGTTCAGCAATAGCACTTTTCTTGTTAGTGTCATACAACCCCGAGAATTGAGGATCGAGAATCGAGGATCGAAGGTAGCAGGTGGACGCTCTGAGGTAGGCAATGGCTCAGTCTCCTGCGATCCTCTATTCTCTATCCTCTATTCTCTATCCTCTTTCCTCCATCCTCTATCCTCGATCCTCGATCTGCCATCATCGCCCTACGCAATCAATAGTCGGGGAAGGAGTCGAACCTTCGACATCCGGTTTGTAGGACCGGCGCTCTGACCAACTGAGCTACCCGACCATCAGAGCCTCGTGTGAGAGTCGAACTCACGCCATCGGTTTGGAAGACCGGGGTCATAGCCGCTAGACCAACGAGGCGTACTGTTCAGAGTCCAAGCTTCAGCTTGCGAGTGCACGGCAGCCTGAAGGCTGAACTCTGAACATCTCAAGAGCTTCGTGCTGGATTCGAACCAGCGCTACCGGTTTACAAGACCGGCGTCATCACCAACTAGACCAACGAAGCAAGGTGACTCCGGCGAGACTCGAACTCGCGGCCTTCGCTTTCGTAGAGCGACGCTCTTGATCCATCTGAGCTACGGAGCCTAAACCGATCGCGAATGTCGAATCTCGAATTGCGAATCTCTCTCGCACCTGATCGATTCGAGATTCGCAATTCGAGATTCGCATTCATTCTTGGTGGTTGAGGCCGGATTCGAACCGGCTGCCTCTGGAGCTTCACACCAGCGCTCTTCCTAATGAGCTTCCCAACCGTGATTCGAGGTTCGAGGGTTGAGGATCGAGGATGGACGATTCGAGCATCGGCCTCCTCAGTCTTTCTATCCTCCATCCTCCATCCTCCATCCTCCATCCTCTATCTTCGGCATGGAACGGAAGCGCGCATCACGGCCGCCAGTTCCACACTGCTTCATTGCCGGACATCTCCGGCAAGTAAACTCCATCAACCTTGTCGCGGCGGACGAACTTCGCCAGGAAGTCCACCTCACAGCGACGCTCGCTTCCGCGCCTTTCGTTCGCCAACCGATTTCGCTCGACGCGCCAAACTGCGCCTTCCACCTTATCCAGCGCGCCGTGAAACCCGAACTCACCGAGCTGCCGCAGGGCTTCCTCGATGCTCAGCGGCCCTCCCCGGTGAATTACGGCCGGCGTGATGAACCCGGCGGAATTGACTCGCGACACCAGTTCGTCGTAAATCGCGCGGCGGCTCCCAGTCATCAAGTCGAACACTACGAACGGCTCGTGCTTCAACGAGTAGCGAGTGCCGTGCGCTTGCATCAACCACTCCCCACACAAACGCTCGCCGTCTTTCAGCACAAGCATGAAGCGATCTTGATTCGCATAAACCCACTCCGCGAATCTCCAGTGCTGCTCGTAAGGCGAACTGCCGGCCACGTAGCCCGCCCGCGACAGCGGAAAAAGCATGCCATCAAGCCTTGCAACCGCGACGTTCGATCCATCCAGCTTCTCTTGAACGACGACCGAGTCGTGACGGTCACGAAGCTTCTCAGTCGCGATGCGCTTCTGACCCTCGTGGCACTTGTGATCGCCGGGGCCCATTCGCGAGCCGGGCAGATGCGCGATGTGACCGTAGCTCTTACCGCCAAGCGGCTTTCTGTTTTCTAAGTTCATCGCTGCGTCTCCTTCACCGCAAGCGTTTGTTTCCGCCTTCGATGCACTGTCTTCGATCTCGAATCCTCAATCCTGGAGCCCGCGACGAGATTTGAACTCGCATAAGACCCTCACCGCGGGTGTTGCTCTTCCGTTGAGCTACGCGGGCTCTTGCTCAAACAGCATCTTCCGGCGGTGCTTGGCAGTGCGCACTTCGGTAGCTTGACTCCGCACAACCCAAAGCCGCGCGCAAAGAGCTTGCCTGATTCGATATGATGGAGCGCTAGGGAATCGAACCCTACTCACCTTGCTTGCAGGGCAAAGTCGCCACCTTGGTACATGGCGCCCCATTTCAAGTCGGGGTCCCGAGAGTCGAACTCGGACTCTCCTGCTCCCAAGGCAGGCGGCTTCCCATCAAGCCTTGACCCCGAATGGCTGAGGCGGCAGGACTCGAACCTGCGCATGGTCTGGTTAACAACCAGGTGCCTTACCAGCTTGGCTACGCCTCATCGATCTGGTGGCTCGAGGCGGAATCGAACCGCCGCCCTCACCCTTATGAGGGGTGCGCTCTGCCTTCTGAGCTATCGAGCCTTCCGATTGCGGATTGCGGATCTCGGATTGCGGATTGGGCTTCGTCGCCTGCCACGGCTCCGTACCCAATCCGCAATCCGCAATCCTCAATTCCTGGTGGGCCGCGTGGGAGTCGAACCCACTACCTCTCGATTAAAAGTCGAGAACTCATCCTGATGAGCTTCCGGCCCAACTCGATTTTGGATTTTGGATCTTAGATTTTGGATTAGTGGCGCCTTTCCGCAATCCAAAATCCGAAATCCCCAATCCAAAATCGTCAATGCTCCGGCCGAGACTCGAACTCGGATCACGCACTGATCTGGTGCTTGCAGGGTATAAGCCTGCCGCTCTGCCAATTGAGCTACCGGAGCCTCCGATTGCGGATCTTGGATTTTCGATTTTGGATTAGTGGCGCCTTTCGGCAATCCAAAATCCAAAATCCCCAATCCAAAATTCTCATGCTCTCCTCCCAGGTTTAAGAAACCTGTGCTTCGCCATCAAAGCTTCGAGCGCAAGTGCTGGCGGCAGGATTTGAACCCGCGTTGACTGCTTTAGAAGAGCAGCGCCTCGATCCGCTCGGCCACGCCAGCATTCAAACAATTCAGCGGGATCGACGAGATTCGAACTCGCGTAGTCTTGATCGACAATCAAGTGCC
>JBBPIE010000070.1:0-3141 GCA_038040485.1 Candidatus Onstottus arcticum
GATCGAGCTATTTCTTAGGCGGGTTCCTGACTCTGCGCGTAGCGCTTAGTTCAACAAATCGTTGGACGCGAGCGGCGGGAGCGTGTTTCGTAACTAGCTTGGTGCGGCGAAGGGTGCTTTGATTCGCGCCGCCGCGTCAGCTCAACCGTTAGGCCGCAGATTGGGGGTGATGAGTGATGAATAAAGTCTTGTCTTTCTCGATTATGATTGCTTCTGCACTCGCTGTCTTCTCGCCGGCATTTGCCAAGGGGCAGAATACATTCTCCCGCCCAACATTGATCGCTGCCCTATGCGAGCATGAGCCTAAGTGGCACGTCAAAGTGAACGAAGATGAGGATTATCAGTTTGTTTATAGGAACTACGGGAATGCGGAGTACGTGCCCGGATTCTTCGTCTACAGTAAGAAACGCAGCAGGTGGGTTGAAATCACGAAGCTCTCAACTGAGAACGCGAAGTTGGGACACTCGCCGCCATTTGAGGAAGTCCGTCTATCGATAGTGTGGGATCATAGCTATCTGACGAGTAAGGGTTATGCAGAGGCAGTGAGCCTGGTTTTGGACGCGCGGCGCTGAAGACGGGCTTAACTCTATCGCGCCGCCGAACTAGCGGTTGCACCGGCCGGCGCACACAGATGCTCATCCTTCGTCCAATGCCGCTGCGCCGGCCCGGTGAACCTGGGCGTTAGGCGCTTGCACCTGAAGTAGAGTGCTACGACTGGCACCAATCGGTCTGAGATTCATCAGGGATGTGAGGACTTATGGGCGTGGTGTTAAAAAAGATCGCAGGCGGGACGTTACTATTGCGTTGGCTGGTGGAAAAAACGCAAATAAACAGGGATGGAGGAAAACCATGCACGGTAAACGTACTCCCTTTTTCGCGCTTGTCTTATTGTTAACCGCGACGGTCGCTGCGCGCGCAGACAAAGTAGACGACTACGTCAAAGCCGAGATGCAGAGGCAGCATATTCCCGGCACATCGATCGCTGTCCTAAAGGACGGGAAGATCATCAAGGCGGAGGGCTACGGCCTGGCGAATGTTGAACTCAATGTTCCCGCCAGACCGGAAACCGTTTACAAAATCGGCTCCGTCAGCAAGCAACTGATCGCCACAGGAATCATGATCCTGATTCAGGACGGCAAGTTGAGCCTCGATGACAAAATCAGCAAGTTTCTTGAAGGCACCCCCGATACCTGGAAAGAGATTACCGTCCGACATCTGTTGACCCACACATCGGGACTCGTCCGCGAGGCTCCCGGCTTCGATCCGCTCAAAATCCAAAATGACGCTGACGTAATAAAGACTGCGTACCCATTGCCGCTCCGGTTTGCGCCGGGGGAAAAGTGGGAATATTGCAATGTCGGGTACTTTACACTGGCCGAGATCATTCGAAAAGTTACCGGCATGCCGTGGGGCGACTACTTGAACGAGCGTCTTTATTCGCCGCTCGAAATGAACGCCACACGCACCACCACCATGACCGCGCTGGTTCAGAACCGCGCAAACGGATATGTCTGGACGGATGGCAAGCTGCAAAACGCCGGCGTCTACTTCGCGTTGCGCCCAAGCGGGGCGTTTCTTTCCACCGTTCTTGACCTGGCGAAGTGGGATGCTGCGCTCTACACCGACCGAATTCTCAAGCAGTCTACCCTCAGCCAGGTGTGGATGCCGGTCAAATTGAACAGCGGCGCAACTCACCCTTACGGCTTCGGTTGGGAACTAAGCAGCGTGGCAGGCCACAAGCTGGTGCACCATGGCGGTTCGCTTCCGGGTTTTCGCGCCCAGATCGCGCGATTCGTGGACGATAAGCTGACCGTCGTTGTCCTGACGAATGGCGACAATGCAAACCCGAACTCCATCGCGCTCGGCATCGCGGCGTTTTATATACCTGGTTTAATACCGGAGCGCACGGTCGCAAAGATAGACCCCAAAATCCTTGATGCCTACACAGGGCGATATCAGCATCCATCGGTGGTCTTCGCGGTCACCCGCGAAGGCGACAAGTTACAGTTGCAACAAGGGTCGAACTCGGAAAAACAAGATCTGCTACCGGAAAGCGCGACCAACTTTTTCATGAATGAGAATCGACGCCTCACCTACAGCTTTGTCAAAGATGAAAAAGGAGAAGTCGCCTATCTGGTAGTTCAGCTTGAAGGCCGTGAAACGGGGAGGGCGAAGAAAATCAAATAGGCCGCGCCTAAACTCCGTGACTGAACTGAGCTGCCTCACAAGTGTGTCCAGAGGAGCGCGCGCCGCGAGATGTCGTTTGTGGCCCTGACGCCGTCTTGCGCGCCCGCTGATGCTTATCATTTGGTCCTCGCGAAGATCAGTTGAGCCAATCGGCGCAAAGTAGTAAGTTTGTCGTGTGCAAAAAACTGAAACTCAATTGTCAGAACCAACAGCAGCCAAGCTCCCTGGGGAGTAGTGTCCAGATTTGCGCTCTTGCCAGATTTCCAACGAAGCCAGCAACCCGCTTGACGTATCAGGAGGCCCAATCTTATGAATCGCTCATTCGTTTTCGTTGTGTCCTGTCTGCTGTTGATCGTCACCGTGGGCCGCGCCGACGCGCAGTGGTCGCGGTTTCGCGGGCCCAACGGCTCTGGTGTTGATTTGTCCGTGGGTTATCCCGTCGAGTTTTCGCCTACCAAGAACGTCGCGTGGAAGTCGTCGGTGCCTTACGGGCAGTCGTCACCGGTCGTGGTGGGCACCCGGCTCTACGGCACCGCCAGCGAAGGCGACCGGCTGATCACGTTCTGCCTGGACACGCGGACCGGCCGGGAATTATGGCGCCGGGAAGTCCGGCGCGAGCGGGCGCAGACCGCATACAAAGCCAACGATCCGGCATCGCCAACCCCAGCGGCCGACGAGCGCGGCGTCGTGGCCTTCTTCCCTGAATTTGGATTGGTGTCGTACAACAACGACGGGCAAGTTCGTTGGACCTCCCGCCTCGGCCCTTTCAAGAACTTCTATGGAATGGCAGGTTCGCCAATCATCGACGGAGGCATAGTCGTGCTGGTATGCGACCATGATGCCGGGTCCTTTGTCATTGCGCTCGACCGCTCGACCGGGCGTCAGCGATGGAAGGCCGGCCGACCAGGCATGATGATTGGGTGGTCGACGCCCATGGTCTTCCGACCGGGTGCA
>JBBPIE010000054.1:0-27070 GCA_038040485.1 Candidatus Onstottus arcticum
CGTGATCCGTGATGCGTGATCCGTGATGCGTGATCCGTGATGCGTGATCCGTGATGCGTGATCCGTGATGCGTGATCCGTGATGCGTGATCCGTGATGCGTGATCCGTGATGCGTGATCCGTGATGCGTGATCCGTGATGCGTGATCCGTGATGCGTGATCCGTGATGCGTGATCCGTGATGCGTGATCCGTGATGCGTGATCCGTGATGCGTGATCCGTGATGCGTGATCCGTGATGCGTGATTTCATAACCGCTCTTGTTCACGGATCACGCATCACGCATCACCGATTGACCTATGACCATTGACGAACTAAAACCAATTCTCGAATCACTGATCTTCGTCTCTGAAGAACCGATCAGCGCCAAGCAGCTTTCTGCGCTCCTCGACGACGAATCGATCGGCGACATCGAAGCCGCTTGCGAGCAGCTCGTGGATGAGTTCAACGCACGCGGCGTCGGGCTCGAGATGCGGCGGCTGGCGGGCGGCTACCGGATAACGACGCGGCCCGAGTTCAGCGAGTACGTTCGGCGCTACTTGAAATCACAGCCGTCCGCGCGTTTGTCGATCGCCGCGCTCGAAACGCTTGCGGTGATCGCTTACAAGCAGCCAATCACCATCCCTGAGATCCTCGAGATAAGAGGCGTCACCTCAACTTCAGCTATCAAGACGCTGCTCGATCGAAGGCTAATCGTCGCCAAGGGACACAAGCAAGTTGTCGGACGCCCGATGCTGTACGGCACGTCGAAGGAGTTTCTGATTCACTTCGGACTCAATGATCTATCCGAGCTTCCGAACCTGGAAGACTTTGAAGACTTGATGAGTAGCTAGCTTGTACGACCGACTGGGCTTGTCTGGCCGGCTGAGCTTGTAAGGGCGGCCCTCCGTGGCCGCCACTCGATCAATTCGTCGTCAAAGCTAGAGTGGGGTGGCCACTGAGGGCCACCCCTACAGGTCTAATTCATATGCAAGAACGCATTCAAAAAATCATCGCGAACGCCGGAATAGCTTCGAGGCGCGCAGCCGAAGAGATGATGTTGCGCGGCGAAGTCACCGTCAACGGCAAGCGCGTCACTGAGCTTGGCACAAAAGCCGATCCCGAACGCGACCACATAAAAGTCGGCGGTAAGCTGATCGCCTCTCTGCACGCTCAAGAGAAACGCTACATTCTCATCAACAAGCTTCGCGGGTATCTTTCATCGGCCTCCGATCCAAAGCAGCGCCCGCTCGTAGCTCATCTGCTGCCGGCCTCGGCGCGCCGCGGGCTTCATCCGGTCGGCCGTCTCGACTTCAACACCGAAGGCTTGATAATTCTCACCAACGATGGCGAGCTGACGAACTTTCTGACGAAGGGTGGAAAAGTCGAGAAGGTCTATCACGTAAAAGTTAAGGGCTCACCCGGTGAAACCCAGATCGAGCGCTTGCGGCGAGGAATCGCAATGGGTAAGACACGCACCGCGCCGGCTCAGATTCGGTTGATCGAGCAAACCAAAGAAGCCGGCAACAACTGGTACGAAGTCATACTTCGCGAAGGCAAGAACCAACAGATCCGCAAGATGTTTGATTCGGTCGGGCACTCAGTGGTGAAGCTTCGCCGAGTCCGAATAGGCCACCTTGACGACCGAGGCCTCGCCCCCGGCGAGCACCGCGAATTGAAACCCAGCGAAGTCCAACGCTTCTTCCAGCCAGTCGCTGCTTCAGCAAAACCTAACCGCAAACGACCTTCGGTCAAGGCCCGCAAACCTTTGAAGAGCAAGAGAAACTTCGTGCCGTCCGCTTGAACGTGCTGCATGTAGCTCGTAAGCGGGCCACGCGTGTTTGAGAAGAGTCTCGCCACTAAGACACCAAGACGCAAAGGTCCACGAAGCTTTTCTTTGTGTACCTTCGTGACTTAGTGCTTTTGTGGCGAGACAGCATTCGGTACCTCAACCTTCCACCACTAGGGAACTCTGTGCGGTCGTTGCACTCAATAGACCGTGTGCTATCATCGCGTCACAAATATTACGAGTTGGAGTGCCCCCGAATGAGCTCCGATCGCGTTTTCATCTCACACGCCAGCAAAGACGATGCGTTCGTCACAGAACTTCGCCTGGCTCTCGAAGGCCAGGGCATAACCGTCTGGGTAGACTCCCGCAACCTGCGCGGCGGAGCCAAGCTCGCTCCAGAGATCGATGAGGCTATCGAGCACGCGCGACAAGTGATCGTTGTGCTCAGCCCGAACACAGTCAACTCGCCTTGGGTTCGAAAAGAGATCACCAAAGCGGTTGAAGTTGAGAACCAGCGCAAGGACGAAGGCTTCAGAGTCATCCCGTTGCTGCTGCCGGGCATAGAGCCCTCAGCTCTGGCGCTATGGTTTGATGAAGAGCCAGTCGGCGTGCGCGTCGAAATCAAGACCGGCGGCTTGAGCGAAGCGATGCCTGCGATACTCGCGGCGTTAGGTGAGCAACTGCCTGCCGATTTTCAACCGATCAAAAAAACCGTTCAACAGCCCGTCGAAGAACTGATTCTCAAACTGACGGACATGAAAATTCATGAAGAAAGCGGCAAGCGTCGGGCGAGAGCTACGGCAACGTTGATCTTTGAGCCCGCCGACAAATCCGCTCGTGCGGTCGAGAGCAAACGATTCACCTTCAACGCCCCGCTCGGAGCGATTGAAGCCGACGATCTACGCTGGTATCTCGAAGAGTATTACATCTGGCCGATAGGCGTATTCGAAGAGCGAGCCAAGCGCATCGAAGCGCAACTGCCCGTGTGGGGACAGGACTTATACCAATCCGCGTTAGGGCCGCAGGTTGCTCAAGAAGCTCTCAACGCGTGGCTACAAGCGGGCGCCGACGGAGAGCGTCGTTTTTCGGTTTTCGTTGATAGCGAATTGCCCGAGGGCGCGGGCGACCCGGAACAAGCCGTCGCCAGAGAAGCCGCCAGCGAATTGCTGTCGCTGCCCTGGGAACTCTTGCACGACGGACGGGGTTTTCTATTTCACGGCAAACATCCTGTGCTTGTGCGCCGCCGGTTGCCGAATCGCCATCCAATGGAAGTCCGGCCCACCAGGCTGCCGATTCGCATCCTGCTCGTCAGCCCGCGCCCCGAAGAAGAGAATCGTTTCGGTTACATCGATCATCGCATCAGCGCCAGACCTTTGATCGAAGCCGTCGAAGGTTTAGGGGAACTCGTAACCGTCACTGTTCTAACACCCCCCACATTTCCCGCGTTGGAAGAAGCGCTGCAAAAGGCCGGCGAAGTTACGCAGCCCTTCGATGTCGTTCACTTCGACGGTCACGGCGTTTATGACCAGGGGCACGGATTGCACGGGTTAGGCGCATTGTGCTTTGAAGACCCGAACGAAATGGAGAAGCTGGAACTGCGCAAGGTGCAGTTGGTTCACGCTGAAAAGCTAGCCGAAGTTATACGCGACCACCGCATCCCGTTGATATTTCTCGAAGCCTGCCAAAGCGCAAAATCCGAAGACGACCCGACCGCGTCGGTCGCCGCGAAACTGTTGGAAGAAGGCGTGACTTCAATCGTCGCGATGAGCCACAGCGTGCTGGTGGAAACAGCTCATCGCTTCGTCGGAGCTTTTTATCAGGAACTCGCTTCGGGCAAGCGTATCGGCGCGGCAATGATTGCCGGCCAGCGCGAATTGCATCGAGATGCCAACCGTGGGAGAGTGATGGGCGCCGGCGAATTGCATCTGCAAGATTGGTTCGTCCCTGTGCTGTATCAGGAAGAACAAGACCCACAGTTGATCACTGAGTTGCTACCCAAAGAAGTCCAGCAGCTTCAAGCTAGTCAGCGTCGCTTGAGCTTAGGCGAATTGCCTGACCTACCCCATGAATTTCAGGGACGCAGCCGCGAGTTGCTGGCTTTAGAGCGCCTGCTGCACCGAGTACCTTACGCCGTCATTCGTGGCCAAGGCGGAGCCGGAAAGACCGCGCTTGCCGCCGAGCTAGCGCGCTGGCTTGTGCGTACAGGCCGCTTCCGTCGCGCGGCTTTCGTGAGCTTAGAGCAATACACCGATGCGCGCGGCGTGCTGGATAGCATTGGCCGCCAATTGCTGCCTGAAGGAGATAAATACTCTGTCTCGCAATATCCAGATTTGAAGCAGGCGCTTCAACCCGTAGAGCGAGCGCTCCGTGACCGCGCGACAATCATCGTGCTGGATAATCTGGAAAGCGTGTTGCCGAATCAGACGTTCGTAGTTCCGCCTTCAGGCGGCGATAGTTCGAGTGAGGAGAAAGGCCCGCCTGAAGGCGGAACTACGAACGAAGCTCTCGATGAAATATTCTCGCTGTGCAGGACCCTGCTCGATGCAGACCCTGCAACGCGAATTGTTTTCACGAGCCGAGAGTCGCTGCCCGCGCCTTTCGATAAGAAGCTTTGCGAAAGACGACTGGGGCCGCTCGACCGGGGTGATGCGATCAAGTTGGTTGCCGAGGTGATGAAGCAAGAAGGCTTGACTCCCAAGTCCGACGATCCGGGCAGCGATCCGCAAGAAATAATAGAGCTCGTCGAAGCAGTCAATTGCCACGCCCGAGCTCTGGTAACACTCGCGCGCGAAGTGAGCCACAGCGGCGTGCGCGCGACGACGGAGAACTTGCATCAACTGATGGCCGAGTTGCACCGGAAACATCCCGATGACCGGGAGAATTCGCTATACGCCAGCGTCGAACTCTCGCTGCGCCGCTTGCCGGCGGAGCTGCGCGAACAGTCGCGCGTGCTGGGCGTATTTCACGGCGGCGCGCATTTGATGGTGTTGAATTACGTGCTGGGCAGGGCGGCGGATGATGTCGAGACGGTGCAGAAACTGGCCGCTGCATTGATCGAAGTGGGACTGGCCGAAGCGATGCCCTATGGCCACTTGCGGCTCGATCCGGCGCTACCCGGCTACCTGCTGGGGCAGATGAGCGCAGCGGAACAGGAGCAAGCGCATTTACGTTGGGAGAAAGTTATGCGGGGACTGACGGGTCTGCTGGTTGAGCAACAGTCTCAGGATGCGCAACTCGCGGCGCAACTGACGCTCCTGGAACTGCCAAATCTGCTGTCGCTGCTTGCGTGGGCGAAGGGTGCGCTGACGCCGGAAGAGGTGGTCAGTCTTGCTGGAAATCTGGAATCGCTGCTTTCCAAGTTGGGCCGTCCACAGGCAATGGTGCAGGCGACGAAGGCGCGCGAACAGGCGGCGCAACGGCTGGGCGAATGGAGCCACGCTCAGTTCGACTCGTTGGGACAAGACATTGAGAGGATGCTGGAGCAGAGCCGATTGCCGGAAGCGCACGCCGCCGCCGAACAACTTCTGCAACGCGCGCTGGCCGCCGGTGAAGCAGCTTACGCGGGAGCGGCTTATGACATTGCAATGGCGCAATGGCAGTTTGGACGCGTGCTGAAGAAAATCGGCGCCGCCGAAGCCGCGCTGTCACCGCTTCGTGAAGCACAGCAGCGTTTTCAGGCGCTTGTTGATGCTGGGGATGCCACTGCCGAACAGATGGCCGCCGCGGCGTTCAGCGAAACCGCAGACTGCCTGCGTGATTTAGGGCGATACGATGAAGCGACTATCGCTTATGAAGAAAGGATCCGGCGCGCTGAGAGACTCGGTGATCGCAGAGGAGAAGCCGTCGGCAAGGCACAACTCGGTACGGTTCGTCTGTGCCAGAAACGCTACGGCGAGGCGCTGGAAAGTTACCGGGAAGCACTTAAGATTTTCGACTCGCTGGGCGAGCCGCGCAGCGTAGCTACCGCTTGGCATCAGATCGGAATGGCGCATAAGAATGCCGGGCAGTTCGACCAGGCGGAGCAGGCGTATCGGCAAGGGCTGGCGATATGGGTGCAACAGCGAGACCGCGCGCGCGAAGCATCTACGCTGGGTGAATTGGGCACTCTTCATGATCAGATGGGGCGGCTGGAAGAGGCGGCGAACTTTTATCGGCAGGCGGCAGACATTGATGTTCAATTGCAGGACAAGCGGAATGAAGGAATCCACCGCAGCAATCTGGCAAATGCCCTGATTAAGCTGGAACGTTACGACGAAGCCCGTGGCGAACTGTACCGAGCGATTCGGTGCAAACAGCCTTTCGGTCACGCCGCCGAACCCTGGAAGACCTGGGACATCCTTCACGACCTGGAACAGGCTACCGGCAACGCGCAGGCGGCGGAAGCGGCTCGCGGGCAGGCCATCACCAGCTACCTGGCCTACCGTCGTGCAGGCGGCGCGAGCCAATCCAATGTGGCAGAACTTTACGACATCGTCGGTCAGGCTATTCAGCAGGGCGCCATGACCGAAGCGGAACACTACCTCGATGAATGGTCGGCAGAAGATGATCCGCTTTGGGCCAAAGCGCTAGCAGCCGGACTCCGGAGTATCCTGCGCGGCGCCCGCGATCCGGCGCTCGCGGCTGATCCGAATCTGGATTATCGCACTGCGGCGGAACTGCAACTGCTGCTGGAAGCGCTGGACGCGAAGTGATAGGTTAACGCTCAATGGCGAGACGAGATGATCTGCATTTCCCGGTTAGAAGGGCTCTGGAAAAAGACGGCTGGGCGATAACTCACGATCCGCTACGGCTCGTTTTCCATGAACTCGAACTCAAAGCCGACCTGGGGGCGGAACGACGTTTCGCGGCGCAAAAGGGTGGACGGAAAATCGCCGTCGAGGTCAAAGACTTTGATACCGCTTCGTTGACCAGTGAATTGCAAAGAATGATTGGGCAGTTGCAGCTCTATCAACTGGCGCTCAATGAACAGGAACCAGACCGCGAGCTCTTTCTGGCGATCAGTTATGCCGTGTATGATAGAGACTTCCAGAAGCAGGCGATCAGGATTATCGTCGAACTCAACCGCATCGACTTGCTTGTTGTTGATGAAACCGAGGAGGTGATTCTGCAATGGATCAAACAGTGAGCTACGCGAACCTTCTGACTCAAGTAATGCGTGAGGAAGCCAAGCTTCAACCGAGCGTTCAACCAAGGCTGAAGGTTGTTTCTTCCTGTGACAGCGAAACGGGGCAATTCTTGTTGATCGTCATCGGATGGGACAACAGGAAGCATAGGGTGCACAACATTCTTTTCCACGCGCAGCTTGTGGACGGGAAGGTCATAATTGAAACCGACATGACCGAAGAAGGGCTGATGCCGGCGCTGATCGAGGCCGGGATTCCTGAAGAAGACATCATCAGCGGCTCCCCGCTTCGCAAGCTGGAAGCTGAACCGGTTGCGGTGTAACCGTGAGTTCACTCTCGTGCTTGAATCCTTTGAGCTTCATGCTATCATCCCCGCGGCTCATCGAATCACTTTAAGCTGTAACTCGCGCTCTTTTAGACAACCTCGTCTTTCTTACTTTTACTCGCTTAGGTCTTCGCCGAAGACACGAAGGTCGTCCGTAGTTTCGCTGTTGCGCCGTCAGGGCCTGTTACTAGAGAGGAGATCAGATGAGAATTCTACTCTACAACCCCGACAACGGGGTCACTCGCAATTTCATGCCGCATCTTTGGATGTTTTTGCTACAGGCGATCACGCCGCCCGGCCATGAAGTTGTGCTGATTGACGGCAACACTCACGACATGGACGAGGAAGGCATGGCCCGGTTCGTGAAAAAGCGCGGGATCGATCTGGTCGGCATCGGTTCCATGACTCGAATGATCGCCAAGGCTTATCGCATGGCCGACGCGATCCGCGCCGTCGGCGTGCCGGTCGTGATAGGCGGGCCTCACGTAACCGAAATGCCTGACGAAGCGCTCGGCCGGGATGGCGGCATCCGTCATGCCGACGCAATTGCGCTTGGGGAAGCCGATGAGCTCTGGCCTCAGATTGTCGAGGACGCCTCCCGCGGTCAACTCAAAGAGGTTTACGCGCCGGTCGATGAGGCAGGCAAAGAGCGCAAACCGAGTCTCAAGCCTTACCCGGTTATTCCGTGGGAATCGCTCGACCTCGACCAGTTCAACCTCGTTCCCCACTTCCTGCGCCCGGTGCTCAAGCGGGTGAGCGCGGGGTTCGGAACATTTCGCTTGATTCCAATCGAGTCGGGGCGCGGGTGTCCCTACGGGTGCGAGTTCTGCACGGTCACCGGGTTCTTTGGTGATTCAATCCGGTTTCGATCCGATGAGAGCGTCGTCGAGGAAATGCTGACCCTGAAAAAGCGCGCCAGGAAGGACGGCGGACAAGTTTTCATTTTCTTTGTCGACGATAACTTCGCCATCAACATCAAGCGAACGAAGTCGCTTTTGCGGGCGATCATCGACGCCGGCGCTCAATTGCCGTTTATCGCGCAGATCAGCATGAACCTGTTGCGCGACGAAGAACTGGTCGACCTGCTAGCGGCGGCGGGCTCCAGGTGTCTGTATATCGGTTTGGAATCGATCGACCCGGCGAACCTCGCCGATGTAGCCAAGGGCTTTAACAAACCAGCCGAGTATGGCGCGGTGCTCGATCGGCTGGCGCGGCGCGACATCATTGCGATGTTCGGATTCATTTTCGGCATGGACCACGACACGCCGGGCGTCGCCGACCGCACGCTCGAGCAGATGCGAAGCTGGCCGCCCGGACTGCCCATCTTCAGCAATCTAGTTCCGTTTCCCTCGACGCCGCTCTACGCGCGGCTAAAGGCTTCGGGCCGTCTCACACGGCCAAAACACTGGCTGGACTTCGCGCCCTTCACGATGGCGCACACGCCGCTAAGGATCACGGAAGAACAAGTGCACCTGGAGTTGAACCGCGCATGGTCGGCGTCGTATAGCGCTGAAGCCAACGCCCAAGCTATCGAGAAGATTCAACACAAGTCGGTCGGACACAGGTTGATCCATCTGATCTCGCGGCTTTTCTTTCGCGGAATATATTTTCCACAGATGACCAAGCGTGAGTGGATGAGAGTGATTGCTGACAATCGGCAGATGATCTTTAAGCTGACGAGGGAGGCATTCGCCGCGCGGCGGGGGCATGTTCAGTCTGAGCCGGCGCCAGCGGAATACCAGGCGGATGCTCGCTAGATTCCGAGGTAGCATAGACTTTAGTCTGTGTTCGTTTCGGGCGTACACAGACTATTTAGTCTGTGCGCCGCGAATTCGGCGACGGATCGAAAGGGCACAGACTAAAGTCTATGCTACGTCGATGCTACATCTGCGACTTGAGAGCGGTCACCTCTCTGATTAGACCGTGCAATCCGATTTCATTCGCGATCGCCAGCGCCTGATCGAAAATCTGAATCGCCTTTTCCCGATCGCCGGGCTCGCCGCGTTTCAGGAACATAACGCCATACTCCTGTTGAGTGAATGCGACGGCCGGTATCGCCCCGATCCTCGTGTTCATCAGCAAGGCGCCTTCAAAGTGCGCGACCGCGTCCTCCCATCGGGACATCGTAGTCGCAAGGATGCCAAGAAAGCGTGAGATCGCGCCGACGCCGATGGCGGAGCTGCCGATCACTAACTGACGCGGGGCGTAGGGAAGGAGTAGATCATACAATAGGGCCGCGCGGCGGACGTCGCTGAGGTAAGAGCAGACATAGGCGAGAGTGCCCATGGTCACGACCCAAGTCCCGTCGCGCGGCAGGGTGCCGAAGTCGTTGGCGGCAACTTGTTCAAACTCTCTCTCTGCGTCTTCCCGGCGTCCCAGTCTGAAGTAAAGATTGGCAAGCGTGGCTCGCTGGCTGGGTATCTTCGGGTAATTTTCGAGATAACGAATGATGGCGGCCTCGCGATCCTCCACATGTCCCTGCACCATGCGCAGCACCATGATCATTGACTCAAACAGCAGCGGCGCGGTCGGGTCTTGCGCGCGTTGCCCGATGGCTATAGCCTGCCGCGCCAGTTGCTCGCACTCCTCAAAGCGCCCCTCCGTGAGTGCGCGCGATGCCTTGAAGTAAGGCGTAAGCCACAAGTAGCGAGGCTGCCGGAGTTCTTTGGCCAACTTAGCGTAGGCTTCAATCTCAGCGTCCACCGCCGGCATTTCCGCCAACTCCAGCAGGTCGAGAATGCGCCGGTAGCGAATCTGCAGCTCCATCTCCTTGTTGCCGCCCCGTTCTGCGATGCCCAGAATCTCGGTGGCGACGGCGAGCCGCTCTTCAACGTTCGGTGTCCCGTCCAGTATCAAATGTCTGCCGTAGAGGGCAGCGACTATCGCCGCCGGGTCGTCAACCCGGCGCGCGATCTCAACTGCTTGCTGATTGATCTCATCGCGAAGCTCGGGTGAGTAGTAGAGCGCCATTGAAAGTTGCGCGAGCAGCCGGGCGCGCAGCGCCGTGTCCTCTTCGCCCAGAGCGCTCAGAGCTTCCTTGAGAGTACTCACCTCAAGCTCGTCAACTTTTCCGGACGCGACAATGCTGATTCCTATACCTAAAGCGGCGCGCGCGAGCTGCTCCGGCGCCCCTCGTTTCCTCGCGATGTCGGCCGCCTGCAAGAACGCCTCTCGTGCCTTAGCATTATTGCCCGCCTTCTTGTGAGCGTCGCCCAGGGCGAGAGACATCTCACCGCGCTGCGCTTCGTCTACTTCTTCCTGAAGCTCGGTGACTGCGCGGGCACGTTCGTAGTGACCCGCAGCCTCTTCGTAGGCCAGCAGGCTAATGGCTCGTTTGGCGGCTCTGATTGCGTAGTCAATCGCTTTATCGCTGCTGCCGGCGGGCGCAGCCTGGAAGAAATGATACGCCAGCTCCGGCAAGTGGGACTCAAGGCTGTTAGCGTAAAGCTTCTCGAGCACGTCCCCTATCCGACGGTGAAACCGCACACGGCGTGCGGTGCTGATCTCGTCGTACAGCGTTTCGCGGATGAGAGCATGCACAAAGCTGTACTCGCCGACAGCTCGAGGCGCCTCACTTATCACCCGGGCGGCCATCGCCTCATCAAGTAGTTCCAACAACTGGTCGCCAGTAACATCGCTGAGCGGCTCCAGCGCGTCGAGATTGAATTCGCGACCAACAACAGATGCGATCGTGAGAATGCGATTGCACTCATCCGAGAGTTGATCCAAGCGGCGGCCGATCACTTCGCGCACGCCTTCCGGGATTCGGATACTCGAAGTGCTTGTCGTATGCGGGCGCTCCAACTGACCTTCAACGACCAAGAGCCTGACTATCTCGCTTAGGAAAAACGGGTTGCCTTCAGTCTGCTGATAAACGGTACTCACAAGGCTTTCAGGAGGCTTAATCCCGGTAGTCATCTCGATGAACCGCGCTACATCCTGCTCGGTTAGTCCTCGCAATACGATGCGCGCGCTTAGCCCTTGTCGTGATAACTCTCCGAGTGTCTGCGAGAGAGGATGTTGCCGGCCCAGTTCCATGTCTCGGTAGGTGCCGATGACCAGGATGCACGCATCCTTCAACTCGCGGGCCAGGAACTGAAGCAGCAGCAGCGACGGTTTGTCGGCCCAATGCAGGTCGTCGAGAATAACAACCAGAGGCTGAAGCTTGCTGGCATTCTTAAGAAAAGTGGTGACGCTATCGAAGAGCCGGAACCGAGCCTGCTCTGGCTCCAAAGTCGGAGGAGGCGGCAGTTCGGGCAGCCGCTCCCTAATCTCTGAAACTACCTGCGCGATGTCTGCGGCGCCGGGACCCATTATCGACAACAGTTTTTCGGGCTCCAACTCTTGCGCGTACGAGCGCACGATTTGCAGCCAGGGCCAAAAGGCGGGAGCGCCCTCGCCTTCATAACAACTCCCGGTGAGCACTTGAGCGTTGCAGAGGCGCGCGTAGGTCGCCAGTTGTTCGGTCATCCGAGTCTTGCCGCTGCCGGGCTCACCCACCAGCATGAACAGATGACCCTTTCCCGAGACTGTTTCATGCAGCGCGACACGAAGCTCCTTGGTTTCCTGCTCGCGGCCGATGAAGACCCCTGCCGCCAAGCGGGATAACGATTTCGCGTCTTGCTGAACTGCTCGCTCGGCTAAAGCCGGCGCCGAAGAGCCAATAGCTGCTAACGCTTTTGCTACCTCGGCGGCGCTCGCGGGCCGCTCATCTGGCGTCTTGGCCAGCAAACGCAAGATCAAGCTCTCGAGTGCTTGTGGGACTTCCGGGTTGTGCCACGAAGGGGCGACCGGCGGTGAGTTGATATGCTGCGAAATGATCGCTACGAATTGATCGCCGAGAAATGGCGGCCGGCCGGTGACGGCCTCGTAGAGCATCACGCCTAACGAATAAAGATCGCTTCGGGGGTCCGCCTGATGGCCCAGCATCAGTTCAGGCGGCATATAAACTACAGTGCCGACCAGAGCGCCTTCCAACGTGATTCGGGAAAAATCAGCGCTGACCGCCAGCCCGAAATCCCCGAGCTTGGCTGTTCCGTCTTGTGAGAGCCAGACATTTCCCGGCTTCAGATCGCGATGAATGATCCCCTGGCTGTGGCAATGCACCAGCGCCTGACAGATTTGAGAACCAATTCGAATGACCTGGTCAAACGGTAGCCGGTGCTTATCGGCGGCCTTTAGGAGATCGGTCACCGAGCCGCCTTCTACATACTGGCTGACGATGAATGGCCTGCCTTCTTCGTCTCCGATGTCGTAGACGGTAACGATGTTCGGGTGACTGCCGAGCCGCGCCATCGCCTGGGCTTCACGAATGAGGCGGGGGAGGCTTTCGGTGCTGAGATCATCGGTCTTGAGAAGCGCGATCACCACGTCCCGATCCAAACGCTCGTCTCGAGCTAGATAGACCTTCTTCTGTCCTCCTTGTCCAATCGGGCGCCGGATGAGATAGCGGCCCGAGGCTAGCGACGCCGGCATACTCCAGGACTGAGATTCAGTGCCCGGCGTGATAGCCAGCGTCTGCGTGTCTAGAGAATCGCGCTCACTCATAACTCAACCAATCGTTATTTACGAAGTAGCATAGACTTTAGTCTGTGTCCCTGGAGATCTCTTCTACCGGGCGCCAGACACAGACTAAAGTCTATGCTACCTTTCCAGGTCCCCAAAGCGCGCGGCCGGGTTTTGCGCCGGTGTGCTCGCCGTCTTTTAGCACGTGAGACCCGTTCACAAACACGTGTTTCACGCCGACCGCGAACTGATGAGGTTTCTCGAAAGTGGCTCGATCGGCGATGGTCTTCGGATCGAAGACAACCACGTCCGCGAACATCCCGGCTTTCAAGAAGCCTCGATGATCCAAACCGAGATTCGTCGCGGGCAAGCCGCTCAGTTTGCGGATGGCCTCTTGAAGCGTGATGACTCTTTCTTCGCGAACGTACTTGCCCAGCAGCCTCGCGAAGTTTCCATATGCGCGCGGGTGAGTGCTCGATTTGATGAACGGCTGTTCGGGCGACATCGAAGCCGCGTCCGAGCCGAACGAAACCCACGGCAGACGAATCTGCTTCTTGATGTTGTCTTCGTTCATCATGAAGTAGACCGTGCCGACTCGCGACTGGTCTTCAAGCACAAGGTCCATGATCGTTTCTTCGGGAGACTTGCCTCGCAGCTTGGCGACTTCACCAAGAGTCTTGCCGGTGTAAGGCTTGAGCTTGTCGGACTTAAACTCGACCAGAAGAATGCGGTCGGGTGAGCCCGCGGAGATATAAAGGTTTTCCCAGTCGTTGGTCGGAGTCGTGATAGCAGCCGCAATCTTCTTGCGAGTCTCCGGGTCCCGAAGCCGCTTGAACAACGCTTCGTATCCACCGTCCTCGGCCCACGGCGGCATCGAAGCATCGAGTCCCGTCGAGCCGGCCGGATAAGTGTACATATCGGCGGTGATCTTCAGGCCTCGCCGCCGCGCTGCGTTGACCATCGCGATGACCTTGTCCATCTTTGGCCAGTTCGACGCGCCGGCGGCTTTGAGGTGATAGATCTCAGCGGGCAAGCCGGCTTCACGGCTGATGCGGATCAGTTCCTCGACCGCTTCGATCAAGCGATTTCCCTCACTGCGCATGTGCGAGACGTATTTGCCTTTGTACTTCGCGGCGACTTTGCACATCTCGATCAGCTCTTCGGTGGGCGCATAAAAGGCCGGCGCATAAATCAGCGAAGTTCCGATGCCGAGCGCGCCTGCTTCCATCTCTCGGCGCACAAGCTCGCGCATTTGGTCCATCTGCTCGGGGGTCGCCTTCTTGTCTTCAAGCCCGATCACGTATTCGCGAATCGTCGTGGCGCCGATGTACGAGGCTACGTTTTGAGAGACGCCGCGCTTCTCAAGATAAGTCAGGTACTCGGCGAGCGTGGTCCACGGAATGTCGTACTTCACATCGCCCTGCGCGTCGAGACGGCGTTTGCGCATCACGTCGGTCAAGGGGCCCATCGAATCGCCTTCGCCGAAGATCTGGGTAGTGACGCCCTGGCGAACCTCGCCCTGGGACTTGCCGTCGACGATCATCGAGTCGACCGACCACGAGAGCATGTTGATGAAGCCCGGCGCTACGGCGAGACCGGTTGCATCGACGATCGAGGCAGCCTTGGCGGATTTGAGGTTGCCGATAGCGGCTATGCGATCACCTTTGATTCCGACGTCGGCGCGAACGGGTGGGCGGCCAGTTCCGTCGTAGACCGAGCCGCCGCGGATGATCACGTCGAAGCTTTGCTCGCGGGTTTGAAGCCGCGAGCCGGCGAGGACGGTCAGCGGCAGCGCAACAAGAAGAAGGCCTGCCAGAGTTTTGGGGAGGAACGTGTTCATCAATGGGTTGTCTCCTTGTTTTGGCCTTAGCCGTTACGGTGTTGGTAGGCCTAAGTGTAGCTGGCCGGGTTCTGGAGCGCCGGAGGCGCGCCGGAATTTAGCCGGTGGCAAGTTCGACGCCGCCACCGGTTTGCGGTTCGCACCATGATCGTGCCCCGGAAGGGGCGCCGGAGCCGAGCGTCAAGGTTCTTCCAACCTCCCGCGCCCTTTCAGGGCGCGCGTCGAATCTCATTCGTTGTTCCGGTGGTTTCACCACCGGCTAGATTCCGTCGTCCCTTCGGGACGAAGAGCCCGCTACGTCAGCGAGCGCGTGAGATGATCGGCTTTCGCCGCGCGACGCTGCCACTCAGGTTGGTTATCACTCGCCCTCTTTCTCAAACTTCAAGGCGGCCGAGTTCATGCAGTATCGAAGTCCGGTCGGCTTGGGCCCATCATCAAACACGTGACCCAGATGAGCGCCGCATTTTTGGCACTGCACTTCGGTTCTGCTCATCCCATGGCTGCTGTCGGTCTCATTCTCGACGTTCTCTCTAGCGACCGGCGCGTAGAAGCTCGGCCATCCGGTCCCCGACTCGAACTTGGTGTCCGAAGTGAAAAGGTCCGTGCCGCAACACACGCACTTGTAGAGTCCCTTCTGGTGGTTGTCCCAATACTCGCCGGTGAACGCGCGCTCGGTGCCTTTCTTCCGCGTGACCTGGTACTGCTCGGGCGTGAGCTGCTTCTGCCACTCAGCGTCGGGCTTATCGATCTTCTCGCTCATGATGAATCCTTTCTGCGCAACCGAATAAAGTTTGATCGTTGACGAGCCGCTCTTGGCCTTTGCGGGCGAACGCTTTTGTCGCGCACCTGAACTTACTACAAAGACGGCGAAACAAATGCCTGCCATCGCCGCAAGCGCTATCAGTTTGAATGCTGTTGATTTCATAGAAGTCCCTCGTTGATTGAACTCTATCACGAGCCACCCGTACGTTGAAATCTGGCCAGCGCCACTCCATAGGAGTGGTATGTTTATAGAAACTGCCGTGCCCGCCATCCTTCGCTCCTTGTAGCGATCCAACTCCGTCAGGGGTTGTATGTACGGCTGGCTTACGCGCAAAAGGGGTCACTTGGTCGCACAGACATATCACTCCTAACGGAGTGAGCCCGACCGACGCGCCGGCTTCTATAAACATTTCACTCCTAACGGAGTGACGCACTAACTGACGTTGGTCGATGTCGGTCGTTTTCGATCAATAGCCTGCGCTAAGGGCCGTCCATCCAGATGAAACTCCAGCGACGTTCTGATAGAGTGCCACCACTCGCCTGACGATTCGCGAAAGGACGTTCACTCAAGCCATGTCGAACTGGGACCGCTACCGCAAACACTCAAAGTCGATTCTCCATTGCATCGGCAATACGCCGCTCGCGCGGCTCAATCGAGTCGCCGCTGATGTCGAGCCGGAGATCCTCGTCAAGCTCGAATACTTCAGTCCGTCGGGTTCGCTCAAGGACCGCATCTACCTCAACATGATTGAGAAAGCGGAGAAGCGCGGCGACTTGAAAGCAGGAATGACCATCCTCGAATGCTCGACCGGAAACGCTGGGATCGCTTGTTCGTTTGTCGCGGCGGTGAAAGGCTACGCGTGCATCATCGTGATGCCCGAAGGCATGAGCGAAGAGCGCAAAAAAATGGATGTAGCTTACGGGACGCAGATGGTCTACACGCCGGGCGGCGAGTCGGATGTGGACCTCGCTCTCGAAAAGCTTGCGGAGATTCGCGCTGAGGATCCTGGCAAATACTGGGTGCCTTCGCAGTTCGACAACCCCGACAACATCCAGGCTCACTACAAGACGACGGGGCCCGAGATTTGGGAGCAGACCGGCGGAAAGATCGACGCCTATGTCGGGACGCAGGGCACAGGCGGTCAGCTCACCGGCATCGGCCGGTACCTCCGCAAGCACAAGAAGAAGGTGAAGCTATACGCGGGCGAGCCGGCCGAGTGTCCGCTGCTTTCGCGGCGCGAGTGGGGCGAGCACAAGATCGAAGGCATCGGCGACGGCTTTGTTCCGCGGGATCTCGATTTGAAGTTGCTAACCGGCATCGTGACCATTAAGTCCGATGAAGCGATCGAAATGGCAAGACGCCTGGCAAAAGAAGAAGGCATCTTTTGCGGCATCTCGTCGGGAGCTAACGTGGTCGCAGCGATCAAAATAGCTAAACGGCATCCGAAGATGAAACGCATAGTGACGATGATATGCGACACGGGTCAGCGGTATTTCTCGACTGAGCTGTGCGGCTCGCCGAAGCACGTCGTGTCTCCCGAGCGCGACCACCCGATTGACGAGTACACCCGCAAGGAGCTGGACAAGTATCAAAGCGGATGGGAGATCATCGACTAGACTGGTGAAGTGACGACCGATTCTCTGCGTTTGCCTCTGCGTCTTAGCGTCTCTGCGGTTAGAAGATCTCGCGTGTTTTCAATGAACCGAGAGTCTCTAACCGCAGAGACGCTAAGACGCAGAGACAAACGCAGAGAGAACATTCAAATCAGGACACTATCAGGTTCGAGCCATGCCAGAAATGCAGCCGATTGGATTTGTTCGAAGCGCCTATTCCGAGACCACACAGATCCCGAAGGGCTGGGGAGCCAAACACGACGCAGAAGGCGTCCTCGAGATTCTTCCCGAGTTCGAGCAAGGCTTGACCGACATCGAAGGCTTCTCGCACCTGTTCGTCATCTGGATTTTTCACCAGTCGCAGGGTTTTGCCCTCATGGGCAAGCCGCCGACGGACGACCGGGAGCACGGAGTCTTCGCAACGCGCTCGCCGTATCGGCCTAACTCGATGGGACTGACAGTTGTTGAGCTGATCCGCCGAGAAGGTTCGCGCTTGCATGTGCGCGGTGTGGATATGCTCGACGGCACGCCAATCCTCGACATCAAGCCCTACCTATCAAGTGTGCCAACGGAGAACCTTAAGCGCGGCTGGATGGACGAGGCTGAACAGCGGAAAAGAAAATAGAACGACACGGGCTATCGGGGGCTGATTTGGTTCGCTCGCAGATCAGGGCGGAGCTTAAGCGCGCGAAAGAGTTTCCCTCACGGAAGAAGTGATCTATTGGATTCTGGCAGAGCAAGGCGAATCTTTGTACGGGGACTCAAGCTCAGATGTCCTGAGTGTGGAACGGGACGGCTCTACCGCGCTCCGTTTCGGATGAACACTCATTGCGAGTACTGCGGGCTGGTCTATGAACGCGAGCAGGGCTACTTCATAGGCGCGATCTACATCAACATCATCGTTACTGAAACGCTGCTGCTTGGAACGCTTCTGATCTATAGCCTGATCACCGGGACTATCAGCCAAACGATACTGACCACGCTGGTCATTTTGGCGATGGTAGTGCCGCTGCTCGCTTTTCATCATAGCCGTAGCCTGTGGCTGTGCTTCGATCACATCATGAATCCACGAAAGAGACGGATCGAACATGCAAGCTCTGAAGGGGAATGAAACAGCGAGTGCTCGATTCTCGTTCGACATAGACGGCAGAAACAGGGACAGGAGAGACTGATGGCGAAGAGATGTTATTTCACCGGGTTGTTTGTCCTAATGGCCGGAGTGCCCGCGTTCGCGCGATCGAATACGGTCGAGCGAGTCAGCGATAAGTCCGTTACCGCCAAAGTTGATGAAGAGAATTGGCACTACGAAGCAAGTATCACCGAATGAACAACAGCGTTCGAGGCTTCAAGTGTTTTGAGTGCGCGCGCGAGCACCTTCTTGCCGAGGTCGAATACGTGTGTCCGGCGTGCGCTGGAAACCTCGACGTGCTGTATGACTACGATCGCGTCAGAGAGAAACTCACCAGGGCGAGCCTGGCGGCTGATCGAGACTTGACTATGTGGCGGTATCGAGCGCTCTTGCCGATCGATGAGTCATCCGCAGTTCCGCCGCTCACCGTCGGTTGGACTCCGATTTACGACTGCGCTCAGCTTGCGAGTCAGTTCAGCGTCAAGCAGCTTCTGATCAAAGACGACGGCCGCAACCCAACCGCGTCGTTCAAAGACCGGCCGAGCGCGCTTGCCGTCGTCAAAGCACAGGAGGCTGGCGCGGAACTCATCACCACGGCTTCGTCAGGCAACGCAGGGTCGGCGCTTGCGGGCATCTGCGCGAGCGTGGGAATGAAGTCGATCGTCTTTGTGCCGGCCTCCGCACCCGCCGCGAAAATCGCTCAGCTTCAAATCTATGGTTCAACTGTGATACTGGTCGAAGGGACTTACGACGAAGCGTTCGACCTTTGCATCGAGGCGGCTCGAAAGTTCGGCTGGTATCAGCGCAGCACGGGCTTCAACCCTTATACTCGCGAAGGCAAGAAGACTGCCGCGCTCGAGATCGCCGAACAGTTGAACTGGCAAGTGCCTGAGAAGGTAATCGTCTCAGTCGGGGATGGAAACATCATCAGCGGCTTGTGGAAGGGCTTTTGCGATCTTCAAGCTTTGGGCTTCATCGAGCGGCCGCCTCAGTTGATCGGGGTGCAATCCGCGACAGCTTCGGCAATAGTAGACGCTGCGAACGGCGACGGTCTGGTTCGCGAAGGCCCGGCTAACACGATTGCGGACAGCATCAACGTGAGGAAGCCTAGGGACGCGACGGCGGCGATTCGCGCGATCAGAGACTCGGGAGGGCGGGGCGTTAAGGTCAGCGACGATCAGATCCTCGAGGCAATCCCGGAGCTGGCTCGCGCTACGGGGGTCTTCGCGGAACCGGCGGCTGCGGCGGCGTTCGCCGGCTTCAAAGCCATGTGCTCGAATGGCTCGATCAAGTCGGACGAACGCGTGCTGTTGATGCTTACCGGCAACGGATTGAAAGACATCGACGCGGCACGCCGTGCGTCGAAGGAGCCGCTTCGCGTACGCCCGGACCTTGATGAGCTCTCGCACATCCTAAGTCAGCAGTAACCGGCACACGTGTACCTACGATAGAGCTGCGTTGTCAAAACCGAATTCGCCCTAAGCTATTCAAGCTTGAACGGATATAATGGCAGCTCTGAAAGTTCGAAACTAAACGAAAGAGCGATTGGTTCGCCGGCGGACCAAATCGCGCGCGCCTCTCAACCCGTCAATGACCCGTCCTCACTTGCCCAACGAGTTGACTATGTCATACCTATTCAAGTCGGGGACGATTGTCACTCTCGATCCGCCTTTGGTGGAAAGCGGTGACCTGCGAGTCGAGAACGGTCACGTGATCGAACGGGCATCGCAGCTCGCCGCGCGTGAGGGCGAGGAGATCATTCATCTCAACGGAAAGCTACTGATGCCGGGGATGGTGTGCGGCCACACGCATCTGTACTCGGCCTTCGCGCGAGGAATGCCGCCGCCGCCGCGCGCGCCTTTGAACTTCGCCGAGATTCTCGAGCTTGTGTGGTGGCGGCTGGATCGCGCGCTCGATGAAGAGACGATCTACTGGAGCGCGGTAGCCGGCGCGATGGACGCCGTGCGAGCGGGAACTACCTGTCTGTTCGATCATCACGCGTCACCGTCGTTTATAGGCGGCTCGCTCAAGATAGTCCGCGAAGCGATTCAGAAAGTCGGCCTGCGTGCGGTGCTGTGCTATGAAGTCACCGATCGAGGCGGCACCCGCAAACGCGACGAAGGAGTGGAAGAGAATCGCTCGTTGTTGAAGTCGCTGAATGGCCTGGTGGTGCAAACGCCGGAGAGTCTACCGTCAGGCCGGAATCATCCGCTCTTTCGTGGAATGGTTGGGGCACACGCGTCGTTCACGCTTTCGGACAGATCGCTCGAAGCTTGCGCGGCGTTGATGCGCGAGTTCGACGCAGGGCTTCACATCCACGTAGCCGAAGACGCTTTTGACGTTGAGGACGCGCGAGAGAAGTACGGCACAGGCGTAGTTGAAAGGCTCGCGAGTCATGGCGCTCTCAATTCAAAGACGATTCTTGCGCACGGAACACACCTTGACGATCGCGAAATCGAGCTCGCGCGCGAAGCTGGCGTTTGGTTTGCGCACAATCCGCGCTCGAACATGAACAATCGAGTCGGCTACGCGCCGGTCGCGAAGTTTGGGGACCGAGTCGTGTTGGGAACGGATGGAATTGGCGGCGACATGTTTGAAGAAGCTCGGATGGCTTTCTTCAAGGGGCGCGACGCGCAAACGGGCTTTGAGGCGAACGACTGGCTGCGGGTGCTCGCAAACAACCAGCGAATGGCCTCTGAGCATTTTGGCGCCGATCTCGGCGGGTTGCGAGCAGGCTCGGCGGCGGACCTGATCGTGCTCGACTACGATTCGCCCACTCCGCTCGCGACTGAGAACCTTGCGTGGCATTTGGTGTTCGGCTTGACCTCGGCTTCGGTCGAGAGCGTGATGGTTGCGGGCAGATTCATCGTCCGGGATCGTGTGTCGGCGCTTGATCACGAAGACATCTATGCTGAAGCTCGCAAGGCAAGCGAGAAACTGTGGGCGAAGCTGAGGGAGTTGTGACCGGCGGTGTCCCTCCAAGACCAAAGAACTAAGGGCCACGAGAACCGCTCGTGGTCCTTTTCTGTTTGTTCGTGGAGATTCGTGTTATTCGCGGACGCATTCCCCGAGCCGGCACCGGGCGTTCCAGCCGGTGTGTTGATGGCCTCCGCAAACCTTTGGTATTGTCTTTGACCTGACGTCGGGGCGTGCAACTCTCATGCTCGCAAATCAGTTTGGAAAAGAACTCAAATGTCTCGAAGCAAATCAAAGAACCGCAAACCAAACCAGCAAGAATCTGACTGGCGGCGCTGGGTTGTTTACCTGCTCGCGGTTCTCGTCATCGGGGCCGTCGCGGCAGGAGTGGTGATCAATGGCACCAACCGAAATCCGCAGCCCGCGCCGGCAGGCGCTGGGCAGACAAATCCAGGCGCGACTCCGGCCGCTTCATCGACTCCGGCGGCCGCGCCAGCGACCACTCCTCTTTCAGAGCTTGTGACGATGGATGTCGCCAAGGCGGTGATGGTAACTGACGAGCTGGACTTCGGCGGAAAGATTCCCACAATTGCCGAGGCGCTTCAGCAAATCGAGCGCCGGTACAAGCCGGACGATGGGCAGGGCCGCACCTTCGCCGTCCTCGACGCCTACGGCGAGCCCACCGCTGATGGAAAGCTGCTGCATCTCTCGATGCACGTCAGCAGTGAGAAACCCGGCATGGGCGAGTTGGTCTTCAAACGCACGGGCAAGAGTCTGTGGCGCGCGAAGATCAACGCGACCTCCCAGATGCCCGCGGCAAAGAGCCTCTCAATCCTGATTGACAACGGCGGAGGAAAAACCCTGACGGTGGACGGATCGACAAACCCCAGCTCGATACTAACGGCTAACTCAAAGGAGCTCGGGATTCCGATTCAGAATGTATGGGCAGACGGCGCTGAGCGCGAGGTGACTTTTATCTACAGCGCGTGCGGCTGCCCGGTGAAGGTGATGGTGAAGCGGGTAGGCGACCGAACAGTTCGAACGAAAGACATGCCGGTTATCTTCCCAGACGACCCGGCAGCGGTCACGCTCATATCGAAGTTGATGCGCTGGTAAATGCGTTGAACAGCTTTCTGGCTGGTTAACGTCGTTGAGCGAGATATCGTTCTTTGATTCACACTCGTTTCGTTGGAGAGGACAAATGCCGAGACTAGTAAGATGCGGACTGATACAGGCAGCCAATGTTGAACCTGCCGAGAGCCCGCTCGAGAAGATCAAGAAGGCGATGGTCGATAAACACGTTGCTATGATCGAAGAAGCCGCGAAAAAGGGCGTTCAGATTATCTGTCTGCAGGAACTCTTCTACGGTCCCTACTTTCCAGCCGAGCAGAACCCGCACTGGTACGATCTGGTCGAGCGCATCCCGGACGGCCCGACGACAAAGCTCATGCAGGAGATCGCCCGCAAGCACCGGATGGCGATGGTTGTGCCGATCTATGAAGAAGAGATGACCGGCGTCTACTACAACACTGCGGCGGTGATCGACGCGGACGGGACTTATCTGGGCAAGTATCGAAAGACTCACATCCCGCATTGTCTGCCGGGCTTCTGGGAGAAGTTCTACTTCACACCGGGCAATTCGGGGTTCCCGACTTTTGAAACAAAGTATGCGCGCATCGGAGTTTACATCTGCTACGACCGCCACTTTCCCGAAGGAGCGCGAGCGCTTGGGCTGAACGGCGCTGAGATCGTCTTCATCCCTTCGGCGACTACGAAAGGTCACGCCGACTATTTGTGGGAGCTTGAACAGCGCGCGCACGCCGTTGCGAACGGATACTTCGTTGGGACGATCAATCGCGTAGGGACCGAAGCGCCCTGGAACATCGGCGAGTTTTTCGGGTCTTCGTACTTTGCGAATCCCGACGGGCGCATTCTCGCCAAGGGGAGCGAAGACAAGGACGAACTGATCGTTGCCGATCTGGATCTCGATCAGATCAAAGAAGTGCGCACCCACTGGCAGTTCTATCGCGACCGAAGGCCTGATATGTACGGTCCACTGTGCACCCCATAGAACAGGTAGCTGGCAGCCGCTGCGCTTCCCGATAAGACGAAGCGAAATTAGCGAGCACCACGCCGCATTCGCCGATTCGATCCCCGAAAGTTACGACCGCTATCTGGACCCTTACTTTTTTGAGCCTTACGTCAATGGACATTGCCCAACGTGTGCAAGTCGCCGATCCCGCGTCGGGGCTCGAATCCCGCCGATCAACCCCTGACTCACGCAGCTTGATAAGCAAAACACCACAGCGTAAGATTCACCGCGTTTGACGAATGGGAGTTTCAATCCTTTTCCAGGACCAGGAGGTGAGAGTCGATGGCTGATGAGATCCTTGACGTAGCGATTATCGGAGGCGGGGTATCCGGTGTGTATTCCGCTTGGAGACTGTTGAAAGATGGCGGCAAGAAGAACGTTGCTGTCTTCGAGGCAAGCGATGAGATTGGCGGTCGCCTGCTGTCGGTTACGCCGCCGCACATTCCTTTTATGAAAGCCGAGCTCGGAGGCATGCGCATTCTTCCTGCCGTGCAGCCGCGCATCACCAAACTGATCGACGTCTTGAACAAAGACGCCAAGCCGGACGACTACATCGAAACGTATCCGTTTCCCGTCGATCAGCCCGACAACATCTCGTATCTTCGCGGAGTACACTTGCGGCTGTCGGATTTCGGAGAGACCCCGAATTCCGTTCCGTATCGCCTGACCTTCCAGGAGCAAGGTCAAACGCCGGGCCAGCTCGCGGTGAGCGCAATCGAGCAAATAGTGCCGGGCATTACCAACCCCGGCCTCAACGATGAGCAGCGGCGGCAAATGGCACAGAGCACGAGCTTCGCTGGTCAGCCACTTTACAAGCAGGGATTCTGGGGAGTGCTTTCGCGCGTGATGAGCGGAGAAGCCTATCAACTCTCGCTTGCCGCCGGCGGGTACGAGACGACGCTGTCGAATTGGAACGCGGCGGATGCGATACCGTGGTTCCTGTCGGACTTTGGCCTGGACCCAGAGTACAAGGGATTCAAAAGAGGATTTCAGCAAGTCCCGCTGACTCTCGAGGATCGCGTGAAGAAAGCGCGTGGCAAAGTTCATTGCGGCGCGCAGGTGACTGGCTTCGAGCATAAGGGCGGAACGTTCGAGATACGCTTCAAGAATCGCAAGCCGGTTCGTGCCAAGGCTCTGATCCTGGCGATGCCGCGCCGGGCACTGGAGCTGCTCGCGCCGGCAAGCCCGCTGCTTCAACAGGAGAGCGTTGTTACTCTGATCAAGAGCGTCACACCGAGGCCGCTGTTCAAGTTGTTCACTACTTATCTTAATCCGTGGTGGCTGCCGGCGGGTGTCGAAAAGGGACGAACGACTACCGATCTACCGGTGCGGCAGACCTACTATTGGCCCAGGTTTGACGGCGAGCCGGCGCTGGGAGGCCGCGCGATGCTGATGGCGAGTTATGACGACGGAACGAACATCGGCTTCTGGGACGGCTTCCGCACGAAACGCGGTGTCGGCTGGCGCGCAGGCGTTCGCCCGACGACCGATATGGAGTGGTTTGCGGGAAGCACTGAAGAAAACGCCAATGCGCGGTGGCTCAAGCATCGCGCACCCCGGAAGATGGTGCGAGAGGTGCAGCGTCAATTGGCTATCATCCACGGGCTCGGGTTTATCCCTGAAGTGATCGATGCGAGCTTCAAGGACTGGGGCGACGATCCATTTGGCGGCGGCTGGAACTCCTGGAACATCGGAGTGAAGAGCCAGAACGTGAAGGTGAAGATACTCAAGCCCGCGGACGCGCCGTTATACATTTGCGGTGAAGCTTATTCTGACGCTCAAGGATGGGTCGAAGGCGCACTGCAAACGGCTGACATGATGTTGGAGAAATACTTCGGCATCGCGCCTCTGGCTGAGGAGACACCGAACGGTTAGTTCGTGCTATAGTCGGCTTCAAGGAGCTTCAGATGTCGCAGCCATTGCCACTACCACCACCCGGATTTGAAACGCGTTATCTGTGGAAGAGCAAATCGACTACGTCCAGTCTCTCTGGGACCACATAGCAGCGCGACCGGAAGAGGTTCCGGTGCCTGATTGGCATCGCCAAATACTTGCAGAGCGTTTGGCAGCCTATGATGCGAATCCGAGTGAGGGAAAGACTTTGGAGGAATTCGAAGAGGAACTCACGCGGGAGATCCAAAGCCGGTCGAGTGCCAAATGAAACGACGTGTCTCGATTCGGCCCGAAGCTCAGGCCGATGTTAAAGAGGCTGCTTCATGGTATGAAAGCCGAGAGCCCGGCGTCGGCATTCGGTTCAAAAATGAAGTCCAGACCACATCGAGGCGCATTGGCGAGAACGCTCTGATGTTTCCCGCAATGGATAGTAGAGTTCGGCGCGCGCTGCTTAGAAGTTTCCCGTTTACTTCACAGTTGAAGCGAAAGAAGTTGTAATCCTCGCTATCCTGCATCAACACAGACATCCTGACATTTGGAAATAGAGATCGTGACAGAACGCCTAAGCCGCTATGCGGGGTCTACTGCTGCGCGAGGTGGGCGCACCATCGTGTTCAGCAGGTGCTCGAGCACTTCGGTTGGGTCCTCGCAGCGACCGGTGTGCACGGGCGATGTCTGGATTGTCGTGCTTCGAGGCGCCACCAGCCAATGGAAACGTTCCCTCTGCGACAGTAGGCCGATTGGACCTGCCTGCTCTCCGCCGGCACAGATGGCGGGGATGGTCGCCAGATGGGCGCGGATTGATTCGACATCAAGTGTTGAATCAAGCGTCGTAAGCCGCTCCTCATCCAGTTCAATGCGGGCCTCGAGAAAGTGTTTGGCGGGACACGAGACTATCACTCCGACGTTTACGAACTCTTCACGTTCGACTCTCGGAACTACGCGGAATATGGCGTAATCATACGGATAGTGATCGCGCACGGATCGCCTCCTCCAGGAAAACATGCGGCGCCTCGAGCCGGCTCAGCAGATACTCAATGTAAGCCTCCCGATATTCGGCGGGCCCAGAAAACGGGGGCTTGCTAGCCTGAGACTCAGCGGCCAACCAGCCGTCGGGAATGAGTTCTACTATACCGCCAATGATGTTTGTTGTAAGCCGCTCGGTCATCTTCGAATCTACGTCGCGGAGAGAGAGGAAAGAGGTAGACGGGAGCAACACATGATCTTTGATCATCGTGAAAGCGTCGCGGCTGCGCTCCCGGTAGTTGGTCCAGGTGTGGTGGAAGTAGAGGGCCGCGCCATGATCAATGAGCCAGAGCCGCCGGTGCCACATCAGCATGTTCGCGTTGCGCGGCGTACGGTCAACATTAGTCACGTAAGCGTCGAACCACACGACCATCGAGGCGAGATCAGCGTCGAGCTTCTCAGCTATCGGATCATATGTTACGGAACCTGGCAGATAGTCGAGGGCGAGGTTTAGACCGGCGCTCGCCCTGATCAGGTCTTGAATCTCGGGGTCTGGCTCGGTGCGAGCGAGATCGGGGTCAAGCTCAACGAAGACGATCTCGGGCACGGGCAGGCCTAACGCGCGGCCGATCTCCCCAGCCACCAGCTCAGCGATCAGGGCTTTTGGCCCCTGACCCGCGCCGCGGAACTTGAGCACGTACATTCCATCGTCATCGGCTTCGACTATTGCTGGAAGCGATCCACCCTCGCGTAACGGGGTCACGTACCTCGTGGCAGTTACGGTTCTCACTCCAGAAGGCTGAAGGGATTTTCCATTTTCCATTTTCCATTTGTGATTTTCCATCTTCCAGCGAATCCTCGCGCTCGACCGGCCTGCCCCGCCCCGTTTAGCGCGCCTAAGCAGGCTGCTGAAAAAGTCTAACAGGGCCTCACCAAGGGAGGGGCGATAATCCCACCAACGCAGTTGGTGGATCGTTTATACTCAGCCTACAAAGAAAGATCGACGCGTGCTCTTGAATCCCACCAACGCAGTTGGTGGATTGTTCATACCCAGCCTAACTCTCCGCTCGGATTCACTGGCCAGGTCGGATATGAACGATCCACCAACTGCGTTGGTGGGATGTGCGCCCGAAAGGCGCG